>CBDCVJ010000025.1:0-85344 GCA_965222975.1 Saprospiraceae bacterium | reverse complement strand
AAACCCACAATTAGAATTATGCTTTTTATCACTAAATGATCCTCAAACAGAATTTCAGCCAATCACTAATCAACTAATCACTAATCACTAATCACTAATCAACTATAATGAAATCCATGTTATTCGCTGCTGGCCTAGGAACTCGACTTCGACCGATGACCGATGACCGTCCAAAAGCAATGGTCGAGGTCAGAGGCAGGCCATTGCTCCAATGGGCCATTGAGCGGTTGATAGCGGCGGGAAGTCGGGAGATTATTGTCAATGTCCACCACTATGCTGACATGATTGTGGATTTTATAAAAAGCAAAAACAATTTTGGGGTCAGGATTGAAATCTCCGATGAACGTGAAAAAATATTGGAAACAGGTGGAGGGCTAAAAAAAGCAAAATGGTTTTTTGACGATGGAAAACCATTCCTTGTTACTAATGTGGATATACTAACCAACTTTGATTTGGCGGAATTTTATAAAAACCATTTGAAAAAAAATGCATTGGCTACTTTAGCAGTTCGAAATAGGGTTACTTCAAGGTATTTATTATTTGATAATAAAATGCAATTAATCGGTTGGGAAAACATAAAAACAAAAGAAATTAGAAGCCACCAAACAATTATTCAATTAAGCAACCAAACAATTAACCGATTAGCCTTTTCTGGCATGCATGTTTTAAGCCCCGAAATTTTCAATTTTATGTTAACCGAAGATAAATTTTCCATTATAGAAGTTTATCTTCGGGCGATGGAAAAAGAAACCATAATTGGCTTTCAGCATGATGATGACCTATGGTTGGATGTGGGAAAACCTGAATCTTTAAAAAATGCAGGTGCAATGTTTTTCTTTAAAAAATAATTTACCAATTAATTTGACACATACAAATGAAAATAAATAAACAAAATTCCCATCAGAGGTTCTTTTTTTGAAATTGAAAAATGACTCATTTTTAATATTTATTTTCATTTAAATTTTAATTCAAAATTATGGACTCACTAAAAAAAGAATTTGAGGAAAAAAAGGATGAAATATCAAAAGAAATTTCCGAAACAAAAGAGCAAATCGGAAAATCCATAGATTCCGGAGTAAAGAAAGCCAAGCGATTTACCAAGAGGCTTTTATGGTCTATTTTAGGTTTGATTATTTTAGCCATAATCGGTTTTTTCCTCTGGGGAAATTACACTTATAGCGAAGGCACCCGTTCTGGTGATCTAATTAAGATATCCAAAAAAGGATACATCTTTAAAACTCACGAAGGACAATTAAAATTAGGTGGCATTGATTTGGAAAACACTGAAGAGGGACTCAGTGACACTTGGAGTTTTTCGGTAAAAGACCATTCAATTGTTAATCGTTTGGAAAAATTACAAGGCCAAAAAGTTGTTCTACGTTATAAAGAAATAAATCATGCCATGCCCTGGCAGGGCGATACTAATTATTACATAGTTGCAGTCGAAGAATGAGAAAACAGAAATTAATTTAAATTTCAATTTTCTCAATTTCCAATTTCAGTTATTAGCTAATAATGTCCATAAAATTACCGCATTACGATGAACGACACCATCAGCGTACAAATAATTATTTGTGGCTTTTTTTAGCTTTATTTGGCATTTTAATTTTTCCGTCTTTTGGGTATTGGCTGGGACATTTAGGGGAACATGTTTTTGATGCTTGTTTTACGCTTGTCATTTTTACTGGAATATATATTGTAACAAATTCCAAAAGAAATTTACTGATTGGGTTGGTTTTAGGCTTTTTAGCATTAGTCTTTTTTTGGGGAAGGCATACTGTTTCTGCACAGGCTGCTGATGCAGCTCAAGTTAGCACCAGCCTGCTTTATTTTTTATTTATTGGTTACCATCTTGTCAATTCCTTAATAAAGATTAAAACAATTACTTTGAATGTAATTTATGGAGCCATGGTGGGCTATATGCTCATTGGAATTATGGGAGGACAAATTTGCACCTTGCTCGATATTTTCTTGCCAGGGTCATTTTCTTCCAATGGGCAGACGATTTCTCCGTATAGTTACATATATTTCGCCTTCGTAACATTAACCACGCTGGGTTTTGGAGACATAATCCCTCAAAATGAACCTGCCAGAGCCATCGCCATTCTAATATCCATTGCTGGACAAATTTACCTGACTACTTTAATTGCCATTTTAATTGGGAAATACCTGAGTCAACAAAGCAAAGTGTGACTCAAATGAAATATTGCAAAACAAGTGAACAAATCAACATACATGAAAAAACTTGCCACAACACTCCTGTTTTTTGCCTTTGCACTTTTATTGTTCGGTCAAAAACGCAACTTTAATATTGGGGTTTTGATAGATAATAGGACGGAAGAACTCGAACCTATTATGCTCCAGCTTCAAGAGCAGATTAAGGTCGTAGTTGGAGAAGATGCCAACATTACTTTTCCACCAGAAAGCGTGTTGGTCAACAATTACAACCTGGAAAAAGCAGAACAGAATTACCAGCAATTATTGTCAAACAATACTGATATTATATTGGCTTTTGGGGGTGGCCAATAATGTGATAGTGAGTGGGCGAAGCAGCTACCCAAAACCGACCATTCTGTTTGGAGCGGTAAACCGAGACCTGGTCGATGTCGATTTGGAAAAAGCAACTTCGGGGATTCACAATTTTACTTATTTGATTGAATCGGAATCTTACCAGAATGACTTGCAAATTTTCAAGGAACTGACCAATTTCAAAAAGGTCGGGATTGTCGTTGAAAAAGAATTTGTTGACATTCTTCCGCTGACAGAAACCTTTGACAAAGAACTCGCCGCATTGGATGCCGACTATCAACTCATTCCATACCAAACGATTGCCGAAATCAAATCTGGTTTAAATGACATAGATGCAGTCTATCTTGCAGGTGGATTTTTTCTGAAAGACGAAGAAATAAAAGATTTGGCCAATACATTCATTGAAAAAAAACTACCCTCATTCACAGGCACCGGCATTCAAGATGTGGAAGCGGGATTGTTTGCCACCAACCAAGGAGAGGAAAATTTTGACCAATTCATGCGACGTATTTCCCTCAATGTAGAAGCCTATATCAACGGCACCAATTTGTCAGAATTGCCTGTATTTATTGAATATAACCCCAGGTTGATCATCAATTTCAATACCGCTGAATTGATAGGCGTACCTATCAAGTATAGCCTGATTGCAAGTACTGACTTTGTAGGTGAATTCAAAAACCCTTTATCGGAAAAAGAGTACGACCTCCTGACAGCTATCAACCAAGGTCTGAATCAGAACCTTGGCCTCGCTGCCAGCAGAAAAGATATCGAACTATCGGAACAGGACGTAGAATCGGCCAAAAGCAATTATCTGCCCAGCGCAAGCGCTTCGATCAGCGGCACTTATGTTGACCCGAATCTGGCGGAAATCAGCAATGGTCAGAACCCGGAATTTTCTACTACTGGAAATGTGACTGTAAAACAAACGATTTATAATGCAGGTGCCAGTGCCAATATTGACATTCAGCGAGAGCTCTTGAAAGCTCAACAGGAAAGTTTCAATGCAAATGAATTAGACCTCATCTTCGATGTCTCCAATGCCTATTTCAATGCTTTGATATTGAAGTCCAATACCCAAATACAAGTACGAAATTTGGACTTGACAAAAAGAAACCTGCAAATAGCGGAACAAAGTTTTGATGCCGGTCAATCAGGCAAGTCGGATGTGCTGCGTTTCCGAAGTGAAATCGCCCAGAACACCCAGAGTATGGTAGAGGCCATCAATCGGTTGGAACAGGGTTTCATCAGCTTGAACCAAGTGTTGAACAACCCCCTTAATATGGAGATCGATGTGGATGATGCGGAAATCGGGGCTGGCATTTTCGAAGATTATAATTATGACCAACTCACTCAGCTCTTGGACGATCCGCAACTGAGAGAACCATTTATCGAATTTTTGGTAGAAGAGGCAAAACGAAATGCACCAGAGTTGAAGTCGTTAAATTATAATCTTGAAGCGACTGAACGCTCCCTTGAGTTGTATGGCAAAGGTCGCTATTACCCTACCTTGGCTGCACAAGGACAATATAACCGTACTTTCAATAGGAACGGGGCTGGAAGTGAGGCCCCTCCAGGGTTTTCCCTCGTTGATGGTTATTACACCTTGGGCGCAAGTGTTTCCATGCCCCTCTTTAATCAGAACCTGAACAACATCAACCAGCAAATTGCCTCCATCCAAAAAGACCAACTCAACATTAACAAAGCCAATACGGAATTGGCTATTTCTGCAAATGTGAGGTTTAATGTTTTAAATCTTGCCAATCAAATTTCCAATATTGAACTGTCAAAAATATCAGAAAGTACGGCGGAGGAAGCCTTGGAATTGACACAAACAGCTTATTCCAGCGGCTCTGTCAATATTATCCAATTAATTGATGCACAAAACAATTATTTGAATGCACAACTGGCTCGCACAAATGCAGTCTATAATTTTTTAATCAATGCCTTGCAGTTGGAACGCAGTATGGGCTATTATTTTTTATTGCACGACAAAACAGAAAACGACCAGTTCCGTCAGCGCTTTCTTACTTTTTTGAATGAGTAGGATGTTTGGAAATTCAGACTTTTGGAGGTTTAGAAATTTAGACAATTGAGCTTTTGTACAGATGTCCAAAAATCCAAAAATCCAAAAATCTAAAAATCTAAATGTCCAAAAATCCACCAAAAATGAAAGACTACAGAAAATTATTATTTTGGGTGAAATCACATCAATTCGCAAAAGAGGTTTATGAAGAGACAAAAGGTTTTCCCAAAAGTGAGCTTTATGGTCTAACATCCCAACTCAGAAGAGCAGCGGTTTCTATTCCAACAAATATCGTCGAAGGATGCGGTAGGGAATCAAAAGCAGAATTGAAAAGATATTTAGTAATTGCATCAGGCTCTGCAGCTGAAGTTGAGTACCTCCTGTTTTTCGCTTCAGAAATAGGATTAATTCAAAAAGAAAAATATAATAACCTCAACGCCAAGGTTCTCGAAATCAAGAAGACCCTAACCTCTTATAAAAACAAAATTTAGAGATCTGGAACTTTGGACATTTAGAAGTTTGGAATGTCACCCCACACCCCACACCCAAAAATCCAAAAATCCAAAAATCTAAAAATCCAAAAATCTAAAAATCTAAAAATCAAATAAAATGAAACAATTCACCAACATTTTCATAGTTGCAATTTTGGCCAGTTTATTTTTCTCTTGCGCCGAAGAAAAAAAGCCGGAAGAGAAATTTTTACGCCCAGTAAAATACCAAGAGGTCGGCTATATGGGAGGCAAAAAAATCCGAACATTCAGTGGGACTGCTCAGACCGACAAGGTCATCAATTTGAGTTTTCGGAATACGGGAATCATTACTCAATTTGATATTAAATTAGGCCAAAAAGTGAGAAAAGGCCAAATATTGGCGAGGCTTGATAATGTGCAATCTCGCTTGGCACATGAGCAAGCCATCACTCAATTAAATAGTGCCGAGTCGCAAATGAACACAGCCAAATTGAGCTTGAACCGGGTGCGCTCATTGTATGAAAAAGGGAGTTCTTCACCTAAGCGATTTTGAAGCCGCAAAAAATGCCTATAAAACGGCGCAAGAAAGTTTTCAATCTGCCAAAAGAGGTGTTGAAATCCAAAAAGAACAGATCAGTTATGGCTATTTACATGCACACGAAAATGGCGTCATTGCAGAAGTCATGGCTGAAATAGATGAGAATGTCAGCCCCGGCCAAACCGTCGCCATATTAAATGCCGGAAAAAATATGGAAATAACTATTGGTATTCCTGAAAGTGTAATTAATGGGGTAAAACAAGGAATGGCAGTAGATGTAGATTTCACTTCCTTGGCAGATAAAAAATTCAAAGGCACGGTCACTGAAATTGCTCCTGCCGTGGATGCCAATACGGCCACCTACCCCGTTCGTGTTACTATTACAAATCCCGGCGAAGAAATAAAAAGCGGCATGGCCGCAAATGTCAGTTTTGATTTTGGCGATGAAAAAATAAATGACAAAACTTTGGTCGTACCAACACATGCGGTAGGAGAAGACAGCGGCGGACGTTTTGTATTTTTAATTGAAGGGGAGGGCAATAATGCCAAAGTAAAAAAACACCGTGTTACAATAGGCGATTTAAGTGGGGAAGGTTTTGAAATTAAATCTGGACTTTCTGCCGGACAAAAAATTGCAACAGCAGGATTACAAACTTTATTGGACGGCCAAGAGGTGAGATTGCAGTGATTTTTGGATTTTTGGATGGATGTTTGGATGTTTAGACATTTGGATTTTTGGATTTTTGGAAGTTTAGACATTTAGATATTTGACCAAAAATCCAAAAAGCTAAATGCCCAAAAACTAAATATCCAAATGTCCAAATGTCCAAATGTCTAAACTTCCAAAAATCCAAAAATCCAAAAATCTAAAAATCCAAAAAGCACTTTATGAACTTAGCACAATTCTCCATAGACAAGAACAGGATTACCTTCATGGTATTAGGCACTATTATCCTATTGGGTATTTCCATGTATTACAATTTATCGAGAGACAGTATGCCCCCATATACCATTCGAGTGGCCACAGTGGTTTCCCAATTTCCAGGTGCCAGCCCAGAGCGGGTGGAGCAATTGGTGACCGATAAAATAGAAAAAAAAGCCCAAGAATTACCCGAATTAAAAAAAGTGACGAGTACTTCAAGAACGGGCCTTTCGATAGTCAGCGTAACTTTAAAAGATGAGGTAAAGGGAAAAAACATGCAAGCCGTATGGGATCGGTTACGGAGAAAACTAAATTCAATTGAAGGCTTGCCCGATGGGGTCGAACCCGAATTAAATGACGACGGAATTGGCGATGTATATGGCATTGTGGTCGGCCTAATATCCGATGGATTTTCCTATGCCGAAATGAAGGAATATGCGGATGATATAAAAGATGATTTTATTAAATTACCTGCCGCGGCAAAAGTGGAATTGGGAGGTGTGCAGGATGAACGGATTTTTGTAGAATTCGACAATACCCGATTAAAAGAATATGGCTTGTCCGCATCGAAATTGCAACAAAGCATCGGGGCTACAAATATTTTAAATTCAGGTGGTCAAGTGAATGTCGGTGATGAAAGAATTATTTTAGAACCGACCGGGAATTTTAATTCGGTAGAAGATATACGTGATATGCTCATCGCCGTGGGCAATGGTTCTCAATTGGTAAAGTTGGGAGACATCACCACTGTGAAAAAAAGTTATATAGATCCACCTAAACAAATTGTGAGCATAAATGGAAAAGATGCTATCTCTATTCATGTAAATTTAAAAGAAAATGAAAATGTGGTCGCACTTGGGGAGGAGGTAAATAAAGTAGTTGGTGACTGGCAAAAACGACTGCCGGTCGGATTGGAACTGACCCGAGTTTCTTCACTTGATACTTATATCGATTTTAAAATAAGCGATTTTATTAATAACCTGATGCAGTCCATCGCTATTGTATTGGCGGTCATGCTAATTTTTCTCGGTATTCGTACTGGATTGGTCATTGCCAGTTTGATACCCATTGTTACCATCACCACTTTGATGATCATGGGCATGATGGATGTTGGGTTGAACCAAGTAACATTGGCGGCCTTGATCATGGCCTTGGGTATGTTGGTGGACAATGCCATTGTGGTTGCCGAAACCATTATGGTGAAAATGGAAAACAGCATCCCCAAAAAACAAGCTGCCATTGAAGCATTTTCGGAATTGTGGATGCCATTATTAATTTCCACCTTGACCACTTCAGCTGCATTTTTAGCATTTTATTTATCTCCAACGACGATGGGCGATATTGTTGGGCCCATATTCGTTGTCATCAGCATTGCCTTGGGGTCATCGTGGTTTATTGCTTTGACTGTCATCACTATGTTCTGTTATTTATTTTTAAAAGTAAAACCCAAAGGAGAAAGCAAACCTGGATTGGTTGACAGAATAATTAATTCTTTAAAAGGGTATTACAAAGATTTAATCCTCGCCGCATTAGCAAATAAGCTTTTAGTTATTTTAATAATTTTTGTAGCATTTTTTATTTCACTATTTGGTTTTACAAAAATTCCGTTTGTCTTTTTCCCAGACAGCGATCGGAATATGATTACGGTGGACATTAATTTACCGGAAGGAAATAAAATAGAACGTACCAAAGAGGTGGTGAGTCGGATAGAAAAATTTATGACGGATTCTTTAAAAACAAATAATGATCGCCCTTTGGGCATTAACGATTGGTCATCCTATATTGGTGAAGGGCCAGAATCCTATGACCTTGGGTATTCACCTGATGAAGCCAATTCCAATTATGCTCATATTTTGGTAAATACATCCTCCTTTAATGAAAATTATGTGATGGTTACCAAGTTAGATAAATTTACATTTAACAATTTCCCGAATGCAGATATAAAAGTTTCCGCATTAGCTGGCGGCGGTGGAGGCACTCCTATTGAAATAAAAATATCTGGCCCCGAACCAGACCAGCTTTCTATTTTAGCAGAAAATACGAAATTAAAATTATCTACTATTTATGGGACAAAAAATGTAAAAGATGATTGGGGCCCAAAGAGTAAAAAATTTCTAATTCAAATCGATCAAAATAGAGCTCAAAATGCGGGGGTTACCAGTTCAGATATAGCCACTTCATTGAAAACAGTTTTGGATGGTTTTCAAACGGGCAGTTACCGTGAGGATGATAAATCAATTCCGATAATTATGCGGAGCGATGCCAACCAGCAACAGTCTTTGGCATCTTTGGAAACGCTGAATATATATTCGCAAGGGTCAGGAAGAAGTGTGCCTTTACTGCAAGTGGCTTCCATTGTTCCACAATGGCAATATTCGAAAATAAAGCGTTTGGATTTACGCCGGACAATTAACGTTACGAGTGAATTAAGGGTAGGTGCAAATGCTTCAGCTATTATGGGAGAAATTACTCCTTGGATAGAGGAAGAAGTAAAAACATGGCCAGAAGGCTATACTTATAAATTTGGTGGAGACGCCGAAAATACTGCCGAGAGTATGGGTTCAGTCATTGGATATTTACCCATTTCTGGATTTATAATAGTGCTATTATTAATTATTCAATTTAATTCATTTAGAAAAATGACAATGGTGGTATTGACTATCCCACTCGCAGTTATCGGAGTGGTGATCGGCTTGTTAACATTTGGAGAACCATTTGGTTTTATGCCCTTTTTAGGTGTAATTTCCTTGGCCGGCATTGTCATCAACAATGCCATTGTATTGGTGGATCGAATGGAGATAGAACAAAGCCTCGGTCGAACCAATCAAGATGCAGTTATTGCTGCATGCCTGCAACGTTTCCGACCCATTTTACTGGCTACCTTCACCACAGTTCTTGGCCTCATTCCTTTGTATTTAAGCGGAGGCGAAATGTGGGAAGGCATGGCCGTGAGCATCATGATTGGATTATTGTTTGGAACTATTATCACACTATTATTTATTCCAGCCTTATATAGTGCATTATTTAAAGTGAATTATGAAGGCTATAAATTCAATGAGGGTCTATTGGATGTTTAAAAATGAATTTCAATCATGCCATTGAGGTGTTCGAACGGATCAAAATAAAGGTGAATGGGATTCTTTGTGGACATTTTGCACATGCCACACTCAGTTGATGGAAAATAGGACTATTTATCTGGTTTTCATTGATTCAATCTAGTGCCCCTGCCTCGGCCGTTCTGGCATGTAGCGTTTTCTTTTTCAGCCATGAAAAAAAGGTGCCAGCCATTGAGCTGCCACCAAATATCGATGAGTACAAAACAAATCTTTTTTTAGCCGAAAATTAACTTTTTATGGCCATGAACTTGATTTTGGAAAAGCAGTTGCCAAGTTCAAGAGACAAAAGATACCGCTTATTTTAGCGTATTTCCATGTATTAAAAGTATTAGGCCCGCTGAGCATGCAATCTGTTCATCAAAAAGGGTTTTCCCAAAACCAGAGCAACAGGGACAACTCCCTTTTGACACGGGCCATATCATCTAGTCGTCCTTGAGTACCCACTTCTGTGTGTCTAACCGTTTCAGGCCCTTGTCTATCAACCTCATCAGTGGGCGGCTTATTGGGCAGCCCTTGCCCATCCCTATTGGTAGTGTTTGTTTTCATATGTTTGTTTTTTGTCTTATATATTTAAACCCCTGTATCCGGCCAATTAAGGCATGGCCGAAACCACAATGAAATTTGCCAGATACTCAGAATTCTGTTTATGCTTGAGCACGGTATGGTAAAGAACCATTGAACGGTCGTTGTTTGGCCCCTGGAAGATGGTCCTCCCATCGAGATTGAAATCCTCCATATTGTACCCGTAGGAAATATAGTTGGCCAAATGGTCAACATTGCCCCACTCAGACAAGACTTTGGAGAACAGGAAGAAGACATCGTTGTATGGGCCCTGGAAGATAACCTGCCCGTCGCTGTTAAAATCACCAGCCCACATAGCGCGGAGGCCGTGTACATCACTTCCTGCACTTGCCCCGCCCCTTACAGCGGTAGCAGGGATGGTCAGGTCGATCAACGGAGGGTTTTCGGAACTGAGCTCCCAAGGCGTATCCGTTATCATCCCCAAGTGGTTGCGGTGACGGGCGGAGATGTAATAGTCCCCTTCAGGGAGATCCCATAAGTATATCACATCTTCTCCTTCTGCCGTTATGGTGCTCCCATCACGGCGCAACAAAATAGAACTCGTTGACAAAACAGTATTGTCAACGTCCGTGTCCCTGCACTCAACAAACAACCAATCCGTTACTGCCTGGCTGCCAGTGATATCCAAAAGGCCGGGACTGATTATTTCATTGCCGCCGAGGCCCTTATGGTTGAATGACTGTATGGCAGCATAAGGCTCTTCAGTGGGCAAATACCCTTTGCCCCTCAGACCGTCCTGCATAAGGTCAGCGGTGAAATTGTCCACAAAGCCGCCCGCCAGTAAGGTTTTCAAGCGGAATGCGGCCACTCGGCAGGTGTCGTACCTGGTGACCAGGTTTACATTGCCGCAATCGTCAATGGCTGTCCAGGTGCTGTTGGACTGTATGCCATTTGCCAACATATTTTCATTTTCAATGAAGCCAAATGCCACCTGACCGTCGCAGTTGTCGATGGCAATGATGTCCTGTCCTGGTTGGAGTGGGTTTTCATTAAAGCAGTAAAACACTTCATCCGTCGGGATACTGCCCTCCACGACGAGGTAGCCCAGTGTTTCATTGCCATGGTTGCCATCAAGGTAGTCCCACTCCTGAACACGTACCTGAAAACTGTTCTGCGTAACGTTCCGCACCCGGATGACAGCTGCCTGGACCGCATTGGTTGAGAGACCACCAAACAGGACCACGGGCTTGGTGAAGCGGTGGGCAAGGTTTACGGTCGTCCAGGCATGGCTGGTACCGACCGTGCCACTTTCGGCCACAAAGCCGCCGTTTTCATCAAGAATATCCAGTCCGTTACTGACAGCCAGCCAGGCCAGTTTTTCATTTGGGTGGTTCGTTTCACTATCGGCCGACTGCTCTTCCTGTAGTGAGATCTGAAGGCCACTTGCCGTCTCTGACTTGATTCTCACGCTGACAGGGTCTGCTTGGGCTGTGCCGTTCACCGAAGAGATAAAGGCGGGCTTTGATGAAAATGCCACCGGATAGGTAAGGCTTTGGTCGTTGTGATTGGCGTTGTTCATAAATCCAGCTACCATTTTGACCCCAGCGGCATCCAAAGTGCCGGGCTCCAAGGCCATCCACGATACCGTTTCCCCCCCGTGCAACTGGTCGGCCGCCTCCTCTTCCCGCAGCCGCACTTCAAAACCGGTGGTGGAAATGTACCTCGTCTGTACAGCCACCGCAGCGGCATCGCCCTCGGTGGTCACTTGGGCAAACACCAAAGGCGGCGCATCGAAGTGGATGGGAAACTTCACGTATTTCCAGAGGTGGGAGGTGCGCTGGGCATTGCCCGCCACAAGTTTTTTTCCATTGGGCAAAGTATAGACCCTGAACATTTCCGGTTTTGTCTGGTCGGTCACGGTAATCTGTTGGGACTGGCTGGCGGAGTTGCCGCACAGGTCGGTCGTCGTCCAGGTTCGGGTAATGGTATAGTTGCCACATGCGCCCAGACTGCCCATGTCGTCGGTCTCTTCCATCTGTATGTAGATGCCGGGGCAGGCGTCCAAACCAAACACGATAGGGGGCACGGGTATTTCATCATCGCAAGAGATGGTGATATCTGCGGGTACGTTCTGTAAGGTCGGCGGGTCGCTGTCACCGATGTTGATAGTCGCTTGAGCCGTTGCACAACACCCTGTGACGGAATTGCACACCTGGTAGGTGAACTGAGCTACACCACATTGGCTGTCCGCCGGCGTGTAGGTGAATGCACCAAAATCATTGATGGTGACCGTGCCTTTCAATGGCTGGGCAGCTATAGTGAAGACCGGGCTTTGCAGGTTGACATCATTGACGCTCACCAGGTTGTTGTATTCAATACCCGGGCATGAGCTGAAAACATCGTCCACCAACTGGGGCATGCCCACCGCCTGGCAGTCGGGGTCATCGCAGTCAACGAGGCCATCCCCATCATTGTCCACTCCGTCGGTGCAGTCCTCGGTACAGACATTTACCGTTACGGTCACCTGGGCAGTGGAGGTACAGCCCGAAGCACTGGTCACGGTCACTGTGTAAGTTGTTGTACTGGCTGGGCTGACAGACTTCGATGACCCTGCACCAAGGCCGTTGTCCCAGGCATAGGTATAGGGTGTACTGCCACCACTTGCGGTAGCCGTGAGGCCGATGCTGGCTCCACCGCATATCGAGACATCGGAGCCTGCACTGACCACAGGCGCACAGTCGGGGTCGGCGCAGTCGGTCAGGCCGTCACCGTCGTTGTCCACCCCGTCGGAACAGTCTTCGCATGCCTCGCCCACCGTTGCATCCACAGAGGCAGTGCAGGTCCCATTGTCATTTCTTGCATAAAAGGTATGGTTGCCGGGAGAGAGGGAAGAGAAAGTGTTGCCCGGAAGCCACGTTGTATTATCGTCGCTGTATTCATAGTTGTTGCTACCACCACTGGCGGTGATGGTCACCTGACCGTCGTTGTTTCCGCAGGAGGCATCCGTGGGGGTAGCGGCCAACGAGAGGCCGCAGTCGGGATCATCGCAGTCAATGAGGCCATCGCCGTCGTTGTCGATGCCATCGTTACAGTCTTCGGCGCAGTAGTTAACCGTTATGGTCACCTGTGCGGTACTGGTACAGCCAGTGCTGCTCGTCACGGTGACGGTATAGGTCGTGGTGGTCAATGGGCTGATATTGTGGCTGATGCTATTGCCGAGACCGTTGTCCCAGACATAGGTATAAGGTGAACTCCCTCCACTAGCATTGGCGGAGATGGTGGTGTTGCCACCGACGCAGATGCTGGGCGAGGTGGCGTTGGTGGTTACTGTGAAACTGTTGGAACAGTCGGGGTCGTCGCAGTCAGTGAGGCCGTCGCCGTCGTCGTCAAGGCCGTTGTCGCAGATTTCAACTGCCATGTCGGTCAAACAAAAACCATCTAAATCAAGTGTGCCAGTCCCTGTATCTTTCCAACCAAAAGCCCTCACTGAGACCGCATTTGCAGGAGCGACGAAAGAAATATTGTATTGTTGGAAATTGGAAGAATTGATTTGCACTGCTTGGTCGGCACCTATTTTTGTCCCTCCGGCGTCGTGAAATGTCAAACCTCCCCAACCTCCTTCCGTTCCTGTTTTTTTCCCAAAAAAAGAAAGTGTAATAGTTGTCCCTTCAGTGGTCGCCACACCTTGAACAAAACCACCTTGACCCCCTGAAATCCGGGCATACTTGTTCCCATTTGATTCAACTTGAATGGTGGTGTTACCCTGATTCGTCCAATTGGTGAGGTTGGATGCAAAATCAGAATTTGATAAGAGGCCAACAGAACAGGTGGAACAATCAGGGTCGTTGCTGTCAAATGAACCGTCGCCATCGTCATCGAGGCCGTTGTCACAAATTTCAGACACACAAGAAATTTCGTAATTATAGAAGCAATCAGTTAGGTTTGTCCGTTCATCCAAAACAGTGTCACCGGTAACTATATCAATGGCATAGATATGAGCAGAGTCAGCACTTGGCCAGATGGTAGTGCTATCACCCACATTAATTATCCCCATGTCATAGGTTATCCCATCTGCTGTAATTTCATCACAATAAAGATTCACCGGATTGCACCCATTGTTCGTAATTGATATTCTGTCCCTTGTCTTGACTTGAACAGATTGAATGCAATCGTTGGTAGCGTTATAGGTTGATACAAGATAACCGCCGCTATTTTCCCTGATTACCAACTCGTTTCCGGGATAGGTCGCCTGACTCCAAATCTCATCTGGGTCAATAGTGGCGTAGAATATTTCTGTTCCACTGTTGTTCCAGTAAAGGTCAAGTGAAACGCAGCCCGTATTTTCGAACTGGACAGTAACACCCGGACAGTCCGGGTCGTTGCAATCGACCAGCCCGTCGGCATCGTCATCAATACCGTTGTCGCAGATTTCGGAGCAGGTGCCAAAATCAACGGCTATTGACTGGGAAGAAGGACAAACCCCGTTCGCCGAAGTAACTGTAACATTATAAGTGCCGCTTGAAAGCCCAGTGCGGTCACCATCGTTCCGGGAAAGGTCAGCAACTTGACTATCGGATAGTCCAATATCTGCAAAATACCTGAAATCATCTAAGAGTCCCGTATAGTAATCCCCACTTCCACCACCATTGCCGCTGCCGCCATCTCGATAACCTATTCCTCCATTGCCGGAATGGGCACTGATTTCATTGTCGACAAATCCAGTGGAGACAGGGGTGCCGCCGACACCGTCCAAAAACAGGTTGATAAGGCCATTGTCATAAACTGCTGCCACATGGTGCCATCCTCCATCTGATGGGAATAAATGGGTATTTGCATTAACCTGGCTACCACCGTCCCTCACGGAAAAGTTGAGCACGTTGTCCACCAGATATACAGCCAGCCCATTCGTTCCTCCACCCTCGTCAATAATGGTCTGGTTACCACTGAGTCCGGTGGGTTTCATCCAGAATGAAACAGATAGTTGGGTGAAAGCTGTTTCCATGAAGCTCGCCCCATTGTCCTGGCTGTATCTTAGGTAGGTGCCTCCATCCAAGGAAAGACTGTATTGACCTTCCACTGCATCATTGGAGTAGGTGGGTGTACCAATACTGGATGCTGTTTGTTCATGGTTTCCGTTACCGGACATATCATCGGTCGTGTTTTCGAATGTCCAGTGGGCACCGAGCGGCATGTCGTCCCAGATGAAGGAATAAGGTGCTGTGCCGCCAGTAGCGGTTAAGTCAATACCTGCTGTAGGGCAGTCTTGTTGAAGGGTAAAGCTAACGGCATTGCAGTCAGGGTCGTCGCAGTCTATGAGACCGTCTCCGTCGTCGTCAATGCCGTTGTCGCATATTTCAAAACAGTTACCTCCTGAAGTCATGTAAACCTCTATTTCCTGTGTTTTATTACAACCCGTAGCCGGGTCAGTAACAATCAGGGAAAGAGCTGTATTTTCCGACGGACATATCAGAGTCATGGAAGCATTGGGGCTGACAACAGCGGATGCAGGCAACCATTGATATTCATAGTTAGGATTATCCGCTATTCCAATAGTTTGACAGTCCGATTCACATATAATAGCAACAGGGTCTAAAGAAGGTACATTGAGTGGTTCGTCAATGACGGTAATCGTAATTTCATCCACCGCTGAACAGCCGCCCGAGGTGGTAGTTAGTGTGTAGGTAGTTGTAACGTCAGGGTTTGCAGTTGGCTGAGGAATGTTAGGGTTACTCAAATTGGTAGTAGGTGACCAGGTATAAGTCACACCAGATGCTGCGGCACTTCCAATCGTTACTGCCTCCCCTTCACAAATCGTCAAATCTGCACCAGCCTCCGCTTGTGGACCTAATACGTTAACAGTTTGGTCAAAACTCGCCATACAGCCATTTCCATTGGTTACAAACAAAGTATAAGTAGTGGTAACCGAAGGGGCAGCATTGGGATTGGCAATATTGGGGTCGTCCAGCCCCGTTTCAGGTAGCCATTTATAACTGTATCCATCCAAGGGTATAGTGCCAATTTGTACCGACCCTGTGCATAAATTTTGGTCAGATAAAGTCACACTTGGTGGTGGAAGTACTGTTACAGTGGCATTATCGTTTCCTGCACAAGTTCCCCCCGGAGCAGAAAGTGTCACGGTATATACCGTATTAGAGGTTAAACCAGAAACAGTCGGATTGGGACAATCACTACAACTTAAGCCTGTAGTTGGCGACCAACTATAAACCAAATCAGAGTTGCTGCTTGCGCCGCCAATACTCGTTGACAGTGTAGCACTCCCACCTTCACAAACACTTATATCTCCAGCAATTATCCCAAAACTGGGGGTATTCGTCAAAGAAACCGTTGCCATCTCCGAACATCCATTGGCACTTGTGACCGTCAAAGTATAAGTGATATTTACTCCATTAAAACTAACGGTTGGATTGGCAATATTGGGGTCATCTAAATTAGTGCTGGGCGACCAGCTATAAGTATAACCAGCTTGGGCAGGGGCACCAATCTGAATAGCTTGCCCATTACAAGCCACCATATCTTCCTTTGTCAACCCTATCGCATCAAAAACATATACTGTAATGGTCGTATCTACCGTACAACCTGTTGCATCATCGGTCACAAAGAGGGTATATTGTGTATTTTGAGTAGGCATTGCTGTGGGATTAGAACTCGAAGGATTGTCCAAACCCGTGGTCGGTAACCAACTGTAACTCCAACCAACGACAGGGGAATTGCCAATTTGAACCCCTATACCGTTACAGGTAATACCATCTTGTGCCAAAGGAGTGGGCAAAGCGACATTCGAGTCAAAAACATCCACTTCAAAAAAGCAAGTGATGTTATTATCAATGGTGCTGGTATAATCGCACCGATAAGTCACATCGGCGGTTAAATCATTGAGCAGGCTTGGATTGGCACAATCTGTACAGCTTAAATTAGTAACTGGATTACCATCCGTTCGAGTCCAACTAAAAGTCCAATAGGTAGGGTGAAGTCCAGGGTCAATAATCGTTCCTTGTGTGCCTACTCCGCAGGATACGGTATTGATAAATTGTGCATCTACAATAGGACAACCCGAACAGGGCACATCAATAAATCGAGAGTCCGTGCAATCTGCCCCGCCACTATTATCGGGGTTTGGTCCCCAGGTTACTCGAACTTGATATTCCGTCAGTTGTGTAGTAGGTAACACATAAGGCATAGGAATATTGGACGTATTAGAATAAGTATCGGTGAAGGGGTCATAAAAACTATTTGCATCCCCACTTAAAATGGTCCATTCGTAAGTGGCTTGCCCATTACAACAATCAGGTGTGCCAATTTGAAGGGGTTCCATGCAAGTTGTAACGGTATCTTCTGCCCCTGCATCCGCCCAAGCGACATGCGCCAATAGCGTATCGGTAGAATAACAATTACCATTGGAAGGGTCAAAGGTGGTTAATATGTAGGTATATGGATTGGGGTCAGGCACAACACCGCTGAAAAAAGTAGGTTGAGCAATGGTTTGGTCATCTAAATATAAGCCAGGCGACCAACCGTAAAAAATAGCCGCCTGATTGGGTGTTCCGATGGTTACATCCGTACCTCGGCAAACATAGACATCCGCTCCCGCATCTGCCTGATACGCATTTGGAATGACCTGTATCTGGTCATTATTCGTACAAGCACTTCCATCATCAATCGTCAAGGTGTAAGTAGTGGTGGTGGCAGGATTAGCAATTGGATTAGGGCAATCACTACAACTTAAATCGTTGGTGGGTGACCAACTGTAAGTGATTCCACTAATTCCGGGAATAGCCGACCTACCAATTTGCACCCCACCCTCTTCACAAATATAAGTGGTCGCACCGCCTGCATCTGCCTGAATGGGTATCATGATTGCCGTAGCAACTGCCTGACAACCATCTGCACCTGTCACGGTCAGCTCATAAATATCATTTGTACCAAAAGTAACTGTGGGTTCAGCAATATTGGTCATATTCAAACCCGCCGCAGGCGACCAGCTATAAGTAAATGGACTTGCTCCACCTGTAACGGTAATGTCTATCACACTACTTTGTCCTGCACCAGGGCAGTAATAAAGGGGCATAATCGTAACTTCGGGCGATTCATTAACCTGAGTGATTAGGATTTCATTAGAATAACTGGTAATGCCACAACATTCAAACGTATAAACTCGGCGGATATAAACACCTCCCGTTACTACGACAGGAGTCGTCAAGTCTTGAGAGGTAGCCCCCGAAATGTCTTCCCAATTGCTACCGTCTGAGCTTTGTTGCCATTGAAAAACGGCGGCTTCGCTTCCATCAAAAACGATAGAGCCTGGCTGGCTGACCAAATCGAAGGTATCATTGGTAATAACAGGTAAAATGTCGTTCAAACAGGCGGTCGAAACACTTGCTGTTATTTGGTTTAAAACCGTATCAGGGCATTCTTTTTGTAAAATAATATCATCATTGGTACACCCAACATCAATAATATAGATACCCCCTTGCCCCTGATTGCCATTACCATAATGACCGACTGCGATATTGGTATAGCCATCTCCGTCCAAATCGCCTAAAACCCCAACGCCTGTACCGAAGAAATCATCGTTTTCTAAAGTTTCCTGAAAACCGCCTTCCGTATCGCTAATCTTTTGGTCTGCTTTTACCGTTCCGTCTGCATTTAATTTAATCAGGTATAGAGCGCCTCTGCTTGTACCACCATCATTGTCATCTTTTGCGCCTACTGCAATTTCAGGAATACCGTCACCATCCAAATCGCCAATGCTTTCCACTCTGAACCCGAACTTCCCACCATTTTGCAGTGTAGTGGACAGCCCACCTTCCGTACTACTGATTTTTTGGTAATCTTTAACAGAACCGTCTGTATCAAGGAATAGAATATAGACCGCCCCTCTATCCGTACCACCATCATCATCTCCCGGCGCACCCACGATAATATCTGTTATTCCATCGCCATTTAAATCCCCAATTTCCCGCACGTCATTTCCGAATTCATCTTTATCTTCTAAGGCGACCGAAAATCCCCCTTGTCCTTCGGTAATTCTTTGCTCTGCTTTTACTGAACCATCGGGGTTTAGGAACAAAACATAAACTGCCCCTCGGTCAGCGGAAAAGTTTGCATATAAACTGCCTGTAAGGCTGCCCCTATCTCCCCCTGCGCCAACGACAATATCTGTAACACCATCCCCGTCCAAATCACCAATGTTTGCAACCCCCGAACCGAAATCATCAAAGGGGTAAATACCAGTACTAAGTCCATTCTCCGAATAAGTTAACCTCTTTTGGGTTTTCACCGTACCGTCGGCGTTCAGCATTAACATATAAACCGCTCCCGCCGTATTATTAAAACCATCTGGGTATAGAATTCGGACGAAGGTAGCGCCCACGGCTATGTCTGTAACCCCGTCTCCATCAAAATCCCCCATGTTAGTAATGGAACTGCCAAAAAGATAGCTGTTTTGCAAGCCTGTTAATCCACCAATATATCTACTTATCTCTTGTTTGGATTTTACCGTACCATCGGCATTGAGCATCAACATATAAACTGCTCCTGCACTAGTACTATGCCCGATTGCCCCAACTGCCATATCTGTAATCCCGTCCCCATCAAAATCGCCCAAACTTTCAATGGCATAGCCAAAGTCGGCATAATCATCTAAGCTGCAGTCTAGCCCTCCGACGTATTCGCTGATTTCGGTGGCGGTGAGGCAGGATTGGGCGGAGAGTTGATTAGTGTGAATCAATAAAACTGTGAGGTAAATAAATATGGTCAATCCACTTTTTTTCTGCAAGTGGAAAAGAAATGGGAGTCGATTAAACGCACCTTGGGAATAGTTGCCAAGATGCATCTTGAATGAATAATTGTGATTCATAGTTTGTACTCTTCTGATTAATTTAAGCAGGGGTGCATTTTTTATGTGAAACATGGATTTCTAAAGGTGAGTTATCTGGATTTCAAACAGAAGCCACCCTCAATAGACTTGAAGCATTGATAAAAAACTTAGCTTGGAAAACACCTTTGGATAAAGCTGGGGAGATTGAGGCAAAAGCCATCTGCTTATCGTAAAAGCAATTACCAGTGGGGGTAAGTGAAAAAATAGAGGAATTTGCAATTAGCGCTTGCAGTGCAGGAGATGGACACAATTTGCACCAAAAATGCCTTGACAGATGAGGTTTTAGGTGACGAAAAAATACAAATGGTGATAAAATTATTTCACCTATAGATGAATCCATTCTATGCAAGGCATTTATGGAACGAAAAGAAACATTTAGTGACGAAAAGAAACATTAAAATGTCCGAACCCAATCCATTGAATATTTGTCCTTAAAATATTTCTACTTTGTATTCCCCCTTTTCTCATTGGGGTCTGTATTCTAAAAACAACTCACCTTTAAAGACCTAAAATCCTTCTCGTTATTATAAGGCAGCTTCATTAACTCTGGACAAACTTGCCTAACGGAAGAAGATTAATAAGTTTGGTTCTTTGACAATTTTCGTGGAGCGAAAAAAAACAGGAAGAGAGGGAGATAAAAAAATAAAAAATTTTCAATTTTTTATTTTTTTATCTCCCTCTCTATCAGAGTATTAGGGGGAAAGAAAAATTTTTTCAAAATTTTTCTTTCCCCCTAATACTCTGATATTCTGAGTGGCTTCCACGGGATTTGTCAAAGAACCATAAGTTTAACATGAAAAATAAAATAGGGTTACTGATAGCCATAATTCTACTTGGTTACGGACTTGTTCGAATTGGTGTTGGAGCAGCATTACTTGCCCAAACATTTGATATGACAAACTTTACAGATTTAGCCGAGGCGACTTTAGAAGTAAAAGAGTTTATAAATGCCCGCTCAGGCAAGCAAATAATTCCTTTCACACCAGCGGGATATTTCATTTATATTTTGGTGATGGGGCTAGTGCTTGCAATAGGAGCAGTTGGTGCAATCATTCGCAGAAAATGGGGATTTGTTTCGCTGTGGATATATATTGCACTGCACGGGGCACTATTCATTAACTTTCAAGAGGTAAACCGAAAAATTTTTGTGCTTGCATTACAAGTGGTTTTGCTAATTGTACTGCTTTATTTGCGACCGCCGAACCCACTCGATTAGTTGCTATGAACAGAGTGAATGAGAAATGAACCACCCTTGATTTTCAACTTCCACTTTGGACATGGTATATAGCAGGATTCTTGCAATACGCTATTCGCAGAACACACGCTTTGTAATATTTGACAAAAATGGAATTGGAATTAACTCAGAAAACACTATAGAAAATTGACCTTTACCAATTACTTTCCTTCTGTCGGAGGAAAATAGAATGTGCCTCTATGGATACTAAAACATTGCTGCTGTTTCAGTTTTGCCTCATTTTTTTTGTGCAGGCAAATGCCCAAATCGATGATTCCAAATTACCTGTCATTAGCGAGATTAATGTCTTGTTATCCCAGTCATCAAAACATATAGAAAACACTGAATTTGATGATGCCATAATTGCCTTGGACAAAGCTATTCAGTTAGCAGAGGGCAATGATATTGACTCTTTGCAGGGAAAAGCTCTTTTTAAACTCGGTCAATTGCACCGAACCATAAATGATTATAGAAAAGCAGACTCCCTCTTTACCTTATCCATTCCCCTCTTAGAAGACAACAACCAATTGCTCGCTGATATTTATTTGGCAAGAGGCGAAATGCTGCTTAAAATGGGAGACTTTGATACAATGCTCCAACATCTCGAAAAAGCGAAATCCTATTTCGGAAAAGATACGACTGGCATCAACATGATGTATTACCTATCTGCTTATGTGGCTTATTATGCCCACACATCACAATATTTGAAGTGTATAGATTATGCATCTAAAGCAGCAGAACTCAATAAAATTCATAAGGACACTTCTTTGATGCTAACCAATAAGTACAACCTTACGCTCATCTATAATGACTTACAAGCCTATGAAAATTCAATTCGACTAAATGAAGAAATTATCCATATTGCCCGGAACACTAAGGATTTAGACTCTGAACTGTATTCGTTTTTTAGTCTAATGTGGATATATACGGAGCAAAAAAAATATGAAGCGGTAAAAGCAACAGGCAGGAGGGCAATTGCATTTAAGGAACGTACAAAACTGTCCGATAATTTTGGGTTTGTTTATTTTAAAATGGGAGAAGCTTTCCTCCACCAAAACCAACTTGACTCCGCAGAACATTATTTCAACCTTGGGATTGACATCAGTGAAAAGCAGAATGAACAGGTTATTTTATCCAGTAATTACGGCGGGATGAGCCTCTTGCAATTGAAAAAAGGAAATCATCGGTTGGCAAAACAGTTTGCAGAAAAATTCAGGCACAACCCAATGCCTGAGATTACAAAGGAGGTCAACAAAGTGCTTTCAGCTATTTATGAAAAAGAAGGCAATTATCAGAAAGCATACGAACTGGCTCAGGAAAACCTGAATGTCTATGAAGAAGAAGAAGCCCAGAACAAATATGAGATAATTGCCGCATTGCTCAATGACCGGTTTGAACAGGAAAAAAAGGCAGAACAGGAAAAACTAAACCTTAAAATCGAAAAACAACAAGTCCAATTATATTTTTCTTTGGCATTGGGGGGGATTGCGGTTTTAACAATGCTTGGGCTGATTTGGGCATATCGGCTGATCAAAAGGCGCAATGAATTATTAAAAAAAGATTTAGAGAACAAAAAAATTATCGAAGCCCAAGCTGAAGAACTGCAAAAGGTCGATGTCTTGAAATCTAGGCTTTTTACCAATATAGCCCACGAACTTAGGACGCCTCTTTCCCTGATTTCTGGCCCGGTCAAACAATTGATGAACCGGCCCTCGTTGTCAAATGCGGACAGGCAGACACTGCGGGGGGTGCTTGCGAACAGTGAGCAGTTGTTGACCATGAGCACCCAAATACAGGAACTGTCAAAAGGGGAAATCGTCCAAACAAAGTTCGATTATAACCGGGTCAGCCTCCACAACTTCCTCCGGTACATGCATTCAAAATTCCAGTTGTTGGCCGATGCCAAGGGTATCAAGCTGGCCTTCCCTGATTCCCGCCTACCCGATGTAGAACTGGTCGTTGACGCAAAAAAACTGGAGACGGTCGTGGGCAACCTACTCTCCAACGCGCTCAAGTACACCGAAACCGACGGACTGGTCGACCTGTACGTGAAGAGCTCGGGCGAGAAGGTTGAACTGGTTGTCCACGACACGGGCAGGGGGATTGCCGAGGAAGACCTGCCGCATGTCTTCGACAGGTACTACCAGGCAAAAAGCGGGAAAATCGTCCCAGAGGGAGGCATCGGAATTGGATTGTCCATTTGTAAAGAATATGCAGAATTGGTGGGTGGGAACATCAGGGTGGAGAGTGAACTTGGCAAGGGTAGTTCTTTTGTTTTTGAGTTTCCAAAACAATTAAAAGCCGTTCAAGAGTCCAACGGAATAGAAACGCTCCAATTTATTCCCGTACCAAAAATAAATAAGCTTGTTGCCGAACCACAACCCAATGTGGTTGAGGCAGAAGGCTATATTCTAATCGTCGAAGACAACTTGGAATTTTGCGAGTATTTGAAAAATATATTAGACTCCGATTACGACTTGGTATTCATGCATAATGGTAAAGAAGCACTTCGTCAAATAGAAAGGAAAGAACCTGAATTGATTATTACTGATTTAATGATGCCGATTATGGGTGGGATGGAATTAATTGAAGCAATTAAGAAGAACGCACCCTGGAGTGCGATACCAATTTTAACCCTTACAGCTAACACTAATATTTTAAATGAAATTAAAGCATTGCGAATTGGAGTTGACGATTATTTGACGAAGCCTTTTGATGAAACCGAATTAAAAACAATCGTTTATAATCTTTTAAATTTTGCCGAAGAACAAAAACTTGAAAAGGAATTGACCAGAGATTTTTTATTGGACTCTGATTTATATAATTCAGGCCATTTAAATTCCATGGTTAATGAAAATGACAAAGCCTGGCTAATTCAAGCAGAAGAAGTAATCGGTAATATGGCAACTGATCTTGAGCTAAATGTAGCCAAAATTGCGGAAACGTTATCAATCACACCTACCCACCTCAACCGAAAAATAAAATTAATGACGGGGTTAACCACAAAAAAATATATCAATGAAATTCGGTTATTGTTGGCAAGGCGGATGATTGAGGACAAGGAGCACTCATCGGTAAAGGCAGTAGCATACAGTGTAGGATTCAAATCTGAAAAGGTTTTTTCCAGGAATTTTAAGGCACGATTTGGGAAATCGCCTAATGAATATATTCTTCGAAATTGAAACATCTTATGAATTAGGTAGTCAAGACACATAACTGTCTTTAATTTTTAGCATGTGATAGATTGGCAATTGCAATTACTGTGATTAATTTAGCATCTTCATGCAACTCTTTAGAGGACTTGTGCATTATCCCTTTTTGAATTGTATTTTTCTTTAAAATTAAGTGCTTAATAAAAGTGACACCCTTTAAAAGGGTGTCACTTTTATTAATTTACGACTTGCATGAAATATATTCCTACAAATGTTAATTTCACCAAAATAATTTAATCCTCCAACATTCATGACAATACTGAAGTTCGCTCACCTCCTTTTCATCATCTCCATTATTATTGTGGCGCTCATTTTTGGGCAGGGGTTGATGATTCCATTTATCATGGGCATGTTGCTTTGGTTTGTGGATAGGAAATTAAAATTAGCCTTAAATAAAATTAGTATTGTAAAAAAATACTTCCCTAATTGGTTGAAAGTAGTCTCCGCGGCGGCTATACTTTTGACTACCTTGGCCATAGTCATTGAAATACTTTCTGCAAACATTCAGACGCTCGCCAGCTCACTAACTGAATACCAGGACAACACCAGTCATCTTATCGAACAAATAAATGGCTGGCTGAATATAGATGTGATTGAAAGCGCAAAAGGATATGTTGGAAATTTTGATTTTAAAAATTTACTAAGTGCTTTACTTTCATCTTTGTCCGGCCTCTTTAGCAACGCATTTATGATTGTGCTATATGCCCTTTTTATTGTTTTGGAGGAAACATATTTTGATCATAAAATGGCCGTTATTTTTAATAATAAAAATGAATTAAAAAAAGCGCAACAGACACTCGGTAAAATCGAAAAATCCATTTCCAGTTATTTCGGATTAAAAACATTGGTAAGCCTTGTAACGGGTGGTTTGAGCTTTATTGTCTTATTTTTTATTGGTGTGGAAGCACCTGTTTTTTGGGCCTTTTTAATTTTTATCCTCAATTTTATTCCGACTATTGGTTCACTAATAGCGACTTTTTTCCCAGCTATTTTTGCGCTTTTCCAATTTGGCGAACTTACTGCCCCGCTAATTATTTTAATTGTAGTCGGACTCATCCAAATTATTGTTGGAAATTATTTGGAACCTCGCATCATGGGCAGTTCTATGAACATCAGCCCATTGGTTACGATCATTGCCCTCTCATTTTGGGGAGTTATTTGGGGCATTACCGGAATGATTTTAAGTGTTCCAATTACAGTTGTGATGATTATTATTTTTTCCCAATTTAAAAAGACTCGTTCAGTAGCAGTTATGCTTTCGGAAAAAGGGGAGTTGGGGAATTTAACGAATTAGTAAATTGGTAGTTTTAATGAATTTAAAAAGTAAGGTGGATCAACAGCTGAGATTTCTCGATATTATTTCATAACCTTTTTCACTTTAAGGTCTTAAATTAGCTTTAGATTATTTGATGTCTTCCAACCAATGCCGTACCTTTAGAGAAAACAAACCAAATGGCAAAGTTCCTCCAAATTCTCTTGCTATTCCTTCTAATTCCCATTACTGCTTTCACTCAAAAAGAAAGCCCTAATATTTTAGTGGGAGAAACTGCGGAATATAGAATTGAAGAGTTCACTTTACCAGGCGGCCAACTAGGTAACGTAATATTTTGCATGGTGCAAGGTCCTTACGGTTATATGTGGTTTGGCTCTCAGTCAGGGCTCCATCGCTATGATGGGCAGGAGTTCGTAACCTTCAAAAAATCCGAAGAAGACACGCTTGATATCACCACCTCCCTCACTCATCCTGCTGTTAAATACCTGCTATGGGATCATCTTGATCATCTTTGGGTTTGCACCTTTACAGACGGCTTGTATCGCTTCAATCCAGCAACGGAACAATTCAGGCATTTCGAACATGATCCGGACGATCCTAACTCCCTCAGTCACAACCGGATATGGTGTGCTGCAGAAGATGCGGAAGGTAACTTATGGTTTGGAACAATCCAAGGACTCAATCGTTTTGACCGGAAAACCGAACGCTTTGAACGCTTTCTTCCCGACCCTTCTCGGCCTGGCAGCTTAAGCCACCCATATGTGATGAATATTTATCCTGATAAACAAAATACGCTATGGATCGCAACAGGCATTCCCTATGAAAGCCCTGAAGCCGGTGGGCTTAATCGCTATGATTCTGCAACTAACTCTTTTGAGATCTTTTACCATGATCCTCAAGATTCTACCAGTGTATGGACGAACGCAGTCAGGGGCATGCTGGAGGACAGCCGTGGCCAGTTTTGGGTAGCCACGGCGGCCGGGTTACAAAAAATGGATCGCAAAAAAGGTACTTTTAAAAACATGTACTATCACCCCTATAAACCGCACACTCCGGGTGCAAAAGACTTTGAAACACCAATGGCTTTTTCCCTTATGGAAGACCGAAAAGGCGGATTATGGGTTGGGACTCTTCGCTTAAACGATTCACTCTCTCAACTACTCCGATATGATCACCTTTCATCTACCGCGGAGTATTTTCCCGTTACCATTGCCGTTTGGCAAATTTACGAAAGTAGAGACGGGACTATTTGGGTTACGGGGGCAGATAAGCCCAATAGCCAAAAAGTCCTGAAAATAACACCCAAAGCAGAAAGTTACGACCTGCAACAAGGCACCCATCTTTTTGAAGATTTTAAAAAGACAAGCCTCTATCAAAAACTGAAGGGTTCCGATTCTGAAGACCGCTGGGTAGGCCCATTGTCGATGACTTCCAATCCTGCTGACGGGACTATTTGGGCGGAGTACTTATATGATGTTCGAAAACAACAGAATTACGTCCATTATCCTCTATTGGTCAATGTGGATCAAAACTCAGGCATAAGCCAATTTTATTACCTCAAGGACCTGAATTTGGAACATATAAATTCCTCACCTTATTTTGGAAATAATAGCCCCGACTGGGCAGCCACCGGAATGGCCGTTGATAAAAATGGTAATATCTGGGGATCATACCCTTCGGATTCAGTTGGGGTATTTTGTTTTAATCCTGAAACCAACCAAACCAAGAACTATGTCCACAACCCTCGAGACCCCAACAGCCTGCCATCAAACCTGGTAGTCCGTATGATAAAGGACAAGGATGGTGAAATTTGGACCGCTCACGATGGACAAGGGTTAGCCTGTTTAAACCCAACAACTGGAAATTGGATTCATTACTTCCTAGAGGCGGAACCTTCACATCAAATTGGTGGAAATTTTCCTACAGCACTAATTGAAGATCAAGAGGGAAAAATATGGGTTGGAGGTACAAAAACCGGTGCATTGCGATTCATTACTGTGATTGACAAGAAATCAGACAAAAGCCATGACTATTGGAATGGGGTTATGGGTACCCTTCGTTTCTTTGCTCACCATGATGACAAGATCGTTTTTGCCCAGGATGGATCAGGGCTTGGGGTAATTAACCTTGAAAAGCCCAATCAACCTGTAACGTGGTTTAATTCAATTGAAAATAATTTTCCTATTGACAAAGCGGCCAGCATCGTATTCGATAAAGAAGGCATTCTTTGGGTTTCTTCTTTTGACCGAAGCTTGTTCGTCCGTTTAGACATAGATAAGAAATCGTGGTTTTCTTTTAAAAATGAGAGGGATGCAACTCCCTCCAGCCGAACGGGTATGCTGGGAAATGATGGATCTGTTTATTTTTCAAATGAAGATCGCAATGGGTGGACCAGAATATCTCCTAAGGAATTTTCAAATAATCAATCAGATTCTCTTAAACTGAGTTTGACCGAACTGACTGTTATGGGAGAAAAGCAAATGCCTGGAAAGAAGGGCTTAATTACTAATCATATCTCGAATACCACTGAATTGGTGTTACCTCACCATGCAAAGTCATTTGGGTTCCGTTTTTCAGGCTTCATGTTCAACTCTCCCATAACTTATCAATATCGCCTGTTTCCTCATGAAAGGGACTGGAAAGTCACAAAGTACCCTACAGTTAACTATTCAAATATTCCAGCTGGGACTTATCAAATTCAGGTTCAAGCCTACACAAAAAATGGCCTTTCGGAAAACCATGGAATAAACTTGTCCGTCGTTTTGCTCCCTCCTTGGTGGAAAAGCTGGTGGGCCTACACTTTATATGTCTTGACCCTAATTTCACTTATGGCAGGTATCTTCCTCTATCAGCGCCGACGTTGGCAAATGCAGACCCGATTGCAGATCGAACAGGAAAGAGCTAACAGATTAAAAGAACTCGACCAGTTCAAGAGCCGCTTCTACACCAACATCACCCACGAATTCCGTACACCGCTTACGGTCATAAAGGGTATGGCCGGACAAATCAGTGGCAATGAAAAGATAAAAACCATCATCGGACGAAATAGTGACCGCCTGTTGAACATGGTCAACCAACTGCTCGATCTTTCAAAACTCGAGACAAACAGCTTGTCTATCAACTGGGTGCGAGGTGACATCATCCCCTACCTGCAATACCTGACCGAATCCTGCCATTCCCTGGCCGAAAACAAAAACCTCAACCTTGCTTTTTTCTCAAAAGAAGAAAGCCTCGTGATGGATTTTGATGAAACCAAAATGCAGCACGTTCTCATCAACCTCTTGTCCAATGCCATCAAGTTCACACCTAAATACGGTAGTGTCAAAGTCATTGCAGAACAGGTTTTGGAAAATGGCAGCCCTTATCTGCAACTGACAGTGAAGGATACAGGCAGGGGTATCCCAAGTGAAAAGCTTCCCCATATTTTTGACCGCTTTTATCAAGTGGACAATTCTGCTACACGTTCAGGCGAAGGCTCGGGGATTGGGCTGGCATTGGTAAAGGAATTAGTGTATTTACTCGACGGAAGAATCAATGTAGAAAGTGAGGCAGGCAAAGGGTCGTCCTTTTTAGTTCAACTGCCCATTCATCAAAATGCTTTGGAGTCCACAACAATGGATACTCCTATGCGATCAATTTCAATTATTGAAGACAGCAGTGTAGTTAATTCCCCAATTCCTACCTCAACAACCACCAATGGTGAAAAACCACTGGTTCTCATTGTTGAGGACAATGCCGATGTGGCGGAGTACATCATTTCCTGTTTACAAGAAGAATATTCCCTTGATACCGCCCACAATGGAAAGGAGGGTATGGACAAAGCCTTGGAAAGCATCCCCGACGTTATCCTCTGTGATGTGATGATGCCGGAGATGGACGGCTTCGAAGTTTGCCAACAACTTAAATCGGATCGGCTCACCAGCCATGTCCCAATTATTTTGCTGACAGCGAAAGCAACCCAGGAAGATAAGGTTACTGGCCTTGCCCACGGAGCAGATGCTTATTTAACCAAGCCATTTGACAAAGAAGAATTGCTGGTGCGTTTGAGAAATTTGGCCGCCCAGAGTAAACGACTAAAGGAACGCCTTTCAGAATCTACAAATGATAGTGAGCAAGCAGATGATCGAGAAAACAAGGAGGCTGCATTTCTAAAAGAACTTAACCAGATCATTGAATCCAATATGGCCAATGAGCTTTTTAATACCAATTATTTATGCAGGGAAATTGCCATGAGCCGCACCCAATTGCATCGTAAACTCAAAGCTTTGACCGACGAATCCACTGCCAATTATATTCGCTCCATTCGCTTGCGAAAAGCAAAATCCTTACTGGAAAAATCAGACTTGCCCATTGGGGAAATAGCCTTGCAAGTTGGGTACAAAGACTTCTCTCATTTCAGCCGCTCTTTTTTCAAGGAGTTCGGCATCCAACCTTCTGCAACACGTAGCTGACTGGTTTTCAATAAATAAGGCTGTCTATTTTAATTGGATGGAACAAATGTTCCAATCTGCCTCGTCTATTTTGCCACAAATGTTCCAAAGCTTGGAAAGAATGGACTAACCCTTGCCAAGATTCTGAACTCATCTTTGCCCCGTCAACTATTCAGTAACCATCAAAATTCTAATGACATGAAAAATCCACTCATTATTTTGCTTTCTTTAGCACTGATCATCGCACTGTCCATCGGATGCTGTGATGAGGACGGGCCCCAATTCGAAACCATAGATTTTAACGCCACTTTTTTCACCGACCAAATTTCCCTTGTCCCCGACTCGACCGGGTCGAGGTGCGCTCCTCCCTACGTCGTAGTCAATACCCAAGCCGGGAGCGGATCGGAGCCTACCATCGGAAATTTCACCACTTCCATGACTTTCTGCGTAAACCCCAACAACTTCGAATACACTGACATCAATGCTGTCATGGCAGCAGAAGATGGAGACAAACTCTTTTTGGGCGGCGGCGGCCAAGTAATCCCAACCACTGAGCCGGGTTATGACTTTGAATTCAAAGACCCATTTACCATTGTTGGAGGTACTGGCCGATTTGAAGGTGCCACTGGGAGTGGCATGACGGATAGTTACCACAAGGCGGCCATTGGCCGTACCGATCATATTTGGTCAGGGACGATCACTTTGAAAAAGTAGTCTTTACACCTTGACTTAACATACTTTTCCCGTAGTATTTTCTAACATTTTAAGGAATTATTTCATCTATTGGTTATAGGCAATTGCACTTGACCAACTCCTATCCCATTATAAAAATTGGGTAAATAATAATCAACCCTAAATGCATTTCACCAACAGCTTACACCCAATTGTGAAATAATCTTATTCAAAACTCAAAATCATGAGAACTTTCAAAATTCTATTCCTTGCTTTTTTAAGCTTTGGTGTCTTCATAGCTTGCGAACAGCCAAGTGATGTGGAGGACCTAAAAAAAGCCGAACCAATTACTGAGACATTAGAAATAGACGACACCGAAATAGACTTCCGTGGGAAAAAAGGCAAACCATTCAAAGCAAATTTTTACACCATCAGAAGGTATCTTGAAAACGCTCCCCCAGGTTGTGAGGACAACCCCCAAGATTGTTTACTGGATATTTATGAGCCAGTAGTTTGTGATGAAGACCCATTTTTAGACTTTAACCTTCAATGCGGAGGAGGTCAAGGCACCCATCTAGGGAATTTCAACGCTGTTTTGTCTTTTTGCGGAGCCGGATTTGACTACAAAAATGGAACAGGCATTTTTGTGGCAGCAAATGGTGATCAATTGTGGATAAAAGCTCCCTACATTCTTAATGAAAATGGCGAGCCGGTAAGTGTTGTGGGCCATGTAATCCCCATTGAACATCCGCACTACGAAGCTCGGTTTAACGACCCCTTTATCTTTGCCGGAGGAACTGGCCGCTTTAAAGGGGCTACTGGGCAAGGTATGACGGATAGCTACGTGGACCTATTTGATGATAACGGGAATTTTTTATGTGACCACCAGACCGACCATAAATGGACAGGGACATTGATATTGCCATGATGATTTTGGGGTATTGGGGTATTGGGGTATTAATAATTAATTACCCCAATACCTTAATACCCATTTAAACTTTCTGTACTTCAAAATAAAGCAAATTATGATCTGAATATTTTTTAATCCATTGCTTTTGTTTTTGCACATCTAATTCTTCGGCCCAGCCCCTCACAGACACTTCCGCACCGTTGAATTTTCTAAATTGCAAATGATCAGAAGCGACTACATGATCGAGGTTGCTCCCAGGTGCGTAATTGTCGCTTCCGTTCCACCAACTCATATCATGGCTTTTTGGCAAGCGGCGCATCTTGCGGTATTTGGACCGACGGTCGAGTTCTTTTATTTCATCTTCTGGAGAAATATCGTGGGACTTATAGGGATAATCGAAACCCATCGTGTTCAGATCGCCCATAAATATATAATTTGTATTTAAGGGGTCTCCAGATATTTTATTCAAAGTTGTGCGGAATTTAATGGCCCGGCGCATCATATCATCTCTGAGGCCAAATCCTTTTGGATCAGGAAAACTTTTTAGGTGCAAAAACAACAGGATATAATATTCGCCTTCAATGATCAAAGTGGCCAATACCCCTGGCCGTAAAGTAGATTGACCCGATCTGAATTCTATTTTCTGGGTAATAAATGCGGTGTGTTTCTTTTTTATTCCAATTAATATTTCCTGCATTTGTGGGCCTTCCGTAATATGAAATTGGTACTCCGGCATAGCTTTGATGATGGGCCGGAACACATATTCGCTCCGCACTTCGTAAATGGCCACTACATCTGCTTTTTGGGCAGCTAAAAAATCAATAATTGGTTTTACTGGTTTTGCTGGTTTTTGGGTGATTTTGTCAATTGCGCCAAAATGTTCTACATTCCAGGATGCAACAGAAAATGCTTTTGCCATGATAAATGGAATTTGCAAGAAGGAAGGAAATGGCGTCTTTAAATTATTTAAAAGGCAATAAAAACAGCTTAACATCCAGCCTTCGGGATTTATTTATATTAAAAAAACAAATTTACAGTAATTGGCTGACAGTAGTTACCTTACGCCCCGAATTATTGATATAGAGGGTCACATCAAGTGACCCTCTACATTTTTTGTTTTAATTTAGCGGGTCACTTGATGTGACCCTTTAAACAGAGAGAACCATGGCCTACACCGGAGGGGAGTTAAATTTATTAAACGGGAAATATGGCATATCCGCCCCAAGCAATTCCGTACCCGTTATGAAATTGATAAGAGCCCACCGCCCTAAAAGTAAGGACGAATTGTACGGATTGATCCAATACCATTTTGAAACAACTTGTGAATGTGGTATTAAAAGCAAAGGCCGGATAGAAGATTTTGGAAAACGCCTTTACGAGGTACAACAAAAAGAATGGGGCAATTATAAATACAGCTTAAAAGAATGCATCCAATGGGAATATGATTTATTTGTCGTTCAATCTTTAAAAGGAAATATTATAGAAAACAGAGCTTGTCATATTTTACAGAAAATATTAAAAGCCGTAGAATTAAACGTGCAAATTGCAGAGGGGTTTATTGACGAAGAATTAAGAGTGGATTTATTAGTATTAAAAACCAGTAAAAATATTTGCGGCATTCAAATAAAACCACACACATTTAAAAAAATGCGGGACGGTGTTATTTCCCAAAATAAGAGAGCGAATAAAAAATGGGGCAAGCCAGTCTATTATTTATTTTACGATGAGAAGGGAGAATTGTTTAATATTAATGAAACAGTATCAAAGATTCTGCAATTAATAGATTGATATTAAATCATGGTGTTTTTCTCCGAAGGAGTCCCTTTGGGAAAAAATCACCATGATTTAGCTTTTTATTCTCCATATTTTTTCACAGTTAATTGATATTTCTCCATAAATACAGACTTCCTTTTTTTCACCAAAAACAAATGATAATATTCATCATGCTCAATATGCACGGTATCGCCTGTAAAATATAAGACCATTTTCGGAACCGTATTGGAATGCCCGGCCACAACTATATTTTTCCCGTTAATTTTTTTCATTTCTTCCACAAACTCAAAAGGCGTTCGGGCATCATAAGTCTTCACGAATTTATTCAATGCAAGCGCCAATGGTTTTACTGTTTGCTGAGTACGTTTATAAGGCGTGGCATATAAAAGATCAATCTCACTTTCCATTAAAATATCCCTTAATTGTTCTGACCGCTTTACCCCCGCTGGAGCAAGGTCTGGATCACTCGAACTGTCCATCTTCTCTGCATGGCGCACCAAATAATAGTTGGACGTGCTACAGCCAAAAAATAAAAAAAGGCAGAAAAAATAAGCTACATGTTTCATACTGTATTTTTTTGGCGGATGATAGGCCGTGAACGGTAGATGGCGATCTTTCACAAAATGTTGGCTAAAAGCAATGAAGCTATTCAACCATTTATTTTTTACTTGCATTCATCCGTCCAAAATATTGGCTTTTATAATAATTGGCATCGCAATAAGTTAATATTCGTTTAAACAAATCGAGGTCGCCTTCCTTTAGATTTTTGAACCGGATGCAGGAGGCCCCACAATTGAACGATGCTAATTCTTCTTTAAATTTTTCCAATAAGTCGTAAGGCATGACATATAGTGCCATATAATGTTTTTGGTTGGCGATACTGCACAAGGTCTCACCCCGGTGCATAAAGGTGGGCATATTATAGCCCATCGTCTCTTCAATATCAGGAAAAGTTGCTTTGATTAATGATCGAAGGGAATTAAGGTCAGCTTTTCTTTCAGGTGGAACATTGGCCATGTATTCATTTGCAGTCATAATGGATCGGCAATTAATTGGTAAATTAGTGAATTGGGTAATACCATACTAATGTATGGGCGCTATAAGGCAAAATAAAGGAAATTTTATTAAAATGTTCAACCAACTATTCCTATCGCTCAGGCAGCTATATCCATCGTTCAGCTTTTTTATTAAAAATTTGCTGAACCGCCTTCGTTTCATTTGCATTTCACCCAACCTAAAAGAATAGATTATGCACCGGCCTATTTTCAACATATTACTATTGCTAATTGGGGCAAGTACATTTGCCCAAGACAGCTTGCTCACCGAAAAGTTGAAACTCCATACCCATACTTTCAATTTTGAAAATGGACAACTTACAGGTGAAGGCTTCGAATTTTTCAAAAAAGAGGCATCGGAATCGCCGTTCTTCCTTATAGGTGAAGATCATGGCATTGCGGAAATACCTTTGTTCACGGCAGCTCTTTTCAGGGCATTCAAGCCACTGGGGTTTCGCTATTTTGCTACCGAAACCGGACCTTACACCGCTGACCTGCTCCAACAGATGGCTGCACAATCGGATTGGAAAACTCGATTCGAAAAACATTTTGAAACCTACCCATGGAGCATCCCTTTTTATGGTTTATGGGAAGAATGTGAAATTTTACAAGCCGTAGTTGGTGGACAAAAAACAGATGATCTGTTGCTGTGGGGCCTCGATCAAGAGTTTGCTGCATCGCCACGCATGCTTTTAAAAAAACTGCACAAGGAAGCTAAAACCGAAGCATCAAAAGCAGTGGCAAAAGAATACTATGAAATGGCCGAGCGGACTTTCAAAGAATCGTTCGAATCAAAGAACCCTGCTAAGGCATTTATGGCTGTAGTCCAGCCAAACGATTTTGCCAAATTGAAACTATCCTTTGAAGGTCAACCTCTTGCCCTCGACCTCATCCGTGAAATGGAAGAGAGTATCCACATTTATCAGTTGTGGTTCACAGGTGGTGGCTATGAGTCTAATTGTTTACGGGCAGAAATGATGAAGCGGCATTTCACCAATTATTATGATGTGGCCAAAAGTGACGGGCAAGTTCCCAAGATCATGTTCAAGTTTGGCGCCAACCACATCTATAGAGGCTCAAATGGGCTGAATGTTTTCGACATCGGCAATTTTGTTTCAGAACTCGCCAGCCGGGAAGGCACTCATTCTTTTCATCTCTATGCAGTTGGCAGAAAAGGCACAAAAAATGCCTATACGCCATTCAGCCAAAGTGACGCAGACAAGGCTGCCGAATACGACGCCACTCGTTACCTCGACCGAATTGATTTTTCCTCAGCACTTGAAGCTGTCCCAGAAAATGAATGGGCAGTGGTGGACTTGCGTCCTATCAGAGAAATGCTGTTCAATAAAAAATTAAAAGGACTACAAAAAGGAATGGAAAAATTGGTCTGGAGTTACGATGCCATGCTGATCATCCCCGAAGTGCATGCTTCTACTTTTATAAATGACTGAGGGAACGAAAATGAAATTAAAAATTAAAAATTAAAAATGCCCGCTCCTGCATTTCGGAGCGGGCATTTTTAATTTTTAATTTTTAATTTCATTTTTATGTTTCTTAGGCCAATCCCGTGGAAGCCACCTTAATTACTTGTTTTTTCTACTTGATCTATGCAAATAAAATTAAACATCTGGATACGTGTCCTATTCCCATTATTCCTAACTCTATATTTGGGATTCCTGCTTTTTATGATGAGCCAGTTCAGGGAGCCGCCCGAATTCAGGTGGTATGGCCTACTTTGGTTTGCCGCAACGATTTATTTAATATGGGAGTCGGGCTGGCGGATCGGCATAAGGTTGAACTCGCAATACCCTTGGGAAAAAGGGGCTTCCAAGCGTTTATTGGTCCAGCTTTTGGCCACCAACCTCGCAGGTATAGCCATTTATCTTCTCTTGTACATATTAATAAATGCTTATGAAAATTTCATTCTCAAAAGCAACAACCCGCTATCCATTTACCATTTGCTGGTCGCTACCACGTTGGCCATATTGATAGTCCAGATTATCAACAGTATCCAGATTGGATATCAACTGTTGGAGCAATGGCAAAAAACCCAAATAGAAGCTGAAAAGGTTCGTAAAGAAAAAGCAATCAATCAGTTAGATACCATCAGGCAGGCATTTGACCGCCATTTCTTGCTGGACCATTTAGCGGAATTGGAAGGCCTGATCGAGGAAAACCCAAGAGAAGCGAACGCCTATTTGCAAAAAATCTCTGAAGCATATAACAACAACCTAAACCACCTTGACAACCAGTTGGAAGGGGTACAAAATGAACTACAGGTCACTACCCTACCCGATGGGTTTTTAAGAAAAAAAGACATTGAGCGACCGATGTTTTCAAAAAATAAAAAGCGTTTTTTTGTGCGCTCTGGACCAAAGTTCACGGTCGTTCCGACGGAGCAGATCGCAGGTTTTTACAAAGACGACCTTGTACTTTTAATCACCATGACGGGCAAAAAATATGTGGTGGACAGCCCCTTAGAAGAACTTAAGGGCAAACTTCCCAACGAACAATTTTACCGCATCAACCGACAGTGCATCATCAATATAAATGCTTTGCAGGAGGTAAGGCCAGAAGGGACACAATTATTGCTCACCCTCTTTGTTGATTTTCCAAAACCGCTGTATGTGAGCCAACGGAACGTTGCTTCTTTCAAAAAATGGCTGGATGACGACGAGTAAAATCAGACCGCAGCAATTACTTGAACCTCCAGCCCCAGCCCATAGTGCAACTCCGGCACGGGAACAACCGCACGGGCAGGTTTGTGATTGCCCATCACCTCTGCATATACCTGGTTGATTTCCCCCCAATCTTCAATATTGGCAACATATAAGGTCATTTGCAATACCCGGTCGAGGCTGCTTCCAAAATGGCTTTGATGTTTTGTAAAACAAGCTTCACTTGAATCTCAATCGGCGCTCCTGAAAGCTTGCTTCCCTCTTTATCAATGGGAAACTGGCCTGCAATATAAACCGTTCCGTTATGGATAATAGCCTGCGAATAATGCCCGGCTGGCGCTGGGGCATCCGAAGTGGAAATTGACTGGATGGAAGACATGTCAAAATTTTTCACCATGAAATTATTGTGTTATAAAAGTGTAGAACCTAAAATTACCAAAATGGTTATTGTGTGCGCCATCTGATATGCCAACCTTTGGGCATCTTTGGAATTTGGGGCTTTTTTCCCAAAAAATAACATTTAAAACACATAAACAAAAGCTGATTATCCCTTACAGAGTTGAAATGCTATTATCTAACCCAAACAATATAGTAAAGCACGAATTTTGTTTGAATCGCCTCCGGAGGTAAGACTTCCGGGGGTTTTGTTTTGTCTTGTAGTGACTTGAATCGTGACTTATCCCATGCCCTGCCGTCTTCATTGCAGTTGGAAACTTGGACATTTTTATGGAACAAAACTTTGATCTCCCTCAAGGCGATATAGCCTATCGCCAGTTTATGGAATTTTGGAAAAGTGAGCATGAAAGAGAACCTGTTGGCAACAAAAAAAAATTCCATATGCATACATCTATTTTGGATGAACTTGCGCACAATAATGAAACTTTGTTTTTATTATTTGACCGCTCAAAATGGGAAATCCAATATTTTGGAAAAAATATGGAGTCCATTTTTGGCTACCCCAATGAGGAATTAAAAAAATTAAACCTGCAACTACTTTTCCGGGCTTTACCAACCCACCATCTCTCCTTCCCAATAACTATTTCCAAATGGATTAATGAAGTATATGCCTCGGCAGGCGAAATTAAAGAAATTAATCGTCTAAAATTTTCCTATTGTGGCTTACAAGTGAAGCACAAAAAGGGTCATTATTTATCCTTACTCGTACAATATTTATGTATCGAAAAAGATGCAAAAGGACGCTCAACCAACGGTATTGTCATTGCAGAAGATGCCAGCCATTTATTAAAAGGTAATTTTTATTGGGCACGTTGCAGTTGCAGTGAAACAGGGGATTTTTTTGGATATATTAACTCCAATAAAAAATCAGAACAAAAACAGGATATCATTTCTGAACGGGAAAAAGAAGTGCTTAGATTAATAGCTAAAGGTCATAGTTCAAAAGAAATATCCAATCTTTTATTTATCGCCCAAAACACGGTGAACCGCCACCGGAAAAACATGATTGCCCGAACCGGGGCAAAAGACACTACGGCGTTGGTGCATATTTGCCGACGGGTAGGGATTATTTAAATGATTTATACTTGGCTATTATCTGTCAGGGTTTTGGAGGAAAATATAATTTGGAAAAAAAAATTCCTTCAAAATACTAACAGAGAGAAGGGATAGAAAATATAAAATATTCGATTTAGGGAATTGGCAAAAAAGTAATCTACCCAGTCCCGGAGGGACGGCATGTTGTAGCGAGGGATGTGAATCCCTCGGAAACGTGCATCATTGCTATAGTTTCGAGGGATTCACATCCCTCGCTACAACATGCCGTCCCTCCGGGACTGGGTAGATTACTTTTTTATCCCTCCTCTTTTCTTGTTTTTTGCCCCATAATTCTACACTAAAAAAAATAGCCGCCGCATTTATATAATGCGGCGGCTTTCATTTTCATTAAATTAAATAAGGGGTAAATCAGCGCACACAAAAACCAATGTCATCGTGCGCATGAAATCCTTGGAAAGAACTATTACGGATGGTTTTATCAACAGCATTGACGGCTACATAATAACCGCATTTTTTAGTACCTGCTGGAATGGTCATTTCCCAATCATCGGGCCCAGGAGGCACATTTGATGTTCCGGTTGAGGGGATCATTATGCCGCCCGGTACACTCGATCCCAAATTGAAACGTTTCAAATAATTGGATTGGGCAGTGAATGTCCCTTTCAGCTTACTACCAGGTTTATAGTCCTTGCAATCACCAACTCCTCCAGCTCCTATACTAATAGAGACGGTCGGAGCAGTATGATTGAGCCTGATACGGTGGGTAAAGGAACCTGCTATTCCAAGTATATCAATTTTCACTTCCCAAAGATCATTGCCACTTGTATCCCACCTTGCAAGCACATTATCAATATTTTTGTAATCAGGCAAGTAATCGAAGTAATGGGTCACAGGATCAGGGGCTTGGTAAGTCCAGATAGGGTTGAACGGGAAGAAAGGCTGATATCCAACCAGCCACATCGGCTTAACCACATCGGTCCAACTTGCTTCGCCCACCCTGCGTACCTGTACCCGGTACTTGTGCCCAGGGAAGGAAGGCCCTTGCACGACTACTCTTTGAGCGAACGGGCAATTACTACCAACAACATTTCCGGATAAAGCAAATTGAGCACCCGGCAGGGTTAGGCCAGTTACATCATTGATTTGATCCACTGAAACGCCTCCTAAAATGGTATATGTTGGATGCACTGATGGTCGTCTGCCCGGTCGGAGTTGGATATGAGTATCAAGGCGGTTACCATAATAATTCAGCTTGTCCGGGTCGGTCGTGGAAGGCGGAATTGCATAGGACAGCACAGCACGCAAACGGACAATTTTCGGTATTTGGCATGGTAGCCTAAACTTGTCGAGGTTGACGGGCAGCACGGCCGTATAGCAGATGCCATCCCTACCGATGGTCTTTAAATCATGCACTTCCACTGCGGTGGTGCCGACATATTCCCATTTGCAATCGTCGTTGAAATCTGCCCAAAAGGCGATGTATTCTTTGTTTCCTTTTTGGCAAAGGTTGCCACCATAGCCTAATGGCTTTTTTATCTTAAATGTAGCAGTGAGCCAATGGCGGTTGTAGTCAAGGCCAAGGCAGTAAAGCTCTTCGTAGCTGGTGTTGGCTTTGGTCTTATCCAATTGCTTAAAAAGATCTGCGATATCAAGTCCGGGAATGTTGCCCAGTGTAGGAAGGGTCTGTTCTAAAGCCTCTTGATTTAAACTAATCTTCTCCAAGGCAGGGCTAGCAAAGCGTGCTGGTTCCACTAAGAAGCCTTTTCCTTTTTTATAAAGTTTGGCAAGTTCAGCCACTTCAAGCTCAGGTTGGCCGAAATCGGCAAGCGATTGGGGCTGGTCGCTATCCTCGTTTACGATTTCCGTGATTTGGTTAACTGTCAGCTCTGGAGCTTCGGTAGCCACCTCCAAAAACTTGGGCAAAAAGTCAGATTTTGCAACCAAGTCAAGATCGGGGAACGGCCATACGAACGGACGCAACTGGATTCTGCAATCCAATCTGTTCCCCCAAACAGGATTGAAATTCGGCTGGTTGGGCGGAGGGCACCAATTCCAGGAAAGAATGGCCCGCACCCTCGGCAACGATTCTTTCGTGCAAAATTGCCGTTTGGCATCCTTTAACTTCACGCTGGCCACATAGCACAACGGCTTCTCAGGTTTCTTAAAGCAATCCTTGTTGGTTGGGATGTCGTGGGCATGGACAATGGAAGCGCCTTGATCAACCCAGCCACCGCCATAATTCACATAGAAACGAACACATTCATGCGAGCCGTGGGTGCAGAGAGTGCCGCCATAGCCAGAGTCCCGCTTGATGAGGAAGGTTGCGTAGAGTTCATTGCGGCGTGGGTTGTACCCAACACAGGTCAGTTCCTCATAGAATGTGTTATGCGAAAGTGGCTGCACCGCTTTGTATTTGCTGTCAGGTGCAGTGCCAAAATAGTTAGGGTTTTTCGCCATCAATTTTAGCATGTTGTTGCGCTCCTTGGCAAAAGAGACATCTTTTGGGCTTTTCTTTTTAGCCATTTTATATATTATTTTGAGGTTTAACAGCACACAATACGTGGCGCGCTTTCACGGCCACCCACTAAACGGCAGGGCAGCATTGCCTATATTCTTTTTGAAAAATCAAATTGAGGACATTGCACATAACCTTTTATGGCAACAGGCATGTACATCGGGTAAGTTTTCTCGAAATATCGTGGTGTCCTCTAAGTAGAAGTAAAATAGCAATTTAATTCCAAGCGAGTTCCGCTTAGAAATAATTCAGCCATCTGTTTATCAATGTGAGATCATGCTGCCGGAAATGGCACCGGAATAAACCGGAAATAAAGGCGGGCATGGTCTTTTTAGGGTTTTGGCTTTAAATAAAATTTTTACAAAATTATAGCATGAATTTATAGGGCGCAAGCGTAGAATTACGCTTTTTTATAATTGGTCATTTATTGATCCTGAACAATGTGTGCAAATTATTGAGCACCTACAATTCAGAAAAAAGGTTGAATCCACGAATAAAATATACTAACTTTGTTTTTGAAAAAATCAAATTCCCGGTTTGAATTATTTCAATCCCACTTATTTAAAAAAACCAAAACAACCCTAATACCATGACAAATATTCCCTCCCTTACCTTTTCGCACAAGTCCTGCCGCGTGCAATTTTCAGAAATAGAAATACAAGTCATCAAGTTAATTTGTGAAGGGCACAACTCTTCCGAAATTGCCAACATGCTCTTTCGAAGCCGCCGTACTATTGAAGGATACCGTAGAAAAATATTGGAAAAAACCAATACCCGAAATTCGGCAGGCATAGCGGTTTTCGCCATAAAATACGGTCTATACAGCTTCGACTAATTAATCACCATAGCAACTGTTCAGCATGAGGTTTGTAACGCCGAACTGGAGTTCGGCCTCACATACCATCCAAATCGTCATGGAACCAACAATATGAAGCAAACATTATTGAGGTGGTTGAAAAAGTAATTTTCCCTATAACAAGATGCTCAATTAACCAACATAGCCAGTCGATTTTTTGATTTTGACCCCGCCTTTTAAAAAATAATATTGCTGCGCAATATTGTTCGTCACTTTTTCTATGAAATGTTTATTGATAATAGAAGAGCGATTGACCCTGGCAAATTGATCCGGTAATATTTTTTCCAATTCTTTTAAAGTAATTCTTATCAGAATATTGGATGCATCTACTTTATGGATATTTGAATAATAGCCTTTAGCTTCAATCCATAAAATTTCATTCGGTTGAAAAAAGTAGGTTTTTGTTCCCTCTTTCATTTCAATTTTTTCCGATTGCTTATAAGTAGTATTTAAAACATTCAAGACTTGATGAATGTCAGTTTTCTGTTTTTTGTCCCATACTCTTTCAACGGCTTTTGAAAAACGTGCTTCATCGAATGGCTTTAGCAAATAATCTGTGGCAGCAATATTGAAAGCTTCAATGGCATATTGGTCAAAAGCAGTGACGAATACAATTTGTCCATTAAATGTGTTTTGTATTTGGTCAAGCACTTCAAAAGCGGTGAGGTCTTTTAGCTCAATGTCTAATAAAATAAAATCAGGTCTTGTCTTATTAATCAACGATACTGCCTCTTTACCGCTTTTGGCCGAAGCAATTACTTTGATAAAAGGGTTGCGGCTCGCCATTTTTTCCAATCGCCTTAGAGCAGCGCCTTCGTCTTCCACTAAAATTGTTCGCATCCTGTTCATATCTCTAATTTTAATTGATTTATCACCCATTCATCTTTCTGAAAAATCTTAAAAAACGCCTTTTCCCCATAATGGTGTTTTAACCTTTGATGAATTATTTGCAGCCCAGTCCCATATTTAAAATTGTCTTTTAATGGTATTCCGTTATTTTTAATTAAAATTTTCCCATCTCTTTCATGAATTTCTATGATGACACTTAAATTGCCTTCATGGTTTTTAAATCCATGTTTGATACAGTTTTCCACAATGGGCTGTAAAATCATTGGGGGTAAATAAAAAACATGTTTCGTTTTTTCCCAAACCCAATTTATTTCCAATTGGTCTTCATACCGAGCATGTTCAATGGATAGGTATTTTTTTAACAAATCAATTTCTTCCTCCAATGGTATTAGTTTGTCTGGAGCAATATTCATGGAATAACGCAACAAATCACTCAAATCGATCAGTGCTTTCTGTGCTTTTTTTTGTTTTCGTCAATTAAAGCAACGGCACTATTTAAGGTATTGAACAAAAAATGAGGCTGGAGTTTCGCTTTAAGGGTTTCTAATTTAACTTGATCTAATTCTTTTTCAACTTTTGCTTTTTCAACTAAAAGCTTTGAGCGGCTTTGAAAATATTCAAACGCAAAATAAATCGCCAAACAGTAAATATAGTTTTTTGAAACATTGTGAAAATCAGAAAGGATCACTTCTGTGGTTGTTTCTACATATTTCTCAATGGTAAACCTCCCAGTCCATAAACCAAAAGATAAAAACACCAATAAAATATAGATGACCCCAAACGTAAGTCCGTGCAATATAAATAGAAGAACCTGAGTGAATTTTCCGAACTTTTTAATAAAATCAAAACCTGGTAACAACCACAAAAAGATCATGGCCAAACCCACAAGTAGGGATATGGCTGGAAATATCAATACCCAAGCCCATGGGTATTCTTCGGCCACCACCAATTTGTGTACAGCCAGTTGGATACAATTAATAATAATAATTACACTCCAGGCAATTACCAACCAGACATCTCTGGGATTATTTAATTTTAATTTAGGCAAAAAAATTAGATTGAGGAAATTGAAAAAACAGCCATCCAAACTTAGGATGTTAATTTTTCAAATTCCCATTAAGCAACGCTCATCTTCCCCCCAAAAATACAACCACAATTTAAATAGATCAAAAAAATTGGATTCATTAAAATCAGTCTTTATTGCATATTTTCCAAAATTCACTTCATCTTGTAGTCTGCCGTCATAAAATCTATTAATTTCGGATCAAAATATTCTCTCGTTCCCAACTATTCATTTCGTCATTCAATATTAAAACGGAACAATGAAAATAATAAAAATCATTCTTGCAACACTTGCCGGTATAGTTGCGCTTTATCTATTAACATCCATCGTACAAGAAGTCTTATTCGATTCCATTCGTTTTAGAACTTCGGATTGGTTCGATATTATTGTTGGTGGGATATTGACCTTTGCCGCTGCCGTCATCTCTGGCATTGCCGCACGTTTTGTTTCCAAATCATATTATCCTGTTATTCCATTAATCCTAACTGCAATTAGCTTATTGGATACCTTTTGGATTATTCGTAGAAATTTATCGGGCGATCCAATATGGTTTGATGTATTGGCAGGCTCAATGATAATAATCGGTATTTGGTTGGGCTATTTTTATGAAGCATCCTTTTCGAGGAAAAAGATTAATAATTATCAAGTATGAAAAGACAAGCATTTATAAAAACAGGTTTGGGCATAGTAGCGGGCACATTCCTTTTGCCAAGGACCGGATTCTCCTACAACAACCTGACCTCTGATCCATTAGACAAAAAATTGGTGTTCAAATTTGTCAAAAATGCCCATAATAATTTCGAAGTGACGAAAAATATGCTGGAAGAAAGCCCAGCCCTACTACATGTTTCCCACGATTGGGGTGACGGGGATTTTGAAACAGCTTTGGGTGCCGCCAGTCATACCGGTCACCGACAAATCGTTGAATACCTTCTCAGCAAAGGTGCAAGGATCAATATTTTCACCGCTGCCATGTTGGGTGAACTGGAAATTATAAAACAATTTTTGACAAAATATCCTGAACTTGCCAATGCCAAGGGGCCGCACGGTCTGAGTTTAATCCACCACGCCAATGTTGGTGGCGAACCTGCTAAACCAGTACTGGAATACCTTAAAAAAATTGCCTCAAAAAAGGCAAATGATTTACCGCCAAGAAAGGACGTTGTATTTTCCAAAAATATTTATGAAGAAAGGGCGGTCGCTATTGTTGATTTCATTCACGACAATGGAGGATTGACCATCAACCAATTTATCGACACACATTTTGCGACAGATTTTATTGAAAAAAAGGGGCGGGATTTTTTCGAAGGGGTTTTTAAAAAATTTAGCGACGACATTCCTCCGGCAAATGTGATCTTATTGGAAAGTGCAGGGCCAGAACTGTGTAAAATGCAACTGCAAAAAACAGATAGATCAACCAATTTTTATTTTAAATTTAGTTATACAGAAACAGAACCCTATTTGATTAACAAATTAATTGGGTCTGGAAGGAACATTTTTGATTAGATGAAAACTTAACACCTTAAAACTGAAGAATAACCCCAACCATATAATCCATTTTATCTTCCACATCTATATTGGTAATCAAGTCGCCGAAATCAACTCGCAGCCAACCTGCTGTTGCACGAATATTTAATATGCTCAAAATCGAGGCCTCCAGACCGAACCCGTATTTCAACATTCCCTGTTTATCATTTTGTTTATAAGATAAACCTCCTTCTTTTATACTAACATCAAAAGTCCTTTTTGTTTCATTACCATACATAAAGGCAAGAATATTCCTTTTAGCCCCCAGAACATATCCCAAGGTAAGGCCATACCCCCATTGGGTACTGTTTTCATAGGTTATTTCCAATTCTTCTGCTGGATCAGAGTGCTTTAAATCACCATCTGTAATACCGAATTGAAATTCAATTCCAGCCATTAATCTTTCATTCAAGAATTGTTTTCTAAAACCGACGGGAAATTCCAGCACGAACCGGGATTCCTGCGCCAATACATCAATTCCATTTACAAATGAACCTCCAAACAGATTTTGGACTCCAGTCATAGCACCTATATATATGCCGTCAAAATTATTAAACACTTTTTCATCTTCATTTTGAGCATGAATAGAAAAGGAAAATAACACCAATAAAAGAAGGAAACAAGTTTTTAAGGTGCAATAATTTGAGAAGGTTGTTTTTGTACTTTTGATTTCAGTTGCTATCATTTTAAATCTATTTTAGGTTAATCACAAAGGTTAGTTCTTATTTTTATTTCACTACCGTACACTTTTTGGAAACAATTGATTTTCATGCCTGAAAGAAGGAAAATTTAGGGAGAGAGGTGTGTGTGTTTTTGTTTTTACTGCGAAAAAAAACACACCTCTCTCCCTATAGGCTTCTTCGCCTTTGGCCTGAAAACGGATATAAAACAAAAGTGTACGGTAGTGAAATTATTATTAAGTTGAATAAGTTTTCAAAATTATTCAATTTTGAATATTCCGTTAAAAGTGGATAAGAACAAAAGAAACTTTTCATGTAATACAGTTGCCCAGAATTAAAAAACCTTAGGTTAATTTCTACGAATGTACATAATAATTAGAATTATGATTCAATTTTGCATACCAATTAAGTTTCAATTGGCAAAAGGCATTGAATCCATTCCTCGATTAACGCACTCATTTCCAATGACTTACCCTCATGTGGGAAATGCCCTTCATTTTCAATTAAAAACAATTTGGAACGATTAACCATGTTATGTATCCTTTGAGGAATACCCAATTGGTTGACCGGATCGTTTTCCCCATAAATTAGTAACATTGGCATATCTTTTAATTCATTTTCAAAACTGCTCTTCAATTCTTCCATAAATTTTTCTTCTTTTCCCAAACTGCCCAAAACTTGCGTTATTCTCCGCCTTTTTATTGATGTATTAAATATATCAAAATAAACTTGCTTTTCTTCTTTGGTCAATTTTCTTGATTGAACGCCAAAGTTATAAGTAACTATTACCAACAAATTGGTGAGCGCATTGAGCCATTGGAAAAAACCACTACTGACTACTTTCAACATCCTATTTATTTTCGGATATTCTTTTGTAGGGAAAATGATAGTATCGGTCAATATCAAACCTTTAAATAAATAAGGGTTTTCAACCGCTACTTTAAATGCAGAAGGGCCACCAGTATCATGCCCCAATACGATTATATCTGACAGGTTTAAAATTTTAATAAACTGCTCAATGAATTTACTTTGGGAAACAATCCCATAACCTCCATTTTTATTTTCCTCAGAAAGACCGAATCCTGGAAAATCAAATGCGATGCACCTGAATTTTCTACTCAATATTTTAATAAATTCACGGTACATGAAAGATGAAGCCAGCGGTGGGTGGCTAAACAATAAAACTTGACCCTGTCCCTCATCAATATAGTGGATATGGCTACCATCAATGGTAATGTAATTATTTTTAAAAGGGAAAAGATTTTTGTTGTATTCCATTTACTTTATTGTATTTGATTAAAAATTACAAACACAAAGAAACAAGCAAACGAAAAGAATCCTCTTGCCATTTGGCAAGAAATGAATTAAAGGGAAATATTTTTCCTGATTCGGCTCAGAGAAGTATCGGTAATGCCAAGGTAGGTGGCAAGATGCTTTAATGGAATGGCTTGCAAGTATTCAGGATTGGCTAATAGTTCTTTATAACGATCTTCAGCGGATTTGGTTTGGAGTGAAACCATTCTTTCCATGACCTTCACCAATGCCATTTCTGCGTATTCTTTTCCAAATTTTTGAAATGAAGGGTTCTCCAAAAATAATTTTTCTAATTTATTTTTTTGAGCAATAAGAACTTGGCTATTTTCGATGGCTTCCACATAAAAACTTGCCATGTTATTTTTATAATAGGCCAACATATCAGTTACCATCATACCAGCAAAAGAAAACCAGGTTGTTAGTTCCTGCCCTTGGTTATTGATAAAATAGACACGAAATGCGCCTTTTTGGATAAATGCCATAAAAGGAGACGGTTGCCCTGGCTGAATCAATAATTCTTTTTTCTTTAGTTCTCTTTTTACGGAAAAACATTGGGCAAGTGGTGAAACATCTACATAGGGCAAATAGGATTGGAGATATATTTCAATAGTCTTCATTATATTTTAATCAATTCTTCAAGCAGAATATTTAACCCTTCGTTTAGTCCTTCAATTGAAGTAAATATATTTTAGATCACTATTCAGCATTGAATATCCAGAGAACACGTGATCGTTCACGAACGTAAAAATAGGGGATAAAAGCCTATTCACCTTCTATTTATTTCTTATAATTTATCTATGCGAAGCGAGAATTAAAAATGAGCGCTGATAATCAATTGGTTAGAACAAAGGCTTACCAAGTTTTAAAACTTGGAAAGCCTAATCCATTCATTTTTAATAGTTTTTAACATTCAGCCATTCATTCACATTATCTATATTTTTTTATTGCTTCAATAATATCTACACCCGTTTGTATTGCCTTCAGTTCATCTCCACTCCGCTCAACAATTTCTGTATTGAATAAAAGCACAACCCCCATGTCCAACTCTTTAACAAACCCAAGAAAAGTCACCGTCCCTGCCGTTCCTCCATCATGCCAAGAGAGTGTTGTTCCATCTGCTTCCTTGTAAATATTGTTCCAAGCTAAGCCGACATTAAAAGGGTAATTCAGGGTTTGAGTATTTTCATGGGTTAATTTTAAAGCATTTTTTAGACCCGAATTTCCATAACCCATATTTATTTCCAGGTAAATAAGCATATCTTTCAAGCTCGATTTTACGCCTCCTGCCCCCAAAGTCACATCCGACATATTCCACATGGGGACTGCTTTTAAACTTTCATTATAAGGTTGTGCAACGTTACTTATATTTCCCGATACCATTGTATGGGTATTTTCCATCCCTGCTCTATCAAAAACAACTTCATGTAATAGGTTTTCAAAAGTCGAACCTTTTGCTTCAGCCAGCGTATGTCCGAGTAATCCCATTGCCAAATTTGAATATTCTTCGTTCGATCCTATAGGTTGGGGCAATGAATATGAATTTAGAAATTCATACATCATTTCCTTTGTATAATTCAAATAGGGCTGGTTTTCATCAAAATGTTCATTAAAAAAATTATCTGGCAATGGTGGCAGTGAAGAAGTGTGGTTAGCCAAATGCATAAATGTGATTTTTTCACCATTATAATTAGGGAAATGATCGATACCTGGCAAATAACCTTCCACGGCATCATCCAAATCAATCTCCCCATTCAACACCATACCAGCTAATACAGCAGCTGTCATGGTTTTAGTGATTGAGCCAATTTCAAAAAGGGTATTTTCGTCCGGGGCATCTACATTGTTTTTGGTTTTTCCCCCAAAAAAGAACATTTCTTTTTCACCTCCTGGTTTTATTATGCCAACCGCTGCACCAACGGTTGTATTATTATCCACCATTGGTTGGATAATATTTTCAATTTCCTGTACAAGGTTGGTTGGTTGAGGGTTTGGAACGGGTTGTTCGTCTTCATTACAGGCAGTAACTAATACTAAGATTGCAAACATCAAAATTTTAATTGATTTCATGATTTAAATTTTTAGTGAAATAAATAAATTGGTTACGGAATTTATCTCATTCATTTTATGATAGATGAATTGGTTTTTCATTAATTTTAATTCATTTTCCAGCAAGCGGATTTGCAATAATCCTTTTGACTTCATGTAGCACTATTGCGGGTTTATCTTTATGCACATAATGCCCGCTTCCATTTACGATTAAATGATTCGAATTTTTCGATAAGGCAGCTAATTCATTCTGAAACTCCAGCCACTTTTTCCGCATTTTATCATTCTCCAATGGCGAAGATTTTTTACCAGCAGTTAAAACAGATAATGGTATATCCGGAAAAGGTGGCGCATTTTTAAAATCAGATTGTGTATTTTTTACTATTGAAAATTCGTATTTCTTATTTCCTTTTTGAGTCGCAGTGATTAACATATTATAAAGCAAAGGCTGGCCGGTTCTAAAATATTCAAATTGATCAGGGTGGGAAGCATCTAAATAAATAACACCGGCCACCTCTTCTGGATACAAACGGGCAAACATATTTACATATAATCCACCTGCCGAATGACCTATTAATAAATAAGGTGGCCCTTGACCAGTTGCTTTCAAATTTTCGTGTAATTGCTGGGCCAATTCGACAATAGTTTTTGGAGGATTATTAATTCCACTCTGCCCATACCCTGGTCGGTTATATGTATAAACACTACTCAAGCTGGTTAGAGAATCAAATATTGAAACCCAGGTATCTATAGTCTGCCCCATGCCCGATTCCAATACAATGGTTGGACTTCCCGTTCCTGCGGTCACATATTCAACCTGTCGATTATTTACCCGCATTTTTTCAACATTTTTCAATGTACTGCAGCTGGATAATAATAGACCCAAAAAGCAAGAAATTATGAGAAACGATTTTTTCATGTTAAAATGGTGTTGGGAAAGGCAAGAGGAAGCCATGAGTGGAACATACCACCCTTTGCCTTCGATGATTATTTCATGATTGGATTTGTTGCTTTAGAAAGCGATAATATATGGTAACAACCAGAAGGAAAATGCCATTTTTCTGGCCATTAAATTACTACCTCCAATTACCAAAACGGAAAGTGACACCGCCAAATGGAGAGGACATATCATTGTTATCAAGTGAAGGAATATTTGCCCCGACCACCCAACGATAGCCACCTCCCACTCCTATCCGTAGCCAGCGGGCAACCTCAAAATCTACTTCTACCGCAGGTTTGATCACCCAAAAACCATCGTCATTTATTTCGGTGTCTTTACCTTTTTCTTCTATTCCCCCGAAACCACCCAGTGTATAAAAATGCATACTGGTTTTCTCTTGGCTTCCCCACATATAACCAAGTATTACACCGCCATAACCCATATTATACTCATATCCGTTTTGATTTTGGGCCAGACCAAATCCACCGCCGCCGAGATAAATATTGTCGGTTAAAAATCCAGCTCCTAAGGCTCCTCCCTCCATTGCCCATTCTCCAGCCAATGTGGTATTAAAAAAAGAAGCTCCTCCGAATGCGGCAGGACGGTCGCCTTGCTTCTCTTGGGCAGAAATGCTGATGACAAAAAAAAGAATAAATAAAAGTGTTAGAAAAATGTGATTGGTTTTCATGATTTAAGTTTTTAGTGAAAGAAATAAATTTTGATCAAACCTCTTTCCTCTTTGTGTCAGGTGTTATTAATAATCGTTTTATTAAAAAATGATAGCTCAAAGTTATTGATAGCAGTAAGGCCAGTCAATTAAGGTTGATGATCGGCAATGGAATGTTGATGAAATACAAGAATCGGTAAAATATGCATTTGATCAACGAAAATGCGCAGATTGTCAATGACAAATATCATTGTTTGCTCTGTTGAATAGTTTGCAACTTCAAATTTTAATTCAATTGGCTTTGAAAAAATCGATAATCATAAAAATTACATTGCACCTATTATTCTGGGCAGGTTATATTGCACTACTAAATACGGAAACAATGAATATGGATTGGGGGCCAATGGCAAAAGAGAAAGGCACTTTACTGGTTCCTTTATCCTTTGGGATGATAATCAATGCTATTTTATTTTATTCCAACGTTTATATTTTGATCCCAAAGTATTTACATCCTAAAAATTATAGATCCTTTTTTCGTTGGTCGGCTGTACTACTGGTGTGCCTTTCTTTATTAGAATATTTTTTTGACATCTGGTATTTATTTGGATTGGAGGTACTTTCCCCATCTTATGATTTTTCGATTACTCAAAGAGATTTCACTAACAATAATGATTTAATTATATTCATGTCCTCTACTACTATATTTAATTTATTTTTTTGGGGATTGGCATTTCTTTATCGCTGGCCAATAGATTGGATGCGCAACGAACGACAAAAACAACAATTAATTCATGACAAATTAAGTGCAGAACTCGAATTTCTAAAAGCACAGATCAATCCACATTTTTTGTTCAATGGCATCAACAGCATTTACCATTTGATCGGTGACGATGCAAATATGGCACAGAAAGTATTATTGAAATTTTCCGATTTGCTCCGTTACCAATTGTATGAATGCAAAGAGGAATTAATTCCTTTAAAGAAAGAATTGCATTATTTGAAAAATTATTTGGGAATCGAAGCGGTTCGAAAAGGGGAGGATGCCATAATAAAAATTGACCTTCCTCATTTACCATATTCAGAAAATGATTTTCAACAAAAAATCGCCCCATTATTGCTTACGCCATTCCTTGAAAATGCCTTTAAATATTTGAGCCTTCATTCAGAAAAAGAAAAAAATATTTTAGTAGTACGATTAAGTTTAGAAGACAGCCATCTTCATTTCGTAGTAAAAAACACAATTGACCCGACCGCAAAAATGAAATACCAAGGAAAGCCAGGAGGTATTGGATTGAAAAATGTAAAACGCAGATTGGCTTTGCTTTATCCAAATAAACACTATTTGGATACTTTGGAAAAAGAAAACTGTTTTACGGTCAACCTAAAAATAAATTTAACATGAAAATCAATTGTATCATCGTAGATGATGAAGCCCTCGCCAGAAAAGGCTTGGTAAAGTACGTGAAGGAAATAGATTTCCTCGAACTAAAAGGCATTTGTAAAAACGCTATGGAGGCAAATACTATGATTAATGAGGACAAAATCGATTTACTTTTTCTTGATATAGAAATGCCCATGATTTCTGGTCTTGATTTTCTAAAATCCCTGAAAAATGCACCCAAAGTCATTTTCACCACGGCTTATTCTGAATATGCCATCGAGAGTTTTGAATTTGAAGTAGTGGATTATTTGGTCAAGCCCATTTCTTTTGAACGATTTTTACAAGCTGCAAATAAAGCACACCGCTTATTGGCCAAAGAAAACCAAACAAGTCCAGCTCCAGTATCAGCAGAAAAAGAAGACGAATATATTTTCCTAAAAACGGACAAACAACTGGTCAAAATTTTTTTGAAAGATGTGTTGTTTGTTCAATCCCTTCAAAACTATATTAAAGTTTATACAACGAAAAACACGCACCTCACCCTGGTACCTCTCAAAAAAATGTATGACATTTTAGAAAACAAAGAATTCATTCAAGTGCATAAATCATTCATTATTGCTAAACCAAAAGTGGATGCAATTATTGGCAATCAAATTATTATCGGTGAGCATAGAATACCCATTGGCAGGAGTTTAAAAGAAGAAGTCTTGAAAGAATTGGTAAGTGACAAAGTCTTAAAGCGATAAATGTAATAAATTTAAGAAGTGAACTATTTACCTCTAAGTTACTATACACTTTTTGAAAAAGGCTGGTTTTCATGCCTGAGAGGGAGGTCAATTTAGAGAGGGAGGTCAATTTAGAGAGGGAGGTCAATTCAATTTAGAAAGGGAGGCTGGTTTTCATTTAGAGAGGGAGGTCAATTTAGAGAGGAAGGTCAATTTAGAGAGGGAGGTGTTTTTTTGATTTTTTTCAGAAAAAATCAAAAAAACACCTCCCTCTCTATGAGTTTCTTCTCCTTTTGCCTGAAAACGGATTTGGGCAAAAAAAGTGTATAGTAACTTAATTTACCTCCCTTAATATTTTGCTAATCGTTTATCAATTTTTCATCCAAGCCCTTCCAATACTTTTTCCATTTAAATTAAATTGAATAAAATAAAGTCCATTTCGCAATTCGCCAATCGGCAGCTCTACTCGATGCTTTCCTCTAATTATATCCAATTTGCCGAATTCTTTCACCAAACGCCCATTTTCATCGAACAATGAAACAGTTGCCTTTTCATTTATTTTGGAATTAATTTCCAAATTAATTTTTTCCGAGGAAGGGTTTCCAAAAATTCGGATTTTCAGTTTATCTGCCACCAAGTTTTCTTTTGTTCCTTCAATAATATTGAGACCCACCCGCATACCGTTTCCAAAACTCGCCACCCACATTTCACTGGGATTGTTTGGATTAAAGAATACCCGCTCAGGATGGTGGAAGGGATAGCTATGAACCAATTCCCATGTAGGCATTTCAGCACTTTTGTTGTGCGTCACCCAAAGTCCCTCGTCCTCGGTTGTCAAGTACATCGTTTCGGCATTGTTAGGGTCTACAGTCACCGAACTCACCCGGTGGAATTGTTGACCTCCCGTTATTTTTTCCCAACTCAGTCCACGATCGGTTGTGCGAAACAGAGCCCCGAGATCATTAGCAGGGCCGCCCCAGCCACTCCAGATGCAAGCATACCAAGTGTTTTGCGTAGTATCAAAAGGGTCAATGACCAGATCCTTTGTCCAGTAATTCATATCGGGGTGGTTGCGGCGCTCCCAGTTCATGCCACCGTCCACGCTGACAAATACACCGCTGCTGTCACTGAATACACTGGAAAAATTGTCCTTACGGGCACTCCAGGTCGTTACAAGCATGCCATCGTCCAGCGCATGGATGTTGAAGATACGGCCCAAATTGGCAGGAGGATTGGGAAGTTTGGCCCATGTGGCGGCGGTAGGTTCATTGAGGTCATCGGCCCTCCAGATGCCACCAACGGTAGGGTCGGTCGATATGACACCGACGTAGAGTCGGTCATTGTTGGTGGGGTCAGTCGTCACCCATATTACGGGATTTTCAAAGTCCCGCATCGTTTGCCAATTCTTTCCAGCATCCTGTGAATACAGTACTTTGCCAGCTTTGAAAAAAGGTTGAAGGCGAAAATCAGTCACATAGGTCGTTTGGTAAATATCATGTATTGATGAAGTGGCGCCAAACCATATCAGTTGCGAGTTATGCTTGGCGATTCGGTACATGGTGTTTTGATCGTGGCCCGTGTAATCGAAGCTCCAAGATGCGCCTACATCCTCTGAACGGATGCCTTTTATATCTGTAAAACAGCCAAATAGTTGTTGGTCATCAAACCAGAAGACCTGCCAAACCGAAGTCTGTTCCATACCGACACCATGATAATACTTTCCTTTTGGGGTCAATTGGCCGGCAGGGTTTTCATCGGTAGGGTCGAGGTAGGCTTGATGCCATAAATTGCCGCCGTCAGTCGTTTGGTGGACAAACCCAAGGTCAGTCAATAATGCCTGTTGCGAGTTGAGTGGATTCACAGCAAATCCCAGTGCTTGGCCACCCCATGAATACCCAAGGTCGCCACCGTCACCCTGATAACCCGTTAAAATGTTTTGATTGTTTTCCCTCCTGTAAATATGCTGCCATGTGCTGCCACCATCAGCAGTTTTCAAGACGATAGCTTCGCCATAGGGAGAGCTGCCAGCAATATAGCAAGTCTTTGGATCGTTGTTCGCCATCGAAAGGTAAACGGCAAAATCCTCAGTGATGTCAATGCCATTCATATTAAGCGACCAAGCCCCCGAGAGGTCATCCATGGTATAAACGCCCCGAATGTTTTCCCAATAAAAATCGGCTGGGTTGGTTGCCCATATATTATCTGGATTGCCTGTTAGGGCATAAAATCGCAGTGTGTTGGTTGTGGATTTTCCACCGCCAAAGCCAATAATGGCTTCCCCTGAAGGAATGCCTGTGAAATTTGCCAAAGAAAAAGAAGCGCCGCCGTCGCTGGAATGCAACACCCCATAGTTCGTCCCGAGCCAAATGTTTTGCCCATCGAAATAAGCGCCAGAGAGCAGAATACCAGCGCCAAGGTCAAGCGCTGTCCAAACCAAATTGGAAGTTTGCCCACCATCATTTGAAACAAAGAGGTGGTTGTAGTCTGTCCAAAGTATTCGGTCGGGATTTTCAAAATCGGTGAAGATGAATAGTTTATCTTCATATGGTTCGATATCACCTGACAGGAAACCCCATGTCTGGCCACCGTCTGTCGTTTTTGCAGGTCGGGTAGCGAAGTTGTCCCGATCCCAAAGCAGGGAATATCGAAGGCCGGGGTCATTGGTGAAGCAGACCTTTCCGTAGATGCCCGTTATGGCTTCAGTGAAATGTACCACATCATAGGCCTGGCCACCTGTTGAAGTGTGGTACAGCCCGCCAAGGTCGCTGGCCAAATAGTACTCATCCGCATCGGCCGGGTTGATGGATGGGCTGAACAATGCCCCTCCACCACCGATACCTCGGGAGTGGAAATCTGCGGGTTGGGAATGAACATTAGCGAAAGAAAAGAAAAATACACAAAGCAGAAGTAGTCGGGACTGATTCATTTTATGCGGTTTTGTGAGCAATATGATTTGGCAAATGTAGCGAAAAGCTGGATTGGCTGGTGAGGAAAAAATATTGAACCTCTTCTCCCCAAGCAGAACAATTTTTCAAAAATGAAACCTATCTTTGCCGCCTTTAAAATCCAAAGGAGAGGTGCCGGAGTGGTCGAACGGGACGGTCTCGAAAACCGTTGTACGGGCAACTGTACCGAGGGTTCGAATCCCTCTCTCTCCGCAAAAACCTTAAATCAAATAAATCAAAAATCGTAACTGTTCAGCATCAAGGAGATAACACCTTAAATCTGCTTAAATTGATTTATGATATTTACTTGGGCTGCCTCCTTTCCAATCTATCACCTACCATTTGACATATTTCCAAACCTTATCTCAATTTTATCAAAAAACGTTCTATCTGTCGTCGATGTCTTAAAATGTGGACGATGGCATGTTCGATTAATTGTTCCACATCAAATTGCTGCCCCCACCTGACGATAATCTTCTTTTCTGGTTCTAATTCCTCCAATTTGATAGTTGGGTAATCATCAAAAAACTGCACATTGTATTGGAACATTTTAAGCAATGCATCTCGGTAGTCCTCAACCGAATGCAGTGTTATTCTTTCTATAAAATCAATGTCCTCACCGAGCCATTTTCTAATTTCAATAATATAACAATAGCCTGATCGGACAACATGTGTCAATATGGTTTGGATGGAATGGCAATCTGGGTCTTTAGTAACTGGATCAACAATTGAGACCAGTTCATCACGGGTGATGTCATCAATAATGGAAAGTAATTCCAAAATTGCTTTTTCATATTCATCGAGGAGGGCGCCGATGGCACCATTGGTTCGGTATTTTTTCATGTTATTATTTTCGCTCTTTTAAATCGTCCAAAGAACTTTTATGCAGCCTTTCGATATTCCGCTAAATCATGATAAAGCCTCCCTTTATACATACCCAGATATTTTGCTACTCCAGGACGGGAAATCATTCGGATAAACCAATCTGCCCACTTAATGGATAACGCGTCCAATAGCAATAAAAGTTTCGGCTGGAATGGAACAACTATTTTTCGTCGTTTGTGAAATACGCCATCCACGACTGCCCGGGCTACTTGCTCTGGAAGCATTGGAGTCATTGCCTTGAAAGGGGCAGGCATATCATCAGGGTTTACTTGTTCAAGCAATGCCGTTTGAGTGAGGGCCGGATGGATAACAGAAACACCGATTGGGGTATCTCCCAACTCTTGTCGCAAACCATCTGTAAAGCCACTGATCGCATGCATGACGCTCGAATATCCAGTAAATTTTGGGAATGCCTTTTTACCTACCACGGAAGACATATTGATGATATGTCCGCTATTCTGTTTTTTTAGAATTGGCAATACGGCCTTTGTCACATGCACGGTACCCAAAAAGTCCACTTGAATCATCTTCTCCAGGTTTTTTGTAAAATCATCCTGCCCCACCGATCCAACAAAAGACGTTCCCGCATTATTGAACAACACGTCTATATGACCAAATTCATCTAACACTTGCGATACCATGATTGCTACCTGTTTTTGAATAGCAACATCAGTTGGGACAATCAATGGGTCACCTCCAAATGAATTAATTTCCCTCGCTACTTTTTGAAGTTTTTGTTTGTTTCTGGAGACCAACACTGTTTTTGCACCTTCTTTAGCGAACAATTTTGCAGTAGCAGCACCAATACCACTGGAAGCGCCTGTAATAATTACAACTTGATTTTGAAATCTCTTTTTCATGACGTTATTGTTTTAATAGTTAAATAATCGTCACAAAGTTCAGGTAGGTAAATTAGGGTTAAAATAAACTATATTAATAAAAGAGGTTAAACTGGTTTAACATTTATTCGCTGTCGGCCAATTCGTTTCTGATTTTACTTAAAAATTCTTTGGTAATGCCAAGATAGGAAGCGATCAAATATTGAGGCACCCGTTGTTCAATTTTCGGATATTGCCCTCTGAATTTTAAATACCTTTCTTTGGCAGATAAACTAAAATTATCCACCAATCTACGTTGCGAGAATATCAGCGAGCGCAGAATAATCAATCGGAAAAAACGCTCAAATTTGGGAACTGCGATAAAAAGTTGATCTAATTGGTCTTTTGAGATTTGTGCAAGAAAAGATTTTTCCAAACATTGAATATCAAAATCAGCAGGCTTTTTTTCTGAAAAACTGCCCAAGTCACCGATCCACCAATCCTCAATGGCCAACATTACAATATGTTCTTTTCCATCTGGATCGGTAAAGGAAGACTTTAAAGAACCCTGAAGTACAAAACTCAAATAGCGACACACATCCCCTGATTGTACGACATATTGACCTTTTAAATATCGCTTCACCCTTACTTTGGAAAGGAATAATTTTATCTCATCCTCCGACAAGTCTATATATTTAGCGATGTATTGAATTAATGGTTGTGTATCCATTTGTTTTTTGCGGTAAAAATAAAAGCCATTATATATTTTCCCTAATTCAATTGTTTCATTTAATTTCATTACCGTACACTTTTGAAAACGACCGATTTTCAAGCCTGAGAGAAAGAACACACACCTCTCTCTGTAGGGTTCTTCTCTTTTGGCCTGAAAACGTGTTTGAAATAAAAAGTGTACGGTAGAGAAAATTTAATTGGGATACTTTAAAAGGTGGGGATAGGCAGGGTCAGGGTTTACATGATTGAATTAAAAGATACAAAAACAGGCTACAAATATTCTAATAACCAAAAAACCATGTCAACCATGTAAATCCTGTCAAATACATTTTTCAAAAAATGATTTTTAATAGACTTTATTCGGTTTAGCGGTATAACGGTGTATCGGCCATACAAAAGATTTCAGAATAAAGTCTAATTAACCAAATAAAAAATGGCTGGAATTAAAAGAGCAGAACCGACTACAATCCGTCCAATAGACTTGGAAATATTTTTTCTGGCTGCCAATTTATAAAAATCATCATCCAGCGTTATTTCATTCATTATATCCACTTCCAATGGCTCGAATATATTTTCCATTTTTGACTCCATCTCTCCCCTCAAAGGGGCAGCATTTCTTGATTTTAGTTTTCGGAAATAAAAAATTTTCCAAACATTTTGAACCCAAACATAAACCAGCAAGGTCACCAACCCTGTCAACACCAATGATTTACTCCACTGAATTTCTTTCAACAATCCAACAGCACCTATTAAGATAAATAGGTAAGCTAAAATGCCAATTATAAATTCGATTTTTTTGCTGTACAAAATATTTTTCACCATTAACTGGAAAGGGGCTTCCATTTTTCTAATGTTAATGAATAAAAAAAGGAATGGGAGCGTTAATGAAAGTAATGATACGATGATCAATACGATGGGGAACAAAGGCTTCATTTTTTTTGAGAATTAATTTCGGGTGATTGATAATTAAATCGCCTTTGAAACCGCAACTATTAAAAAGTAGTTCCAATTTTTTTTATTTTGGTGAAAATCAACTCGATTTGATTTTATGGTAAAGTTCAACAGTAGCTTTTCCGGGCATGATGTCCAGTCCTTCCTTCAACGCTTTTTGGCATTTATAAAACTGGCGAAGGGCCAAATCCTTCATTCTCATTTTCGAATGACATACCATCATGCGCCGATGTACATCTTCCAAACAGGCATCTTTCTCCAGGATTTTCTGGCATAGGTTCAGGCATATCTGGTACTTTCCGTTTTCATAAAAGTGGGTAGTAAGACGGTCAAGAATGACGATCCACGTTTCCTTAAACCAATCCCTGCTTCTTTCAGTCCATTCTTCATATCGCATTTGTTCTAAAAAGTCGCCACGGTAAAAAGCAAAAGCTTGATGGTACATGTTGACAGCAGCTTTCATGCCCTGATTGATTTCCGTCTGCCGGGCATTGTTCCAGTATGATTTGAACAAATCGACATCCTTTTCCACATAAAAATCAGGGTTGATGGAATAACACTCATCTTTAAAAATAATGACATTCTTTCCCGGAGCTAAAACATCGATATGCTTCCGGACATTATGGAGAGTCACGTTGAGGCAATTACGTGCTGAATCAGGAATTGAATCTTTCCAGAAAACATCAATCAAAACCTCTCTGTGAACGGGTTTTGGATGATCGTATAAGATATATGCGAGCACGGATTTTGCTTTTTTTCCTGGAAGTTTGCATAAAGTTTTATCATTGACCGATAAACTAAATTCGCCAAGCATCTGTACTTGTAACTTTGGGTCGTGAGTCGTTTTTTTTGGCGGTTGGTACGCCTCAACAATAGCAGGGGAGACTATTCCGTATGCAACTTCCCTTTTTCTGAACCAATTCCATGGTAAGAACTTTTTCCACTTAGAGTTAGATCCATTTAAAGGTTGGGCTAACCGAATTCGACTTATGCAATTAAATATGGTATCAGGTTGTAAAGGGGGAATCAAGAAATCACTGACACCCAACCTAAGGGCTTCAACTATATCGTTTTGGGAGGTAACCTTACCAATCAAAACAATTGGCTGAAGCTGTGCAACCTGCTTGATTCGGTTTATTTCCTCTAAAGATTCGCTATCCACAAAATCTGGGCAAATGAAAGTGACAAAGCAATTTTTAATCCGCTCGTCGGCAGTTTCCATTAAAAGTACTTCTTCTCCATTCCTTTGCAGTTCATGAATGAGCGGAGCGGCTACAGGTGGCGCCTTCGATATCAGCGCAATTTTGTTATGGGGGACTGTTGGAGGCATTTGGCTTTGGTATTATATCGAAATTAAAGCCTCTCAAGGTATGCTTAAATAATCTTTTGCTCTTCCCTTGGGCATCAAGGGATTAGCAGTAAAAAGACTGGCCAGATCTGGTTTTCGCTAGACTTGGGGTAGTCAAAATATTTCACGCCCTAAAGTGTTGTATAAGGTTAACTTAACAATGAATTAAATCGGGGATAGAATCACGAACTTGTAATACTATTATAGCCTTACCATGAGTTTTTGTGGAAATCAAAGAATGTTATACAGCATACTTATCGGCGCAGTTGGTGGTCAAAAACAGACCCTGAGGAACGGTGAAGGAAATCGTAAGCTGTGTTTGGGTATTAATGTGGCAGTTGGCTTGGAAGAAGCATCATTAAAACGATAATTCATTGGCTGTCAGAGGTTTATTTTTTCTCAAAGGAAACAGATTTTAAAAAATCAAATTTTTCATGTAAAAACTATTCCTAAAGAAAAAAGGTTTTATTGGGTGCGCTTAGTGACTTGTAAAAGATTGAATCTTATACCTTAGATTAGGAGGTTCAAAGGTATGAAATTTTTATAATATTATCAAATAATATGCATCATTTTTGCAGCGATTTTCAGCTTAAATTTTTTATAAAAAAATAGCCGATTTTTATTGTTTTAACAAATGTTCATTTACTCATAAAACCTTCTGGGACTCCACTACAGCTGCGATTAAAAATTCTTGACAACTGTATTCGTATTTCAGCAGATATATCTGGTTTTTTAGTAGACCAGACCAAACAAATTGCAGTTGAATTTTGTCATAAAGCATGGACATGCTTAAAACAAGGAAAGCTTAATTTGATTTGTATTTGAAAACAATCAGTCACCACCTAATTAGGAGCCCTTCCTACAGAACGATTTCTCAGCTAAAATAAAATCCCCCCTCTGCTCATCAAAGTTATTTCTTTGAGGTGGCAATATTTTTGCAAAGAGGGTGATCGTTTGCCAGTTAAAGGCAAATTTGGTGTGGCAAGTTTAAACAATCAAATAATAATATTTCTTCCCAAATAATTCAACCCGATTATACAAATCTTCCCCACAAGACCGCAGAATTTATTCAAGTTTTGAAGAGTAGGTTAGTTTGTAAGATAGCAATATTACTTTAAAACAAGACTTAACTATGAGACAATATTAATTGAGGAAAATTTTTCAGATTGAACACTTGCTTGCCACTGAAGTTTTTAAAAAATATAAACGGAAATTTATCAAGGACAGCCCAATCAAGTTAAAAATGAATTGAGCAATCCGAAATGACCAGCGGCTAATTTTTTAATTAAAAAAGAATTTTCATGCAAAATTTTGAATTGAATTTCAACGCAAAGACGGAGCATACCCTAATTGGACATAGAGAAGGTGATTGGATTATTTTTACCTGTCCTAAATGTAAAGGCTTTCAAAAGCGATATAACTGGAAAACACGCAAAATGATTACTATTGGAGCAGGAGAAAAATTCATGGTTCATGCTGGGTCATATGCACCTGCAAAGGCATCAATAGAATCACTTAAAGGCAATTGAAGTCTGTTTGAAGTGTGGGTAGTTTTTTTCAAGTTCCAAGATTTTTTCACCAAACATGAATCAATCGGCTGTCGGTCATTTCGATTTTGTCTTTACTGTCTACCGTCTGCACATGGGCAATCAAGCGATAAGCACCAGATTCAAAATGTTCTGTAAAAACAGGAACAGAAAGATACCCTTCTTCGGAAGGCGTACATTCGATTATTCTAATGGGGAATTCTTTGAAAGTTTTTAATGATTTGGCTAGAATGGTAGCAGAGCAAAGTTGAGATTCTTTCTCTATCAATTCCTTTAAATTTAACTCAACACTTAATGCCGCAGACTTCGGAAGGGAAAAACCTTTCACTTTTTCTCCGTTAATTTTCAGCCTGATAATATCTTTCATCACTACTTCTCCTTCTTGAGGTCTTGGATCACTCTTATCTTTAGGAAGTTCCTTTTGGACAGGAGCAGAAACTTTCTCATCTACTGCTTTTGTTTCCGGCAAATAAGAAGTGATAAAATCAATTATGGATTCATTACTCAAATCCGTGATTTTTTGTGTTTCTCCACTTACAATGTGTTCTATTTTGCCGCTTTGTGATTCTGGATACCAATCTACCCGGAAACTGTACTTCGGAAGCTTTTGAGAGTCATTGGGTTTTTTGCTTGATTTTGATTTTGCCACTTTTTTGGGCTTGCTATCGGCAGGTTTCGACATGTCAGTTATTGTAGTTGACGGATTGACGGATGCGAGATATTTCATTTTTGCTTCCATTTCCTTAATACTCTTGAAAGAGCCGCTCCTTCCAATTTCCTGATGGTTCCCTGCCCGCAGAAGGAAATAGGGTTTGCCCTTACTGGTTTTTCCCTTTTCAATCATATCCGGGTTGGGCGCATTTTTTTTCACCGAGCGAATACCATTATTTCTGCTTTTTGCAGATTGATAGGATTGGCTGTATAAAATACAATCTCCCATTTCATCATTTAAATGGAAGTAATATCCTCCATTTTTTTCAAAACAAATGAATCCGGGATTTTTAGAACCGGAGGAGGCAGCGAAATCATACTTATCGTGCTGGGGCTTCATGCGATTTTGGATTTAGAAGTAAAAAAGGACAAAAAAGGATAGCTGATAATACGAAGAAGCCAAAAAGGGCTTCTTCGCATATCTTTTCTTAACGCTGTTCAAATTATGGAACGATGCTGTTAAATATCCTTACTATATCAATATGTGCCAATGCTACAACCGGTGTTGGAATACCTCCTGGAGCTAATAAGGTAACAGTAAAAGTAAAGTGACATTTACTGGGTGGATAAGTATTAGCTGGAACATTGATGACCGCTTGGTGGAGAACATTGCCATTATGAGGTATGTTTGTTGCCAGTATCTGCTCACCTGCATTGTTAGGCCCCATTACTTCATTGCAAACTTCAAATTGCCAAGTCCATCCTGGCAAAGGAAACTGACCGACCCACCCACCGGGCGTAAATACGGCTCGAAATTGCATCGCTTTATCTCCTCGGATAAGGCCTGTGTTATTAGTAAAGATAGGAGTTGTGGTGGGCGTATCGAGTTCTAGAACGATTTCGGCACCATCAATTGTAAAAGTACCGAGTTGTTCTTCTACACTTAAATTAATGACTTGTGACATAGGAAATGGAGTTTAAGATGACCCGCCCAAACACAAGGGAGTTAACCTTTAGCTTCGGCCTGAGCCATAAGATGATAAATTTGGTTTAGTTCTTAGATTCAATCTTATTAACTGTAAAGTAGAATCTGAGACCAAATTTCAGGTGTGGCAATTATTGCGCTCTTAATTTTCTATTGATAAGCACTTAAACTCCACTTAAATTTTGCTTAAATAAACAGTTTTAGGGAAAAGGAAAAAAATAGTAACTGGAAGTTCATTATTTTATTACAGTAATATCTCCCGAAAGATTGACATCCCTTGCTTTGCCATTTTCCAAAACGCTTAGCCTAAGGAGATAAACATATACACCATTATCAACAATTTGCCCTTTGACAGTTCCATCCCAACCATTATCAATCATGTTGGTTTCAAAAATGAGGGCTCCCCAGCGGTTGAATACTTTTAGGTCGAAATTCTCAGCATGACAATTTAAATAGGGCTGAAAAGAATCATTGATGCCGTCATTGTTGGGAGAAAGGGCGTTAGGGACATATACATTACATATTTCACAATTTTCAATATCAACGCTGAGTTCAATCGCTTCACATTGGTTTTCAACGATCACAGAATAAATCCCCGGCTTATTGACCGTATAAATCGGCGAAGAAGAATTATCCTGCCATAAATAGGAACTTGCATTTTCATCAGCAACATCCAGTAATAGATTTTCTCCCGGACAAAGGAAAGTATCCTGAACAAGAGAGGCGGATATCGACTCCCAAAAGTTTACCTCTATCGAATCAGAAAGGCTTTCACATTCATTGGAAACCGTTGCCCAGTAATTGCCTGGTGACGTAACCAGATAATTTTCAGCTTGTGTTCCATCCTGCCAAACAATTGAAACGTCTGGGATATTCAATTCCAATAGAAGGCTTTCCCCAGGGCATAGGCTTGTATCATCGCCCAAATTGATAGCAGGAATAGGGGCGGCTGTCTCCTGAACTTCCGCTGATAGTTCTACTGATTCGCATGCATTACTGATGGTTACGGAAAAAGTCCCGGCAGTTGTAGCAGTGAAGGTAGCGTTGGTGCTTCCATCCTGCCACAAATAGGAGGCCCCGGCATTGGTCACATCAAAGTCCACATTTTCGCCCAGGCAAAGGGTCGCATCGGCCAGTTCGGCAATAATAGGGTCAGCAAAATCAACATTGACCTGCTCCTGCACCTCATCGCATGCATTGCTGACAGATACAGAAAACTGGCCGGGCTGATTGACCTGAAAGGTAGGATTGGTGCTACCGTCCTGCCATATGATCGAAACGTTTGGCACGTCAATTTCCAGAAGAAGGCTCTCCCCAGGGCAAAGGGTTGTGTCGTTGCCGAGGTCGAAATCGGGGATGGGGGGGGCTGTTTCCAAAACCTCCGCTGAGAGTTCCACCGATTCACAGGCGTTGCTGATGGTGACGGAATAAGTTCCGGCAGCGGTAGCAGTGTAAGTGGGATTGGTACTGCCATCCTGCCACAAATAAGAGGCGCCAGGGGAGGTCACATCAAAGTCAACGCTTTCGCCTGGGCAAAGGCTCGCACCATCTAGTTCTGCTGTGATGGGGTCAGCAATATTTACATTGATCTGATCCTGTACCTCATCGCATGCATTGCTGATAGAAGCGGAAAACTGGCCGGGCTGGTTGACCTGAAAGGTAGGGTTGGTGCTACCGTCCTGCCATACGATCGAAACGTTTGGTACGTCAATTTCAAGAAGAAGACTTTCTCCTGGGCAAAGGGTTGTGTCGTTGCCGAGGTCGATATTCGGAAGAGGGGGAGCCGTTTCCAAAACATCCGCTGAGAGTTCCACTGTTTCGCAGGCGTTGCTGACGGTGACGGAATAGGTTCCAGCGGCGGTAGCAGCGTATGTAGGATTGGTACTGCCATCCTGCCATAAATAGGATGCTCCGGGGGAAGTCACGTCAAAGTCAATGCTTTCGCCGGGGCAAAGGCTTGCACCATTTAGTTCTGCTGTGATGGGGTCAGCAATACTCACATTGATCTGATCCTGCACTTCGCCGCACTCATTGCTGACAGATACGGCATAATTGCCTGGCTGACTGACAGAGAACGTTGGGTCCGTGCTTCCATCCTGCCACAAATAAGTAGCTCCTTGATTGGTTACATCAAATATTAATATTTCGGAAGGACAAAGGATCGTATCATTTCCCAAATTGACGACTGGTAAGTCATTTGATTGAAAGATTTCAACAGTATCAGAAACCAAACCACAAGGTGTGTCAATGTCGACCCAATAAACCCCTGAATCAGACACTTGTAAAGTAAGACCACTACTCCCATCACTCCAAGAATATGTACCCATCAATTCACTTTCAAGTATGATGGTTTCTCCTGAACAGATGGAAGTGTCAGGACCAAGGTCAACCTGTACACTTTGATTAGGGGCATCTAAATTTAGACTGGCAGGTTCGCTTGGATTGTCACATAAATCCAGCGCCTCAGTACTGCCATCAACATCCAAAATCAAGTTGGTTGTGGCATCAGGAGGTATGGGAGGGCTGATGTGCAGTATAAATTCTTTACTGAAATTTCCGTTTGCGTCACAATTAGCAGATGACAAAGTCAAAGAATATGGACCACCCGGGCCACTCAATTGGAAATTTGAAGCATCGATAGTAGAGCATTGAATAAACTCAGAAAATTGAACTAAAATTTCTTGACCACCACAGGGATCCAGATAATCAACATTATCTACAAAAGGAGGTATGTCATCATAAATACCTATACCAGCTGATAAGCCAAAATCCAAAGTATAGCCAAGGGGGCTCAGAGAAAAATCACTGACACACAAGGCATAGGTATTGCCAGCTACCACATCAATTAAATCATTAAATGCTGTATATCCATTATTGATATCAGGGGGGAAATTGGAACAATTAGAACCTTGTTGTTGATATATGGAAGCCCCGGTTGCTCCGGTCTGGCCATTACATTCGTTGCCTCCAGCTGAGTTGCAACTTACTACCAGCGAGGGGTTGTCAAACAAGTCCTCACAGTTGGCATTGGTGATGTCAAAAAGTACCCAATCAAAATCCTGATAATCAAAATCAGGGGTTAATACAAATCCAAATTGACCAGTATTATTAACCGTGAAGGTGTACCAAATAGAATTGGTTTCAAAAGGGAAACAGGTATCGTCGCTCTCGAAATCCATTACATCTCCAATGCCTGCAGGTATTGGATCGCCATCGTATATCTGTTGGCAGATCGGTATGGCACCTAGGCAATCTTGTACTGAAGGAGCTTGAGCTTGAATAACTGTGGTAATGAGTGTTCCGATAAAGAAAAAGGTGATTCGTAACATAGTTTTGGGAAAAAATTGCTGTGTGTATTCAAAATAACCTACCTGGTTAAGTCGCTTGTTTTTAGCGCAGACCCTCATTGCATTACTATGCAAGTTCCTATCTGTTCGTAATGTCCACGTCCAAGATTAAAGCATCCCTAATCGGGCATCTTATTTTGAACACATTCCTAATTAATATGGAAAATGTCCATTATTTGAAGGCCATACCATTTAGTAGCTGTAATGGCCTGTAAACCTCCGCATATTTGCCAATTTGGGGTTGTGCCTATTGGGCCTGTCCTCACAAAAACAAGTGTAGCTATTGGATTTTTGCAGCACTATTAAGCAAAAATCAAGTGAAATTAATTTTGAGGAAAATAGATTGTCAACGCTAATATTTTTGGGGAGAAAATAAATAGAAAGCCTGTAAAAGCTTTTAATATTTGGGTATTAGGTATAGCTTACTAAGTGCCAATAATGGGTGATACAAAAAAATTAAATATAAATAGAGCTGCGGCGCTGAAGCTCCCGATGTTGTTCCTCCAAGCTTGGGTCAGTGGCACGGTAAGTCAACAAATATTATGGGAAAACATTTGTATTGCACAGGTATTAGGTGCATGTGTGCAGAAAAGGGAGTTAGGTAAATAAAGATGTGGTGCTGTGTGGGCGGGTTTATATTTTCCTGTTAATAATTATTAAAAGCGAAAGTAGGTTCTTTTTCCAAAACTTCCAATTATATTCAAATTTAATAACATATTAAATTTAATAGTTAGTAATTGTCACTTTAAAATAAAACAAATATTATCTGTTGCCTTTCGGACGTTAATACCCTGCATATCCGCTCGCCATGAATCGGCAAACAGTACATTGTCTTAACCAATAAAATGTCGAAAGTATGTGCCCATTTTACCACACTGATTAACAATGCTACTTTGCCAAAACACCTTAGATCAAAAGAGGCCTTGTGATCAGGATTGCTACAGGAAAGACTCGTAAGTGCAAGTCCGACAAGGTTAAACTGTCAAAGAATTTTTTATTCGCAATACGAATACCACGATGTCCGCTCTCGATATTCATTTGCTGTCCGGTCAGCGTCTTCCGTGTTCTCATATTGGCTGATTATCCAGTTTTCCCATTGCAAGTCTAACGTGGGCAAATCAACACCAACTAATTCTTTTACGACATTGGGGGTAGGTTCTTCAGGAGGATAAGCAACTGCCAACATTGCCTCCCGCCCATATACTTCATCCAAGTGACGGAACCACGAAGCTCTTTGTGGATAGGTTTGCAGGTTACAAGGTTGGTTTAATTCATTGTGGTGGGTACGAAGCGAATCATGTGGAAGAAATTGTCCTTGCAGCACTAAATCTCCAACGACAGCATGCTCTGAAAAACCATAAAATGGAAAGCCCGTCTTATTCGGTTCGGCCAATTGAGCAATATATTCTGCAAAGCCTTCGTCAAAATATTCATAGGTCGGCCAGTTCCACGTTTCCATTTCAATATAAAAAGTTTCACGGACGGCATGGACTAATTCATGTGTCAGTAAAGCCAGATAACCATTCTCTTCTGGTGAATAACGAAACAAATGAATTCCGTCCGGATCGAAATAAGGCCCCTGTTCAATAAATGCACCTTCCATCCTGATAGTGATCTTTTTTTCAGGCATTCTTTCTTCCCCTAAAATATTTTTAATTTTATTGAACATCAATTCTGCATGGGTTTCTACAAGATTTATTTCATTAAGTGTGCCATGTATCGAATTGGTGAGAATAATAAAACGTTCGCTCTCTTGCCGGAGTTCTTTCGGTGGATCATTTTTGGAACATGTAGCAGTTAAAATTGCGGCGCTAAATAACAAAATGGGAAATAGTATTCTATAATATATGTACCACATATTTTACATTTTCATTTTAGCTCCAATATTGTTTATCCTATATCAGCAATCAATGACATTTATCAAGATATGAAGTGATTTTTAAAAGAGGAATAGGTTGAATGCCTCACCATATGGAATGTTTATGAATTCAGGGAATTTTTTTCAGAATTTTTATGTAAAATTTGCGTTTGTAAGGGCAGGCGAAAAGGGTTTTGAAACGATATTTTTTTTAAGAATTTTTGACCATTTCAATCAATTCCAATCCTCTGTGCCTTTCCAGTCCAACAGCTGTAGTTTTATTACGGCGGGCATGGCATTATCACGCATGCGTTTTAAAATGGCCTGCTTATCCGTATCTTCTTTTGAAACGCTACGCACCACTTTACTAAACCCGTCCAGTCGGTTGTTGGTTAGCCATTTTCGCAGTTCTTTGTCTTGCGACCAGTTGAATTGGTTCATCATCTGAACGGCCAGCATCCTGATCCAATCGGTATCAAGATTGGGAAGGGGCACGACGGTGCAGAGTTCATTTTTCTTTTTTTCATTATCATATGCTGCCTCTACATGAGCGATGAAGGCGGCACTGAAAACTGGCTGGTATGGCCTAACTGTTTGGGGAATTATCAGGTCGCCCTGAAAGATGGGCTGGATTTCCAAATTGCCGATAGCACTTGCCGAGCAGTCAACGTGAATGTGTGTTGCACTCGTTGGGAGGATGCCTTTTTCGAGTATAAGCTGCTCTTTTTCAATCCGTTGTACCTTACCCATGCGAACAACGTTTTTGATGCGCCGCAATTCCTCCAATTCCATTTGACTAATGGTAGCGCCGTGGAACATGGTAGGACGCACGTCTTTAAATATGCGCACCAAGACTCCCGCCGCTTCTAACCGTTCAAATAAATCAGGGATAGATGTCGCCGCTGCCACTGCTTCAAATTGTGCCGCCATCGCTCCCATCGAATATTCAAAAAATTCTTGCGTCGGTTGGGTGTTTTGTCGATCGAGCAACCAGGCATCTCTCGAAACGATCCACGTAATTTTATCTGGGTTGACTTTATTTTCCAACAACCATAGGCAGGCATCTATCCCTGTCTTTCCGCCGCCAATAATTACAAAGCCTGTTGGAGGTTTTTGAATTTTTGGCAAATCATTCAATGGCATAAAAGACACCTCTTCAGCAATGGTAAAATTCGGAGTATGTGTTGCCGGAACACTCGTTTTGAGATAGGTCGCATCCACAGTTTTTCGATTAACCTCCACCTCATAGCTATCCCCTGTCAGCATGGACACAAAGTGTCCATCGCCTTTGTACTCGCACATCGGAAAATAGCGCACCCGTCCACTTGGTAAAAACCGGTGACGCATTGCCTCATCGAAATAGGCACTGACTTCTGCACCGGAGGCCAGTTCGAACAGCCCTTTGTTCAGTCCTATCTTGTCTATCCGTCCCTTACTCAGTTCCATCGAGCTGATGCCATAAAAAGCAGAGGGTTGATGCAGTGTGACAAAAGGATAAGCGACATTCCAGTGTCCACCAGGTTTGTGGTACTTATCCACAATGATTAGATCGGCATCGGTTTCGTTTAAGAGTACATCAGCGAAGGCCATGCCCATAGCACCAGCGCCGATGATGAGGTAGTCTGTTTTTAGTAGCATTTAATTTTGGTTAGAAAGTTAGGATAGTAAGTAACGTTTAAGAACATCGTTGAATTTTCCAATGGTTATTTCTTGGTATTCATATTCTTTTGAAAATAGTTTTGAATCAAAATTTATTAAACCAAATGAAATTGATTTAATAAAGTTGTTCCATTTGTACCTGTTATGCATGATGTTTTTTGTGATGTTACCCTTCACCATATTCCCTTTTACCCATAGGCTATTTGTGTCACAGAATCCAAGTCCAATTTTGACAAGCTCATTTTTGTGATTTACTTTCAAGCTTGAGTAATATCCTTTTATTATAAATTTTGGTTCTTTGACAAATCCAGTGGAAGCCACTCAGAATATCAGAGTATTAGGGGGAAAGAAAAATTTTTTCAAAATTTTTCTTTCCCCCTAATACTCTGATAGAGAGGGAGATAAAAAAATAAAAAATTTTCAATTTTTTATTTTTTTATCTCCCTCTCTTCCTGTTTTTTTTCGCTCCACGAAAATTGTCAAAGAACCTAAATTTTTCACCAACCGACTTATAAGGAATGCTACCATTGCAATCAATAACTGTTTTATGGAGAATCAAAATTTCAGCCCCCAAGTATTCTCCACGATATTGTTGAATTACTTTTGCTTTAATATAAGTTGAATATCCAATGGTGTCAAAGCCAAAAACTTCAACCATTCCAATAAATTGGTAATTTTTCAATTTATCAGTGAAGCGCCAACTCACTTTTATACATTGACACGCATACCCTTTTTGCAGGCAGAATGCAACCAATAAAATAGCAAAATATGATTTTGTGAAATTTAGTATTTTATACATTATACATTATACATTGCAAAATTATTCAAACTGAGTATTTCGACATTAAATGTATATTCTTGTAATTCACATATAAATCAGTTTCTTCAAAAAGCAATGATGTTTGCGGTTGTTACAAGCTATCAAAGTGCGGTTTACATCAACTTCCCCAACACCCCCATCGCCGCCTCTGCAATCTTCGTTCCCGGCCCAAAAACCGCCGCCACGCCCTGCTCGTACAAATATTCATAATCGCCCTGCGGGATCACCCCACCAGCCACCACCAGAATATCGCCCCGTCCAATCTTTTCCAATTCTTTAATCGTCTCCGGAACTAACGTCCGGTGGCCAGCGGCAAGGGAGCTGATGCCCAGCACATGCACATCATTTTCCGCAGCCTGACGGGCAGCTTCGGCAGGCGTCTGGAAGAGCGGGCCGATGTCCACATCGAAGCCGAGGTCGGCAAAGCCGGTGGCGATGATCTTGGCGCCTCGGTCGTGGCCATCCTGTCCGAGCTTGGCGATCATGATGCGGGGGCGGCGGCCTTCCATTTCGGCAAATTCATCGGCCATTTGCTGGGCCTTTTTAAAGGTCTCATCCATTTTGATGGTGTTGCTGTAAACGCCCGTGACCGAGCGGGTGGTCGGCACATAGCGGCCAAAGGCTTTTTCCATGGCGTCGCTGATCTCGCCCAAAGTGGCCCGATGCCTTGCTGCCTCAACGGCCAATGCCAATAAGTTGTCTTCCCCTTCCTGACTGTCGGATTGCCCAACTGGCGAACTGGCGAATTGACAAAGTTTCTCCAAAGCTGCCTGCACAGCCGCATTGTCTCGTTCCGCTTTTAATTTTTGCAAACGGGCGATCTGCGACTCCCGCACGGCGGTATTGTCCACTTTTAAAATATCAATTTCTTTTTCATCATCCGTTTGGAAAATGTTCACACCGACGATGCGAGCCTGACCACTATCAATTCGAGCCTGTTTTCTTGCAGCGGCTTCCTCAATGCGGAGTTTGGGCAGCCCTTGTTCGATGGCTTTGGCCATGCCACCAAGTTCTTCTACTTCTTGAATTAAGGCCCAGGCACGTTGGGAGAGTCGTTCAGTCAGATATTCAATGTAGTAGCTGCCAGCCCACGGATCAACGATTTTTGTAATGCCTGTTTCCTTCTGCAAAAACAGCTGCGTATCCCGGGCGATTTTTGCAGAAAAATCCGTTGGCAGTGCAATCGCTTCATCCAGCGAATTGGTGTGCAGCGACTGCGTACCACCGAATACTGCTGACATTGCCTCAATGCAGGTGCGGGCGATGTTATTAAACGGATCTTGCTCCGTAAGGCTCCACCCACTAGTCTGGCAGTGCGTCCGCAACGACATGCTTTTGGGATTCGTTGGATTGAACTGTTTGACGATCTTCGCCCACAACAAACGTCCTGCCCGCAGCCTTGGCTATTTCCATAAAATGGTTCATCCCTATGCCCCAAAAGAAAGAAATGCGGGGTGCAAAGTCGTCAATTTTTCAATCCTGCTTCGATGCCTTTCCGCAAGTATTCCAAGCCATCCGCCAAGGTGTACGCCAGTTCAATGTCGGCGGGTGCTCCTGCCTCGTGGATATGGTAGCCGCTTACACTGATCGAATTGAATCGGGGCATGTGCTGCGCCGTATATTTGAAAATATCCCCTACAATGCGCATACTTTGCATTGGCGGATAAATAAAGGTATTGCGCACCATGAACTCCTTCAAAATATCGTTCTGAATCGTTCCGCTCAATTGCGCTGTTTTAACTCCTTGTTCTTCCGCCGCCACAATATAAAATGCCATGATCGGAATCACCGCACCGTTCATCGTCATGCTCACCGACATCTTATCCAGAGGGATTTGATCGAAAAGTATTTTCATATCCTCCACCGAATCAATGGCGACTCCTGCCATGCCCACATCACCTTTCACCCGAGGGTGGTCGCTATCGTAGCCCCGGTGCGTGGCCAAATCAAACGCAACAGAAAGTCCCTTTTGCCCCTGCGCCAAATTTCTCCGATAAAAAGCATTGCTCTTTTCTGCGGTGGAAAAGCCTGCATATTGGCGAACTGTCCATGGACGTCCTACATACATGGTGGAATAGGGGCCTCTTAAATAAGGTGGAATACCAGAGACAAAATCTTGATGTGCAAAAGTGGTGGGCTCAAAATGGGAGGGAATATCAATTTGCTCCGGCGTCTGATGAGTTTTGGGTTTCCTGCCTCCCGGCAGGCGAGGTGAGTTTTGGGTTTTGAATGCCGAACTATCGAATTCAATATTTTTTAAAATCAGGGCGCTGCATATGACTTACCGTAATTACTATGTTTTGAGTCTATTGGCAAAGTAAAGGTATCTTTTTATTTTTGGAAAAAATTAAAAACTATGGCATCTCCATTTCCAGGCATGGACCCTTATTTAGAAGGTGGCCTTTGGTCAGACTTCCACCGTACATTGATCTTAACGATGAGAAGGTTAATTGCTCCTCAGCTCCCATCTCAATATTTTGCTATCATCAAATCATATGTGGTCGAAGATAAAAATCCGGGAGAAGAAATAGGAATAATGTATCCTGATTTGAGTGTATTGGAAAAAAGGAATGACAGGGTGGAAGAACCTTCTGTCATATATGGAAAAGATACCCCTGTTACACCTCCAACAGTTAGCCTTCCTACCTTACCTTTCAAGTCTCTATACCTACCATTGAAATCAGGGACATAGATGATCGGGATTTAATAACGGTAATAGAAGTTTTATCTCCTGTAAACAAAAGAAATCCCGGAATAAAAAACGATCAAAAAAAAACGATTGAAATTGCACAAAAGCGGTATTAATTTGCTCGAAATCGACCTGTTGAGAAGAGGACAAAGGGTCGTTGAAAATTCAAATATTCCTATTTCCCATTACGCAGCCGTACTGCAGCGAGGCAATGAGAAAACCTACGACGTTTGGACAATAGATATAAGGGATAAACTACCTGTCTTTCCTGTGCCATTGAAGCGACAAGACAAAGATATAGTGATTGATTTGCTGCTTTCACTTGACATGGCCTTTAAAGAAAACTATTATCATCATTCTATCTATTATAAAAAAGCCCCTCCCCCACCCGACTTTTCAGAAGAGGATAAAAAATGGGTAGAAAAGCGAATAAAATAAGTGCTGGAAAACAAAAACAATAAACACTGTTTCTCTAAATTTACTGAATGCAGATAACAAAGAAATAATTACACCGATTAAAATAAGTAAAACTATTCCTGTTCGACAAAAACAATATTGTGAAAAAATACCCGCCCTTGATTTTTACCTTTTAAATAAAAGCAAAGACCTTCCAAAGACACCTACCACTATATTCGTTGATTATAGGAAGACAAGAAAACCTAAAAACAACTGGGAGCAACATTGGCTTATGGCAAACATTTCCGATCACTCAAAGCTTCTTCCGCCGACCAAAAGGAATGGACAAACAAACGGGATAAACTCGAAAAGCCGCTGGATGTAGTTTATGCTGAAGTTTTTTACCGAAAATATTTATCATCGAAATTATTTCTTCATACTGGATTAAGTTTTTTCCAAAGCACCTCACGGTTTGAAGAATTAATTGAAAACAAATACACCGAAATTATTGACAACCAATTTATTGAAATAATCCGATATGCAGATGGCTCGGAAGAAGAAATTTATGGAGAGAGCAATGCCTTATTTTCCGAAACTTAATTTATCACCATATATCAAAAAAGCCGCTCAATATTATTGCCCATATTATTTGGCTTGGAAATTCCATTAAATAAGAAGTCTGGATTCCTATTTTCCGCAGGTGTTTCGACGTCTATTTATTCAAAGCATTTGGGGAAAACCATTTCGAACGAAAATACCGATGACAGATTTACCAATCTATCCAATTTCGAATATAAAAAACATGGCTCGTTGCATGGACTGGCCAACGCTGAATATTATTTTGAATTAAATAAGAATACGAAATTATCAGGCGGACTGCAATCAATGTTTAGTTTGAACAATCAAGTCAGGAAAGGAAATGGATTTGAGGAAAAATCACGGTTCTTGGGGCAAGGATTTCGCTTTTGAGTTCTTTTTAAAATCAGAGTCAAACAGGTCAATTTAGGAGGTAATTTGAAATTACCTCCTAAATTATTTCCCATAAATAGAATTTTTTTCAAGCAAAAATTAAGAAATTAAAAATGAAGAATAGATTAACTCATTCTCTGAATATTCATTCATACGCTCATTCTTACATTCAATCATTGGTTAATGAAACAAGGCTTTAGAAGAAAAATCATCAGGTGGGATCAATTGGAAAGTGATCGAGAGCGCTGAATGGTTTTTCTGTTTCAAAGGCTTGTAGTGAAAATTATCGTTTGGTCTCACAATGATACGATGAGAAAATTAACTTGTTAGTTAGGCTTTCCGTTCCCAAAAGATTATAGATAGAAAACTATTCCATATAAAAGCGGCTCTGAATTAAAAGAAAGCACATAACTGTTTAGTAGGCTGGGCATCGTACCGTCGAACTCCAGTTCGACGGCGCACTAATTTTAATAATGAGCAAAAACTAAACTAACTGTCCAAGGTCGTCGAACTGGAGTTCGACGGCACAAAACAACACTTTGCGAAACAGTTACGAAAACACTTTATATGACTTCTAATTTCAATTTAAATCTACTATATATAGTATATTCCTTCGGTATCCTATGCCTTAGCACCTATCAATTTAGGTCAGCTAAATACCCCACACTTATACTGATCGCTCTATTCCGCACCTTAATATCTGTATCATCAATTATATTGGTAAATCCTAACAGGTACCGCAAGTCAAGAAAGGCTTGTCCATTGCCCACACTTAGGCCAACACCTCCACCAAAGCTGGCTCCAAGTTCAAAGCGCGTGAAACCATCCCAGTCCTCATCTTTCAAAGTCATTTTTTCGCCAAGCTCGGTTAAATAGCCTGAGGCAGCATAGCCAAGCGTTGGGCCAACAGCAGCGTATCCTGTCACCGATTCATTTCCAATGATCCCTTTGGCTAAAATGGGAACCTCTAAATAATTGAGCCGGAGCTTGGTTTCTTCCGTGAACCCAGAGTAATAATAATAGGAATAGTAATAATCCGGAAAGTCAACTTTTGTACCTTTTTGAACAAGCATTATTTCAGGCTGGATGGCAAAGTTTTTATGGAGCTTTATTTCAAGGACTGCCCCAAGTGAAGTGCCCATGAATACTAAATAGTCTACTCCACCTTCATAGTAATATCCATCTTGCTCACTAATGGTTATATCGGGTAGGGTAATCCCACCTCGGACTCCCAGTGATATTTGGGCAATAAGGGTGGAACAAAAAGAGGAGATAAGCAGAAGAAAAAGAACTTTTTTGAGAACGTTCATAATTTTAGGTTGAAGTGAAAGAAAATGGGTTGCAGTGGCAATGATAAGGAAATTGTCATTGGAAAACGAAAAAACTGAATTTCATAAAAAGCACTCATTCGTGTTTTCTTATTTTAAAAAGGCCTTTTTTCCTGTCCTCCCCCACTTCCACTGAATCAATTACAGCCAAGTCTATATCCAATAAACTTAAATCCGGCTGCCCGGCCAATACCCATGCCGTGTACCATGCGCTGCCGACTGCAAGGATGGCCTCCCGCATGCGTTGCTCCACCATGTTGCCCATTCTTTCATTGTAGGCAGTGGCATATTCCAAACATTGGGTGCGGACAAGGGTTGCGCCCCGCATTTCGTGGCACATTTGAAGATCCGAAGGAAAGCGACGACGGAGGTCGAGTTCGGTGTTAAGTACACTGTCCACCAAGGCATGGCTTTCTAGTACGATGTCCCAAAAATAGTCCCTCGGATTTTCGATGAATTGAGCTTTTCCGACCCAAAAATCATAATGCCTCTCAGCAAAGAGTTCCGGTAGACGGCTTTCCCAGAATGCATGGATGCCATCCTGTCCGCTGAGCTGGCCATTGTAGTTCTCCGTAGTGTGGAGCGGTACATGGGCATCGCCGATATAATGACCGATGTCGGCTGCGTAGCGGCGTATTTTGGGGGCATCCATTTCAAAAAAGGCATCGGTAAGGCGACGGAGCATGGACTGGAGATGCCACGGTAGCACGCCGTGACCGGAGAGATGATCTATAGCAAATAGTTTTTTACAATCAAAACTATCGACGCTGATATTCAACGTTTTAGCAAGGCTGTCGCAGGAGGCCGTCCAATTATCTTCATAAAAAGTAGGGAGGAAATTTTGGATAAAAAACCATCGAAAATCGTGGTATGCTATTCTCAATGTGTCGCCTGTAAGTTGCGGATGCAGTGTTATTTCCACCAAACTGTCCTGCACTACAAAGGATGAATCTCGCAGAATTAGTGGTAACGTATCTCGTTTTTCCCCTAAAAAGTAAATATCGGAATACTGTATGAGCGCATCAGGCCAAGCACGGGGCATATGATCAAATGGCAATTCCCCATAAATGTCCAAGTCAATATAATGCCGTACTGCCTCATATTTACTCACATAGCGCCGCTTGTCTGGGTCTATGGAATGCTCGGTGAGATAGTCCAGGTTTTTTTTGAAAAAAACCATCATCTCTGGTGGGAGGATGAAGACGGCGTGGTGGTTGATTTTGCGGTGACCGAAAAAGCCCCAAGGAGGAGAACCGTAATTGTTTGGAGCGTCAAATGACGTTGAAATAAATAGGAGGAGATATAATCTGAACACACTAATAGAAGATGAAAATGTCAGGCTGCGGCTTTTTTTTCCTGCAAGCGGTATTGCTCGATCATCTTACCAAGATCAAACTCATGTTGAAGTACACCTTGACCTGCTAAAACTGAAGACAATGCCGCAAATCTGGCTTTACGTACTTTTGATTGACCAGTCTTCAAAGGCAAAACTACAACAGCATCAAATCTTTTGTTATAAAAGGCGAACAATTCAGAAGTACTTTTATTTTCAAAATCCAATTTGTCCAAAGCGCTAGCCAATTCAGCATAGGTTGGCTCCATTTCTTTATAGCTTCTTAATTTTTCCATGTATCAAATTTTTGATCTTTCTATATCTTTCAACAACGTTAGCTGTAAAACAGTTTTCAGGGTTCAAATATATGGTTTTTGAGTCTTTTAAATTTTCAAGTGCAAGCCTGTTTTGTTTGAAATAGCTATTTAGCTCTATATAATAGCCTATTTCTGATTCAGCATCATAAAGAACGACAAACACAGGGAATATTTCATCCAACCACAACTCCAAATCTCTTTTTTGTAAGATCAGTCAGTTTATACCCATTTTGCTTTTTCGAGTATTTTATGTGATCAGAGGCTTTCACCTGTACAAACAATGTTCCTGACTCTACTTCACCTTTCCTATTGAATGTTTCGATTTCAGCATCATACCCATATTCCCGACCAATGAAGCGTTTAAAAATGCAAAATGCATCCAATACATGCTTCTCCACAAAGTTATAGCTCAAATCCTCAATCTGGTGTTGACGGGTGCGGCGTTTTCTCATAGGTTCTTTTGCTTTTGATGAAAAAGGAAAATGAAAAAAACACCTGGGAAACTTCGGCAAGTTCTTAAGATGGTTTCTTATGCGAGCAAAACCCGGACGGGGTTTGCCAGATAGGTAGAAAGTAGATGATTTTCCGGTCTGCCGTTCCCCAGGTGAAAGATTTGGTTTTATGACTTTGGATATGGACAGGGTTTTATGGGATTAAATTCGCAATATGTAGCTGTACTTGGCCCTTGAGTTTTTACACAAAAAAAATCCTCGAAGCGGTTTAGGTTTTATTGGGCAGACTTTATGAGGTTATTTAGAAGCATTTGACAAATGTAAGTCCACGTTAAAAGAAAAAAGTTGGTTTTCCGGGGTTTACACAAATTACGCTAACAACGGTTTAAAAGTTTGGTCTTATGAGGTTGTTTTCAAAAGGTGCTAAGGGGGTTTTCATTTGGCAATAATTAGCTAATCAGGGAGATCGTCATTGGTTTCTATAGTCTGAGAAAAATAAGCTGTTTCCCTTTATTATATTTGATATTGCAAATATCAGGGGAACAAGAAGTATTGTCAATCACTCAAATGATGGATAAAAAATGAGATCTTCTCCCATTTCTCCCCCGAACGGGGGAGAAACGGGGCTCAGGTAGGCACTAACTTTAAGAGAAAAGTAATTTTTGTCCCTTGTTCACTGGTTTTGAACTGGCAGTCTCCTCCAATTTCATTCATCCTCGAACGCATATTCAATAATCCATTCCCAGTAGAAGCTAACAACAGTTGGGGGTCAAAGCCGACCCCATTGTCAATTACTTCTATTTCCAAGCATTGATTAACCGTTTTGAAATTAATTTCAACCTTAGATGCCCTGGCATGCTTGTGCATGTTATTGAGTGCTTCTTTAAAAGCAAGAAAAGTAGTGCGGCGATATTCGCCTGTGACGGTAGCATCGGGGATGTCATCTGGCAAGCTGACCGATATGTCAATTTCTGTGCTTTCCAGTAAATCCAATGCATAGCGGTTGAGATAGGAAATGAGGTTGGCGAGCGTATCGTTTCTAGCACTCACAGTCCAGATCACCTCCCTGATCTTTCCTGACAAATCCCGCGCAGCAGTGTTAATTTTTTCCAGTTCCGATTTGATTTCTTCTGGGCTTGATTTGTATTGAGCCATAGCTGTTTGCAGACTGAGTGCCGACAGCCCAGAACCTAGGTCATCATGAACGTCGCGGGCAATGCGTTGTCGCTCTTGTTCCAAGGCTTGTCGTTTTTCTTCTTCCAGGCGCCGAAGCTCTTCTCTCCTTTGCCTGCGAAATAGAACAACCATCCAAACCGACGATACCAATCCTGCGCCCATAAAAAAATAAAACCAATAAGTCCGGTAAAAAGGAGGAGCAATATCAATGGTCATTGACATTGGGCTGCTCCATACTCCATCCGAATTGGATGCCTTTAAATGAAACTCATAATTACCAAAAGGGATTTTTGCATACCTGGCGGTATTGTTGATCCCGTTTTCCACCCAATCTTTATCCACTCCTTTGAGCATGTATTGAAACTGTGTTTTTGCTGGATCGCTGTATTCAAGTGCTGCGAAAGTGAACGAGACGGTATTAGACAAATAATCCAGATCCAGCTGTTCTATTTCACTGATATTGGTGGCTCCCGTTTTGGAGCACTTCAAATCAAGTGCAGGTTGATCGTTTATTAATATTTTGGTAATTATTGGATTGGCCTTTGTTTTTATTGGTTGAACATTTTCTGGAAAAAACCTGGTAATCCCACCAGAAGAACCAAACCACAACTCGCCAGAACTGTGTTTAAAAAAAGACTGGCTGGAAAAATCAGTTGAGATAAGGCCGTCAGTTTGGGAAAACACCTGTTTTTTATTCGAACCCAACTCAAATGAAACCAGCCCCCTGTTGGTGCTGATCCACAACCTGTTTTGTTCGTCGGGAATAATTCCATAAATAACCCGGCTTGGCAATCCATGTTCTTCTGTAAACAGTTCAATTTGGCCGTTGTCCAATTCGGCATTTACATGGTACAATCCAGTACTGCTTCCAACCCAAACCGAATTATCCACGGGGTTTTCAAAATATGTTTCGACGGACCCATTAATCAAAATTTCTTTTTTTAACTTAAAATTATTTTCCACATCCAATACCGATATGGAGGTTAGTGAATTGCAGGCAAAAAGATTTCTTCTACTGTCTTCCCATAGATAAATGTAATTCAGGCTTGGGTCTACCATTTCTATTTTATCATAAATAAAATTTAATGGTTCTTTTTCAACCAATTCATATAACCCGCCATCCATTTCCTCACCAAAAGTCGCCAATATTATTCTCCCATCTTTTAATTGGCTCATGCTCATAATTGCTTTGTCCAAAAAAGGAAGACTTATTATTTTCTTTTTTTGAGGCAACCAAACTGCTAAGCCATCCCATGTAGATATCCAAATCCGGCCATCTTTTGTTTTATACAAAAAAATAATATCGTTCCCTGGAATTGTATTTTGCGTATTATTTTCTTGGCCAATTTTTTTTATTAATTCTCCATCTTTATTTAAAACACAAATTCCGGCACCATCCACACTGCACCAAACCTGGCCATTTTCATCCTCCACCATCGAGCTGGGTTTTAATAAAACAGGCTGGCCATCTACATTAGTTTCTAATATAAAGGAATCAAATCGTTTTTTTTCAGGGTAAAAATAATCCACTCCCAACTGGCTCGTAGAAACCCAATAGCTATTATCCCTATCAAGATATAAAGCCACTAAATCATTGGTTGTCAAGCTATACGAATCCCTTATATCGGGTTGTACCAACTCAACAAAAAGGTTCTCATTGGTATCAAAAACCAGTAGCCCCCTCCCTCTTGAAGCAACCAAAAGATTGTTTTCCCCATAAGGCACAATTGCATAAATATCGTTTACTTGTTTTTTATTAAATGTATCATAAGAAGTAATCGCTTGTGTAAATAGGTTATATTTATACAGGCCGCTGCTGGCACCTATCCAAATCATTGAATCATGCACGGGCCATATCGATTTCACTTCAAGTTGAATTCGGCTCTCTTCACCAAAATATTTTCTGAAACTATATTTACCAGAATTTATTTCAATTAAATAAAAACCCTTGTCCTGGTAGGAATAAGCATACATTTTTAATAATTTATTCCCATCGCCCATTTGCACATTGGCCCGCACTACTTTTTGAGGCAATTTTATTTGTTTAATAAATTTTTCGGCCTTGATATCAAAATAATATAATTCACTCCTATCGATTATCAACCAAAGTTTTTGGTTGCCTTCAAAAAAAAAAGCATAGTAACCCACGATGTCCTGCCCCGATGAATCTTTTAAAATAAAATGCTCAAAAGAATCGGTCGCACGGACATATTTATTCACGCCTCCATCATAAGTCGTGAACCACAGGTTACTATGCTCATCCTCAAAAAAAGTACTTTGTATATTTTCTCCTGATATAGCATCAGGGTCAGACTCATCAGCTTGATAAACTTTGACTGACCTCCCATCAAAGCGGTTAAGCCCGACAACGGAGCTTAACCAAACAAAGCCAGTCCTGTCTTTATACACAAAGTGGTTGTTTCCTTTCGACAACCCATCTTCAACCGCCAAGTGGTTAAATGTAATATTACCCAATTGTGCTGCAAGAGGGTAATAAAAAACTACCGCCCACCAAGCAATGAAGATCGTTTTTTTCATTATACTACTTGCAGAATTTGGGGCACGGTAATTTTGCACTTTGCAATTGGTTCGTACCACTGATTGTACCAAATGACTCTTCAGCTAATACCAAGTACACATCAGAAGAAGTGCCCCCTTGGCTGGCGAAGAAAAATGTGACATTGGACCCTGACGCCACCCCATTTAAGAAGGTAGTGAGATCCGATTTGGAAAAGGTAGTGATAGGCAAGTCGCTATCGCTAAGAGTAGTTGACGAAAAAGAAATGGTCGAAGTTTTTTCAGGTGTAGCCATTAGTTATTTGTAGATTGTTTCATCACAGCACTTGATTTTTATAAGAAATAGAATCCAAGGCGTATGATAAAGGGTTTTAGAAAACGCTAAAATAACAATACATTATCTAAAAAGCGCATCCCCCTTTTGTTGGAATTTAAAGCTTGTAAAGGCTTTTAAATTGCATTTGGCACACAAATTCGCTTTTTTTGTGGATTGTTAAAATCCTAACCACCTTTATGGAAACCATTAAAATTGCCATCATTGAAGATGTAGAGGAATTCAGGAAGGCGCTCCAGATCATGCTCAACGCCACTCCAGGATTTCAATGCGATCTCGCCTACTCCAATGGGGAATCCGCCCTGCAAGAAATCCCCAAACACCAGCCCGACATCGTCTTGGTGGACATCAATCTCCCCGGCATCAATGGCATCCAAGTCATGGAAGACCTCAAAAAACAGTACCCTAAAATACAATTCATGGTACTCACTGTTTTTGAGGACGATGACAAAATATTCAATGCCCTTTCTGCTGGTGCCAGCGGCTACATGCTCAAAGGCACACCGCCCGGCAAGATCATGGACGCCATCAGGGAACTCCATGATGGCGGCTCACCCATGAGCGCCCAAATTGCCCGAAAGGTTGTTGCTTCCTTTCAACGCCCGACCAAGGAAATCGCCAATCCTTATGAGCACATGCTCACCAACCGGGAACAACAAGTGCTGCAATTATTATCGAAAGGGAAGCTTTATAAACAGATCGCCGCTGAATTGCACATTTCTTTAGAAACGGTAAAATCACATTGCCATAATATCTATGAAAAATTGCACGTGACGACGAAGATGGAAGCTATTAATAAGGTGTATCCCAGAAGGTAGAATGACGGAGAGAGGCGAGTGATTTCGGTTTTTGCAGAAACCGAAATCACTCGCCCCTCTCTTTAAATTTGATAGGTTATTGAACGATCAATTTTTTAGAAAGCACTTTTTCTTCATTTTGCATTCTCAAAAAATAAACGCCTTTCGGCAAATGCCCCACTTCTATTTGCCAACTGCTTGACCCATCTGTTTTCCAATTTTTCAAAGTTTTTCCATCCACTGATGTCAAGGTAATTAATTCTATAGACATTGCCTCTTGCCATTTCACAAAAACCGTTTCTATACTTGGGTTAGGGTAAATGGAAATACTACTTTCCAAGAGTTCTTCATCGGTGGGCGTGCCATTCAACGCCTCGATGCCATACCAAGTAGTCTGGTCTTCCGACTGATCAATATTTATCAAAAACTTCCCAGCGGTAACAGGCAATATCACTTTTGGGTCGCCAGTTTCCCCTATTTCAGAAAGCGGAAATACATGTAAATAATCTGCATCCATTTCCAGTTCCAAGGTCAGTTCCAGTGGGAACAATTCTGTTGGCTGACCACCCCAATCATTGTGAATAGTGTTAATGCCGTCCCAAGCCATATTAGTGTTTTGCAATTTCGAAGAAATGGACAACATACTTTCTCCAGATTGCCCGAGCGACTCATCAGTCAAGGATAACCAAGCCACTGTGCCAAACCCATTGGATGAACTCACCTGTAAAGAGCCAGCATCCACTTCTCGCTCATCCATAAAGCCACAAACGCTGATGAAACGGGGCGTAACCGTTTTCAAAATTCCCTGCTCAAAATCAATAGTCGTCTCGTCCGTATCCGTAGTCGCCACATCGCCTTGCGACGGCGGCAACTGTCCCAAATCGGGCGCACCGACTCCATCAAAACCTGCGATGCGAAGACCATGGGTATATGCCACACGGGTATCGTAAGGGATAAATTTCCCCCATCGGCCATGCCAATCGGAAAGAGGTGCGGCACGTAGAAATGGCAAACTATATTCCACCTCAAATACCTGTTCTGCGGGAGCGACCAGCCCGTTGCAGTAGGCATAGGCATAGGCAGGTGAGAGCGCCATTTGTGCCGTGTTGCGATGGAGACTGAAATAGTCGTCCACCCGATCGGCAGTCCAACTGTCGCCC
>CBDCVJ010000024.1:0-165653 GCA_965222975.1 Saprospiraceae bacterium | reverse complement strand
AAGATAACTGCCGAACTGCCCTCCTTTGTTTTGGCATTTACATTGGCCCCGTGTTTTATTAATAAATCAAGCGATTCGATATTGCCGCCACCTATCACGAAATCCTTGTTGTCGCCCTCGGGGGAAGGTTGGGTATTTAATTTATCGCCCTTCCCTTTCTTGCGTATTGCCCTTTTTCCCTGCGCCGCCAAATGGATAGGCCGTGTTCCGTCCTTTGCTTCCGCTTCGATATTTGCATCAGCATCAATAAGTATATGGGCACACTCTATCTGTCCTTCCATTACTGCAAAATGCAAGGGAGTGTAGCCACCAAAATTTTCACTTTCAGGGTTTATCTGTGCCTCTACATCCGCACCTTTTTCAATCAATGTTTTTAATTCAGCTACACGGCCGTGCCTTGCTGCATGGTGCAAGGCCGTTTTGCCGTTTTCATCTTTAAAATTGATGTCAGCCTCGGCCACTGCCAGTAATTCTTGTGATTTCTTTTCCTGCACTTCATCAAAATATTCTTTTATACAGGCAGCATGTTTCCCCAGGTTTTTTGAGTACATGGGATTAATCTTTAAGGTTTGGGCATATTGCTTTTCTGGCTGATTGAGATAACTATTGATTGTAACTGACTCAAATTTATTGGTTATTAATTGGTTGACCTGTTCTTCGTTCAATTTTATTTTAAGGACTATATTGTTTGGGAATTCGGCGCTGTTTGTTACCAGTTCATAAGTATATATTTCCATTGATTCATTTTTCCTGTTAAATTCAAGGGGCAGCTCTGAAGTGATAATCCGGGATTTTTTCTTGACAGAATTTAAAAACAATTGGAGGAATATATCCTCATCGTTGGTATAGCAGTAAGCTGACAAAAAATTCAAACCTCTGGAAACATAAAACAGCTTGGTTTTTTTTGTGATATTTCTTTCGTGGTCATAATCGGATAATTTTACAAAATTGCATTTTTGAGCTGAGAGGCCGTTGCTGGTTAGAAAAAACAACCCGGCAAAAATCAATGTAAGTGCTTTAGCTCCCAGCATGTAAAAGACCGACTTAGTTCTGTTTGCCCAATTGATTGCCAATGCGGATGGTGAGAATGAATTTTTCATGGTTACTGTTTTGATTATGAAGGTGACTAAGACAAGTGCTAATTCAGGATTTAAACACACTGCAAATATCTACTGTAAATTTCCCATTTCTGTCTCCAGTTTACCGTCTGCTCATCTCGCTTTACGAATTGCACAGAAAGCCCCACCAGTTGCACAGAACGCCCTGATAAAATAGGGTTTTTAGAAATCCATTTGCAAGGAAACCTATAACTTGTGCCGCAAAACCCCGCTATCCTTGATATGTTCGAGACCATTTTAATGTCAACATCAAAATGAAAAAATATCTTTTCTATATTCTATTTTGGTTTTTTGCAACGATGGCGAGTATTGGCATTTCCGCACAAAACGACCGCTACCACTTCCGCCATATCTCCCAAAAAGATGGCCTGACAAAAAGCGAGGTCATGTCGGTGGTGCAAGACAGTATGGGGTTTATGTGGATAGGTACGCTGGATGGGCTGTTTAAATACAATGGGTATTCAATGAAGGCATTTTACCATGCGGAAGATGATTCGACTTCTATGCCGGCAAAGAAAATATACCACATGGATTTAGGGACGAAAAATATATTGTGGATCATTGGTTGGACAGACTTGGGATATATGGATGTGTTGACGGAAAAATTTTATAAAATAAAATTGCCCCATAAAAAAAGGATAAAGTGGCGGTTGACAATGGGAAACGGGAGTGAATTGCTTTTTGCCCAAATGGACGAGGAAGCGGGATATGACAGGGTTTACAAATTTAATTCAAAAAGCAATCAGCTAACTGAGATAAATGTCAATATTCCAAATATCCAAGGCTACCAACTGGAATATGCAGCAAAAGATGAAAAGGGTAATATAGTTTTGCTCCACGGAAATACCATTTATCAATTGTCACCCAAAAATGCCAATTCATATAATGCCCTTCCTATTTTAAATATTCAAAAAAACGGACCTCAAAAAGACAGGATTTACACCATGATAAAAGATTCATTCGGAAAATGGTGGGCAGGGTCTGTTGAAAATTATTTGTATTATCAGGAAAACGGAGATGTGCTTACGCCATTTACCAAGATAAAAGAATTTCCAGGTAGCCCCAATATTCTTGTCACTTCTATGCATATTTTTGAGGAAGATAAAAAAATATGGTTTGTTGGCCGGAGACTGGTTGCTGTTTATGATTTATTGTCAAATGAATATACAACAATTACACATGAAACGGGAAACCCCAATTCGATTTTGGAGCAGAGCGTCAGGGGGCATTGGAAAGACGAATCCGGCAACCGATTGATTTGGAATTTTTTAGGTGTTTCGATATTGACCGAAAAAAAATCCCCTTTTTCCCATTTTTTGGTTGACCCCAGCGACTCAGACCGGGTTGGTATCAACTCCATTTTTACGATTCACCAAGACAAGAATGAAGAATTATGGATCGGTGCGCCAAAGTATGGCCTGTTGCATTTGGATAAAGAGAAAAATACTTTAAAAAAGATTCATAAAGAAAATCCCCGATATAGTGAATTGACCAGCAATTCTTTTTCATCTATATGCAGGGACAGGTCAGGCAATTTATGGATCGGTTCATTTTATGGTGGGTTATATAAATTAGTTGAAAAAGGAAAATTGCAAAAAATAAATTTTATTGATGATGGTGATAAAAAAAGATTTATCAGGAGAATAAAAGAGGATGGAAATGGGAATATCTGGATTGTCAGGGTTGATGGTTTGAGTAAATACAACCCAAAAACAGAAAATTTTACGCATGTCGAAATGCACCCCAAAAAAGCAGATATAAAAGGAGCCCATTTTTTCGATATAATTTTTGACAAAAATAACATTGCATGGTTTGAGGGAGGGGAAGGGTTAGTTAAGATTGATTTGTTGGCAAATTCTTTCAAAGTCGTGGCAGATCGGAAAATCAATGTTTACTGTATCGGGAAAGATGAAGTGAAAAACAAGTTGTATTTAGGCACCCAAAGCAATGGCTTGGCACGTTATGATATTCGTTCTGAAAAGTATGACAAATTCTATGACCGAAAGGACGGGTTAGAAGGGGGTGTTGTTTATGGAATATTACAAGACAACCACCGCAACCTCTGGCTCAGCACCAACAAAGGCATTTCCAAGTTCAACATGGAAACCGAGCAATTTACCAATTACGGAAAAAAAGACGGACTGCCTTTTGAGGATTTTAACACTGGGGCTTTTTATAAAGGTGTTGACGGCCAATTCTATTTCGGTGGCGAATACGGCGTCGTCCATTTCGATCCAGAAAAAATAAGCGACGTAGAAAATAATTTCAGCCCCAATGTAGTGCTGACTTCCTGTAAAATTTTGGGTGAACCATTAAAATCGGATGTAGTGGTTTCGTATTTGGACACCATTGAATTGATGTCCTCGGAAAATTATGTTGAGTTCGAATTTGCCAGCCTCGATTTCAGCTATCCCAACGAAATTGTTTACCAATATAAAATGGAGGGGCTGGACAAAGAATGGAGCAAACCGGACAAAAGGAATTATGCCTCCTACGCCAATATGCCCTATGGGAAATACCAGTTCAAAGTGCGTGGCAGCAACGCCCACGGAAATTGGAGTGATAAGGAATTAAATGTGCATTTAATTATCAAGCCTTATTTTTTTGAAAGAAAAGAAATCAGGGCTGTAATTATTGTTTTATTATTATCAGGATTGATATTTGGCGGTTATAAATGGATGGAAAGAAAAAATAAATTAAAGGAGGAAAAATTAAAACAAGAAAATAAAGAACGGGAAGAAAAACTGTTGAGCGAAATTCAGGATGGCTGGTTGATGGCCTTGCGAAGTCAAATGAAAAAGCATTTTGTTTTTAATGTTTTAAATGCAGTCAATAATTTTATTTCCAAAGCAGACGTGCTGACTGCCAATGAATATTTAACCAAAACTGCCCAGTTTCTACGTTTGGAACTGGACAACTCCGAAAAGCCAGTCGTAAGTTTAAAACAAGAAATTGAGGGATTGGATTTATATGTTCAACTACAACATATTCGGTTTGCAGATAAATTCGATTATTTTATCAATGTAGATGAAAAACTCGATTTGGAAAATATATTGATCCCTTCCATGATATTGCAGCCGTTTGTTGAAAATGCTATTGAGCATGGACTACACCCAAAAGAGAAAAAAGGAATATTGACTTTGGGTTTTAAAAAAGAAAATAACGATTTGGTTTGTACGGTAGAGGACAATGGCATTGGCCGGAAGGAAGCAGAGGAGTTGAAAAAAATGACAAGGCCCAGGCATCGTTCACTGGGCATGAAAAATGTTGAAAACCGATTGGCAAGGATCAATGAAGCGTACCGTATTAATGCCGATTTAAAAATTGTTGACCTTTATTCCGGTGATGGCGAACCGGAAGGAACAAAAGTGGAATTTATTTTCCCCCTTGATTTTAAAATAAAATGAAATTGAAGGGCAGGCGTTACAACGTAACTCCGAATTGCATTCGGAAGCTTTACAGGTAGGCCTCCGAATTCAATTCGGAGTTACGGTTTTACAAAATAAAAAAAATGAAAATTAAAACAATCATCGTAGAAGACGAAAAAAACAACCGGGAAGTATTGGCGAATTTTATTGGCCAATATTGTCCCGATATTGAAATAGCTGAACAATGTGCCTCTTTCCAAGAAGGGCTGTTGGCAATAAGGGAAAAAAAGCCCTCCCTTGTTTTTATGGATATTAGATTGTCCGATGGCAATGGCATTGATTTACTGGACATTGCAGGAAAGTCAGATTTTGAAATTATTTTCACGACTGCCTATCAGGAATATGCGGTGGATGTGATTAATAAATTTGGAAACAGGGTCAGTCAATATATTCTAAAACCGATCAGCATAAAGCAATTGGTTCAGGCAGTAGAAAATGCCAAAGGCAATATTGAAAGAAAATCAGAAAATATATTCGGGACTCTTTCAAAAGATAATATATTAATCCCACTTGAAGAAGGGGTGAGGATTTTAAAAAGGAATGAGGTTGTTTTTATCGCTGCCGAAGGCGCTTATTCTAAAATTATTTTACAAAATGCAAAGCCCATTGTATTGGCAAGAAACCTTAGCAAATTTAAATATTTGGAAGAAGACCCTGATTTCATGCGAATACACAATTCCCACATTATAAACATGCAACATGTTAAAATGTATATGCGGGGCAGCGGAGGTTCTGTTGTTATGTCTGATGGCACCCGGTTACCTGTATCAAGAAATAAAAAACTACCTTTTTTAGATAGATTAGGAGAGGCATGAGTTTTTTTTGTTTTTCATGAGAACTTGGGAAATGAATGCTTGCAATGTGCGACAAGGAAAATATTTGATTTTACCAACAGTTCTCCTTGTCGCGCATTACAAGAATTGTTAACCATTACTGCACGGCCAGCTTCCGCACAAACTTTTCCCCATCCAACACAACCTGAACAAAGTAGAGACCCGGCTGCATTTGTTCCAGCCCTAACTTATGGTGTGTGGAGTTTTCCAACAATAGCTTTTCGAGCAACAATTTCCCCTTCGTGTCGAAAACTTGGACAGTACCCAATTGGAAATGGCCGCTGATGTCCAATTGGACAACATTCGAGGCAGGGTTGGGGTAAAGGCCGATTGTTTTTTCCCTATCGAGGTGTGGGACTGCCTGTAGGCCATTGCTCGGCTGTGCGACGAGGTTGCTGCCACCGCAGGTTTCATTGATGTCGGCCTCGCTGTTGCAGCCGGAGTAGTTTTGGAAAATGACTACTGTTCCGTTTACACCGCCATTGTCGAGCAGGTCGTGGATGGTGCAGCAGTCGCCGAGGTCGAAGTTGTGGAACATCTGGAGGTTGTTTTCCACGGAGTTCAGGTTCTCCAATCCAGCTAAAGAGGTCAAGTCGCTGTTCTGGTGGATTTTCAAGTTGCCGCCCACCGTTTCGAGGTTGTCCAGTCCAATCAGGTCGGTCAGGTCGGTGGATTTGATCTTGAGATGACCAGTCACTTCTTCCAACCCTGCCAGGGGACCAAGGTCGGAGACGCTGTTTTTGACGGTGAGATCGCCATCTATGACAGCATAACACGAGGGCCATGCATCTACATCTGCTTGGGTAGAGAGGGTTACATCGCCAACAAAGGTTTGGCCCGAAAGGTTTTCGTCTACTTGGCCGTCGCAATCGTCATCTGTGCCATTGCAGACTTCCGTTGCAGCGGGGTTGATATTGGCGTCGGTATCATCACAATCGGAGTTGTCGCTGACGTAGCCGACGGGTGGGCTGCTGGCTGTTGTGGAGTTGTCAGGATCGCCGTACCCATCGTTGTCGTTGTCGGCGTAGTAGGTATTGTTGCCACAGCCCTCGTCAATTTGGTTGTCACAGTCGTTGTCAATGCCGTCACAGACTTCCGTTACGGCGGGGTTGACGTTGGCGTCGGCATCGTTACAGTCGGAGTTGTCGCCGACATAGCCGTTGGGTGCGCTGCAGGCCATGGTCGAATTGTCGGGGTCACCATAGCCGTCGCTGTCCGAGTCGGCATAGAACACGGTTTGGACACCCTCGTCCACTGCGAAGTCGCAGTCGTCGTCCACGCCGTTGCAGGTTTCCGTTGCAGCGGGGCTGACGTTGGCATCGGTATCGTCGCAGTCGTCGTTGTTGCCGACATAGCCATTGGGTGCGTTGCAGGCCGTTGTGGAGTTGTCGGGGTCACCGTAGCCGTCCGAGTCCGCATCGGCATAGAAGATGGACTGTACGCCTTCGTCCACTGCGAAGTCGCAGTCGTTGTCCACGCCGTCGCAGACCTCCGTTGCAGCGGGGCTGACGTTGGCATCGGTATCGTCGCAGTCGTCGTTGTTGCTGACGTAGCCACTGGGAGTACTGCAGGCCATGGTCGAGTTGACTGGGTCACCGTATCCGTCCGAGTCCGCATTGGCATAGAATATGGATTGCACGCCCTCGTCCACTGCGAAGTCGCAGTCGTCGTCCACGCCGTTGCAGGTTTCCGTTGCAGCGGGGTTGACGTTGGCATCGGTATCGTCGCAGTCGTCGTTGTTGCTGACGTAGCCATTGGGTGCGCTACAGGCCATTGTCGAGTTGTTGGGGTCACCATAGCCATCATTGTCCGCATCGGCGTAGAAGATGGACTGTACGCCTTCGTCCACACTGTTGTCGCAGTCGTCGTCCACGCCATTGCAGGTTTCCGTTGCTCCGGGGTAAATAAGCGGGTCGCTGTCGTTGCAGTCGTCACATACCGTTGACCCATCGCCGTCGTTGTCGGGAGTATCAAGAGTATTGGCATCGCAGTCGTCGTCAATGCCATTGCAGGTTGTTTCCACGTTGCCAGGATAGACATTTGGGTCGTTGTCATCGCAGTCACCAGCGCAGGCACTCACGCCGTCACCGTCTGCATCGGGACCATCAAGGGTGTTGGGGTCGCAATCGTCGTCTACGCCGTTGCAGGCGGTTTCAGTGTTGCCAGGGAAAATGGAGGCATCATTGTCGTTGCAATCGGTACAGGCGCTCACGCCGTCGCCATCGTTGTCAATTTCGTCCAATGTCAATGGATCGCAGTCGTCGTCAATTCCATTGCAAGTGACCTCTGTATTACCTGGAAAAACATTTGCATTGTTGTCGTCGCAGTCGCCGTCGCAGGTAGTGAAGCCATCCATATCCACATCAAAGCCCTCATCCACTTGGCTGTCGCAATCATTGTCCACCCCATCACAGACCTCCGTGCTGCCGGGGTAAGAATTGGGGTCGTTGTCGTCGCAGTCACCGTCGCAAGTGGTAATGCCGTCGCCGTCTGCATCGGGTGCATCAAGGGTGGAGGGGTCGCAGTCGTCGTCTATTTCATTGCAGGTGACCTCCGCTCCGGGGGGATTGATGTCGCAGGAGCCGGAGCCGTCGGCGCAGAAGGCGCCAAAATTGCCGCCTTGGTAGAGGCCGGGGTTGTTGGAGAAATTTGCGCCGTTGTTGCAGATGCCACCGATGCCCCGCAAGTCTTCAGGGAAGCAGCCGCAGAGTTGATTGTCTTGAAACCATAGTTGGTTGGCACTACCCCGCAAATCTTTTAGCTCTGGGGGTATGCTGCCAGAAAGCTGGTTGTTGTTGAGGTGGAGGCTGATGAGGTTGGGGATGCCCAATTCAGGTGGGATAGTTCCAGTCAACTGGTTGTTTTCAAGATGAAGCCTTCTTAAACTAGGAGCATTGCCAATATTGGCCGGGATAGTCCCACTTAATTGGTTGCTGTTTAAAAATAAAAAAACAAGCTTTGCCATCCCTCCTATTGAAGAAGGTATAGAACCTGTCAGTTGGTTATTGTCAAAGCCTAAAAGGTTTACTTCTGAAAGGCCACTAATTTCAGGAGGAATGGTACCGATAAGATTATTATTGCCAAGATAGAGTTGTTCGACCCGATTATTGTTGGGGTTACAAACCACTCCAGGCCAACCACATACATCACAATCGGTCAAATCCCACGCATTTGTCCAGTTTGCCCCATTGGTAGCGAGGTACAATGCTTCAAGTTCAACAAAATCCGGGTGTTCCTCCCAATCAGATGTACCTGGATCACAGTCATCATCAAGGCCGTTGCAAGTGATTTCCGTTGCGCCGGGATTGACGGCGGCATTGCTGTCGTCACAGTCGCCACTGCATAAAAAATAGCCATCTGCGTCAGCGTCTGCTTCATTTGCTGGGGTATTGCCATCGCAGTCATTGTCTTTGCCATCACATATTTCCGTTGCACCCGGATAGACGGTATTGTCTGAATCATTGCAGTCGCCATCATTGGTAGTAAAACCGTCGCCGTCGTTGTCTGGATAAACAGGTGCCGATTCATCCGTCCAATTTGAAGGGCAAGTGCCGTTAAGGGTAAAGTTGATGAGTGTGCCATCGTTGCCATTTGCAGTCAGGTCGTTCAGCGTTGTTTCACCAGTATTGACACCGCAAGCAGTGCCTTGGTCGAAGTTGTAATAAGCAACGAGGCCTGATTCATTTCCCGCTAGGGGAATGTCTTTATTGTCTGCAATTTGAGTGGCAGAGCGGGCTACGTTCCAGATACGTACTTCATCTATTGTCCCTAAAAAATATTCATTGTTGCCATTGTTTTGCCCGATGGTATATTGATCTGTGTTTGTAACGGAAGGAAAACTGCCAGTGGATTCCATTGTTACAGGTTCGAGTGTTCCATCAACATACATTATTACTGTCTGCGCTGTTGGGTCAACTACTGCTGCAACATGGTGGTAGTTTCCGTCAACTATATCGTTGGTTGTGGTTATACGGCGATAATTTGATGAGGGGGTGCCAAAACCGAAAGCAAGCTTTTTTCCAGGGCCGGGAGTGCCGGAAACCCCATTACTTATTATCAATGAAGACATATTCCAAGGAGAATTGGGTTGCCTTTTAGCAATTAATGATCCCACCTGATCAGCATTAGGGGCTTTAAACCACAATTCCACTGTATATGGGTTAGTGCCAATATTTAAACTGGCAGAATGAGGGATGCTTACATAGTCATTCGCCCCATCAAAATCCAGCGCATGGTTCTGCGAAAAAACAGGCCCTGCCAGCCACATCAAAGAGAAGAGTAAAAAGAAGTTTTTCATAACAAAACGTATTTGAGGGTTCATGGAAAATTGGCGGCAAGCCTACGGGGCATCGTCGGGCACGGGCAATACAACAGCCCTCCCGCTCCTGTGTGCTGAATGGGGGTAACCACCAAAAAACCAGTGTGAAAAATTTGGTTTACAGACTTATGCTAAAACCAGATGATTGGGATTGGATGTGCGCTGGGACTGGTGTCCCAATGCACAGCAAACTTAACATATTAAACAATCGCATATTGATGCGTGTAATAGGGAGGGGTGTTTGTTTGACCAACCGCTGTTTTGATCCAACAAACATTTCCCGAACAGGTCAAAACACCACCAACGCCTCGATCATCTCTTTCAACCTCCCCACGCTGTTGGCTGAAACGGGCAAGTCCTTCCCACTTTTCATCAGCACCTCCCCGTTGCGGTATTCCACCAAGTTGTGCAGGTTGATGATGTGCTTGCGGCTGATGCGGCAAAAGTCGTGGTCGGTCAGTAGCGGCCCAAAATAGCCGAGGTTGCGGGACAGCACTTTGCACGTTTTGTCTAGGTGGTGGAAATAGGTGTTCGACCCGTCCGAACTGAGGTATTCGATGTTGTCCAAATCCTCAATGGTGAACTTGCCCACCTCCCGCAGTGCAATCTTTTTCTTTTTTGGAAAACAAGCCCTCCCCCGTATGGCAGCTGTTTGTGCATTGCTCATCAGCAGCTTGTCGAGCGACTGGCGGATGCGCTTTGCCGTCACGGGTTTTTGGATGCAGTCCAACAGGTTGTGGTCGAATGCCTGCTGGGCATACTCCCTCGATTTGCCCGTCACCACGATGGTCTTGAAGGGCAAATGAGCCAATCGATTGTCTTGGATGAGGTCGTACCCTTTTTGCCCCTTCGGCAGTTCGATGTCGAGAAACACGAGGTGCGGGCGGTGTTCGGCAATGGCATTTACCGCCGATGGGTAATCTTCGCAAGTCGCCACTATTTCAATGAAGTGGCCGTAGTTGTTCTCCAACTCGCCCCGAAGCAGGTCAAGGGCAAGAGGGTTGTCTTCGATGAGGATAGCTTTGACTTTCATATGTCGTTTGTTAGAGGCAGTTGGAACTGATTTCAACGCAAGGGCGCTATGAACGCAAAGAAACGCAAGGTGGGGATTTGCAAATTCATTGCGTCCCCTTGCGTACATAGCGGCCTTGCGTTGAAATCCATAGCGTCACTGCAAACCCGTTCTCTGGGCTTGGCCTGTTCGCCGCAGATATTTTCATCTGCTGATTATATTTTTTATTGAAATGCCCGAGCCGCTCCAGCGAGATGCGGATGCCATTGCCCGATTCCTTGGAAAGGCTTCCCTCCATGCCGGGTCCTTTATCGGAAATGGAGCAACGAATCTCTGTTCCGCCATTTTTGGGGTCGGTTTTTTGGAAGGCGCTGATCGTGATTTCACCGCCGCCGTGTTCGATGGCATTTTCCACAAAGGGCTGTAACAGGAGCGGCGGCACTTGGGTGTCGAAAAAAAAGGTTTCCTCTAAGTCATATTTTTTTACAAAAGAAACCCGCCCCGTTTTACCCCGCAAAAGGATGTGTTTTTCCAAAAAAAGCAATTCCTCTTTTAAGGAAATACTGTCCCTCCTCAACAGCGCCAGTACTTCTTCCAGGTAATCCGTTGCCTCCTCGATGGATGCCCTTGTATTTTCGTTGCTGCCCAATTGAGCATGATAGGCGATCAGCGTCAGGATGTTGTTTTTGATAAAATGCGTGTTGAGGCAGTGATTGAGGAATTCGTTTTTGTTTTCGTTGGCTTCCAGTTCGAATTTTTCTTTTTCCTCGGCTACCAATTTGCTCTTGTACGCAAGGCCTGCGGAGAAGAAACACATTTCCAGAACAACCCCGATCTGCGTCGGTATGGTCGACACATCCCAAAAGCCGAACTGGTGCTCATCCTTTAAAGAAACCATTAACATGAAAATGCTTGGTATCGCCAAAAAGGATGAACCAATAAGAATGTACCACGACAATTTATTATCTCTTTCCTTTATAAAAAGAAGCGTTATGAACAAAATGGAAAATGCCATGAAAATTGCCCTGAAAATGTAGAACAAAACCCAACTTAGTCGTAAGTCAAAATACCCCACAATGAAATTAAACAACATATAAAATAGAAAAACATTTACCGCTATCCTCAATATCCGATCATGTTTTGGCAATCTTTTTTTTAATGCCAAAAACGCCCTGACGAACAAAAAATAAAAAATAAATACACATAAATAAACTGGAACCTGAAAATGAAAATACCATTTTGGATTGGCCATGAAAATGGGAAAGGAATAAGTCGTTGTCCCTTCCATTTTCCAATAAAAATAAAAAATGACGGCCAATAAATATCCCGAATAATACAGGTATGCTTTTTCACGGTGCAACTGGTAATAGATGGATGACTGGATGATAAACCCCATTAAAATGCCGCACAACAACAGATTGGCTGTCAGTGATATAATTAAATAGCCTTGTTGTTTTACCAAATCCTTCGTTGGGTCGGAAGCCTCAAAATCCAACCTTCTGGCAAGGCCATAAATATTAACCGCTTTGACCAAAAAGGTATCCACCGAAAAAGGCGCAATCACTGTATTTATGGATAAATTGTCAATATTGTCAGTTCTATTTAATTTGTTTTGCTTGACGAGTTTTCCAAAAATATATTCCGAATTATTTGTACTGGATTTTTGAAATAAAAAAACCGTGTCCAAAATACCAAACCGGAAAGAAAGCGGCAGCGTATCCCCTGTCCCGTTTTCGATAATAGCCGCCAGCCAATAATTTCTTTTTCCGCCCGATGCGAATTTTTTTCCAAAATAAAAACCGCTCAATTGGTGGAATTCCCCGCCTCCTTTTTTTATTTTTTTAAATAAATCATGGCTGCTCAATTGTTGGGTTTTGTCATCATAAATAGCGGTATTTTTTGAAATATTTTGGGGCAGGTTTTTTGGGAAATTAATTACAGCTTTATTTGCTGAAATATCAAATTGCGCCATGCATACAATGGGCATTAAATAAAGGCATAACGATATGGCTTGTTTTTTAAAAAACAAATATGCTTTGGTTTTGCTGTTGAAAAATAAGCTGTTGTATGGCAGTGTAACCAGTGGTTGAAAAGTGATGGTTGAATGGGGTTTAGGCAGGGTCAGGATTTTAAATGTTTGCACGAATTTGCAAGTCACAAAATATTTGCCTTCCCTGCAAGCCAATCTACATCAGTTTGTTCTTGTATTTTTGCTTTCAATAAGGCATACCGAGAAATTTATTTGTTGAAAATCAAGTGTTTGTGTAAAAAATATTTAAGATTTTTGTTCCCGTATTTTGTTGAAAAAACATGATAAGGGATTTGGAATGCCCAGTCCCGAAGGGACGACATGTTTTAGCGAGAGATGTGAATCCCTCGGACAAGAGAAATTTTTTCCCATTTCGAGGGATTCACATCCCTCGCTAAAGGATACCGTCCCTCCGGGACTTTTCGATTTTTAATTTGGCTGATCATAAACTGGTTTTCTGCCAATACCCCAAACCTGCAAATGCCTTTAGGAATATGAAACAGAAACAGTACAAACTTTTCCGCTTGGTAACCGCAGTGACCGGGGAAGAACAAAAGGAAGCGGAGAAATATATCCGGAAATTCAGTCAGGGAGTCCATAACGATCACCTGAATTTGTTCCGTTGTATCAGAAAACTGAGGCAGGATGATAAAGAGAGAAAGAACGCCAAAGAAAAGCTGTTTAAATGTGTGTTTTCCAAACGGGCTTACAACGATGGGAAAATGCGAAAACTCATGACCGAATTGACACAACTGCTTGAAGATTTTTTGGTACAAAAAGAATTGTCAGATGGTATATTTAAAGAAAAAATATTGAGCGCATCGCTTTATTACAGAAATGATTACCAGCTGTTTTTTGAAACTGTCAAAAAAAGGTTAGAGGGTTTGGAAAAGCGAAAACAAAAAGGGCTCTCTTATTTCAAGGAAAAACAAGAATTGCTTTTTTCGATTTATTATCACCCAGAGACTGCCAAGTTCACCACCAAAAATGATTATTTCCAACAGGCGGCATTTTGTCAGCAATGCCATTTTGTGTTCAGTTCTTTTATAACAGGTGCGGAAGGGTTAACGAGGAACAGGGTATTTCAAACTGCAAACTCGTTTGCTTTTTTAGCCCCTGCCTTGGAGGTTGCCAACGAAATGGGGGAAAATTGCCCGATGGTCATTCTGTTTTTCAAAAACCTTGTTGAACAGCTTAAGGGGCAAAATGAAAGACCAGATCTGAAAAATTTGAACAGACAATTGGCCTCCACTTTTGACATTATGGAACCAGATGAACAACGCATGGCCTTAAAGCTATTGATTATTCTTGCCACACCTTTTTCAAATAAAGGCGACAAAGAATTTACCCGCTTTATTTTTGGCACTTATCAGTTAGGCATTGACCACGATTTATTCAGACACGGAAATAATCCTATTAGCACAGATTTGTTTATAAATATTGCAATTGCAGGGGCAAGTGTTGGGGAACTAACTTGGACAAAGAATTTTATAAAAAAATATTACGACGAATTGCCCAGTGAAGACAGTCACTCCGCATTCAACCTTTGTATGGCGGCGTGGTGCTACAAAAAGGGTAGGGATGAAAATAAAATAGATGTTCTTAAAAAAGCCATGTCATTTATTAATTTAATACCAATACGATCCGAGGACAAATTTGAACTAAGGGCCAGGTCGCTTTCCCTGCGGATTATTTTTGACTTGTTCATTATGGGCCAAATAACTTTCGATGAGGTACTTGAAAATGCGAGAAATTTTGAGCGCCACCTCAAAAACAACTCTACTCATTCTGCTCATAAAATAAATGGCTATTTGGCATTCATCCACCATTGCCGGCAATTGGCCAAACTCCATAATGAATTGGACAATAATGATGAGGCCATAAAGTCTTTTTTGGATGCTTTGCAATCCGACCAAACCTGTGTCATAAAACAATGGTTGTTAGAAAAGGCGGAAGAAGTGTTACCTTCTTCCGCTCAGATAAAATGACTTTCTATAGTTCTATCTGGTCTTCAACACCAATAAAACCACTCGTCCCACCATCACATACCACTCTTACATAAAAGATGTAATCCCCCGGCAATAGATTGTTGAAAGTGTATGACGTCAGGGTGGCGGTTGACACGGCGGACGTGTGCCCACCGTCCCGGACGTACCATACCTCGTAATAAATGGCTTCGGTACTGCCATTCCATGAATAGGATAAAGAATTTGCAGTTGCGCCCGTGTTTTGGAGGTTGGTGACCACGGGGCAACTACAATCGTTGGCTGCCCCGATTGATGACGTAGGGGCATTGAAAAACAAGGGCTGCAAAAGCAGCCAAACAAAGAAATTAAACATAGCACAAATAGTTTTGTATCCGTAATTGGGATTACGGAAATAGTTATGGAAAAAAATATAGGTTTATGGTTGAAAAAATACCTGCCTTAATATTGAGTGTAATGGAGGAATAGAAAGTAAGGGTAGTGGGAGGTTTTTTTTTATTCTTTTTTAAATGCGTAATCAGATTTACTAAATTTTAAAAAATTAGTAACGACAAAAAAACAACTTGAACATTTCAGCAGGGGGTGTGTATCAAGGTGACATCTTTTTTCGCTGCGGTGACTTTTGGTCATAGCACACAGTTTCAAGCGAAAAAAGGTGTCATCTTGGTACGGCCGCCATGAGATGACACCTTATTTCCCTTTTGACCTCCCTGCATATTTGAAAAATTGGAGCAGGGAAAAAAGATGTCACCCCATGGCTACATAGCCTGCTTTACCATAAATGTCCAACTTATTTTTTGAACGATGCTTAGTAAATCTTGTGCCTTAGTAACGATCAAATAATAACTTCCCGTTTTATGCTGATTCTTTTGCCCTTATTTTTTCCTTTAAAATCAGTCATAGTATCAACAATACTCCTTCTTTTAAAGAAAATCTAAGACCAAAATAATTCACCCTAAAATCGGTAACTTATTATTCGATCGTTACTTAAAATCTAAAAACCTGTTTCAGCGAAATGCGATAAAATTATTTACGTTTAATTCCCCTTTTCCATAAAATGAAAATAATAATTAATGCCATAGCCAATCCTAATAAATACTTCCAATAAACAACTGGGAATTCCATTGGCGACATATCCCCGGAGGCCGTAAAAGCTGCCCAATGGAACGGGTGGGCATTGGCCTCTGGCATTTTTTCAATGAAATGCAATTTGGCGAGGTGGAGCGCCTCATCTTTTGGCAAGCCCTTTTTAAGGTTTTTATAAAATACTTCCATAAAAGTTTTTGTGGACTCGTCGTCCACAGCCCAAAGGGTGGTGATGGTGCTGCTGGCACCAGCGCTGAGGAAGCCCCTTGAGAGGCTGATGATGCCCTCGCCTTTTTTTAATTGACCGAGGCCCGATTCACAAGCACTCAACACCACGAGGTCGGCTTGCAGGCCCAGCCAGTTGAGTTCACTGGCATAGAGGTAAGGAGGTTCGTCAATATCAGGGGCATCGGCAAATACGATGAAAGGCTGCTCCCCAAATTTGTCGCTGGCTTTTCCGTGGGTCGAAAGGTGCAATATTTGGAATTGATTGGCATTCTGTAAAAATGCCTGTTTGGTTGCTCCATTGCCCAGCAGCAATTCCCCGCCCACCATGCGCCGCACCGACCGTGCTTCCGGCACGTTGAACCGCAAAGAGCCGATGTTTGACCGACGTTCTCCACTGGCGATAAGGTTGTTCTCATTTCCAAAAGAAGGCGCAACAGCCAAAACACCATTCATCTTTCCGTTTCTCTTTTTGCCCCTTAGTACCTCCAGGATGGAAGCAGAAAATGCATAGCTAATCTGGTGCTGGCGGATCAAATAAGGGTAGTCCCGTGGGCTTGTCCCCTCGACCACTTCGCTGGTAAGCAGGCAGTCGAATGGGATATAGCTCAACACATCATCCGGTATGATGGTCACCTTTTTGGGCAGCAAGTGAGCCACTGGGGCAATGAGGTGTTGGTACAGCAAGTGGGCGTGTTCCGTATATTTTTTTTCCGATCGCTCGTAATCAGCGCCAGTTGTCCCGCTGGAGAAATAACTGAAAATGCTCTCCCGCATTTGCGTGACCCATTTGTTGAGCGGGAAATCCTTTTCTATTCTCACCAATTCTTCCTTGTTTTTAGTGATGACAAGTGCATAAATACTGGTAATCCCAACAAAATATTCGAGCAATGCATGGTCGTCGCCAAGTAAACTATCCTGTGCCGTTTTTAGGGTGATGGGTTGGAGGTTGTATTTTAGTTGGAAATAACTGGGGTATTTTATTTGCATTTCATCCAACAACTGATTGTACGTTTGAGTGAACTGTAAAATATTATCGTTTGCCACTTGCAGGGCTTCGACATTTATGGAATCGGCATTTTCCAGTTTTTCCCGCATTTGTTCTTTAAAGGTTATTTTATTTTTTATTTCTGCGAGTTCTTTGGATAATTCATTTGGGATGCCTGCATTTTGAGCTGCCTGTTCGTCGTGCATAGATTTTAGGAGGGAAAAGTTTTTGCTTTTTTCCATATATTTAAAAGCAGCCTCTATATATTGGCGTTCCTTGGTGATATTATAAAGGGAAAAGTTGGCATATATGGCCCCAATATAGGCAGGTATATTTTTGGCTGACAAAGCGAAGTTGGAATTTTCGTGGCGGAAGCTGTTCCTGTTTTCGTCAAAATAGCCAATCAATTCCTCAAAGTCATTTAATGCTGTTTTGAAATATTCAGGATCGTTGTTATCTACTCCTTGTTGGAGGTAAAATTTCCCCCGAATGGCCAATATCCACGACATATATTCCAAGTACAATATGTTTTTCTTACCGTCGTTTCCTTTGACATTTTCGGCAATATCATAAGCACTGTTAAAGTGATTTAAAGCCCTTTCATGGTCGCCAATTTCCCCGTAACATTCTGCCAAACCAAGTTCAAGCAATACGTCTGACTGTTTATATCGGTCTGCTATTCTTTTTGACATTCCATAATAATATAAAGCTGCTTCTGTATTGCCGAGTAGAAAATTGCATTTTGCAATGGATGAATATGTGTCCATTAGGTCGAAATTCTTTGGGCCCCATATTTTCTTTTTAATTTCTATTTCTTTTTGATAATAATAAATTGCAGAATCCAATTGGTCTAATTTGGAATAAGTATCGGCGATATGGTGAAGCACGATACTGTGACCATAAGTGTTTTCCCACTGGATCTTTTTGAATATATGGTTTGCTTCTTTAAATTCAAGTAAGGCATCTTCGAACGCCCCCATGCCAAAATAGCATGTGCCAATGTCATTTTTAATAGCACTTAATTCCGCTTGGTATATATCTGGGTTTTCTTCGCAAATGGAAATGCCTTTGTGCAAGTATGTTAAGCTTTGACCATAGTCCCCCATTTGGCGCAAAAGCATTCCCATAATTTGATAAGAACCGAGGAGCCCACTACCCTTGTTTTTTTCTTTTTCCAAAATTTCCAAAGATTGCTGGAGACGGATGATGGCAGAATCAGGCTGGCTTCTATAAAAAAAAATGATTCCAATACTTTGGTAGGTAAGGGCAAGGTCATGGCTTAATTTGTCGGGATTTTTTTCCTGAACAGCAAGCGCCTTTTGATAATGATACATGGGGTTCGTACCCGAAATATATCTCAAGCAGTCACCAAGCCTGTTATGTGCCTTAGCAGTTCGAGGATGATCGTGCCCCAATTGTTTTTCATAAATCTCAAGTGCCCTTTGGTGGTCATCAGCACCTTCTTTGTAGCGGGACAATATTTCAAACAGCAACCCCCTGAGCAGAAGTGCATCGGCTACCCGGAGGTGTTCAGCGCCAAGTTGTTCTTTAAATATGGAGTGCGCTTTCTCTGCCAATTCAAGCCCCTCGTGGTACTTTTGGGCATCCACTAAAGAATCGGCTTGATAAAAATACCGGCTCGCCAACAATGTATCCGGCGCTTGCCCTATGGCCATTTGAATAAAGAAAATGATAGAAAAAAGGAAGGTAGCAGTTCGTTTCATGTCTGGGGGAGGTTTGTTGCGTGCATAAAATTCAGGAGGTAATGTAGGGCAAATATTTTAAAACTGCTTTACCTTTCGCTTTTCACCAACTCATCAATAAATAAGCATAGTGGAAACGGATCAGCACATCAACCCTGTAAAACCCGGCAAGGCTTGGGAGAGGGGGGCCGTGCATGAGTTGGTTGGTCGTTTGGTGAAAACACAAAGCTTTGTGTTCACTGTCCATGCTTTTGTCATGTCTGACCGGGCGGGCAACAGGCAGCATGCGGAAGATATCGTAATGGAAGGCCTCGTGCTGCTAGGAGACCAATTATTAAGGGGCCAATACAAAGGTGACGGTAATGTGGAACAGTATGCCATTGGCATCTGCAAAAACCTCTGGCGGAACTGGCGGCGGAAAAGCGATAACAAAGTTACACTTACCGACAATCCGCTACTTTTGGATGGCGTGGACAATGAATCGCCCACACATATTTTGGAATTAAAAGAGTATGACAAAGAGAGGGATGAAAAATTGGCCAAAATTTTAGATGCTTGTTGTTCGGAAGGGTGTTTGAAAATAATCAGGTTGCGTTTTTTTGGAAAAATGCCACATGAAAAAATTGCTGGAAAATTAAAATTAAAAGATGCCAACAGCGCCAAAAGCAAATTGTACGATTGCTTGAAAACGTTGAGAAAATGTGCCAAGGAAAAATTTGGTAAATTGGATTTAATGTAGTCGCTAAATTTATTTGGCGACAATGGTAAATATGTCACCACAAGATTTAAATATCATTGATAAATACCTCAACGGGGAATTGACGCCCGTTGAGAAAAATGTTTTTGAAAAAAGAAAAGCAGAAGACCCTTCTTTTTTAGAGGAGGTCAACTTCCAACAACAATTAATAGAAGCCATTTATGCCAAAGAAAGGCAGGGTTTGCGGGAGAATATTCGTCAGGCGCAGGCTCAACCGGATGGGAAAGTGGTTGCGATTAATAAAATCCGTTTCTCTTTATGGAAGCGCTTGTCCATAGCTGCTGTTTTTTTAATTTTAATTGGGTTTGTTTTTTATAAAATCAATAACCCAAATATTGAGCCTGTTGAAATAGCTAATAAATATTACGAAATAGATAAGAGCATTTTTGGCAGCCTCAAAAGTGTGGGACAAGGAGGCGATGCTTTAAAATCAGGGGTTGAAGCATTGGATAAAAAAAGATTTTCAAACAGCCATTAATGACCTTTCCCAATTTCCCGAAAATGGAAAAGCCGTTTATGCGCTCGCACATGCGTATTATGGCAAAGGCGATTTTAAAAATGCACAGCAATATTTTCAAAAAATATTAAATGAGGATAATTCTGTTTTCCATGAAAAAGCAAAATGGTATTTATTGTTGAGTTATTTGGCGGATGGCCGCTTTGGTGAGCACGTGAATAAGACATTGAATGAAATTATAGAAGAAAATGGTTTTTATGCCCAACCGTCAAAAAAAATAAAGAAATCCTTGCAATAAAGAAGATATGTTTAATAGAATTTCATTACCACACACCTCTCTCTGTAGGATTCTTCTCTTTTGGCCTGAAAACGTGTTTGAAATAAAAAGTGTAGGGTAGAGAAAATTGAATAAAAAAGAGGAAAATGAAAAGATATCTAAGTGTTCTTGCCGCTGTGTTATTATTTTCTGCCTGCCAACCCAAAAGAACAGGATTTTCAGCCATTCCTATTTGTTAGTCCTCAGTTGATTTCTGGAAAAATAAGCGACCAAAAATCCCTTAAATAATTCCAGCGATTTTAAGTTCGAATCTTTCAGTTCTGCCAAATACCAAGTCCTTTTATTGCTTTTTTTAGCAAATGGGATAGCGGCAAGGTGACAACATTCCAAGTTGCGTTCGGCAATCCAATTGGCCATGATGCTGATGCCGAGGTTGGCGCAAACCAATTCGAGGATGGCTTCAGTCAGGCCCACCTTCGACAAATATTTTGGTGTGATATTATTGGAAGAGAAAATCTGCTGTAAGATATCATTGTTTTCATTAGGCGAATCATAAATAAAAACATTTTCATTGGCAAAATCTTCAGGCTTTAAATTTTTCCTTTTCGCTAAATGGTGATTTTTGGAAACAACCACCACGAATTCGTCATCGAATAATGGCGTGAATTTAAAATTGGGATCATTTGTTTTTTGATAGGTCAATGCCGTGTCCAATTTTCCTTGCCGCAAATAATCAAGCGGGTTATGAGTGGCCTCTAAAACAACTTCGAATTTTACAGCATGCCCTCGATCCATAAATTGCTTTAAAATAGAAGGTACCCAATGATAGGAAGTAAGTCCTTCCGTGCTTATTCTGATCGTACCATTAATATTTTTTTGGCGATTACTTATTTTTTTCTCTAATTGCCCGACATCCTCCAATACTTTATTTCCCGTTAAAAGGATTTCCTTTCCGATTTCCGTTAAATATAATTTCTTTTTGGAACGAATGAATAATTTGGCATCCAATCTTTCTTCCAAATCTTTCAATTGGTGACTCAAAGCAGATTGAGTTAGGAACAGTTTTTCGGCGGCTTTGGTCAAAGAACCTTCCGAGTCAATAGCTTTTAGTAGTTCAAAATGTTTTATGTCAAATTTCATAATGATTTTATTCATTTAAAATTTCTACTTCCTCTGGCACTATGAAATATAGCACACAGCCCGTTTCTGTTTTTACACTGTGTTTGAAAGAAGGTGGTGTATAAAGGTAATCCCCTTTTTTGAGGACAATGCCTTCAATGATACAACTTCCTTCCAAAACAAACAATTCTTCACCTGCCGGGTGGTTGTGATAAGGATAGCTAGCGCCTTTTTCAAACTTTAATAGAAAGCTTGGCGGTCGCCCGGTCTCATCAATACGCAATGTTTTTACATAAATGCCTTTTGTATTGACCCCTTCCTCGACCAAAGGTTTCCACGAAGTCGAGTTTGTTTTTACAATATAATCTTGAATGTCTGTGTTCATTTTTGTGATGATTTTTTTAAAAATACAAAACCATGTATTCGGCATCAACATAGATGCCATTAACTTTCAAATCCTTTTTGACCATAGTGCCTTGCGAAATAAAGCCATGCTTTTTATAAAAATTACTTGCAGAAATCGAATTTGGAGAATGCAATGCCCACAAATGTATCTGCTCCAAGCCATTTAGTTTTTTGGCCCTTTCTGTTATTTCCACAACCAATTTGCCACCTATTCCTGTTTGCCTGAAATCGGGGTGGACATACATGGCAAGCAGCATGGATTTATGTCTTGCTTTTTCACGGGCGTCTCTTTTAAAGGTGACAAAACCGATCAATTCATTTTCCTCGGAAAATGCACCTAAAGTGAATTTATTGTCATCGCTGCTAATATAATCAGCAAAGTAATTTTCTGATTTTTTACGCTCATCAGCAAGGCTTTCACTAAATGCATAGGGCGATTCTTCAAAACTGTATAGCCGAAGTGTCCTGTAATTTTTAACATCCTTTTTTGTCAATACCCTGATATTCATTTGTAAATTTATAGTTAACCGATTTAAATATAAAATGAATTATTTTAATGAAAGTGATTAGATATAATCATGAATAAAATTAGGATTAATAGTTCGTTTGCCCATAAAATTGCAAAAAAAATCACCTGACATGAAAAAGTACTTGAGAATTATTTTTGCTTTCCAATTGATCTTTGGTCTTGCCAGTTTTGCAGCTGCCCAATCAAATAAATGCACTCCCAAGTCGAGTGCCGCCTGTATTAAAAAGACTACTGCCTGTAGTGTTACAAAAAACAACGCCAATTGTGTGATGGTTGCTTGTGGCCCAGAAGGCACAAAAGTAAGTGAAGCGAAAATCATTACGGCATTGAGGGAAAAATTGGTTGCCTTAAGGAACGACATGCATAATCATCCGTCTTTAAACTTGGATGCACAATTTGCTGAACATTCGATCTCAATTGGGAAAGATGATGATGAAAGTCTTGCCATTTTGCAAGTGGAAATTGAAAAAATAGAAAAGGAAATGAATAGGCAGATTCCTCAAGCAAGATTTATTTCTAACGAAGCTGAAATAAAATATGAAAATAAGGCTCAATTGGTAGCATCTTTAAATCAACGGGTAGAGAGATTGAAGAGTAATTTGTAAATATTGCTGGAGAAAACTATTGGGAGATGCTAAATCATGGTGATTTTTCAAAAATCACCATGATTTAAATTGAATGTTATTGCAGCATGTATAAAATATGGATAAGTTTAGGCGTTGTTGTAAATTTTGTGGTGTTGTCCATAACAGGAATGCTGTTGTTCTTCGGAAAGCATTCTTTTACTATCGAGTCCCTTCATGTTTTTTCCAGCATTGTTTTTTTAGTATTTGCCTTGCTGCATATTTCAAATAATATCAAAGCTCTTAAGAATTATATTTTTAGTAAAAGATGAAATTAAGCCGACCGTTTTTATCCTTATTTATTTTTAGTGGTTTTTTATATTGGGCAGTCAGTCAAGATTATTTTCTTTTTTCAAAAGTCATGGGCTGGCGGGATGGGTTAAAAACAAAAAATGTTCAACAAATAAATTATGATACCTATTTAGTTTATGATTTTCTACACAATAAAACTGGCCGCAGCCTGACCCTTGAGTTCACAGCGGGCAAACATTTTTGGTATCCCCAAATGGCGATTTGGTTGGAAAATACAGCAGGCCAATTAATTGAAACTTTATTTGTAACAGAGGCAACTGCCAAAGGCCAATTTTCTGCTGGAAGGACAAAAGAGAACTTTAAACAGTTCGATCGAACCGCTACTACTGTTGGAAAATTGGCGAGGGTGGATGCTCTTCCTTATTGGTCGCATAAAAGGGGCATTTTAGAGAGTGACGGTTTTTATTCGCCCAGCCCATCTTCTCCTTTGCCGGACGCTATCACTGGTGCAACACCATCTGGCAATTTTATTTTAAATGCCAGTACAGAAAATGAGCAGGACAAATTCAAAATATTATTCGAAGTAAATGTGGCATTCGATGACAACGAGTATTTTTCAGAATATGATTTTCCCGATGATACCATCTATCATAGCAGTACGGGGCAATTGGGACAACCTTCACTTATTTTTGAAGCATTGGTAAATACCAACCAGTCCAATAAATATTTTTTATTAAACCCCATCGGACATGGACACCATTCTGCCCAAAATGGCATCCTTTATCAGGATTTGTCTAAACTAACCACTGCGCTTGGCATCGTTGAACGCGTATTGGTTAAAATCGAATAAAAGCACCTCCTGTTAGTTTCTCTCAAAAAAAAACTATTTCATTGCCCATTAAATTTTCATTTTCCCTAACATTGGCTTTTTAAAAAAAATCAGAAACCAGACCGCTTCGCTGTCAGAAGCCAGACATCTCATGTCTGTTATCTGGCAGCGAAGCGGTCTGACCTCTGACCTCTCAAAAATGGGCAATTTCCAAATAAAAAAATCCCCCACCGCGTATGATGCCATCGTCGTCGGTTCAGGCGCTGGGGGCGGTATGGCGGGCTATGTATTGGTCAATGCCGGATTGAAAGTATTGATGCTGGAGGCTGGGCCTTATTGGGATCCGAAAACGCATTCGCACCAGTTGCGGTGGCCGTGGGAGTCGCCGAGGCGTGGGGCAGGTACCACACGACCATTCGGTGAATTCGACGCGTCGTATGGCGGATGGGAGATAGAGGGCGAACCCTATACCACCAAGAATGGTACAAAGTTCGACTGGTTCCGGTCGCACATGTTGGGTGGCCGCACCAACCACTGGGGGCGCATCTCACTGCGTTTTGGGCCACGAGATTTTAAGGGGAAAAGTTATGATGGGATAGGAGAGGACTGGCCCATTTCATATGACGACGTAAAACCTTATTACGATAAAATAGACCGTTTGCTCGGCATCTATGGCTCGAAGGAAGGCTGGGAAAACGAACCAGATGGCATCTTTCTTCCTCCACCGAAAATGCGCCTACATGAGTATTATATCAAAAGGGCAGCAGAAAAAATCGGTGTCCCCGTATTTCCCGGCAGGGGTTCTGTTTTGACGGAAAAACTGCCCGGCAACGATGACCGGCAAGCTTGTTTTAACTGTGGCCAATGTGGCCGGGCCTGCCGGATTTATGGGGATTTTTCCTCCTCTTCCTGCCTCGTCATTCCCGCCAAAAAATACAATCCTGATAATTTTGAATTGATCTGCAATGCCATGGTGCGGGAGGTGCTGACCGATGAAGAGGGACAAGCTACAGGCGTCGCATACATCAACAAAGAGGATAATCTGGAATACCAGGTAAAAGGAAAGGTAGTAGTGCTGGCAGCAAGTGCCTGCTCTACTGCCCGCATCATGCTCAACAGCCGTTCGGCACAACATCCCAGTGGCATTGCCAATGGCAGTGGCCTTGTCGGCAAGTACCTCCACGACTCAACAGGTGCAGCTCTCGGCGGCTATCTGCCCGAACTCATGTCACGCAAGCGCTACAATGAGGACGGCGTGGGCAGCGTCCACATCTACTCTCCTTGGTGGATTGACAATAAAAAGGCTGGACTTGATTTCCCAAGGGGCTACCACATTGAATATTGGGGCGGCATGGGTATGCCTGCTTATGGTTTTGGATTTGGCATTCCGTTCATCAACGGCCAAGTACCTGACGAGAACGGACAGGTAAAAGAAGCAGGCGGTTATGGGCTTTCCCTCAAAAATGATTACCGCCGATTTTATGGCTCCTTTGTCGGCATGGCCGGGCGTGGGACAGGTGTGGCAAGGGAGGACAACTATTGCGAAATAGATCCAGAAGTAGTGGACAAATACGGCATCCCCGTTTTGAAATTCCATTACAAATGGAGTGACTACGAAATCCTTCAGGCTAAGCATATGCAGGAAACATTTCAGGAAATAATGGAAAAAATGGGCGCCAAAATCACCTGGGGCATCCAAGGGCCTGAAACGAACTATGGCCTCGAAACACCCGGCCGTATCATCCATGAGGTCGGCACTACCCGCATGGGCGACGATCCAAAGAAATCCGTTTTAAATAAATGGTGCCAGTCGCATGAAGTGAAAAATTTATTTGTTACCGACGGTGGGCCTATTGTACAGCAAGGTGATAAAAACTGCACCTGGACGATATTGGCATTGGCCATGCGGACGGGGGAGTATATTTTGCGGGAGAAGGCGGCTTTTAATATTTAATTGTCGGATAGCATTGAAGGAATTGAGTTTCCAAAATTAAAATAATAGATTTAGTTGATAGGATAGTATATTTAGCCTTTGGGCCAGTTCATTGTATTTTTTAATCAAAATTGAATTAATGTGAAAAAGCTCTCACTCCTCTTCATAATACTTTTGATGGGTGGTTCCTCTATAATTGCCCAACGCAAAATGACAGGTAAGGTGACCGATGAAAATGGTGGGCCGTTAGCGGGTGTTACAGTCTTTGCAAAGGGCATCACTGCCAGTACCATCACTGGCATTGACGGGAAATACTCACTCAATGTGCCCGATGGAACCACTGTGCTTGTTTTCAGTTACACTGGTTATGCCGCACATGAAACTACAATTGGTGCGTCCAATGAAGTGAACGTCATTTTGGCCGAAACCGCCTCCGAGGCGATAGTCACGGCATTTGGCATGGAGAGAAGCGAAAGGGGTTTGGGTTATGCTGCGCAGCAAGTAGATGGTAGTGATATTGTCCAATCACAAGCAGGAAATACAATTGATGCATTGGTTGGGAAGGCAGCTGGCATTCAGGTGACCAGGTCATCAGGTTCCGTTGGCGGCGGCTCACGGATTTTGGTTCGTGGTGTTACTACCATGTTGGGCAACAACCAACCATTGATTGTAATTAATGGAGTGCGTACCAACAACGAAACCCTGCTCTCGCAAGCATCTAATGCTGGCACTGCCGCTTCGAACCGCTTGATGGATCTGAACTTGTACGACATCGAGAACGTCAGCGTATTGAAAGGTGCTGCGGCGACCTCGCTTTACGGGACAGCTGGTGCGGCAGGCGTAGTGCTGATTACTACAAAAAAAGGTAAAAAAGGGAATGGGTTCAATGTAGGCTTCTCCTCTTCCATAGGTTTTGACAAGGTCACTAATATGATAGATCTGCAAGATGTATATGCTCAGGGAAGGGGTGGCATTTATCGTGGACCTTCAACGATTGAATCAGGATCTTGGGGGCCAAAAATGAGTGAATTGGAATATGCTACCGATCCCAACCATCCTAATGCACCTGGTCCTTTTGGCTTTGATGCCGGGGTTTATAAGTTCGACAAAAACGGATTTTTAGTGCCAAAAGGTACAGGGAATGGTCAGCCTGCAAAGGTTTATAACAATGTTGATCCATTCTTCCAGACAGGGTTGAATTTTACCAATTCCCTTTCTGTTTCCGGTGGTGGGAATATCTCAAGCTTCAGGTTGTCCCTTTCTGATAGGAGGGCAAACGGCGTAGTTCCCAATGAAGAATATGACAGAAAAACCATAAGGCTGGCATTGGCATTTACTCCATTTAAAAACCTGACCATTTCTGGCACTGCCAACCATACCATTTCAGATTATACCAGGATACAGCAGGGTTCCAATTTTTCCGGGCTGATGTTGGGAATGTTGAGGACGCCAGTTTCGTTTGACAATTCAAATGGATTCGATCCGAAGAAAGCAGTTGATGAAATGTCTGCCTACCAATTCCCGGATTTAACCCAAAGGAACTATCGCGGCGGTTTCAGTTACGATAACCCCTATTGGAGCATCAACCATGCCCTTGGCTTTGAAGATGTTACCAGGACCTTTGGTAATGTTAAAACCGATTACGAGTTCAACGACTGGCTCAGCATCGGTGTCAATGTCGGGTATGACCAAACCAATGATGTAAGAAAACAGGAGCATGAAATCGGGTCAGGGGCAAATCGGGGTGGCGCAATTCAGCATGATGAATTCGTCTTGAAACAATTTGATAGCTACTTCTATCTTCAGGGGGGTGGGAGGCTGAACGACGATATTGGTTTGAATTATATGATTGGCGCTAATGCATTTTCTTTCAAAAACGAAAGGTCGAGTGTATTGGGTACGGGGCTTGGATTTCCGGGTTTTGTCGATACTACCACTGCGGGCACTTTGTCTTATTTTGATAACATTGACGAGTATCGTTCTCTGGGTTTTGTAGGCTTGGTCGAAGCAAGTTACAGCAACCTATTATATCTGACATTGAGTGCAAGACAAGACTATGATTCAAGGTTGGGAAATCCAACAGATTTCAAACTGGATGATACTGGGCGGTTATATCCTTCTGCCTCTTTGGCATTTGTCTTTTCGGAAATGCTGGACAACGCCAACTCATTTTCCTTTGGGAAATTGAGGTTGTCCTATGCACAAGCTGGCGGGCCTCCACCCCAACCGTATTTAACCCAATCCATATTTGATGTTCCTGATTTTGCAAGTGGATTTACTAGCAATCTCAACTTTCCTGTTGGAGGCATTTCAGGGCTTGAGCAATCCTCCGTACTTGGAAACCCAGAACTAAAGCCGGAGCTTTCAACGACCCTGGAAGTTGGAATGGACCTTCGCTTCCTGAATGGAAAACTTGGATTGGATGCAACATATTATCGCACTAAAACAAAAGACCTCATCCTGACAGGTTTAGTGACTCCGTCCGTTGGACACACCAGTGCTTGGCTGAATGCAGGTGAAATGACTTCCAGGGGAATTGAGCTTGTCTTGAATGTTTCTCCAATCCAATTGAGCGGTTTTGATTGGGAGACACAAATTAACTTCACGAAGTCAGAAAGTATCATTGACAAGTTGGCTCCGGGAGTCGAAAAAGTGCGCATTGCGGGATTCACAGGAACAGGCAATTATATTGTTGAAGGTTTTCAGTATGGGGTCATCATGGGGGGGGCTTACCTCCGAACAGGGGCCGGAACATCTGATCAAGGTTTGGATATTCCGGGCGGTGCGGTAGTCATCAACGACAATTTTGGGGCTTCTGAGTATGGATATGAAATGACCGACCCTGTACAAAGGGTTATCGGTAACCCAAACCCTGATTTCATCCTCGGATGGAATAATACGCTGACCTATAAAAAATTCTCTTTAAACTTTCTGCTGGATTGGAGAGAAGGCGGGGATTTGTGGAATGGGACAGCAAAGGCTTTGTCTTTTTTTGGCAGGACACAATTAACTGCTGATACAAGAGAAGGAGCAGCTGTCTCAATCCAAGGCGTTAAGCAATCTGATGGTACACCGAACGACATCGTCATCGTAAAAGATGAAAACTACTGGACTTCCTCAGTTGGTGGCTTTGGTTCTATTGATGAGCAATTTGTGCAAGATGGCGGCTGGGTTAGGTTGCGGGAATTAGGTCTTTCTTATCGTTTGTCAGCAAAGGGCTTGTTCAAAGGCGGGTCGGTTGGCATGGCTGGAAGAAACCTCTGGTTTCATACTGATTATGATGGGATAGACCCTGAAACCAGCCTTACAGGTACAGGCAATGGGCAAGGCTTGGATTATTTTAATATGCCTGGAAGGAAGTCCTTTATCATTAACTTGAATGTCAATTTTTAAGTAAGGGAGCTGGTAAAAAGTAATCTACCCTTTAAAAGGTTAAATAATACATTCTCCCAGTCCCGGAGGGACGACAACCTTTAGCGAGGGATGTGAATCCCTCGAACTTTTCAAGGGATTCACATCCCTCGCTAAAGGTTGTCGTCCCTCCGGGACTGGGCAGGTTAAAATTATCCGAACTTCTAATGAAAATACCACATAAAATTCTTTTGATCTTCTTAATGGCATCTGTCTTTAGCAGTTGTAAGGAATACATTGGTGGAGACATCAACCAAAACCCCAATGATCCCATCACTGCGCCATTGTCCGAACATTTGCCCGCCATTCAAATCGCTTTGGCTGATATTTGTGGCGGTGAATTTTCTAGGATGAACAGCCTGCTGGTTCAGCAGGTAGAGGGCCTTAATAGAACGTTTCCATTATACCTTTACAGTGCTTTAATTCCTGAACGGTTTGATGCCTCATGGACCGATGTTTATGAAAATATTCTTATTGAAATAAAAATTGCAAAAGCAGTTGCTTTGGAGGAAGGTCATCATCATTATCGGGGGATATTATATGTTGTCGAGGCATATACATTAATGATGGCGACCGATGTTTGGGACGACATGCCTTACAGCGAAGCATTAAATGGGATAAATAATTTTAATCCGGCATATGATGAACAAAGTGCTATTTATAATAACATTTATGCATTATTAGATGAAGCGGTTGATTTATTTAATGGGCCGGCTGGGACACTGCCGCCAGAAAACAGGGATGTTTATTTTTTCGGTAATATAAATAATTGGATAAAAGCTGCCCATGCCATCAAAGCAAGAGGACTTTTACATGATAAAGATTACGCTGGTGCGATGGCAGAAGCCACTAAAGCATTTGAAGACCCATCAGAAAATATGGGGTTTAATTATCCAGATCCGACAAATGCTTCACCTTGGTTCAGGTTTAATCGGGAACGGGCCGATATTGCATTCAATCCCCAAATGGGAGACTTGATGCTGGCGCTGAACGACACCAATCGGTTGGCAGTTATGGATCAAGAATTTTTTATCAACAATACCTATCTACAGCCAGATTTTTTTCAAGAATTAATCACTTTTAGGGAAACGCAGTTCATTATTGCCGAAGCCGATGTAAGAAATAATGTCGGAGGTTCTGCTGTGGGCCATGCAGCTTATTTGGCAGGAATAAAAGCATCCTTTGATCGATTGGGTTTAAGCGATGCGGATTACCAATCTTATATTTCCCAGCCAACGGTCGATCCGGGCGTGGGCAACCTCACCTTGGAATTGGTTATGACCCAAAAGTACATTGCCATGTTCCTTCAGCCAGAAGCATACAGCGATTGGAGAAGAACGGGTGTTCCGACCTTGGAACCTGAATTTGGTTCTGCCGTTCCGGTTAGGTGGCAATATCCCGCCGTTGAGCATAAATTCAACGCCAATGCACCCTCCGAATCGGAGATAGATATTTATACAGATCGGGTAGGCTGGAACAGATAGGTGCAAAAACATAATCAAGGTGAAAGAAAGGCAATCAGGAAAAGAATAACGGGTCTCCGCAAGGACAGCGACGGTGGACGTTAATTAAAAATGCGAATGACGGGTTAAAATGAAAAGGTATTGATAATCAAAAGATTAAATCATGGTGATTTTTAAAATCACCATGATTTAGAGCTATAACTTATTGAAAACCAATGATCTGATTTAACCCGTCATTCACATTAAAAGTTTACGGCTATCTCAAAACCTTCCTTACATTTAGCCCAAACAATTCTGCAAACACATGTTCCAGTCTTTCACTCTCATCCTCACCCTTGCCGCCCTGTTTAGTTACATCAATTATCGCTGGTTGAAATTGCCCTCCACCATTGGGCTGATGATTATGGCACTTGTAGCCTCCGGTTTGGTATTCGCAGCGGAGTCCATTTCACCAAACGCTTCCGCTTTCTTTTGCCAACTCCTCATCGACCTTGATTTTAAGACCATCCTGCTGGACGTTATGTTGAGCTTCCTGCTTTTTGCCGGAGCGATGCACGTCAACATAAACGATTTGGAAAGGGAAAAATGGCCCGTGCTGCTCTTTGCGACTTTGGGCGTTTTGATTTCCACAGGATTGGTGGGAGGTTTGTTGTATGCGGTGGCTGGCAGCATTGGAATGTCAGTGCCATTTGTTCATTGCTTATTGTTTGGGGCGCTCATTTCTCCAACCGATCCGATTGCGGTGATTTCCATATTGAAAAGTGCAGGGGTGAGTAAAAGCCTCGAACTGAAAATAGAAGGCGAGTCGCTGTTCAATGATGGGGTAGGGGTCGTGGTTTTCACTGGTGTATTGCTGTTGACCCAAATGGAGGGGATGGGGGAAGGCCATGAATTGTTTAGCGAGGTACTGCTATTATTTGTTGAAGAAGCGATAGGAGGCATTATCTACGGGGCTATAATTGGTTACCTCGGTTGGCGGCTCATTGATTCTATCAAGGAAAATGGACATTTGTCGGTATTGCTCACATTGGCCATTGCTATGGGTGGTTACTCCCTGGCATCCCTGATCCATACTTCCGGCCCATTGGCGATGGTAGTGGCTGGGCTGTTCATCGGTAATCAAATTAACCGCCCAGGTTTTAATAGGCACTGTAGGGAGACAGTGGTTTCCATTTGGGAAATCCTCGATGAGGTGCTCAATGCCGTATTGTTTGTCCTGTTGGGCTTGGTGATTTATATCCTTGATTTTCAGATAGGTTACCTATGGTTGGGATTACTGGCTATTTTGATCGTTTTGTTGAGCCGCTTCCTTTCTGTATTGCTTCCTTATTCATTACTCAAGCATGCAGAACATCGCCCGATGAAAACGGTCACTATGCTGACGTGGGGCGGCTTGCGGGGTGGTATTTCAGTTGCGTTGGCCTTGTCTTTGGCTGAAGAGCATTCGAAAGATTTAATCTTATTTATCACATATATAGTGGTGCTGTTTTCGATTTTAGTACAGGGGTTGACAATCGGTCGGGTGGTGAAGTGGTTGAGATTGGGTTGAGGAAAAATTAAACCGACGCTTTTTTCATCGTTCAGCAAAGTAGAAATATAAGGGAATATATTTTTAGTCTTTTTACAAGAATTCCAATGTAAGTAGGATTTTATAATCCTGCACTGACCTCTATTTTTGGAAGAAGTGCGGGATTACAAAATCCCGCCTACGTTGGAATAATGCTTAAAAAGACCAAATCTGGAATTTTATACTCTTTTTAAGGCATTAAAATTTGCTCTATTTTGTTTTGCCATGCTTGCTGTTTTCATTACCTGTATCGGCGTGTTAGGGCTGACGTCATTTATGGTAGAACAGTGAAAAAAGGAAATTGGTATCCGCAAAATATTGGGTTCTTAGGTCGGTCGGCTGGTGGGTTTGTTGTCGAGAGAAATGCTCGGTTTGTTTTTACTTGCCAATTTAATTGCATGGCCATTGGCCTATTATTTAATGAATGAGTGGTTGCAAAATTTTGCCTACCACAGCTCACTGGGTCTTTCGAGTTTTATTGGAGCCTTAGGGTTAGTGGGAGTGATTACTTTTCTTACTGTTGGATGGCTGACTGTAAAAGTGGCGTTGGGGGGTCCGGTGGAGGTATTGGGGAATAAATAGCAGAATGTTGTATAAAAATGATGGTATTGTAAATTGGAGTTATAGGTGTAGTTTCAATCAGAAATAATAACAGGCTTATCTTCTTCAAACTCCGCCTTCACTTGTTTTTTCCCAAAAACAAAGTCCCATATCTCTATCTCATCTAAAAGGCAATTAATGTCAGTAATGGTCAACTGCTTTGTGGATTGTTTGGCAAGAGGCCGTTTCCCAAAAATAAAATGATCCAATTCATTTTCTGAGATGGCAATTTTTGATTCGCCGATAAATTCTCCATTAAGGAATAATTGCAAAACACTGGTATTCCTTGCTAGCACAAATTGATTCCAAACCGATTTTTCAATTAGTTTGTTTCCTTTTATAATATTGGAACCCGTTCCGGTGGAAATGACCAAAGGAAAACCCAATTTGTCCAAACCGAATTTCAGCGCTGCCGATTTGTCTTCATTGGAAAAAGCAATAATAGTGATGGTATCAACAGGATAAACTTCTAAAGCAAACCATCCTACTGCCGTAAATTTAATTGGTAGTCCAAACGCTATTTGGCCTTCTAAGTATGTGGAATTTCCATCCAACCGCAACGCACTCCCTTCTATTCCGGTTCCCCATTTTTTTATTGATCCATTGGAATGGATCGTATAATTTTCACTTGTTACTTCTTCTTCCGTCTGGTCACCTGTGTTTTCATCGAAATGCCAGACATATATGGGTTCGTTGGATGAACAGGCAGCTAAAAAAAAGACTGCTTTAAAAGTGAATATAAAATGCCAGTTATTCATTTTGTTTTAAAGTTCATTATTTCAATAAAATAATTTTTTCCATTCCTGTATTCTTTTTCCCAACCCATTTCAAAAAATAAATTCCAGCAGAAAAGTCATTTAAAATTAATTCATGACTGCCAGGGGGTAATTTTTTAGTATGTAGTGTTTTTCCATTTAAATCAATTATTTCTATAGAAACACCTTCTTTATTTTCAATAAATAATTCCCCATAATTCGGATTTGGAAAAAACCGTAAAGGATTATTTTCCAAAATAAAATCCGTTGCATTTATTATAGAATTAAATTCATCCGCCCCAATATCCGGCATGCCGTCAATCCGCTCGTGACAATCATAATCCAAGCCTGCTTCTGCAACATTAATTCCCGCATCAGTAATGGAAGTGTGTGTGCCTGATAAATGATAATCATAATTATTGGCATTTGCAAAAATGGAAGCATCGGTAAATAAATAATTGGATTCTACATTTCCGGTTCCGCCATTGCGGGAAGCAATGGCTTCATTGGTGAGGTTGTTAGCGATATGGGCGTTCGCTGTTCCATTGAAGCGATATTCGATGCTATTAAAATAATTTTCGGTAAAAACGGTATTGTGATAAATATTGACATCGGAAGCATTTTCTAAACCGATTCCTACATCCCTACTGGTATGCACAAAATTATTTCTGATGATGCCGCCAACATGTCCACTATTTCCCAAACCAAAACCAATGCCCCGGTCGCAATTAATAATTAAATTATTTTCGACAAGGGTATTTTCCGAATTACTCCAAAAATGAATAGCGTGTTCTGCTAAACTGTTGTCGGGGCTTCGAATATGGCGGAACACATTGTAACGTACCTCCCAATCCTTCGCATGGTGAGCATCAATGCCACCCGTGTAATATTGAAAAGCAACGCCGTCGGGAAAAACAAATTCACAGCACTGCACCACACCACTGTCTGAAAAATCGGATGATGTGCTACCAGATACTTTTAGCATTTGTTCCCTAGCATTGACGAATTTAATATTTTGGATTAATGGAAAATCAGCATCGTGTTCAGCATGTATTTGAATGGGGTGATTCGCTACCCAACCGATGGTCATGTCTGCGGCAATAAAATTATCTGCTGCTACATTAAATATCCAACCAACAATGCCTGCCATGCCTTGTCCTTTAATAATTACTGCATCCCGATCACCGGATTTACTTCTGATGGTCAGGTTGGGCATACTCTCATTTATGTATAATAAATGATCGGTTAATTCATAGATGCCATCTTCCAATAAGATCGTGTAATTACCTCCATTTTGATTGGCCTGTTGGAGGGCTGCTTGAAATTCAGCGACACTGCTGACTGTTTCTATCATGCCTTGGTCGGGAGGTAGGGTAGGGCATTCGCATTGGGCCATTGCATTTTTGGCAAAAATTGAAAATGTAAGGAAAGCAGATAAAAGGACGATCGTTCTCATGTAAAATAAATTTTCAGGAATGGAAAAAGGGTAGGTAGGTGTTTATGATAGAAAAACGAAGATACGGGAAATTGGGATCGTTTTCAAAAGCAAAAAAAAAACAAGACCCCTCGCAGCTGGGCAAGAAGCCTCTTTTATTAAGAACATTTTTTTAAGGGGAAAGAAAATAAATAAACTACCATCAGGTATCGGATACCTTCAAGGTATCCGATACCTGAGTTTTAAAGATTTTATGGCGAGATTTTCAGGATTTTCTGTGCCAATGATTTTCCCTCGGAATTGATTTCCAAGAGATATACGCCAGGCGGCACATGACGCATGTCAATCGTTTCCGAGTGCTCCGTGCCAACCACACGCTGACAGGCCAAGACCATTTTTCCCAGGGGGTCGAAAATCTGCCATTCGAACTCGCCTAAAATATCAGTGGATTGGATGCTCATGTTGAGTTTTCCGTCCGTAGGGTTGGGGGCCAAAATGAGTGTGGCGTTCAGCCTGCTGTCCCGAGTACTGGTGAAGAAAATTTCCTTGCAGATGCCATGGCAAGCGAATTCGTTCGATACCTCCAGGCAAACTGTCAAGTCACCGCCGCCGTTGGTATAGTTTGGATTTTGCTCGGTGCTGGTTTCCCCATTGCCGATGAAAGTCCAGAGCCAGTCGGTCGGCGTACCAGTTGATTCGTCGGTGAAGGTGAAGTCATTGCCGTTTTGGGTGAACGTGAACTCGGCCATCGGAGGGCTGTAATTGCAATTATTCGCCGTATTTTCAAAAAAACGGATGCCGCTGCTACCGCCGCAAATCAAATCGAGGTCGCCATCGCCGCCGTGGTCCCAATAAGAACCGCTCATTGGGCTGAACCCAACTGTATCTATCGGATACCCAAGCTGGGGGGGAGTAGTGAACTGGGCTCTTCCAGCTGCATCAGGTGTATTTTCATAATACCTGTATTCCAGCTCCGGTACAATGATGGCGTACATGTCGAGATCGCCGTCGCAGTCCAAATCCACAAATGTGGACTGGTGGTAGTTGCCGCCAGGCCATTGAATTCCATAATCGTTTCTGACTGGAAGGTCATAGCTTGGGTCGTAATAGGTGCCGGTATTTTCAGCAAAGAAATACCCATCATCTGGTTCGCCGTTGATTGCCCCGTTGTACATCAGGTCCAGGTCGCAGTCCATGTCCAGATCAGCGAAAGCCGGGGTGACGCCGTCGACCAGGTTGATGGGGTTCAGGGCAGATGCAGGCAGCGTGATACCGAAAGGGTTTTGTGAGAAGGTAGCTGCAAAATCAGGGTTGGTGGCAGTGCCTTCATTCATCAAAATCCGGAGAGGGGTGTCCGTTGAGAACACTAAATAGGTAAGGTCGTAATCGCAATCCCCATCAATGTCCACAAAGTTCCAGGGCCAAATCAGGTCATGTTCGATTATCCCGAGCGAAGAATGATTGGCTAGGACGAAATCTGGGGCGGCACTGCTCCCGTTGTTTTCATAATACTCAATTTCGCCACAGCACGATGGCGAGCTCGTATTGGCTTTGAAAATGAAAGCCTCCAGCGTATCATCTCCGTCAATGTCCACCAGCCTGACCCAGACAGCCGTCTGGCTGGGTGAAATATCGAAAACCAATCCGAAAGGGTCGGAGATGGGTGGGGCATATTCTGGCTGAGCGTCGAGCGGTATCGCCATTCCATAAAACAGAAACAGCAAGGAGGCGAGGGGGTAAAGATTTTTTTTCATAAGTCATTGATTTTAACCCATATTCAATCGATGAACACAGGCAGGGTGAAGGTGGAATACTTAAAGCAGTGAAGAGTTGGCAACCGTGTGAACGATGCCAACTCTAACCAATTGATTTTCAAAAATTGATGAATGCAATTTTGATTTGGGTAAATGTCAGTACTGGATTTTCCCATTAAATTCATTGTAGAACTGAAGCGGAGGGCCAGGGTTGATTAGCTCAAAGAACCCCGTGATGCTTCCCATGGCATCCTCAAAACGGCCAGTGCCCCCGTTGATGTCGAATGCCAAGGGGCCGGACTGAAAAAAGTACAGCTCATCGCCATTGGCCGCTACGAAAACCACTTCCCCATTGAAAATGACACCAGCAACGGGGTCAATACAACTTGAGACAGAGCCAGTAATATTACCTAGGTGCGTGGCAGTACCTTCCAATGATTGGAGGAGGTTGAAAACCGGAGCGCCCATACCGTCACAAACCTCTGGGTTTGGGGCTGTTGAAAGAACAGTGGATACAAACTCCGCACGGAAAGGCACCGGGTGTTTTTTAAGTGCAAGCACTTCCGGCTGGGTATCCATCTGCTCTTGGGTAAGGTTCTCCTTTTGGCAGGCGGAGAGGGCCGTCATGAGGGCCAATAACGGGATGAAGAATTTTAGTTTTTTCATGGTGAAAAATTTTAGGCCTGCTTTTGTCCAAAAAGGCCAAAAACGGGCGGGGTGAAAGAAAAAATTGGGTCATTCCCCAATTTGAAAAGTCAGGTAGGAAAGCGGTTGTAGGTTTTGTGTAGGTGAGGGAAAGTTCCAAGCAGACAACTACAAATGAGTGTCTGCTTGGAGGTGCTCAATCAAAATTGAATTGTTATAATTCACTTGGTTTGATCTAAAATGTCGTCGGTTCAAAATGGATGATTGTACAATCATCCTACCAGTGCCTCAATCCCCGACCTCCTCAAGTACACCCCATGCCTGCATATCTGGCAAAGCTTCGCCCGCTGCTTCCGGTTCAGCAGCCAAAAGGCGTTCTCGTCCTTGCAGACCGGGCATTGCTCCTGTGGCTGTATCACTTCGATAAAGGAATCAATGAATGGCAGGCTAATGACTGGCAAGTCGTCGGGATGCGGGATGTAATGCATTACCTCCTTGAACAAGACCCTCGTGGCCTCGTCCCGGTTAGCGAGGTACTCGAACAATTGTGGGTACTCCTGCTGTACACACCGTGCCTGTTCTTTCAGGCTGTCGGCCTGGAAAAGGATTGGGTTGGGAGGTACTTGCATGACCTTGTTTTTAGTGAAAATAGAATGGGACAAAGGTGCAGGCGGGACGGTTTTGGGGCTGGTACATCTGTCTCATAAGCTTGTAGATTTGTCTCAAAACCTCATCATTACCGCATTTCGCTGGGGTTCACCCCAAATTCTTCTTTAAAACTGCGGGAAAAATAGGCCGGGTCTTTAAAGCCCACCTCGTACCCAACTTCCGAAACGTGCAGGTCGGTGGACTGGAGCAGTTCCTTGGCCTTGTGCAGACGTAACGAACGGAAATATTGACCCACGGGTTGGTCGGTTAGTGCCTTGAATTTGCGGTAGAGCTGTGCCCTGCTCATGCCGAGGAGTTGGCAGAGTTCAGGGACGCCGAAGTACTCGTCGCCGAGGTGGGCCTCCAGCAGTTCCCTCACCTTTTTCATAAAAGCATCTTCTTTTTTCTCGCTTTCCGTAACTGCCTGGCCATGGGGGGCGGCCGCATTTCGGTACCGCTCCTGTAAGCACTTCCGTAATTCGATCAATTTTTTCAGCCGCACTAGCAGTTCGTCTTTGTCGAACGGCTTCGCCAAATACGCATCGGCCCCGCATTCCAGTCCCTCGATGCGGGAGGTGGTGTCGGCTTTTGCGGTGAGCAGGATGATTGGGATGTGACTGGTGCGCTCATCTTTTTTTAATGTTTCGCAGAGTTCAAAGCCATCTGCTTCGGGCATCATCACGTCGCTCACAATGAGGTCGGGTATCCGTTCAATGGCCTTTTCGATGCCCTCCCGGCCATTGTGGGCTTCTTCGAGGGAATAGTGGTTGGAGAGGATGGAACGGAGGTAAGCTACAACATCTTCATTATCCTCCACGATAAGCAGGTGGGGGCGGGTAGCCTTTGGCTGGGGGATTGGGGAACTTGGGGATTGGGGAATTTGGGCAGCGGCGGTTTCGTCAGTGGCAATGGGGCGCAATGGCGCCATCTGGTGAACAGGCAGGGTGATGGTGAAAACAGTGCCCTTGCCAACTTCGCTTTCCACGGCAATGTGGCCGCCGAGCAGTTTCACCAATTCTTTTGTCAGTGCCAGGCCGATGCCTGTACCCTCGGCATGACGGGTCGCCTTGTCATCAGCCTGGTAGAAGCGGTCGAAGATGTGAGGCAGTTTTTCCGGCGGGATGCCAGGGCCGGTGTCGGTGAAGGAAAGCAGCAGGCTCTCTTGGCTTTCCCCGACTGCCGAATGCCAAGTGTGAACTGCCAACTCCACTGCCACCTCCCCTCCCTCCGGCGTAAACTTGATGGCATTCGACAGCAGGTTCGACACAATTTCCCGTAACTTCTCCTGATCATAATCCATGACAAAGGATTCCAGTGTTGAAGAAAATTCCAAATCAATGTTTTTTCCCCAGGCCAACGAATGGAAACTTTCCAGCACATATTTCAAAAACGCAACCACATCGCCCTGCACCATGTTCACGGGCAGTGCCCCTGCTTCCAGTTTCGACAAGTCGAGCATCTGGTTGACCAGGCGGAGCAGGCTGCGGCCGTTGCGTTTAATCATGTTCAAACCCTCTTTCCACGCGCTGACGGCGGACTGCCGACCGCCGTCCCGAAGCGAGTTCGGGATTTCCGCTTTGCTCCAAACTGCCAATTGCTCTGCCATGCCGAGGATGACCGTGAGCGGCGTACGGAACTCGTGGGTGATGTTGGTGTAAAGTTTTGTTTTTACGGCGTCGAGTTCCTTGAGGCGCTCGGCTTCCCGGTGTTCCAGTTCGAGCTGTGACTGCAATTCCCACTGGCGTTTTTTGTAAAAATAAAATGCGAAGGCAGCGGCAGCGAGGAGCAAAAGGTAGCCTAGGTATGCCCACCAGGTGGCCCACCACGGCGGCAGGATGGTAATTTTCAAAGCAATGGATTCGCTCCACACGCCGTCGTGGTTGGCGGCTTTAAGGTGGAAAGTGTAGTGGCCAGGTCGCAGCCCGGCGAAGTTGACAGAGCGCTGTTCGCTGGGGTTGTTCCAGTCGGCGTCAATGCCCTCCATTTTTAAAAGAAATTGGTTTCGAGTAGGCGCTGCGAAGTGGAAAGCGGTAAAGCCAAGCGTGAAACTGTTTTGGTCGTGTTCCAAAATGAGTTCCTTCATGGCCCAGATGGCTTGTGTAAGCGGCGAGTTTTCACCACCAATTTTCACAGGTTGGTTGAACAACTGGAAATCCACGATAGCGGGTTTGGGAGGAATAGGGTCGGCTTGAAGGCTATCTGGATGAAAGCGGACGAACCCGCCATCCCACAGCGGAAAAAAGAACTCCCCATTTTTTCTCTGACAACTACCATATCCAAATACCACACTTGGCAACCCATCCGATTCATCATACAACTCCGAGGTTCCTGTCTCAGGATCAAAATGAATAATTCCAACATCGCTGGACATCCACAGGTCGTCCTTTGCATCTTTGAAAATACTGATGGGGCGAAGGGTCGGGAATCCGTTTTTCGGCGTGTAACAAATGCTTTTCCCAGTATTTGTGTTCAAACAGCAAAGCCCTCGGCCTGAAGTTGTTGCCCACAAAACAGTATCGCTGCCCCATAAGGAATAAACGGTTTCAATCCCTTTTAAATAATTGGAGAAGTCATTGGTTTCAAAATGGTAGTTTTTCAAGCCATTGACGCCATTAAACCAAATATTGCCTTTTACATCTTCCAACATAAACGGCGTTATCTTATTTGAAGCAATAGATCGTGGGTTTTTTGGGATGCGCTTGTAATGAATGATTTTTCCGGTTATAGGATTGTACCGTTTCAACCCATCCGTCCAGGAGGCCGACCATAGCCAGCCTTCCCTGTCCTCTATTCCAAAATTGGTCAATCCTTTCAAATTGGGGAATGCTGAAGGAGGAATTAGCTTTCCTTTTTTGAGATCGAAAGGAACCACTCCATTCTTACTCCCAATCCAAAGGCGGTTATGACTGTCTTCTGTAAAAAAACTTCCATGAAAGGGAAAATGCGATTCTTTTTGCAGTTCGCCATATTTATCAAAGTAAAACCTGTCAGTTCCAAGTGGAGTCCGCCACCAGAAGTAGCCACGACTGTCTTCGTAGGTTGCCTTTGAGAAACCCCAATCGATGTGTTCTCCATCATAATCTGGAGGTGGATAATACCTGAACTTATCAGTCGTCGGGGCATATTTCAATACCCCCCTGCTTCCTGTTCCCATCCACAAGATTCCTTCTCTATCTTCAAAAAAAGTAAAGACTAACCGCCAATCTTTCAAATGTTTTTCCCTTTGCTTTATTTCTGTGAATAGCACTCGATTAGGATCAAATCGCTTCAGGCCGTATCCAGTCGCTACCCATAAGTACCCTTTTCGGTCGACGAACATGTGAGCAATGTTATTCTGGCTGAGCCCATTGGGAGGGAGTGGTTCAGAATAAGCGTAAAATTGTTTGTTAACGAGATCAAACTTCTGTAGAGTCAGCACTTGAGTTTTGGAAGTACCGGCCAGTAACCAAATGTTACCTTGTCCATCCTCAGCTATTTGCTTCACGTATTTACCTGCAATAGAAGTCTCATTTCTTTTGTCAGGCAAATAGTTTTCGATCGTATTTTTTTCTGGATCGAAAATGAATAAACCCCCAAAGCGGGTTCCAATACAGATCTTTCCTGATGATGTTTCAAATAGGCTGGTAACAACTTCGTTTCCTAGTTGGTGCAGTTGGTTAAACCGATCATTTTCACGGTCGTAAAAATTAAGTCCATTTTTTGTACCTACCCATAACTTGTCAAAGCTATCATAAAGCAGTACGTGAACGGTGTCGCTACTCAAACTAAAACTATCACTTTGAATACGATGAAAATGTTCCACTTCAAATGGTGGGCCGCTCTCATTTTCCTTTATTTTAAACAGCCCATTCCATGAACGCAACCAAATATGACCAGCAGCATCTTGCAGTAACAGATCATTGCGTAAAGAATTGTTATATTGAAAAAGCGAATCTCCGCCGAGATTGTTAATGGTGTAGAAACTGTCCTGCTTTGGGTTGTAGCAGAGCAACATCCAGCCAGACACCATCCAGATGTTGCCAGAGGCTGATTCCAAAAGGTCATTGGTACGCTTCCCTTTTAAAGGATGTTTAGTTTCCGGATCGAACGGGATGTGTTTAAATCGGTAACCATCGTATCGAACAAGACCATCAAATGTGCTGAACCAGATGAACCCTTGCCCGTCTTGTAATATTTGATAAACCATATTGATGTCCTGTCCTTTGCCAAGGGTGAGGTGCTGAAAAGGGAGGGTTTGGGCAAAAAAACTGGGAGCCATCCGACGAAAAGAAAGGGGATGAATAGAAGGGCAAATTTGATATGAGGTGAGGGCTTGAGCAAGTCGTTTGGTTTTGCCACAAGTTATAAAACACGAAGAAATGGCCTGATGATTTTTCTCACTATGAAACGACATACGAAAGAGGAATAACGCAAGATATAATTCCGGCATGGTTTTTACATTATGAAAAATCATAATACAAAAAGGCATCTTTCCAAACTCCTTTTCCTACCGATAACAAGCACACCAAAGGTTTTCAAAAATAAATAAATTAGGTTATTAGTTCTACTTTGACACTTTAAAATTAAGTGCGTGAGCATTCATTGTTTTTCACACCTCTCTCTGAATGGTTCTTAACCCCCGGCCTGAAAACGGATGATTATTTTTAAAGTGTCAAAGTAGAATTAGGCTTAAGGTGATAAATAATAATGACACCATGCGGTGCCATGTATGTTATTACCTACCAAGGCATCTTTCCAAAACACAACACATAACAAGGCGGAGAGCACAAGCTGCTTTTGAGAAACTACACACTTAGGGAGCACTATCGCTGTTGTGAGAAAACTGCCGATACCTTCCAACTGGCCTTTCTAATCCAAAAGGCCGAACCTCAATAGTAGAAATGCTTTTTACAAACTGTTGGTTTTCAACGGTTTGGTTCTTACGAGTTGACACACCGTGAGGCAGGATGCTATTCCCCAGCATCTGGCCAAACGGTAACTGGGAAATTAGGGAATTGAGGAATTAGGGAATTGGTCACTAAATGTTGGCAAATGGCCAATAACCCAATTCCCTAATTCCTTAATTCCCCAATTCCCAACATTATAATCCAGATCTATTAACAAATTTTAATTTATTATGAAACACTGCCAATTCACCCGCCTTTGTGCGAGCTGGGCTTTTTTATGGGCTCTTTGCCTGCCTGGTTATTTATCCGCCCAATGCGAATGTGTGAGTCCCGACCCAACTGACCCCCAAAACCTTTATGTGGAATTTGACTGTATGAAACTGATCGACCATGCTGTCTTGGACGACCTCCTGCCGCCAAACTGCTCTGGCCCCTACACCTTTTATGTACTGGAAATTGACGACGATACGATTGGGTTTGGTTCGCCTGATGTGATGGTTGATTTGTCGGGCTACATTGGTCTGCCGATCAAGGTGCAGGCGGTTGACAACAACTCAGCCATGATGTGTACCAATTACTTCATCGTGATGGATACCATTGGGCCGATGATGGATTGCCCTTCCGATACCATTTTGTGCCACGAATACCCCGATCAAGTGAAAGATGTCACTGCTGTTGATTTGTGCAGCAATGTTACATTCATTGACACGGTGGAAATGTTTGATGGGTTCATGACGCCCTGTCTACAAGGTGATTTTTATGGAAAAATAACCCGTATCATCAGAACGCAGGATGATGGAGGAAACATGAGTAGTTGCTCTCAGGAAATATTTGTTGAAAAATCGGACACCGCTGATGTTCTTTTCCCTATCGATACTTTATTGGATTGTACCGAATCGCCTGATCCATCTGTTGCTGGCTTGCCCTCTTTGAATGGAGTGCCTTTTGAAAACAGTTTGCTGTGCAATTTGGAACTGGGTGTGGCGGATACTGTCATCATGGACTCGTGTGGAGACAGAACCATCCTCCGATATTGGAATTTGTTGAATACCTGCAACAGTGACTTGAGGAGAGATACGCAGATCATCCTGTTACAGGATACCATACCCACGACGGTCAATTGCCAATCCATGATCGTTTTTCCGACTGATACCACTGAATGCGTCGCTGATATTACGCTACCAACTCCTATTGTTACGGACAATTGTAGCGGGTTCACCATTTCCGCCAATATCCCCGGATTTACAGGGACGGGACTTTCATTTACCGACATCCCAAAAGGAGAATATAATATTGAGTACGTGGTGACCGATAGTTGTGGCAATATGGCTACCTGCGATGCGACTTTGATCATTGAAGACAACGAGACTCCATCAGCTGTATGCGATGGGGTAAAAGTAGTCACGCTGAACTCGAACGGCGAAGCCATTTTGGAAGCGGAAGCCTTTGACGACGGCAGTAATGACAATTGCGTTCCATTCCCACTACTGGATTTTTGAAGTGAGTAGGGATAGCGGGCCATTTGGACCCACTGTCACTTTCACTTGTGATGATATTGGCCCTGATTCCATCATGGTCATAACGAAGGTCATTGATTCTACCAATCCAAGTTCTTTCAATTTTTGCATGACCCTTGTGGTGGTTTCGGACAAGACAGCACCCGATGTTGACTTGCCCATTGCCACGAACGATTGATTGTGAAGACGATTATTCTGACTTGAGCCAGTTTGGCGAGCCAACCGTTTTCTGACCCATGTGGTTTTGTGCTGACCGACAGCGTGAGCATTGACATTAACAACTGTGGGACAGGCACTATTTTCAGGGGATGGACGGCCACCGACTCCAGTGGGAACGACTCTTACTGCATGCAGATCATTACAGTGGAAAACCAGACCCCGTTCGATGGTTCTACAATCATCTGGCCCGATGATTATGTTGCTACAACGGCATGTATCACTCCGGCTGATTTAGAGCCGACTGACTTGCCGTCCGGCTTTGATGCTCCAACAATTCCAAACGATCCTTGTGCGATGATCGCCACCAGCTACAAAGACCAATTGTTTTACATTGATTTTCCTGCCTGCTATAAAATAGTGCGGACGTGGAAGGTGCTGGATTGGTGTCAGCACAGTACTTCCAACCCTGACATTGGCATTTGGAAAAAACAACAAGTGATAGCGGTGATGGATACCGATCCGCCAAACATTGATTTTTGCCCACTAGATGAAACGATTGAATTAAATGCCGCCTGCACTCATGCAATAGTCAGCCTTCAACCTGTCATGGCTACGGGAACTTGCTCCAATGAGGACATTTCCATCACAAACAATTCCCCCTATGCAAATAGCAATGGGGCAGATGCCAGTGGCGACTATCCAGAAGGAGTCCATACAGTCACATTTACGGTGGAAGATGGATGTGGAAATATGGTTCAATGCTCCACTGTGATCACAGTATCAGACCTCAAACCACCAACCCCATTTTGCAAAGATGGCCTTGTGGGGGAATTGCAGTTCATGCCAAATGCTTCGCCCCAGATCATGGCGGTGGTCAATGCCTCACAACTCAACGACAAGAGTTTTGACAATTGCACGGCGGAGGCCGACCTTGTTTATACCATGCGACCAGTAGGTGATACTATTACACCTGTGCCCTTCATTGTTTATGATTGCGACGGCGAGGGCACCCACGATGTGGAAATATGGGTGACAGATGCAGCAGGCAATTCCGATTTCTGCACCACGGAGGTCATCATACAGGACAACATGGACTTATGCCCCGATACGCTAACGGCCAGCAATGGCATGATCGGCGGCAACATCCAAACCTCTGAAGGTGATGTTTTCCCGGAAGTGCATGTGGGCATAACCTCATTGTCCATGTCATACATGACCGATGCAGGAGGTCAATATGAATTCCAAAATCTGACCGCCGGGAATGACTACACCATTGAACCCTGGAAAAATGACGAGCCCAAAAATGGCATTACCACTTATGACATTGTCTTGATCACCCGCCACATTTTAGGCATCCAGCCATTGACTGATCCATATAACCTCATTGCAGGAGATGTGAATAACAGCGGAGCCATTACAACCTTCGATGTGGTGGAATTGAGGAAATTGATCCTTGGCATCCTACAGGATTTTCCCAACAACAATTCGTGGCGTTTTGTCAAAACGGATTATGTTTTCCCAAATCCGAATACCCCATCCGACCCGCCTTTCCCAGAGGTGCTGCATGTGAACAACCTCAGCGCTGACATCGCTGATGCCGACTTTGTTGGTGTGAAAATTGGCGATGTCAATGCCAGTGCCAGCGCAAATTTCGCTGGAAATGGAATAGGTGACCGAGCTACTGAGAATTTGAACATACTATTAGAAGACCGGAAAGTGGAGGCCGGTGAGCAATTCACCGTGCCCTTCCGGTTGGAAAGAGAAAATGACCTACTCGCATTACAGTTTACATTAGAATTTGAAACCGATCTGGAATTGCAAGGCATTGAAAAGGGTGCGCTTTCTGGCGTTGCCGGGGACAGGTTCGAGACTACCCAAATCAGGGATGGGATCGTGACCGGCACTTGGTACCACACATCGCCGGTCGTGGCAGCAAAAGAAGACGCCCTTTTCAGCCTTCGTTTTACCTGCCAAAAAACAGGCATGCTTTCTGAACTAATTGCGCTGACTTCCCGCTATACGCAGGCAATTGCTTACGATGAGCGGGAAATACCATTGAACTTGAACCTTGTGTTCTCTAATCCAATAACGATGCAAACGAATCTATCTTTTCAGCTCCACCAAAACCAGCCGAACCCTTTCAAACGGGTAACGAACATTGGCTTCACGCTGCCTGAAAATGGCCCGGCTACATTGACTATTTACGATGTATCCGGCAACGTGATTAAGATGTATGACAATGTTTACCAACAAGGCTACAACGAGGTCAGCATTATGCGGCAGGAGTTGCCGATTGGTGGCGTCCTGTTCTACCAGTTGCAAACACCTTCGCATACGGCGACGAAGAAGATGATACTACTACAATAAGGTATTGGGGAATTAGGGTATTATGGTATTCTATTATCCCTATTGACTGTACTTTTGAGATATGATAATGCTCCCTTGTCTGCATACGGCAGGCAAGGGAGCATTGTTTCTAATTCTTATCTCTTGCCAACAAAGCTTGGGTAACGATGACTTCAAAGTCATTCTCCATTTCCGGCCATGGCGTCGGTATGCCCAAGTCATTAAAGCTTAACATCAGGCAGAGTCCCAGCATACTGGAATACGCCCTGCCGCCAACGTGATTCAATTCACCTTCCCCCCGTACCAGTAGTGTTTGACATCCATTGGCCGTTAGGAAGCCTTCAAAACCAAACTTCATGGGTGGGTGATTTTCGGTCATCACGTAATCCATTCCCAATTTTCCATCAAAGACAACTTCTCCCTGGCTCGCTTTGAGCAGGGCATTCAGAGAATCGATTTCTGACCTGAGCGAATTTACCGGAACTCGAATGATAATACAGGCAGTTTCATAATCAAGCGTGATGTTCAGTTGGCTGGATTGCAGTTTGATAATATCGCCTTTCATTTGGCCATACATGGTTAGTGTGGCATTTCGAGTATAATAGGTATCTTTTTGGGAAAAGGTGGAGTAGCAGGTGGATAAGAGGATAAATACAAGCGTAATGATTTTTTTCATAATAAAATTATTTATGGGAAAAAAATTTGGTCTAACAGTCCCATAAATTAGCGCATTATCCAGCAGACAAAAACTGACTTTTCTCAGTTGTCAACATAATAAATGACCAATGTGTAGCCATATATGAGTGAAGAAACTCGTGGAGAGAGGTGATTATATAACGAAAAATAATTTTTGTTGAGGTCAAGTGATTTTGCAAATAAATAATGAAAATGGGAGCGGGAAGGCTGTTAAGTCAGTAGTGAACTGAGCGTCCGTAAATAGCTGGATGTCCGATAATTTAAATACCTGACCTCTATAAAAGTCAACTTGATTGGGCGAGGCGGGCTTCTTCTTTTTCCAAACGGGCGGTCAGCATTTCCTTGAGTTCTTGGATTTGTTCAAGTAGCAAGGTTATTTCATCACTTTTATATTCATCGCCAGCCTCAATTGCTTTTTTGGTCAAGGCAGATGCCCGGCGGATGCTTTTGTTGATTTTCAGTATTTTCTCTTTGTTGTTCATTTATTCTGACACTTTGAAAAGCATAGGGTGAATACCTATTTTTTATCTTTCACCAATTCTCGCAAAGCATCCATCTCCTGTTTCATTTGCTGCATTTCAGTTTTCAAAGGTTGTACAAAAGCTCCAAATGCTTTTATTATCTCATCCACAGCGTTGTAAATGTTCACGTATCCGAATGAATTGCCTTGCTGATTGTGGTGGTTAAAATTGAAGACCATGTTTTCAACATCGGAGCTTTTAATGGCATCTACTGTGGTGTGGAGGGCTTTGGCCAATTGCTCTATCCTTTTGTCGGTCAGTTTGGTTTCCCCTGTTTCGATCCGGCTGTAAGAGTTTTGTTTGATGCCCAGTTGGTCAGCCATGTACTGTTGGTCATACCCCCTTACTTCTCTCATTTTTTTGATGTTTTGAGCGATTCTGATTTGTTCTTCTTTAGTCATGTCTTTTAGGTTTGTTAAAAATATTTCACGTAAATAAAAAGTCGAAATGTTGATATAGGAATACATGCCTCTCTCTAAAAACTCCTCCTCTTTAACCATTTAAAACGGCAATTAAATCTATAAAAAGGTAACAGCGGTAATTGTTGGCTTCATGGATAACTTATCCGTTCACGCTGCTAAGTTATCCGTCAATTGCTTAACAGCAAAAGATTATCACCGCTAATTTTGTCACAGCCCATAGATCATTTCTTATTTGGCCAAAAAGGAAACCGCTTCTCTGGGTCCCATTTTTTAACCGATGGAATGGGACTGGCAAGCTGTGAAAACAGATATGGACATGCGCTCTGTACTGGTTGCCTATCTATTACCCTTATTACAGTTCCCGTTCCGTACAAATCAATTGATATGTAAAAGTTACAAAAGCCTTGACTGTTTATTTATGACAAGAGGCAAAAAGCAGAAGAAAAAAGAAAGTAATATATTCTCGTGACAAGCCCACCCAGCATATAGGGTCATCAAAATAAATCATACATAATGGAATAAAACATTCACAATTTCTTATTTCACCTGCCCACAAACGGTGGAAATCCTAAAAACCACCTTAAACCAAATAGGACGTAATTGCTTTTGCGTTAATAAAGCGAACTCCTTAATATTTAAAAACACAAGTTCATGAAAAACATTGTTCTATTTATATGTACCGTTGCCATGTTGCTAACCTGTGCGGCCGTAACGGCACAGGTGACTGTAAATGGCAGTTGCACTGACGTAACCATCGACGGGAGCACCATCCCCCCTTTCGACCAAGACCTCTACAATGTTAATAACCTTCAAAGCCCCTGTTCGGCAATTGTCGGAAACCCAGGGTGGACGATGAATGCCCAGATGTACCTACAGCAGCTGAATTCGAACGGGGAGTTCGTTGATGTCTATACCTACCCACAATATCCGCCAAACAATACATGGTCCAATCTAGCTCATGGCACCTACAGGGTGAAGGTGAGCCTACCGAGGGCAATAGTCGCATCAAACTGCGAATCGGGCTGGGTGAATTGCTATAACCTTGCAGGGCAGTATGTCGGGCGTAGGGGCAACTACCCCGAAATTGAAGACGGGGCGACCCCGAGCGTGTTTTTCTCCAATGCCGTGCCAGTGGGCAACACGGTTATTTCTGACAACAGCTACACCTTTACCGAATCGGTACCGGACAACCCGCCCACCCCTTTCACCATGGATGAGGGTGAGGTCATCGGGCTGGACGCATCAGCCAGCAAGAACTACAACTTCTGGTGGCTCGCCATCTTCGAGAGCGGCCCGACCCACAACAGGTACAAAGCGAACGGCTGGACAGATGGGACCGTCGGACAGTTTAACTTGACTGACCTTTGGTTTCCATTTAAGTTTGAACCATTCCATACCTATACCACACAGTTCGTGGTGGAGAACAAGCAGTGCTTGAATCCTACGAACTGGAACGTGCTAAACCAGAACTTCTTCATCTGCCCCTCAGGTTCGGGCTGCCGTTTCGGGGAAGTAGAAAGGGAAATCACCATCGGCCCCAACCCGGCCGGCTCTTTTGTCAGGCTCGGCAACTTCGACCCTGCACTTGACACTGGGTATGACATGGTGTTTTCTAACCTCAGTGGGAAGGCGGTCAAGTCAGTACGGCTTGATTCTGACCAAGTAGACATTTCAGAGCTGGCCAGCGGGATGTATGTAGTGAACGTGCTCCGGGACGGCGATCTGGTATTTTCCGCTAAGCTTGTAGTCAACAACTGATAACCATTACGCCCGCCTGCCCTTTTAGGGCTGGCGGGTTTTTCCGTTTTATGAAACTTAAACTTGTCTTACTGCTGCTTGTTTTCGCTGGGTTAGTGTTCGGACAAAACCTTGTCCCAAACCCAGGTTTTGACGATTTAGTAAACTGCCCAGAGGAACGTGGGCAAATTCAATTTGCTTCATCATGGAGTTCTGCAACCATCAACAGCCTTTATTACCCTGATTTATTTAATATCTGTTCTTCCAATGACCAACTATCTCCACCCACATCAGGACATTATGTAGATAGCTATCAACAACCTTTAAGTGGTGGAGGTTACGCTGGGATTTATGTATGGAGAAATGATAATGTTAATATCAATGGTTACATTGAGACTCCGTTGACGGAAACTATGGAGCAGTCCAAAATTTATTATATCAGGTTTTATGTGTCTCCGGATTTGACAAGCTCACAGTTGTGGAGATACAGTGATGCAGTGGGCTTGGCGTTAACCGATACATTTTATTACCAAGATATTTCAGGGAATGAGATCTTATCTTTGTCACCTGTCGTTGAAAATAGAGGTGAGTTGATAACGGATACTATTGGCTGGACAGAAGTAAGTGGATGTTACCTAGCACAAGGAGGAGAGAAATATGCCATTATCGGCAATTTTAGAACTGATGCTGAGACGATGGCGGTGGTGGAAGATCCTAACATCCAGCCATATTATACCTATCTCTACATAGAAGACGTCCTCATCCAGCCCTTCGACCCCCTGCCCGACACCCTATTGCTGTGCGACGGCATGCCCGAACAACTGGACGCCCGCTTTCTCGACGCCACCTACCAATGGAGCACAGGCGCAACGGACTCCATCATCACCGTATCCGAGTCTGGGTGCTACACCATTGAAGCCTTTATGGGCGGCTGCACCCTACAGGACACGGTGGTAGTGCTGGACTCAAGGGACACCCGTGCCTTCCCGCCCGACACCCTGGTCTGCGACGATGTGACCCTGACGTTCCCTGCCCCGCTCCCCGGCACCTACGAATGGTCGGACGGCTCACGGGGCAGCGTCATATCGGTGGCAGCGCCCGGCACTTACTCGGTGTCGGTGACGAATCCTTGTGGGGTGTCCGTTTTCACGTCCGATGTGGAAATGGAAAACTGTTCCTGCAATGTTTATGTGCCAAGTGCATTTTCCCCCAATGGTGACGGCATCAACGATCATCTGGAAATTTACTTCGGCTGTGATTTTGGGTACGAAGTGAAAGGGTTCCGTGTATTCGACCGCTGGGGGGGACAGGCCTATTCTGCCTTGGCGGGCAATGAAGTGAGATGGGACGGTACTGCACATGGGAAGTCCTTGCCGAATGGCGAATATGTCTGGATACTAGAGTACGACATCATCCATGGCGGCCTGCCTGTGCGTCAGGTGGAGAAAGGTGGGGTGGCTATTATGAGGTAGGCAATCGGGCCACCATCAATCAGGTATCAATGAAAAAATTTACTTTGCTTATGTCAAATGTGTTGTGCCTCCTGATCTTCACTCCCCCCTTATTTGCCCAATATCCCGTTTGTGGTTTTCAGTGGTTGCTTGATAGGCAGGTGGGTTTGGATACTTCTGTTCTTCACAGGCTCTCCAAAGCTGATAAAGCCATTGGGGAAGCCATCAGGGATGGTGAGGGTCAGATTTCCCACCGGAACGAAGCCGTAATCCCGGTGGTTGTCCACGTAGTCTGGAACAGGCGGGAGGAAAACCTGTCGGATCAAGCTATCCTTTTCCAGATAGATATCCTGAACAGGGATTTTAATAGTGAAAACGAAGACATGGAAAGCGTACCAAACGAGTTCCGGCCGCTCCTTCCCCAAAAGGGCATTCGGTTCTGCCTTGCTGCCGATGATCCGCAGGGCTTGCCCACTTCCGGCATTGCAAGGATACAAACGGATGTTGAGGAAATCGGCATAAAAGAAGACCTGTATGCCGCTGCCCCGGCATGGGATACCGAAAAATACCTCAATGTTTGGGTGGCGCATACAGGTGAACACATCACCGGTTTTGGCACCTATCCTGGACAGGTTGACGGATTGCGGCAAGGGGTCGTCGTGCATCCAAGGTATTTTGGGAAAAACGGTTCCCGGCGTTATGGCCTTGGGCGTGTCTTGGTGCATGAAGTGGGGCATTTTCTAGGGTTGCAACATACATGGGACGGCAATTCCGGCTGCGATACCAATGACGGCGTGGAGGACACGCCTTTGCAGGCGCACCCATACCTTGGTTGCCCGGAACACCCGCAGGCCTCGTGCGGCAGCAACGACTTGTTCATGAATTTCATGGATTATGTGGACGACGGATGCATGGTGATGTTCACGCAGGGGCAAATGGAGCGGATGGTAGCGACACTGGAAACACTCCGCCCCGGGCTAACAGACCAGACCGTGTCCTGTATCAAAAACCCTGAAATTGGGAACAACAGCGCTTTTGCCATTTATCCCAACCCCACTACGGGCCATTTCACATTGGACTTTGAAAAACCACTGGCAGAAACAGGAGGATTTGAAGTGTACAACTCGATAGGGCAATTGGTATATAGGTATAGTGGCATTTTGAGAGACAAGATGCAGGTAGATTTGACCGGGCTTGAGTCTGGGGTTTATCTGATTAGGGTCGGGAGAAAGGTCAGTATGTTAGTTATTAATAATAGCGGTTAAAAGTCTCGGAAAAGCAATTGTTCTATTTTGGACGGACATAAAAACAACCGTATGATTTTAAAAACTAAAATTAATTTTAGACATACTCTTATTCGTCTGTTGAGTTGCATTCGGATTCCCGAATTTGTGCTATTTACTACTTTTTCCAAACTCTACTCCATACATTTTATCCTTCACCACATCCACTGTCTCAACTGCTTTCCCATTAAACAAAAGTGACGAGCCGTTTTCGATCAAATAATCCAGCTCACAATTTTTAATATCCACTGAATCGGCAGTGAACTCCGCTGGGCCAAATTCCGGTTTTTTCTGAAAGGCAGTAAATGCGAGTTTATTATTTTCCAAAAGGGTTTTGGAAATATTGAATATGGATTTGTCTTTGCTGGCCAGTGCGATTTCGCTATTTTTTATCACAATATGTGATGCATTGATTTCACTGTCCTCTCCTGCGCTGATGCCCTTGTCGCCCGCTTGGTCAATGGCTACATTTTCGATATTTATTTTAGAGCCTGATACATCAATCCCATCGTTGCCGATATTGGTGAAAATACAGCTCTTGATTTCGCCTGTCACAAAATCTCCATCAAAAGCATCAGCATGGATGTCAGTAAAAACACAATCACTCATGGTAAAGTGGGAGCGCAAAATATTAAGTGCATCTTCGCAGCGGTTTTTGCTGAACGAACAGTGTTCCAATTTTACCTCCGCCTCATAAAAATTGACCGCCCCCGTGACCGACCAGCCTTCCGTGGAGGGGTTGGAAAGCCCTGTGAATTTGCAGTAGCGCATCACAGATGTATCGCTTGTACTGGTCACCAAAAGTCCTTTGCCCATGCGGGTGTCCGTATAAATTTCCACTGGATTAGCAGGCGTACCGATGAAACGAAGGGGCGAATAGGAAAAAATGGACGTGAACTGGCTCATCAAATTTAAACGACAGCCAGGGCCAGCCACAAAAGTATAGCCAGGGGGAATGGTCACTGGGTATTCGACCTTCCAATCGCCGGGCAGGCAAGTGATCGTTTTTTCTTTTTCATCAAAAACCAAAAAGTCAAATTGGTGGGCATTGGGTTTCCTTTGGAATGGATCATTTTCAACTACCCCGCCTCTATCGTTTTGCCAAAGCATGACCCTTTCCTGGAATGTGTATTTGCTGCCAATGGTTTTATAAGCCACCCTTATCCTGTCAATATCGTTCTGTAGGTTGAACCCCACTTTAAACCTACCCTTTTTTGTAAATGCTTTTTCGAAATCGCGATCCAATTTAAAGGTGACTTGGGCACGGGAATAAGGAGGGACGATGGTTCGTTCCTTTGTTTTTCCAAATACCTTTTTTCCATCGTAGCTCAATTTGGAAACCTCCATCGGAAAGCGGCTGAAGTTCTCAATGTTTACATTGAAAAGCCGATTTTCGATACTATTGAAGTTGATCCTGAGAGGCCGCTTAGGCCGAATGAATCCTTGTAACATTCGTTGGTTGTGGAGGAGCATATCGGCCGTCCATTCGTACTTGTGGTAAACCGTCTTCATCAGGGCGATCTTTTCGGGAAGTTCTGGCCAGTTAATGAGTTTTTCGATATAACGGTCGTCAGTTACCTCCTCAACGGCTTTGATGTAGGCTTCTTGGAAGGTGAAGTCGTCCCTGCTGTTGTAAAATTCCATGAAGCCAAAAACCATTTGGCCTGCGTTGCCATCGAAGCCGATGGGTTCGAGCTTGGAGGTTACAGGGTTGTAATAGACCCGGTAATTATGTCCGCCAAGGGCGTGGGTGGCGCCGAGCAGGTTGGCGATCGCGGTGTACTTGGCGGTCAGTTCCACATTGAAAACTTCGCTCAGTTTCTTTTTCCCATCCACAAAATCGCGGAAGAGGGATGACCCCGTCAGGTATTGCTTGTACAAAGTGCTATCAGCCCGGATTCTGTTTTCACCGAACGGGACGATGTTCATTTCTTGGTATTTATGAAAATCCAAATAGGTGATGTCGGGAATAGTTGCCCGGTTTTTCAGATAGGCTTCGTATTCTTCCCACATCAGGCTCTCATCCAATTTCAGGATGATCCCTTCCCGTCGTTGGTTGCGCTCGATGAGTTGTTTGTCAAAACCCTCTTCCAGTGCATAGATGCCGAGGTTTTTCACATCAGAGGAAGAGGCTCCTTCGACTTTCAAAACCACTTGTACAAAATGATATTGCAGGTTCATAACACCTGCCTCGGCCAATGCCTGATGGAACAGCCATTCACCTGCGTAGTTCCTTGTGGCTGGTCGGTGGAGCGAAAATTTTCGCATTCCCATCAGCGTTTCGCCGGGGTTCATTTTCACCCGGAACGACCACAGGTCACCTTGCAGATGATCCACCCAATCGCCTTTAAGCCGCGTTTGCATCTTATGGATTTTCCCGTCGTACCGGAGTTGTGCGGGCACAAAATCGGTATCGCTGGTCAACAGCACTTGGCTCCTGATCGCTTGGTCCCTTTTTGCTTTGAGTTGCAGATACTGTTTTTCTGGAACAATGATTTCAATCTGTTCCAACTCCCCAGCCATCCAGTTCATGGCAGAAGAAACGGGCGTTTCAGTTTCGAAAAAATCGAAGTTCCAAATACCGATTAACCGATGTTTTTTATTTACAACGAACAGGTTAAGCCCTCTGTGTTCGGCTGAATGCAAGACGGCATTTAGCGATAACTTGCTATAATTGCCAGCGCCGTTGCCCGCGCTTTCTACTCTGGCGTTGGCGTAGGAAATGGCGACAGGCCGGCCATCTTTCATTGCCTCCTTTATGATTTCACCATTTTTGAAAACACCTGCATAGGAATAGCGGGGGCCAAGTAATGCCAGTGTATCGCCGCCAATAGCAGCCAGCGCCTCCCTCATTTGCTGGGGAAATTTTAAAGAGGCTTCATCTTTCACGCTGAAAAAAACGGTATGGCCTTTATAATGATCAAGGACTTCCAAAATGGAAGATTTTTTTTTCAGAAAGCCAGTGGCCGATGGGGTGGGGATAGTCAGGTCAAAAAGCGGTGTGTCTTTTTTTTTGGTAAAAAAGGCACTCATAAGCAATAGAGCCAATATTCCTATCAGGATCAGGAAGTTTGTTAAAAAAGAAGACTGTTTAGCAGTTTTAATTCTCATGGTATTATAGCGGCCAAATTTATTTGGTCGCTATGCAATATTTCTTTTTAATTTTTGAACGGCAAAGGTGGGAAAAAATTGGAGTTGTTGCTTTTGGCTCATAACATAACCTACAGCCAAAACCCAAAAGCCTTTCAAAACACTTTGAAAAAAACCTCTTCCCAATATTTTTCAAGCGTCCAGTCTGTATGGCTCCATTCCCAGCCATAGAGCAGGGTACATCTGAGGTTGTAATAGACCATAGTTGCGATGGCTGAAAAGCAAAGAATTTTGACCCAAATTTTTTGAGCGGACATTATTTTATCCAGTACAAAGGCAAGTGGCAAACTCAAGACAGGCAATAGGTCTACAAAACAGCGGTGTCCATAAGCTCCCCCATACCACCAGCACCACCAACTGGCAAATAGGTAAGTTGAAATGGCGAATATGCCCAATGTGGCCCAACTGTTTAGGGTGTTTTTTCTAAGTAAAAAAAAGGTTGTGACGATAGGTAATATCATAACGGGGTTGTAGACTAAATATCCGTTCAGATGGGAGAACAATACATTGGTAATTTGTGGATCATTCCAATTTGTAAAGGACTCTTTTCCATAAGAATACAATAGCCATTTGCCACTGATATAATACCAATAACAAAACTGGGGTATCCAAACGAGGACGAAAAATAGCAGGGAAAAAAGCATTTTTTGTAAATGCTCCCAGAAAAAAGAAAAACGCCGAACCATGCTTTTCCATGAATCCACTCCATAAAGCATTGGAAAAAGCAGCATAACGCCATTGGTTGGCCGTATTAATATAATAAGTCCTGAAATAAAACCGGCAATGGCAAAATGGCGGTAAGTTGGTTGTCCGATTAATTTTGGCGTAAAATAAACAAGGAAACTGATGAGACAAAAAGAGTAAACATGGGACATGCCAGGGGCTCGTGTCATATAATGTAGCAAATTGGTTCCCAGCAATAATACGGCAATGGTTAACCACCAAACCCATTTGTTTTTAAAATGGTATTTGAGCGCAGAGAAAACAAAGAACAACCCTAAAACGCCATAAAAACACCCTGTAAGCAAAAGCCCTATTGCATAATCGGTTCCGTCGTGTTTTGTAACGTCAAAACCCTGCGCTTTCCTTGCTAAATAAGCGACTAAAAAGAACGGTGATTCCATTAAGGCCACGCCATATGTATATTTTGTGAAAACTTTATTCGTGCCCGGGTATTTTTTAAATTCGGTTTTGGTTTTTACAGGGAAATTTTCAAAAGTTCCATGTACAATTAAAGCCGGCAGATACATATAATACCCTTCTGCATCCGACCATACATAATGACCACCGTGTTTGTTTTCTACCATAAATGACCCAAACACGTATGCAGCAATAAATAAGGCCAGCCAGGGGGGCAGCAGGAAGTTGGTGAGTCTTGTCCAGAAATTACTTTGGAATGGCAATTGGTAATTTCGCAATGCTTAGAAATTTGTTCGCTCATCCCCAGAACAAGGTGAAGCAAGGTTTACTATCCCGACAATATCGGGATAGCAAATCTCTTTTCACCCTTTAGTGGGGATGAGCAAATTTATTTTTTAGTGGGAAATAATGGTGTATTTAAATTGACCTTAACCTCTTAATTTCTTTGTTTTAAGAAACGAAAATACACTTTGTTCCAAGGCTTTATTATACTTGCTTGTTTTTTTTCGATGAAGATAAATATGAACTTAATTGCCAACATTCAATTCAATGGGACTGCTTATCAAGCAGACCTCAATCGGCCTCTCGATATTTCTGTCCCATTGGAAGATCGCTCTGAGCAAGTCAATTGTTTTTATGCTCCCTTGTTCGAGACAGAACCAGTGGTTGCGGGTGATTTTATTGGATCTACTGCCAAAGGGGGGGCGGTCAATTTTCTAAATATAAAGTTGAATCCCCACGGCAATGGTACGCATACGGAATGCGTCGGTCATATAGCTCGACGAGATGATTTTAAAACGGATAAAGAAATTGTTTTTACCATCAACCAGTGTTTGAAAAAGTTCCATTTTTTTGCTAAATTGGCAACCCTATTTCCGGTCAAACAGCCCAACGGCGACCGGGTCATTTCATCTGCTCAAATTGAGGAAATATTGAAGCCGGGCGAAACGGAAGCACTTATCATCCGTACCATGCCCAATAGTGAGCAAAAGCGGTATAGGGGCTATTCCGGCACAAACCCACCGTATGTTGACCATCATGCTATAGAGTATTTGGTAGCATGCGGCGTACAGCATTTATTGCTTGACCTGCCTTCCGTGGATCGGGAAGAAGATGGTGGCAAACTGTTATCGCACAAAGCATTTTGGAAGTACGATGGCCAGTCGTCAACCGTTAGCCGTCAGCTGTCAGCCGATCTACGTCGGGTTGAAGACTTGAAGCGCAAAAACTGCACTATTACCGAATTGATTTATGTCACCAATGAAATCAATGACGGTCTATATCTGTTAAATATCCAGATCGCCAGTTTGGAGATTGATGCCAGCCCCAGCAAGCCAGTAATATATGGTTTGAAGAAGGTTTGAGGTTTATGGTTCTTGGTTGTCTCCAAGCCAAAAACCAAAAACTAAATATCAGGAACCAATAAAAAGTGAATCCATCACGTTCGACATATCATTCCAACCTTTACAGGGAGTTCCGATCGATTGATACGGCGGAATGGCGGACGGTCATTCGTTTTTATGAACTGTATGAGGGAAAAATGGGTGGCCTTGATTTTGAGGAATCATTTGATATGTTGCTCGCTTATACCAATGCACTTTTTGAAATCGGTGATCATGAAAAGCACCTATTGGTGGCTGATCGGGTATTGGAGGCTTCGGTGATGAACAATGTCAAGTTTTTCAATGGGGAAGATGTTTTCCAAAAGACCTTGTTTAAAAAAGCGGCTTCCCATCACAGCCTTCTTGAGCTTGAAAAATGTGATTACCTGCTCCGGGAACTTCTCCGTATTGATCCGTATAACAACGATGGCGCTCTTTTTTTGAAAAAATGCCTGCGGGATATGCGTTCGTCCACTGTTAAAAAGACCCGTGCTGCCTCCGTTGTATTGCTGCTCGTCAGCGCTTTGATTCTATGCATTGAACTATTGGTTGTTCATCCTTTATATCCCCATTTGAAAGGCTTAGCTGGCCTATTTCGGAATATGACTATGGGGCTTTGCGTCTTGACCCTTGTGTTTGGCGAATTGTACCACCGCCTGCGTTGTCATAGAGAGGTGGACAATTTTGTGGAGCATTTGAAGCGGAGGAAGAAGAATTGATTGTTGATTATTGTTCTACTAATTTTTTTAATCCTTCCAATGCTTGCCCATTCTCCGGCTCTTTTTTGAGTACCCTTAGCAATAACTTCCTGGCTTCATTTTTATTTTTTTTAAATGCCAGTAAAGCGGCCTTGTTAATTAATGCCTGTGCATAATCGGGATCAAGAGAAATAGCTTGGTCGTACAATTTTTCGGCCTCTAACATATTACCTGTGAGGGCATATGCGAAACCGAGATTGCAAAGCGCAATGGGTCGTTTTGGGTTTTCGTAAATTATTTTATTAAAAATAACTTTTGCTTCTTTTATCCTTTTTAATGCCATTAACGCAATGCCTTTCTTTTCTAAAAAATCAAGATGTAGTGGCAGTTCTATTTCAGCTTTTGAAAAATAAATTAATGCATTATTAAAATCACCGTTTTGCAAATATGCCTCACCGATACGGTAAGCTGTCCAAGCATCTAAAATAAAACCATCGGGTAATTTTTTTGCTTCATTTATTATTTCCCCAAAATTATTTTTTGAAAATAAATAATGAATTAATACAGGTATTTTAAATTCTGGTTTTTCATTTGTTTTTTCCAAATAGTAAAAAGCACTGTCGAGCATAATAGACGCAGTGATAAATTTATCATAAGTCGCTAAATAGCCACGAGCCATATCCAGTGGTGTCGGATTTTCTTTCGTTAATATTTCAATTCCCAAAAATGATTTTGGTTTTTGGTTCAAGGTTTTTGGCTTTTGGTTGGATACAGCAATCATGTGATCGGTAATGGAAACATGAGGAATATCTGTACTGCCGGATTTTGGCATGTGGCAATTGCTGCAATCATTATTATTTATTGCTCTTTCTGAAAAGGGTAACGTGCATTTTTTTTCCTGATGACAATTTTTACAGGCATTATTATACTTTTCTTTTGGCGTCACCTCGACGCTGTGGTGTGGGTGGTGGCAGGAAAGGCAAGTGAGCGTTTCATCATTTTTAAAACATTCGCTCAGACGAAGGCGGTCGGCTTGCGAAGCCATGATAAATTTTTCGTGGCTATCAGTGAAGCGGGGCAGGAAAACGTTCATCACTTTGTTTAATTCCATGCCCGGCCGGAAATCGAAAAATGTTTTTCCCGGCTCGGTAATGGCAACTCCCTGCAAATGGCAGCGTTGGCATATATCCATTTGTAAATCACGTGGCAGGTCACTTGGGGTGACGATAGAGTAGTCAATATTTGCAGAAGTATCAACAATGTTTCCAGCAAGCATTTTCCTTGCGTGTACTTCCCCAGGGCCGTGACAACGCTCGCACTCGATGCCCGTTGGCATGTCGGAAAATTTATTTAAAGAACCCGCAATTTGTCTGGGGAAATGGTTATGACAGGTGATGCACTCGTCCGTTAGCCATCGGTCGAAGCGGGAATTGTTTTCCCTAAAGCCCGGCGCCAAATCCCATTTTTTTTCTTGTGTGTACCAGGTAATCGGTGCCTGATAAATATATCCGTTAATGTCAATTATATGTGAGTTGGTATGTTGCCCAGAACCAACGATATAATTTATTTTTTCAATTCTTTTATGCACAGTGTCCCCATTTTCCTCCGAAAGGAGTCCTTTGGACAAACGGAATTCCATGACATATAAAGCCGTATCATTTTTATTTTTTGAAAAATAAGGAAAATAATAAAAGTCATTTAAAGTATCATATACGAGTGCATGTTTATCAAAGATGGCATCTGATTTTTCAGGAGTGGCATAATGGAAAGAACGGCCCATTCCTGTTTGGCTAAATGTTTTATGCACATTGTCGTGACAGGAACGGCAGGTGGCCATGCCGACGTAATTAACTGAGTCTTGTAAATTAAGATATTTATTGGAATTATAGCTGCTGTTTTTTGTTTTGCAAAAATTAAAACAGCAGATAAAAAGGGCTGCAAAAAATATAAATGTGAAAAGGTTTTTTTTTGTCATTTCTTTTTGCCCATAAATATTACTTTTCTGTAAAGATGGCGGAGTTCCACCTTTTTTCCTTCAAAAATAAAAGCTGATTCTAAGCCTGAGTAATCTGTATTCAGCCAAACGTTTTTTTCTTCTTTGCTTCGAATATATACAGTAATGAAAGGTTTATGTTGATGTATATAAATGACATATTGGAGTGATGGGCATTGCTTGTAATTGGGGAGTTTTTCTGTCATGTCATATGAGTCAGTGCCTTTAGAAAAAATTTCCACAACGGCAAAAGGGTTAAGCACTGATCTCAATTTCTTTTTGCCGACTTTGTGTGTAATGTATTGTGGTATTGCATTCAAAATGACATTATCGGGTTTGTAGTGAGCTTCGGTTTTTTTTATGAAGATTCCAAGGTTGCTTCCGTAAACAGCAAAGGGGTCGTTATCTTCAATAAGGTTGTTGAGTGCCCAACCAAAATTGGTTACTATTAATTCGTGTACATCGGTAGGTGATCCCATAGAAATAATGTGTTTGTTGGAGTACTCAACCCGGTATTCGCATTCTTCCGCAAAGGCGAGGTATTCTTCTAAGGTGGCGGGTGTCCGTATTTCACCATCGCCAAGCGAGAGCCTTTCAGCAAATGAAAAGGGAAGTTGGAATAAGGTAGGCAATGCGGGCATGTCTTGAAAATTTTTCCAAAAGTAACAAAATCTAAAATTATTCGCCAATCATCAGCCACCATGCTCCATTCATTTACTTTTGCAAAAATTCAACAACATGCAAAAAAAATGGGAGCAACTTCACTCCAAAACCATCGCCGACCTCAAGCTCTTCAAAGTCCGCATTGATACTGTCAGAAACCCTAACAACGGAGAGGCCGTTAACGTCACCATTCTCACGGGCAACGACTCGGTGAACGTGCTGGCCATCACCGACAAAGGCAATGCCGTCCTCGTTGACAACTACCGCTTTGGGACTTCCTCTTATATACTTGAACTCCCCGGCGGCATGGTGGACGACGGCGAAGACCACCAACAAGCGGCAAAAAGGGAATTGTTGGAAGAAACAGGCTATACGGCCAAAGAATGGTTTTATGTGGGCTGTGTCGCCTCCAACCCTGTTTTCATGGACAGTTTTGTGCATCACTATCTCGCCGTCGGTGCTGCTAAAACAGGAGAAACGGACTTGGACGATGCGGAGGATATTGTGGTGCGGGAAGTGCCATTAGAAGAGGTGCGAAAGATGTTGTTTAATGGCGAGTTTATGCATCCGCATACAGTAAGTGGGGTGCTTCGAGGGACTCGACAGTTTGACTTGAATGATGTTCCTAAAACCTAAACATGAGTCATCCCGAATTTTGGAAAAATCCAGAGTTCGAGATTTTTAATCAAACACTTATCATAAGTAATTGATTGCCAGAGATATAGTTGCCGAAATTTAAGGGGCGTAGCCCCGGCGCCGTTTGTAGGAAACCGGTAAAAAATGGCTTCACAGGGGCGTAGCCCCGGCCCGGATGAACAAAAGGGCCCGTTCGTGCCGGGGCTACGCCCCTCTGGGTCCCTGTTCAACCACTTGCTACAAACGGGGCCGGGGCTACGCCCCTTTAGATCTGTTTCCTTAAACGCCTGAACATCAGTTGTTTATAGTGTTCCGCAAAGAAGAAATCCCGAGTTTTCATTAAGATGAAAATTCGGGATGACTCATGTTTTTTGATGTAGCTCTTACCTCGGAAACGACATAAACATCCCCACCCTAAAATAAGGTCTTATTCCATCATTCAAATCATGCAACTGAGTCTGGCTGCTATCATTCGCGTAGATGCCAGAGCGGATAGGCATTGTAGCACCTGCATGTATGGAGAACCCGATCCAAGGAGTGATCTGCCTTTCATAGCCAACTGTTCCGGCGACATCCATTCTTTTATATAAGGAAGATGCTGAGTATGCATTTGCCACCTGATGGTTGCCGAGCGTATAATTCGAACCGCTGCCTTTGACCTTAAACAACAGGCGGGAACGTTTGCTCAAGTCTTTTGACACCTGGATTTGCTTTGGCAGAACCAGATCGAGGTTCCAATTATTGCCAAATTCAGTTTCATATTTTAAAATCGGGATGACAGACAAATTTTGGTCATAAGTTACCGAACCGCCAAACCCAAGGGTAGAGCCATTTTTCAACTCTCTTTCAAACATGCTGATATTCCTGAATTGTATGGCATTGGTGTTCGTAGAGATAAAATCAGTAGAGTTGCTGCTTGCACTTAAAACATTGGTGAATTTCCATTTTTCATTCAGTTGGCTAAACAAGATGATGGACCCCTTTGATTGCCGAAGGCGTAGCTGCTCAAAACGGTCGTCTTCAAATGAATAATAACCATTTAAAAACTCGTTTTTGTGCTTCAGTTCACCAATGACCTTCGTGTTGCCTTTCAATTTTATCGGGAATTTCAAGGCTGCTTGAATTTTATAGTTGGGCTGTGTTGGTGGTAAAACGCCAGATTGTAATTCGGGGAAGTTGGGAGAAGAGTTGGCCGCTGTCGGTTGCACGTTGATTTCAAAAAAACGGGGAGCTGAAATATCTTGACCGTTCATTTTCGGTATAAAGAAAAGACCACTCAGGAAACTGAGGTAGAGCGGGAATTTGCTCAAGAGCCTTCCTCTTGTTTTAGTAGCCATTGTGCTTTTTTCATGGGCTGTTTTAGTAATCATGAGCCTTTCAGTTTTTGAATTAGACAGTTAGTTACTTTTAATTTAGCATTTGAGCATTGCCCCGCTGCCGTAGTTGTTTGGCAACCGTTACAATATGGGGGCCAGAAGCGATATATTTTTTTCTTCAAAAAGAGGTTGGGAAAACCGAGCCTTCTTCTAAATTATCCTTGCAAAAAGGTGCAGCGCATTCTCAGACGTTTTTTCTGGGCAATTTATTATCCTCCGACTAAGGTTCGGTAAAAAAAATGCTGGTGTTTAAAAGCCTTTTTAAATTTTCAGGTAATAAGCCACTTTGGCAAGAGGTGATGTAGATTGTATTTTTTATGTTGGCTCTAAAGTCTTTCCTTTAATCGTTAAATGTGTTTTTCTACTACAAAGTTCGACATTGGGAGGAAAGAATACACTGATAAATATCACTGGAGGGAAAACCTATTTTGAGGTAATCGAATAGAAAATTATTTTGATAATCAGTTGGGTTTTAAGAAATTTAATTTTTCAAAATATTGGTTTTCAATTACTTATGAGGGCGTTTTTTTAAGGAAAACCTATTTGGATAAGGTTCTTGGGCAAAAGGAATTTATACCTGATGCGAACGAAGAAGCCGTCAAACATGCTTGTTTTTTAACAAATATTTAAAAAGAAAAACGGCGGCATATTAGAGACTATGCCACCGTTTTTTTTAATTCTCAACCCGCCCCGCTTCATCCTCCAACCCCGTCTTCCGCTTCCTTGACTTCACATTCTCATTTCCAAAACCATAACTCAAGCTCAGGCTCACCCGGCGGGCATCCCAGCGGCCATTGCCTTCAGAGAACAGGCCGTCAAACTTGGAATAGCCAGACCAGCCTGATTCATAAAAAAGATCGTTGGCACTCAGTTTTGCGTTCAGTTTGTCGTTGAAGAATTTTCGTTGCAAGCCAAGGTTGAGACTCCAACTTGTTTCATAGACAAACACGCCGCCCCAAATTCCAGGGCCGTTGAACCAGCCAGAAATCTCCCCTTTGAAACCAGCGGGCAGGTCAATGGTGTGCTGCGAATAAATGTTATAACTGAATTGCTGCACATCCACCGTTGCGCCATCACCATAGTCAGCTTGGTTGTCCTGATGTTGAGCACTGAGGTTGAAATAGGCGCTCCAACCATCCCTTACATCAACGGGCAGACTGATATTAGCGCTCCAAATAGTCTGCTCGGCAAGGTTGGCCCACGTAATGAAACCTGCCCGTTCATCTTCGTCGTCAGGTGCAATAATTCGAGTGATCTGGTCGAGTGTGCGGCTATAAGCGACTTTGAAATTATAACGGTATTTGAGTGTATAACCCAGTTCGATATTATTCACGATCTCAGGGCTAAGTTCAGGGTTGCCTTTTTGATAGGACAGTTCACTGTTGCGATTGTTGAAAGGGTTGAGCACGTTGTAGTCGGGACGGTTGATGCGGCGACCATAATTCAGTGCCAAGGAATGCATGGGTTTTATTTGCCACGTCAGGCCAGCGCTCGGAAACCAACTCAGGTAATTGAGGTTCACGGGGGCTTCTTGCAATTCGGGAATAAAGGCTTGGAGGTCGCCAGTGGCATCGGTCTGCTCGGCACGGAGGCCAGCGGAGATATTCCATTTGTCATTGATCTTCCTGATGTAGTTCACATAGCCAGCAAACACGTTTTCATCGTATTCAAAACGGTTGGACAGGGAGTCGTCCTGCACGGCTGAACCATTGACGCCATCAAAAACAAGGAATATATTATCGGTGACCACTTTACTCAATTTGGTGCCGATGCCCAGTTTTCCGCCAAAAAGGCTTTCTTCAAAATCCAATTTGAACGTGTAAATATCAATGTCAGTCCCAGTGTCATATGAATTGATGACTTCGGTTATGACGTTTTCCTCGTTGGCATCGTAATAAAGATTGGGCTGGATGCGATTGCTCCTGTTTTTGTATTTCCCGTAATCCAGATCCAGGTTCAAGCTGCGGTTTTTTCCATTGTCGAAACGGTAATTAAAATTATAAGTGTTGAACTCCTTTACATAATCCGCCCTGTTTTTGGCGACTAAAATACTGTCAATCTGGGTGGGCGTGTCGATATCAGCAATGGTAATCCGGTTGAAAGAATTATTGACGCCGTCGGTTTTGCCGCCGCTAACAAGGAAGCCGACAGTCTGGTTTTTTGCAATGAAAAAATCAGTACCCAGCCGTACATTGTAGTTTTTAGCGTTGCGTTGGTTGTTGTCTATCTTGTTCAGGAAGATGCCGTTCTGGGAATTCACAAAATTTATTTTGTGAAAACGGTCTCGGTCACCAACGCCGACCAAACCGAACACATTCATAGCTTTGTTGCGGAAGTTGCCCGTAAACGATCCGTTGTTTTGCCAAAGCTCTCCCTTGCTCAGGGTGAGGTTCACATTGCCATTCGCACCGAGGTTTTTGTCTTTTTTCAAGCGGATATCAATGATACCCGCATTGCCTTCCGCTTCGTATTTTGCTCCCGGATTGGTGATGATGTCAATTCGGTCGAGTTGTTCGGCAGAAATATTTTTCAGGTAATTGCTCAGGTCTTCGCCTCCTAGCGGGAGGCGCTTGCCATCTACATAAACCATGACACCTGCACGGCCCAAAACACTAATGTTGTCATTGTTGTCCACCGTCACTCCGGGGGCTTTCCGTAATAGTTCGATAGCATCTGAGCCGACACTGTTAATGGTACCTTCTACATTGAACACAGTTCGGTCGGGCTTGATTTCGACCATTGCCCTTTGGGCAGTGACGGTTGCTTCGACCAATTCCACAGTTGGGTTAAATGCAAGCGCACCAAGGTCAAGTTGTTGTCCTTCACCAAGGGAAATATCTGATTTTTTTAGATCAGATGCACCGACGTAAGTGGCGGTAAGAAAATATTTTCCTGCGGCAATCCCGGTCATTTTAAATATGCCGTTTTCATCGCTTGTTTCGACTTTAGCAAGGCTGCTGTCGGCAGCGCTGTACAAGGCCACATTGGCAAACACAACGGCTGCGCCATCGGCATCTTGTAATTGCCCTTTGATGCTGGCCGTCTGCGAATGGACAAATGAAAATAGCAATAGGAACAGTACAGTGTTGAGGTACTTCATAATAACTTTTTTGTCAGGTGATTTTAGAAAAATAATGACTACAAAAATAGGGCGAGGGTGGCTTGATGGCTACTTATTTTCGATGAGTTGCTCAATAGGGAGGTGAGTGACATTTTCCCTATTTGATTGCAGGGGAAGGAAGCGAGATAATATTAATTGGCAATACAATTTAGCAGGGGAATGAATGTTGGCAGACAACCGAAAGTTCCAAATTTTTATATCTTACCCGAAAACAAAATTCCTCCAAAAACTACCCAATTGCCCCTTCAGGTCAGCAGCAGCTTTAGTGTATCCTCCCTTTCCTTCGGAAATAATTTCATCCAACAATTTGATGGCCTCTTTTTCCTTTTTTTCTTTGATCAAAACCAAAGCAAGGTACCATTTGGCATCGTGATAATCCGCCCCCTTCCCTAATGCGGTCACATTCCTGAAAGCAGTTTCTGCGGCTGGCAAATTATCGGTTTTCAAATGGGCATGACCGAGGATGTACTGGGCTTGTCCATAATTGACGTTTTCCTGTGGGACAGATGCCGTGAGTTGAATGGCTTTTTCAAAATCATTTTTGTTGAAAGCATAAGAAGCTTCTTCCAAAGCCCGGGCATCATCGGCCGATTTAGTGCCGCTTAAATTGGGAGGTCGATAGAACGCCGCTGCTATGGCTTGCTCATTATATTGGGTGTTGGCGAACCAGGCCATGCCTGAAAGCAGGATCAGGATAGCTGCTGCTGCGGCCCAACTGATCCTTCGTTGGCGAAAGGGAACGATCTTGGTTTTTTGTTGTTGGGTTGGAGCGGCCAATTTATTTTTCAAATATTTGGCCTGTAGTACTTTCAAAGCTTTGTGGGCATTCATATAAGCATTGTATTCCTCTGATAAGGCTGGGTCGGAAGTCAACCTTTCTTCGAATGCCTTGCGTTCCGAGGACGACATATTGCCAGTGGTGTAGTTTTCTATTTCCTCGTAATGTTTAATTTCAGTCATGGATGTAATGAATTAATGGTGTATGGAATAATAGGGTTTTTCTTTTGCATTGGCTATTGGCTTTTCCGTAGAGGCTCATTTTATAAACCTGTTCATTTGTTAAGGGATTTGGAAAATTTTAATCCACTCAGTCCCGGAGGGACGGCATGTTATAGCGAGGGATGTGAATCCCTTGAAACTATTGCAATGATGCACGTTTCCGAGGGATTCACATCCCTCGCTATAACATGCCGTCCCTCCGGGACTGGGTAGATTATTTTTTACCAATTTCCTAAATCAGAGATTTTTGCTGGCTAACAGCTAATAGCCAAAGGCCAATAGTCTTTCAAAGCCTCGCAAGCTCCTCCATCAGATCTGGCCTGTTTTTCAATAATGCCATCAGACTTTTAAAACAACTGTGCTTTTGTTTGCGGACGGTCCCTTCTTTTTTCGACATCTGCGCCCCGATCTCCTTGAAAGAATAACCCAGTGCCCACATGCTCAATACCTGCTGGCATTCAGCGGTCAATTTGCTGAGCAGATCATTGAGCAGGTCGGATGTTTCGCTCAGGATAAACTGGTCTTCGGGGCCTTTGTCCATTTCCGGCTTTGCGCCTTCGCTTATTTTCGATTTGATGTTTTCCAAATGTTCTTGTCTTTTAAAACGGGTGAACCAAATATTTTTACAAATGGCCGTCAGATAAGTTTTAATGGAACTCTTGCCCTTGAATTTCCCGTCGCGGATATTGACGATCAAATCGCAGATGCCCTCTTGAAAAACATCTTCCACATCCTTCTGTGTTCCGCTGCGTTGGAGCACAAATTTGGTGACCGATTCTTTGTATTCATTTTTTTGGTAAATATAATTCATGGCCTGATCCAAAAGCTGCCCCCCTGACTGGATGGCTTCCAATAATTCTTGCTCTGAAAAGCTTTGTCTCATACAATAGTCTTGTGAAGTTGAAAATTCGTTATCCCGCGCAAGGTAAAAATATTTTTTTCAGATGGAAGGTAACGTTTTTTTACCTGTAAAATACCAATGTACAAACCAAGCAATCCCACATATTATATCATTCAGCTTATTTGACCCCTGTTAACCCATTTTAACCCCGATTGTATGTATTAACCCCAATTAACCAATTTTACCTGTATTGACCCCAGTTATCCAATTTTAACCCCAATCAACCAAATTTTTTTCAGGTAAATTATATCAGTTTAGTTGGATGCCTGTTAGTTGTAATTTTAATATCAGGAATTATAAAATTTAAGTCGAAAACAATTACGATCCTTTGATTTATTACACTTTTTTGTAATTTGGACACAAAATCGCCTACTTTATGAACAAGCATATCTGCCCCTCCGTTTTTTTTTCTATCGTATTTTCCATTGGGATTCTATCGCAATGTTTTTGTCAGGATTCTCAATATTTTACTAATGGGAGTCCAAAGGTTTATTATTATGTACTTCCCAATTCAACCACAAACATCCTACCTGCACCTTCTGTTCCTCCAGAGTGGAACGATCCCAGATGGGGAGCCTTCTGGATTTTTTCAGATGGGCATTTCCATGTTGAGCCGGATAACGGTAATTTGCTGGGCTCAAGAAAAATATATTATCCCGGTTTGAACAACCCCGCCGGAGGCAAGGTTAAAGTCTCCACCTATTTATCAAAAATCTATACCGATACCGACCCGCCGCCGCCCACATTTTTTATCAGTACCAGCCCAGTAGGGACGCAGGATGAGACCACCACTTTTTCAAATTTCATTTCTCAACAAAGAAATATCGCCCTTGAGGTGAACCACGAACCTAAATTTGATAACGAATTGGTATTTGTGACTTCTTATAAATTAAACCAATATGCAGGCAGAGGACAGGTCTTTTTATTTTTTGACGCTATAGATGATAACGCAGGTGGTGTGACGCCAGCCGATCACACATTGCCGGCATTTAATTACCAAAGAAGCCATCTGCCATATTATTTTGATTCTACGAATGTTGCAGCCCTAAAGGATGTGCCATCATTTGATGCCTCAAATACCACAGCGTTCAAAACGGAATTTGCAAAAGTGATTGTAAAGGATTACGGACAAGGGGAATGGGCAACCACCAGCAATAATGAAACAAGGTTGTTCCATGCCCTGAAAACTTTAGGCGGTTACGCAACGACCACTACGTATTTTAATTTCATGGCCATTGTCACTAATTCGAATACAGATTTAAATGCCCTGCGCATAACGGATGCGCGCTCGGATTTTACCCGTTTAACAAAATTGTTGGGGGGGGGGTATGATCAATCAACGGGCTTTGGTTATTTAGACGCTAACCGGACATTTGCCATTGTTGATGTTATAGACACAACGCTCCAATTGGTGGCCAACCACGACCCCAATCGACTCTGTTTTTTGGATGTATGTAAATGCACAGAAAAGGGCGCATCGAAATCTTTGCCATATAGGGCACGGCTTTCCCTGACCATTTGCAATGACGGAGAAGGTCCTGTTAATGATATGATTATTCAATTTCATGATATAGCCGACGAATATGATTGTTTGCAAATAGAAAGCATCAAAGGTGTTGGCGACAATTATTATAATGATGCGGGTAATGATTTTACCCATTCGGCTAAAAGTTTTAATAATTTATATGAATTAAAAATTCCAGACGACATTGATCCTTTAGATAACCTGAAAATACCGGGGATTGATGATCCGTATACCACATCAAAATGTATTGAAATTATTTTTTCTGTAAATACCCGTCAGCAGGGGGTCGAAAAATTGATCAACGACTATGGTGCCATCCGGGCTGATGTGATATTTAAACCCCACCCGCCTGAATCGGCTTACAGTGAATATTGTGACAAAAAAGAATCAGAATCGTGCTGTTGTGGAAACGAAAAGGGCGCTATTAAGGACGTTGCTAAAAATATAATTAAAAATGCCCCCGAATGCGAAGAAGCATGTAAGTGCGGAAAATTCGATTTTAATCTTTTTGTTAAAAATGTATGGCCAAAGTTGATGGTCAGTACCATTCTTCCCATTGGTTTGCTGTGCATGTTTTTATATTTATGGAAAATACAAAGGTCTATCCGTAAATGAGAAGCTGTTTTAAAACCCTAAGCACGGCTGCGAGCGAATCTTTTTGCCCAGCTTCGTCCTTAATTATTCGTTGCGTATCTATGGATATGCGCCTCAAATTAAAAACGAACCTGAACAAAAATCCTTCGCTCGCAGCCGTGCTTAGGGTTTTAAAACAGCTTCTGAGGTTTTTAATTACCCTTCAAGTTGTTTTTTATTGTTTTTATCTGCCAATTGGGCAATGTAACCCCGACTCACTCAATGCGCTTGCATTTCGGGAAAAAATGATTGGCCATATAGTGGGGAAATCCCCGATGGACAGTTGCCTTTTTTATAAAAATGCTTCTTCGGGTTTATTTAGAAAAAATGAAGATTGGGCCAATTGGGCAAAGGTTTATGCGTTGGCCGGGTATTATTTGAGCATTAAGGGAAACCATGAAAAAAGTATAGACATTTATGAGGAAGGGATGCAGGGCATGGAGAAATGGAGGAAGCCTCAAAATAAAACAGAATGGGAAATATATGGGAAGTATCTCGTGAGTACGGCTTATGTTTATAGCAAATGGTTTGGCAATTACAGAAAGGCAAAAAATAATTACGAGGAGGCCAAGGATATTTTTGAAAATAAATTAGGAATATTTGACAGCGAATATATAGTCTTCTATTTATACCATCGTTTAGGTAATATTTATACCCGTTATGGCGATTTCGACAAAGCGGAAAAATTGTTGAAGAAATCGGTCGAAAAATGCATATCTGATAAAAATTGGAACCGGGCAGCAGAAGCATATACCGATTTGGCAAATGTTTATCATTCGGAAGGTGATATACACCGGGCAATATCTACTTTGGAGGAGGGGCTGGACTTGGGCCAATTGCAACCCTATTCGAAATCTTTCCTGGAAGTCTCCCTTGTTAATTATTATTTAATGATAGATAAAGTTGACGCAGCAAAACGACTATTGGAGAAAACTGCCGAGACTGTTGAGACAATTGAAAACGAAAAACATCGGGAAGGACAAAAATGTGAAATAGAATCCCTCTGGGCAGAAATATATACTGCCGAAAATTCTTGGGAAAAAGCGGAAACATTTTACAAATCAAGTTTGCAAAAATATATCAATTATTTCGGCACTCCGTTCCGACGGGAAATTGGAAAAGACTACTTGCGTTTGGGGCAATTTTATTTGGAAAGGAAAGAATACGATAAAGCCTTGGAACAATTTCACGCTGGTCAAATAAGTTTATTTATTGATTTTGAAAATACACCACCCGAAACGCTACCCGCCGATTCTGTCATTTATCCTGAAAATACAATTGCTGATATAATGAGCGGAAAAGCGCTGGCCTTTGAGGCCATGTCCAGAGCGGCTACGTCGAAAAATGAAAAGGAGAAATACTTGTTGCTTTCCATCCGGTGTTATGAATTGATCTTTAAAGTCTGGCAAAAACTCCGGCAGACCTATGATTTTGAATCATCCCATTTTTTGGTTTTGGATTTGAACCGACCCTTGCTCGAAAAAGCGATCAATGTTGCGTTGGAAGCTTGGGAGATGACAAACGAAGATGAGTTTTACAATAAAGCTTTTTCTTTTAGTGAAATGGGTAAAAATATCCTATTGTTGGAATTGATACAAAGTAATAAAAAAAATATTGCCGTAGCTATTCCTGACAGCCTGTTGTCCCAAGAGCATGAATTGAATTTTAAAATTGCAGCGATAGAAGAAGAATTGTATTTAAAAAAATCAATAGGGGAAAAAGACGAAACACTTGAAGAAGTTTTATTTAAAACCAAAGAAAAATTGGGGAAATTAATTCGGTATATGGAACGTGAATTCCCCGAATATTACCAATTAAAATATGATTATCCGATCCCACCTATATCCAATGTCCAACAAACCCTAAAAAAAGAAAAAGCCCACCTCCTCGAATATTTTATCGGAGACAGCGCCATTTATGTTTTTCATATAACGCCGATCGATAAATATGTCGAAACAATAAAATTTGATTTTCCATTAATTGATTGGATCAATGGTTATCGCCGTGGCTTGTACGAATATAATTCTTTGCCGGATAATTCAAAAAACGACACATTAAAAGAAGAGCTGGATTTAATGTATGTTAAAAATGCATTTGACCTTTATCAAAAATTAATAGCGCCGGTAGAAGGACTTGCCAATAGGATCGTTATCGTACCCGATGGCGTTTTGGGCTATATCCCATTTGAAGCGTTATTGACAAAAAAAGCCGTTAAACCCTATGCTTTTACATCGCATGAATATTTTGGCAAGTCCCATATGATTAGTTATAATTATTCAACGGCCCTGTGGATGGAGATGCGGGAAAAAAAGCATCGTTCAAGCGGCCTTCTAGCGATGGCTCCAGCTTTTAAAGATGATTTGTTGACGGGACAAAGAATGAGTTCGACTATGGCTTTACCTATTACGAGAAAAGGGTTGGGGCGTTTGGATTATAATGATAAAGAAGTGGAAAAGATATGCCTTGCTTTTGGAGGTACGCCGCTAATAGGAGACCACGCTCTGATTGACAGTTTTATTTTATTGGCAAAAAATTATTCCATACTGCACCTGTCCACCCATGCAAAAATGAATGAGGCCGACAGCGATTTTTCCTACCTCGCTTTTACGGGCGCCGACGTGGAAAAGGGCACTAATATCCTATATATTAACGACCTGTACAATATGCAATTGCCTTTGGACATGGTGGTGCTAAGTGCTTGTGAAACGGGCATTGGCGAACTAAGGAAAGGAGAGGGGATCATTAGTTTGGCAAGAGGGTTTACCTCGGCAGGTGCAAAAAGTATCATGACCACACTCTGGGCTGTTAACGATATGGCGACCCGAGATATAATGGTCGGTTTTTATTCCAACTTAAATGATGGCTATGATAAAGATGAAGCCTTGCAAATGGCCAAAATAAATTTTTGGGAAAATCAAATGAGCGAAGATAATGCGCATCCATATTTTTGGTCTTCCTTTATCGCCATTGGCGATATGGCACCTTTAAAAGACAAATGGTTTGAAAATATTTGGTTATGGATTGGAGCTATGGTGATTTTTATATTCTTATTATTTTTTTTAAAAAAAAGAAATAAAAAATAATTTTTTTTCAGCACTATGGTAACGTTTCCCTAAAGTAAATGTACTAATAGATAAACAACAAAAAACACCACCCTTTCCCACACGCAATTATCCGCACCCAATAAGTTTTACCCCGTTTTTAAACTACTGGCTATGTAATAGTTAACAGCTCTTAAAGTGCTGTTGGCCTTTGGTAAAAGAAATATAATCCCATTTACAACCAAAGTGTGCGAAAGGTTTTTGCCCGGGGAATACTTTCTAATAGTATTTCTCCTGGGCAGAATCTTTGGCCAAAGAAGGGAAGAAAAAAACAAAAACCGTAAACAACTCACCACTTTTTCCCAATAGGCGCTACGCCTTTACTTACCCCATTTGAAACCGACCCCGCGGTTGCTGAACTTCAAAGTAAAGTAACCGTGGGCACCCAATTTCCGCTTCTGTCAGACGGAACGCTTAAGACCATTTGCAGATATCCTTTCCAAAAACTATATTTGCGCTTCTATTCGGGTCTTATCTCCACATTTTAAGTTAGCTGATTTTTAAATGCCTCATATTGCTGAGAGTTGTTTTACTTTCAATCTCCTGCCTACGTCAAATACTGAATACTGAATGAACAATCTATTAACGGCTCACGGTCAAGAATTTACAGGTTATAATGGTTCCAAATTTTAGTTCGTCTGCTTTTATCCAAAGGTTGACATGCGACATTTGGATCGGTTGTATATGGGTTCATCCATATCTGTTGTCAATGCCTGCTGGTGGGCATGAAGTAAATGAGTGGGAACTTCCTCTGTGATTTTTGGAAATTTATTTTTCTACTTGTTCCCTCGCTTTTTACCAATGGCACAAACCCTAATTGATTGAAAATTCAACAATGTAATTACCGCATTTCAATTTTGAAAAAATAAAACGAAGTACCCCCACTTTTTTTATCACATAAACCCAACGTGTCGGTTAAAACACCTAATGTTTTAGGACGATTCACGTAAATAATTTCATTATGAACAATACATTTATTAAGGTTGCTTGTGTGTTTGCCTTCTTGTTTGCTGGCTACCACCACACACAGGCACAACTCTACATCAATGAATTTCTGGCCTCCAATGCAACCGACATTACCGACGAGGCAGGTGAGAACGAAGATTGGATCGAGGTTTACAACGCAGGATCAACTGCTGTTGACCTTGGCGGATATTATATTTCCGATGATGCCATCGAACCTCTTCTGTGGCAAATCCCGACCACCGACCCAGGAGCTACCACCGTACCGGCCGGTGGCTATTTGATTTTGTGGGCGGACAAGGACCTAACCAGCGGCGCCAATCACCTGGACATCAGGCTGGGTTCTGGAGGAGAGGACATCATCTTGACCGAGCCAGACGGCATTACAGTCGTTGACCAATTAACTTTTGGGGCACAAACGGCAGATGTCTCTTATGGACGGGAAACCGACGGCAGCCCTAATTTCGTTTTCATGCCTACCACAACGCCGGGTGCAGCCAATGTAACTGGCGGTGGCGGTGGCGGTAATACCATTACCGTTAATGTCAGTGTGCCGATTACAGCTTTCAACGACGATGCAGAGGAATTTGCCGGCGGCGGTGTTACGGCGACCAGTTCCGATATTGAATTGGGGGCAGATGGAGCCTTGCCGATCACATCAGGTTTGCGTTTCGACAATGTGCCGTTGCCTGCTGGTTCGACCGTCAGTAGCGCCTATATCCAATTTTATGCGGAAGAGACCAATGCTAGTCCTGCCAATTTGAATATTGTTGCCCATGATGTGGCCGATGCCCCTGCGTTTCAAACGGCTTCTTTCAACATTACTTCCCGGCCAGCTACTTCCGCTTCCGTCAATTGGTTGCCTGCTTCTTGGCCGACGATTGATGAAAACGGCACTGCCCAACAAACGCCAGACCTTACCGCTTTGGTAGAAGAGGTGATTGCCAACTCAGGTTGGGCAGAGGGCAATGCAATAGCGTTCATCATTTCTGGTACAGGGACACGTACCACATATTCTTATGACCTGAACCCGAGCAGGGTAGCAAACTTGGTCATTGAAGCGGAAGTGCCTTTACCCAACAATTCCATACCTACTGTTTATATTAATGAATTAGCTGCAAATGCTTCCACTTTTGCAGATGCCAGCGGCAAATTTGAAGACTGGGTTGAAATATACAACCCCAATGCGCAGGATGTAGATTTGGGCGGGCTGTTCCTGACCGACGATTATGGTAATTTAGATAAATGGCCCATCCCTTCGGGCAGCATCGTACCTGCCGGGGGATACCTCCTTTTCTTCACCGACAATGATGAATCGGAAGGCCCCCTGCACACCAATTTTAGTTTAAAAGCCGGCGGGGAGGAAGTGGCATTGGTTCAGTTGCTTTCTGGTGGCCCCGAAATTATTGATTCGGTTTCATGGGAGGACATGCCGTTCCAGGCAACTTATGGCCGCTCCACAGACGGCACTGGCGGCTTTGTTTTTTTGGGAGAAACAACGCCAGAGGCTTCCAATAACGGCGCAGGGCTTTACCTGTCCCCTCCTGATTTTTCTGTGCCGAGCGGTTCTTATACCTCTACCCAATCCGTTGCCATTACGCATCCAGACGGAGGAGTGAATATTTACTATTCAACGGATGGCATGTTGCCCAACACCTCCTCGACGTTCTACACTGGCCCAGTCAGTGTTTCTTCAACGCAAAGCCTCCGGGCCATTGCTGTAAAGGCAGGGCATGCCAATAGCCATGCCTCCGACGCCACGTACCTCGTCAATGAAAGCCATAACATTCCGATCATTTACATAACCACCGACCCCGACAACTTTTGGGATGATGAAATAGGTATTTATACGGATGGCACTAACGGTATCCCCCACACCTGTGGCAACACAGGCCCTGTCAACTGGGCGCAGCCCTGGGAACGGCCTGCCAATTTTAAAATGTTTTTACCCGATGGCACATTGGCCTTTGATGTGGACGGTGGAACGGAAATATCCGGGACTTGCTCGCGGCTCAATGCCATGAAAAGCCTTGATGTGAACCTGAGAGACAAGAATTTTGGTGATGAAGCGATTGAATACCCATTGTACCCATACCGGAATCACTTAAATTATAAAAGATTAAAGCTGCGTAACAGTGGGCAGGACTATGTACGCCTCGGCTTCCGGGACATGTTGAACCAAAAAATGCTTTTTGGAAAACTCGACCTCGAACTACAGGCGGGCTTCCCTACTTTGGTTTATTTAAATGGCGAATTTTTCGGCCTGTATAACTTACGGGAGAAATTTTCAGGCGAATACTTCGAGGCCATTTACGATGTTAAAGAAGAGGACTTGGATATTTTGAAATCACCCGGCATCCCATGGACGGAAGTGAAAGAAGGCAGTACTACCATTTACGATGCACTGTTCAATGTAGTCACCAACAGCAACATGACCAACAATTCCGATTGGGCTTATTTCGAGTCGCAAGTGGATGTGAACGAAATGATGAACTATTGGATTGTTATGACCTACATGGCCAATTACGATTGGCCTGCCAACAACCTGAGGGTTTGGCGGGAAAGGAAAACAGGGGCTAAATGGCGCTACTGTGTGAACGACACTGATGGCAGCACCAATAACTTTCTGTCCGATTGGGCCAAGCCTGATTATAACACATTTGCCTCCATCAATGATCCCAACAGCAGCGTTTGGCCGAACCACTCCGGCAGTACCCTGTTTTTGAGAAAATCGCTGGAGCGGCAAGAGTTCCGGGATGAATTCATCCAACGCACGTGCAGTGTAATTGACCTCGTTTACTCTGTCGATCGCACCAACCAGTTTATTGATGAAATGGTTGCACTTTTCCAACCAAATGTTCAACGGCAATTGAATAAATGGGGGTACGATAATGCAATGGGCGGTAGTGAATTTGCCTGGAACGAATGGATCCAAAAATTCCGGGATTTCTGGGCACAGCGCCCCGCTTTTTTCCGCCAGCACGTCAATGACTTTTATGGGCTGGATGGGACTTACCAGTTGACTTTCAACTACGACCAAAACACAGGCGGGGATATTTTTGTAAATACCAACGGGATGGAAATCCCTTATGACCACGTTGGTACGTATTTTAAAGATATACCTCTTCGGGTGAAATTGGTGGAAAAACCGGGCTTCTCCTTCCTCTATTGGCTGGAAACTGGTGAAACAAGCAAGGAGATTGATTTTGTTGCCAATGGCAATGCTACTTTGACCCCTATTTTCGATACGGGCGGTTGTGCCGGGCAGCCTTGCAACGATGGCGATGCCTGTACCGTTAACGACGTATTCGACCAAAACTGTAACTGTGTCGGTATCTTCCAGGACAGTGACGGCGACGGTGTGTGCGATGCTGACGACCAGTGCCCCGGATTCGATGACAATATTGACCAGAACAACAACGGTATCCCCGACGGCTGCGACACGCCCTGTACTGATAACGACAACGATGGCGTCTGCCAGCCAGATGACTGCAACGACAACGATGCCAGTATTCCGACCACCCCGGGCACGCCTTGTGACGACGGGAATATTTTAACCAACAACGATGTCATACTAGCTGATGGCTGTACCTGCCAAGGCTCTGTTGACCCACCGGGGCAATATTGCGATGCGATTGGTCAAACACCTTGGTTGGAGTGGATCGCAGGGGTGGAACTGAACGACCTGAACAATACTTCTGGTAAAAACCAGTACGGCAACTTTACTGGACAAACAGTAACACTGGACGCTGGCAGTAGCTACCCCATCACTTTAAGTGCGGGTTACAGCTATTTCACCTACAATGAATATTTCCGTGTCTGGATTGATTACAACCAGAACGGCGTGTTTGAAGAACCTGGCGAAATCGCTTACTCGGACATCCTCAGCGGCGTTCCGAACGGCGTCTCCCCGGCCCCTATCTCGGGAACAGTTAATGTGCCAGCCAGTGCCTTGCAAGGGGCAACGAGGATGCGGGTCAGTATGCAGCGAGATGGTTATGCTCCTCCGTGTGGCAACTTCCAGAACGGGGAAGTAGAGGATTACGGCGTGGTCATCAATGCAGGTACGGGCAGCACTTTGACCATCACCTCATGCCCTGCCAACATCTCTGTTACTGCCCCCCAAGGGCAAACTTCGGCCACTGTTTCATGGAATGATCCCACGGCCTCAACTACTTGTCCAACCCCCGATATTGATATATCGCAAACCTCTGGCCCTCCGAGCGGTAGTTCGTTCAATGTTGGCCCGCCAACGCCCATCAGCTATTCGCTCTCCGACCAGTGCGGTAATTCTGCGTCTTGTTCTTTCGATGTTACTGTCAACCCCGCCAGCAATGGAGAGATCACCATCAATAATTGTCCTTCCAATTTGTTCCTTACTGCCCAACCCGGTCAGTCCGGCGCATCGGTTGTTTGGGCAGAGCCATTCGGTTCTACCACTTGCCCTAATGGAGGGTTCAGCCTCAATCAGGTCAATGGCCCGTCAAACGGCTCGTTTTTCCCGATCGGCACTACGGTGGTCAGTTACCTCGCCACGGATGTTTGTGGCAATTCAGAGACTTGCTCTTTCGATGTAACGGTTGAACCAAACAACAACGGCGGCGACTACTGCGAATCGAGAGGTGATTTCCCATGGGAAGATTGGATCGCAGGAGTGGAGTTCAATACTATCAGCAATTTTTCTGGCAAATCACAGTACTCCGATTACACCGGCCTTGTTTCACCGATAGACAATGCGGCCTCCTACACCATCACCTTGGTTGCAGGGTTTAGCTATTTCTCTTATGAAGAACACTGGAAAGTTTGGATAGACTACGACCAGAGCGGCACTTTCGATGAGCCTGCCGAAGTGGCTTTCTACGGCATTATGCCACCCGTGGGCAACGGTACACCAACGGCTACTTTGAACGGTAACATTACCGTCCCAGCCAATGCCAGTCCAGGGGTTACCCGCATGAGGGTGGCTATGAAACAGGGCAGTGAACCGGGGCCATGCGAAGCCTTCCCCTTTGGGGAGGTAGAAGACTACAATGTCATCGTGGCGGATAATGGTCAAAACCCTTCACCCAATGTCAACCTCGTGGCCAATTCCGATATTCAGGACATTGACCTGACGGGCTTTGTCGGTAAGGGCAAAATCGGTACTTATTGGAGGTTGGAAAAATCCTCGGACAATATCAACTTCGACTTGCTCCTTGATGGCGGGTTTGATGAAAACAAGGACTATGCCCTGATCCATAGTGTGGATGGTGACCCATTGGAGGGCTTCAACTACTACCGTTTACGCCTCTACGATGAAGATAGCAACTTGATTTCGGAATCTCGCTCCATTGCCAGCTTCGTCCCAGCGCCGCATTTTGGACTCTTCCCGAACCCCTCCAATGGCGAGTTCAACATAGAGATGTCCGAACTGCTCGGCATGGATTTGAGCATCCGTATCCACGATCAGTTAGGTCATTTAGTCTTTGAAAAATCCATTACTGATCTGGATATGCCGATCCTCCGCATTTTAGTGGACGGCTGGCGGGATGGCCTCTACAATGTGAGCGTCAAGCCAGAAGGCAGGAAGATGCACAACAAGCGGTTGGTACTGACTAGGTGATAACAGCTTATTATAGAATAATAGTCGCTCATCCCCATTATAGGGTGAAACGGTCATTAAATAAGATTTACTAAATCTTTCGAGATTTAGCAAATCAGATGGTTCTATCTTTGATTTGCTAAATTTCGAAAATTTAGTAAATCTTTTCACCCTATAAATGGGGATGAGCGAAAACAGTATTCAATTTTCAGCCTGCCCAACTATCATTGAGCAGGCTGTTTTTTTAAAGACGGTTTCTTATAGGCCAAAACCTATGTAAATGAAAAAAGTAGATTGTGCCATCCAGTTGCTCGCCAAACGAAGGGGTTGAATCCGAGTTCATCACAAATTCTAATTCAAAAAAACAATCTTTCCCTTTACCATGAAATCGGTTTTCCCTACCTTGTGACATCAATTCAAAGAACACCTTTTTTCCCATGAACGCACTTTACGTTTTTCTCTTTGTAACGCTAACCACGTTTGCTATTCCTGCCTTCGGCCAATCCACCTATTTTGTCAATGCCAATAGCACAAGCACCAACCAAGATGGAACTTCTTGGGCTAATGCTTTTTCTGACCTGCACGATGCCCTCAATGCCGCCAGCTACGGTGATGACATCTGGGTAGCCCAAGGCAGCCATTTCCCATCTGATACTGATCGGCAGGTTGCTTTTTATTTAAAAAGCGGTGTCAGGTTGTACGGAGGATTCGACGGTTCTGAAACGACATTGGACCAACGAAACTGGAAGGACAACGAAACCATCCTAAGCGGCGACATTGGTACGCCCGGTGACAGCCTCGATAATTCTTTCACCATCTTGCGGATGAACCAGCCTGATACAACCACCTTGTTGGACGGCTTCATCCTCACGCATGGTAATGCCAATGAGGGAATGCCCAATGATACTGATCCATCCAGTAACGGAGGGGCCATCTACATTGGGGGGCAATTTTCGCAAAGGGCTTATCCCCGCATTTTTAATTGCCGTTTTGAAAACAACACTGCCTTGAACGACGGTGGAGCAGTTTACATTGGCGGGCCTTTCAGTGCCTCTTACGCCCCGCAGTTTTCGAATTGTACATTCTTTGATAATCAGGCTGGACGACACGGCGGTGGCGTAGCCAGACACAATAGCAGCTCGATTGAAAGAAAGGGCGATTTTCTCAATTGTACCTTCGAGCAGAACTCCGCTGGCAGTGATGGCGGCGGCGTTTTTTATTTTGAAAGCGAAGATATAGACACCCTCGATTTTTATGGATGCCGTTTCCTGAACAACACCGCCATTGACCAGGGCGGCGGCATTTCTGTCTGGGGTGGGCGTTTTGATGGTGGTTCAAAAATCATTATGAAAGATTGTGAATTTGCAGAGAATATGGCCATTGAAGGTGAAGGCATCGATTTCCACTACGTTGCCGCCAATCTTCTCGACCTTGGCCTTCTTGCATTCGATAGTTGTCATTTTCATGATGCACAAATGAGCCCACGGCAATGTATTTATGTTGATGCCTTGAATTTGTTCGACACCGAGTCAAAAATCAAAATCACGGATTGTAAATTCAAAGCAAATTCTGCCGATTTAATGATCATAGATTGTTATGAGATTGACTCACTGATTTTGGAGGGCAATAGCTTTGAGCAGAACAGGTTTGATGGTACAGGCATTATCTTTAGCGGAGCTAAGTCCTGCCGTATTACTCACAACTCTTTTGTTAAAAATGGCCCGACTGATCCCTCTTTGCCCGGAGGCGCAGAGATTTTTAGCTTTACCTTCATAGACCAAGTGACTTGTGCCAACAATGTTTTTTTTGACAACCTCCTTTCCCACGATGGTTTGGTGGGCGGTACGGGCATTGATACCCTGATCAATTGCCTCATCTGGAACCGCCTTGATACCAATTCCCCTGACATCGCAATGGGGGGATTTGGTATGTCGGTCAATGTTTACCTCCTGAATTCCATCGTATTGGTGGATTCCCTGTTTGGTAGCTTCGAAACACTCGGCGCCACACATGTTTATTTGGAAAATACAGCGATCACTTCAACGGAATGCCCGGTGCTGCCGGGGCCAACTTCGAGTTTTGACCAGTATCCGCCTTTTGTGATGTGTGGCAACGGGACGCTTTTTGCCCCTGACCACTTGCTCGCTGATACTGCCGCTGGCAATTATCAACTCCACCTTTGCTCCGAAGCCCGTAATGCAGGAATCAATGCCTTCGCCACCCTTCTCAATTTGACGAAAGATCTGGAAGGTAACCCTCGCATTTCCGAAGGAACTATTGATATGGGACCCTTCGAGGCGCTGCCATTTGGGTTGGCTACTGAAGACCTGACCGATACCTCTTGCGAAGGCGATTCGACCGGAACGTTGGTCGTTGACGTGCAATCCGGCTGCCCACCTTTCACCTTCGATTTGGATGGCAATGTCTCTGTTGTCGATTCATTTCCCCTTGTGCTGACTGGCCTGCCACCCGGCCTGCATGAAGCAAAAGTGACTGATTTTCAAGGCCGTTCCGATTCATTTAGCATTAATATCCAGGTTGTTTTTCCACTGACCATTACCGCCCTGCCATCCGACGTGGATTGCCACACGGGGCAATTTGCTGACGCCACAGCTACCTATTCAGGCGGTACTGGTAAGGTAGGATATGAATGGAGTACCGGGTCGACAAGTGCTTGGATCATTAACCAGCCGCCCGGCAGCTATGCTATTACTGTAACGGATGCCTTGGGCTGCACTGCCGTTGATTCCTTCGAGATAGTAATTGTTGGAGATATTGATGTTTCTGGCGAAACCGAACCTATTAGCTGCTTTGGTGAAACAGATGGTATCATAACTGCACAAGCTGACGACGGTTCGGCTCCATTCACGTGGTTGTGGCAAAATGGTTCCACCGAAATGGAAATTACTGGCCTGTCCGTCGGCGACTATTCCGTTACCATCACCGACCGATTAGGCTGTACTGGAGAAGCTACCTTCGACATCACTGAGCCACTACCATTGCAATTGAATGCCACAGTGACTCATGCCACAGGAATGGCCAATACCGATGGGGCTATTTCAGTGACTGAAGTGATGGGCGGCACACCCGGTTATTCTTTTGAATGGAACACGGGAGCCACCACGATGTCTTTGCAAAATCTAACACCAGGCGACTATTCCATCACCGTAACAGATGCCAACGGCTGCCAAGAGGTTTTTAATTTCACCGTGGACTTTGAAGTTGCCGCGAAACAGACATTGGACGGTTGGCGATTGGCTGTTTTTCCAAATCCTGTACCCTTAGGTGGGCAACTTTGGTTGCAAGCCGAAGGCACTGATCACCAAAAAATTTCAACCCACATGCTGGATGTGATGGGTAGGGCGATTTTTTCTGAAAAAATTCAAACGGGTGGGTTGCACTATTTTGATATGCCTGCCACAGCAGGGATTTATTTTTTAGTTTTGGAAAATGAAAAAGGTGGGCAAACGGTATTTAAGGTGGTGGTGGATTGAGTCCAGAATATTGTTTTTGAAATCATTTTAAGCTTTATTATTGCCATCGTTATTTTCAGTTCATAAATCTTTAAAAACAATCATGCACCAACCACCAGAGTATTTTATACCTTTTATGCATACTATCGAAACCACTGTGCTGAAGGTGTGGGAAGAATTTCGCTCCATGAATGATAAGGACGTGGAATTTGCTTATGAAAAATTAAAGGATTATTACAAAAAAACAAATCAGGGTAAATCGCCCGAAGAACCAGAAACCTCCTCCGAACGGCGGCAGGCATTGATCGATGAAATACTCAATGCCATTGATATGCGGGAAGAAATAGAAGCAGACATCCCATTCATCAATCATCCTGATTTTAAACCGACTGGAATACCCATCCCCTCTTTAGCTGCCTTTTACATGATGTGCTTCAACCGCTTGATCAAATCGGTGCAGATGTGGCGGAAAGAATTTGGGCCGAAGGGATATTTGTCTTTTATAAAAAAGAATGTTGTTTAAGGAGGGGGTAATTTTGAGGGATTAGTTCTGCGAAAAACCCATATAATAATTGAGGGGGCATAAATAAATGCCAATAAACAGTGGTTTTTAGGCCACTAAGACACGAAGACGCAAATTTTTCAATATACGCATTGTTCATCTTTGTGGCTTAGTGACTTTGTGGCTGATAATCAGCTAATTGAATTATGCCCACCCCTCATATAATAATTGTATCTCAAAATTTTCAAAAGATGAATAAAGAATAATGAGTAACCCAATAAATATAAATATTGAATTAGCTGATTCTAAAAATATAGAAAAAACCCTCAAATTATTGACAGCTTTATACCTTGAGCTGGGCGAGGAAAAGGAATCTCTCGATTATTTAAATGAGGAATTAATCAATAAAATATTAGCAACGGGAAATACGCATATTTATTTTGGAAAAATGGGAGTAGATATAGTTGGTCTTTTTACCCTCACAGAAAGCCAAGCCATTTATGCGGGTGGCATATACGGGGTGATAGATGAAATGTATGTCCTGCCAGCATTTCGTTCCCAAAAAATTGGAAAGGCATTTTTAGAAAAAATAAAAAAGATAAGTATTGAAAAAGGTTGGAAGAGAATAGATGTAACGGCACCAACAGAAAAAAAATGGAAAAGGACAGTCCAGTTTTATGAAAAAAATGATTTTATTTTTACAGGGCCAAAGTTGAAATGGAAAGTTTAATAAATAAAAAACCCTACTTATGCTTCCTCTTCATTCATCACCCGCCACAAAACGTCCTTTAATTCATCCACACCAAACCCTGTAACCGAAGAAATAAAAACCGCAGGCAAACCTTCCGGTAAATAATCTTCCGCCTTTATCATTTCGATGATTTCCTCATCAATCAAATCGCATTTGGAAATGGCCAATACGCGAGGCTTGTCGAGCAGTTCGGGGTTGTACTGTTCGAGTTCGTTAAGAAGGATTTGATATTCCTTTTTGATTTCATCGGTAGTACAGGGGATCATAAATAGGAGGGTTGCATTGCGCTCAATATGACGCAGGAAGCGGTGGCCGAGTCCCTTTCCTTCATGTGCCCCTTCAATAATGCCGGGGATGTCGGCAATGACAAAGGAGCGTGCGTCACGGTACTGAACCATACCAAGTTGTGGTACGAGGGTGGTAAAAGGGTAGTCGGCTATTTTAGGCTTGGCAGCAGAGAGGGCGGAGACAAGGGTGGATTTGCCTGCATTCGGAAAACCGACCAAGCCGACGTCGGCCAATACTTTCAGTTCAAGGATTTTCCATTCCTCTTTGCCAGGTTCGCCGGGCTGGGCATACTCAGGCGCTTGGCGGGTAGCTGTTTTGAAATGCACGTTGCCAAGACCGCCCCGTCCGCCGGGGGTCAGGATACGTGTCTCATCGTGTTCGGTAATTTCAAATTCTACTTCGCCCGTTTCCGCATTTTTTGCGACGGTACCGAGTGGTACATCAAGGATGACATCCTCGCCATTGGCACCAGTACTGGTGCTGCCGCCGCCATTTCCACCAGCACCTGCAATGACATGCTTTCGGTATTTTAGGTGCAGCATCGTCCAACGGTTGCGGTTACCCTTGAGGATGACGTGGCCACCACGCCCCCCGTCACCTCCATCAGGCCCGCCCTTTGAGTTGAAGCGATCCCGAAAGAAATGGGCACTACCAGCACCACCCTTGCCGGAGCGGCAACAGATTTTTACGTAGTCAACGAAGTTCTGGTTGGCCATTTAGAGATCAGTTGATTAGGTGATTAGTGATTAGAGGTCAGTTGATTGGTGATTAGGTAAGAGGCATTAGAATCAACTTATTTGCTTGCTTACTATCTGATTTCTAATCACTTATCAATGCGAATGACGGGTTAAATCAGATCATTGGTTTTCAGTAAGTTATAGCTCTAAATCATGGTGATTTTTAAAATCACCATGATTTAATCTTTTGATTATCAATACCTTTTCATTTTTAACCCGTCATTCACATTATCAACTAATCACTAATCACAATTTATCAATCGCCTTACAAAGACGCCCGAAGATATCTTCGATGGAGCCTACCCCTTTGATTTTCATGGACTTGTCGAATTGGGCGTAGTAGTCATACACTGGGCTGGTTTCCTTGTTGTAAACATCTATGCGGTTGCGGATGATGTCCTCATTGGCATCGTCCTTCCGACCAGATACTTTACCACGCTCCAGCAAGCGGGTGACGATTTCGTCGTCATCGACATCCAGCGAGATAAGGGCGGCGACAGCGGTGTCCATATTTGCTAATAATTGGTTCAAAGCCTCTGCCTGTGGGATGGTGCGGGGGAAGCCATCGAAAATAAAGCCTTCTGCCCCTGGGCTGTTGTCCACCTTGTTTTTCAACATGCCAATGGTAACAGAGTCCGGTACGAGTTCGCCCTTGTCCATGTAGCTGCGAGCCTCCTGCCCGAGTGGGGTGTTGTTGCCCATTTCATAGCGGAACAGGTCGCCAGTGGAGATATGTACGAGTTTGTATTTTTCGACCAATTTTGCAGCTTGGGTGCCTTTGCCAGAGCCGGGAGGGCCGAATAGGATCAGGTTTAACATTTTGACAATCTTATTTTAAAGGGAACACGAGCATTCATTCTTTCTCTGTGTTGCTCTGCGTCCGCTGTGGTTTGAAAAAAGAGGTGCGAAAGTAAGAAAAATGGGTGCGTTGAATGCAGAATTGAAAAATGATCTTTGCCATTAATTCATTACAAAACCAGTAGGGTAGGACAATATTTGGAAAAGCAGGAGCAGGTATTTAATTTTTTAAGGAGAAATGAGATGGAAAAACATTTTACGGTTTTCAGCTTTTTAAATTTTAAATAAAAAAGGGAGGAACTCGCACTGCACCATGCTTGCCCCTCCCGTTTTCTGATTGCTAAAAACCTTATATTTCAAAAAGATCCGAGCCGAAAATACTGGGGCTTGCTTCCTCATAGTTCACGACATCGTAACGGCCCATGTCCCATCGTTGCTCAAATTTGCGCCTGTTCATTTCGATAATCTTTCCGTTCGATAAAAGTTGAAGTTTGACTTTGTACGGCTGCTTGTGACGCAGCATCCTGACTTTTATTGAATTTTTCATACGCAATTTGATTTTGAAATTATTAATGCTTTTACAAAAAAAAAGGTTCATCCAATTTCTGGCTTTAGTTTGAATATCCTCCAAGTGTGGAACATATTAAGAACACATACATTTATTTTAAAGTGAGAAAAATGGCATTATGAAATACCTATTATTTTTAATGCCCCTTCTGTTGAAAGTTGATTGAAAAACGAGGGTGATAAGGTGACAGTCCGGCCGCTGGGCACGTACTCAAGGCAAACACCTTTCTCGGTGTTGGCCAATACTTTTACATATTCATGTTGAGCATAAGGGATCATATTATTAGGTTTTCATTTTTTGGGAAAAGTACTGCTGCCGGCCATAGCCTGGCAGCAGCCTAATCCCATGAACATTTTAGCAAGATTGCTTTGAGCAAAACGGCATTACCGATAGATATATGAAAGCAAAAAATTACAAGCCAAAGGCGTAATAATATTCACCGGGAATATCCTCGTACACTCCTTCCAGCATGACGCCTCCTTTTTTATCCTTGAGTATTTCGACCAATTCCTCAACAGAATTGACAGCCTTGCCATCTACTTGAGTAATGACGAACCCTTCCCGCATTTGGGTGTGCTTCCGCAGTTTTCCTGCATAGAGTTTCTTGACTTTTACGCCACCTTTCACATCCAGCTTCCGGGACTGCTCATCAGACAGGGTTTCAAAATCTGCGCCCAGCACGTCGAGTACTTCTTTGTGTTCTTTCATAACTACGTTCGTATTGCCCTTACGGTTGTTGAGCGTCACGTCAAAGGTCTTTTCATTGCCTTTTCGATCAACTTTCACTTTTACCACATCGCCGGGGCGGTGGCGGGCAATTGTCTCTTGCAGCTTCGGCGAGTCGTTGATCTCTATGTCGTTGATGGCAATGATAACGTCACCAGGTTTGATGCCAGCCTCTCCTGCTGCACTGTTTTCCATAAGGCTATCCACATAAGCACCTATGGTTACTTCGAGGTCTTTGTCCTTTTTCAGATTGCCATCCACCGTTCGGATCATCACACCGAGAACCCCCCGCTGGACGACGCCGTATTTCATCAAATCCTCTACTACCTTTTCTACGATATTGGTTGGTACAGCAAAGCCATAACCAGAATATGCACCTGTTGGGCTGGCGATGGCTGTATTGATACCGATGAGACCGCCTTCAAGGTTGACCAATGCACCTCCGCTGTTGCCGGGGTTGATGGCGGCATCCGTTTGTATGAAACTCTCCACGGCAAATTGCTCCCGCAAAATGTTGATATTCCTACCCTTAGCGCTTACGATGCCAGCTGTCACAGTGGAAGTCAAGTTAAACGGATTGCCGACCGCCATCACCCACTCACCGATCCTCACATTGTCAGAGTTGACAAAAGGAATGGTGGAAAGGTCGTCCGCTTTGATGCGGATGAGGGCTAGGTCAGTCGAAGGGTCGGTGCCGATTACAGTGGCTTTGAACGAACGGTTATCGTGTAGCACTACCTCAATATCATCGGCATCGGATATTACATGGTTGTTGGTCACGATGTAGCCATCTTCATTGATGATGACGCCGCTGCCTTGTCCCATGCGTACTTGTGGCCCCCGGTTGCGGTTCGGCGTTTCTTGCTTGAAAAAATATCTATCCCCAAAGAAGTCTTTGAAAAAATCGTCGCCAAAAGGGCTTGGCATTTGCCGGAAGCCTTGTGGGCTGTTGTCAGCTATAGTTTGAGTTGATTTGATGTGTACAACTGCATCCATCACCTTTTCGGCAGTACGGGTAAAATCAAGGGGAATGATAGTTCCGTTTTCATCTTTGGTGAAAACCGCTTTCGCGGCAGGGGTACTGTTCACATGTTCGATCTTGATGGTCTTGCCGTCTTTTTGGGTGGTGAAATGATAGACCCCGATGGAGGTCAATGAGATTGCCAGCGCAGTCAGGGCAGTAATGATGATGTTCTTTTTCATGGCTTTAGTTTTAATCATCTGATAATGTGGTGGTTGGGGTCACTCAACGACCCCAACCTTACTTGAGAACAAATCACGGTTTAACATTTACCTATATTACAACATGGCCGGATCATAAGCCCCTGCACCGTGCATGGCAGGTTCGGCTTTTTTCTCCGGTTTTTCATAAACGGCGCATTCGGTCATCAGCAACATGCTGGCGATGGAGGCGGCATTTTCGATGGCGATGCGGGTCACTTTGGCCGGGTCAATCACACCGGACTTTTTCAAATCTTCATATTCGCCAGTGCGGGCATTGAAGCCAAAAGCACCTTTGCCGTCGAGTACCCTTTGCAGTACGACACTGCCTTCTTCGCCTGCATTGGTCGCAATATTGCGGAGCGGTGCTTCAAGGGCTTTTCGCACGATGTCCACACCTGTGAACTCGTCTTCGTTTTCGCAATGCACACTGTTCAGTGCTTTCATGGCACGGACGAAGGCCACACCGCCTCCTGGTACAATTCCTTCTTCCACTGCGGCACGGGTTGCATGCAGGGCATCGTCCACTCGGTCTTTCTTCTCTTTCATTTCAACTTCAGTAGGTGCACCTACGTGGAGGACAGCCACGCCACCAGCCAACTTAGCCAGACGCACTTGCAGTTTTTCCCGGTCATAGTCAGAAGTAGTGGTTTCGATCTGCTGCTTGATCTGGCTAACGCGGGCATTGATTTGTGTTTTTTGCCCCTTGCCATTGACGACTGTAGTATTATCTTTATCTATTTTTATTTTTTCACATTGACCCAACATGTCAAGGGTGACATTCTCCAATTTGTATCCTTGTTCTTCACTTATGGCTGTGCCACCTGTCAAAATGGCAATGTCTTCCAGCATGGCCTTGCGGCGGTCACCAAAGCCCGGTGCTTTTACAGCGACTACTTGTAGGCCACCGCGCAGGCGGTTGACGACCAATGTGCCCAAAGCGGTGCTTTCTACATCTTCGGCGATGATGAGCAGAGGGCGGCTGTTTTTGGCAACCATTTCCAATACGGGAATCAAATCTTTTACATTGGAAATCTTCTTGTCGTGGATGAGGATGTAAGGGTTTTCATACTCCGTTATCATGTTCTCTGAATCTGTCACGAAGTAAGGAGAGAGGTAACCCCGGTCGAACTGCATGCCCGCTACTTCTTCCATGTAAGTCTCAGTACCCTTGGCTTCTTCTACGGTAATTACACCATCGGTAGAAACCTTCTGCATGGCACCTGCGATGAGGGTTCCGATGGTCTCGTCATTGTTGGCGGAGATGGTGGCTACTTGGCGGATTTTCTCAAAATTGCCCTTCACTTTTTCGGCTTGTCTGTGGACATCTGTAACGGCAGCTTCGACTGCTTTGTCAATGCCGCGCTTCAAGTCCATTGGGTTGGCACCAGCGGCCACGTTTTTCAGGCCTACATTGACCATTGCCTGCGCCAAAACAGTTGCTGTGGTCGTGCCGTCGCCTGCTGCATCGGCCGTTTTGGAGGCCACTTCCTTTACCATCTGTGCTCCCATGTTTTCTAGCGGATCATCGAGTTCGATTTCCTTCGCTACGGTCACGCCGTCTTTGGTGATATGGGGTGCGCCGAAGCTTTTTTGGATGATGACATTGCGGCCTTTTGGACCGAGGGTTACTTTTACAGCACTAGTCAATTTATCAATGCCTGCTTTGATGCGCTCCTGCGCTTTACTATTCAATTTGATTTCTTTTGCTGCCATTTTTTTATTGCATTTGACTATTGGCAGTTGGCTATTGGCTCAAGCGCAACTACTAATAGCAGTTTGGTTTTTAAATTTTTAAGTAAACTACTTTAAATGTTTAAAAAGCTGTTTGTTAAATATTTACATAGAATTTAGCCAACAGCTAAAGGACAAAAAAACAACCGTTAATTGTCCGAAAGGATGGTCAGAATGTCATCCTCCCGCATGATGAGGTAGTCGTCGCCATTGTACTCCATCTCTTGTCCTGCGTATTTTCCATACAATACCACATCGCCTGTTTTGACGGTCAATTGGTTGCCATCCTTGCCGGGGCCGACGGCGATGACCTCGCCACGTTGCGGTTTTTCCTTAGCGGTGTCGGGGATGATGATGCCCCCTTTCGTCATTTCCTCTGCGGGGGATGGCTTGACGACCACTCGGTCGTTGATCGGTTTAAAAGCTACTTTTGTCATGGTCTAAAAATGGTTTTATTAACTGTATTTGGTTTGAATGATTTTCTTCGGTTGTAGGGTTGACATCTTTCCGTTGCAGATGCCAACCCTGTTTGTTTTTTCCAGACTTGTTTAAAATTATTTTAAAAAATTACTTGATCGTAATGACCCTTGAAGGCTGTTTTTTAGCCTCTTCTTTTTTGGGCAAGAAAACCTGCAAAATGCCATTTTTGAACTTGGCCTGGACGCCATTGGAATCCACTACCTTTTTTGGCATATAGAAGCTGCGGTGGAAGGAACGGTAGTTGAATTCCCGACGGATGTACTGAACACCTTCGGGCAATTGCTCGTTCTGGTTGCTCTTGTAAGAAATATGCAGGGTCTCGTGATCGAGCCGCACCTCAATGTCCTTTTTGTCCATGCCAGGTACTACCATTTCCACGATAAACCCTTCGTTGTTTTCGAGGATATTAGCAGCGGGGATGGTTGAACTGTTATTGTTGAGGTGGTAGGAATCCAAAGCATGGAAATTTTTCGAGATCAGGTCGTCGAAGAGCTTTGGAAGGGAAGAAGAACTGGTTGAATTTGATTTTATCAGCATCATGGTAACCTAAATTTTTTTAGTTAAACAATAGATTGAAGAACTGAAAGAATTTCGGTCGGAAACCGACTTTTCAACACTAAAAATTGCCATCAATGGTTGTGCCAAATAGAAGAACATGCAATTTTTTCATGAAAAAATTTCGGATTATAATGCCAATATGGCAGGTGTAGGAATGTGGAGAATGGTTGTATTATAAAAATTAATATCTCACAAACACTGGGCAGGCTTGTACTTTTGGCTTTGCAAAACTGTTTTAGATGTTAATTTTTTTAATCCTTCATTTGATTAAAATTAAGCTCCCCTTTTGTTCATAACTTATTTCTAATTCAGGCTGTTTGCGGCACTCGCAATAAAAATTGGGATTTTGAAAAAGCCAATTAAAAAAAACGCTAAGCAAAATTTCCTTTTTAATGAAAGCCGATCAAATGGTTCGAATGGATGTTCCATTCCAACGACTTCCAAAAAATGTCTGACATTTGCCCAAAACCAACAATCGGCTATCAATAATTAACAATCAAAATGTTCATCATCAACCAACTTATCATTGACAAACAATTCTGCGGGCCATCTGAATCCGGCAATGGCGGTTATAGTGCAGGCACCGTTGCCGCCAATGTTCCTTTTCCTGCTGAAGTTACTTTAAGAAAACCACCACCACTTGACCGTCCCATGCGCTTGGTGGTGGACGGCGATTCGGCTCAATTGCTCAATGGAGAAACACTCGTCGCTGAAGCAAGGAAGGCTGGTGATTTTAAGCTGGACATCCCCGCACCCGTCGATTTTGAAGATGCTCAAAAAGCGATGGAGCATTTTTACGGCTACGAGCATTCCCCTTTTCCCAACTGCTTTGTCTGTGGCCACCTGCGAAAACATGGCGAAGGCTTGAAAATACACCCCGGCAGGGTAGGGGAGCAGATCGTTGCTTCACCTTGGATTCCTTATCCAGATTTGGGCAACAAGGATGGATTTGTGAAAACGGAATTCATCTGGGCAGCGCTTGACTGCCCCGGCGCTTGGGCACTGATTGACCATGACCAAGTGGTTGTTCTTGGCAGGATCGCCGTGAAAGAGGTGTTGCCGATAAAAGTGGAAGAGCCATGTGTAGTGGTGGGGTGGGTCATTAGCAGTGAGGGACGGAAGACTTTTACAGGAACGGCTATTTATAATAAGAAAAAGGAGGTTTGTGCATTTGCGAAGGCGACTTGGATATCAATTAAATAGGTGAGCGAATTAGCTCAGATCGGCTCACCACTTTTGGATGTCTTTTTAGCCATTGGCCAACAGCCAACGGCTTTCTCAAAAGAAGCAGGGAAAAACGGAAAGTGGGCTTTTCAATGGTATCCTAAAATCGAAGTAACACTTCCCTCACCACTGCCATTTTTACAGGAACTCCCGACGGGATTCGAACCCGCATCGCCTGATAGAAAGTCAGGCATCCTAAACCATTAGACGACAGGAGCGGATTTGGGAATTGAGGAATTAGTAAATTAGTGGTTTAGGTGTTCACCTTAGCTACTAATTCCCCAATTCCTAAATTCCCTACATATTGCCCCGGCAGGACTCGAACCTGCAATCCCCCGGTTAAAAGCCGGGTGCTTTGCGCAATTTAGCTACGAGGCAGGGTAGGGCATTAGGTTATTGGAGAATTGGATGTTTTTTAATATCTCAATACCTAACTTCCCAATACCTTATTGGATGCCCGGGCAGGACTCGAACCTGCATCTGCTGATTCAAAGCCAGCCATCCTGCCGTTAGACGACCGGGCAGAGTTTGGTTTTGGGGTTCATGGTTTTTGGATGTTGCATGGGAGACAGGATTCGAACCCGCAACTTGCGGTTTTGGAGACCGCTGCTCTACCAATTGAACTACTCCCAAGTTTAAATTGCCAAAAGCTAAATGCTAATGGCCAATAGCTATACAATGTTGCACAGATGGGACTCGAACCCATAGCTCCGGCTCATGAGACCGGCATGTTGTACCACTTACACTACCGTGCAATGTTGTTAGTGAAATTATCAATGGTTTAAACTAATCACTAATTTGTGGCAACACGGGAGTCGAACCCTGCCCTCCCCGGCTTCAACGGGGCGCTCTCTCCTCGAGAGCTTTGTTGCCATTTTTCAAAAAACAAGTTCCAGTGAGTGGGATCGAACCACTGACGCCTGATCCACATTCAGGTGTTTTGCCAACTAAACTACACCGGAGGTAATTGCTAGTTGCGGATTGTTTTCTGCGGACTGCCAACTGATAACTGAGAACTGTCCTGATGGGCAGGCTCGAACTGCCAACCTTTTGCGTATAAGGCAACTGCTCTCACCATTGAGCTACATCAGGGAGTTAATTTTTAATTGATAACTTGCAGATTGTTTTCTGCGGACTGTCGAACTGCCAACTGCCCGCTGTCCCGATGGGTGGACTCGAACCACCAACCACTTACGTATCAGGCAAGCACTCTGACCAATTGAGCTACACCGGAATATGATCTGGCAGTCGGATTCGAACCAACAATCTTCCCATTACAAGTGGGGCGCATTACCTGTTTTGCTATGCCAGAATGATCAGGTATTGAGGTATTTTGGTATTGGGTATTCAATGCCTCTCAATACCTATATACCTCAATACCGTTTTTCTGCGGCCTGAGCGGGATTCGAACCTGCAACCCTCCCTTTAACAGAGGGACGCTCTACCGTTGAGCTATCAAGCCTGGTGAAGGGTATTGAGGTATTAGGTATTCATTGAGCCATAATATCCAACACCTAATATCCCTTTTCGTAGCGATGGAGAGATTCGAACTCCCGACCTTCTCCATGTAAGGGAGCTGCGCTACCAATTACGCCACATCGCTAAATGACTAATACCTCAATACCTAATACCACAATGCCTTCTTAGAGCAGGTAGCCGGGATCGAACCGACATCCTCTGGGTGGAAGCCAGGCACACTACCATTGTGCTATACCTGCTGGTAAAATTGTCAGAGAGCATGACAGGATTCGAACCTGTGTGGTGGCTAAGCCACTGCGGGATTGCAATCCGCCCCATTCGGCCTGACTCTGGCACATGCTCCTATATCTGGTCAGGTGCCACCTCATTTAATTCTGCTGAGAGAGAGGATGTTGAGGGGCACCTGATGTTCATTACATTTTGAGAGTATGAGAGATTGAGAGAAATGAGAAATTTGAGAACAGGCATCATCTCAACCTCTCATACTCTGATGCAGCCACACAGGGAGTCGAACCCCGATCTGGAGCTTCGTAGGCTCCTGTCTTAAATCCATTAGACGATATGGCTGGGTAGTAAATTAGGGAATCAAGGAATTGGGGAATTCGTAAATCTGTTAATTATAATCCCCAATTCCTTGATTCCCTAATTCCTCAAATTGTACCTTCGGTGAGATTCGAACTCACACTGGCCGGGGTCTAAGCCCGGTGCCTCTGCCGATTGGGCTACGAAGGCAAGTAGTCTAAGCGGAAGGATTTGAACCTCCATCTCCTGCGGTCCAAGTGCAGTGCTTTCCATTAAGCTACGCCTAGAAATCAATGAATGTATGAGTGAATGAAAAACTATTCACTCATTGTAGTGGAAGCCATGGGAATCGAACCCATCGCACGCTGCTTGCAAAGCAGTGTCGCCATTCCTTGGAACATGCGCCCCCAAAATTTTAAACAACCCCAAATTCAAAGAACATGCATGAATACCCAATACTTAAATACTCCAATACCCTTTTCTCAGCGGTAATGGCGGGGCTCGAACCCGCAACCTTCGGATAGACAATCCGCTGCGCTACCATTGCGCCACATCACCGGATGACATAAATCTCCTCTTCAGCAGACGACCAATTCATTAGCTGTTTTGGTTTTTGAATAAATAGTGGAGCAAACTGCATTGGGTAAATTAGTGCTCTACCACTGAGTTAAAATCAGGGACAGGATTCGAACCCATATCCACTTGAGTTGGAGTCGAAGTAACCCAATACTCAATGACTCAAAACTCATCAACTCAGAATTTAGCAAACTACAGATATGGAAATTAATTAAAGGAATGTCCATCGTAGCTGCTTTCCAACAGCTACGATCTCTTTTGGTGGAAGCTGTTAGAAGGGATTGGTCTCCTGATGATCACATATCTGGGCGGCAAATTGCTTGGCCCAAATAAATCGCTCATCCTGTTCCGGATGGATGCCGGGCAGGAAGTTTTTATGAATATTGATATGTTGAAATTTAGACATTTTTTATCTGGAAATAGAATTGAAAAAATGGTTGTTTGGAGTTACGGGCAAATAAACCGAGAATGTATTCTGATTAGTTCCCGGAGATTTAATTTTTTTTGAAATTTTTTTATTTTAAAATATATATAGCTGGTTTAAAGGTTGTTAGATAATGGATGATTTCTAATGGTGCATCTCTTTTCTGGATGGTATCCAATGAATAATTCATTAAAACAAAAAACTTTGAATCAATAATAAAGCGTGATTTAGTTGAGAATTAATTCAAAATCTTTAATTTTTTCAGCGCTTCCAAAGTAATTTCTGATCTGATTTTCGGGAACAATTTCATGTTGAATTTTTCTTTCGGATCAATGTTCGTGGCGAAAAAATATACTTCACTCCCTTTTTCCAGATAACCAACAAACCAACCGTTGTTGTGCCCCTCCCGTACAGCCCATCCTGTCTTTCCGCTCAATTTATAATCTTTATTATTTTCGATGACCATGAGGCGTTTCATTATTTTTTCTGTCCTTTCAGAAATGGGAAGTACCTCATAATAAAATCGTTTTAAAAAATTAATCTGTTCATACTGACTTATTTTTGAATCGCCTACCAACCAGAACAAATCTATATTGCTCGAATCAACTTGCATATTCCCGTAATTCAACTTGGTCAAATATTCATTCATTCTTTTTTCACCGATTCCTCTTGCTATTTCCTGATAGCAAGGCAAGCAAGAAGCATGAAAAGCATCCCGGAAGATAAAATCCCTTTCCCAAGTTTTTAATCTTCGTTTTTTGCCATCCCATTTAAAAAAGGTGCTGTCATTTTCTACTACTCCGGTTTCCAATCCGATGATAGAATTGGTTATTTTAAAAGTAGAGGCTGGCAAGCGCCCAATATTTGCCCACTCGAAATCATTGGAATAATAAATACCCTTTTGTGCGTCGAATATTAATATAGAGCCTTCAACTTCGGTGGAGTCCAGTACTTGCTTTATAATTGGATTTATGATTTTTTCGGGCTGTTCTTTTTCTTGACCAACAGATTTATTGTTTCCTGAAGGCTCTATATCCAAGCAAGAATTAAGTAAGAGAAATAAGGCGATAAAAGAAAAGTATTTCATGTTTTTGAATTGTCAACTCAGAAAGTTATTTCGAATAGCCTTCTGGGTTTTCCTGTTGTTTTTTATTTTGAATTGGACGCAATATCTGAAATAGGCACAGATATGTTTAAATTATTGATTATTCGTTCTACAAACTTTATTATTCGTTTCACAAATATTTTATTGAATATTCTTTCCTTTCAAAATTTGTAATTAAATTACGCAATCATTTTTCACCAAACTTTATTTCATTATGGAAAACTTAAACTGGCTTTCACTTGTACTCGCCACTTTGACACCAATGGTCATGGGTTTCATTTACTACCACAAAGCTCTGTTTGGAAAAGCATGGATGGACTCCATTGGGATGACGGAGGAAAAAGCTAAAGAAGCAAACATGGGAATGGTGATGGGCATTTCACTTGTCATGGCCTTCTTAATTGCTTTCTTCTTGCTTGGTTTTAACAACGGCTTTGGTCAGGAAGGGGAATTCGACACTTTCAAACACGGGGCTGCTCACGGGGCGATCCTCACCGTTTTTTTAGTGGCTCCGATTTTCATCACCAATGGGCTGTTTGAGCAAAAATCATGGAAAAACATGCTCATCAATATCCTTTACTGGATGATCACATTGGCCATCATGGGAGGCATCGTTGATGCGATGAACCACTTTCCAAATACGCCGCCGGGGTAATTAGAAAAATTCTCTAACCAAAATACGGCCTCCAAAAAAAATTGAGGCCGTATTTTTTTTATTCATCCATTATTTGCTCATTTCTTTTTTTAATGGATTGGTAAGGTTTTTCATATATTGGTCTACTTTTTCTGTTTTATTCATTTTCCATTGTTTTAATTTTTTCCATATAAATTACCAATATAGTCATTACAATGAACAATAAGGAGACGATTCCAAATGGGTACATTTTATTTGCGAATACCGCAATAGATGCAACGATAAAAGTGGGAATCATAACCCAAGCCCCTATTTTTCTTGTTTTTGGAAAAATGAGCAATATGCCGCCAATTAATTGAATGACTCCCAATAGGGTAGTGGCCGTTTCATTAAACCCTATTCTGTCAAAAAGCCGAATATCTTCCTCTTGCTGTAATATTTTAAATACACCAGTTGCAATGCTCAATAGGGTTGTTAAAATCCAATTTATTTTTAAAAATAATTTCATGGTTGTTGCTGTTCTTTAAATTGCGTGAGTGAGAACCAGTTGCCTGAATCATCTTTGAACATGGCTTCTATTCCGTAAAATTCTTCAGTTGGTTCTTTTGTAAATTCCACTCCTCTTTCTTTCAGCTCTTGATAAGTCGCATAAATATTTTTGCATTCGAAAACGCCAAAACCAAAAGTGCCATTTTTCACTAAAGCAGTCACTTGGGCTGCGGTAGTTTCATCAAACATTTCCTTGTTGTTGATCGGCATAAGGGTGATTTCTAAATCAGGTTGGCCTTTAGGTGAGACCGTTAACCAAAAAATATCTTTACCTATCGGGATTTTCATCCGCTCTTCAAATCCCAATTTGTTGATATAGAAATCTTCCGCACTATGTTGGTCAATAACATAGATGCTGGCATGTGTCATTCTCTTTATCATGTTCCAGTAATTTTGTGGCAAATAAAAAAGACTTATTTCAGCTAAACTTATTGAAAATTGCTATTCTTCCACCCAAAATTTTCCGCAAAGCAATTGGGAATAAAATGGAATGGATGTTGACAAATTTTAATTTTCTTTTTTTGTTCTTTCTGCTTAAAGCCTTTCGGCGAAATGCCGGTATGTTTTTTAAATAAGATAGAAAAGGAGGGTGCGCTGTCAAAACCAACAGCCATACAAACTTCTGTTACTGGTTGTTGTGCTTTAAGCAATCTTTTTGCATGTTCCAAGCGAACATCGATTAAATATTTGTGAGGGGATTTCCCAAATGCATTTTTAAATAAGCGCAAGAAATGATATTTAGAATAATGCGCACAATCGGCAATTTTATCAAGGTCTATTTGTTCAGCATAGTTCTCATCAATAAATAGTTTTGCTTCTACTATCCTTTTGTACATGTACATTTTTTGATGCATGATCCATTTGGTTATTTATTAATTATGCTTAAACATGCTGATCGACCAAAACGGCATTGCCATCAGGATCAACTATTGCAAAACTGGCGGGACCGGATGTGTTCTCGTCCGCTTCATTTTCAATTTTGACACCCTTGTTTTTTAAATGTTTCTGAATTTCTCGCACATCATCAAACGCTTCAAGTTTGTTGGCGTTTTCGTCCCAGCCTGGATTGAATGTCAAGATATTATTTTCGAACATGCCTTGAAATAATCCGATCAAGGCATTTCCGTTTTTCATAATTAAATAATTCTTTTCTATGTCTCCTGCAAAGACAGAGAAGCCTAGGTTTTCATAAAATTGTTTGGAAGCATGGATGTCCTTGACGCTGAGGCTGATGGAGAATGCACCTAATTTCATAATTATATTTTTTTGTAACTATTCAGAAGGTGGGAGGGAGAAAGAAAAAATGAAATTTTTTCTTTCTCCCTCCCACCTTCTGAATAGTTACTTTTTTATGATCTGATAGATAAGTATTACGCAGCAGTTAACCAATAAGCTTTCCCATCCAATGTTCTATTGATCAATCCGCTTCCAAACATAAGTCTTCTTAGTGTGGCAGGATCATTAAAGCTGTGGTGTTGATTTAATATTTCATTGACTTCTTTCTCCGTGTATTTTTTACCCGCATCAAACTTGTCGGCCAAATACTGAAGCATCAATGCCTGTTTTTTCTTTTGCTTTTTTCCTGGGAAGCGGTCGAATTTTCCGTTCTCATCGAGGTACCCTTTTAGGGTGTTATATTTTTCCATAATAAAAGATGTTGATTTATGATGACCAAAATTAAAGCATTTTTCATGAGATTTGTTCCCTAAAGTACGTGTGGGCAAAAATAATCAATACTGTTAATTATTTATTGCAAGTGGCGAGCGCTGCGTCTAACATCTTGTGACCCGCTATTTCAATGGCGGGGAAATAAGCGACCTCCACTCAACATCTAACATCTATTCCAAACATCCGGATTTCTTGGCGTACTGTGGTGCATTGAATAGATATTTGATGTATATGCCGGACATGGCATTGCCCCTCGTTGAAACGGAGGGGTTTCAAGATGATAGATGGTTTTTGTAGAAAATAATTAAAGTGAAATATAGGACTCGTTGCAAATGTTAAAGCGATTTTATGAGCCGTCATTTGCAAAACTGAATGTGCAGCATTTAATATAGAGATAATTGTTTAAGTGCTTTTTTATTATCATTAATATGATTGCCATTTTGTGAGTGGTTTTTATAAGTATCCCATTCAGGATAATAGTCGTCATCAGCCTGGTTACCCCAACAATGCCAACCGGATCTCTTGCCCCTCGCAAACATTTCTAAATAAGGTCCCCAACTACATGACTCAATAATTTTATATTGCTCATCCGGTTTTCTACTATGCTCTCTTTTTCTTTGGACTATTATATTTTCTTGAGTTCTACCGGGTTTTAATGTCCTTATATTTTTTCCTCTCACTCCAAAAAGAACCATTTCTGTAACATTTCTAAAATAAAAACCAACCCCTCTTCTATCAGGTCCACCGTCTTTTCTGACTTTATACCAGATTAAGTTCGTCTTGTATTTAAAGCCCCAACTTTTCATGACTTCCAATCCCTCATAAATTAGGGCATTGGGCACCCATAGGTACAAATGTGCTCGCTCTGCTAAAACAGATTCAACAGGAATATCTTTGATATCTTCGAGACTTAAAGTGGGGTATCTGGCCAATCTTTTATGTTCAGGAGCAACTTTGCCAGTTCTATTCTGAAACTGCCAAGGTGGGTCGGCTAAAATGGTGGAAAATTTCCTTTTACCAGCATATTTTATAAAGTCTTCAGTTACATTCATTTATTTTTATTTTAATTGATTATCAACCGAGGAGTTATTCCAAAAACTAACACTGGACAACCTCCATTTCTTCCGGCTTCTAATCTTGGAAGAAGTTTTCCCATATGTGTTGTACTTGCTCCATATTTTTTATGAATATTAAGCTTCTTAAATATTGAGTCAAGTTCATTGCTTCGAGTTACAAGAACCCCTAAACTTATTGCGTCATATTCAAAAAACGCTCTAAAGGCATATAAATCCCTATCAAATGTTTGGTCTTTGCTATTCCATTCCAGATCAAATGCAACTCTGCCTTTTAAATAATCCACTTTGTGAGACCCATGGTTTATAGAACTTTTTAATTCTCTGACCTTTTTACTTTTTATTTCAAAAACATTCAATTCTGATGCTAAATTTCTTTCTCTCCAACCCAGAGGTCTTAGAATGTCCGAGAAAATTTTTGGAATTTGGCTCTCACTGCCACCTGACGCAGTTATATTTTCTATTGTAAAACGGAACGAAAGCAAAGCTTGGCAGAGTTCATTAAATTCTGACGGAAATTCTTTAGCTATTATAGCAGCGGCATGTTTGAAATCATGAATCTCATAGAGAGCTGAAATTTCAGCAGGAATATAATCCATCCAAGCCATTTATTAAATTTAGATTCTTAATTTTGAAAATAGAAGGTAGATTAGTATTGCCAAAAGTAATCAGATAAGTAGAATATTCCCAAAAGTATTTGTAATTGAAAAATCTTGAAATAGCGTTAAGGTCAAAAATGTTTTTTCTGAGTGAAATAAATTCAGTTAATAGGGCGGATCGCAACTTCGGTCACGATCCGCTCTCCGTCAACCATCACCCCAAATCAAACTTAATCCCTTGCGCCAAAGGCACCCCCGTACTATAATTAATCGTATTCGTCTGCCGACGCATATAAGCCTTCCAAGCATCCGAGCCAGATTCACGTCCACCACCCGTTTCTTTTTCGCCACCGAAAGCGCCACCGATCTCTGCGCCGCTGGTGCCGATGTTCACATTGGCGATGCCGCAGTCGGAGCCAGCGGTGGAGAGGAACTGTTCGGCTTCCCGCATATTGTTCGTCATGATGGCGGAGGAGAGGCCCTGGGGTACGCCATTCTGAATAGCGATAGCCTCGTCGAGGGTTTTGTATTTCAATAAATAAAGGATGGGTGCGAAAGTCTCATGCTGCACGATGCCCATTTTGGGTTTGGCCTCAGCGATGCAGGGTTTTACGTAGCAGCCGCTTTCGTAGCCCTTGCCTTCCAGCACGCCACCTTCCACGATGAAATTGCCACCCTCTTTTTTGCAGGCCTTGATGGCATTGAGGTAATTTTTCACAGCATCCTTATCAATCAGCGGGCCGACGTGGTTGTCTTGGTCAAGCGGGTCGCCGATGCGGAGTTGGCCATAAGCGGTGGCGAGTTTTTCTTTTACCTCATTGTAAACGCTCTCGTGGATAATGAGGCGACGGGTGGTTGTACAGCGCTGGCCGCAGGTGCCGACTGCTCCGAAGAGTGCGCCCGTGAGTACTACATCCATGTCGCTGCTCGGGGTGATGATGATGGCGTTGTTGCCGCCGAGTTCGAGGAGACTACGGCCGAGGCGTTCGGCGACCGTTTTGCCAACTATCTTGCCCATGCGGGTACTGCCTGTGGCGGAAACGAGCGCTACATTTGTATCGGTGGTCATATATTCGCCGACCTTGTAATTGCCGTTGATGAGGCAACTTACGCCCTCGGGTACTTTATTGGCTTTGAGTACTTTTTTCAAAATGTTCTGACAGGCAACCCCACAGAGCGGCGTTTTTTCAGATGGCTTCCAAACACATACATCGCCACAAACCATAGCGATCATCGCATTCCACGACCAAACGGCTACTGGAAAATTAAATGCACTGATAATCCCCACAATGCCCAGCGGATGCCACTGCTCGTACATGCGGTGGTGGGGTCGCTCGGAGTGCATACTAAGACCATACAACTGTCGGCTGAGGCCAACGGCAAAGTCGCAGATGTCAATCATCTCCTGCACCTCGCCCCAACCTTCTTGGAGTGACTTGCCCATTTCATAGCTGACCAATTGACCAAGGGCTTTTTTGTTCCTGCGGAGGGCATCCCCATATTGACGGACAATTTCGCCTCGCTTGGGTGCTGGCATTTCCCGCCACACCTTGAATGCCTCCTGGGCAGTCTTGATGACTTGGTTGTATTGACCCTTGGTGGTTTGGCTTACACTGCCGATGTACGCACCATCCACAGGCGAGTAGGATTTGATCATTTTATTGGAGGTCTCGTCTTTGAGGCCCGTGCTGGTACCAGCGTTCTCTTCTTGCAGCCCGAGTTTTTTCAGAAAATCTTTTGTCATATAAATAAATGGTTGAAATGGTTGAATGGCTAAATGGTTTTTTGGCCTGTGCCTTGTGCCAATCGCTCATTTTTGGATTAGTGAATTTTTTGCGGGCGCAAATATAGGAGAGAAGAATGGCTTGAATGGTTTGTGAAAGATCATTCTGGAAAAAACCATTCAAGTCATTTCAACCATTCAAACCATTTATCTAACATCAAACTCCATATCGAGGTATATTTCAAAAGTGCCGCTGGGGTTGAGCCAGAGTTCGGAAAGTTGTACTTGAACGTTGATGGTTTCTGCCAAGACAAATTCCCGGAGGTCGTCTACGTTGCTGCCGAAGAGCTGATGTTCGAAGCCCTTGTCTCTTCGGAGGTCTTCGTCGAACCAAAAAGCTTCTTGGCCGCAGAATGAACGGTTGTCGCCGGGAAGGCAGAGGCGGATGGCTATTTCTTTGATAAAATCGAGGTCATTATCAGCAAAGGGTTGATAGATGCGGGCTACACGGGGACGGATGCTGTTGATGTTAGCAGTATCAATGCCTTGTCCGGCCAAAAGGTCGAGTGCTTTTATTTGGACGCCGTTGATCGGGATATCATGGCTGTTGATCGCACTCATGGCGGGGTTTACTTCAAATCTTAGGTTGGTCACGGGGATGGTAAAAAGGGAAGGTTCTTCTTTTTTACAAGCACCAAAAATTAGGGCGGCGAATATTAAAATGGCAAACTGTTTCATCACAAAAGTTTTACTGTAACTATCATGGAAGGTGAGAGCGGGAAAGGAAAAATTTCATTTTTTTCTTTCCCGCTCCCGCTGGGACTTTGTGTTTTTTGGTAAAAATTAAAAAATTTTACCAAAAAACACCTCATGCTGAATAGTTACGATTTATTTTGAAAAATCATCCTTATGTTGCGTGAAATTTTATTTCCAGAACCATTTGGCAAATTTCACTCAAATTCATTGCTTTGAGAACGGTGGACGGTTGATAGTGGACGGTAGACGGTTTTGCACCTCAGGGACATCATACAGACTAACCCATTTTGCAACGCAAAGTTGCCGTATTTCAAACTCACAAACTCAAAACTCACAAACTCAAAATTCCCACTTATGGGCGAACAAAAAGTAACCATCGCTAAAGACCCCCAAGAAGTACAGGCATTCATGCGCCGCCTACTGAACGATGTCCGGGCATTGGAATACATGCTAAAGAACGACTGGTTTGAATCTGACATTGTACGGATCGGGGCCGAGCAGGAAATGTGTATCGTCAACGGCAAGACCTTCAAACCTGCCAAAGTCAACGTGGAGGTCATGAAAAAGATGAAGCGGTACAAATGGCTGGATACCGAATTGGCGCAGTTCAATCTGGAAACCAACCTTACCCCTCATGAATTTAAGGGGAATGCCCTGCGGAAATTGGAAGACGAGAACTTGGGATACATGAACAAAATCAGGGAGACGGTCGAAAAAATGGGGGCGGAAGTGATCCTCACTGGCATCTTGCCGACGCTCCGCAAGCATCATCTCGACATGGAGAACCTGACGCCCAACCCCCGCTATCTGGGGCTCATGGAATCGTTGCATTCGCAGCTTTTGGGAAAGGGTTTTGAAATCCATATTAATGGTATTGACGAACTGAACATCATCCACGATTCGCCCCTGTTGGAGGCTTGCAACACCAGTTTTCAGGTACACCTCCAAGTAGCGCCCGCTGATTTTGTGGAACAATATAATATTGCCCAAACCCTGACCGGGCCTGTAATTGCTGTTGCTGCCAATTCTCCTTTGGTGTTTGGGAAGCGGCTCTGGCATGAGTCTCGGATCGCCATGTTCCAACAATCAGTGGATACCCGCACCTCGCAACAACACCTCCGTGATCGTAGTCCAAGAGTGAACTTCGGCAACGGCTGGTTGCAAGAGTCCATTTTGGAAATTTACAAAGAAGACATCTCCCGTTTCAGGGTGCTGATGACCGCAGATGAAAAAGAAGAATCTTGGGAAAAAATAAATGTGGACATTACTCCTAAATTAAAAGCGCTGCAAGTCCACAATTCAACGGTCTATCGCTGGAACCGGCCCTGCTATGGTATCAGCAACAATGGCAAACCGCACCTCCGCATCGAGAACCGGGTACTGCCTGCTGGCCCAACGGTGGTTGACGCCACCGCCAATGCTGCCTTCTGGTTGGGTGCTATGGTAGGCATGCATCAACGCTATCCTGATATTACAAAAATGATAGGCTGGGACGATGTGCGGGACAACTTTGTCAAAGCTTCCCGTTATGGCATTGATTCCAAATTTACTTGGTTTGACAATAAAAAATACACCGCTGCCGACCTGATATTAAAAGTGTTGTTACCCATTGCTAAGGAAGGGTTGGTAGCCAGAAAAATTGACACAGAGGATATCGATAGATATTTGAATATTATCAGAGAACGTGTAAAAAAACACTGTACTGGTGCCAGGTGGCAATTACGGGCTTTTACCGATCTGAAAAATTCTATTACCAACGATGAGGCGGCTGCAGTGGTCACTGCCTGCATCATCGAAAACCAGAAAAAAGAAATACCTGTGCATAAATGGAAACTCCCCCAGCCTGAAGACCTCCGTGAATATGTGCCTGCCCGCCTTAGGGTGGACGACTTCATGACCACCGACCTCATTACCGCACAAAAGGAAGACTTGATTGATCTGGTGACTGAAATGATGAATTGGCACAAGGTACGTTACATGCCTGTCGAAGATTCAAAAGGCAATTTGGTTGGACTCGTAACGGCAAGGGCTTTGTTGGAATATTACAGCAAAAAATCGCAGACCAACGATCAGACTATTGGTATAGTGGAAGATGTGATGGTAGCTGAGCCAGTTTCCATTTCTCCCAAAGCAACGATCACGGAAGCCATGCAAGTAATGCGGGAAAACCAGATTGGTTGTCTTCCAGTCGTGGTAGGTGAGAACAAAGAATTGGCGGGCATTATCACCGAGATGGATTTTTTGCGAGTATCTGCGAGGTTGATCGAACGGTTGGAGAAGAGTTAAGAGAGGTCAGAAACCAGACCGCCTTCGGCTGTCAGTCTATTGCTCAAACAAGACATCCAGTTTATTCACAGTGACAGGGTGGCCTGGTGTTCGGTAGGGAGAATCATCGTTAAAGAGTTTGACCTCTCCATCGAAGGAGGATTTTACAAGGATCCAATATTCTGGTTCGGCGAGGGCAGTGAACAGGTATTTCCCTTCCGCATTGGTTACGCCCTCATATGCTACCTTATAATCTTCCATGCGGTTTTCTTTGTTTTTATATAGGAAAATTTGAGCGCCGATGGCATTGATCAGGCCGGTATCTGTTTCGATACGCACTTTGACTTCGAGGTTGCTGTTTTCAAAGTGGACTTGCGGTGGTTCTTCGGCTTCATCATTGGTGCATGCTTGGGTAATTATTAATGAAAAAATGGCAAGAAGGAGAAGAGAGGTTTTGCTTTTCATAATGAGGAGGTTTGATTGAGAAAGGTTATTAGAAAAAAGTTGAAATTGCTTTATATGTTTCTTGGTGTATTTTAAATAGAGGTCAACCGCAGAAAGCTTATCATCTCAAGAAGTGTCCTAAAGGTAACAGTTTGGCTCAAAAAAGAGAACCGTTTGCAAATCAGGCTGTTAAAACTTGTCGGTTAATTTGCCTTCCAATCTCCCCAGTCCATTTATTTATTTTTGAGAAATGAAGAAATACAAATTCCTGAAACTACTTTTAATCTTGATCGTCGGACTTGTTGGTTTTCCCATGGTGAAAAATTATTTCATGCAGCCCAGTGCGGGAAGCGGCGAGGAGATTAAAGATTTTTCTGCTACCCTTGCCGAAGGAGCTGCATTTCAATTGGCCGACCTGAAAGGGAAATATGTGCTACTTGATTTTTGGGGCAGCTGGTGTGGTCCTTGCTTTGTGGAAATGCCCCATTTAAAAGAATTATATGGAAAATATGGCACATCCACTTTCAAAGATGCAGTCGGTTTCACCATCGTCAGTGTGGCCATTGAAAAGGATGAAAAACGCTGGCGACGTGCCCTCGACCGCTTCCAGATGCCATGGGAATACCAGATCATGGATCAGGCCGAAAGCTTAAGGTTTTTTGACTCGCCCATCGCCGATCTCTATGGCGTTAAACAAGTGCCCACGAAGTTTTTGATTGATGAAAAAGGAATGATAATAAGCGTTGATCAACCCATTGAAGAAATTGCTGCTTTTTTGGAAAAGCAGAAGAGGTAGGTAATGGTGAATGATCACAACATGCTTCCAAACAATAATTTGTGCAAATTCCTTTTGCCCGATTAATTAATACGCACTACTTAGTTCTACTTTGACACTTTAAAATTAAGTGCGTGAGCATTCATTGTTTTTCACGCCTGAGAGAAATATCCTAGCAGAGAGAGGTGTGTTTTTTTTATCCCGATTTCAATCGGGATAAAAAAAACACACCTCTCTCTGAATGGTTCTTAATCTCCGGCCTGAAAACGGATGATTATTTTTAAAGTGACAAAGTAGTATTAGAAACCAGGAAATTAAAAATTATTTTATGGATATTCCCCAATTCCCCAATTCCCCAATTCCCCAATTCCCCAATTCCCCAATTCCCTAATTCCCCAATTCCCCAATTCCCTAATTCCCTAATTCCCCAATTCTTTCACCCATGCAAACAACTGATCCTCATCCCCCGGTCGGTACTTCCGTTTGTGATGGACAATTTTCCCATCTTTATTTAGGACAAAAACCTGCGGCAAGCCATTGAGGTTGCCCGGCATGATTTTTCCAAACTCCCGGTTCGCATCGCGGTAGGCGGCAAATGGCCAATTGCCTTGGGTTACACGGCTGACGAATTGTTCCGCATTCTTCGGCCAGTCGAGGGAAACAGCGTACATATTGAAATCGGCTTCCTGTTGCCAGCTCTCGTATTTTTTTGAAATAGCAGTTAATTCCAGCCTGCAAGGGGCACAGGTGGTCAACCAAAAAAGGAGGATGGTTGGTCGGCCATTTTCTTCAAAAACATTAGCAGAATTCAGGGTGTCGTTTGATGTGTTGAGGATGGCAATGTCGTAAGGGTATTGGCTGTTTATTTCTGCGGTCTGTCGGCCTGTATCTTTATAATAGCTAATGTTGGATTGGGCAATCGTCAAATTTGTGATTAGTGATAAAGCTAATGGGATCAATATTTTATGCATCATTTTTTATTTTATTAAATACCAATCTTGTACCAAACGGTTACTGGTTATTAGTTGTTTGCAGCAATTAACAACCAACAATTAACCTTCTCTCCTCTTCTTGTATAGTTTCGCAAAAATATACAATAACAGACCAAAACCGATCATGCCCGCTGTAGTGTACAATACATTGAACGAATTTTTATATACAGCTAATAATACAATGTACACCAAGAACAAAGTTGGTACTTCGTTCAACAAGCGGAATTGAAAGGAAGTAAATGGCATGCCACCTTTTTCTAACTGTAATATGATTTTTTTACAATACTCACTGTATCCACTCAATAATATAAGGAGCGCCAATTTGACCTGCATCCACCAGTTCACTTTCAACCATTCGATACCATACAAATAGATTACGGCCAACCCACAAACCCAGGTGATGCCCATAGCCGGACGGCAGATGATCTTAAAGACCCGCCATTCCATCAGGTTAAACTGATTGGTCAAAACGTCCCGTTCAGGCTGGGGTTTTTCCATTGCTTCTACATGATAGACAAACATTCGGACGAGATAAAACATGCCAGCGAACCAAGCTACAAAACCTACGAAATGCAATGATTTGAAAAATAATATTAGCATTTTGTGAAAGGTGTTTTTTATACCTTTGCGGACTTTTTAAACGAGAGAATGAATGAATGACACAATGATAGTTTAATTCACTCATTCTATCATACACTCATTCTATCATTATTATGAACCTGAAAGAATTTGTTGTTGTAACCGGGCTTCCTGGTGTGCAAAAAATAGTTTCCACTAAAAACAATGGCATGTTGGTGGGCGATATAGATACGGGGAAAGTACGGTTTGCCTCGATTCGGAAGCACCAATTCTCGCCTTTAGAAACCATTTCCATGTACACTGACGATGACGATTCGGTCGAGTTGAAAGTTGTTTTCAAGAATATGCTCGAACAATTGGCTGACAACCCACCTCCCGATGCCAAGGCACCATCGGCAGATCACCGTGCCTATTTCACTAAAATACTCCCTAACCACGACCGCGATCAAGTGCATATCAGCGACATCAAAAAAGCAGTCCGCTGGTTCAATTTCCTACATGAAAGGGATTTGTTGAAGGCAAGTGAAGAAGAGGAGGAGAAAGGTTCTGATGAGGAAGAATAAATAATGGTTTTGAGGTTTAGGGTTTTTGGTTTAGAGGTTGACTCCCAAACCAAAAACCCCAAACCAATCACCGCTCCGCTACTTTTTCCATATACTTATCGGCCGCTACTTTATAACCGCCGCTAACCAGTTTGTTATGGATAGCAGAAAAGGCCATTATTGTCTCTTTAATATCCGTTGGTGTGTGAACAGAAGTAGGGATCAACCTCAGGATGATCGTTCCTTTGGGCACAACTGGATAGACTACTATGGAGCAGAAAATATTGTAATTTTCGCGCAGGTCATAAGTCAAAGCCATGGCTTCTCCTTCCCCACCTTTCATATAAACAGGTGTCACGCAGCTATTTGTGTTACCAATATCGAAGCCGGCTTCTTTGAGGCCACTCTGTAATTGGCTCACGTTCCGCCACAAGTTCATGCGGAGTTCAGGCATGGTTCGCAACATTTCGAGCCGTTTCATAGCGCCGACTACGATGGGCATGGGCACTGACTTGGCAAACATCTGCGAGCGCATATTGTATTTCATAAAATGTATAACATCCTTGTTACCAGCGAAAAATGCCCCGATGCTGGCCATGGATTTGGCGAAAGTGGAGAAATAAATATCAATCTCATCCATTACCCCCTGCTCTTCGCCAGCCCCAGCGCCTGATTCGCCCAATGTGCCGAAGCCGTGAGCGTCGTCCACAAGAAGGCGGAATTGGTATTTCGATTTCAATGCAACGATCTCCCGCAGCTTGCCCTGATCGCCGCTCATGCCGAACACCCCTTCGGAAATGACGAGAATGCCACCGCCTGTTTGTTCCACTATTTTAGTGGCCCGTTCAAGGTTTTTATCAAGACTGGCCATGTTATTATGCTCAAACACAAAGCGCTTACCTTGGTGCATCCGCACGCCGTCAATGATGCAGGCATGTGATTCGGAATCGTAAACGATCACGTCATGGCGACCCACAAGACAGTCAATACCAGAGGACATGCCTTGATAACCAAAATTGACCAACATGGCAGATTCCCGTTTCACAAAATTGGCGAGTTGATCTTCCAACTGGTCGTGAAGTTTGGTAGCGCCGCTCATCATACGGGCACCCATTGGATAAGCCATTCCCCAATCTTTAGAGGCTTGGGCATCAATGGCACGTACTTCCGGGTGGTTGGCGAGGCCGAGGTAGTTGTTGATGCTCCAACAGATTACTTCCTTCCCTTGGAATTTCATCCGATTGTTGAGTTCACCCTCCAGTTGGGGGAATACAAAATAGCCTTCTGCAACATCGGAAAATCGGCCGATATTGCCACGTGTTTGAAATTTATTGAAAATATCCATAATGAAGTTTGGTAATTAGGGAATTGGGAAATTGGGGAATTTGGGATTTAAGGCTTAGGGTCATTGGTTAAAGTCAATAATGATTTCCTAATTCCTTAATTTCCTAATTCCTCAATTACCAAATACCCAAATTTCAACAAAAAGGGCTGTACCATAGAGGCGCATCCCATTCATTTAGTCAGGGATTCCACTGCTTTGGTACAGCCACTTAGCGAGGATGAATGTGAGGCAAAGGTAGTAATAGTTGGGTATTTTTCAGCAAAAGAAGAGAATCACTGTTTTCTCAGTGCCCGCAACCTTCGATCAATCTCATCCACCAACTGATTTTGCAGTTCGATCTTCTTACCAGTATCCACTTGTTGCTCATCGTTCGTGATGATATTTTCCTTCGCTTCTTCGATTTTCTTTTCGTAGTTTTCGATGTCCCGGTGGTAGCCTTCGTTTTGGCGTTGGAGGGATTTAAGGTCACCTTCGAGACCTTTTAGTTTTTTCTCGGCATCTTTCAGTTCCTTTTTTGTGTTTTCGATTTTCACCTCGTGGGCAAATTTCTGGAGCATGCGCTCGGCTTCGGCGTATTGGCTGGTGCGGTTTGATTCAAGATACTCTTCTCCCATGTCGAACCAAAGGCGCATTTCAATATTTCCCGATGCTCCAGTGCCTGCGCTGGAATAGACGGTCAAAGTGTTTACACCATTGATGCCGACGATCTCGGCGCCAGAGGTGGTAAATTCATTTTTGCCACCTTTCGACCTTTTGGTTTTGCCGCCATAGTCTTTCATGAATTTTTTCCAAACATCTTCCACCAGCTTTTCATTGTTGCTGGATGTTTCTACGATGATAGCCGGCTGGATGCCTTTCGACATGGACTCGTCGCTTTCATAGATGTTGGCTTTTTTGTTTAAATCCGCCATAGGATTTTCCATAGTTGATTCGTCCTCTATTGTGGAGGCAGGTTGAATTTCTTCCAGCTCGACTTCTTGGGCAAAAGCAATTTGACAGGAAAAAAATATGACAAGGAGTGGAAGGAAGGGAAGCTTTTTCATGATGTTGTATTTTTTATTGGTGGACGGCTGACGGTTTATGGTAGACGGTCAGCCTAGCAAAAAAAATCAGGATGCTGTTATTAATAGGTGTGTCCATTTTATGCTAAGGTAACTTTTTGACGGAGCTCTGCCAATACTGTCACTATTCTTTTAATTCAAATTCAAGCACAAAGGCAAGTTCAATTTGAACTTGCCTTTGTGCTTGAATCTTCATTAGGGATGAGTTTATTCCATTCTGCTGAGCTGTCATTTTAATACCCACGTCCACTGTCAAGGTCATAATTAGGCTTGGTGTGTTCGCCGTCCTGATGAAATTTACGGATGATGTCAACAACATCTTTAGGGTCATCTACAACAGAAAAAAAGTCAAGATCTTGTGCGTTGATATTTTGTTCCTTGCCGAGCATGATCTTTTTCATCCAATCAACGAGGCCGTCCCAATAATCTGAGCCGAACAGGATGACAGGAACTTCGTCAATGGTATCAGTTTGGATAAGAGTAAGCACTTCGAACATTTCATCCATAGTGCCAAAGCCGCCGGGCATAATGACGAATGCCTGGGCATATTTCACAAACATTACTTTCCGAACAAAAAAGTAACGGTGTTCAAAATTTTTATCCACGTCAATGAAGGGGTTGTGGTTCTGCTCGAAAGGAAGGTGGATGTTCAGCCCAATAGAGGTACCGTTGTTCATCGAAGCACCCTTGTTGCCGGCCTCCATAATGCCAGGTCCACCTCCAGTTATGATGCCCCATCCTTCTTCGGTTAGCAATCGGGCTATCTCAGTTGCTTGCTTGTAATATGGGTGATTGGCTCTGGTTCGGGCTGACCCAAAAATGGAAACGCAAGGCCCATAAGTGTTCAATCGCTCAAAGCCCTCTACAAATTCGGAAATTACCTTGAACATCGTCCAAGAGTTCTCTGCTTTTATGGCGTGCCATTCCCGCTTTTGAAATTTGGTTGTGGGAAGATTATTTTGATTCTCATTCATATTGCAAAAGTGTTGAATTAATGAGTTTTGAGTTAGAGCGTTTTGCGAAAATCTAAAACTATGCGTAATTAATTTAGGTTGATTTTAAACGAGTATTGGCTTTTTGAAAAAGTACAGGACCTTAAAATGTAAAACTACGTTTCCGCGGAAAATAAAATTTCATCAAAGTACATTTCATTGAAAAAGCCCGCCATTGATTTGGCGGGCTTTTCTATATTGTTCAAGTTGGAATAACCATAGCATTTGATTGTTTCAACCTTCACTTTTCTTGACCATTGGTAGGGCGCTGGAAAGGGCCGACATATTGGAGGACATCTTCCGCTGTGATCTCGTTGCCACTAAGGATGATGAGGCGCTCTACCACATTGCGAAGTTCTCGGATGTTTCCAGTCCAATTGACATTTTGCAGGGCGACAAGTGCTTCCTTGGTCGTCTTTTTTGCTGCAATACCATACTCCGTGCAAATCTGTTCAATGAAATGTTCGACAAGCTGAGGGATGTCCCCGCGGCGGTTGTTGAGTGGCGGAACTTCAATGATGATGACAGCGAGACGGTGGTACAAATCTTCCCGGAAACGCTTGGCTTCTATTTCCTTACGGAGGTCTTTATTGGTAGCTGCAAGCACACGGACATCTACTCTGATTGCCTTTTCGCCGCCAACCCGGGTGATCATGCTTTCCTGTAAGGCACGGAGGACTTTGGCTTGGGCATCAAGGCTCATGTCACCGATTTCATCCAAGAAAATAGTGCCGCCGTTGGCCTGCTCAAATTTTCCGATCCGTTGTTTATGGGCGGAGGTAAACGAGCCTTTCTCATGGCCAAAGAGCTCACTTTCAATAAGTTCGGACGGAATGGCGGCGCAGTTTACTTCAATGATAGGGCCTTTGTTGCGGTTGCTTTTTTCGTGTATCCACCGGGCGACGAGTTCTTTCCCAGTGCCGTTCTGACCTGTGATCAAAACCCTTGCTTCCGTCGGGGCGATTTTATCAATCGTTTCTTTGATCTTTTGCATCGGCTCCGATTCGCCGATCATTTCTTGGGTCTTATAAGTGGAAACCTTTTTCTTCAACACCTTGGTTTCAGTGATGAGGCTGGATTTGTCCATTGCATTTCGAACGGTGATGAGCAAGCGGTTGAGGTCAGGTGGTTTGGAGATGAAATCGAATGCGCCTTTTTTGACAGCCTCGACGGCAGTGTCAATATTGGCGTGGCCGGAAATCATCACCACGGGGGTATCCGGGGCAAGGGTTTGGATGCGTTCAAGCGCTTCCATACCATCCATTTTGGGCATCTTGATGTCCATGAGGATGACGTCATACTGCGTCTTCTTCAATTGGACCAAACATTCAAGCCCGTCAGAAGCCTCCTCGACTTTGAATTTTTCGAACTCTAAAATTTCTTTCAGTGTCCGTCTGATCGGTGTTTCGTCGTCAACAATTAAAACTTTAGCCATGAGATGTAATTATCTTTTTTTCTCTTAGTTACGTATTAGAAAAATTTTTATGTCAAAAGTCAGTTTGTACGCCAAAGGTAGGTATTTGGTTGCAAACGAGACCTGATTGAAATCGGGTCAATTAAAATTAAAATTAAAACTTACCTCTCTGTTGCAACAATAAGATTTGTTATTCCACCACTTACAGTAGAGGTTTTTATTTTCATTTTAAATTTTAAGTGAACTTATTACTCGATAAACTGGAATTGGAATGTTTGCTTTAAGAAGGAATGACGATGGGTGAGTAGTGCCGGTCAAGAAGCGACAAAGATAGGAGTTATATCCCTAAGATGGAAAGGTTTATTTGAATAAAAAACATATATGTGCCTAATTGGCTCTATTTCCCATTTGGCTAAATTACCATACACTTTTTCAAAGCCAGAAAAAAGCATAAGGAGAGAGGTGGGTAAAAAAGGAAAAAATTCATTTTTCCCTTTTTTACCCACCTCTCTCCGAAAGTCCCCTTCTCTTAGGCCATGAAAAACGGCTTTTTCAAAAAAGTGTATAGTAACTTACCATTTGGCTATTTGATTAATGTTTGGCTAACGATCGTAATTACAGGTAATTGAACTTACCCCTGTTAGTTTTGCTTTCACCCTCCTCTCGGCAAAAAAACAAACCCGACCCCAAAGGATGCGCTACTCATCATATAAATATGCCTGTTCATGTAAAAGCCAGCGTTTAATTGCAAACCTAAAGACTTGGAAAAGGGAAGTATGTATTTTCCTCCTGTATAAATGTGAAAGGACGTTTCATCCGGGGCTTCATCATTGATGAACCAAAAGAACTCGCCCCCTGCCTTGAGAAAGAAACGGGAATTTCCCAATCGCCAGATTGGGCCGATGAAAACAGATTTATCAGGTTCAAGGAAAACATCATACCGAGCTGAAAAATCCAATCCAAAGTGCTTGCTCGAAAGCCAGCCTGCATCCATAGATATAAAAGTAAAATTATGGGAAGCTACACCTCCGTAAATCCCACTGGACAGGGTTCTTTTTGTTGATTTTCGGACAAAGGTAGGTTGGATGTTTTTGGGGCTGAACATCAATCCAGCTTTGATAGATGTTTGATGAAAATTACTTCTATTAATGGCATCATAATTAGAGGTCAAATCCTGCGTAACCATCAATTGCCCTCGCAACTCTCCTTCTTTGCTCGATAACAGGGGGAACGAAATACCGCCTTGCACCCCATACCTAACCGACCTGACACCAGCGGCATCGCCTTCAGAATCAAAGGTTTCCGCTTGGGGCTGGGAAAGTGCCTTTTTGCTCACCACCATCGTTTGAGTGCAGTGGCAAGCAGGGTCAAAGACTTCCGCAGTCTCAATGTCGGTAAAATAGGTGGTCTTGGTACTGTTGTATATTGCCCAATCTTCGATCTGAAAACTGATATACCCGCCGCCGAAAGCACTCCATTTCCTGTCGGAAACGCTGAATGCCCTTTCTACCATCAGGGAGGTTTGCCATGTAGTGTTTTGGATGGTAATTTCGGACGCCTGGGCAGTAAACAATTCTGCTGTTTCGCTTCTTTCCAGCAACTGAGTTTTCTGATCTACAAGATAGTTCTCTTGCTGAAGCTGCCATATGCCCTGAATTGACCAGTTTTCTTTCAACTGTAATGTTTTTCCAATCCCAAGATAAAGGCTATATCCTGGCTTTGTAAGGGATTCTATCCAATAGTCAGTGCCTGTAGTGGACGGAAACCGTTGACAACTTGTACACCAAACTTCCGTATTGGGGCGATTGGGAAGGTATCCTACACCTAACGTGATAAAAGTGTTTTGGGCCTGTACTCCTTGGAAAAGGAATAATATAATTGTGGAAAGTAAATTGAATTGTTTCATTTCGTTTTAGTGACAGGTGATGAAGCTTTACTGGTTGGGTTAAACAAAGGTGAAGTTTTCAAACGCTAATATTTTTAAAATAAAACTACTGGCCGACCTCTCAAAGTGGTGGTTGAAAAATTTTTCTGCCTCCAGCAAACAAAGGCCGCCCCAACCAATTCGGAACGGCCTTCCAACTAAACTATCGTTTTCTTTTAAAAAGGGTCATGATTCAGAGAGTCAGGCCTTCCTGTTCCCTGAATCATGACTTATTAATCCTCAATTTGCATCCCGCACATCTCCTGAACCACTAATGTCAACGTCCAAATCGGGGTAGCCTTTGTAGAATATATCTCCGCTTCCAGTAATTTTTACTTTTAACAATTCCAGCACATTCACTGAGGCATCGCCTGATCCTGTGATTTCGATGTCTGCCCTTTCGGTTTCCATCTTGAATGCACTTACATCGCCGCTCCCCGTTATTTTTAGGTCAAATTGTTCGCAAGTCCCTTCCAATTCCATGTCGCCGGAACCAGTAATTTTAGCGTCGACTGTTTGGGAATAAAGGCCCAAGCACATTTCACCTGAACCACTGATGCGAAGGGTAATGTCCTGTGGGTCGAAAAAGGTTTCACCTCGTATTTCCCCTGAGCCAGAAATGGCAAGAAACTCTACTTTAGGCATAGTAATATAAAGGTCGAGTTCGTAGTCCTTCATGCAATCGTCGAATTCAATATCCCATGTGTCGTTTCGGACGTCCAACTCCAATTCATTGATTACGTTCTGCTCACCTTTAGCCACCACCTCAAAGAAATCGTCTTGGGTGATATAAACATTAGCAGCAATCTTTAGGTCAATGCCTGTGAAATCAGACATGTCCAATTCTTCTTCCACGATGGCTCCTTGGCCTTTTTCGCAGTCTTGAAAAAAGCCATCATCATCCACACAGGAAGTAACAGTGATCAGTGCAATGAATAATGGGAGGAAAAAGAAATTTTGAATTTTCATGACTTTAGTTTTAAATGATTGGAATGGTTAGATGGTTGAAATGGTTATATGGTCATGTGCACATCGTTAGGAAAACCATTTAACCATTCAGCTATCTAACCAGTTAAAATTCTATTCTGTAATTAAAAATTGGGAACAATCCCGTTTGGGTGTATTTCTCTAACTGCTGGGTCTCGTCATCGTAGTACAAGCTGTGGAGGTTTTCCTTGTTGGTCACGTTTTGGATGTCAATTAATATAGTGTGAGTCAGCTTGGCCTTATTGATCTTGTAGCTGATGCCAAGATCGAAGCGGCCGTAATCTCCTGCCTTAGCTGCGAATGGCTGATCTTCAAATACCTCATGCTCTCCATTTGCAATGGATTTTTCCAAATCAATAGGGTAGTAGCGGTTGCCGCCGGAGAGGATCAGCTTGCCATTGAAACCGAGGATGTTCTTTTTGTTCTTGCCTACTTTGAATTCCTTGCCTCCCAGCATATTGAGGGAGTAGCGGCCATCAAAACGAGTTGGGTATTCAATTCCGTTAATGGGTGTGAACCTCGACTCATATAGCGAACCCGAAATGAGGAAATAATAGTTTTGGGAAAAGAATTTCTCCAAAGTGAGATCTACTCCATAGTTGCGGCCAGTGCCTTCATTGTTGGCAGCTTCTGCCCCGATGATGTCCCAGATGTCGAATGCATTGATTATTGAATGGGTGCTATTAGGAGTTGTCTCCACGGGGATGTCGTATAGATGCTGGTAGTAAGCCTCCAGTTTCAGGCGCATATTTTCACCGAGGCGGCGGTCGTAACCCAGCACAGCATGCATGGATTTGGTTAGTTCGAGGTCTTTGTTCTGCGGGCGGTAAGTCCCATCAGGTAGCGTTCCTTCAAAAAGGTAGGCAGCCAAATGTTCCATTTTGCTGTGCAGGCCGACCGCCGCGCTGACCGATTGTTTGTTGTCTATTTTCCACTCAACGGCAGCCCGTGGCTCGATGCTGAATTTGTTGTTCAGCAACAGTTGTGAATAGTGGAGGCCAGCGTTGAATGTCCAACGATCATCTAATCGATGTTTCCATTGGGAGTAAGCCTGAAGAGTTGCCGTTTTACCTTGGTTGTCAAAGAGGAGAATTTGGTTTTCGCCTTTGTCATCGTCGAAATTGTCGTCATCAGAATATTTAAAATCAAAGGTCAAATAACTGAAAATAATGCCGCTGCGAAAGGTGTTTCGGGCATTGAACTTTCTATTGTACACGGTGCTGACACGGTAGGCATTGCTCATTACATCATTCTTGAAGTCATAGCGTTTGGCGTAATTGTTTTCCTCGTCCAACCAGTAATCCTCTTCTAATAGCCGATCGGTCGAAGCTACCGCGACTGTTTTCAAATAACTGTTGTCCGATAATAGAAAGCGGTGCGATAGCCCAATGGTGCCGATGGTCTGCGTTTCATCAAAGCCCCATTCGCCAAACTCACCGTCCCATGTTGAGCTATCAGCTTTTGGATGAAAAATTGCCGTATTCTGCCCACCAAGGCCAAACAGTGCAAAGATGCCCGCCTGCTTAGTTGGCAAGTTCAGTTTAAATGAGACATCGGAGTATTTTGGCAAAACATCCCCAGCTGGACTCAATCCCGCAGCATCCAATAAAGCCAAAGTCGAATACCTAAAATTTATAAGGTATGACCCCTTCTGCCGACTGGAAAAAGGCCCTTCCGCCGCAGCTTCCAGCCCCAATGCACCGAGCATAATGGCGTATTCCCTTTTTTCATTGTTCCCGTTTCGCATGTTGAGATCGAAGACGCCTGATAGTGCATTGCCAAACTCTGCTGGGAATGCCCCTGTGTAAAAATCCGAATTGGACAAGGTGCTGCTGCTTAACATACTGATGCCGCCACCAGAGTTGCCCATCGATCCGTAGTGGTTAGGGTTGGGGATTTCGATACCTTCCAACCGCCACATTACGCCCCGGGGGGAATTTCCCCGGACAATTATTTCATTCGACAAATCATCGGAAGAACCAACAGCCACCCCTGCAAAATTGGTTGCCATCCTCGCGGGGTCATAAAAACTTCCAGCATAGCGGCTTGTTTCCTCCACTGAGAAGGAGCGGGCGCTGACAGTGGCCATTTCGTTCAATGTCCCCGCCTTGTCGTGTTCGGCCATAACAACTGCCACTTCGAGTTGAACGGCACTTTCTAGCAGCTCAAGGTTTAAGACGATTTCTTTTCCACTGGTTACCAGCAGGTTAGGGATAGACATGGCCTCGTAGCCAAGGTAGCTCACCCGCAGATCGTGACGTCCCACAGGTACATTTCCTATTTTAAAATGACCCTCCAAATCAGAAGTTGTACCTACTACGGGGTTAGTTGATAGTACAGCCACTTCAGCACCGATGAGGGGCATGAGGTTTTCTTTATCCATCACCGTGCCCCGGATAGTTTGTGTCGGGTTTTGTGACTTTGCCACTGATCCTATCAGCAAGAAGCCCAGCAGGATTAATATTTCTAATAGGTTTTTCATAAAAAATAAGTCGGGTGACCCCATAGGAATGACAGCCCCAGTGGGGTGTCGTTTCTCATTGGGTATTAGTTGGTTTTAAAAAAAAGATAAATGGGAGATGTTGGACATCACATGCATTTCTCAACCTCTCCTACTTCACTCTCTCACCAGTCCCGATGACGATCCCGTCCGAAGCCGCCAATGCGGAACGTCAGTGCCCCGGTCATGCCATCGAATTTGTCTTTGTCGAAATTAGGCGATTCGTCGAGGCCATTCATGAAGCGGTAGCCGACCGTAGCTCCAATGCGGAACCAACTGAAGACGTTGATTTCCAAACCTGCTTCGGGGGTTACGGCAAAAAAGGCGTCTTCATAATCGAATTCGTCTTCGAGTTCGATGTTGACTGCACCCCAGCCTGCTTTTACACTGGTGAAAAGATGGGCAGCCTTATGTTGTGGTGTGGAATAGCCAAGCCAGAAACCACCATGCCCCATGTCCAGTCGGTCAAACTCATTGTCGAGCCAATTGTCTTCGACCATACCGAGACCGTAGCCACCAATGAAGAAGTCACCGGCAATAAATCCAAAGCCACCCCCAACGGCAGTGTTCCATTTGTCATCATCCAAATTGTTGAATTCGACAATAGGGGAGAAGAAGAACCCATGCCTGCCCGTCGAATTGGCAAGGGTCTGGTCGCGCTGTGCAAAAATGGAGGCGCATATGAGAGAAATTAGGGCAATTAAAATTGATCTTTTCATGTCTATTGATTTTTTATTTTTTTCAAAAAAATAGCTTTCTCCAATTATCGCAACTGGAAGTCGAATGCAAGGTAGTCTTGCTCGTAAAGCCCTTATTTTATTAGTGTTTTACTTTGAAATTAAGTTGTTATGAATTGTAGTTGGGAAATTTATTTTCCAATAATCTCGTGGTATTTGGGGAAATGAATTTCCCTACTACTTTAGTCCCATTCACTGCCAAACCCTCCAAACCGCAGGGTCAAAGTTCCACCAAAACCTGACAGGTCACTGTCAGAGAAATTATCAATTTTATCAATTCCATTCACAAGGCGGTAATGTGCAGTAGCGGCGATGCGGAAGAATGAAAAAACGTTTATTTCAAACCCCGCTTCAGGTGTCAATACAAAAATGTTGTCCTTAAACGCATTCACATCCCTGTCATCGGTTACATTGAATTTATTGTAACGTGCTTTTCCCCATCCGATCCGTACCGAAGCATAGGGATGTAAGACTTTGTGCTGGGCAGGTACATAGCCGATCCAAAAACCGCCATGCTTGAATTTAACATCTTCACGGATGTTCAAGTTAGCAGTGTCAATAAAACTTTTGCTCAGCTCGTAAGTGCCAATACCATAGCCGCCTAAGAAAAAATCGTCTAGGACGATGGCACCTCCACCACCACCAGTCGCTTCCACATCGCCGTTCAGGTCGGTATAATCAAATAGCGGCCCGCCAAAAGCACCAATGCGGTTCACGTCGCTAAAAAGGGTCTGGTCGTCTTGTGCAAAAAATACAGTAGTAAAAAGCAGTGCTACTGTGATCAGGAATATTTTTTTCATTGATTCATTGTTTCATGGCTCCATTGATTCACTGCTTCACTGTTTTTGCCAACACGCTAAACAATGGAACAATCAAGCAATGGGACAATGAAGCCATTTTTAAAACCTAAACCCAGCATTCACACCCACCCAAGCTCTTAGATTGGTGTTTTCATCCAGGTCTTCATTTATCAAAGAATAAGGTACAACGGAGGGGTTGATTTCGCCCGTTTCCGAATTGCGTAGCTGGGATACCATCGCATTGGCCGTCGGGCCGAAAAAGAAACCGATGCTCTTGGCAAACTGATAGTTCCATAAGAAACGAAATTGGCCGATGCTGTTGATTGTATTCGTCCAGCTCTCATTTTCGTTGATGTGCATGGCCATCAATTCCATGTTCAAGTGGCTTTTAGGTTTCAGTTTTGCGACCGTCCCAATGCCATAACCAATACCCCATATGTAACTCCCGTCGCCGGGGGGAACCTGTGCTCCTATATGAAAGATGTTATAAAAATGATTTGCCCCTAGTTTAAATTGAAAATTTCCGTGTAAAATTTCACTGCCATAAATTTCAATATGGTTGTACCCTCTTTTCACAATATTGATGAGTGCAATGGGTACGCCACTCACGGTATCGGATATGTTGATAAGGCCGACCTGCAAACCTTTCATGTTGCCCGTCGAGACGTTCATCAAGGCTGTTTGGAAAATTTCCACATCTCCGGCCTGGTTGTACAATCCACTGACCTGTGCCTTGGTACGCCCGCCGCTGATGTTCATCAACCCTGCCGCTTGCAGCCCTTGTGCATTGCCATAGGCTCTATTCAGTAGGCCAGATGCTTGCAACCCTGCCACATCGCCCCTTGCCCAGTTGATGACACCGGCCGCTTGTGCAGCTTGCACCTCGTTGGTGATATTGATGATGCCCGCCGCTTGGAGGCCACGGGTTACGCCACTGTTTTTGTTGTAAATTCCACCTACTTGTGTACCCGTTACATTACGACCTACTTTATTACCAATGCCTGCGAACTGAAAGCCATTCATGTCGCGGTTGACCTTGTTATGGATGGCACCGACCTCCATACCATCCACCCCACCACTTTCGCCCCAAAGCAAGTTGACGGAAACATTGTTGGTGATGTCGGCATTGTTGTCCGTGTTCGTACCTATTTTTGGAAAAACGGACACTTGTGCCAACCGCTTGTCCTCGGAAGGACGCAAGGCATATTCAGCATGGGTGCGCCATTTCTCAAAATTTAAGAGTGTCTGATCAAAAGGATACATACGGCCTTCCCGGTTTACAGGCCGTGCCTCCGGTATTTCGAGTGAGATAACAGAATCGGGAAGGGGAGGTTCTTCTTCGGGTTCTTCTATTTTTACCAAAACGGCGGGCGGCTCTTCTTCTTTGGGTTCTTCAATGATGGGCGGTTCTGTTTTTTTCTTTGGTTCTTTCCTTTTGCTCAACAGTTTATCAGGGTTGTTCCGTAAAACGATGTGCTGCCCAATGCGGGAATAGACAATCGGGGTGGAGGCAAACAGTTCGTCGAGGCCAATAGACAGAGGCACATTTTCTACATTGGCACTCACCCGCTGCCGCACATTGACCACACTGCTGCTATAAGAGAATTTAACGGAGTAACTATTAGAAATATCGTCGAGCGCATCTTTTACCCGCACCTTTTCATAGGTAAAAGACACCTCCGTGGAAAGCATGTCGTACTGGGCAAAGCTCCCATTGACAACAAAAAGCAAGAGTAAGATAACCGCACTTAGTGGCCTCATGTAAACGATAGTCTAAATGGTTGCATGGCTGAATGGTTTTTTAGCCATTAAACCATGGAATCATTAATAATTTCGTAGCCTGTGTTTTGCCTTGCAAGTGGTATTGTCAAACGGATAAAAGTGGCAAGGACTTGTAGTGAATAGGCAATAATTGTACTGGGTCAGTGGGATGGTATAATCTGAATTTATTTTGATCTCAATTTTCCTGTTGGCAGCCATCTCCCTCTAAAACATATACATCTCCCTCTTTTTTAGCTTCAAAGCCGACCGAAGCACCCATAATATTCAATATGCCTTCTAAATCGGGTTGGTCGAAAGTAGAGGTGTACGGACACTTGTTGATCACCTCGTCCGCAATTTTTATGTCCGTTCCGAAATAGCGCTTCAGTACTCTGACCACATCTTCCATTGGGTCGTCGTCAAAGTCAAGTTTCAGGGTTTTCCAGGCCACGGCGTTTTGGATCTTTTCCTCCACCTGCACTACTTTTTCTTCATTCTTATAAACAATGCCCGAGGTGCCGGCTGGTAGTTCGACGGGTGCGCTGGCCTTTTTTGCTATAGCCAAAGCCACTTTTCCCGTTTCTACTGTCACTTCAATTTTTTCTTCTTGCGGGTAGGCCCTCACATTAAAAGAAGTGCCGAGTACGGTAGTGGTTGCCTCACCACTGGAAATGGTAAATGGGCTTTTCTCCATCCGCTCTACTTCAAAAAATGCTTCTCCTTGGAGGTCAACGTTTCTTTCTGTAAAATTTTCCAAATAGGTGAGCTTGGAATTTTCGTTCAGCCACACCTTACTACTGTCAGGCAGCATGATTTCTTTTTTTTCGTCTTCCAACGTTTGGACTTCTACTAACATAGGAACTGGCGGCGGCTGCATGATCCACCAAAGCCCAAAGCCCGCAGACAATATGATTGCCGCTGCTATGCTCCAACGCACGATCCTTTTCGACAACGGGATGATTTTGGCTGAAGAATGGTTAGATGATTGAATGGTTAGATGGTTGGATGGTTGGGTGGTTGCCTTGTCAATGTTGTTCCATGCAGCATTTAAATCGGCTTCGAAGGGGGAGGTATCAGCGCCATTGGTCATGTTCCAGATTTGCTCCATTTCCTCAAAGAACTGGTGGTTTGCCTTGTCTTTGCTTGTCCAGGCAAACAATTCCTCCTTCTCGGCAAGGGAGCTTTCCCCCGCCAAAAACTTGGCGATCAGTTCTGAAAATTTGTCGAAGTCTTTCACATGCATATACTTTTTTCAAGAGAGAGATGCACACTAGATATACATACCCCTATTTTGTTTTTGTGTTTTTAGAAAATTTTTTGGTTCTTCTTTTTGGTGAACCAATCCTGCTTCACTTGTTAAGGTTGCTCAATTGATCGAAGATGTGAAACAAGAAAAAACAACATCAAAAAACAAGAACGCAAATTTCATGAAAAATAATCAGTTGGAATCAAGGGTTTAACAAGAAGGAGGAACAAGTTTGGGGCGCTAAAAAAGGAGGATATGAATTTTGAAAATCAAAAAACAGTTATTCCCTATCGTTCAAATATGGCTTCAACAACTCCCGCAACACCCGCAGCGCCTTTCCCATCTGGTGTTCTACTGTTTTTTTCGAAATCCCCATTTCATCAGCAATTTCCTGATAGCTTTTTTCCTCAAAACGACTAAGCTGAAATACAGCCCGACAACGGGGTGGGAGAGTGTCCACTGCTTGTCTGATTTTGTCCTCTAATTCTCCATGAAGATAATTTTGTTCGGCGTCCCGTTCTTGTTCAAAAGGTGTAGTGGCAGTGATTTCTTCGTAGGGTTTGTTTTTTTTGCTCCGCAACCAGCCCAGTGCTTCGTTGATGGCCATGCGATGGAGGTACGCACCAGGAGAGGTTGTGATGTTGATGGTTCCCCTCTTTTCCCAAAAACGGATGAATACCTGTTGTGCGAGGTCTTCCGTGACGCCTCGCTCTCCAACCAACCGATGGATGGCGGCACAGACCTGCCGATAGTGCGCCTCAAAGAGTTCTTTTAGCACCACCTTATCGTTGGCCTGTAATCGTGTGGTCAGGTTTTGCAATTTGCGAGGGATCAGATGTCAGGGGTCAGATGGCGAAAGCCTGACTCCTAATACCTGACTTCTTAAAAAAAGCAATGATAATGAATATTCCCTCAACGTTAAATATTAAATCCCCGCTGTTGGCTCAATAATTACTGATGGGGCTGCGTTTTAGGATTTTCTTCACTAAAATTTTTGGAAAATGAAAACACTTGCATGTTTGGCCGCTACGGCCCTGATCTTTTTATGTCCTTGTTTGACTACAGCTACCCCCATTATTTTAGAAGAAGCCATAGCAAAGGGCTATGTCGAATTGGATGCTGCTGGCAATGGTGGCTATAATGGAGAATGCCTGAAAGTGATATTAAAAAACCTTTCGAGAAAAAACCTTGAAGTGACGATTCCTGCGGGTCAAATATTCGAAGCGGGCGACAGCAGTTTGCAAAACCTGATGGTGGCCAAAGAAGAAACACTGTTGGTGGAACGGGGGAAATCCCGGTTGGCGAAGTTGAATGCGTTTTGTGTAGAAGCATGGGATGGCGCTCCGGGAGAGGGCACGCCTTTCCGTCTGGGCAAAATGGCTGTTGGCAACCTGTTGGTTTTTGCCCAATACCTCAGCCAAGAAAAAAAATATGGAAATTCCTCTGCCCAAAATGCCGTTTGGGCAGTAAGTGATGAAGATCGATTGGAGGGCATTGGAGACCCGGCGTTGGCCAAGTATGTAGCAAAATTGCTGGGTAAACCAGAACCTAAATATCACATCCAATACCAGCAGCCCGACCAAAGCCGTATGTTGCCTGGCACGCCTGTTAGGCATTTGCAAGAAGCTTTATCCATGAACGGTCTTTTTTACTACACTTTGGAAAGGGACAAAATTGTCAATTTTGAATTGTACAACGAGGAAGGGGAAATGGTACATGCTCTCTTCGAAAATCGCAGGCAACGAAAGGGCTACCATAAGTTCCGTTTCGAGTTTGAGATTTCCGGTTTGCAGAAGGGAAAATATTTTGCAAGGATGACAAGTGGAGGGGAGATGATTGAGGAGTTAGAAGTGGAATTTTAGTAGATTGGTGAATTGGTATAGCTCCGGCAATTAATTTTTAATAATTTAAATCATGGTGATTTTTAAAAATCACCATGATTTAGGACACCAATATTAATTATTTATTGCGAGAGCTAGTAAATTAGGCAGGTATCCATGCCAATTTACCAATTCACCGAATGGCTATTCTACGATAACTTTCTGCACCACAATACCCTCAGCTGAACTTACTTTTAGAAAGTAAAAACCAGCGGTGATACTGCTCACATTCAGTTGGATGTTTTGACTGCCATATACGTTGAACGACTGGGTGCTTATCGCTTTTCCATCAATTGAAAGGAGGCTGAGTTGGAGTTCTTGTTGTCGCTCACTTCTGATGGCAACATTTAAGACATTGTCAATCGGGTTGGGGTAAGTTGAGATGGTGACATCCTTCAAAGTTTCGATGGTGCTGGTGGCCTCTCTAGAATTCACGATGGTACCTTCTTCTAGAGTGCGATAGCAGCCTGAATCTCCTTGGTCGGTGGAGAAACAAACTTCACTGTTATAGCTGAACAAGTCCATGAACTCAATGTCGTCCACCTGCCAGCCGTCATTCGGAACACCTTCCATGAGGTCAGCTACAAACCGGAAACGAACCTGGATGGTTTCGCCGATCCAGGGGCTGAGATCAATGTAAGATGCCTCAAATTCGTCGCCGCTGTAACCGCTCCACACACCTATATTTGGCAGGGCCAATGGGAAGTAAGGAAGAATATTGTCGTATTTTTTTCTCAATACCAAATCATTAACCTGATGCCACTGTGTTTCTTCAACGGTTTTTACTTCCACGAAACCACCATCCGGACCAGGTTCTGTATTGTATTGGTGATAGAATCTCAAGGCAGGGCGGTCACCTGTGACAGTCCATGCAGAACTTGATTTTAAGGACATGATTTGATCACTTTCTGCATCAGGGTCTTCGGCGAACCAAGCATAGATGCCAGTATGTCCTCCAAATTTATCAGTGACGTTCCATAAATAATCACCTTTAATTTCCAAATCCCAATTTTGAAAGGCAGTGATGTCTGGCATATCGTCGATCCAAAACCTCGTTGAAGACCTGTCCGGCGAAGTGGTCAGTTTATAGGTAATCTCTTCCTCATCTCCAAAAGTTAAAGCCCCCAAGTCAAAAACAACCATATTGCCTTGGACGGTGGCGGGCACATTCGATGAACCTGATTTGAATTCCGTGCCATCGGGTAATTCATCTGATACCACGACACCTGTGACAGGTTCAAGTTTGCAGTTATTGAGGTGGATGGTCACTTGAATGTCATCACCCGGTTCAATGAAGTCAGTCATTGATTTGGTAATGGTAATCTTGTCCCGGCAATCGCAGGGAATGTCAAAGTTCTCTTCGCCGTCGGTATTATCATGGGGATCATTTTGTTTAGCGTCAATGCCCATACCCCTGCGGGCAAATACTTCCCACAGCAAGCAACGGTCAACCCCTCCATATAATTCTTGTTCGGCAGCCATAATGGCATCCCTACCTGATTCAAACCCAGGAAAACAGCCATGGTTTTTCATACCTTCAAATACTAAATGGATAGCCTTGTAATTACCGCTGGTAGTGTCATAAAGGTCTTCGCTCCAGCCATGTTCATCCACCAATGCCCAGTACATGTCCCAAAGCATGGCCGCCCAAATTTCACCCCGTGCGTGAACCTCCGTATAGGTAATCAAATCACCATAGGTAAGGGGATTGACTTGCATATCAGTCGAATAAGCGAAGTTACGTCCAGCCCCTAAGCCATTGATTGGCAAACGCCCAGCAAAACTAGAAAGGCCACGGGGAAGGTCACCTGTATCGCCTGGCCTTACCGTTGTAACTAAGCTGGCAAAATCGCTCCAGCCTTCATCCATGTGCTCAGAGTGGTCCCGGTCACCCATGCAAAGCTGGCTTGGGCCGCCGATCAGCCTGTTGGCGACGCCGTGAAAATATTCGTGAGCAATGATGCCGTTGTCGAAATCTCCATCCAATTGTTGGGGTACAACGGGGGCAGGAATGACCAGCGATACATTTAGCCCATTGCCCACGAATTGCCGAATCGTTGCACAGTCTTCTACTGTTAGCATGACGATTGGTATATTGACCGGCTCTCCGCTACTATTGCTCATAGTTTGTATGCTATTCGCCCCAGGTATATCACAAAAAATCACACCTATAGCTCCTGCTTGTTGCGCGCTGTATGCCTTTTCACCGAACACACAAGTGCCTCGGTCAATCAAGGCAATTTTATCATTTACTTCCGAACCATTGACCAATGGCTGACAACCATCCGACGGTACCCCTAACCCATCATCAACGATGACGACATCAGCTGTGACGGGTACATCGGTAATTTCGGTTCCAGGTAACCAAGTATTATTGGCTAGGATGGTAGGGTAAGTACGAGCAATTGAAGAAGGTTCATTGACAGTCAAGTACTCCTCCCCTGAATTTTGCCAAATGAACATCCGTATCATGCCTATCGTACCATCAACTGAGAGGTTGAATTCGGCATTATTGGCAAAACCAACGTCAGCCCCTGCCTGGGCTAAGGCAATGACAGGATCATTGTCGTTCCCCCCTTTACCATAGTTGTTCGCTTGATAATTCCCAGCCGCTTCATCGAAACCGAAACGGTAGCTGAAGTCGTGCATAAAATTGACCCAAAAAAACAGGTTGACGGTAGCTGCGTCCACCATTTGGTTTGGTTCCAAATGGTCAGCATAAGGAAAGTCAAATATCAAGTCAGCACCGCCATTGGGTTCGTCGTCAGCTGAAGTGAAGGAATTGTCTCTATCTTGGAAGGCATGGGCATTATTGCCCCTTGTAATGAAGTGTTCAGCTCCGTCCACCCCATCAGTGTCGTGCCACCCATAAGGCGAGGCAAGAGGATCGGCTGGATCTTCTACCAACTGATGTGGGCCGTGGTTCGGGCTTTCAAAGGGCGGTGGGACTACACGGTAAGTACCACCGCCAGCCAGCATAGAACTAAACATTTTTTCTGCATTATGCTCTCCAACTGATTCATGGAAATGGCAATCGTGTTCTACGTGGGCAAAGGCCTTACCATCTAATTTGCAGAATAAGGTGAGGTTTTGTTCGTCCAAAACTTCGCCCGTAACGGCATCTATACGCGTACTCCAAGAATCATTGGTGGCGACGGGCACTAAAAAAATATCCCATGCCAGCCGGGCACCATGTTCTTTCATGGGCTGGATGCTCAATTTTACAGTAATGTTCTGTCTAGCAATATCTTTTTTATCGAAGACATATGATTGGCCATCGCCTTGCTCCAATACGCGGAGGCTTCCAGTCAGGCCATGATTGGTCATCAGTTTTTCAAGGGCTTCTTCTGCCGTAAGGATGGGGAGGGTGGTGTTCAGCCGTGAGGCGAGGTTGGGGAAGAAATGGTTGTTTGAAAAAAAGACTTTCCCCCCTTTGTTAATGTTGACCGAAGTAATGCCGCCATATACAGGGATGCCTTGATGGCGCTGCAAAAAGTACACCCGGGCGATGCCCGTTCTTTTGTCTGTGTACATGTCACTGATAGTCATGCCTTCCATGTCATATGAGGACAAATCCCAGTTGTCAAGGTTGGAGCGGATATGTTGTGCGGCAATTTCAATCGGTGATGCCAACTGGGCAAACAAGGTGTTCCCCGCCAATATGAGCATTATTAAAAATTGTAATGGAAGTTGGGAATTTTTCAATTTCATACAGGGTAATTTTGATAGATAAATTTGGGTGTCAAACAATTATAAGAACCAGCAAAAGAAAGATATAAGGACAGGATGCGCAGATAGTTAGGGCATTCCCAACTTAACAAGGCTTGACCTGATCAAAACTTTGATGGATTAGACAATCGTTTTACGGGGAAAAGGTTGGTTATAAATTTTCAACAAAATAGAAAAAAGGCATGCAAAAATAGTTCTAAATTAGAAAGCATTGAAATAAACGCCTGAAAATACAATAGGTACGACAAATTCAGTTCGAGGGGCGTTGGGTATTAAGGCATTAGGTATTGTAACAATTGCTTGAAATAATCCCTAATACCTTATTACTCCTCTTCGCCACTCTGTTTTTTCGATGGCAGTTTTCCAATTGGCTCAAAAAAATCGCGGTGCTGTTCGGAATCCTTTTCGTAAGCACGGATCACTTCTTTGACCAAGCGGTGGCGCACAACATCCTCAGCAGATAATTGAATAACGCCGATACCGTCAATATCTCTCAGAATATGAATGGCCTTGCGGAGACCGGAAAGTACATTGCGGGGCAAATCCACTTGTGAAAGGTCGCCTGTGATGATGGCTTTAGCAGAAGGGCCAAGGCGGGTGAGAAACATTTTAATTTGTAACGAAGTAGTATTCTGTGCTTCATCGAGGATGATGAAAGCATTGTCGAGGGTACGACCGCGCATGTAGGCCAACGGGGCTATTTCAATGACCCTTGTTTCCATGAACTGTTTCAATTTTTCCGAAGGGATCATGTCATCCAGTGCATCATAAAGCGGGCGGAGATAGGGGTCAATTTTTTCTTTCAGGTCGCCAGGCAAGAAGCCAAGGCTTTCTCCAGCTTCCACAGCAGGTCTTGTCAGAATGATCTTTTTGACCACCTTGTGCTTTAATGCACGGACAGCAAGCGCTACAGCGGTATAGGTCTTACCTGTACCCGCAGGGCCGACAGCAAAAACTACATCACTTGCCTCAACTGCATTGACGAGCAATTGCTGGTTTTTTGTTTTGGCGCGGATCACTTTGCCAGCAGGGCCATGTACCAGTATTTTGGAGTCGTTGCCATTGATGTGGTTGCGGAATGGGTTACTGTTTTCGAGTAACAATTCTTCCACCATTTGGGTAGGCAGTTCTTTTTTTTGCTTGAGCAGTTTGACCATCTGCTCAAACTTGCCTTTGGCAGCCTGTGTGTATTTTTTTTCGCCCATCAGTTTCAGATTCCCGCCACGGGCTGTAATAGAAATATCTGGAAATGCTCTGCGGAGAAGGTTCAGCTTCACGTTGTTCTCCCCGTACAGTTCAACGGGGTCAACGCCGTCAATGGTAAGGATTATTTCACTCAAATTGTGATGATGATTTAAATGATAAATGGCTTGATTGTTAAATGCCTGCCCGTCCGGTAGGCAGGGTTAGATGGTTTTTTTATAAAAGCTATTGTCGTAAATATCATGAAAATATGATTCCATATTTTTTCAACTAAATTTGCGATGTAAAAATAATGATTTGTTTTAACCCTGATTCAAGATTGTTGGTTCAAAATTTTCAGGTATTGTCCAACAATTGCTCTCAAACTATATGAGTTTGGAATTCAATATTACAAACATATTATGACAATAGTTACTTTGACCACCGATTTTGGTTTGCGGGGCTATTACTTAGCTGCCTTGAAAGGGGCAATTCTTTATGAAAACCCTGGTTTGCAAATCATTGATATCTCGCATGAGGTGAAGCCTTACGACATTGTGCAGGGAGCATATATTTTGAAAAACGCCTACCATCATTTTCCTGAAGGTACTATTCATTTGATTGGCATTGATAATCTTTCTGCCCCGCTTTCGCTGATTGCATTGCGACATAATGGTCATTATTTCATTGGCCCCGACAATGGTATTTTCTCTCTAATGTTTGATCAACAGCCAAAAGAAGCGTATCGGCTTGAAATGAAAAAAGGAAACCATTTCCCTTTTAATGACACTGCATCACACGCCATCTCACATATTTCGAGCGGGAAACCGTTGGTCGAGATCGGCTTGCCAGCTAAGGAAACGGAAAGGCGCATTGCCCTGCAACCGGTCATCAGCACTTCGCAGATCAGGGGATCGGTCATTTATATTGACCACTATGAAAACGCCATTGTGAACATCCAGAAAGCACTTTTTGAAAAAGTTAGGAACAGGCGGCGCTTTCAGCTTTTTTTCAAACGACATGACCCCATCGTACAACTGAGTCGAAATTATCACGATGCTCCAGTCGGTGAGACCCTTTGTTTTTTCAACGATGCCGATTATTTGACCATTGCCATTAATATGGGCAAAGCGGCCAGTTTGCTCGGCCTAAAAATGGATGATATGGTACAGGTAGATTTTGATTGAGAAGTTTTTTTGGAACTCTGTTTGCATTACCTTTGCGCATGTTGTCCGTCTAAATTCCCACCAACTAATTTCACACATTACTGTTTAGCACCCTCCAAACGAACCAAGGCCAAATTGATTTGTTTTGCTAAAAATTAATTGACCACAGGCCATGAAACCAAGGTTTTCTATGAACATGATCGATTTTCTCAAAAAAAGCTACAAGAAACACGGCAAAAAAGCCATTGTGATTTTCCTCATTTATTTTGTTATTAAATGGACGCTGACGATATTTTTTGGCGCACAGATTATTGCTTTCTTTAAAGATTGGCTGGGATGAGAAATTTTGAGTTGTTGAGTTAATGGGTTTTGAGTAATTTCCCTCCCTAGTTTCTTTTAAAATATCACTTACCTTCGCAGCCAAACCATGCGTGCTGCTATGCCGGAAAAAAGACCTTCTTTACTTCCCATTTTCATCACTGTTTTTTTGGACATGCTCGGCATCGGGATTATTATCCCTGTGATACCGGCCTTATTTTTTGAGGGGTCTGATTTTTTTACCCCCGATATTACCCGTGAATACCGCTCTGTAATGTATGGGTTGTTGATCGCTGCCTATCCGTTTATGCAGTTTTTTGGCGCTCCCTTGTTAGGTTCATTGTCAGATAGGTACGGGCGAAAACCATTATTGACTGCTTCGCTTATCGGCACTATGTTCGGGTACATGCTGTTTGCTTATGCCATTGGATCAGGCAACATCTACCTTCTCTTTTTTAGTCGTATGATTCCCGGTTTTTTGGGTGGAAATATTGCCATTGTTTATTCGGCTATTGCGGATGTGAGTGATGAAAAGGACAAGACCAAAAATTTTGGGATGGTTGGGATGATGTTTGGATTGGGTTTTATTCTTGGCCCAACGCTGGGAGGGATATTAGCTGACGAAACGGTAGTCAACTGGTTTAATCCAGCAACGCCTTTTATTTTCACTTCCTTGCTCACATTGGCAAATGTTATTTTAGTAAAATTCAATTTTAGGGAAACATTGCCTGCGCTGCAAAAAGGAAACGAAGAAATAATCCAAACTACAGCCGAGCCGATTTCATGGAATAGTTTGTTCAAGGGTTTTAGGAATGTCGGTATTTCTTTTAGAGAAAAAAAACTCCGCACCATATTCACGGTTGTTTTATTGCTGTCCATTGGGTTCAGTTTTTTTACCCAATTTTTTGCCGTCCTTTTGATCGAAAAATTTACTTATTCCGAAAAAGATATTGGGTTCCTTTTTGGGTGGATCGGCCTATGGCTGGTCATTACGCAAGGGGGCATTGTTAGAAAATTGGCCAATGTCGTGCCCGCCATCAAAGTACCTGCTTTTTCCCTGTTCTCACAAGGGTTGTTCATTGGCCTTTTGCTCCTACCTGCCAAAGACATCTGGTTTTATTTAATCAACCCGCTTATTGCCATTTCTCATGGCATTACCTCTCCCAATCTAACAACTGTTGTTTCCATGCAGGCAGGTTCTGACCGACAAGGCGAGGTGCTGGGCATCAACCAGTCCATGTTGTCTTTAGGGCAAATTATCCCGCCAGTGATCGGGGGTTATTTAAATGCTTATAGTATGGGGTTGCCCATCCTTTTTGGCAGTATTACTTTGCTGTTGGCTTGGGCTGTTTATGTTTTTGTTTTTAGGAGAAAAAATCAAATGGTCGATTAATAATTAATTAATAATTGTTAATTGATAAGTGGGTCAAAATAATTTTGGCGAGAGCCTCTTCAGAAGGATTTTCCGCAATTTTTATTTTTTTAATCCCAAATTTATTTAATGCTGCTGCCGTTGTATTTCCAATAGCAATTATTAATTGATTATCATTTATTTTTTTTACGGAAAAATAAGCCTTTGCATTTAATGGGCTGGTAAAAACCAATATGTAAAATTCTGGTAAATCAAATGTTTTTTTCGGTATGTTATTATATACTATTAAATCAATCGCTTCTACTTTATTCCCCAGTATTAGCTGTACTGATCGCTGACTATTCTTTGCCCTTGGGAATAATATTTTTTTCCCTTTTGCGATTTTTAAAAATGCTTTAGCTGTTGTTTGTGCTTTTCCGTCGCCGATGAACGAAAGTGGGAGTTGCCCACGATTGAAGCAGTGGATTGCTGGAGCATGGGTCACCAAATATTCAGCTGTGCCGAAGCCAATAGTTGCGAATTTATTCTTAAATATTATTTCATTATTTAATTGCTCAAAAAAATATTTTACTCCATTTTTACTATAAAAAAAAATCCAGTCTGCTTCAGGAACGCTATCAAAAGGAAAGGGTGTAATATTAATCAATGATTCACCATGCACATCAAATCCATGCTTGGTCAATGTTTTATAAAAAACACTATCGTCGTTTTGATTTCTTGAAATAAATATTCGCTTAATAGAATTCTCCATTTATTTAAAATAAATTCACCATTCACCATTAATCATCTCCACAACCTTTTCCGCCAATTTAAAACTCGTGCTCGATGAGAGCCGCACCTGCTTCAAAGGTGCATCCCATGCTTTTGCATACGACGCCCAAACGTGGTAATGTCCATTAGTATCCTGCTCACAATAAGCGCCCAATGGTAAGTGACAACCACCGCCAATGCCTTTTAATATACTCCGCTCCACATTCGTTACAGCCGACACTTTAGGGTGATGCAGTTGCTTGATAAGGCGGCGAGTTTCGAGGTCAGCCTCACAACATTGGTAAGTAAGGACACCCTGCGCAGGAGCAGGTGTAAATTCCCTTGGATTGAATTTCACCACTTTCAAATCGGAAACATCCAGTTCCAAACGGCTGATGCCTGCACCTGCCAAAAGGATGGCATCGAATTCACCATTCCGTAGCTTTTCAATGCGGGTTGGCACATTTCCCCTAATATCCCTTAATTGGATGTCCTTTCGGAAGTCGAGCATCAAAGCCTTGCGTCGGGCAGACGAAGTACCTACTATCGCATTTTCTTTTAGTGAAAACAACTGGCCATTTGCTCGGCCTTCTGGCCTGATGAGCAGCCAGTCTGCCGGGTCTTCCCGGTAGGAGACGCCTGCCAAAACCAGTCCTTCCGGCTGGGTAGTGGGCATGTCCTTCATGGAATGGACAGCCATGTCCACTTCGCCCCGGAGCAGAGCATCTTCAATTTCTTTGGTAAAAAAGCCTTTGCCTTCGATTTTGTCAAAACCGAGATGTTGTACTTTATCGCCTTTGGTTTTAATAATGACGAGTTCGGCCTCCACGCCTAGGTTGGCGAGTTGTTGTTGGGTGTAGTTGGCTTGCCAGAGGGCCAGTTTGCTGCCTCTTGTTCCGATTTTAATTTTTTTCAAAACTTGTTTGTTTTCCGCAAAAGTAGCCAACCCCCCTGCAGTACATTATCTACTTGGTGTAAAAATCTGCCTACTGCCTACTGTCTACCGCTTACTGCTCCCTATCTTTGCCACCATGCAGATAACCGCTAACGAAATAGCCCTTCTTTTAGGGGGCGAGTTGGAAGGCGATGGAAATGTGAAAGTTGACCGACCAGGGAAGATCGAAGAAGGAGGGGAAGGGGCATTGACTTTTCTCGGCAACTCCAAGTACGAAGACTTCGCTTATACCAAATGGTCTTCCGTGCTTTTGGCCAATAAGTCATTTGTACCGTTGAAGCCAGTAGCTGCCGCGGCTTTGATCCGAGTGGATGATGTATACGATGCGGTGAGGGTGTTATTGGAAAAATTCAATGGAAAGCAAAAGTCGGACGGGATGGTTTCACCTCAAGCATGCATTCACTCCACTGCTGTTTTGGAAGATAATGTATCGGTAGGCACTTATACTATTATTGAAGCACAAGCCACAGTAGGAGAAGGGAGTATAATATACCCACAGGTCTTTTTGGGTAAAAATGTAGAGATAGGAAAAGGTTGTATCCTTTATCCGGGGGTGAAGATTTACCATGATTGTAAATTGGGCGATCACTGTATTGTACATGCAAATGTGGTCATTGGCGGCGATGGTTTTGGCTTTGCTCCACAGCCCGATGGCAGTTATGAGAAAATCCCACAGGTGGGTAATGTGGTTATTGAAGATTGTGTTGAGATAGGCGCCAATACAACTATTGACCGAGCCTCCGTGGGATCAACTATTGTCCGTAAAGGGGTCAAATTGGATAACCTGATCATGGTGGCCCACAATGTAGAGATCGGAGAGAACACGGTGATCGCAGCACAAGCCGGCATAGCTGGCAGTACCAAACTCGGCAATCAATGCCGCATTGGCGGGCAGGCTGGTTTTGTTGGCCATATTAATGTAGCAGACGGCTCACAAGTACAAGCTCAAAGCGGTATTGCTGCACCAATCAAAGAACCCAACCAGGCAGTTTACGGCTCTCCTGCCATTCCATACAAAAGCTATTTGAAGTCCTATGCTGTTTTCAAAAAGCTACCGGACTTGTACAAAAAGATCAACGAATTGGAAAAGAAGCTTAATAATGGTGAATGATAAATGGTGAATGGTGAATTACCCTATTTACCATTTACCATTTACCATTCACCATTGAAAACAATTATGAACCAACGCACCATAAAACAAGCAGCCACCCTGAAAGGCATAGGGCTTCATACTGGCAAAGAGGTTACCCTTACCTTCCATCCTGCTGAACCCAATACTGGTATTAGGTTTCAAAGGATTGACATTAAGGAGAGCCCCACCATAAGAGGCGATGCAGGCAATGTGGTCTCCACGCTGAGAGGAACGACGATTCGTCAAAATGGCGTCCATGTCAGCACTATTGAGCATGCATTGTCGGCTTTGTACGGATTGGCCATTGACAATGTGCTCATCAAGCTCAATGGTCCGGAAGTGCCCATTATGGATGGAAGTGCTTTACCATTTGTCCAAGTTTTAGAAACGGCAGGGATTGAAGAGCAGGAAAAGGAAAGGGATTTTGTAGAAATCACTGAACCGTTGAGGTATTATGATGAAAACACTGGAGCCGAACTGATTGCCCTTCCCTCCGATAGTTTTCAGGTCACGACATTGATAGATTTCGATTCAAAAATATTGGGGCAGCAATACGCATCCCTCGACAGCCTTGATCTGTATTGTACAGAAATTGCACCTTGTCGCACCTTTGTCTTCCTGCATGAACTGGAATACCTTGTTGAACACGACCTCATCAAAGGGGGGGATCTCAGCAACGCTATCGTTATTGTGGACCGATTGATGAATCAGGAAGAATTGGATGCATTGGCCAAAAAATTGGGAAAACCGAGCGTGACCATTGACAAGGAAGGCATTCTAAACACTACCGAACTTTTTTTCAACAATGAGCCAGCCCGCCATAAATTGCTCGACGTAATTGGCGATTTGGCGCTGGTAGGCAAACCAATCAAGGGCAAGATCATGGCCACCAAACCCGGTCATACGGCCAATGTCGAATTTGCCAAAATGTTGAAGAAGTTGTACAACGAACAACGCCGTTTGCGTGGAGTGCCCAAATACGATCCCAATGCCGAGCCCATCTATAATACGATGGAAATTGCCAATTATTTGCCACATCGCTACCCGTTTTTCTTGGTGGACAAGATTATCGAACTCGGGGATGATTATGTTGTCGGTGTGAAGAACATTACATTCAACGAATATTTTTTCCAAGGCCATTTCCCTAATAATCCCATATTCCCTGGTGTACTACAGTTGGAGGCACTTGCGCAGGCGGGTGGAATCCTTGCACTTTCGCAGGTGGGTGATCCCGGCAATTGGGATACTTATTTTGTGAAAATTGATGGCGTGAAATTTAAGCAAAAAGTGGTGCCCGGCGACACTCTCATCTTGAAAATGGAACTGACAGCTCCCATTCGCAGGGGGTTAGTGCAAATGCACGGCACAGCCTACGTCGGAAACAAACTGGTATCGGAGGGGGAATTGACCGCTCAGATCGTTAGAAGAAAAGACGTGGAAAAAAAAGAGGAAGCCAGTTCGCCAGTCCATAGTTAGGCAGTTCGCCAGTCTTTGGTCCAGCTGTTTTTAAGGTGGAAAATTAATGATGAGGTGGTGATAAGGATTTGGGTTTTATGGATTTTGATAGGTTGTTTAAAAAACAAAAACTATGGGGAACTTTAGAGATTTGATTGTTTATCGAAAGGCATTTAAATTGACAATGGATATATTTCAAGAAACCAAAAAATTTCCGAAAGAGGGAATGTTCAGTTTGACAGATCAGATAAGAAGGTCTTCCCGATCTGTTTGTTCCTGCATCGGGGAAGGCTACCGCAAAAGGAAAAGGTATCCAAAGCATTTTGTCAGCAAACTATCGGATGCCGATTCTGAAAATAGGGAAACAGAAGTATGGTCAGATGTTTCCCTTACATTTGATACACCACCAATAAGTTTTGTCAGATGGAATGCCAAGCGGCAACATTGAAATAAGGAATGCTATTGCACCTTAAAATTTCCTTAACATTTTACACAATAAAAGGGAGCGTTGTAAGTTTTAGGGACGTTAAGATGTCGTGTGAAAAATACCGGGGGGTATTTACTAAAAAACACAGTTGGATAGCAGTACATTTTACTACCTTCATTCAAGCTATTTTTTTAATAAACACCGTCTATTAAGTAGGTGTCTCCAACTGTACGCAACATCATAGAATAAAATTCCCCTCCCGTAGGAAGTTGCCATTCCAATTTTCCACGAACATTTTATCAAGTAAAGTTGCATAGTACTACTTCGACTCTTTGATAATAGATCCATAACCTTTGCCACGAAAGCGGAAGGTTTTTTCTCAAAGGTTGAGAGTAGGAATAGAAAGGTTCAAATTAAATGAAGGTGGATTAATATTCGACCATCTGACTTTTGCATTCCTTTTTCGTCAACGTTATAAAATAGGTTGGAAAAAACGGCCAGCTTTGGTTGAATCAAGCTTCAAGGTCAGGTCGGCCATTTCACCAAAAACAAAGGATCGGAAACGAGAACACCAATTTTTAATTGTAAAACTTTGAAATGAAAATTACTACTGAACAACCGCAGGTCCTGCCATACCTCAATGGAAACGGGCAGGCGTTGAGGTTTATTCACCCTGATGCCAAAATCGGTCAAAATGTGACCGTTGAACCCTTCACTACCATTGGAGCCGATGTCGTGATCGGCGACGATACCTGGATCGGCCCAAACGTGACGATCATGGATGGTGCCCGCATCGGTAAGGGTTGTAAAATATTTCCAGGTGCCGTGGTTGGAGCTATCCCACAAGATTTGAAATACAATGGTGAATACAGCCTCGTCGAACTCGGCGACCGCGTCATTGTGCGTGAGTATGTGACCCTCAACCGGGGTACTAAGGCGAGCCATCTTACGCGCATCGGTACCGGTTCATTGCTCATGGCTTACGTGCATGTAGCGCATGACTGCCATATAGGACAAAACTGCGTCCTCGCCAACGGCGTCACCCTTGCAGGCCACATCGAACTGGCAGATTATGTGATTTTGGGAGGCCTTACTGCTGTTCACCAATTTGTGAAGGTAGGAAAACACTGCTTCGTGGGTGGAGGCAGCTTGGTTCGCAAAGATATTCCACCTTTTGTCAAAGCAGCCCGCGAACCTCTTTCCTATGCCGGCATCAACTCCGTAGGCCTTCGCCGCCGTGGTTTCACCGCCGAACAGATCCACCACATCCAAGACATCTACCGCATCCTTTTTGTAAAAGGTTATAACACAACACAGGCAGTGGAACTCATCGAAACTGATATCAATGCTACTCCCGAAAGAGACTATATCCTCGAATTCATCCGCCGTGCTGACCGTGGCATCATGCGGGGCTTCCAGCACATGAATGGGAGGAGATAAATGGCTGAATGGTTAAATGGTTGAATGGTTAAAATGGCCATCCAACCATTCAGCCATTTTAACCATTTAACCATGCAAATCACACTCCATCAAGTCTCCAAACGCTACCGCTACGATTGGGTATTCAAAGGGATAGACTACTGCTTTCGGCAAGGTGAGAAGTATTCGCTCACTGGGCCAAACGGTAGTGGCAAGTCCACTTTGATGAAAGTGCTTTCTGGGCACTTGACTCCTTCGAAAGGGATGGTGGAATTTTCCTTTGGTGAAAAAAAATTGATGATAGAGGATGTATACAAACAAATTAGCTATGCTGCACCATATATTGATTTGATCGAAGAATTCACCCTTTTGGAAATACTCCGCTTTCAACGACAATTCAAGCCTTTTTTGGAAAACGTGACAGAAGATATCATTACTGACCTACTCGCCTTTCCCAGAGCAAAAAACAAAGAAGTTCGCCATTTTTCATCTGGCATGAAGCAGCGCCTGAAATTGGCGCTTGCCCTTTGCTCTAATTCCTCTCTTATATTATTGGATGAACCAACAACTAATTTGGATCGGCAAGGCATTGATTGGTATTTAAATTTAGCGGAAAAATATTTGGGTGACCGGACTGTCGTGGTAGCCTCGAATGTGGTGGAGGATTATAGGTTTTGTGAGGAGGGGGTTAATATATTGGATTATAAGTGAAAGGGTCAACCAGGCTTCTTTCTATAAGTTGTTGAATTTTCCAAAACGGAGACAAGAATTCAAAACAAACCAAGTATATTCAGAAATATAGTGCAGTGCAGTTTAATTTACAGCACTCAATCTCTGAACAAAAACAGTTTTGTTATTAACAGTTATTTGATAAAAAGCCTAATATATAGATGTTTTCTCTGAGTTATTAGATATGATGATAAATTTGTTTTAAATCTACTATCTTCGACTTTGCTATTATTTTTAAGTACACTAAACATTTACTGTTGAAGAAATATCAATTAAAACATAATTGGTTGTTTTTCGTTTTCTTTTGTTTCTCTTTATACTCAAAAGGCAATAATGTTGTCCTTGGTGAACTTGAAGATGGAGCATTAGAAATAAGCAGCAAAGCTTTAATTTTTTATGATAAATCAGGTATTGATAATCCTGATTTATTACCTCTTGATAAATTTAGATCTTTATCAGAGTTGCGTCTTTCTTTATCCAATAGTTCGGATAAAATAATCCAAACTTGGGTTTTGATAAAGTTACAGAACAACACTTCTAAAATTATTGATTCATATCTGTACTCAGGGTATTTTGGAAAAGTTAATTCTTATATAAAGTATAAAGGAAGGTGGGTCTCAAAAAAAATGGACTATTTGTACGTGATGAAGAGAGGGTTCACCCTTATCAAAATATTTTTCCAATCTATACCAATGCTTCTGATACATCAGAAATATTCCTTAAAATCAAAGGAAAAGTTAATGGCAGTAAGTTAGAATTAAAATTATTAAGCAAGTATAGTTTAATTAGTACTCCTCCAATTTACGCAAAAATGCCCTCTATATATACTTCGTTTAATGCTCTTTTTTTTGGAATATTATTTTTTGTAATTGTTTTTTCTACAATTCAATATTTCATGGTTAGAGAAATATCTTATCTGTACTACGTCGCTTATCTTGGAGTTGTTTTTTTGTATTTTTTAAGATGGTTTGAATTATGGCATCCGGAATTCAATATTTTCTTTTCATTGTTCACAGAGTGGTCTAGTCATTTCGAAACCCCTATTTCAATTTTAATATATATAACCTATCTTTTATTTGTTTATGATTTTCTTGATATAGGTGGGATTAGCTCAAAAGATAAAAAAGCTGTTATAGTGACAGTTGCGATACTTCTTAGCTATATAGTTATTGATAAAATATTTTGGATAATAGGAGGGGTTCAATTATGTGATTTTGTTTGGTTTGTTTTTCAAACATGCCTTGTGCTTGTAAGTTTAGTTTATGGGATATATTTAGTAGTAAAAAAAAGAACAGTTTTGACCAAATATATCATTTGTGGTTCTATCATTCTTGTAATATGTGCTTCTATATCAGAGGTGCATTCTAAAATTATAAAACCAGAGAATGCTGATAATGTTTGGGATATATCTTTAATATACTTGATGATAGGTGTAATAATTGAAATCACTTTCTTTTCAATAGGATTAGGGCATAAAAACAAATTAATGATTGAAAATAAGAACAAAGCTTTGCTCATAGCATTGCGATCACAAATGAATCCACATTTTATTTTTAATGGTTTGAATTCAATAAAGCTATTGATTCATGAAGGGAAGAATAGCACAGCAATAAAATATTTAACTCGATTTTCAAAACTTATTAGGTATGTACTGTTTAACTCAGATAAAAACCTTATTTCTTTGGCAGACGAATTGAAAATGTGCAAAATATTTTTACAAATTGAGTCTTTAAGGTTTAAAGAGAAATTTGAATTCGAGATTAGAATTGATGACGCTATTGATGTTGAATTGGTAGATATCCCCCCTTTGACTGTTCAGCCTCATTTAGAAAATGCAATTTGGCATGGATTGCTTCCAAAAGAGAATGATTGCAAGCTCAGTCTTATAATTGCAAACTATAAGAACTGTATTAAATGTATCATTGAAGATAACGGAATTGGCAGAGAAGCTTCAGAAAAATTAAGAACGAAGAATTTTACAAACAAAGAGTCTTTCGGGATGAGATTGTCCGCTGATAGATTAAGGTATAATAATATTGCTTTAAATGTTATCGATAAAGTGGATCATGCCCAAAAATCACTTGGAACTAAAGTGGAAATAATAATTCCTAAATAAAAGTGCATATTATGAAATTACGTGCAATTTTGATTGATGATGAACCAGCAAGTAACGACAATTTAGAAAGGGACATTGAGGCATATGATCTTGACATAGAAATACTTGCCAAGTGTAATTCAGGTAAAGAGGGAATTGATGCTATCAAAAAATTTACGCCTGATTTAATTTTTTTAGATGCAAAGATGCCTCGTATGGATGGTTTCGGCATGCTGGAACTTTTAGAAGATATTGATTTTGAAATCATTTTTGTGAGCGGCTTTAGCGAATATGCTTTTGAGGCTTTTAAATTTAGTGCTCTTCATTATCTGCTGAAACCTGTAGATGAAGATGACCTAAGAGAGGCTGTAGAAAGAGTGCAAAGAAAGAAAGATGAAAATGTTACAAGTAAAGAAGATAATATGAGGCAAATTAAAGAATTGATTAAAAACTTGCAGGCAGATACTGACAAGAGGTTCGCAATACCTACTATGTCCGGCTATGATTATTGCCTTCTAAATGATATTATTTATCTTAAAGCAAAGGGGGCTGCTACAAAGATTATTACAATAAATAAAACTTATGTATCTGGTCATAACATCGGGAAATTCGAAGATCGATTGCCTAAAAACATATTCCGTAGAATTCACAATTCTCATATTGTAAATATAAATTATGTAACTAGATATATAAAAGGAGAAAATGCGAAGGTGAAAATGACAAATGGCCATGAATTGAAGGTTTCGGCTAAGGGTAGAATTAAACTACCTAAGTGGTAGCATAATGTAGAATATCTTACATAGTAAACAATTGTAAAAAGGTATGACACAACAGTTTTATCTTATAAATAAAGTTAATGAATAACAGTTCGACTAAACTGCCTAATATTTAATCAAGATACGTGCTTTAACAATCCATTAGGTCAAATTGCCTGAATTTTAGATAGTTGTTTCGTGTTAATTGATTTGTATACAACTTTGTATCGACAAATCAAATATTCATAAGTTTCAACTATCCGATTATGAAAAAAATTCAATCAAAATTATCTATAAGCCCATTTCAATCAAAACATGCATTATACAATTTTTTCTTCTATCCCTTAATATTAATAGATTCCTTTTTTCTTTGTTCTTTTTGGGCAGGTTGTAAAAGAATAGATGCAGTGGCAGATGAAATTAAATACCTAAGGGAAAAAACCATCTTCAGCTTGGATGAAGCTATTACTAGTATTCAAAATGCTCCTAGTGATTGGCAATATGTTCTTGAGAATTTAGAAAAAGAATTTGTGCATGATATTCAAGCTACGATAAGAAATGATGTTCAGCAATTATTGAATAATTCCATCGGGGCAGCAACGACTAATGTCGTGTGTATCCTTGATGCGATTCCTACTAGAATAATTCGAACATTGGAAAATATAAAGGTAAAGTTTTTAGGAGGCGATCCACCTAAGGTTACGCCAACCATTTGTCAAACAACTATGAATGTTATTGACCTTTCAGCTTTAGCTGATACCCGAAAAGAAATCGTCTTCTTCGGATATGACATGGTTGAGAAAACTTCCTTCGAAGCCATATTAATGGGCCAAAATGGTAATAGTATGAATTTGGTAAATAGTATTTATTTCCAAAGCAATTATCAATTCACCATTGATATTTCTGGGTTGAGCGACAATTTATTAGCGAGTTATAATTACATAGCTGTATTATTTGATGAAGTTGAAATTTCTGCCATTTCAATCCAAAAGGATAATTCTACCCCGGAAATTCAAACAATAAAAATTGTCCCTACCAAATTTAGTTACACTCCTCCGCATAAAGGGGGCGACGCAGATTACAATGGCCATGGACCCGATATTAATATAGGCGTCCGCTTTTTCTATACCGATAAACAGGTTTATTTGTACGTTTGGATGAGTGCAAGAGAGACACAATCTGATTGGACTGATGTTTACGGTTGGAGTGGTCAACATATTGTTTATAATGCTCCTATTGGTTGGCATATCAAAGGAATAGAAGGTCCAATAAATTTTGATAACATTATTGATATTACGGACAATGGACATGATGATCATATCATAAATAAAACACTCGGACAATTTACTATCGTTGGGGATACAAGTGGCGATGAAGCTGGAACCGAAACAAGTGTAGATATAAATTTTTCGTACCCGATTCCGATCCTCATTGAAAAAGACTAGTAAAAAGCTACTTCAAGATCGATATTTAAAAGGCTTTAGATTCAACGTTAAATCCAAAATATCCGTTATGTTAAATTCAAGTAAAAGCCATCCTCTTCTTTGGATTGTTGTATTCTCATTTTTATATCTAAAAATAGATGCACAACATCAACAACCATCTATCATTAATGTGGTCAAAATCAATCCCGTAGGGTTTTTCCTTTCAACATTGGATGGGCAGTTTGAAAAAGTAATAACAAAAAGGTTAACCATTCAACTTGGCGGGTCAATTTCTACAAAAGATATAGAGTTGTGGGATCAATTACAAGGACGAATAAGAGGTTTTTCAGCCTACCCTGAGCTCAGGTATTATATTCCACCGAGAATAATTGAAAGCCCAAATAAAAATGCACCTACAGGAATTTACACAGGTATATGGTTAAAATACCAAACACTCAATGTTAATATAAATAGTAAAACGAATTCAGCAAAAAATATTGAAATACTTGATTTAGAATCCTATTCAGGAGGTGTAATGATAGGTTGGCAATTTTGGATAAAATATAGAAAATCCCCTTTACTCTTATTGGATATTTTTACAGGTATTGGATATCAAAATTCCAACATTTATGGCCGAATAGCAGAAGATGGGCAATTTCTGTTCTATAAAAAGAAAGGCCTAGTGCCAAAATTAGGCTTATCAATAGGATATGGATTTTAGCCTTCCTAAACAACTTGTCGAAATTTAAATAACTTTTTTCAAACTCAAATTTTTATGATTATGAAAAACTTAATTCAAACCAATTATTTTTTGGTTATTTTTTTACTGCTTTGCTTGTCTTTGACGATTCAAGGCTGTGGGCTTTTTGACAATGATGAACCTTATATTCCAACTACTGCCAATCCCGCTGTAAATGTAAGGTTTCCTTGTTATGGAAGTGGGCCGATTGCAGAACGCAGAATTATATACGAATTCACTCCTATTGATCTAAAAGGAACTAAAGGAAAAGACTTGAGTTTTACGTTGGATGTTCTACGCGATTCTAGGCCAACATGCATCGACCATTCTACCTATTTGCAACATGCAGGAGCATTAGCGGCAGGTGTTTGGAAAATCAAAGTATCGTATTTAAATTGGTCTGCTGAATGTGAAGTGCATTTAACAAATGGTAATAATATTATCAACTTCACAAGAGGCAAACTTGGCTGCAGTACAGGGTTTACTTTCCCGTGATTTTTCAAATAACAATAAAGCTATTTCTTTCTGTTGGTATTAAAAGGTATAGTTTAATTTAGTTTTGATTTTTTGAAAAATTGAATCCCCTTATACAAAAGAAGCACATCAATTAGGTGTGTTTCTTTTTTTATTTTTCGTCAGGTGTTTCTATTCTTGGCTATAAGTGATTTTATTTGGTCAAAAGATTTACTAAATTTTTAAAATTTTAGCAAATCGGTCGAGACATTCCTGTTTTGCTAAATCTCAAAGATTTAATAAAACTTGTCCCAAAATTTTTTTTGACCAAATAGATTCATTTAGAACCCTATTCTTTCATGTAATTATTTTTTCCAATATCCGAAAACAATATTTCGCCATTTAATCTTTTTTCCTCATAAATCCCTTTCAACAACCGCAACGGCTCCCCCAACGGCTCATCCGATAAATCAAAAGTCCCAAAATGCATCGGCACAAAATGTTTGGCATTTAAATCCTTGTATGCTTTAAATGCAGCAGACGGGCTCATGTGGTTCGATTGCATAAACCACACCGGGGCAAAAGCGCCGATGCCTAAAAAAGCATAATCTATATTTGGAAATAATTCAGCGGTGGATTTAAAATGGTCGCCATAACCAGAGTCGCCACCAAAATAAATGGTTTTATTTTCTGTCTCAAAAATATAGGCACCCCAGAGTCGTTTATTGGTATCGGTTAAATAACGACGGCACCAGTGGCGGGTCGGCATATAAGTAATTTTTAAATTATTTTTTTCGTCCGAATATTGTTGGTGCCAACCCATTTCCACAATATTTTTTTTATTAAATAAATGGGAAATAACAGGAGTCATATTTAATCCGCAAATAATTTTCGCCTGCGGATTATTTTTTGCCAATAATTTTAAACTCGGAATATCACAGTGGTCTCGATGATCGTGCGTAAGAAGAATAAAATCTATTTTTTCAAATTTATTTGGATTAACGGGCAATTCAGAATAACGGGGCATTAAAAATGATAATTTCCCAAAAACTGGATCAATTAAAATACTTTTCCCATTTAACCGAAAGAAAAAAGAAGCATGCCCCAACCACACAAATACATCTTTATTGTTTTTTAAAAAAACATCGTCTTGAATGACAGTAGCCCGCCAAGTTTCTTTCTTTTTTGCTTCAGCGTAAGGATTAGGCTTGGATTTCCATTTGGCAACATCTGCCCATCCCAATTCGAACGGGTATTGCGGATGAAAAAAACGACCGCTGTTACTGATAGGGTTGCCTTTATAGTTTTCTAGAATAAACGGAAGTTCTGGATTGGACAAGAAATTCATTGATAAAACATATTTCGATTAACGATTAGAGGGTTAACGATTTTTGATTGTTAGCAATGTCGAAATAAATCAAAAATCGTTAATCCTCTAATCTCTAATCTCTAATCGTTAATCGAATAATAATGGAATCCATTACAGCTGAAACTTCAAATCCTCCAAAAAGCCCTTCAACCGCTGCAATGTTTTCAAAGCCTCTTTTTTTTGTTGGATATACCCTTTGTTTTCTTTCAGCATGCGTTTAGCACCAGCGAGGGTGTAACCTTGCTCTTTAACGAGATGGTAGATTTCTTCAAACTGCTTGACATTTTCCTGTGTAAAACGCCGCTCGCCCTTACTTGACTTATAGGGGCGGAGATAGTCGAATTCTTGTTCCCAAAAACGCACGAGCGATTTGGAAACGTCAAACATATTAGCCAGTTCGCTGATGGTATAATATCGTTTGGTGAGATTTTCAGTTGGGCTTGCCATATTGGAGAAGTATTAAGAGTGCAGGTAGGCTGTCGGCCAGTCCACTCCGCTTTGCTGATTTGCTGTGCGATTTTACTAATAATGGTTGGAAGTATTAATAAATAGGAAGACTTTTTTTTGATGAGGTGGTCCATTGCCTGCTGTTCTATTGTTCAGTCCTATGAATGGCACCGTCCACAGTCTACCATTTTCTCAATAAGTCACCCGTTTTACAAACTACCAGACATAAATAGCCGTTCTTTATTGAAAACCAATTTATATTCACCCTATTGAGACAATACCAGCACTCTATCCATGAAACAATAAAGCCATGAAACCATCTAACCTTGAAGCCATTCAACCATTCCATCAATTTTTCTTTTATTTTGGAACAAAATTATAAGTGTTTAAGCATTACATCGCTCATTGTTAAAAAGTACTACATGAAAAAGCCACTACTTCGATTCGTTTCCTTAATTTTTTTGATGCAAATTGCATGGGTTGCCCATGCGACCCACAACCGGGCGGGCGAGATCGTCGTTGAACAGGTCGGCGGCTGTACAAGTAATACAGTTCTGGTAACAGTTTTTACTTGGACGAAGACCAGTAGTGTTCCCGCTGACCGTGATTCGGTGACCATCTGTTGGGATGTGGCAGGGCCATGTGAAATTGTGGCAAGGGTCAATGGCAATGGCCAACAATTGCCGAACGATGTGAAATACAATATTTACTCGGCAGAGCATACCTACGATGGCCCGGGAAGGTATACCGTTTCCATGACTGATCCCAACCGCAACGGTGGTATATTGAATGTGAACCCGCCAGGCTCGGAAAATGTACAGTTCCATCTGCAAACGACTTTCACATTGTTCAGTGGTCAGAGCCAAGGGTGCAATAGCACACCTTTACTTTTGAATCCACCGATAGACTATGCTTGTGCGGGGGAGTTTTTTGTCCATAACCCCGGTGCTTACGATGTGGACGGTGACAGCTTGTCCTATGAACTCATCATTCCATTGCAGGATGTGAATTCCCCGGTACCCAATTACATTTGGCCACCCAATGTGCAAAACCAGGGAGGTAGCTTAACTGTCAATGAAATCACGGGTACACTCGAATGGTTTGTCCCATCTGTTTTAGGAGAATACAATGTGGCCATCATCATTGTATCATGGCGCAACGGCATGCCCATCGACACCACTCTCCGGGATATGCAGATCGTCGTATATGATTGTGACGACAACCATGCCCCGGAAATAGATGCACCTAACGAAATATGTGTTGTGGCTGGAGATGTAGTTGAATTCAAGGTAACCGCAAAAGACGATCAGGATCCCGGCGATAAGATAAAATTATCGGCTTTAGGATCGCCATTTGACTTGGCCATAAGTCCTGCGGACAGTGTTGAAATTTGGCGTCCCATAGGCAACCCTTCAGCGACCTACCAGGAACAACCAGTGGTGAAGACATTCCGCTGGCAAACGGCCTGCGAGCATATTTCCGATCTTCACTATACGGTTGTTTTCAAAGCAGAGGATGATTTTTTCCTTCAGTCTATACCCAATTCTACTGGACTTGCTTCCCTGAAAGCGGTGCGGATAAAAGTGGTCGGGCCGCCGCCACTCGATGTGCAGGCAGAGCCTAGTTCAGATAGCATCACTGTGAGTTGGGAACTGCCTTATGTCTGCGAAGATGCGGCCGATGATTTTTTCCTTAGTTTTTCCGTTTGGCGGAAAGAGGGTAATGATAATTTTACGCCGGACAATTGCAAACCCGGCCTTGAAGGCGCTGGCTATACGCTTTTGGGAAATACCCGCAATGAATTGAACGGTCGGTATCAGTGGGTGGATATGGACGTAGAACGGGGACGTACCTATTGTTACCGCATCCTTGCCCGTTTTGCTAAAAGAACAGAGACAGGGCAAGCCTACAATATTGTTGAAAGCCTTGCTTCTGATAAAATATGTGTACAGCTCAGTAGAGAAGTGCCGCTCATCACCAACGTGAGCATTAACCAAACAGCATTCACCAACGGTGAGATTGATATTCGTTGGATCAAACCCGTTGCCGAGGATCTTGATACTTTGGTAAATCCCGGACCTTACCGCTACGAACTGATCCGCACCCAAGGCTTTCAGGGCGGTGGCTCTGACATAGTGGCAACTTTTGATGCACCAACCTATTCAGCTTTGACTGCCAACCAATTTACTGACTTGGCTCCCGTGCTGAACACGGAGGCAAACCCTTATACTTACGAATTGGCTTTTTATGCTAATAACGAACCCGAACCATTGGGCTATTCACCAAGCGCTTCTTCTGTATTTTTGGAAATAGAACCTACCGACAACCGAAATAACCTTTCTTGGAGTTTTGATGTACCTTGGGTCAATGACACATTCGATGTGTTCCGTCAGAACAACATGGGGGGATGGGATTTAATAGCAACTTCGGTGAAGGACACCTTTTATGCCGACACAGGATTGCTCAACGGCAGAGAATATTGCTATTACATCCGTGCATATGGCTCCTTTGGCATACAAGGCATTCCAGAACCATTGATCAACCTTTCGCAAGAGGCGTGTGCCGTCCCAATAGATAATGTGTCGCCCTGCCCACCTGAACTCTTAGTGGACAATATTTGCAATGATAACCGCACTTGCCAAGACGGAGAAATTTTGGAAAATTTCCTTACTTGGATCAACCCCATGGTGCTTTGTGAAGAAACGGATGACGTAGTGAGCTACAATATATATTTTTCTCCCACCGATGGGGGAGAGCTTGAGTTCATTGCTTGGATTGATGATTCGGGAACGGTCAATTACGAACACCAGCCCGATCGTGGCATTGCCGGTTGCTATGCTGTCACGGCGCTCGACACTTTTGCCAATGAAAGCGCATTCAGCAATATTTTCTGCGTTGACAACTGCCCCAATTTTTCCCTGCCCAATACCTTTACGCCCAATGGCGATGGTCAAAACGATTTTTACATCCCATATCCGTTTTGTTTTATTGAAAACATCGAACTCAATATTTTTAACCGTTGGGGGCAGCTCGTTTATGAAACCCGTGACCCCAACATCAATTGGTCCGGCGAAAACCTGAACGGAAAAGAACTTCCCGCTGGTACTTATTTTTACACTTGTAAAGTGTTCGAGCAACGGGTGACGGGGATTGTGGAAGGGCCGGAATTGTTGAATGGATATATTGATTTGATTCGGTGATTGTTTATTGTTGGTCAATGTTTCTCCACATTCTGGCAACAACAACATTCACCCCCAAATTTTGCTATGAAAAATTATCTCCGCTATCTCGCCATCCCGGCATTTTTGTTTTTGATAAACAACCCGCTTTTCGCAACGCACAACCGCGCGGGGGAAATCATCATTGAACAAGTTGACCCATGTTCGAGCAATACTGTTCGCTGTATCTTAAAAATGTACACCAAAACAAGCAGCGAACAAGGCGTGAACAGGACTGAATTGGAAATCTTTTGGGGTGATGGCAGAAGTGATGTGGTTCCCCGTGAAAGTGGCGCCTCGGGCGTGCCTTTGGGCAATGATGTATCCGAAAACATTTACATTGCCACCCATACCTATGGTGGCCCTGGGCATTATGTGGTCTCCATGACTGACCCCAGACGGAACGATGGTATTTTGAACGTCAACCCTCCCAGTTCTGGCAATGTGGACTTTTATATCCATACTGCCTTTACTCTTTTCAGTGGTCAGGACCAAGGATGCAATAGCACTCCTCAGTTGATCAATCGACCTATTGGATATGCTTGTACTGGTGAAATTTACACCCATAACCCTGGTGCTTTTGATCCCGATAACGACAGCCTGTCATACGAATTGATTGTTCCGCTTCATGGGCCAGGTATGCCTGTGCCCAACTATACATTTCCCCAAAACATTCCCGGTAGTTCTGATACCTCTTCTCTGGCAATTGACCCAGTTAAGGGAACTATCACATGGATGGTACCAGAAATACTCGGAGAATACAATATTGCATTCATCATTATCAGTTGGCGGGACGGCATCCCCATTGATACGACTATCCGCGATATGCAGATACTCGTGGAAAAGTGTGATGACAACAAACCACCTATTATTAAAACCATTGATGAAATATGTGTTGTCGCAGGCGAACTCATTGATTTTGAGGTAATAGCGACCGATCCAAACCCTGGGGATAAGGTGAAACTATCTGCGGCTGGCGCACCTTTTATCTTGGATGTCAGCCCCGCCAATGATGCAGAAACTTGGCGCCCATTCGGAAGCCCATCTGCCGCGCATGAAGAGCAGCCTGTGTCAAAAAGGTTTCGTTGGCAAACAACCTGTGAGCATATTTCCAGTCAGCCTTACACGGTTGTATTTACAGCAGAAGATGACTTCTTTTTGGCAAATAATTCAGGAGGGCTGACCTCCTCCAAAACGGTTTTGATCAGGGTGGTCGGCCCACCACCGCTTGATGTGCAGGCTGAGGCCAGTTCCAATCAAATTACCGTAACTTGGGAATTGCCTTATTCCTGTGAGAATGCAGCCGATGATTTTTTCCTCAGCTTTTCCGTTTGGCGGAAAGAGGGCGATGGCATCACGATAGATTCTTGTACTACTGGATTGGCAGACACAGGTTATAGCTGGCTGGTCAACACGTTGGACGAAGCCAATGGTCGCTACACCTATACCGATACCAATGTGCAACGCGGGCACACCTATTGCTACCGCATCCTCGCCCGTTTTGCAAAACGTTCATCAAGTGGTCAGCCGTACAATATTACCGAAAGCCTTGCCTCCGAAAAAGCATGCATCCAACTCAGTCGAGACGTTCCGCTCATCACCCACGTTACTGTCAACGAAACGGCGTCGGCCAATGGCGAGGTCGAAATCCGATGGGTGAAGCCTCGTGCCGAGGATTTGGACACCATGCTTAATTCCGGGCCTTACCGTTATGAACTATCGAGGGCGGTTGGCTTGCGGGATGGCAATTTCCAATCAGTTGCCTCCTTTTCCAGCCCCACTTTCCACGGGTTGACGCAAGATAATTTCATTGACCAGACTGTCGACCTCAACACTTTGAATGAACCGCATCACTATCGGTTGGCATTCTTTGCCGACAGTGGGTCTGTACTGCTTGGCTATGCCGCCGATGCTTCTTCCGTTTTTTTGGAAATAGACCCTACGGACAACCGCAATGACCTCTACTGGCGCTTCGACGTACCCTGGTCCAACTATAAATACGATATCTTCCGTTGGAATGGCGTCGATTGGGAGTTGATCGCCGAGGCGTTGCAGGATACTTTTTATATGGACGATGGCCTGGTCAATGGACGGGAATATTGCTACTATGTTCAGGCTTATGGCTCGTATGGCCTGCCCGACATCCCAAGTCCTCAGATCAATCTGTCGCAAGAAGCATGTGCCATCCCTTTGGACAATGTGCCCCCCTGCCCTCCAACCCTGAATGTCAAAAATATTTGTGATAATATGGAAAGGTGTGACGAAGCCGATGAGTTGGAAAATGAACTGGATTGGGTCAACCCCATGGAACTTTGCACAGAAACCGACGATGTGGTCAGCTACAATATCTATTTCTCCCCATTTGAAGGGGGCGAATTTGTCTTATTGGAAAATGTAGTAGGAGCTAACGACACAAAATTATTCCATTCCCCAGACCGAGGCCTCGCCGGCTGCTATGCCGTCACTGCGCTTGATACTTTCGCCAATGAAAGTGATTTCAGCAATATCGTCTGTGTGGACAATTGCCCGAATTTTTCCCTTCCAAATACTTTCACCCCCAATGGCGACGGTGCCAATGATCTTTATATCCCCTATCCATTTTGTTTTATTGATAACATCGAACTGAGCATCTTCAACCGCTGGGGTCAGCTCGTCTTTGAAACCCGTGACCCGAATATCAATTGGTCTGGTGAAAACCTGAAGGGCAATGACCTGCCCGCTGGCACCTATTATTACACTTGTAAGGTTTATGAACAACGAGTAACAGGGACGGTGGAAGCACCGGAGCTATTGAATGGGTATATTGATCTGGTGAGATAAAGTATTTCCGCTGCAACATCTATCTTATCCTTTCCTCTTCTAATCACACTATAAACCCTGCCTCGTCGGCTGGCATGGAATTACTAATCACTATTCCTAAAATACTTCAACGTTATTGATTTTCTCTCTTGTCTTTTTGCCGAAAGTAAAAATTTACTGTCTCGTCCAAAAAACAAGTGCCAACAAAGGGATACTTTGCTGGCACTTAATTGAATTCAATACCTATAGGCACTCACTACAAATCGTTGAATTTTTGACTGGATTATCCAAGCCAATGTTGTAGTTGTTTTCGGCTTCCGCCCCTCGGTTAAAAAAACAATGATTTTGAAATGCTTATTTGGCTTTTTGAATTAATCTTCGGAAGCTAATATTTCTGCTTTTACTAGCTTGACACACTGGCCAAAGTTTTTGACATCGCCGCCAGTAAATTCTTCCCAAGAAGATCCCTCTGCTTCAATTATTACTTCGATGTAGTTACAAATACATACAGCCGTGTTGCCCGTAGATTCACTTGGGTTCAAGCATGTATTGCATAGGCTCATGCAGTCACCGTGGCTACCAAATGCTTCTTCAATATCTGCGCAAATTTCGTTGCATTCGGTGTTCTCTCCTTCTATTTCTTCACAGGAGACTATTGCAAAAGCAAAAAGAACAAAAATGACAAAAAACAGGGATGGAAATTTGATGGAATTCTTCATGATAATTAAATTGTTTTATAAAGTTTAATAAGGGACGGCATAAGCTAAAGGCCGGTTTTTCCGGCCGATCAGGTAAATTAATGGTAACCTTTTAAGGTACGTTTGTATCCTAAGGATTAATAATAATGCTTGAAATAACAATATACCTCGGACGTAAGGGGAAACATCTATTGTAATCAATTTTCAGAAGGAGAGGCGAATATAATTTATAATAAAAAAATAACAAATATTATTTTTGGTTATGTCACAAAATAGAAGGTGACGAGTCAACATCGATACCAATTTTCTGTTCAACAATTAAAGTATTTTCCCAACAACACCTATCTTACCCTTTCCCGACTAATCACTAATCACCTAATCACTGATCACTAAAAACGTGAAAGCCAACATCCTCATCATAGACGACGAAGCCGATATTCTCAACCTCTTGGCTCGCATCATCAAGTTAGAAGGCTATCAGGTATTCAAGGCCGATACTGGGCAAAAGGGATTGAAAACGATGGCGCAGGAAAAAGTCCATGTCGTCATTTGCGATGTCAAACTGCCCGATGCCAATGGCGTCGATCTCGTGCCCAAGCTGAAACAGATAAGCCCACCGAGTGAGGTCATCCTCAACACAGCTTTTGGCACCATACCCGACAGCGTGACGGCCATCAAAAGTGGTGCATTTGACTACATCACAAAGGGCGACGACAACAACAAGATCATCCCGCTCGTGAGCCGGGCGGTGGATAAGGCACTGTTGCAGTTCAGGGTACAGGAACTTGAAGAGCAGGTGGGCGAACGGTTTAGTTTTGAGAAAATAGTCGGCTATTCCAAACCGATGCAGCATGCGATCGACATGGCAAAAAAGGTCGCTATGACCGACACGACAGTTCTACTGACAGGGGAAACGGGTACAGGGAAGGAGGTTTTTGCACAGGCTATTCATTATGAAAGCCAACGCAATTCCTTGCCGTTCGTGGCCATCAATTGCAGCGCATTGGGTAAGGACATTTTGGAAAGTGAAATGTTCGGCCACAAAGCAGGCTCGTTTACTGGAGCGACCAAGGATAAGATCGGCCTTTTCGAGGAAGCCAATAACGGAACTATTTTTTTAGATGAAATAGGGGAAATGGACTTGACCCTCCAAGCCAAATTGTTGCGGGTGATCGAAACAGGCACATTCCTAAAAGTTGGCGAAACAAAAGAAACCAAGGTTAACGTCCGTATCATCGCTGCCACCAACCGAGATTTAAAAGAAGAAAGTGAAACGGGCAATTTCCGCCTTGATCTTTTCTACCGCCTTTCCGTATTCACCATCCGCCTGCCCGCCCTACGGGAACGCCAAGGCGACATCCCCCTTCTTGCTGATTATTTCATAGATATGTTCACAGCCAAAATGAGCCGTCCCAAACATGCTATGGATGATGCTTTCCAAAAAGCCCTCCTCAACCACCAGTGGAAAGGCAACATCCGGGAAATGAAAAATGTCATTGAACGGGCAGTCATCCTCGCTTCTGGCAACTTGCTCACGCCCGATTGCCTGCCTTTCGATTTCCTCGTCAGCGACTCCGGCGACCCTGCTGATTCACTGAAATTGTCCGCAATGGAGAAATTGCATATCCGCAAGGTGATGGCCTATACAAAAGGGAACAAAACGAGAGCGGCGGAACTGCTCGGTATCGGGGTAGCCACCTTGTATCGGAAAATTGAAGAATATGGGCTGTAAGGTAAAAAGTACTGTAATGTTCAACTTTTTACATTTGCCTTTTTACTTGAATAATGAAATACCAACCCATTTCCTGCGATTTTTACGACGAACTCACCTTACTCGCCATGCGCCGCAAACCCTGTCCCGTTATTTATAAAAACGAGGACGGAGCAGAAGTTACCGTCGAGACAGTCATTCAGGATATATTCACCCGCAATAGCGAGGAGTTCCTACTTTTGTCCACCGACATAGAGGTTCGTCTCGACAACTTAATAAGTGTAGATGGAAAACGCCTGTCCAATTATTGTTGAAAACCACAAACCATAACCCTAAAACCATCAAACTTAATAAATGAGCAACCTAAAACAATTGATGGATCAAATTCCCCAAACAGGAAAAGTTGAATGGATCAGTGTCCGTCCAGCGCGGCGGGAAGCGGTACGGCCATTAGAGGAGGTGAAGGTAACAGAAGAAGAAGGGCTGGTCGGTGACCATTACAGTAGCTCAAACCGCAATCGTCAGGTGACCCTCATCCAAAAGGAGCATCTGGATACGATGGCCAATATTTTACAAAAAGAAATTGATCCTGTGCTCACCCGAAGAAATATAGTGGTGTCCGGCATTAATTTATTGGCATTTAAAGAAAAACAATTTCAGATTGGCGACGTCATTTTGGAAATGACTGGGTTGTGCCATCCCTGTTCACGAATGGAAGAGAATTTCGGCCCCGGTGGTTATAATGCGATGCGTGGTCACGGGGGCATAACAACTCAAGTCATAAAGGGAGGGGAAATAAAAATAGGAGATGAGGTAAAATTATTATCGGTAGCTACAAAACAAGTTTCAGGCGCAACTTAGGAGGTTGTTTCAAATAGCCTCCTAAGTTTTCCAATATTTATTTTTTGAAAAACAACACCCTTGTCATAGAAAATATAGAAAATAAAAAGACAGAAAGTTTTTTTGATAAAATAAAAAATTCCACTTTTTATATCAAACTCACCAATTGGGAATATTGGCCCATGTATGTGGCAAATCTTCCGCTTCTATTTATTTGGTTATGGTTTGCATTGAGGGCGAGGAAATTGTTTTTTTTTAGTGCAGTCAATCCCGTCATTGAAACGGGCGGTATGTGGGGGGAATCGAAATACAATATTTTAAAAAGAATCCCCAAAAGCCATTTGCCAAAAACGATATTTGTAAAAAAAGGAAATGGTTTAATTTGGATAAAAAATAAATTTAAAGAATTAAATTTAAATTACCCCATTATAGCAAAACCTGATATTGGTGAACGTGGTACATTGGTTTACAAAATAAAAAATGACCAAGAGTTGATTGACTATTTGAATAAAAACAATTTCGATTTTTTAATCCAAGAATTTATTTCTCTTCCCGTAGAATTGGCTGTTATGCACCATCGAATGCCTGGGAAAAAAAACGGGCGTGTGACTTCCATTTGCATAAAAGAAACCATGAAGGTAGTCGGCGACGGAAACAGTACAGTTAGACAATTGATGGAAAAAAGCAGCCGTGCGAAATTGCAATTAGAACGTTTTGAAAAACAATTCCCTCATGTATTGAATATTGTTCCAAAACCTCAGCAAATGCTGGAGCTGGAACCAATCGGCAACCATTGCCGGGGCACTATGTTTCTCAATGGCAACCACTATATTGATGAACAGTTGACATCGGTGTTTGATCAGGTTGCCATCCAAATGGATGATATTTATTATGGCCGCTTCGACATGAAATGCAGTTCAATAGAAGGACTGAAAAACGGCAAAGGTTTTATGGTTATGGAGTATAATGGCATCGGGGCAGAACCAGCCCACATTTACGATCCAGAATATCCGTTTTTTAATAAATACAAAGACATGTATGCTCATTGGAAAATTATTTACCATATTTATAAAATGCAAAAAAGTAAAGGCGTGGAGGCTATGTCTATAAAGGAAGCTTTTGTTCGATTTAGAGATTATTCCAATTATCAAAAATCATTAAATAAATAGCGGGCTATTAGCCATTGGCTAACTGCTAATGGCCAATAGTTAACGGCCAAATGCTATTAACTACTTTTCTCATAGCCCTATTCCTCAGTTTTATCGGTTCACTGCCATTAGGCATGATAAATATGGCGGTGGCCAATACTGCTATCCGAAAAGGGGTAAATGCTGGAATATTTGTGGGTATGGGTGCAGCATTGGTAGAGTTATTCCAAGTTTTTATTGCATTAAAATTTTCATGGCTTTTTCAGGAAGGCGGAACATTTGGAAATATAATCCAGATAATAGCTGTAATTGTATTTTTTACGGCAGGTATTTATTTTTTGTTTTTTGCAAAAACAAAATCAAAAGAAATAGAATTTATTACTGAGACAAAAAAGAGATATGAATTAATAAAAGGCATGGGCATCAGTTCCCTCAATGTAATGGTCATCCCTTATTGGATTTTTTACGGAACATTATTAATAGAAAACGGTTGGTTGGAAAAAGACGATAAAACTGTATTTATATTTTCATTGGGTGCAATGACCGGTGCTTTTTTATTATTAGTCGTCTATGCCTTTCTTGGCGACAAAGTGTTGAGCAAATCAGAACAAATAACAAGGTGGGTAAATAAATTTATCGGAGTGGTCCTGATCGGGTTTGGTATTTACCAAATGGTTAGATGGTTAGATGGTTGAATGGCTGTAACCAAAAACCATTCAAACCATTTAACCATTCAAACCATTTAACAATACCTTTCATACGCCATTTTCAAATTGGCGGCAATGATGTCGGCACTCCGGCCCTCAATGTGGTGGCGCTCCAGAAAATGTACCAATCGGCCATCTTTGAAAAGAGCGATGGAAGGAGAAGAAGGCGGGTAGGGGAGGAGGTACTCACGTGCCTTTTCTGTGGCTTCTTTGTCCACCCCAGCGAACACAGTTGTTAAGTTGTCGGGTTTTTTATCACCTTGCAAAGAGTAGTAAGCCCCTGGGCGGGCATTAGCAGCTGCGCAACCGCAAACGGAATTGACGACCAAAAGGGTCGTTCCTTCTGTATTGTCCAAGGCAGTGTCCACTTCTTCAATGGTCTTAAGGCTTTTGAAACCGACATTTTCCAATTCTTGCGCCATAGGCGCTGTCAATTCAGCAGGATACATAGTTGTATTTTTTTTAGCTGTTGGCCATTGGTTTCAGCTGTGAAAAATCTAAAATAGGAAGCAAATACCAATGGTTAAATAAATAGTTTAAATTTTATATTACAAAGTTAAATGAGAACGGCTTTAAACCAAAAGCCAAATTCGCTGCAAAGCTATCCCATTTATGACAAAAATCAATACATATATAAAGCTGAAAAGTTCGCCTGGGGAAGGTCAGGCGCTATATTTGCAATCTTGATTTAAAAAAATGACAGACAAACATTAGCTTGCCTTTTTGGCCTTTGGGGAAATTCTACTCCTTCCTACCTTTGGCCGCCAATTTCAACAAACAATAAGACCCACGGACAAGATGATTTCAAAAACCTTTTATCTGCTTTTTCTATTGCCAGCTTGGATGGCAGTAGCTTGCACCAACGATACTTTGCCACCACCTGAGGCACCTGAGTTCTGCAACAACATCATCGCTACATATAATACTAATGTGAAACCCATCATTGAGGAAAGCTGCACCTATGCGGGATGCCACAATGGGGCTGGAGGAGTTACCTCGACCAATTATAGCAATTATGAACAACTTGTGCTCATATTGGATAATGGTGATTTCCGCAGGAGGGTATTAGGACAAAAAGATGACTCCCGGTTGGGCATGCCGCCGGATCATTCGGTTTACCCTGAATCACAAAAAGATGATTTAACGGAAGATGAACTTCAAATCATTGAATGCTGGTTAAATGCTGGCTATCCCAGGAACTGAAATAATTGACAACAACCCCATTCATTTGAAAACAATGTTTTACAAGAAATACCAGTGACTATAAGAATAGCAATGAAGGAAAGTAATTTGTACAAGAGTGGATCGTCGTAAGCCGAACAACAGCGGCTTCATTTTTTACTTTGTCCTTTTTACTTCTTACAAATTGGTTTATGAAAAAGAATTCCCTGTTGTTTTTGACCCTGCTGATGAGCCAATGGCTGATTGCCCAACAAACCGTTTTTCAAACTTTCAAGGATCGCTGGGTCATCAATTCCCTTTCTGTGGAAACCCTGCCCAAGAGCAAATTGGATGTTCGAATTGCCCATCGGTTCGGTGATATGGGAGGTAAAGTGGGCGGGTGGCCTACTTTCTATGGACTTGAAACGGCTTCCGATGTCTCCATTGGTGCTGAATATGGTGTTTTGGACAATTTGACGTTAGGGTTCAACCGTGCAAAAGGAGCTGGTCAACTCCGGCAATTGCTGAACCTTTCTGCCAAATATAAATTTTTCACCCAATCAATTGAAGGAAAGCCGTTCTCATTGGCGTTTGCTGGAATGTGGTCACTTTCTACAGCCCAGAAATCAAAAGACCCCTCTAGCCTCACCTATTTCGGGACATTTTCGCACAGGATAGTCTATCATGGGGTAGTGCTTGCTGCACGCAAATTTTCCGATAAATTCTCGTTGCAATTTTCTGCCGGTATTACCCACCGCAACGTAGTGCCTACGGGCGAAGACAACAACATTTTCCATGCAGGCTTGGCCACCCGGGTGCAGGTATCAAAAACACTTGGCATCATCGGAGATTTTGCATTTCCCTTTATCAGCAAATTGGACGAGAACAACGTAGAACATTTTGCTCCTATCGGCATCGGTTTCGAATTTGATACAGGTGGGCATGTATTCCAGTTAAACCTGACAAATGCTACCGGCCTTATGCCTACCGACTATATTCCATACACTTTGAGCAATTGGGTAGATGGTCAGTTTAGGATCGGTTTTACCATTTCGAGGATGTTCAATTTATAATAAAGGTTGATGATAATACCGATTTCAACAATCTATGTCTTATTCGACCTGAATCATTTCATCGGCATTATACTTTTTAAAAAAATGCCAATACGACAGTTTTTATTTAAGAAGATATAAGTTTATGAGGGTTGATATTTAAACAGGTCTAAAATCAACCTCTTTTCAACCGCATCACAACAATGAGAAAAATAGCATTCATTTTGGCCTTGTTTAGTTGCCTTTTCCTTTTTTCCAATTTGGCTGTTGAAGATAGCTCTGACAATATATCTGAGGTGATGCCTGTGGCAGAGGTGCTTGGTAAATTAGGTGCGCCCAAAGCTCCTCACATTCTAAAGCCAAATGTAAGAGGAGTAACCGTTGATAGAGGAAGGGACATTGTCCTAAAAGGCAGTACCGATAGTCCTTTTGGCGGCAAAAGCGACCGCGTTAGCAAACATTTTGTATGTACTTCCTGCCATAATGTTGAAAGGGATGAGCCGGACCTCAGTGTGTCGGATCCTATGGGGCGTTTGAAATATGTCAGTGAAAAAGGGTTGCCATTTTTGCAGGGCAGTGCCCTATATGGCATCGTTGACCGACGTAATTTTTACAACGGAGATTATAAGAAAAAATACGGTGGCCTCGTGGAAGCTGCCCGCAATGATCTTCGTCAAGCCATCCACCTGTGCGCCACCGAATGCTCTCAAGGTCGACCATTGGAGGCATGGGAAATGGAAAGTGTACTTGCTTATCTATGGACTATCGGTTTGAAAATGGAGGATTTGAACTTTTCTGAAAATGAGTGGAAAAGAGTTGGCAATGCTATTGGTGGAAAAGGTGATAAAGAAACAGCAATTGAACTCGTTCAATCCAAATACCTTTTGGGTTTTCCTGCCACGTTTATTGATCCTCCAAGTGACCGGAAAGTGGGTTTTTCGAAAGAAGGGAACCCCGAGACCGGAAAGATGATCTACGATTTGAGCTGCCTGCACTGCCATGATGAAAAGCGTTACTCTTTTTTCGACTTGGATTCCTCAAAATTAGCGTTTGAGTTTTTAGATAAACATATCTCTACCTATTCAAGATATTCCATCTATCAAGTTGCCCGTTATGGTACCTCTCCGGTACTTTGGAAGAAAGCATATATGCCGCACTATACAAAAGAAAAAATGAATGAACAGATGTTGGAGGATCTTCGGGTTTACATTGAGCAAAAAGCGAAATGATTTTTTGCCAACGCAAAAAAGAAAGGCTTGCACCACTTGGTGCAGGCCCTTTATATTTTCAATAAAACAAATCCCAAACTGCGGTTGAACCAGAATGGATTGATAAGAAGTTGTGATACCAATGCTTTGTTTAAGTAATATCAACTTCTTATCAACCTTTATCAACTCAATTACAGCATGAATTAACGCAAAGAAGGATAGAATCCAAAGTCATCCATGTTTTTGGGCAAATGCCCGCATCACCTCAACCAGCACTTTCACACTATTTCTCGGCATTGCATTGTAAATGGATGCCCTAAATCCCCCAACTGACCTATGTCCTTTCACCCCACTAATACCAGCGTCTTTGCACATAGTAAGGAATGGAGCAGTATAGTCTCCGTTAGTTGGTAAGAAGCAAACGTTCATTAAGGAGCGATCTTTCTTTTCTACTGTTCCTTTAAAACAAGGGTTTTCGTCAATTTCCTTATAGAGCAATCGGGCTTTTGATTTGTTTATTTTCTCGATTGCCCTTAGTCCACCTTTTGATTTGATCCAGCGCAGTGTTAGCATCAACACATAAATTGGGAATGCTGGAGGCGTGTTGAACATGGAACCTTTATCAATATGGGTTTGATAATTCAGCATGCTCGGAATGGCTCTGCCTGTTCTTCCTATCCAGTCCTTCTTTATTATTACTAATGTAACACCAGCTGGGCCGAGGTTTTTTTGAGCTCCTGCGTAGATCATTCCAAATTTGGTAACATCTAAAGGCCTGCTAAACATATCGGAGGACATGTCACAGACTAGTGGAACGTCAACTTTAGGAAACCTTTGATACTGCGTACCATAAATAGTGTTGTTGCTGGTCAGGTGGAGATAAACTGCTTCCTTCGGGTTTCTAAACCTTTTGGGAATGTAGGTATAGTTAAGGTCTTTGCTCGAAGCAATTACATCAACGTTGCCAAAGAGCTTTGCCTCCTTAATGGCTTTGCTTGACCAAGCCCCTGTATCAATGTAAGCTGTAGTTTCATCAGTTCCCAGTAGGTTCATGGGAGTCATGAAAAATTGGGAGCTGGCGCCACCAGAAAGGAATAATACTGCATAAGTATCATCAAGGCCTGCAATTTCGCGTACGAGGGACTCCGCTTCGTCCACAACAGATTGAAACTCTGGGCTTCTGTGGGAAATTTCCAAGATAGAAAGTCCCATGCCATCAAAATTTTTAACTGCTTTCGATGCCTCCCTCATAACATTTTGAGGAAGAATGGCTGGACCTGCGCTGAAATTATGCTGTTTGATAAGATTTGACATAAAGGTTTTGTTTGTGTTCAAAAAAGAAGCGCAAAAGTAATTGTTTCTCAATGCAAATACGCTTATAAATAACGGCGAGGGGTCAATAAATTAAGGCTAAATTGAAGCATCAAATTTTTTTTGAAAAAAAGCAGAAAAGATTTTGGAAATAGAAAAGCGCACCTCTACATTTGCGCCCGCTTTGAAAAGAGGGCTTAGATTTCTTCCGGAAGTTTCTTCCGAATTGAAATTGGTGAAACAGTCTTTCCAAAACATTTCTTATTTTTTTATAATCTTTTTTGGAAATAATTTTGGAAGAAGAACCTCATTAAAGTACTTTTGCGCTCCATTTTAAAAAACTGGATTTTAAAGTTAATTGTCTACGGGCAAAAACGATATTTTCAGATGATTTCTCAACAATTTTTA
>CBDCVJ010000023.1:0-152240 GCA_965222975.1 Saprospiraceae bacterium | reverse complement strand
GGTAGCCCTGCTGATGATGTTTAATTTATCACTCAGCTGCCTGGCAGACAAAACAATAAACAGGTTTTCTGAATCGTCGGGCAAGGCGGCGATGAGAGCCTTTGCTTTAGCTATGCCAGCTTCTTGCAGTACTTCATCTTTGGTGGCGTCATCGTGGAGGTAAAGTACTTTCTGTTCGCTTTGTTGAACTTCCTCAATCACCTCCTCCTCTTTTTCCACCACCACAAAAGGAATATTATGGTGCAAAAAATGTTGGGCTATCTCGCTCCCATACCTGCCATAGCCACAAATAATAACGTGGTTTTCCAGTTGTGCAATTTTTTTTCCGATCATCGAAAAATGGAGTTTTTTAAACAAGGCCCCACTGGTCACATAGTAGGAAAAAACGGCCAATAGGTAGGCAAAGATGCCAATATTACAAATAATGAGGATAGAGGCGAAAATATGTCCCGTATCGCTCATTGGATGAACCCTCCGTGTATCCGACCGTCGAGATGGTGATGACCACCATGTAAAAAGCTTCTATGAAAGAGTACCCTTCGAGTTGCATGAAGCCGACCAACCCAAAAGTCAATTCCCCCACGACAAGCAAAAATGCCAAGCGAAGGTTCAAAAAAGTCCTCGGAAGGGTGTACAGTTCCGGGCCTTTGACGAGATTGATGGTTCGACGTTTTTTCAAAGACAATGATTGAATGAGGGAATGATTGAATGATTGAATGAGAGAATGCGCCTCCTATTCAATCATTCTCTCATTCTCTCATTCCCTCATTGTTAATCAAGCAACCGCTTAATGCGCTCGTATTCTGCTTTGTTGAAATTCTTGCCACGGCAGCCGAGTTCCTGGCTTTTGGCCTTTATATCATTCACGCGGTTGCCCGGGTCGGGGTGGGTGCTGAGAAACTCGGGAGGCCGACTGCTTCCGCTTTCAGCTTGTATTTTTTTGAAAAAACCAGCAGAGCCAGCAGCGTAATAATCAGTGCCACACATATAGCTGACGCCATAATCATCTGCTTCGGCCTCGTGCTTGCGGCTGAATTTAAGGGAAACCAACCCAAGTGCCAATTGGCCCAATGCACCGGCATCCTTATTGCCAGTGGCGATTTGACGCAGCGCATCAATGCCATAGATTTTGGTCATCTGCTGGGTGGAGTGGCGCTGGGCTGCGTGGGCGATCTCGTGCCCCATGACACCTGCCAACTGATCCTCCGAGTCAAGGTATTTAATGAGGCCCGTATAAACGTACAGGTAGCCACCTGGCACGGCAAAAGCGTTTAGTGTTTTATCATCATCAATGATCTTCACTTGCCAAGCAAATTCATTGCGATAAGCCACTTTGCCGGAATTCAACAATTTATTGGTCATGCCGCGGATGAAACGATAGACCTCCTCGTTGCCCGCTTCGGGCAAAATGGGATAATTTTTCGGATCACTTTCGATCTGTTTACTGAATTCTTTTCCGAGGGCGATGTCGTCCTGTATGCTGAAAAGGTTGAAGCCGCCGCCCGGTTTGGAAGCACCGCAATTCCAGAAAATAGAAGTGAATGCCAATGCTGCGAATAAGATGATTTGTTTCGAAGTCATGATTTTTAATGGTTAGTAGTGAATAACTGCCAATTTGTAGGCAGAGCGGTAAATAAATGACGGGCTATTAACTGAACGCCTGCGTTAATTATTGGTTAAATAGGAATTAAAATTCAAGGCCAAAAGTAAGATGCCAAAGCCACCTTATCATCCCATAAAGGTCATTTTTGTAAAACCGGGTTCAACAAAAGTTCAATCCTATCGTTTTGGTGATATTTGCAAACGCATCGCCGAACCCCAGTTCGGTGAACGCATTCAATAATCTCCCAATGAAGAATAATTACAGAACATTACTACTATTCCTTTTCGTCATTTGTTTCCTGCAAAACGGCATTTCCCAAAAACCCGAAAAATGGACATCGGCTGATATTTACCATGCCATGAAAAAGCTCAATGTCCTCGGCTCGGCACTGTACATCGCCGCCCATCCGGACGATGAAAACACCCGCCTTATTTCCCACCTCTCCAATGGATTGTACATGAACACGGCTTACCTGTCATTGACCCGTGGCGACGGCGGCCAAAACCTTGTCGGTACAGAGATCAGGGAATTGCTCGGCCTCATCCGCACACAGGAATTATTGGCAGCACGACGCATAGACGGTGGCAGTCAGATGTTCACCCGTGCCAATGATTTTGGCTATTCTAAAAACCCGGAAGAGACACAGCGCATCTGGAACAGGGAAGAAGTAATGGCCGATATGATCTGGGCAATTCGCAAATGGCGACCTGATATAATTGTCAATCGTTTCAGCCACGATTCAGGTCGGCGAACGCATGGACACCATTCATCTTCGGCGCAATTATCGGTCGAAGTCTTCAATAAGGCTGCCGATCCTAATGTTTTTCCAGAGCAGCTGAAATACGTGGATACTTGGCAACCGACCCGTCTGTTTTTTAATACCTCCTGGTGGTTTTATGGCGGCAGGGACAAATTTGCCGAAGCAGATAAATCGAACATGGTCGCTGTTAATGCGGGCATGTTTTATCCTTTGAAAGGAAAATCGAATAATGAAATTGCAGCGGAAAGCCGCTCCATGCACAAATCTCAGGGATTTGGCAGCATCGGTTCTAGGGGCGAGCAAATGGAATATTTGGATTTTGTGAAAGGCGAAAAACCCACGAGCAAAGGTGATTTATTTGAAGGCATCAATACGACCTGGACAAGGGTGAAAGGAGGCGATCAAATCGGGATGATTTTAAAAAGGGCATTGCAAAATTTTAACTATGAAAATCCGTCGGCGAGTATGTCGGAATTGATGAAAGCCTATGCCTTAATTCAAAATATAGAAGATGAATATTGGAAAAAAGTAAAATCAAAAGAAATTAAAAAAATAATTTCCGCCTGCATGGGATTATTTGTGGAAGCCATTGCAGATGACTATTCCGCCACACCCGGGCAACAGGTTGAATTGGCCATCGAAGCCATTAACCGCTCGTCGGTAGAGTGCCGATTAATTTCTGTGGAATATATGCCAATGGGACAAGACACGGCCATTAATTCGATATTGGAAAATAATCAGGTGTTAAAATATTGGAAAAAAATAAACCTGCCCGCTGACATCCCCACGACCAATCCATATTGGTTAAATAAAAAATGGGAACTGGGCATGTATGATGTCGAGGATCAATTATTAAGAGGACTGCCAGAGACGCCACGTACCTTTAAAGTGAAATTTAATTTTATTATTTCCGGCGAGGCCATTTCTTTTGAAAAAGAAGTGGTGCACAAATATGACGACGATGTAAAAGGGGAAGTGTATCGGCCATTTGAAATTACGCCTCCTGTGTCGGTCAGCTTAATGAACGATGTATTTTTGTTTACAAAAAATGAACCGCAAGAAATTGATATATTGGTAAAATCTGGACGGGAAGATGTGAACGGCGACGTCACTTTGTGCCATCCAGAAAATTGGAAAATAGAGCCGGAAAAAATTGATTTTAATTTAAAATTAAAAGGCGAAGAACAATTATTTACCTTTAAATTATTTCCGCCAGAAAATAGCGAAGAAAATTTTATTGTCCCGTTGGCAAATGTGGACAATGAGGCATACACTAATAAAATGACCGTCATCCAATATGACCACATCCCCACTCAGACGGTCTTAACGGATGCATCGGCAAAAGTGGCTAAAATGGATCTACAAATCGCCGGCCACCGCATCGGTTACATCATGGGTGCTGGAGACAAAATCCCCGAAAGCCTCCGCCAGATTGGTTACCGCGTTGATTTATTAGATGACGGCCAACTCACTACTGAAAACCTTAAACATTACGATGCCGTCGTGGTTGGCATACGAGCTTATAATGTCGTCGAGCGATTAAAATTCCGGCAACCTGCTCTATTGGAATATGTCAAACAGGGCGGCACCATGATCGTGCAATATAATACGGGACATGCCCTGAAAACCCCGATGGAAGACATTGCTCCCTATCCATTAAAAATTTCCCGTGATCGGGTAAGTGTAGAAGAGGCCGAAGTCCGCATCCTCGCCCCGGATCACCAGGTATTAAATTGGCCGAACAAAATCACCCAAAAAGATTTTGACAATTGGGTGCAGGAACGGGGCCTCTATTTCCCCAATGAATGGGCGGATGAATATACGCCTATTTTGAGCAGCAACGACCCCGGCGAGCCTGCTCGTGATGGCGGCCTGTTGGTAGCGGAATATGGGGATGGGTATTATGTTTATACGGGGTACTCTTGGTTTCGGAACTTGCCACCAGGGGTGACGGGGGCTTATCGGATTTTTGCGAATTTGATTGGGTTGGGGCAGCGGGATAAGCCTTGATGTATTATTAAAACTTAGAAAGCCGCTAATTAATCTCGAATTTAAATAGCGGCTTTCTTCTTTTGGATGAGTATTAAAAAAAATTAATCGTTTAATTTATTAATATCTATATAATCCGATTCGAACAAAACATGCGAACCTTCTGTAGTAGTCGTAATCATGAATGTCCTTGAGTAAACATGCACAGAAGTATAACCTACTTTGTAATGATATTTTTCTCCTTCCCATTTAGCCACTGGCATATTAAATTCCACACACAAATTAATGTATTCTCGATTTTTGTTTTCCTCAGCAAACTTAACATCTAATTCCTCGGTAGTTTTAGCAGCAGCTTTGATCATATCTATTTGTTGATCTGAAAAGCACAATTCAACAAAATGTTCTGGAATATAGCCATCACATGGTGTTATCTCGACGAATAATTTTTTCATAAGATTTATTTTAACGAATATGACTTCTTTAAAACTCCTCAAACCATTTTTCATCAATCACTACATGTTCCCTCAATTCGATCTCAACCCCTAACTTCAATTCCTTTAATTTTTCTGCCAATTTTTCACCGTCCATTAAATCAATGGTAGGCGCACCATCACGAGTCGCTTCCTTAATCGCTTCACGGGTGAATGTCCCTGTTGTAATAAACAGGCCTTTGTCTGTTCGGCCAACCATAGCTCCTCTAAAATCCCTTATCGCACCTGCTGGAACTTTATTCTTATATTTTTTGCATTGAAAAATAATATGGAAACTTAATATGCCATTTATTTTAGCAATTCCTTTTCCATCAATTCCTCCATCACCACTTTTACCAGTTATTTCCACCTGTGAAAATCCTTTTTCACGAAGAACCCTTTGGATCAATCTTTCAAATGCTTCGGGAGATAGTTTATCGACTAATATTTTTATTAATTCACTTTTCCACTTTTCTTCTTCTACTAATTCCTCTTCTGCCTCTTTAACAACCGATTTTTTAATTCTCGTTTTCGGGTTTATTTTAGCAGCCTTTGCATTTGCATTTTCCAAAACCCAAATACCCCTTCCGCCTTTTTAATAATTCCTTGGTTTTTTAAAATTGTACGAACCCAAGCGAGATTATATTTTAATGCAGACTGACCAGTTTTGCCATTTATAATTTCCAGTAATGCATCATTTAAATCCAAGTTGTCAACTATTTTTTCGTAAATCTCTTCTATGGTTGCAGACCCACCTAATTGTTTAATAGCATCAATTGTAGGCTGCAATAGCTCTCTTTGTGATGGTAAAGATTTCATTCGTAAATAATATTAATATTATTTTGGATCAAAAGTAAACAACCTCCTTTTAAAAACAAATATCGTAATCGAAAGCTAATCGGTTTTTAGTTGCTAAAATTATTTAGTTTCACACGTAACTTTTTTCACACATGGTCAAATACCAACTCCCAAGAGAAAAAATAAAAGTCCCCCGTTTCGAGGAGTCCGCTGGTTTTTACACCACTGCCCAGCGCAGCCGTACCATGTCCAAGATACGGGGAAAAAATACCCGGCCAGAAATGCGGCTGCGGAAGGCGTTGTGGCATGCCGGCCTACGCTACCGGACTAACCGCAAAGACGTGCCCGGCAAACCAGACATCGTGATCCAAAAATGGATGATCGCCATTTTCGTGGACGGGGAATTTTGGCATGGCTACGAGTGGGAGAAAAAACGGGAAAAGATCAAATCCAACCGGGCATTTTGGATACCTAAAATAGAACGCAATATGCAACGTGACCGGGAGGTAAATGTGGAACTGAAAAAAATGGGCTATGAAGTGTTCCGCTTTTGGGAGCATGAAGTGAAAAAGGAAATCGGAGCATGCATCAAGCAGGTGCTGGATTTTGTGGAACACCAGAAGAAATACAATTAACAGTAGGCAATCATCAGTAGGCAGTTTGCGGTGACCAAAAGCTAATAGCCACAGGTATAGCAATAGCACCGGATTTTCATTTATCTTAGCGCCCAATGGCTATCAAACAAAAGCTGCCACTCAAAATGAAGATCCGCTACCCGCATACATTCTGCTTCCTGCTGTTTTGTTTTGCAATAGTAAGTTGCAACAGTGAACCGACAACCGACCCCGCCGTTGATCCGCCTTCAACTGACACCTCCAGCCAGCAACCGCCCCTAGGCGAGGAAGATGCCAGTCTTGAAGAATTGTTGAAAGAATACAACCCCCCCGGCAGGGACGTTTGGCAAAAACCCGAAAAAGTAATTGATAAAATGGGTGACCTCAGCGAAAAAGTGGTTGCCGACTTGGGAGCAGGCTCGGGCGATTTTTTCACCTTCCGCATTGCCCAACACGCCAAAAAAGTCATCGCCCTTGAAATCAGGCAAGAACTCATCGAACTCATCGACAGCATGAAATTGCTACAGCTCAAACCCGAATACCAGGAAAGACTGGAAACCCGCCTCGTTACACCTAACGACTCTAAATTGAAACCAGGTGAGGCAGACATCATTCTGGTCGTCAATACCTATATCTACATAAAAGACCGGGTCAATTACCTCAAACATTTGTGGAGCGTTTTGCCGGAAGGTGGCCAATTGCTCATCGTTGACTTTAAGAAAAAACGCATCCCTATCCGCTTCCCCAAACAAAAAGACCGCCTGGAACTCTATAATGTAGAAAATGAGCTGTACCGGGCTGGCTTCAACATCAAGGAATCGGACGACTGCTCATTGGACTACCAGTATATTGTTGTAGCGGAAAAATAAACGAGCGCTTCCACAACTCCAAGTTCTGGAAGCACTAACAAACTTAAACATCATGTCGAACAAACTGTTACTTCCCTTTGCCCTTCTCACCTTTTTCCTTTTTGTCAAATGCACCAACAGCCCACCAGAAGAAAACAAAGAGGGCGACAGCATGGCTCAATTTGCCAAGGACGAAAAATTCAAAGACGCACACGAAACGCCCGCCGATATTGCATTTCAAGGCAAAGGCGAAATGGCCTCTTTCCCAACTCCTGACGGCAGCACGGGAAATGCTTATACCTTAAAATCCGATGCCCCTTCCAACAAATATGTTTTTGTAATCCATGAGTGGTGGGGCCTGAACGATCATATTAAACAAGAAGCTGAATACCTGTTCAATGAGTTGGAAAATGTCCATGTCATGGCCCTTGACCTCTATGACGGAAAGGTGGCCGACGACCGCAAAAAGGCTGGCGAATACATGAGTGCCGTAAAACCCGAGCGATGCGAAGCTATCATCAATGGCGCATTGGCGGTGGCTGGCAATGACGCCAAAGTCGCCACCATTGGTTGGTGTTTCGGCGGTGGGTGGTCATTGAGAAGCAGCATATTGGCCGGCAAAGAAGCTGTTGGCTGTGTGATGTATTATGGCATGCCTGTTGAAAAGGCAGACGAACTTGCTCCCCTCCAAGCTGATGTGTTGGGCATTTTTGCCAAGGAAGATGGCTGGATCAATGAAAAGGTAGTTGGCAAATTCGAGGGGTTGGCCAAAGCCACTGGCAAAAAACTCGATGTGCATTGGTTTGATGGGGCCCATGCTTTTGCCAATCCAAGTAGTCCACGTTATAATGATGCGGCGGCACAAGAGGCGAATGGGTTGGCGTTGGCGTTTTTAAAGGAGAAATTGGAGGTGGATTAAAATCCATCAATCGCAAATCAAATAAATCTTAAATCTGCTAATAAAACCCTACACCTTAAACCGAATAAATCATATACCTTATATCTGCCTAAAATGATTTTCCCCAAACGGATTTATGATGTAAGGTTTATTTGATTTCTTAATTAAGAAGCAGTCAGAAATCCCGCCTGTTCCATAACAGGCGTCATGGACAAATTCTTCTCCCGATATGGATCCATATCTTTCAAAATGGTATCCAATAAACGGATGGCATCCAAAATATAAGGGCCTTTGTTCAACATTACACAATCGGCCCTTTGCGACATGACGGCATCGGTGATTTCGGAGCGGGAAGGGATGCCCTTTTTAGCCAACCCTTCCAAAACCTGAGTAGCCCAAATATCCGTAACATGGGCTGCCTGACAGAGAGAAAGGATTTCTTCCTGTATCCTTCCAATATTATCCCACCCAGTTTCGATAGCAAGATCACCACGGGCGATCATAACACCGACAGGATAAACACGCATCGCCTCCAACAATATGCTGGTAAGATGGTTAAAACCATTTTGGGTTTCTATTTTTAGAATAATGCCCAATTTATCCTTGGCATTTAATTTTTCCAATTCGTCAATTAATTCCCGTACATCTTCTGGTCGGTTGACAAAAGAAAAATTGACCACATCGGCATGTTTTGCAATAAATGGCAAATCGTTTTTATCTTTTTCCGTCAACCCGCTGATGGTTAATTGGGTGTCGGGAAAATTAATGCCTTTTTCAGAACGCAACTTTGCACCTCCTTCAGCAGCATGTACAATATCTATCAGCATGCTTTCTTTTCCTATTTTTTTTATGACACCTTCTATTTTCCCGTCATCAAATAAAATGCGTTCGCCCACTTTTGTTTGGGAAAACACTTCTGGGGCAGTGCATGAAATATGGGCTTTGGAAATTAATTTTCCGTCATTGTCATAATCGGCAGGCTCTCCCAATAAGGGCTCTTTGTCCAACCGCAATTGGTCGCCCGTTTTTAATAGCAATGGTATTTCGACATAGGGCAATTCACCTATTTTAGCAATCGGCTCACCTTCATATTTTTTATTGGCAAAAAGCAGCATCTCCGTTTCGACAAATGTTGTCTTTTTACAAAGAGCCATAAGGCCATCCTCTTCTTTTTTTATTATTTTAAATTGGCGTTTTTTATTTCTGGTATCCAAAAAAAATAATGTTTCCCCAACATTTATTTTTTCAATATCCTTTAGCTCTAACGGAACATGAAGGCATCCGGGTTTTGGGATTTCTCCCATCCATACTTCTAGTGACTTTGGGATTTTGCCATACACATCTTTTGCAGGCCTTATTTTTAATACCATGGGCCCTTCCGTAATTTCACCTGTCCTGATTTTTGGCCCTGCCAAATCCATGGCCACCTTGCATTTTTTGCCCAAGCTCTTTGAAGCTTTCCGCACATTGGCGATTATTTTTTCCCATGTATCTGGTTCATCATGGGCACAATTGATACGGGCACAGTTCATGCCTGCTTTTAGCATATTTTCCACCAATTCATAATCATCGGCAGCTTCGGTGGGCAAGGTAACCATGATGCGGGTACGCCGTTTTTTGGTACGGTAGCCCAGCAGGTTTTTGGCATTTCGTTTCAGGGTATTTTCCCCCTTTTTGAAAGAAAGTTCGCTGGCCGGAATTTGCAGTGGCGTACCGTCTTTAATGGCCTGTAAAATGGCTTTATTTGTTAACAAGTTGGCCATGACGTGCGACTGCGAACGGGCAAAACGGGACAGGCCTTTATTGCGCAACCTTTTCTGTAAGTCCCTGATATCATGAGAGCGGAGCACGAGGTAATGCAGTAGGTTGCAAGCGCTTTTTCTGTAATTGGGATGCACCTTGGTCAAAACAGGTTGGGATTTTTCTTCGAGGGCAATGGCATCGCTTATGATTGCATCTATTTGTGCAATCATTTTTTTTATTATTTCTTTCTTTTTAAGGGATTTATTTACGGGATTACGTTCTTTCTTTAGTTGTGCATTCATTAAATCTGTATTTAGTCTTGGTTGTAAAACAATGACCATTTTTTAAAATTGTCTCTTCTCTCACTGTACTACACCTGTGCGGCAAAGGTTCTAAAATTTATGTGTCAAAAATGGTTTGTTGGGTTTATTTTTTTCTCTTTACTGAGTAAATTGTCAGCCCGTCAATCGGTTTATCGTACATTGGCAATAACCAGCTAAAAACGTACCCAACAATAAAACAGGTAATAAACCCCGATGCTGTAAACAAAAGTATATTAAATGGTTGATACATCCCGACAAAATATTGCACTATTGCACTAACCAATAACCCGATCAACACACCTACTCCATTCGCTCTTTCCGTAACAATGCCCAACAAGAAAACACCTCCTAAACCGCCCGTTATCAGCCCAATTATTTTAATAAATTCATCCCAGATTGATTTTATGTTCATAGTAGCAAACAGAATGGCGAATAAAATCCCGCCCATGCCAATAATTACTGTCACAATTCTGCCTACTGTTACCGCATTGAACTCTCTTTTAAATAGGCGGTGAAAATCCACTGTATAGGCAGTTGCTCCCGAATTCATGCTACTGCTCAAACTGGACATGGCCGCTGCAAATATTCCGGCAATCAGCAAACCTGATATGCCGTTCGGCAATTGGGAAATAATGTACCATGGAAAAATAGCATCGTTGGACGACAAGGTGTGCAGCATTTCCGATGGACTGTTTTTATAATGAGCAAATAACGCAGTGCCCATAAAGAAAAACAACCAGCCTAGCAAAAGGCCAATTATGATGGTCGTCCAAATACTTTTAGAGGCATCAGCAGTGGTTTTAGTGGTAAGGTATCTTTGCACCATGGCTTGATCAGTACCATAAGTGGTCAAGCTGGTAAAAAAACTGCCAAAAACAACGACCCAAAAATTAGGTTCATTTATATTAAATGAAAAATCAAAAATATTGAATTTATTGCTTTTTTGTCCGATGGAAATTATTTCCTTCACGCCGTCTTCCAATCCAAAAGAAATATACGCTACACATAAAATTATGCCTCCATATAATATAATGACTTGCAATACATCTGTCCATATTACAGCTTCAATGCCGCCCATTACGGTATAAATTAAACTGACAACTCCTATAACTATAATACAGGTTACAATATCAAAACCTGTAGCGACGTTTATTGCCACAGCAGGCAAAAACAGTACGATCCCAATCCTGCCCAATTGGAAAAGAATAAATGAAAAACTCCCTATCAACCGAATTGCGAGGTTGAATCTTTTTTGCAAATATTCATAAGCAGTAGAAATGTCCAACTGCCGGAATACGGGAATAAATAGCAGGGCAATGGCGATAGCCACGAAGACAGAAGGCACCCTGTTCACGAAATAGGCCCAATCAGTAGCGAAAGCTTTTGCTGGAACGGCCATAAAGGTAATAGCACTCAATCCCGTTCCCAAAATACTCAATCCTGCCGCCCAAAATGGAATTCTTTTACCGGCTTTAAAATAATCGTCTGCCGTTTTTTGTTTTTTGGAAAAATAAACTCCGATTAATAACATTACTGCAAAATATACAATTAATACAGCGGTGTTTATAAAGCCAAACCCTGTCGCCGCTTCTACTATTTTTATTTCACGAACAAAATGATTATTGGTTTTATTTTTTATAGTCACCAAAAAACCATTTTCAGTTTCACCTATCAAATCATAAATCTGGAATGGCATCTGCTGTTCCACCTTTGCATAAACATTTGTAATAGTATTAAAAACACATATTTCACTGTTTTTAATTGCTGTCGAATCCTTTTCGACCTCCGCAATTTTATTTGGTTTGAAAAATAAAATACTTGCATTCCCGATTGCTTTAACATGCTGGTTTTGACCAAAAATATACCTATTGGGGTTTCCACTGAATAACAATTCGCTGAGGTTTACCCATTCCTTGGTCTTTAAATTAAATTTAAATATTTCACAGCTCAATTGCTCATAAGATTTTCCCACACCTCCGATAATATACAAGCAATCATTTACACCATCACTTTGTACAACCATTGATGGAGCAGCTGCGGCTTTTCCCATTGGAGTTCCAATTATTTCCCAACCGTTTTCCAAATTATTTAAATCAAGGACAAATAGGTTCTTATTTATTTTATTATCTGATAAATACCCTCTGGCGACAAATATTTTTTCTTGAAAAAAAAAGGCCCCTGCAGACGACAACGGTTCAGGCAACGGTGGCAACGGATCAATTACTACATTTTTCAATGTTGCATTCCATTTCACCTGAAAGGCATTTCTGCTTTTTCCGCTAGGTGATGCCCCCCCAACACAATAGACTCCATCAGGCGAAATAGCCGATGCACAAAAACCTATAGGCCCAAATGGCAGGTCAAAAAATTGGGGGCTCTGAAATTTATTTTCTTGTGGGTTCGGATATACTACTATTTTTGAATGCCAATTGGGCGACCCACCTGCCCCTAAGCCGAATTTGGCCAAATTATCTATACCCCCAATTATCATCATAACTTCTTGGTCGGCATACCATGCGGCTCCTTCGTAGCCGAACTTAACTGTTCCTAATTCTTTTATTTCCAAAAAAGAACCTTCTTTTTCCTCTTGGGCTTTGATCGCATTTATAAATAAAATGACAAAAAAGAACAGCCAAATATTTTTCGTTCTTTCCATGAAAGGTAACTTGCAAATTATTTTTTTAATTATCTTTAAGAGGAGGTTGTTAGGGGTTGGTTTTAGGATTACATAAATTTAAAAAAATGAATAAATTAAAGAGTGCCATTATCCTATTGGTTGCCATATCCATTTTTGTTGTGGTGGCCTGTCAAAAAAAAGAGGTAAAAATATTTAAACCCATCATTGAAAACGGCATCCAAAAAAATGTCATCCCTATGGGTAAAAAATGGAAGCAGGAAGAGGGTTATATATATTGCTCTGGCAAAGGAGACAATTTCAATAATATGATCTACAGCTCCTTTTATGTTAACGATGGAGATTTTCATTCTAAAATGAAAATCAGCTTTGACACGATCGGGGAAACAACCTCCATATTTTGGTTTTTCAACAACCACTTCGGCTTTGATTCGGACAACAAAGGCAACGACATGCACGAGCGCTTGTTCATTTATACGCCAAAATACGATTCCCTTATTTATTTTCAGCCTTCGGCTGAAATATTTACTCCGGGCGTTCCTTTTATTTTTGAGGTTGTTCGGGTGGGCGATTCTATTTCTTTTATTATTGATCAAAAACTGGTGAGCAAACAACCGACTGATTTATTCAGTGGGCCCTTTCAAGGAAGTATTGGCATCCGGCCGTGGAGAAACAGGATAAAAATATTTGATTGGAAAATAAATGGTGCAACTGAACCGCTCCCCGAAATTGATTACGTATTTAAAAATGGGGAAGGAGGCTATGCTTGTTTCAGGCTGCCGGCCATTGTGCAGGCCAATAATGGTGACTTGCTTGCATTTGCCGAAGCAAGGCAAAACAGTTGCAGGGACAACTATGATGTGGATATGGCCATGAAAAAATCAACGGACCTTGGGCAAACTTGGGGGCCGCTCAAACTCATCTGGAACGATAGCACCAATTCGTGCAGCAACCCTTCCCCTATTGTAGATAAGGAAAGTGGCCGGGTGCTTTTGTTCGTCAATTGGCAGTTGGGCAGCGATAGGGTAGGTGCGATTAAAAATAGAACAAGCAAGGACACAAAAAGGGAGTTTTTATTTACTTCAGACGACAACGGGGATTCTTGGTCAGAGAAAAAGGAAATGACCGACCATTTTAAAATGCCGGGCTGGGATTCTTTCGTTGTCGGTCCTGGGTCAGGGATGCAGATGCGAGGGCCTAAATATAAAAATAGGATGGTGCTGGCCTGCCATTTTTCTACTTTTGAAAATGGAAAAGTTGTGATTAGGTCCAACTTGTTGTACTCTGACGACGGTGGGGAAAATTGGGCTTTCGGGGGCATTTCCCCTGAAAAGGGAAACAACGAATGTGAGGTGGCCGAAATCAGTAACGGGGGCATGATGGTCAACTTTCGGGTAGCCGATTTGAACATCAGGGCAAGGAGCGTTGCTTATAGTTATGATGGAGGCCAAACCCTTGTTGACCAACATATAGACGATCAACTCTTCGATCCAACTTGTCAAGCCTCCCTTGATAGTTATATGGACGAAAACGGAAAATTTGTATGCCTATTTGCAAACCCCAACCACAAATACGCCCGCGAAAACCTGACCATTCAGCGAAGTTTTGATGAAGGAAAGACCTGGGAAAAATTCCAGACTGTTTTTAAAGGATATAGCGGTTGTTCCGATCTGGTGCCATTGCAAAATGGACAGGTGGGAATTTTATTTGAATGTGGTAAGATTTGGTATAGTGGGGGGATTGCGTTTCGGAAATATGATCTAGAATAAGTTAAGGTCGGTTAATTGTTTTGATCACCTTTTACGCATGCAGGTTGAATTGTAATGCGAATGACGGGTTAAAAATGAAAAGGTATTGATAATCAAAAGATTAAATCATGGTGATTTTTAAAATCACCATGATTTAGAGCCATAACTTATTGAAAACCAATGATCTGATTTAACCCGTCATTCGCATTTGTAGTGGTAAGATATTTTGGTTTACTAAAAACAAACTATTTAATTTTCATCATACTTTTAAATTTATTATTCATACTGAAAAGGAATTCTTTGAATTCTTGAGATATATTAAAGTAAATGATTGCACTAACATAAATCGTCCCTATTGCCACTGACTTAATCAATATATCCAATATGCCACTATTAGTGGAAGGAATAAAAGTGCCAATCAAATAAGCAGCACCTGCGATCATCACTACCCAAAGTGTTTTCAAGGTGAAAGGCTGCATTTTGAAGCGCCATTGTATAAAAATCATTTTTGCTAAATTGAAAAGGGAAAGAGAGGCCAGTGTAGCTGCTGCGGCCCCAACAATTTGGAACTTGGGGATCAAGATCAAGTTTGCAAAAATATTGAACACTGCCATGATAAGGATGGCATAAAAGCCAAAGCGGTAATATTTAGAATAGCTGATAATTTGGCTGTTGATGCTTGTGCCCATATCTATGACTTTGGCGAGGCCGATCAAAAAAACAATCATGTCCCCTCCCTGTAGTTCTTCGCTTTTGGGCATCAAGGAAAATAAGTCTTCAATAGATGCCATGATGCTAACGAACAGCAATAGGCCAACTATTAAAAGGTTGATAGAGGTGCCTTGATAAAGTTTTTTGACATGTCCTAAATCATTGTTGTTAATGGAATCTGTAATGATTGGGCCTGAAATCTGTGCAACGGCCAAGGTCGGTATCGCAATGACGTTGGCTATGAACATGGAAATGTTGTAAGCACCATTGCTTTGGAAATCAATCAAGGTCGAAACCATAAATGAATCTATCCTATAGGCAATGACACTCCCAACACTGCTGAACAAGCTGAATATGGCAAAAGTCCTTATATTCTTCAACCGATCTTTTTTTAATAGGCTGAAATCGGGTTTCATTTTCAATTGTCCCAACCAGGATATATAAAGAACAATGCCCGTCACAGCAACGACATAATTGACCAAAATCCCATTTACCACCTGCTCGATGGGGATCATCTGCATCACATAAAACAGGATCAACAGGGGCAGGCTTAATTTGATCAGGTTTTGAAAAACGGCCGGAATAGCTATCCGTTGGAAGTTGGAACTATAGCTTGTGAACAACTGGAGGAAGGCAAGGAGAATAGCCAATGGCACTAAATAGGGTAAAAATTGCTGATAAATAGGTGGGTCTTCTGAATAAATATTATAAACATGTCCCTTAAATAAAAAAGCTAATAAAATATAAACCAAACAACCACTTGAAACCACCAAAACCAAAAAAAACAAAAACCCATGGTTCTCTTTTTCCGCACTTTTAAATTGGGGGAAAAAACGAACGGTAACAGCACCGAATCCCAATAAGATAAAAGGGACAATCATCAAGGACGTATCAATAACAAACCTGGCCAGCCCATAAGCTTCTTTGTCCAAAGGGTAAATGAAAATAGTGCTGATGGCCGCAATACCCACCGCCACATAATTAACTATACTTTGCTTGATGCTCTGACGTTGGATGACGCCCATAAATGGTTTTAATTTTCGCCCAAAACTATCAAATACTGTTTGCTGATGGCTATCGGGTATATGTTTTTCTATGTTATTGCTTTCAAATCGAACATCAAAATTAGGCCATTCTGGAATGATCTTTACACAGTACACCAGTAAAGCTGGAGCTGCCTTGGCTGGAATGGACGGCCTTTCGTGGCATGTCGGTTTCTCCGCTGCAAAAGCTGATCCCAAATTACCTGCTGCTTTTATACTTTTGCAACATTAAAATTTAATTAAATATAATAGATGCTTGATTTAAATGGAAGATCCATTCTCATAACTGGTGGCACAGGCTCGTTTGGAAAAAAACTCGTCCAAACCATTTTAGAAAGATTTCCCAATGTAAAAAGGCTGGTTATTTACTCCCGTGACGAACTGAAACAGTTCGAAATGGCACAGGTCTTTTCCCCAGTAAAATACAAGGCTTTACGGTATTTCATTGGAGACATACGCGATGCCCACCGCTTTGTCAGGGCATGCAAGGGAATAGAAATCATTGTTCATGCAGCAGCTCTAAAACAAGTGCCCACTGCCGAATACAATCCTTTCGAATGTATCAAAACCAATGTACTGGGCGCACAAAACGTCATTGATGCCGCTTTGGATTCCGATGTGAAAACAGTCGTTGCATTATCCACGGACAAGGCAGCGGCCCCTATCAATTTGTACGGGGCCACTAAGCTCTGTTCCGATAAGCTCTTTGTTGCAGCCAATAGGATCAAAGGTGAAAAGAAGTTGACCTTTTCGGTCGTCCGCTATGGAAATGTAATGGGTAGCAGGGGGTCGGTCATCCCGTTTTTTTTGAAAAAAAGAAAAGAAGGGGTCGTGCCAATCACAGATGAACGCATGACCCGTTTCAACATTTCCTTGGAAGAAGGAGTCGAAATGGTTCTTTACGCCATCCACAATGCTTGGGGCGGGGAAATATTTGTCCCGAAAATACCGTCCTATAAAATCACGGACTTGGCAGAAGCTGTTTGTCCAGACTGCGAGCAAAAAGTGGTCGGTATAAGGCCTGGGGAAAAGATACATGAAGAAATGATCACGGATGCGGATTCTTATACGACCTTCGATTTGGGGAAATATTATGTTATCACGCCACAAGTCCCTACTTGGTCAACCGAGGCTTTTATGGATCACTTTAATGCAGAAAAAGTGCCGCCCGGGTTTAGCTACAACTCAGGCACCAATGAGGAGTGGCTGTCGGTAGAACAAATCCGGAGCTTGGTCAAAAAGCACGTTGATCCTAATTTTTCAGTATAATGAAAATAATACCCTATGGCAGACAGCACATCACCGACACTGATATAGAAGCGGTAGTGCAAAGCCTCAAGGCGGATTTTATTACCCAAGGCCCTAAAATTGCCGAATTCGAAGAGCAATTTTCTGCGTACATTGGATGTAAATATTCCGTTGCCGTCGCCAACGGTACAGCAGCCCTCCACTTGGCTGCTCTGGCGCTGAATGTCAATCGCACCTCCAACGTGATTTGCAGCCCTATCACCTTTTCTGCTTCTTCCAATTGCATACTTTATTGTGGGGGAAAAGTGACTTTTGGGGATGTTGACCCTGAAACTGCCACGCTCGATATTGTGTCTGTCCGCACCTTGCTCGAAAGAGCGCCAAAAGATACCTATTCAGGCATTATACCAGTTGACTTTACTGGGTATCCTGTCAATACGGAAGCATATAGGGAGCTTGCAAATGAATATGGCCTCTGGATTTTGGAAGATGCCTGCCATGCACCCGGCGGTTTCTTCAACGACAGCAAGGGGGCAAAGCAATATTGTGGTAATGGGCAATATGCAGACCTCAGTATATTTTCCTTTCACCCGGTCAAGCACATCGCATGTGGCGAGGGCGGGATGATTACAACCAATAGCAAAGACCTTTACGATAAATTGCTCATTTTGCGGACGCATGGCATCACCAAAAGGGAAGACCTCATGCGGGAAAACCATGGGGGATGGTACTACGACATGGTGACTTTGGGGTACAACTACCGCCTGACCGACTTCCAATCAGCTTTGGGCATCACCCAATTGGCAAAAGCCGATAAAGGTCTGAAAAGGCGGAGGGAAATAGCGTCCAAATACGATGAAGCGTTCAGTGGCACAACGGCCATCAGGCCGTTGGCGTCACACCCCGGCCATGCCTATCATCTTTATGTAGTGAGAGTGAACGATAGGAAAGGGCTTTATGACTTCCTCCGGCAGCATGGCATATTTTCGCAGGTACATTATATTCCTATACATACCCTTTCACATTATCAGCAGCTTGGCCACAAAAAAGGTGATTGTCCCAATGCCGAGACCTACTATGAACAATGTCTGAGCCTGCCCATGTACCCAACACTCACCGATGAGGAGCAGGAGTTTGTCATTAAAAAAGTGAAATCGTTTTGTGGATGAAAAACCTAGCCATCATACCGGCACGGGGCGGCAGCAAAAGGATACCCCGGAAAAATATAAAACCTTTTCTGGGCAAACCGATCATGGTCTATTCCATTGAAGCTGCGTTAGAATGCGGGCTGTTCGAAGAAGTTATGGTATCAACTGACGACGAGGAAATAGCATCCACAGCTAAAAGGTATGGTGCAAGTATCCCATTTAAGCGGTCTGTCGAAAACGCCGGAGATAGCGCTTCGCAAGCATCGGTCATGCACGAAACCATTGAAGGTTATGAAAAGGTAGGCAGGCACTTCGACAATTTTTGTTGCCTCATGGCCACTGCTCCGTTCATCACTCCTGATTTGCTCAAAAAAGCATATGTGTCCTTCCTCGAATCTGGATGCGACACCTTGTTTTCCATCCAAGAATTTTCCTATACCATTTACAGGGCTTTGGAATATGACGCTGAGGGGTTTCTAAAAATGGTGTGGCCAGAAAACCAACCCAAACATTCGCAGGAATTCAACAAAGCCTTTCACGATGCCGGGCAGTTTTATTTTAGCCGGATTGCCTCTTTTAAGAAAAACCGAATCTTCGCCGCTGGAAAAGCCAAAGGGTTTTTGCTTTCTGAAATGGATGCCCATGATATTGACTCGCAAGAAGACTGGGAAACTGCCGAATTAAAATACCAATTGATCCACGGCAAAAAACAGTGAAAAAAAATACATCCATAATCCGTGTTTTTTTTAAAACAGATGCCAACCGAAAAATCGGTTCTGGCCACTTGCAAAGATGCCTCATCCTCGCCGATGCCCTGTCCAGCCAATTAGAAGTGATGATATCTTTTATTTTTTCGAACACCCCAGAAATGTTGCATGGCCCGATCTTGAAGAAAGGATATAATATTTTTATCCATGAATATGAACCTAAAAAAGAGTTTCAAAATATTTTCCGCCATATATCCGATGTGCCTGCACAAATAAATCTATTAATTATTGATTCGGACGAAAGAATTTATTATGACGAAGAATTTCAAAAAAATATTATTTCTAAAAATATTTACCTGTTCCACATTACTTTTAAACACGACGAACATTTTTTTTCCCACATCATCCACAACCAAAACCTCTTGGCCTTGGAGCACGAGTATAGTGCCCAAGATTATACTAAAAAATTACTTGGGCCAGAATTCGTGATTTTAAAACCACAATATTTAAAACTCCGCTGTAAGGGCCTGGATTTTAGGGACGATGTGCAAAATTTACTAATTTCGTTTGGAGGGGCTGACAGTAACAATGTCACTTTTCAGATATTAAAAAGCTTATGCCAATTAAAAATAAAATCACAAATAAATGTTGTGGTCGGTAAAATGTACAGCGAAATAAATTCTTTAAATGAATTGTTAAAAGCCAACCCGAAAATGGCCATCCACATTTTCCAAAACACCCCTGAAATGCCAACCCTGATGTACCATGCTGATTTAGCTATTACTTCTGGCGGTCTGACAGCATGGGAATTGGCATGTTTAGGAACACCTAATATCATCATCTCGACATCCATACGGGAATCCTTAACGGCTGAATTATTGCACCGCAAAAGATTGGCTATATATCTTGGTCATCGTGACCAGATCAGTGAAATAGGAAAATCTATAGAAAGGATTTTATCAAATAGTGAACAACGTTTAGAACTTTTCAATAAAAGTGTTGAACTAGTGGACGGGAATGGCACGAAGCGGGTCATTGACGCTATTTCAGAATTAATCCAAGAATAAGCCGCAGAAAATAATGAACGACGACGCTAAAAGGCTATCCAAATATGCTAAAGACAACACGGTTGAGTCGGTATTGAATCAATTAAACGTGGATCTGGTAGAATCTGAACACCGATTTGTAAGTGCATTTGATACCCCTATCTTCCCAACTGTATTTATTGTTGGCGTTCAGCGCTCTGGTACTACTTTGCTCCTTCAACTACTTTTAAAGTATGCCCAATTTGGATACGTCAGCAATTTAATTTCCCGTTTTTGGAAAGCTCCGTATATAGGAACTGTTTTTGCCCGTTCCCTTTTGAAGCAAGGCCAATCCAATGTCAATTTGCAATCCGATTTGGGGTATACCAGTGGCTATGAAGGCCCACATGAATTTGGATATTTTTGGCGCAAATGGTTTCCTGAAGCAACGCTTGAAGGACATGGCCCACCAGATAAATCCTTTTTGGTAAAGACCTTGGCAGCAATGGAACACGAGTGGCAAGCTTCCATGATTTTTAAAAACTTGCTTACTTGTAGTTTTGTTATTCAGGAGTTGGCAGAGTTATTTCCAAAGTCCATCTTCATATATATTGAACGGGATTTGTTTTTTACTGCTCAATCCACCTATTTGTCAAGGATTAAATTATTTGGTAGCCCAGATGTTTGGTTCGGGTTGAAACCACCAGAATTTAATGAACTTCAAAAATTGACCTCACCTTTTGACCAAATTGCGGGACAATTGTTTTTTTCAAAAACACACATAGAAGAAAGCTTGTCTAAAATACCCCAGGCTCAAAAAATAATTTTAACCTACAAAGAACTGACGAAACAACCACAACTAATAATTGACAGTATAATTGAAGTATTGAGAGCTAACAAGGCAAAATTTCATTTAAACGACTGGAACCCTGCTGTGCTCAAACATACAGACAAAATAAAAGTCAACCCCGCTGAAAAAAAGCTTATTGATACCGCATTGAAAAAATACAACTTTTAAACCCGTTTAAAAATGGAAAATATTAAAAGCCCTGGATTGGCCATCCAAAGTGAAATGCAGATGAATGCCAACAAATGGAATGAATTATACCAAAGCCACAATGGTGTTCAATTTCCGCATGAACAATTGGTGATTTATGTAAGTTATTTAAAACAAAAAGCGATGACTCCAAATTCAAAATTAAAAGCGCTGGAAGTTGGGTTTGGCTCCATTGCAGATTTAGTGATGTTATACCACAAAGGGTATGAAATTCATGGCTTGGAAGTATCTGAAAATGCAGTGTTGAAAGGGGTGGCCGCTGCCAATTCCATGAATATACCAATCAACCTGCAACGCTGGACACCGTATGAAATGCCCTTCAAGGATAGGTCGTTTGATTTATTTTGCAGTTCCAATTCTTTTCATTTCAATTTAGAACATGATATTGCTTTGGCAGAAGTCAACAGGGTATTGAATGAACAAGGGAAACTTTATATCACCTATTTGGCACCTGGCCATAAATTTATGGACCATGCCGACTTTGTCGGAGAAAACTTGATTCGTTTCCGGGATACGCACCCCGTACCTAAAATGAGGCAAATGGTTTTGTGCTTTTATGATAACCCTGACACTTTAAAAACACTTTACGAAAAATATTTTAATGATGTGCGGGTGACGAAACTTGAATATAATATCATGGACAATCCCAACGTAAATTGGATCGTAACGGCCTCAATATAATCAAAACTCATATCAGCTTTGCCCATGAGAATAGCTATCATGCAACCGACATATTTCCCTTGGATGGGTTACTTTGATTTGATAGATCAGGTTGACCTATTCGTTTTCTTTGACCATGTGCAAGTGGTTCGAAGAAGCTGGGGAGTCAGGAACAGGATCAAATCAGCGCAGGGAGAAATATACCTTTCAGTCCCAGTGGCTAAGGATAAAAACAGAGAAGAAACACGCTATGCCAACGCCTCAATAAATTATGACACAAAATGGGTAGGGAAACATATTAAATCAATTGAGCACTCCTATAGAAAAGCGCCTTATTTCCAAGAAGTATTTCCTGATATTGAGAATTTAATAAAAAGCAATTATGCTTCCCTTGCGGATTTAAATATATCCATCATTACTTTTTTTGCAAAAAAAATAGGGATTCAAACACCTTTTAGCAGATCCAGCGAAATACCTTCTTTAGAGGGTAAAAAAGATATATTGCTGGCAAATATTTGCAAAGCCGTTTCTGCATCAGAATATTTGTCTCCACAGGGATCAGCTGTATATTTGGAAGAAAATCAGCCTGGAGGAGCCATTGTTAAAAACAATATTGAGTTGTTTTACCACCATTACGAACACCCTGTCTACCAACAACAATATGGTGAATTTATTTCACATCTTGGCATTTTGGATTTAATTTTTAATGTAGGTTATTCCAACGCTTTAAATTTAATTCGGCAGGGCAGGCAGCCTTCCATTTATTATAAAGAATTCAGAAAAAGTGTTACTGTTCAGCATGGAGAGGTGAAGAATAAAAAATGAAACCTTTTATTGTTTACCTCTCTTGAGAAGCAGTTGTTTTTTGAAAAATATTTTTAATTTTTCTCAAAAAACACCCCAGTTGAACAGTTGTGAAAAAGTTTGAAAAAATAATGAGTGAAATCAATATAAAAGGGAAAAAAATAGGCCGTGATTTTCCAACATATATAATTGCCGAATTGTCCGGCAATCATAACCAAGACTTTGATCTCGCTGTTAAGACTATCGAAGCGGCTGCTAAGACTGGCGTGGATGCAATTAAACTCCAAACCTATACCCCTGATACTATCACCCTCGACAGCGACTTGCCCCATTTCCGTACCCGAGAGGATAGCCTATGGGCCGGACAGCGTTTGTACGAGCTTTATAAAAAAGCTTATACTCCTTGGGAATGGCAACCTAAATTAAAACATATTGCCAATGAGCTGGGCCTGCATTGTTTTTCATCTCCTTTCGACAAAAGTTCCGTTGATTTTTTGGAGAAAATGGAAGTGCCGGCTTATAAAATCGCATCGTTCGAAATAACAGATATTCCACTGATCGAATATGTTGCTGCTAAACAAAAACCCATCATAATTTCCACGGGTATCGCCAATGAGGAAGACATTCAATTAGCGGTTGATGCTTGCCAAAAGCAGAGCAATGGACAGTTGGCAATCCTTAAATGTACTTCTGCTTATCCGACTCCTTTGGAAGATGCCAATTTGAATGCCATTCCATTGATAGCTGAAAAATTCAAAACCGTCGTTGGGCTTTCTGATCACACCCTTAGCAATATTGCGCCTGTAGTAGCGGTAAGTTTGGGCGCCCGCATTATCGAAAAACATATTATCCTCGATAAATCCTTAGGGGGAGTTGACAGTGCTTTTTCATTAGATCCAGCCGAATTTAAAGAACTGGTAGACAGTGTTAGGGATGCCGAAAAAGCTCTGGGCCAAGCGACACTTGAACCCAATGAGAAAATGATGAGTGCCAAGAATTCATCGCGTTCATTGTTTGCTGTAAAAGATATCCAATCAGGCGAAACCATCACCCATGATAATGTGCGTTCCTTGAGGCCGGGCTTGGGGTTGCATCCAAGATATTTGCCTCACATATTGGGGAAAAAAGTGAAAAATTCAGTGAGGAAAGGAATGCCGTTAAGCCTTGATGTTTTTGAATGATGGAATCTTTATTAATCAAACCAAATTTGCGGAAATAGTTACTAACTTTCAGATTAATGCGAAGTATGGCGGAACAATTACAAACTTATATTTTAAATGGTATAAAAAGTATAGCAACTATTTTAAAAATAATAATTCGCTCTAAATATTTTATTAATTTACCAAGAACCAGCGAAGAGGAATTGGTCATTATGGGAAATGGCCCATCGTTGAAAGAAATATTGGGGTCTGACGTTGAAAACCTGCAAAATAAAACTTTATGGGCAGTCAATTTTTTCGGCAATTCGCCTTTTTTTGAAAAAGTAAAACCTTCCTATTATCTGATGGTCGGCCCTGAATTTTGGCGTCAAAATGTCCAACCTAATTATATAAGTCTTCGAGAAACCCTTTTCGAAAACATTATAAACAAAACCCAATGGCCCATGACCATTTTTCTCCCGCCCGAAGCATTTAAATCCAAATTTCTAAAAAAATACCTTCATAAAAATTCAGCCCTTTCATTTAAAGCTTTCAACCCAACTCCCGTTGAGGGAGTTCAATGGTTTAATCACCTGCTTTTCAAGAGGAACTTAGGCATGCCCCGTCCCCACAATGTCATAATTCCAAGCATCATGGTTGCTTTAAACATGGGCTTTAAAAAAATATTCCTAATTGGTGTAGAACATTCTTGGTTGCCAACAATTAGCGTAAATGACAATAACGAAGTTTTATTCAGGAACAAACATTTTTATGATCCAGACAAGATAAAAGACCATAGGATGTACCGCCTTGGATTAAGGCCAAGAATGCTGCACGACGTGCTTGAAAAATTCATGCTTACATTTAGAGGGTATGTTTTAATGGCTGAATATGCGGCTGTAAAAAAGGCAAAAATATTTAATTGTACACCCGGTTCATTTATTGATGCATTTGAGAGGAAAAAAATTGAAGAATTACTCAATCCATAAAATGAGTAGCCACAATTGCATTTTGCGGCAGCAGGCAGGGAATGCCACCTATAACAGGATAAGCCAATAATGATTCCTTCGAAAAGTAAGCACCATTTATTAGTTCCAATGGCGTCTTAGTGGCAGGGCAAGATAAGTCAGGTCCAGTTCCATTTAAAGGGTTTTTACGGATAATCATCAGTCCAGTAGGATTGGCAGGGTTTGAGGAAAGGGGGAAAAGCCGGTATTCTAAAATGTTGCATCCCAACTTTTGGGCAGATTCATACAAGTTGGTTACATATCCATGCTTCAACATTCTTTCCTTTGCCTCTTGGTTCGCCAGTTCATAAGCGGGTTCTAAAAGCACCAAATACTTTTTTGTTATTCTCAGCAATTCTCTCAATGCTTCTTCTTCCCTTCCCCCATTGGGTTCCAATGAGTGCGAGGTATATACGACATCAATAGAAGAGTCCATCAGGGGGGCATTGAACAAATCCCCAGTAAACAACTGTATGACATTATTATTTGCCAATCCCCTCTTTTCCAAGAATTCGTTCGCATATTTAATCCTTGACCAAGAAATGTCAAAACCGAATATTTTTTTCGGCATTGGGCTTAGCTCAGGAGTTACGAAAGCTAAAGTTGTTGCCTCGCCCACTCCGACTTCCAGGACTGATTCAAATTTGCCCAATCCATTGATAACCTTTGCAACGGCTTCGCCATACGATTTCCTAAACGCTATCCTCTCCAACGCCCCTTTTGAGTAGGTGCCTGCCTGAAAATCATAACTTATCAAAATATCCTCAATGCTATTGTTATTTGAATGGCTCATTCCTTTGAGGTGTTGGATAATATTGCCTCCAGTATCGTATATTTCTTTTATCCTTTTTAGTAGAGCTAATTTTTCCATCTATTCGTTGATTTAAATTTTTTCTTTTTCTCTCTCCTGAAAGGGGTTTTTTTTAAAAAAACAGCACGAATTTTTTAAAGCAGGATGCAAGTTACGAAGATAGCAACCCATCTCAATCAAGCTTTATATATTTGACCCAGTTTTAATATGGAAAAAAAATCACTCAGAATATCTATTGTCATTTGCACTTACAATCGGGGTCAATTTATTGGTGAAGCTCTCGAAAGTTTGAGCAAACAAACGCTTTCCCCCAATCTGTTCGAAATCATCATTGTCAATAACAATAGTACCGACGAAACGGAGGCTATATGCAAAAGTTTCATTGTCAATCATCAGGACTTAGATATAAAATATGTCATTGAAACCAATCAAGGATTGTCCTTTGCCCGAAACCGGGGCATTGCCGAATCTAAAAATGGCGTCATCACTTATATTGACGACGATGCTTATGCCAAATCCGATTTTTTAGAATTAATTTACAATTATTTTTCCGAGTACCCAGACACCGCCGGGTTGGGCGGAAAAGTCACCCCTCGTTATGAAATCGAAGAACCAAAGTGGATGAACAAATATTTATATGGTTTTGTGACCAAAGTGGATCTTGGAAACAAGAAAAGGTTTTTTAAAAAAAACGAATATCCTGCTGGTTGCAATATGACTTACCGGAAAGATTTATTGAAACAAGTAGGTGGATTTAATAATAAATTGAAATGGAGAGCGGACGATAAATACATCAATTTTAAAATAAGGGAGATTTCCGACAATATTATCTATCTTCCTATGCTGGAAGTCGAACACACCATAGATGCTGCGCGCACTTCAGATGAAAATTTTAAAAAATTGAGTTTGAAGTTTGGGAGTGAGGAAAGCATTCGGGTACGGGATGAAGGAGTTTTTTCTTTTTTAAAAAAACTATTAGAATTTATCTTTAAGCTGACAGGGAGTTTTATTCTAATGCTACAATTTTATCTGAAAGGTGAATTTGCCAAAGGCAATTATACTCTTAGGTATAGATGGATGGCATTCGTAGGATTGCTTTTTCCAGAATCAAAATGATAAATCATTGGGTCAATTTTTTTTTTGCAGCTTGTAAAACTTAAACCCCAATCGAGCGTTTACTCAAAACTGGCTTCAAATTTGCCTTTTTCAAAATGATGAAAATCAATAAACATATCGCTTCTTGCTGTTGCTGTTGTCTCAAGTCAACCGACCTGAATGGGAAGCGTATGTTATAGTGTAACATAAAAATAACACAGCTAAAAAAGCCTTTCCATTCGGGGAGGCTTTTTTTATTGCGGAAATTTTAAAAAGTAATCCAATGAAAAAGATTTATGTCATCCATGAAAACGATGCTTGGGTAGTGCCGCTACGTGCCGCTTTTGAAGACTTGCAACTTCCATATGAGGAGTGGTTCATAGACAAGCTGAGCCTTGATTTGTCCCAAGCGCCCCCAGAGGGCATTTTTTACAACCGCATGAGTGCTTCATCACATACGAGGGACCACCGCTATGCGGCTGAATATACAGGTACTTTGTTATCCTGGTTGGAACGGCACGGAAGGACAGTTATCAATGGAAGAAAGGCTTTGCAATTGGAACTGCGGAAATCTGAACAATATATGGCACTGCAAGCCGCTGGGATTCAGCACCCAAAAACGGTAGTCGTCAATGATGTGAATTTATTGCCAAAAGCCGTTGACCAATTGAATATTTTCCCTTTCATCGTCAAGCCTAACCGGGGAGGGAAAGGCGCTGGCGTTCAATTGATCCATAGTAAAGAAAGCCTTATCCAAACTATTGAATATAGTGGTTTAGGCAAATCACTGGATGGCATCTGGTTGGTGCAGCAATATGTAAAACCTGCCAGCGGCCGTATTGTCCGGGCAGAATTTGTGGGCGGGAATTTCTTATATGCAGTAAGTATTGATGCCAGCGGCGGCTTCCAATTATGCCCAGCGGATGCCTGCCAAATCCAAGATGCATTTTGCCCGGTCGGTGTGAACAGCAGCGCCTCTAAATTTGCCATCCTTAATAATTATCATAATCCTGACCTGAATAAATATGCGACCTTTTTAAAAGCAAATGAAATTGGGATAGGTGCTTTGGAATACGCTGAGGATGAAAATGGGCAGCGTTTTGTTTACGATGTAAATACCAATACCAATTACAACTCGAAAGCAGAATTAGAAGCTGGGAATAGTCGTCAAGGCATGTTTGAAATAGCGAAATTTTTAGGGGAAAAACTAGGGGCATTAAAAGAGAATGAATTATTGAAGCTGTCTAGGGTTTTGGTTTAAAGAAATTTATTTGTTCATGCAATTCCAAGTTTTTTTTTGGAACATAGCTATGTATAATTGGCTGGTAAATTTTTAAATAATAATCTTGTTATTTTGCAAAAATACCAGCCATGAAATACTTCGCCCCCCTATTTTTTATTTTTTTATTTTTTGGATGCCATGAGCAAAAAGGCCATGACAACATTTCCGTATCAATTAGGAAGCCTGATATACACCCCAATCACTACAATGCCGCTTTTCTAATCATGGATGGTGTCTATAATACAGAGCTTACAGCCCCTTACGACATCTTTCAGCACACCATCTTTCGGGAAAACATCAAACCGATGAACACCTTTCTCGTAGCCAATACACTTGAGCCAATAACTACCTTCGAAGGCATCCGCCTATTGCCTGATTTTAACTACCTCACCGATCAACTTCCTCCCATTGACATCCTCATCGTCCCAAGTGCGGAGCATCATTTAGGCAGTGATTTGGAGGATGAAGCCATGATTGGCTTTGTAAAAAAAACTGCAAAGGATGCCCTCTTTGTCACTTCCCACTGCGACGGCGCATTCGTGCTCGCAAAAGCAGGCTTGTTGGACGACGTTGCCTCAACCACTTTCCCAAGTGATATTCCTAAATACAAAGAAATGTTCCCATACCTCGACGTACGGGACAGCACCCTATTTGTCCACGACGGTAAATACATCACTTCCGCCGGGGGTGCTAAATCATTTGAAGCAGCCTTGTATTTAACCGAAATCTTATATGGAAAAGAAGTGGCCCAGCGACTGGCAAAAGGCTTGGTGATTGACTGGAATATGGAAAGTGTTCCGCATGAGGTAATCAGAAAACATTAAGCCCAACCCTTTCTAATCACTGATCAACTAGCCACTAAACATAAAAAAGCAGCCAGAAACCAAGTGGGAGGCATGTTTCCAGCCGCTTTTGAAAAATAGGGGGAGTTCAGTGTTCCTTTCCGAAGGTTTTTTATGGGGGTACTTCGGAAGGGGGTTTCCCATTGAGGGAGGACAATGGAAAACAGGGGGTTTCGGAAACAGGGGGATGTTTTTCACCCAGGGAAGCTGGAGGGAACATTCCCTGGGTGAAAAAAAGTGCAGACGCCAATATGTTCTATGGGTAGCCTGCACCGAATTTGAAACCGACTAATAAATCTTTAGTGTCTTTTCGGGATGTAGTTTTCTCTGTGCCGGACGGCACTATTGTATGCTGTGTAGTTTTGTGTAGATGTGTGGGTGTGAAAACAGGGTAAATAAAGCAGTTTTTGGAATAGCCTATTCGCTATTTCAATTGGAATAAATCCAAGTTGTTGCTCTCAAAATAAAACTGTGGGAAAAAATTGGGAAAGTGTGTGGAAGGCATAAAGGAAGCCAGCGTTTGTCACAGTTTCTCAAGTAGGTCTAATTGCCTAATTATTATGAACATTCCCCTTCTGGGTAAAATTTAAAATTTCAATGGTGTATTCTCAAAAAGGATTAGGAAACAAGAACGATGCCAAAAAAGAGGGTAAATGGTTAAATAGTTATATGTTTTTTTGAAAAAGGCAAAAATTGAAGGTTTGACTTAAAAGCCATTCAACCATGTAGCCATTTGACCATTCAATCACATCTTAAACCGGAACCCTACCCCGTGGATGTTCTCAATTTTCAATGATTCATCTTGTTTAAGGTATTTGCGCAGGCGGGAAATAAAAACATCAAGGCTCCGGCCCAGGAAGTAGTCGTCTTCCCCCCATAGTCTCTCGAGGATATCGGAGCGTTTGATGACTTGATTGGGCTGTTCGAGGAATAGTTTGAGCAGGTCGGCTTCCCGTTGGGTGAGGGATTTAGAATCGCCATTATGGGAAAGGTCAAGGTTGTCATAATCAAACTTATAGGTGCCGAACCGATAGTTTTTGGCAGCATTTGGAGCGACAATGGTGCGACGGCGGAGAAATACTTCGATTTTCAAGATCAATTCCTCAATGCTAAAAGGCTTTGTTATATAATCGTCCGCCCCCAGTTTCAACCCTTTTATTTTATCCTCTTTCAACGATTTGGCCGTAAGGAAAATAATGGGCACTTGCGTATCGTATTTTCGGATTTCTTCTGCTATAGCAAAGCCGTCCACACCGGGTAGCATCACATCTAATATACACAAGTCAAACTTATGGTTCTCTATGGCTTCAATGGCCGATTGACCGTCAGCGAAATGGGTCACTTCATAACCTTGCAATTCCAGATTGTCGCGGGTCACGAACCCCAGGCTGGCGTCATCTTCAACATATAATAAATGTGCTTTCATTGCTGGTGTTTTGTTTTTAGCGATTAGCTATTGGTTTTTAGTAAATGGCCAACAGCTAAGAGCTAACGGCCAATAGCCGAATAAACTACATAACTATTGATACGGTGGTTCCTTGGTCGGGTTCGCTGTCAACAGATATTTTCCAATTATGTGCTTCACAGATATTTTTGGTATAGAACAGGCCAAGGCCAAAACCTTTTACATTATGAACATTACCAGTCGGTACCCGGTAAAATTTATCGAACAGTTTTCCAAGATTCTCTTTTTCAATGCCGATCCCCTTATCTTTTATGGTCAACGATACATGTCCGTCTGGAGCGTTATCCGTCCTGACTATTATGGTTGGTTTGCTCTTACAATACTTCATGGCATTATCCAATAAGTTGTGGACAATGTTAGTCAAATGAAGTTTATCAGCATTAATGGTAGTATGTGTAGCATTAAATTCCGATGTCAGTGTCCCGCCCAATTTTTCTACCTGCAATCTAATACTATCCAGAATGCTGTTCAATAGGAGGTGCAGTTCAATGTTTTCTTTGTTTAGTTCAAAATTACCTTTCTCAATACGGGCAAGTTGTAGAACTTTTTCTACTTGGCTGTTGAGGCGGGTGTTCTGTTCATCAATGATTTTCGCATATTTTGACAAGCGGTTGCTATTGGCAATTTCAGGGCTTTTCAGAAATACATCTGTTGAAACCTTTATGGTCGAAATGGGAGTCTTAAATTCGTGCGTCATATTGTTGATAAAATCCTTCTGCATCTCGGACAATCTCTTTTGCTGTAAAATGATAAACATAGAGTATAGGAAAAACAAAATCGTGAACAGGAGAATTGCAGAAAATATCAACGTTAACCGCATGTTACTGAGAATCTGGGAAGTCCGGTTGGGGAAACGGATACCAAAATAATAAATTAGGTTTTCATCCTCCGTGACTGGGAATTCCTCTTTGATATCAACAGGTTTGGCTTCCTCAGGAGAATAGCTGATGTATTTACCATAGGCCATTGCCCGGGAATCGCAATTGTAAATTCCATAATCGAAATCCTCCCGGAGTCCGATTTGCTCCAACTCCGACCTCAAGAAATATTCAAGGTCGGCCGGATTAATATTGTCATTGATATTTACCACAAAATAATTGGAAGAAACCTGGTTAATAAGGTCGTATGCTGGAGGCGAACTGCCCATTTTTTCAAAACGGTCAGCCACGTTTTGCAAGGCAATAAAGACACTCTGTTCAAACTCTTTCTCTTCCACATTCCATGTGTTGACCAATAAATAGGCTTGTATCGCTATGATACCTATTATGGCAAGAAAGCCAAACACGATGACCCTTATGATGGTCTTGTTATTCATTTAAAAACCTGGTATCTACTTAACAGTGGATGTTTTTGGAATTAATTTTTAATTGGTTACAAAAAAAACTCAGTCTCGGCAGAAGAGAGAAGGGAAAAACAAAACTTTTTCTTCTCTTTCCTACTCATCTTTGTAGCTATAATAACTGTTTGGCGTAGTTTGTAAAATGACCAAACTGTTTTACTGACAGCAAAAATCAAGTTTGTTTGCCCTAATCAAAAACACTTAACACGTCGTTAACAGGCTGTTTCATTTTGAGGCTTCTTCATGGAAAGAGCTTCTATAATTCAGAGTTCTGAAGGCACTAGCAAAATCTGAATTGGAAAAACTAACTTTGCCCCTACTTCAACATATTATGGACAAACTCAGTACCTTCATAAAATTTACCTTTCTTTTTTTGGCGTGCCTCCATGTGCCATTGTCTGTAATATCACAACAAACAGCTAGCCCATTTGATCTAATACCAAGGCTTCCCCAAGGCAATTCGCCGGATAGCATGATTACCATTTCTGCTTCTTCCAATCCGTTCGACATTACTCAGACTTCATCTAGCGGCACTTCCCGCCCTGCTAATTTTACTCCTCAGTTTCAAGTCGAACAATCGAAAAAGCCGCTTTCTGTCAAAGAGAAAAATGTACTGTATCAGCGCTTCCTTTTTGTGACCATCGTGACGATGATGGTCATCCTGACGCTGGTCGTCACCATTTTTCGGATTTTCATTGCAAAAATTTGGCAGGCCTTCCTTAATGATAATATTTTAAGCCAATTGCTCCGGGAACAGGGTGCCGAAGCCAATGTTGGATATTTCATCCTGTATTTGGTCTTCTTCATCAATGCTGGCATCTTCACTTTTCTTGCCCTTAAATATTTCAACCTAAAAATTGCCGGGTCCAATATCAGCACCTTATTCCTTTGCATAGGTGGCATAGCTGGCTTTTATTTGTTCAAACACCTTTTATTGAGTATTGTGCAGTTTGTTTTCCCTATAGAAAAGGAGGTCAGCCGATACAATTTCACCATCACGGTGTTCAATATCATGATGGGCATATTTTTGACTCCCTTGATTTTGTTTATTGCCTACGCCTCGGAAGGCATATCGGGCTTGGTCATAAAACTCACCATTGCCTTGCTGTTAGCAACCATCCTGTTCAGGGGATTAAGGGGGCTATTCATCGCCAACAGGTTTTTTGCTTGGCACAAGTTCCACTTTTTCTTGTATCTTTGCGCCGTCGAATTGGCGCCTTTGCTAGTCACATTTAAACTGCTTGGCGTGTATTAGGCGGATTCGGCCAAACTATGTCGAGAAACTAAAATTTTTTCTTTCGAATGGAAGTAATCAAAGGTAAAGTGACTGAGGAGACCTACAAAAAAGTAAAGACTATTTTGGTGTCTCAACCCAAGCCTGAACGTTCTCCCTACTATGACCTCGAAACCAAATACGGACTAACCATTGACTGGAGGCCATTTATACATGTAGAAGGACTGACAGCTAAAGAGTTCCGCAAGCAACGGATCAAACCTAATGATTTTTCTGCAATCATTTTTACTAGTAAAAATGCCATTGAGCATTTTTTCCGCCTCTGCGAAGAAATGAGGATTAGGATGCCGCAGGACACCAAGTATTTCTGCAAAACGGAAGCAGTGGCCAATTATCTCCAAAAGTTCATTGTTTACAGGAAGAGGAAAGTCTTTGCTGGTGTCCGGACTGTTTTGGACCTCAAGCCAGCCTTGATGAAACACAAGGACAAAGAAAAATTCCTGCTGCCCACATCCAACCTGGGTTCGGGAAATTTCGGCGCGTTCCTGGAAGAAAATGGTTTTGATTGGCAACAGGCCATGATGTACCAGACTGTGACCAGCGACCTGAGCGACCTGAAAGACATCTATTACGATGTGATCGTATTTTTTAGCCCACTGGACATCAAGGCATTGTTCGAGAATTTTCCTGACTTTGAACAAAAAGCTACCCGGATTGCCGGATTTGGAAAGTCAACAACATCTGCAGTAGAGGGTAAAGGACTGTTTCTGAACATCAAAGCACCAGCCCCTAATGTACCTTCGATGACGATGGCTTTGGAAAATTACCTTAAAATATCGAACAAGAACTAATATGTTTTTGTTAAAATATTTCTTGGAGACTGTTTTTACATAAAAGCAATCTTCAAGTTGTTTTCTCATAGTATGTTTGTTTGAAGCCCCGATGCTCGCCATCGGGGTCTTTATTTTTAGAGTTTAGCCTCAAAACCACAAATCGAATAAATTTTAAATCATATATCTGCTTATGGGGATTTTAGTTTAAAATTTATTCGATGTCAACATTCCTCCTCAAACACAAAACGCTCCGATCTGAGTCAGATCGGAGCGTTTTTGTGTTTGCGTTTTTATGCCGATGTAGCCGCAGAGATTTGAATTTGCTTTTGAAAAAATCACGCCCCTATCGGTCCAATCTCCACACCTTCCGAATAAGCAACCTTAATATTGTGGCTGTTAAATGCCGCCTTTACCAGACGGTGTACTTCGAAAATCGTCTCCCAATAATCGTTGGGGTTGATAAATGGACGAACTGCCAAAACGATATTGTGGCTATCAAAGCTCTCGATGCCGACCTGTGGTTCAGGATCGTCCAAGACAGAGGGAATGGAACGCAGCGTTTTCAAGATGACATCCTTCACCCGGGGAAAGCTCTCCTCATAGGGCATGGTCACATTCAACTCCAAACGGACCGCCCCTTTCGACGAAAAATTGGTGATGGTATCATCCACGATTTTTCCATTGGGGACAATCAGTGTCTTCAACCCAGGGGTCGAAAGCACCGTGTTGAAAACACTTATCTCTTCCACCTTCCCAAACTTTCCATTCACCTCCACCATGTCCCCGATCTTATAAGGCCGGAACACCATGACCAGAATGCCAGCAGCAAAATTGCCAAGGCTACCTTGCAAAGCAAGGCCAACTGCAAAACTCGCCGCTGCCAGAATACCGACAATGGAAGTCGTTTCAAAACCTAAAAAGCTCGCCGCAAACAAGATGACGAACACTTTTAATGCAATGTTTATGAAGGAAATGACAAATGGCCGGACTTCTTCACTAAAGTTTGCCTTTTCAAGGGAAAGCCTAGCGACCGCAATGATTTTCTTTATCAACCACATCCCAACATAAAGAGAAATGGCCGCTATTAATAATTTAGGCGTGAACGTTACGCAGAAATCAATAAACCCGTCCCAGTATTCATTTATTTTTTCTTGGTCCATAAACAAGCTTTGAGTTGTTGAGTAATTGTGCTTTGGGTTGTTGAGCTTTGAGTTTAAGGTACGATTTACTCAATAACTCAAAACTATTCTAAAACATGACTCCAATCTGGATGATGATATTGGTGAGCGTAGCCTTAGAGTCTACTTCGGGCTTATAGTTTTTGGTCACGTCGGTAAATTGGCCTTGGAAACTAATGCCCCCGATGAGAGAGGTACCATCACTGATGGCATACTCAATCCCGCCGCCAGCCCCCCAGGAAACAGCCAACGGCAAGACCTCTTTTTTGATGTCAATATTATCCTCGTCGAGGTTGGTGAACTTGATGCCGCCTCGTGCCTGCGATTTAAATCCAAGAGTAAACACAGGGATTTCTGCATAGTACCGCAAATAGCCAAATTCCTTGGTCTTAAACTTCAGGCCAAAAGGGATTTCAACATATTGCAAATTGTACTTTAGTTCTGTCCCGCCCAAGAATTGCCCATTGTTGAAAATGGCATCCACCGCTGCTGGAAGGTCTGTACTTTGCCAGGTTTGACTGGTATTCTCATAGCGCAATGTCCCACCACTGTTGAAAGAAAAACCCAGCCCAGCAATGAAGGCATAGTTCTCCCGGAAATAAAATTCGGCCCTCATACCAAGTTTTAGTCCGAGGTTGGTACCATTGTTATTGATCTGGTTATCATCGGTGGACATGATCGAAAACATGGGACTGACCTGAAAGCCCAGCCGCAGATCACCAGACTGGGAAAATGCACTCATTTGGAAGCCCATAAAAAAGGCGGCAATCACAACAATTTTTTTCATCTATTTTTGTTTTTGGTTGATCAAATGGTTGAATGGTTCCAATGGTTAAATGGTTTTTAGAAAGGCTGTCCAAAACCATTTGAGCCATTTAACCATTTAAACCATTTAGAATTATGAACACAAAAAACTCCTTATTTCTTCTTTTTATTACATTCCTTTCCCTCTATGCCTGTCAAAGCGACAAAGGTAAAGATATTCCAGACGTTTCGGATATAGCTGTAACGGTGGATTTACGGCGCTTCGACCAAGCCCTTTTTTCCCTCGACACCAATGACATGGCCGCTGGGTTGCCCCAATTGGAAATGGGATATGGTGAATTTGCTGAAATTTTCTTTGGCCAAATACTCGGCTCGAAAGACCCCCGCATTGCACCTGAAGGGCACGCGGAATATGTCCGGGGTTTCATCGCCCACCCTGGCCTGCGGAAATTGTACGATACCACGCAGGTCGTTTTCCCCAGTATGCAAGGGATCGAAAAGGATTTTGAACAGGCGTTCCGGTTTTATAAATACCATTTCCCGTTCCAACCCCTTTCCGGTGAGGTGGTCACCTATATTTCAGAATATACCATCGGAGGGTTTTTGTATGGCGATAATTCAATTGGCATCGGCCTCGATTTTTATTTGGGTGAAGACTATCCCTACCTCCAATACAACCCTGCCAACCCGAATTTTTCCGCATACCTCACCCGTTCCTTCAACAAAGACCACATCGTGATGAAGTCCATGAAACTGCTGGTGCAAGATTTGAACGGCGGCCCAAACGGTAACAACCTCCTCAATCACATGATCCACAACGGAAAGGAACTCTACCTACTTGACCAACTACTGCCCTTCACGCCTGATAGCATCAAACTGGAATACTCTCAAGAACAGGTGGATTGGGTCAGTGAAAACGAGGCCAACATCTGGGCTTATTTTATTTCGGAAAACCTACTTTACTCCACCGAATTGGACAAATTCCGCAAGTATATCGAGTACAGCCCCAATTCTCCTGGTATGCCCGACGAAGCGCCCGGCCGCACTGCCAATTGGTTGGGCTGGCAGATCGTGAAGGCTTATATGGAAAGGAATCCGGGTACGTCGATGCAACAATTGATCGAGTTACGAGATGCGCAAGTGATCATGGATGGGTCGAGGTATAAGCCGAGGCGGTGAATTGGCCTTTCGAAGGGAGGTATGTTCTTTTATTGTTTTTTTGCAAAAAAAGACATACTTCTCTCCTATTATTTTTCTTTTTCAATATTGGGTTTTTGTTTGTCTGAACCATAATTCAACATCCCCAAAAAACGTTTCAAATATTGAAATCCAAAAGCTAAAACATAAAAAATTGAATTTACTTTTTAAGTATCACCCCCCCCCCCCCCCCCCCCGCTTGCTTTACAAATTTTACAATTGCGTTTTTTACAAAAAATAATTCCGCCTCCAATTTTTCCATCCTTTTTTGCAGGGAAGAAATGCCGTTGTTTTCAGCAATTGTTTTTTTATGGTAATTTTTTATTTCTTGCCACTTCATTTTATATATTTTGGCAAGGGCCGATTTTTGATCTTCTTTTAGTGCAGTTTTCCCATTTTCCCAGTTGCTGTAGGCCGTTTGTGAAATGCCCAGTTTATCGGCGACATAAGATTGTTTGTACCCGTGCGCCTGACGGATGAGCCGAAGGTTGGAAAGCGTTTGTTAGTCCATGTTTTAGTTTTTAATTAGGTGGATTTAATTACGTAATAATATATAACCGGATATATACCTGTATATAATATTTTATAACCACAAAATTACCCTGCCGCTTTTACATATCCTATATTTTTGTCATGTTTATTTTGTTAAAATTTAATGGTCTGCCTTTGAGCGGCCATTAAAAGACTTGCCTCTAAATATTTATAAATAGGAATTTTTATCAACTCATCCGCTATCAGGGAATGCGTTCTCTGATGGGGTTTAAAATCTATTTGTTATGTTTAATCAAAATTCAATTTTCAAAAGTATTTTACTAACCTGCGCCTTTATTTCTTTTGGGCTGTTCCATGCCAATGGGCAATATACATTTAATGGTGGTTTTTTTATCTACCAGTGGTTTACCCAATCCAATGATTGGAGGCACATTAACTATTATTGGCAATTGCACAGTTGATCAAAATTGGACAATAGATGGTGTTTCTATCACTGTTCAAAGTGGCTCAAGTTTAAACGTTGTTGGAGTGACTTGACACTTGATAATGCTTGCTTCATATCTGGCGTCTGGGATGGCTTTACAGTCTCGGCGGGAGGCACATTAGACTTTTTCTATCCTACTGTAATTGCAAATGCACCCGTATTAATAAATGCAGGACTCAACTCTGATGTAAATTTAAGTGGTGGTGTTTATTATAATGCTGCCCTTAGGATAATAGAATGTGATAACTGTGATGATATAAGGGTAAACAATACAACTTTTCAAGGTTTTGAGGACGGGATTTTTGCTACTAATGCAAATAGTTTAGAAGTAAAGAATTCAACCATCCATGCAAATAGGCATGGAATCTTTGCCAAATAGCACATTCTCTACTACGTCGGTAACAATAACCGGTTCAACGTTTGATATAGGGTCAAACGGATCAGCAGACCCTCCTGGGGTTACCAGAGCTATCATTATTGGCAATGCAGGAACAACCAATATTTCGGACAATACCATCCATATGCGGAGAATAGCTGCAGGAATAGACGTAAGTGGGGTATTTAATGGCACATTTGATGACAACATTATCAACATCTATTCGACAGGAGGGGGTGGCCTTCCCTCCTCCTCACGTGGAATGAGCATATCACATTGTACAAGTGCTTCCATTTCTGGCAATAATATCACTTCCAATGGCAATCCTGTTTCTTTTTGGAGTCACGGATTGGATTTAGCCCACAGCCCATCGTGTACGATTGATGCCAATTTCTTCAACAGTGTGAATATTGGAGTAGCTGTGACTGGCAACTGTACTGGCACATTTACTTCCAATCAATTTAATGGTAGCCAAGATTATGGCCTTTTTTATGCAACAGCGGCAGTTGCCCCTAACTTGGGTGACCAAACCTGCGCGTTGAACCTTTGGAAAGGAAGTTTTAATTTCCTTGGAGCAGATGCGTCAGCGACGAATGATGTGTTTATTGTTGACATAAACGATCCCAACCAAAGTACTACAACTAATAATTCTAACTTTTTTGATTTTACTTTGGAATGCCTTGTAGAAAGAACTCAGTCAAATAAGGACGATCAAACAGAACTGGAACATAATTTAAACTACTTTGAAGATTTTCAAGTATATCCTAATCCTGCAAATGATTATTTTTATATCAATGTTCCAACCACCGTTGATAACACATCAATAGAAATAACAGACTTGGCAGGGAAGTTGGTTATTAGGGAACAAGCTTTAAAAGAAAAGAGCAATATCAGGCTTGACATTTCCTCATTAAACTGTGGTGTGTATATTGTTCATCTCTTAAATGGTCAGAGCCGCTTTTCAAAAAAAATAGTTGTCCAGAAATAAACAATTTCGGCTTTATAAAAAAGCGTCTGGCCAAGGCTAGGCGCTTTTTTCTCATGTACCCCCTCCTTTTTAACCAGCTATGTTAAAATTAATAACTCCTTACTTTCTCTTTCTTTTGTTTCCAAATATCATAATTCCACAGTTACATGATAACATATGGATGAGTGGAATAATCACTAGTGTCCATGGAGTTAACCATACAGATACTCGAATAACCTTTAACAACATTTCACCAACTGTTACGGCTGACCCTGAAAGACCTATTGACATGAGGCAGTGTGGCACTACTGTATCTGATGAAATGGGCAATTTGCTTTTTTATACTAATTGTTACCAAATTATAAACAGGGGAAAATAAGTTAATGGAAAATGGGGATTCTATAAACTTCGATTACAACTCTCCGTCATCCTACTGGGGGATTTATTTCGGATCCCGATATCAACAAGGATTGATCGCTCTTCCAGCACCTACAAAGTCGGGAGAATATTACCTTATCCATATCAATGGTGTCAAGGATAACCCTATAAGCATTAATGATAGCGGCACTGCTTTATTATACTCCAGAATAGACATGGATGAGGATAATGGGCTGGGTGCAGTAGTAGAAAAGAACCAAGTCGTTTTGACCGATACAATCTCGGCAACTGGGCTTACAGCAACCAAGCATGCCAATGGTCAGGATTGGTGGTTATTGGTTTTTGAGGCTAATTCAAAGCGGCTCTACAGAGTTTTGGCAACGCCTGAAGGTGTTTTTTTAGAAGGTACACAATTGTTGGACGAATCCATTTACTATAAAATCACAGCATGTGCGTTTTCACCCGATGGAAGCAAGTTTGCCATTGCCCAGCAAAAGGCCGAAGGTGTCAAACACTGGCTGGGATGTGTTTGATTTTGACCGCTGTTCAGGCATGTTGGGTAACCATAAAAAAGTTTATTATTCTCAAAAAATCCATAATGGGGTTGTCCTCAATGAAAATCCAGCATTAGGTCTTTCTTTTTCTCCCAACTCCCGTTTTGCGTACTTATCTCTCGCCAATGAAGTGCTTCAACTTGATCTCTGGCCACAAAGTGAGACAGCCCTACAGAAAATAGCAGATTATGATGGGTTTGCCGATTATTTGTATAACCCTATAGAAGGATTGAACCTAACTAATTTTGCCTTCAGCCGTCTCGCCCCCGACGGGCGGATCTACTCTTGCTCCACCATGCCCACCGGGTATTTCCATGTGTATGAACAGCCCAATGAGAAGGGCCTGGCAAGCAAAGTGGTACAGAGGGGTTTGGAACTGAAAGGCATCCACAGCTACTCCATTCCCAACCACCCCAACTACCGCCTCGGTCCTTTAGAAGGCAGTGCCTGTGATACGCTTGGCATCGAGAAGGCGGTGTTCATCCATGCTCATCCCTACCCTATGGAAGGGTGTGTAGGAGGGGGAGCCCATTTCGAGGTCACCGCATTTGGTACGGGGAAGGGTTTCCAATGGCAGCGTTCAACGGACGGGGGCACTGTATGGGAAGACCTGTTGGATGACAGCTATTTCATGGGAACTGGCACCGAATATTTAGTTATAAAAGAAGTTTTGAATGAACATGACGGCAACATGTTCAGGTGCATCGTCACAGGCGACGTCAGCACGGAAATTTCACGTCCTGCTACTCTATCGGTCATTGGCGAACTGCCAACGGCCGCTATCGCTACTGAAAACGATTTGGACAAAATATATTTCATTAACGGGTCAGCTGGGGACGAATATGTTAAATGGTATTTTGGGGACGGGGATTCATCTATTCTAGAAAGCCCTTCCCATGTCTATCAAAATATGGGTTCTTTCGCTGCCATGCTGGTAGCCACCAATGCATGTGGCAACGACACCACTTATCAGGAAATAAACATCGGACCTGTATTAGCCGACTTTAAAGCAGACCGCACTGTCGGCTGTCCTCCGATGGAGGTGACATTCGAAAGCAAATCATCCTATCGGGTATCCAATCACAATTTCAATACGACGGGTGCATCGCAAGGTCTTGTCAGCACCCCTCACCGGGAAGCAACAGTTACCTATAATACACCTGGCATTTTTGATGTGGGACTGACCGTTTATGCACCGGGGCCAGAGATTGGTGATACTATCAAACAAGACTACATCAGTGTTCTTTCAGGTACCAACCCCACCGCCGAAATAGACCTCCAGCAAAACGGCAGTACCGTCCAACTGAATACCCCATTCGACCTCGCTGATAGCTACACCTGGCACTTTGCCAACGGCGACACCCTCACCGGGCAAATGGCCGAGTACACCTTCCCAACACCCGGCCTCTACCAAGTGCAGCTCGAAACGGCCAACCACTGCGGCACTGCCACGGGCAGCGTGGAAGTACTGGTCGGCGAACCACATGCAGCCTTCACTGCCGACCAGCAGCAGGGCTGTGCGCCTTTCACCATGCAGTTTGAAAATACGACCGACTTCTCCGGTGCATCCTATGAATGGCACTTCCAAGGCGGCCTGCCCACCTCCTCCACGGAGGAGAACCCAGTGGTAGTATATGAAGCTCCCGGCATTTACGAAGTGATATTGATCGCACACGCTGATAGTCTTTCCGACACTTTGACTCAGAACTCCTACATCGTAGTCTTCACCGACGACTGCCCACAGCCCAACATCTACGTGCAGCCCAACGGCCTCGAAGTCACTTTTTGGACGGACTGTACCAATGGCATCAGCTATCTGTGGGACATGGGCGACGGCACAACCGTCGGCACACAGGGCGTTGCTTACCAATATGAAAAAGGTGGCACTTATGAAATTACCCTGATGGTGGAAGGCCCGTGCGGCATTGACACGGTAAGCACCGAAATAAATGTCACGGGGCCGAATGCCACAGGCACAATCCAACAAGAAAAACACGTGTCGCTCGTGCCGAATCCGGCATCAGGAAAGGTTCAGGTTATTTCGAAAAACGGCTTTCCCAATGGTGCAACACTGAAAGTGTACAATGCACTCGGGGCGCAGGTCTTGGAAAATAAAAAAGCGGTATGGAAACAGCAGGAAGTGATTGCCCTAGATGGGCTTGCCGGAGGGGTTTATTTCTTCCGTTTTGAAAGCATGGACGGGCAGGTGCAGGTAGGGAAATTGGTGGTGGAGTAATTGGCAAATCGGAAAATATCATGGTCTTAAGGGATTTAAATCCGTTAGAACCATGATGTTTTCCGATTTGAATCTGTTTTTATTATGATTCAATTCAGTAATCCTACTTCATTCTCCTTGATGTGAATAACCTTCAAACCCTTCGTCCGCTCCGGCACATCCATCCCCGAATTTTCCAACCGCAATACGCCCCTTGGGCAAACCGCTGCACATATACCACATCCCACGCAAGAAGACCGCACCACATCCTGCCCCCGTTGGGCATAGTGGCGCACATCAATGCCCATTTCACAATAAGTGGAACAATTGCCGCAGGAAATACACTGGCCACCGTTCACGGTAATGCGGAAGCGGGACTGGAAGCGCTGCACCAAACCCAAGTACGCAGCCAATGGGCAGCCAAAACGACACCAAACCCGATTGCCCATCAGAGGATAGAAACCAGTGCCAACCACCCCTGCAAAAGCGCTGCCGATGAGAAAGCCATACCACGTCCTAACCGTATCGCTGTTCAGAAAAAGAATTTGATAAGAGCCAGTAAAATAGGTGTACAAAACCAGCGCCGTCATTACTACCGCAAAAACCAGCACACTGTGAATGATCCAACGCTCATATTTCCACGCTTCGAGGCTTTTATCGGATAATTGGCGGAATGGATCGCCGAGTGTTTCAGCCAGCCCACCACAGCCACAGACCCACGAGCAATACCATCTTTTCCCAAAAAAATAAGTGATAAGCGGGACACCCAAAATGGTCAGGGCAATGCCCCACACGAGCATAAACATGCCGAGGTCGCCACCATTTATTAAATTATTTAAATTAAAATCAAAAAAGAAATCATAATCAAGTGGCCATATATTTTTAAAATCAAAGTAGGGCTGGTTTAATCGCACCAATATTTCCGGTAAAATAAATGCAATACAAGTTTGGAAAAACATGACGGAAAATGTCCGCACTATTTGGTATTTATTATGGCGGTATTTTGCAATCATACGAACCCCCATCACCAAAACAATTACCGTATATAACAGTCCATATAAAAACCACTGGCTGGCAGGATTTCCACTAAGTGCCTCACTGATCGGACTCACCATTGTCACCCACGGTGTCAAATATTGCGGTGACCAATAAAGTATTATATAAAAGCCTATTAAATAAATACCAGTAAAAACGCCAAGCCAACCTGTCAAGTTTGGAGAAGCAGATCGGTCGGGATTTAATTTTTTTTGTTTTTCAAAATACAAAACCAACCCGATAATCAATACTGCCATAACTGCCGTAATTATTGGCCATAATAAATCTCCACTCGTGTAAAAAAATCCATAAAAAATAACGCCGATAATTGTTGCCCCTAAAATAAAACCACGCAGCCCCACATTTAGTCCACGGGTCAAAGAACGGTGGTAAATATGGTTGTTTTTAATGCCCGGAATATTTCTGAATTTTGGCAAAATATAAAGCAGGCCACCAAAAATGCCCAGCCCAAACGTGAGCAGAAAAAACAGCACGGGGCTTTTCGATACAGTGCCAACCCCTGCATTTACAGTAGTCTTGAACACATAATCCTTTATGTTCCAATTTCCGATTTTAAAATCCCACTCGTTCACACCTTCGGGGATAACTTGGCCATTCAAAGATTCTTGTGCTTTTTTTAATACATCTTTAAAATCAGAAACAAAAGAAATATTGGAGCCATATGTTTTGCCCAACATGCCTGCTGCTTCCGCTTGTAGCAATATTTCTTTTTTGTGAAATTCGCTATTGACACTGATGTTATCAGCAGTTAATTCATAGCTGTCGAGACCCAACATTAATGTGAAAATCAATAGGGCGATAATAAAAAGCGATATGCCTACTTTTTGCAACATTAGATTAAATAGTGAATGGTGATCGGTGAATGGTGAATTTCCCATAATTGACCATCATAAAATTACACAGGTAGATTTTTCAAAAAACGCAACGCTCCCGTCAATCCCCGTTTCTTTTTTAATTGCAGATTATTTCCCGTTTGCTGGTTATAAATTTTAATTACATCTTCTTCATATTCATTGTAAAATTCAGGGTCGAAATTAGCAATACCGAGATTTTGCAAAACATCTTCTATAGGTGTTTTTTCCCGAATCCATTTTTCACAAACTTCGTGTCGGTAGCGCACACCCATTAAATTAAATCCAATGACCGAATTATTATTTTTGTCAAAAACAATTCGGATGCTGTGGCGGCCCTCTGGATGTTCCCAATAGATGGAGGCATGATGCTCCGGTGCATTAGCTTGCACAGTTCCATACACCTGATATTCGATGTCGAAAAATTTGGCAGAATTGAACCAAGTGCCGGGGTTGTATTTTGTTTTATTTCCACATATAGTATGAGCTACCGTTTCGCCCATCATACGGCCTACATACCAAACAGCTTCGATGGGACGTCGACCTTCTGGAGGTTTTTGCAATTGGGCACAATCGCCAACTGCATAAACATCGGGCACGTTCGTTTCCAAAAATTCATTGACCAGAACACCTTTGCCCAGTTCTATTTCCCCAAAGCGCAAAAAATCAATATTGGGACTGACACCCACGGTAAGGCCGACGAACTGGCAATGGATTTTTTCGCCTTTATTGGTCAGCACCATTTTTACCCGCCCCCCTTTTTCGCCCCATATTTCTTTTAGCTCAGTTTCGAGGCGCAGGTCAATGCCATGCTCGATAATGTGACGGTTTATCATGGTAGACTCCTGTTTGGGCAACACCGTGTTCCAGAAGCTGTTTTCCCGTACCAAAAAAGTAACCGGAATGTGCCGGGAATGAAACATCTCTGCCATCTCAATGCCGATCAACCCACCGCCAACAATAACTGCCCTTTGCAATTGCTCACTGTAATATTCCATTCCCTCAAGATCTTGGAAACTGTATAGACCCTGCACGCCATCCAATTCCTGACCTGGCCAACCAAATTTATTGGATTTTGAACCACAGGCAATGACGAGTATGTCGTAACCCATTTTTTGACCATCGTCGAATTCGAGTTGCTTAGCTTTTGTATCCACCGTTTCGACATAACCTCGGACAAGGCCAATGCTGTTTTTTTCCCAAAACCAATCTTCGTAAGGCTTGGTATCTTCGAAGCGCATGTGCCCCATGTAAATGTACATCAATGCCGTGCGGGAAAAGAAATGGTCTGTTTCGCCGGAGATGACTGTGATCTGATAATCGCTGAGTTTCCTGATGTGGCGGGCGGCAGTGATGCCCGCTATCCCATTTCCGATAATAACTATGTGCATTATGGACAGTTTCGTTTTGCGAAGCGCAACTATTCAGGGGAGATAAAAAGAGAAGATTTCATTTTTTCTCAAATCACCTCAGGATGAACAGATAATGCGGCGTTAAGGTAGGGAAAAGACAGGTAGAGAGAATGGAAGTTTAGGGAAAATGTTGATTTCAGCTGAGTTGTCTCTTTGGTGACCTTGAAATCCGGAACTCTGATTTCAAATCTGAGCAACCACTTATAAATGGAATTGCTACAAAAAAGACAGGGGAAAAGCAGCTAAAGGCGTCCTTTCCCCTGTCGGAAAAACAAATTAAAAAACTGAAGATGGCAGTTAACCATCAATGCCTATGCCTTTTTTACAAAACGCTTTAAATCAGTGTTTTATAAAAAACATTCTTAAAATACACGTTCATGGATGGACGAGTTTCGTTCGGTGGTGAACAGTTAGGCAATAAAAAAAATCCCTTCCCAGAAATTACCAGGAAGGGACTTTAAAAGAATCAAGGTGTTTAAAAAGAACTACCGTTTGCTGATGCGCTGGGTAGTGATTATTTTATTGGAGAAGTCAGTCACTTGTACCAAATACATGCCGTTGGGCAGTGTAGTGACATCGTATTGCTCGTTTTTTTGGATATCCTTAAATGTTTTGAGTTTGCGGCCAACGAGGTTGAAAATAGTGATGGACTTAACGTTTTCATCATTATTTATACTGATGTAGTTAGTCGCTGGATTTGGATAAATGGAAATGCTCGGCGTGAGGAACTCTGTCTCGTATGGGCTAAAAGCATAACCTTCACTGCCGTCGGGGCTGTTCTGGGAAAAAGCAAACAAGGTAGAAAGTGAAAAAATAGTGATAAGTAAGGTTCTTTTCATGCAATGAATTTTTAGCAAAAGTGAAACGGCTGCAAAATAAGTGTATTGACAGTAAATTTCAAGCCGAAATGCATCCTTTTCATAAATATTAACAGTTGTTGCACAATATTTTTCAAAATGGCCGATCAGGCGGGCATGACATCTAAAGATTTTTCCAACACTTCCTGATAGTAAGCTTCGTACTGTGGCAAGACGTGTTTGATGTCGAAACGCTCCGCTTGTTTCAGGGCATTTGCCCTAAATCGCTGCAGTACTTCTTCATCGGCCAAAATGGAGATGGCATGGGCAGCCATGTCGTCCACATCTCCTATTTCACTAATGAATCCCGTTTCTGCGTGAATGTTCACTTCGGGCAACCCACCCGCGTTGGAGGAAAGCACGGGCACTTCGCATGCCATAGCTTCAAGGGCAGCAAGGCCGAAGCTCTCATTTTCCGAAGGGATGAGGAACAGGTCGGAAATAGCGAGCAGTTCTTCGACAGCATCCTGTTTTCCCAAAAACCTCACTTCGTGGCAGAGGCCGATCTGGCGGCAAAGGTCTTCGGTATGGCGGCGTTCTGGGCCGTCACCGATCAACAGAAGCTTGGAGGGGATTTTTTCATAGACTTTTTGGAAAACACGGATTACATCCTCGACCCGTTTCACCTTTCTGAAATTGGAGATATGCGTTAAGATGCGTTCCCCATCTGGGGCAATGGCTTTTTTGAAATGGTCTTTGTTGATTTTTCGGAAACGGTCAAAGTCCACAAAGTTGTAGATCACCCGGATGTCATTATCCACTTGAAACTGTTGAAGCGTTTTTTCTTTCAGGAAATTAGAAACCGCCGTTACGCCATCAGATTTATTGATGGAAAATTCCACCACAGGCTTGAATGCAGGATTCTTTCCCACGAGGGTTATGTCCGTTCCGTGCAAGGTGACAATGACCGGAATGTACCGCCCTTCTCGCAGCAATATTTTTTTCGCCATGTAGGCCACCATCGCATGCGGAATAGCATAATGGACGTGCAGAAGGTCGAGGTTTTCATATTTCACGACCTCTACCATTTTGCTGGCAAGTGCAGTGTCGTAAGGTGGATACTCGAACAGGGGATAGTCTTCCCCTGTGACTTCATGGTAAAAAACATTGGCCTGAAAAGTGGCCAACCGTGCTGGCCGACGGTACGTGATGAAATGGATTTCATGCCCTTTACGGGCAAGACCAATTCCCAATTCGGTGGCTACGACGCCACTGCCTCCAAAAGTTGGATAACAAACGATTCCGATTTTCATGTTCTGTTGGTGCATTTTTTTAAGTACGGAGAGAAAACGGATGGGTAAGCAAATAGTTGAACGCTGAGTTTTTGGATTTCACAAAAAACGAACAAGCCCTTGACAAGAGCATTGTCGAGGGCTTGTTTTGCCCATAAAGAAACAGGGCCTATGCTTTTAGTTCACCTCTCATCTCGTTACCATTAATTTAGCATAATAAGGCTTACCATCGGCCACCACTTGGATAATATAAAGCCCAGTTGGTTCGCCGCTCAGATCGAGCCTTTCCTGCAAGGATAGTACATTTAAATTTTCCGATTCAAAAACCAATCGGCCGCTCATATCCATGACCCTTGTTTGCACATCCATCACATTGGCCAATTCAATGTTTAAGTTGACGAAACTGTTGGTTGGGTTCGGGTAAGTAGAAATTCCCTCCACTCCATAGATCTTATCAACAGCGACCAAAGTGCCCACTTCAAAATTGATGGAATCCATACAGCCATTGTCATCAGTGATGTTCACATAATAAATGCCCGGTTCAATGTTTTCCAATATCCCGATGTCGCCCGTATCAATCTGATTAGTACTCCACTCAAAAATATAAGGTCCAGTTCCAGCGATGGGGGTGATGGTGGCCATTCCATTGGGATCGTTTTCAAAAGCGCCTTCTATTTCCACCAGAGGTCCAAATGAGACTGGGCAAACACCTTTTATGTTGATATTGTCGAGGTCGAACCAGTAATCTCCTTCGCCCCATTTTGCAAGGAAGCGGACATGGATGGTCAGGCCGTTATAATCATCCAATAGGATGAACGTGTTGGTCATGTTGGTAGTGGGCACGTGGTTCACGCTGTCAATGACAAGCACGGTTTCGTATGTTTCTTCACAGTCATTGGAAATCTGTACCAATAGGGAGTCGCCGCCGCTCAATAAGGTAGGATCGGTATCCACTAACCAGTCAACATAACGATAGTCGAAAGAGAGGGTATCCCCGGCTAGGACGGGGCCAATCCTACTCGTGGTCAAACTAAAAGTAGAATCAAGGAAATACAAGTTATCTGCAATGACAGCCGTCGGATTATTATGGTCGCCAGCTGTAACAATATTTGAATTCGGGTCCATCACCCAGTCGGTGGGGATGGCCAGGTCTTCAAAATCTTCCTGCACGGGTTTTGGAAATGAATTAAGGAACTCCACCCGAAACGTATCGTTAGCAATATCGCTGTCATCTTCGAGCGCTGTCCACGCCTCTATGACGTAAAGTCCTGGCTGACTGAAATCATAAGTCGTTTCAAACTGGATCAGTTGAGTGCTGTCATTACCAACTACCCCCGTAAAGAATCCATCCTGCGGCATAGGGATGCTCGCCGTAACGCCATTTACAGAATAGAAAAAATCGAAAAGGGTTTGGGGCAGCTGGCCGAAATTGGTCAATCCAACAGTAATGGTGTCATTACTGCCGAGGTTGCAGAAATCATCGGCATTGGGGGAAATAGCAGTGACACCAACATCCACCAGCCAGAGTGTTTCAAATACCAGCGGTCCGATCACCTTGCTCGAATCGCCACCGCAATCCACGCCAAGGTAAACATTGTACCAGGTCTTTTCCTCCAATCCAGTCATCGTATAGGAACTTTGACCGGAAGGGGTGGTCACTTGCGTTCCAGTGCCTCTCATGAACCCCATCGGGCCATATTCAAGAAAAACATCGCCCCCATCGCCTGGCAAAAACGACCAGGCTGTAGTAGCATTGTCAGCATTCACATCGGTCATTTCCCACATTTTTGGAGCAGCGCAAGTTGCATCACATGCTATGATATTTAAGATGTTACCAGTGTCTGGAAAAGGACCATCTGAATAGATGGACATTCCGTCAGGTCCTTCGATATTGAATAAAATCTGGCTTTCGGCATTTCCGGCTGTATAATTGACGCAAACGGGAACACTGCTGAAAACATCCAACTCAAACTCTCCCTGGTTTTGGCCAGGGCCAAGCGTATAAATTAATTCCTCCTCATAATAATTAACCGTTAAAAAAGCTCCGTCCCAACCATTGAAATCGTCGAACAATGAAAAAGTATAAGTGCAAATGCTATCGGGCGAAGTTGTGAAAGTTTTAGGTCCTAAAGGAGCACTTACATTTCCACCACAAAAAGAATAGACATAAACTGCATATTCCACACAAGGGTTAAGGCTGTCAAGCATGATGTTCGACACGGCAACTGTGTCCATGACCCCTGCCCCTGGCGGGAAATCAGCCGGCCCATATTCTACTATATATTGATCGGCTAAGTTGACAGGAGGCCAGCCGATAGTAGCAGTGGAATCAAATACTTCATTGATGGTCATTATGATGGGCGTTGGGCAATTCTGCGCACCTCCCTTTTCCATGAAAAAACAGCAGAACAAGAATAAGCCAGTGCGGCCAATTTTTTTTGTTAAATTACAAAACCAGTAAGTAGAGGAATATATCATAAAAATCTTTTTTGAAGGTGTCAGAAAGCTAAATTAGGCAAATTTCCATATTAGATGCCCGCAAAAGGGTGACCTCCAAAAATGGATGGGCTTTTCGTCCGACATTTTGCAAATCCTTAAACCTTTTTTTTGATGCCATGTTACAAGCTGTTGAGACAAATGGAATGAGGTGTGTTTTTTTATCCCGATTGAAATCGGGATAAAAAAACACACCTCATTCTTCACAGCAGATGGCCATTTATTCGATCAGCGATTTGGAAAAAATTTCCGGTATAAAAGCACATACCTTGCGGGTATGGGAGCAACGCTATGGGATCATCACCCCTAAAAGAACGCCGACCAACATCCGTTATTATGAAGACAACCACCTGCAATTGATACTCAATATTGCCCTGCTGAACCGCAATGGATACAAGATTTCCAAGATCGCCGCTATGAACGGAAAAGACATAGCCCAAGCGGTCAGCGATGTCTCGGAAGTAAATCTCGGCCCTCATGCAGAACTAGACGTACTCACTCTTTCAGCCATTGAAATGGATGAGTATAAGTTTTCCCGCATCCTCGACAACCACATCAAACAAATGGGGTTTGAAGAAACCATGACGAAAGTGATTTACCCTTTTTTGGAAAAACTGAGCCTGCTTTGGCTCACAGGCTCGATCCGGCCAGTGCAGGAAAATTTCATCACCCTCGTCATCCGCAACAAACTCATTGCTGCCACTGAGCAACTGCCCCTCAACCCAGACCGGGAAGCAAAAAAATTCCTCCTTTATCTGCCTAAAGAAGAACAGCAGGAACTGAGCCTGCTTTTTATGCAGTATATTTTGAAAAAAAGAAATTTCCGGGCGATCAACTTAGGCGCCAATATGGCCATCATCGACCTGAAAGACGCCTGTGATATACACCACCCCGACTACATATTTACCATTCTATCGGAATCGTTCATTAAAGAACCAGTACAAGGGTACCTGCAAAAACTGGCCGACGCCTGCGGCAATAGCCACCTCCTCCTAACGGGTTATCTCGTAGCTTCCCAACCTGTAAAGTTGCCCGAAAAAGCAACCATCCTCCCCAGCCTCGGCGACACAATTGAATTTCTTGAAAATCTAATACCCTAATACCTAATACCCTAATACCCAATACCCAAATTACCTATTCTGCCTTTCCTGAGCAATGTTCGGATTTATTTCAATGGCTTTTTGAATATATACCTGCCCTTGTTCCGGTTGTCCGGCATTAAAATAGGCACTACCCAAATTGTATAAGGCATCGGCATCGTTGGGCAATTGTTCCAACGCTTTTAAAAAATATTCCACGGCTCGCTGCGGCTGCCCTCCCACGCCATAGGCAACGCCCAACAAGCGGAGTGTTTCATATTCGTCGGGGCGCATTTCGTAAGCCTTTAATAAATATTGCAGCGATTTATTTAAATCCCCTTTTTGTTCACCATAATAACGGCCTGCATCCCGGTAAGTGATACTTAAATTATTTTTTGCTTCTTCATAATTTGTATCCAATTTCAACGCCTGATTATAAGCTTGAATGGACGCCTCATAATCTTTTAAATAATTGTTCGCATTGCCCAATAACAAATAAGGGTTTTTATATCCAGGATGTATTTTTACGGCCTCTTGCAAGTGCCCAACCGCATCGGTTAGCATTTTATTTTTATTAATTTCATTTTCAGGTTTTAACGATTGGGTGATCAATTCGCCGCCACAGGCGTTCCTCAATTTGGCGCTATTAGGAACAGCTTTAATATCTGTCAAAAACAAAGTATAATTGTCCTTCCAAGCATTATTTCTAAAAAAAGTCAATATGGAAAAAACACCGACTACCAACAACCCGCCCATCGCCATGTTCTTATTAAAACCTTTTTTTGAAATAATACTATAAAATAAATATGCCGCAATAAAACAGAACCCAACCGACGGCATATATAAAAACCGTTCGCTCATATTAGTACCAATTGGAAAAGGAATATTCGATACCAAAAACAAAGTGCCGAGATAAAATAAAATCCCAAAAGCAACTGGGTCTTTTTTAGGCAAACGAACCAGTGCATAAACGCCCAAAGCCACATAAACCAAGACACTTAAAACAACCTGCCAATCGCTGAAAGCCATTATATCCACTGCTCTTGGGTAATAATCGTGGCTCAATGGATAAGGAATAAAAAATAATTTTATATAATAGCCCAAGGTGTAAAAGATGGTCGCCATTCTTTCGCCGAAAGTAAGGTCAACATATTGATTGCCGACCAGTTTTAAAAAGGGGTTGTTCATCAGTTCACGGGGCGTTTCGCCAGTGAATTCCCAACCCAATATATTTCCCCGAATAAAAACAAATAAAATGGCGAGCAATAAATAAGGCAGGGTTTTAAAAACAATTTCCCCAGCTTTGGCTTTTGTAAAAAAATAAAAAGCAAGTGGAATTACAGCCACAAATGTTATAGCATTCTCTTTTGAAAAAAGCGCAATAAAAAAGAGCGCTGCACCAATTAAATTTAAAAATGTTTTTTTTTCATGAAATGATTTTAGGGAAAAATAAAGCCCAGCCAAACCACCCAACAAACTCAATATTTCATCCCGGCCTTTTACATTGGCCACCACCTCTGTATGGATGGGGTGGACTAAAAAAAGTAGCGTCGTGCCGAGGGCAATAAAAGCTGCTTTATTCTTCCAATCAATTAATTTTTTTCCCGGCGACAACATTTCCAATAATAACCAAAAAAGCACCACACCTGTCAAACCATATAACAGGGTATTGATTAAATGCCCGACAAATTTTACTGTATTTAATTTTCCATCCTCATAAGGGTCGAACACTTCGTCGCCATCTTTGTCTTTTACAATTTGTCCATTCCCGTCTTTCTTTTTTGGGGAAAACAATTCCACCTCCAGTGCATACATCACGGGCGTAAGCGGACGATAGCGCCCGCCGGATACCAGCGACTCTTTTCCCTCCACTTTAAAAAAACCCCGGAAGGTATCATACTTTAACAGACTAGGGATGCCTGCCACACCCTTAGTAGTAAACTCATTGTCATAAATAACGATGGCATCGTCCACTGCATAATTGTGGCGGAGGGTATTGGCATAGAGTAATACGCCGAGTGCAAACAATATCCAGCTCCAGCGTTTGGTGAAGCTGTTGTCGGTGGGTGAGGCCGATTTGCTTTTTTTATTGGGAAGTGCTTTTTTTCGTTTTGCCATGAAAAGGGAGTAAAAGCAGCAATTCTTGCTATTAAAAAAATTGAAATATGTGGAGAAGAAAACAAGAGGAGAGAGGTGTGTTTTTTTGGTTTTTTTCAAAAAAAAAAACCAAAAAAACACACCTCTCTCCAAAAGCCCCCTTCCCTTTGGCCTCAAAGAACGGCTTTCATATTTCAAAAAAACTAATAGCGAGAATTGCTGGAGTAAAAGGCTATAAATGAAAATTTTTTGGTCAAATATATTTGACTGAATCTCTGGTCACTTGCACCTCCTCCCCCCGCACCCCTCCAAAGGGGGAGACCGAATCTGCTAAAATTTAAAACTATATCAACTATGGGGAATAAATGAACGGTTCTATCTCCCCCTTTGGAGGGGGGTGGGGGGAGGAGGATGTACAAGTGACTAAACGAATTCATTTAGAGTTAACTGAAAATGCGAATCAAGGGTTGAATTATCTACTTGATAGTTAGTTGTTTAGGGGATGAAATCATGGTGATTTTAAAAAATCACCATGATTTAAAACCTTGATAATCAATATCCTTTTAGTTTTCAACCCTTGATTCGCATTGAAAAGTAAAATTGACCGAAGTGAAATCCCGCATTCCTGCCTGCCGTCAGGCAAAGTTAACCGGGAAGGCAAAAGTAAAATTTAATGAAATGAAATCCCGTATTCTCGTCAAGCTAAAAGCATGATAAATCGGGAAGGAACAGGTTTAAATACGCAGCTAATAAGCAGCAGGTTTTTAGTTGAAAAAATTACCATTGCCCCTATTCGACTTTCACCAGCTTCCCACTGTCCAACAGCACATCTCCCGAAACGGGTTCGGGACTTGACGCTTCCCATATTTGGTAAAAATAAATCCCCGCACCCAAACCATCCAGCCGCAGCGTGTTCCACCCCGTCCGCACCTCTTGCACCTTTTGCCGCTGGCCCATCGCATCGTACAGCACCACCTTCGCATCCCTCGGCAGGTACTCGCTGATGATAACGTTCAACCCATCCCGGCAGGGGTTGGGGAAAACGGTGATGTCCACCTCCTGCGCCTCTTCCGAGGACGAGACCGTGCCGAGTTCAAGGGTGCGGCAGAAGGTGTGCCCCCCGTTGACGTTGCTGACGGTGAGGCAGACCTCGTACGTACCGGCCTGTGGGAACACATGCACCGGGCTGGTGTCCTGGGAGGTGGCGTTGCCGTGGCCGAAGTCCCAGTGCCATTCGGCAGGTTCGTAATAGCTGAGGTCAGTGAACTCTACTTGCAGGTAGTCGAGTGTATCTTGCTCGTAGCGGTACTTGGCGACGGGTATGTTGTCGAGGCCGAGGGTATCACAGGGGGAGCCGTCGAGGGGTCCGAGGCGGTAGTTGGGGAAGTGGGGCATGGTGCCACAATTAAAGGTAGGCAATTGGACGCCGTGCTGGCGCACCTCGCAGGCCAGGCCCTTCTTGTTTGGAAACTGTATGACGTGCATAATGCTGGCACTGTTGAAACAATTGATATAAATCCTGCCGTCTGGCCCGAGCTGCATTTTGTAAAAATAGGTCGGCAAAGGGGACTGATAGCCGTCAAAAACGGCAACCGTTTCCCTGGACGCTTCTATATCACCTGCCAAAAGGTCGAACTGGTAAATCCTTGATGCAGTAGAAACATAGAGAAAACGGGAGTTGGGGGATATGGCAAGACCGCCCCCCAGATTGGAGTTCGGCAGCGGGATAAAAACGGGGTTGGAAAAGCTTCCCTGACATCTGTCAAAATCAAAAATACTGACCCCGTGCTTTACTTCATATCTGGCAAACCTACTCCCATCCGGAGAAAATATTATGAACCCCAAGGCAGTTGTGAAAGGTATATCATCTCCAAAAGTTATTTCTACAATCGTCTCTACACCCTTATTTGTAAAGAGCAGACGATTATATTTGTTGGCGCTGTTGATCGAATTATAAATCCACCATCCCATTCCATTCGCATGTTTGACAGCCGTTATGCTCCCAAATGTCCCATTGGTTATCAACGGGTTGTTCTTTATGACCATCTTGCCCAAACCATTGTTAGAAGTCAATTCCAGCTTGGAATGGTGCAGGGTTTCTTTTGCTGCGCTGTAAATATGGTTGGTATCCGTGCTTTCATGGAACAGGTACAAGGTATCATTGGCCCCGGGCTTGGGGAGAAAGATCTCGCTCTGTATCACTTGATAGCCGGCCCCATAATCAAGGCTGGCATAATAGCCCGTGTTCAGATGGTCCCCGTTTTCGATCTCCTCATGGTCTCTTCCCATTACCTGAAGACCGTTGGTATAGAAAAGCACATTGCCCGTGGAATCGCAGTAACTGGCCATCGTAAAGCCAAAGTTCAACTCCCTGTCCTCTTTGTAGACCAGGGGCGGGGCTTCCCTGAAGTCAATGACCGTCCTGCCAAGGGAACTGTCGGGAGAGGAGGTGGTGTAGCCCATCGGCCAGTAGTAGTCGTGGTTCTGGGAGTATATTGAAAAGGATAGCAAAAAAATGAACAAAAACAGTAACTGTATTTTCATAGGTACCGATTTCAATATCCGGTGCAGCCATATTGGCTGCACCGGACTGGATATTATAAAATACTATTGGACAATTATTTTTCCCGAAAAAACGTCTTTCCCTTCCTCCAGTACCTTCACGAAATACATACCAGAAACAAGCCGCTTGGTGAAGAAGGTGGCCTGTCGGTCTTTCTTGTCCAAGGTTTTTGCCCCGACCACTTTTCCGTGAGTATCTATAATCTGTACCTCTCGCACCTTTTCCCTGCCCTGCTTGATGTCCAAAGTAAAACTTTCCCGTGCGGGGTTTGGGAACAGGTCAAATGATGCGGCAGTCATATTCGGTGTATCAGAAACAGGCTGAACCAACTGTTGCCCCGCTTGCGCTGGAGTGTCAAATAATAAAACAAGCTCAAGTGGTCAAACCCGCAAGGCCTTTAAACAAAGGCCCGTGGCTGGCGCAGCGGCTGTGCCCTGTGCCTACCCTCCGGCAAAAGCACTGGTGTAAGACTGCCAAAGATTACTCTGTTCTACTTCACTCCACCTTCACCAACTTCCCACTGTCCAACAGCACATCTCCCGAAACGGGTTCGGGACTTGACGCTTCCCATATCTGGTAAAAATAAATCCCAGCCCCCAAACCGTCCAGCCTCAAGGTGTTCCACCCCGTCCGTACCTGCTGCACCTTTTGCCGCTGGCCAACCGCATCGTACAGCACCACCTTGGCATCCCTCGGCAGGTACTCGCTGATGATCACGTTCACCCCGTCCCGGCAGGGGTTGGGGAAAAGGGTGATGTCCACCTCCTGCGCCTCTTCCGAGGACGAGACCGTGCCGAGTTCGAGGGTGCGGCAGAAGGTGTGCCCCCCATTGACATTGCTGACGGTGAGGCAGACCTCATAAGTGCCTGCCTGTGGGAACACATGCACCGGACTGGTATCCTGTGAGGTGGCGTTGCCGTTGCCGAAGTCCCAGTGCCATTCGGCAGGTTCGTAATAGCTCAGGTCGGTGAACTCCACTTGCAGGTAGTCCAAGCTATCTTGCTCGTAGCGGTACTTGGCGACAGGGACGTTGTCGAGGGCGAGGGTGTCGCAGGGGGAGCCGTCGAGGGGGCCGAGGCGGTAGTTGGGGTGGTTGGGAAGGGAAGTGTAGTTTCTGGTGGGCAGCCGGAAGCCATGCTGTTCGACCATGCAGGCATCCCCCTTTTCATTGGGGCGGTGGATAACGTGGAGGTAGTTGGAACTGTTGGGGTTGCTGATGTAAATCTTCCCGTTGGGCGCCAACTGGGCAAGGAAAAAGGCAGTCGAGAAGGGATCCCCAAAACCATCATAAACGGCCACCGTGTCCTTGCTCCCCGCTTGCGCTGGAGTGTCAAATAATAAAACAAGCTCAAGTGGTCAAACCCGCAAGGCCTTTAAACAAAGGCCCGTGGCTGGCGCAGCGGCTGTGCCCTGTGCCTACCCTCCGGCAAAAGCACTGGTGTAAGACTGCCAAAGATTACTCTGTTCTACTTCACTCCACCTTCACCAACTTCCCACTGTCCAACAGCACATCTCCCGAAACGGGTTCGGGACTTGACGCTTCCCATATCTGGTAAAAATAAATCCCAGCCCCCAAACCGTCCAGCCTCAAGGTGTTCCACCCCGTCCGTACCTGCTGCACCTTTTGCCGCTGGCCAACCGCATCGTACAGCACCACCTTGGCATCCCTCGGCAGGTACTCGCTGATGATCACGTTCACCCCGTCCCGGCAGGGGTTGGGGAAAAGGGTGATGTCCACCTCCTGCGCCTCTTCCGAGGACGAGACCGTGCCGAGTTCGAGGGTGCGGCAGAAGGTGTGCCCCCCATTGACATTGCTGACGGTGAGGCAGACCTCATAAGTGCCTGCCTGTGGGAACACATGCACCGGACTGGTATCCTGTGAGGTGGCGTTGCCGTTGCCGAAGTCCCAGTGCCATTCGGCAGGTTCGTAATAGCTCAGGTCGGTGAACTCCACTTGCAGGTAGTCCAAGCTATCTTGCTCGTAGCGGTACTTGGCGACAGGGACGTTGTCGAGGCCGAGTGTATCGCAGGGCGAGCCGTCGAGGGGACCGAGGCGGTAGTTGGGGTGGTTGGGAAGGGAAGTGTAGTTTCTGGTGGGCAACCGAAAACCATGCTGTTCGACCATGCAGGCGTCCCCTTTTTCATTAGGGCGGTGGATGACGTGGAGGTAGTTGGAACTGTTGGTATTACTGATATAAATCTTCCCATTGGGTGCCAACTGGGCAAGAAAAAAGGCAGTGGAGAATGGGTCGCCAAAACCATCATAAATGGCCACTGTGTCCTTGCTCGCTTCTATGTCACCTGCCCAAAGGTCGAACTGGTAAAGATAAACCGTAGAGGAAACATATAAAAACCTGGAATTTGGGGAAAAGGCGACTCCTCCGCCTGACGAATCGTCGAAATAGTTAATTTGGATGTGATTGCTTAGTTTTCCGTTACAACGGTCGAATTCAAATATATCTAAAAAATCGCCTGTATCATTGTTGATCCCAGACCTTCTGGCATAGTACCTTCCATCTGGGGAAAACTTCGCTTGCCCAAGACCCGATGGAATACTGACCTCAACCTCCTCATTTTCCATAATATTTATTCCATTTTTATTCAAAAGCACCCTATAAAAAGTATTACTTGAATGTTCATTAAGTAATACCCACCAATCCCTTCCATTTGCATGTTTGACGGCAGTAACTTTGCCATAATCAAGAGTGTCTAAAAACAAGGGTTCTTTTTTTAGTATCACTTCGCCAAGACCATTGTTCGACGACATATCTATTACTGAAAAATACAACCCCAACACTTCTACACCTATATCAACAAGCCAATCTTTCGTTTCATGAAAAAGGACATATTTATTATCCTGAGAGGGATAAGGTAGGATGAGGCACCCCTGGGGCAGGTCATAACCACCAAGGTCCGGTGGGTTCAGTCCAAAGCCGTTTTCCATTGTACCGTTTGAAGTATTCCCTACGCTGATGCAGTTGCTGTAGAACAACAGTTCACCATCCGCACTGCTGATGCTTGCGTTGGCCGCAGCGAAGCCCATCCCGATTTCCTGGTTGTTCTCAATATGGGTCAATCCGTTCGAAAAATCCAGGATCGAAATGCCATAAGTAGTATCATTGGGCGATTCGTTCCCACCTGCGTACCCCAACAGCCAGGTGTTGTCGTGGTCCTGCGGGAGTACGGAATGGACGAGGAAAAAACAACATGCAATGGTGATTAGAGATGATTTCATAAAGGATTTTTTAAAAGGGGCCCACCCGAAAAGGTTGCTTTGGGTGGGGTCCCTTGGTTTTAGGTTATTTAATGACCACGAGTTTCTGTGAGCCGACCCTTTTACCATCTTCAAAAATGGTGCAGTAATAGATGCCGTTGGGTATCCCCCTTAAGGAAACCTCCAGTTTGTCGGCGGGACTTTTCCAAAGCGCCTTCTGGACTGTAACCCCAGAAAGGGAACTGATCCGCACCACGAGTTCCGGGCCTTGGTATTCCGACAGCCTTTCCAGTACAACGGTTTCGTTGGCCGGGTTGGGGAACAAACCAAAGTTTTTTGATCCGGCCTTGTTCTCGGTTGCCGTAGCCTGGTCATCTTGTTGGACCAGGTTGTTGCTGTTGTTGCAAAGGGCATCGTCGTCATAGGCGGCTTCTTCGATCATGCTGTACAAGGCCCGGGCCTCATGTACCGCCGAGCCCCCCGTCAATGGGCACTGGTTGGCCACGGTGGACAGGTCGTCCTTTTGAGATTGGGTGAAAACAGTGATGCCCTTTGCCAGCGTTTCCAGAAAAACCCGGTTAACGGTCACCCGGTTACTTTCCAAGGTATTGGCAGGCACTATGGCAGCATTGTCCGCAAGGACCAGATCCGCCGCTGCTGTCCGGGCTGTTGCCTGCCCGTCGAACAACTGGTGCAGGTTGTCCGCTGCCAGCGCCACTTCCGTGACCAATCCATTGCGCTGCGCCTCCAACAGGTCTATCTCCTGTTGGGTCGCAGCTGCTTCGTAAAGCGAATCCACCAATGCAATTTCAGATGAAAGGCTGTCCAACTGGCCGTAATAGGTGGCGATCTGCGAACTGTCACCAGCACTGATGTCCCACAAAGCTTCTATACCGGATTCGACACCGTGCAACAGGCCGATATTGGTCGTGGCGTTGGCCGCATAAAAATTGTCCACATCCTGGTCGAGGCCCAACAGGTAACCGAATTCCGTGAGGTTCCGGTAAAGGCTGCGGCTGCCCTCAAAGATCATCATGTCGGCATGGGGGGTTCCGGCGAGTTCCCCTTTTGCAATGCCAATATCCCTGCCGCCCAAATCTGCCGGAACGGGGCCTCCTATATTTGGGTCTTCTGAAATCACATAAGGGCAGTATGTCCCTTCAATGGCCGCCCAACAATTATTGCTGTTGCCCGGCCAATCTGTAAACCACTGTTCCCCAGGCAAACCTGACTCATTCTGGGCATCGTACATTGGCCATAAAGGGGGAACGACAGGCAGTTCAACCCTAAATTGGGAATTGATAATATCTTGTTCACTTCCTAAATGCTGTGCCCCATGCAGGGAATAGGACCCTCCCCAAGAGTTCCCGACGAGTTCCTGTTCACCGATAACGGTCGCTTCATCACAGAACAAACCAACGGCATGTGACCGGATTCTATTGGTCCTCAAATTGGTATGGTCTGATGGCCCGGAAAAAGCAATTCCGTAATGCGTACCGTCCACCCAGTTGCAGCACATGTTGTTGCTCCCAGAATATACGGTATAGATACCTGCCACGCCAGCGTCCTCATTGTCGGAGGTAATTTTGTTTTCCCTCAGTTTGTTACTATGGGCACTAGCGTCGAGGTGTATGCCCCCATGGATGTTTCCAGAGCCGTTTGAGAGCCCGGTATAGGTTACTGTGTTCTGCTCCAATATGAACCCTCCGCAATTGCTGATGCGGATGCCCGGTGCGTCGGTTTCTTGGTTGATCTTGTTTTGGAGGATGTGGCCTTTGTCTACTTTTGTCCCGCTATTCAGGTTGATAGCCCCAATCTTATATTCATCTGCAAAGAAAGTAATATCACCCGCCCTGTTGATCACGTTTTTTCTGATGATAATCGTAGTCTTAGGGTTAATTACTTGGATAGCACTGTTTATGCAATCGTTGATGGTACACCTTTCAATTCTTGTTTTGGCGAAGTTTGGATCACCATTGAAAATCCCAGTCGCTAAATTGGTGGTCGAATTATCAAAAGCTTCAATAGTAGTACTTCCTGCACCCCAAATACCCGCAGCTCCAATAGTAGTATTGTTGAAGTTTGAATCCTCAACCTTTAATTCGCTGAAGAAATGCCCAAAGACTCCAATGGCTTCGATGTCTTCAAAAAAACTATAATGCACTTCGACATATGATGCGGTGGCCCGGATACCGTAGCGGAGGTTGTTGAAGGTGTTCATAAAGCCTGCAATGTCTTTGGCACCAACAAATAAGGCTGTCCTGTTCAAATTGATTCCAGCAAAGGGGCTATCGCTGTTATAATTGAGAAGGCCGGGATCAAAAGGGGGCAGTAAACCTCCAACGCCCCTGAATGTACACCCCCGGACCGATGGCCCAGTTACAGGTACAAAGTCGCTGCCCCCATTGGCCACATTTATACCGATATGGTTGTTTTGGAATATGCAACTGTTGATGTTCAAAGATGGTAGAACCCCCGTAGATCCAATGGCCAGAATGGCATGTTGGGCATCCTGGAACTCGCAGTTCGTGCTTACCAGTCCGCCTCCGGGATCAACGGTGATGCTTTTCCACATTTGTTCGCAACCATGCATGCCACCGTTTTCATTGATGTTCAGCAATTCAAGGGTCTTGCCGTCTTGGACAATGATTTCCGCACCGGGCTGCATACGGATTTCCCCGCCTTGGATCAGGTAGTTGTCCTCGTCCATGATCAGTGTGCCCGATATGGCGAGGCACTTGCCCGTGTTATCAAACGCCCCTGGGCTTAAATCTCCCTGGCTTATCAGTTCACTAAGGTCTTTACCAATGCCCGCATCAATGTTTTTGCCATTTGGCCCTGTACACAGACAGCCGGGAGGAGGGCATTCTTCAACAACACTGATATTGTCAATAATCAAATTTCCCGTTGCATGGTTGCTTGGGTTGCCTACCACTACCGTTATATAATTTATCACTTCATTGGTGTTGTTCGGCCAATTGATATTTAAACTTTGATAAGAAGCATCGGGATAAGGGGTAAAAAACCCTAAACAATCTTCATTGAGCAACACGCCAAAGTAATTAGCCGTTGGAGTTTGTTCTCCCATGCAAATGAACCCATTCAGGTCTGTACAAGTATTGGGAACGACACCTAATGTACAAGGGTCATCTTCACTAGCGAAGAACAGTAAACTGCCCTGTGACCCCTGCACTTGTATGGCATCAACATTTAGTTCAATCGAGTTGCCCGGTTCAACGGCACCGCTAAGCGGGAAATAAATGGCCTCATAATAATTATCATCGAATACATAACCTAAATTGATGCCTACATTATCCGTGTCTGGGTTGACACAAATGACATCGGGGGAATTCTCCGATGAATTGTTTATGCCTGGGCAATATGTCAACCCAAGCTGATCGAAGTAGGCGGGCGTATGAAAAGGCGATGGAGTCAGGTCGTTAAAATCCCCATAACAGAACAATTCTTCTCCGCAGGTAGCAGGTGGGCAAGGCAGCAGTTGCGAATAAGCATTTTGCAAAGGCCAAAAAACAGAAAGAAATAATAGGGGCAAAAGGACAAATCCTTTTATCCGCAAATAACGTAAGCACAAAAGATTTTTTGTATTTAGTAAATGATCAAAAAAAATTAAGTTGTTCATAATGATAAAATTTTTTAATAATTAAAAAATAAACAACAACCTCCCACCAGTGCAAAACACCAATGGACAGCTTATCGCCAGTTACAAAAAGGCAATAGAGGTCACTGGGCATGAAAAATCATTTTATGCCGATGTACGTGTCCTAAAAATGTGGAGAATGAATGGCTGAATGGTTAAATGGCTTAAATGGTTTTTAGGGCAGTGCAATAAAAGTACTGTCCGTTCTATACCATCAAGGAACGGATATCCATAACCATTTAAGCACTTGTCCCGAATTCACTTCGGGATCAAGCCATTACAACAATAAATTGTTTAAAGCGGTGGTTTTTTTCTCATGAAAACTCTGGAACAATAAAATATAGGGTTAGGCCCCAAAGGGGTAAATATGAAAACGGAATTAAAAAAGATTAGAGGGTTCATGTTTTATGATTTAAAATGTTAAGTGAAAACTTATGCTGCTATCAGCGGTAAAATATAATAGGATTTTCAAGTATATTCTATATGCGTCTGAACTGGACTGCAAGATATGATGAAAATGCGATAATTAAAACCCATTTGCTCTATTTTTACTAAAATAAATTTCAATTAAAAAATCAAGTGTTAAATAATGGGAATTGGGAAATAAGGAAAAGAAGCAGTTTTATTTGTTGTACAAATAATTATTATAGGTGAAACTGATTTTTTAATTAGGTTTGGGCATTTTTACAAAAACAAAAAAATCCACTTTTAAAATTTGGATTTTTATTTTGGAGTTAATTCGGCTAAATTATTTTCGAAAAATAAATATGCTACATGAATCCAGTAATTCTCGCCATTAGTTTTTTTTTGAAACATGAAAGCCGTTCTTTGAGGCCAAAGGGAAGGGAGCTTTTGGAGAGAGGTTTTTTTGATTTTTTTAGCCCTGCAAATAAATAATTAATAATACCAAATTTAGGGGTGCCAGAAGAAATTTAATAAAGAAAAAATTTGACGCTGATTTTTATGCTTCCGCTGATTTACGCTGCCCAATACGCTGGCGAAATCAGCAAAATCATAAAAATCAGCGTCCTAAAAAAATCATTCATTTCCCGTAAGGCTGTTTTAAAACCTCTCCCCGGTTTTAATGTTATCGGGAAATGAATTTCCCGGCTACAGGGGGGGCTGAATAGTTACATGCCCTGTCCTGAAATATCCCTCCACCTTTGCTCTGTGTTTTTTGAAAAAATAAAGCGGACATGAAGCTTTGGTTGGAAAATACCAACACCCTGAAGGTCAGGGGTTATGCTGGACCAATGGATCTCCTCTACCGCACGCAGACTTGGCAACTGCAAGAAGCCGATAGCGATAACAATCCAGTTACAGGCATTTGGCAAACCATTGACGACAAAAACGGAAAACCAAAATCCATTGTGGAAATATTTGAAAAAGACGGAATTCTGTCTGGGCGCATTTTAAAAATCAATTTGCAGCCTTGGGAGGGAGAAGATCCCATTTGCATTGAGTGTACAGGCGATTTGAAAAATGAGAAAATAGTTGGAATGACTATTTTATCTGATTTTAAAAAGGATGGAAATGAATGGTCGGACGGGAAAATCATGGACCCTGGAAATGGTAAAACATACACGAGTTCGATATGTCTGGAGGACAATGATACTTTGAAAGTCAGGGGGTATTGGGGGGCGTTTTACCGGACACAGGTTTGGAAACGGACAGATTTAAATCATGGTGATTTTTGAAAATCACCATGATTTTTCAGTTAATTGTTCAAGACAATGCCAAACGCTGCCCTTGCCTTTCCCAGTTCTGGCACATCCGTCGCAAGAGGATAGGTACGATGATTCGGTGGATGGGCTTTACCGGGAAAAAATAAGCTCTTCCCATCCACTTGTTGAACAGCACTGTCGTGGTTATAATAATTTCCGTTTTTTCGTTTTTCGGTCTGGAGAAAAAAGAAAGCCGGAAGTCCAAATGGCTGTCATTTTCACCCATTATCAATTCTTCCTCAGTGCGACCAAGAACTTGGAACAAGGCAATGGATTCACCCACCTCGCCTTTAAATTCCTGTAATTGTTTTTTTACATTCTTCCCATGTGCTGTTTTTAAACCCACTATTTTTCCAAATACTTCCCGAATACCCATTAGCAGCATGAACCATTTTGGAAAACTTTTGAAAAACAGGACGGGCAATTTTTCAACGGGAATAGGATAGTCTGTTTCCAGTGCAAAGGTGTCCTGATAATCAATACGTGGCAATGCCTTTTCGATAAGGCTGTTTTTTTGGAGTGGCAATTGGTATGTTTTCATGATAAAAGATTTCAACTTTGATTTGACAAATTTTTAAAATTTGTCAAATCAAAAGACCATACAGTATGGTATGTTATTTAAATAAAAAAATTCAACCTTCTAAATACACTTCATAGATCGCTTCCATTTCTTTTGCAGAAATATTTGGGAACAACTGCTGCAAACCAATCAGTATGGCATATTCCAGTTTGGCGAGTTTCATTGCGCTATCCCTTTCATTCCCCATTTCCTCGAATATGCCTTGCAAAAAGGCAAGACGTGTTTTGTCCACCCGCAGCAAATGCTCTTTTACGACGGGATGATAAAAGCTCCAAGAACGGATGGAGGTTTCAATGGCTTGTTTGGTTTGAACTACTTGTAAATTAAGGCGTTCCATCTTTTCTTCTGGGGTAGTACCTTTACTGGCCTCCTTAATAAAATCAAGGGTGTTTTCTTCCTCCCACGCTTTCATCAGCTCAGCTATATAGTCATCTATATTTTTGAAGTGATGGTAAAATGAACCTTTTGTTACACTGAGACGATCGCATAAGTATAGGATTCTCAATTTATTTTGGGCGAATTCTCCAAGGATTTTAAATCCTTCCTTGAGCCAGTCTTGTTTGTTGAGTCGGGGCATGGCTTATTTTTGGGCAAAGGTATTGGTTTTTTATAAAACATACAATAGGGTATGTAATAAAAAAATGAAAGAGGCGTAAAGGCGGATTCGCACCTACGCCCCCTGCTATTTTTTATAACATTTTATTCCATAGCCTCACATAATTTAATCCTGCGCCCCTCTGTGCATATATGGTTCATGAAGATGGTGCGCCCAATGATGTTTGCAAAGCAAAAAGCAGTTCTTCATTCAATTTTATCAAGTTATCAATAACATCAAATAAGCTTTCAATATCCCTTTCTTGTGTTTTCGCTTCTTGAGGCACATTTGCGGAAGTTTCTTTTTTCATTTCATAAAGTGCTTGAAAACCTTCTGCTATTTTTCGGAGCTTGGAAGATTTAGCGACCAAAGCATCAATTGATATTGGTTGGGCATCTGCTCCTTTTTCTTTTGAGGTATCTAAGTCACGTACAGGAATGTTCGCTTCTTGTTGTACCTGGAGGTCTTCTTCGATCAATTGATGAAGGCTCACATTGAAGAAACGGGTCAGTTCGGAAAGTTTGCCTGCATTAGGTTCTGCTTTTGCACTTTCGTAAGATGCGATTTTACTGCGGGTCATGCCAAGAGCATTGGCCAGCTCAAGTTGACTGAGCCTCCTGTTCTTGCGTAAATATTGCAAGTTCTTGGCAAGGTAATTTTTTGTGATCATTTAATGTATATATTTTAAACAAATTAAGCTGAAAGGTAGAAAAAATAATCAAATTTTTAATTTTTTTGGTTTAAAATTTGACATTTTGATCTGAATTTTATATATTTGTGTTCATAAATGTTAAAATTTAGACAAAATAAATACCACCCACACCGTTTTATCAAGACACTCGCCAGCCAATTAAAGGCTACATCGAGAACAGACTGCTTAGAAGAAATTCTTGAACTTCCCGATAAATATGGCACTGGAATTTTGACTGGCTTCGATTTTAGCGATGGGATTAGCCTATTGTTGTTCGATTGTACTTTCAAAGAAGATTGGGTCATTTTATTTGACAATAACAATCTGTTTCCGTTGCAATTTAATTTTAGCGTCAAAGGCGGTGTCAAACATTTTTTCAACCACCATGACATCCAATATTACCTCAATGCACTACAAGGAACAATAACGGCGAATCCTCAAGACAGTAGGCAAACAGGGGTTTCAGTTTCCGGCCAATGAGGAAATTGTATTTGCCTGCCTATTGATTGATCGTCAGCAATACGTGCAAAAGATTGATTGCGTGTTGGAAAAAATGCCCGAAAAACTCGTTAATGTTTTTTCTGATACGGCAGCAAAATCTCCATTTTTTTATCAGGGCAATTACAGCTTCACCAGTTCAGAGTGCATCCAAACCATCCTCACCGACCAACATCAGGGACTTGTGCGTAGTACTTTTTTGGAAGGAATTTCCCTTGAACTCTTGTCCTGCCAAATTCGGCAATATAAAGACGATCTGGTTGCGCCGAGCAAACAGTTGGCACTGCGCAAGCAGGATGTGGAGAAGATCCTTGAAGCAAGGGAAGTTTTGGTGAAAAACCTACAAAACCCACCAACCATTGAGAAACTGTCTAAAAAAGTAGGCATCAACCAATCAAAGCTTAAAGCGGGGTTCAAGAAAGTGTTTGACAAGCCAGTCAAAACATGGTTGAGAGACAAACGCCTTGAAATGGCGAAGCTTTTATTGTTGGAAGACACCCTAAGCATCAGGGAAATAGCCAAATCGGTCGGCTATTCCAATCAAAGCCATTTTTCAAATCGCTTTAAAGAAAAATATGGAGCATTGCCAAAAGATTTCACCCAACTCATGAAGTCTAAATTGTCTGAATTTCAGTGAGTTAGCCGCACAGGATAAGCTTTCACATCTAACCTTTTTCCAATCAAAGCCTTATCGGCCTAAAGTGCAAGAAAAAACCAAACGGGTTATTTTTCCTTCCAATCCGAAACACTTGATGGCTACTCTTTAAGCTAACGTTGCAGCTCGAATTGATGAACACCTATGCCTGATAGTTTTACAAACCGTTTTTTTCAACAAATAAAAATAGACATGATGAACCGAAATGAATTTAAGACGAAAGCCAAAACGACCATTGATGATCTTTTCCAAAAAATTGACGAATTGGAAAGCAAAAAGGACAATGTAAGTGATGAAATGAAATCTACTTTGGACGAAAAACTGGAGCAGCTTCGACAAAAAAGAGCTGACCTGCAATCCAAGTACGATAAACTTGAACAAACTACTTCCGACTCTTGGGAAGAGGTCAAAGATGCATTTACTCAAAGTGCCGACATCTTCAAAAATGCCATTTCCAATATCACAAAAAATTCCGAATAATATATGTTTGATCGATTCCAACTGTCCTTTTCCAACCTTTTAGAAAAACTGAGCGGATGGCTTGATAGCGCCATACTTGCCCTGCCCAATATCTTATTGGCAGCATTGTTTCTGGTGTTTTCCCTTTACTTCGCCCGACGCCTGAAAAAGCTGACGCAACAATTTTTGGGTAAGACCAAAGTCAATAAAACTGTTTCAGGATTGCTTAGCAATCTTGCCGTCGCGGTTTTTATGCTGATTGCGCTTTTTGTCATGCTCAACATCCTGAATTTAAGTGACGCAGTGACGGCCTTGCTTGGAACGGCAGGGGTGGCTGGCCTTGCCATCGGCCTTGCTTTGCAAGACCCTTTGGTCAATCTTTTTTCGGGCGTGGTCATGTCGGTCAGGGATTATTATAAGGTGGGGGATTTGGTGGAAACGAATGACCATTTTGGAAAGATCGAAAAAATAAACCTCCGATCTACTGTCATCCTGACACCAGATGGACAGGAAGTGGTCATTCCAAACAAAGATGTGCTGGCAAACCCGTTGAAAAACTTTTCCCACAAAAGGCGGCGGCGTATTGATATTGCCTGCGGGGTTGCCTATGGCGATGATCTGGAAAAAGTAAAAGAAATTGCCAAGGCAGCGATCAGGGACAGTGGCATGGACATAAATGAAATCCGGCCGATTGAAATGTTTTATACAGAGTTCGGCGACAGCAGCGTCAATTTCACATTGCGTTTTTGGAAGAACCTCGTCGAACAAGAAGATTATTTGTTGGCCAAAGACCAGGCAATCATCGCATTGAAGAAGGCTTTTGACAAAAACAATATCACCATTCCATTCCCGATCCGCACCCTCGATTTTGGGGTCGTAGGCGGATTGCGGGTGGATGAAATATACCCACCGGGAACACCTTTAAAAATACAGAACGGCCAGCATTAAATCTGAAGAATTAGTAACTATTCAGTAAAGGTCAGAAGTCAGACCATTGCATTGTCAGAAGTCAGACGAGGCAGCGATCATAAGGCACAAACTATCCGTCTTCTGATTTCTAACAGCGAAACGGTCTAACCTCCGAATATTTTTCAAGAATTAATTCTTTGTCTGGGCTTTTCATTTTAATTTTTTCAAATTTTAAGCAAGCATTCAGCAGGGTGGGAATGAATTAAATAATTCATTTATTGTTTTTTATCTCCCCTTCTTGAATAATTTAAAATCAATAATCATGATCAGATGGATTGTAACCTTTCTCGTTGTCGCATTAATCGCAGGTGTACTTGGTTTTGGGGGCATTGCAGGAGCAGCAGCAGGAATTGCTAAAATAATATTTTATATTTTCCTCATTTTGCTCATAGCATCTGCATTAAAACACTTATTGAAAAGTGCCTGAATTATATGCGAATTTATTTTAACCCATAAAACCATACAGGTCTTTAATCGACAATAATTTTAAAAAAATAAAACCACTAAATTTTTTTTAAAGAATTCAATTATGAAAAAATCAATTTCCTTAATCGGTACAGTGCTTATTATTCTTTTTGCATTGACAAATTGTACCGACAACCGCACAGAGGCCGAAAAAGCAAAAGAAGAAATTACTGAAGCCAGCGAAGCAATCAGTGATGCAGTCCTGGCAGAAAAAAATGAACTGAAACAAGACCTTGAGGCGCTGCAAGAAAAAATAGATACAAAATTGGAAGCACTCGGCAACGATTTGGAAACAGCATCTGATGATTCCAAAGCTGAAATAGAAAAGCAAATTGAAAAATGGCAAGAAAAGCGCAAACAATTGTCAGCCGACCTCAACCGCCTTGGCGAAGACATAGGTGATGGATGGGATGATTTCAAAACCAAGGCCAAAGAAAATTTAAATAACTGGAAACAGGACTTGGCAGAAGTTATTGATAAGGAAAATGGCAGTTAGTAGCCTTATTACGGGGTCATTTCAAATGCCCCCGTAATTTAAATGGCTTATGATTTAAGTTAGCGGGGCATTTGAAATGACCCGCTAACAAGGGAGTCCAAAATGTAAAGAAATTTAGTTTACACTGTACTATGTATTAAAAATTATAATTACTTATTAAAGTGAAAAAAAGAAATTGAAGTAAAAATAAAACAAACGCTTTGTAAACTGACAATAAAATAAATTCAGACTTGGTTTAATTCTACTATGCTTCTATTAGATTTATTTTTGAATTTAGCTTTCCCTAAATGGCGGTTGTTTGTTGAAAAATTACCGTCAGCAATTTAATTCGATAAATGCATTGAATTGATTTTGCTATAATTATTAGATTGTTTCACCAGCCTTATTTCTTGACTTTAATAACACTTTAAAATGACTGATAACATTATTTTAATTTATAAATCACAAATTAGCAAACTTGATTTTTCTGGAAACGATCCGCTTCAATCAGAAACTTCTAAAAAGCAGAGAATTCGCAAATTGAAAAAAGCAGTCAAATTAAATGCTACTTCCCCGAGGCTTTTTTCAATCCTTGTTAAAGATAAAAGTCGTGGATTGTTTAAATTCCGATCAGCTATTCTCGCCGTTTCAAAAGAATATGTTACCTTGAAAGGGAACATACCCCTGCCAATTGCATGTATAAAAGACGTTTTATTAATTTAATTTCTAACTGTTCAGCACCTCCCCGTAGTTGGGAGATTTATCTCCCAATATCGGTGATTGCAATAAAAAAACCTCCTTCTGGTTCGATATTTTTGGGAGATAAATCTCCCAACTACGGGGAGGTGCTAAACGAATATCCCGCACAGTATTCTTATTTTCTAATCATTTCAAAAATAAATTATGACCTTCAATAAAAATAAATTCAAAGAATTAATTTCAGTTTTAACAACAACAGAACCTTGTGTTTCCATTTATATACCCACTTACCGGGCAGGGCATGTCCAAGAGGATAAAATCCGTTTTAAGAATGCCCTTTCGAAAGCGACCGAAAAACTGGTCGAAGGAAAGATTTTTCTGCAAAATAAAATGGATAAAAAAGAAGCGAGAAAATTTTTGTCACCCGCGTATGAATTGCTGGACAATGATGAATTTTGGTTGCATCTATCAGATGGACTTGCTGTATTTATAAACCGCGGGAGGTTCGACTATTTTGTAGCGCCGATTGATTTCCATCCTTTTGTTTTCGTCGGAAAATCATTTTATGTAAGGCATCTTTTGCCGTTGCTTACCAGAGATGACCGTTTTTTCCTTTTGGCACTGAGTCAGGGTGACGTTCGGTTTTATGAATGCCACAAACACCATATCACTCCAATAACCATCAAAGACTTGGTGCCAGAAAACATAGAGGAAACCATCATAGGTGAACCCACAGCGGCGTTGCAAGCACATTCAGCAGGATCCGGAGCTACTGCCTTTCATGGGCAGGGCGGCGGCAAAGACGATAAAATAACGAACCTCACAAAGTATTTCAGGCAAATCGACAACGGTTTGATGCAGATGCTCCACGATGAAGATGTTCCAATGATCCTTGCGGCTGTTGATTATCTCGTTCCAATCTATAAAGAGGTGTCCAATCACCCCTATATCATGGAATCCCACGTCAGTGGTAACCCTGAAAACGATGGCCCTATCCTGCTACATGAAAAAGCATGGAGGGAAATGAAAGGCTTTTTCAAATCGGAAAGAAAACGTAAAAAAGAATTATTCAATCAATACCTCCACCAAGACAAAGCATCCTCTTCTTTAACTGAAATTGTTTCCGCAGCTCAAGCTGGTAGGGTAGAAACACTTTTTGTAGATAAGGATACAGCAGTTGTCTGGGGGTTTCACAAACAGTTATCCGATCATTCCGTTCAATTGCATGAAGAACAGAATGAATACAATACTTGCCTGCTCAATTATGCAGCTGTAAAAACTTGGGAAAATGGAGGTACGGTGTATAATGTTCCGCAAGAAGGATTTCCAATACCAGATGTCGAAGCAAATGCTATTTTTAGGTATTGATTTTTGGATAAGGGGATTTCATTTGTTTTATCGTCTCATGGAAAGTTATTTGACCTATTCGCATATTTTCAAATGCAACAGGCCTTTCATTCTATCGCCCCTCCACAACTCGACCCAGCCCCCGCCGTACACCCATAACAATGCTGGTTCAAAACAATTGCCCTATTGTTCAAAATATCCAAATCAAAATCATCCAAGTGTTGCACATTTTTTGAAGTGACTTTCAGGTCGAGCATTTGATTAAAATCACAATCATATAAATAACCGTCCCAACTCACGGAAATAGTGTTACGGCACATTACCCCTTGCACAGTGGTGGGGTTGAAAGCATCCACAAGCTGTTGCATGTATTCCTCATAATTGCCTGTTTCCAATAAGTATTCGAGAAAGCGGCTGATGGGTAGATTGGTAATACAGAAGAGGTTATTAAAATCCACATTATAGCGCCGCTTCAATTGCGATTTAAATTGACCTTCCAGAGAAATTTGACTACCCGGCAAAAAAGCTCCTGATGGGTTGTACACTAAATCCAATTCCAGTCCTGTGCCTTCTTGCCCATAACCGACAGCATTTAGCATCTGCAGCGCTTTGATGCTGTCCTCGAAAACGCCATCGCCACGCTGGGCATCTGTGCGGATTTTAGAATAGTAGGGTAGGGAGGAGACGACATTGACTTTATGTTTGGCAAAAAATTCAGGCAAGTCGTGATATTTAGGATTGCTAACGATGATAGTCAAGTTGCACCTGTCAATTACTCTTTTTCCCAATTGGCTCACTTCTTCCACGAACCAACGGAAATGAGCATTCATTTCTGGAGCGCCACCTGTGATGTCAACTGTATGAATATCAGGAGAGGAGGCGATGATGGACAAGCATTTTTCCAAATGCCCTCGACTCATTTGTTCGTGCTTACGGTCAGGCCCGGCATCCACATGGCAGTGGGCACAAGTCTGATTGCAGAGCTTTCCAATATTTATCTGAAAAATTTCAATACCGGAAGGCTTCAATGGCCGAAAGCCTAGGTTGGCCACTTTCTCCCCAAACGCAGGAAAGGATGCCTCTACAGCTTCATGCCCATTCAACACTTCCAATTGAAAAAAAGTACTCGATAATTCACTGCCCCTCGAAGCCAAGGATTTACTTTTTTGGTGTATTGCCATTTTATTAATGCAGAATGAAAAATGCAGAATGAAGAATGATGAACAGATGTGATAATGCCATTCTTCATTCTTCATTCTGCATTTTTCATTAATCACATAGTCTTTTCCTTTACGTGGTTCATCATTTGTACGCCGTAGACGAGTGTGGTGCCGGCCTTGATGGCAGCGGCTACGTGGACGGCTTCCATCATTTGTTCCTCGTCGGAGCCTTGGGTGAGGCATTCGCTGGAATAAGCATCAATGCAGTAGGGACATTGGATGGCATGAGCGACAGCGAGGGCGATGAGAGCTTTTTCCCTTTTGGTCAGGGTGCCTTCCTCCATGACGTTGCCGTACCATTTGAAATAGTCCTTGCCCATCTGTTCCTGAAACTCGGTGATATTGCCAAATTGCTTGAGTTCGTCTTTGCTGAAGTAATGTTCTTTTGCCATTGTTTGGTTATTAATTGTTGGTCGTTGATTGTTGGCGAAAACAATTGGGAATTAACAACCAACAACCCTGACAAGATGCAGCAAAGCAAAGGAATATTTTTAAATCCCTTACAACTGTTCAGGTGTTGACATAAATGTTTAAAAAACAACCAATCGGGAAAATGTTGCAGTACTGTTATTTTTTATTGTTTTTAAAAAATAAATGCCTGCTGATAAATCGCTGACATCCAAAGTGTTGTGGCAGGAGCGGATGCAATCGAAAAAATAGGAGCGGACGGCGCTGCCGTTTGGAGCGGTTATTCCGATCTGCCAATTTCCTTTTTTCAATTCAATAATTAATTCATCATCTGTGGGGTTTGGAAAATAATGGAAACCTATTTCACCATTCTTTTCATCTGCATTTAATAAAGGTGCAAAGACGACAATAATGGTATCCGAAGCAGTACATCCTATGCTATCAGTGGCGACTACCGAATAGGTGTAAATGCCTGTACCGAGTAATTCCCCATCTAATTCCAATGTTTGGCCGCTGCTGCCATCCGACCATTGATAGGTGGTAAAACCATTGCCTGCATCCAGTTGAATGGTTTCATTTAAATTCAAAATAGTATCGCTGCCGAGATCAACTTCTATCTCCTGCACAATTGCTTCCACTGGCATGCGCTCGGTGGTACAATCACCGTTTGGTTTTTCTCCAAAATGATAGAAGAGTTTTCCAGCCCAGATTCGGGGGTAAAAATTGCCGCCAAAATTATGGCTCGAACCACTTCCGGCAAAGAGGGTCAGTTCATCTGTTTTGATGGTATCGGTTACTCCATTACTTAAATAACCAAGCCTTGAATTGGGGTTGGACAATTGCAGGTAAATGGCAGTTGTATCGTTCGCAGGAATGGTCAAAGGGGAAACTTTCAAAGTTGTAAGTGCATTGCTATCAACCAATTGTACTGGAAAAGCACCGTGGTAGTCCCATGCGAAGAAATCGGTTTCATGGCCCAAATGGCTTCCGTTGCGGGTATAAATTTCCACTGCCTGATTGCCCGTATCTGCTATGACCATCGCCAAGGAATCTATCACCAGTTCCTCATTGGCCACAAGGTCGAACATGGTGCCGTTCCATTTGATGTTGAAATTTTCCGCCGCCGTTATTTCATTTTTATAAAAAAACAATCCTCGTACTGCTTCAGCATAGTAAGTCGTGCTGGCAGACAAAGGAGGCGTTTCAAAAATAGATCCTCCGCCGACGATATTGCCGCCCATCGGAGCATCCCACCAGCGAATGGAGTCAGTAGGGTGGGCGAGGGCCTGGAGGAGAAATGGGTTGTGAGTACAGTCTGTTTCAGGAAATATTTCAATGCTTGGAATGCCGGGCACATCGGAATAGATGTAAAAAATATCATTGTCAGGGTTGCCGTCGTCACTGGCTGTAATTTTTACCCCTATTTCATAAAACCCTTTTTGATTGACTGAAAGCAAAATATCCAAGGTGTCAAATTCGCAAGTGCCCAAGGGGTCATCGTAATCTTCTTGAAAACCAACAACGTAAGTACCAGTTGTTTCGGCAGCGTTCACCTCCACTTTAAAGACATCATTTCCGGGCAGCCCTTTGTTGTAAAAAACCATCAAAAGGTGAATGGCCTGATCGCCGCAAGCAGGTGTTTCTACCAATTTAAATTCAGCGAAAGTATAGTCGGGAAAATCCATGTTAGCCTGAAAAAGCAGTTCTGGCAACCCTTTCTCTTTGACCCTGTTGAACAAAAGCGCATGCCCCATATCGTTCAAATGCGTCCCATCGCCTGAGTCAAAAGCGGCATCAATCTGATCGGTTGAATCTGCCAGCTCTGTCCAAAAGTCGAGGGTGAAAGGGCTGTATTTTGCCAAAATGGAATCCCGAACATCGATCTGTTTTTGAATGGGAATGGGGTTGCCGCCATAGTTTTTCGGTTGCGTGGTACAGACCCAAATTGGAATGCCTGCATAGGCGGCATGCTGAACGATAGTATCGAAATTGGCCAATTGCTCGGCTACCGAAAAGCCCGATGAAACATCATTAGAGGGCAAGTTGACAACAATGCCATCTGGTTGCATAGCAACAGCGGTGGTAATATTTTTAGTTGTATCAGGTGAAGGGCGAGTGGCAGGCGGTATGAAACCGGTGGGCATGATGCGGTAAGTAGTAAAGCCACCCACTGCCAGGTTTGTCACTTCATTTTCGGGATTTATGTTTTTTAAAAAGGTACGATAGCGGTTGACCCAAGCGCTGTCGGGATGGCTGGCACCTGCCCCTGCGGCTGTGGAAGAACCAAGGACAACGATGTGGTAGGCTTCGGCGTCTACACAGGGGTTGTTTTGGGAAAAGATGTTTATGGAAAATAGGGATAACAGCAAGAACAGGTAGTGGGTGTTTTTCATTTTGTCAACTTGTTAAATAAGCCCCAAGTTAACTAACATTTAAAAAAACCTAGGGGAGACCATTTTTCTTGTCCGGTCAAATTGAATCTCCATCGTGTTCGGGTGCTTAATGGAATAACTCAACTTTAGCGATTGAACATCTGCGGGCTTTAGGTCAAATTCCCAGATCAACTTTCCTGAATTCTTTATATGGCGGGCATTGGAGATGTCCTTGACAGACACCTCGATTTCTTTAGTATTGGAAATAGGCACTTGATCTTGTAACTCAATGGTAATCGGAGTTGAATGATTATTTTTGATCCTCGTTTGCCAAGTGAAATCAGCTGTAATATTGCCACTCAGGAATTTCTTTTTGCTAAAATCTTTCAGCTTTGTTCGTTGAATGACTACGTTTTTGTCCCTGCCGAGTGAAAGTTCCAGCGTATCGCTCAAGGTGTTGGCATTCAACTGAGCCAATCCAATGAAGTTTTCATTCCTGTAAACTTGGATCGGGCCGCTGATGAGATCGAGGGATTCCCAGCCAGTTACCTGCGCCAACAAGAAAGCATCGTGGTCAAGTTTTGGAACGGCGAAATGTTTGAATTCAGCATGTAGCTTGTCCTCACTGATTTGTATGGAGTATGGCTTACGGTCGGCTGGGATGGTATAGGGCGTTTCGATGTCAAAGTCCTTGCTCAGTTCCGAGATTTCGATGGTCTCAAATTCAACCACGTTTTGGGCGGCGTCGGGATTAAGGTCATGCAAAAAACTGTAGTTATTAAAATTTTGAGATTGCTGGTATCCATCCAATTGCCGTTGTTGCCGCATAGCTGTCGGTCTATCAAGTACACCTTGTAATTTTGGGATCGTCAATACCCAAGGGCTGAGTTTGGGTTGTCCAGCACCTTGGTAGGGGTCGGCAGTGGAAAGCCTAATTTGCACATTTTCCCAGTCTATTCCAGTATTGTTAAATGCTAAAGCCCTGTATTTCAAGGTGATAGGTTCGTTTAGACCATTTGCGATCAAGTCATAAACAGGCGACCATCCAGCATCATTGACAATGTACCTCAACCTGAATTCAGACTCTGTTGCCTGCTCAGCCAACACATCCACAAAGACTTCCGAAGTTTGTTCCCGGCCTTGGTTGAGTTGGTTGAACTGTTTATTCAGAAGGCTATGTTGTAAATCCAGACTTCTTTTTTCCCGTTTATTAACTGATAACAACTTATTGATTTCGGTCATCCTAAGTCGGTAAAAATCGGCGGCTTCCTTAAGTTCCGGAACCGTCAATTTGGTATTTGAGCCAGTAATGGTCTTGTTTTTTTGCAGCATGTCCTTTTCTTCTTCCAATGCTTTCTGCTCATCAACCAAATCTTGGATGGCAATTTTTAAAATTTCAATTGAATCCTGAAGAACCTCTGCCTGAACGGGGCGAGTTATTTCTTTCAAAAAATTCACCTTGCTGGTAATGGATAAAATACTGATGCCGTTGGTAGCGGTCAATTGGATACTCTTTGGGTCAAGTTTCGGTGATAGTCCTGTAAAGACCAATCGATGCCTTCCTACTGAAAGGTTTCTTTCCTCTGATTGGATCAACTCAGCTCCTTGCAAGTGGATGGTCACATGGGAAATTTGAGTTGCAATTTCAATTAAATCTGTTTGGGAGATGGCACTGGTGGAAGCCGCTAAGTAAACCATAATGCCAAAAACAAAATAGGTAGGTTTTTTCATAGAGAAAATATTTTATAGAAAAGATGAACGTGAAACTTGTTCTAAAAATATGGCTGTGGACAATTTTATAATCGTAATTACAATGGTCTTTGTAAAAATTAGCCAGCACAAAGCCTTCAAAGCACAAGGTACTCACTTTCAATAAGTTGAGTTTATGTCGTTGCGTGTATTATTTGGCTGAATGTCAGTGTGAAAAAAATGTACAGGCTGTTATTGAAGCTTGAAAGCTGCCCCTCTAACATGAACAGATTTTTCCAAAATGACAAAAGTGCAGCATCTTGGTTTAGAAGATAAGTGGACGAGAACAAAGGGCATTTTCCAAGAAAAAGAAAACTTACAAAGTAAAACTTACCCCTGCTCGAACGCCCCATCTTTTCGATGGCAGATTGGGATAGTTCACCCGATAAACAAAATCGAAGCGAAAAAAGCGCAGAATGTTTTCTACCCCAAAACTGACTTCTGTATAAGGCGTTTTGTTGGGAATGTGGATGCGGACTTGGTCATCCTCGGTCGTGCCTTCAAAAAGATTGTCCGCATTGGCAGTGCGGTTCTTGTCGGACATGTCGCCGATCATGGCTCTGGCATTGGCCACGGCACGAACCTTCCATTTCCTCAAGAGCGGTATCCATTGTAAGAGGAAGCCATCGAAGTGGTGATCGAAATTGACCCAGGCATATTGGTCGGCAGCAAAGGAGTACTCGGTGAGCAGGTTGAAACCCCGGGTGTTCATGATGAGGCCTTCGTTACCCACGGGGATGAACATATTGAGGTAAGGCGTTGTGCCCCAGATCATCCCACTGACGAGCCGCCAACGGGTATTGCCGATCCTGCCCCAGCGGATGTTGTCGCTCACTTGTAGTTCCAACCGCTTGAAGTCCGTATCGCCGCCGAGCGATTTGGTTTTGAAGCCCTGCATGTATTTCAATGAAACAATCGGGTAGCGGCTGCCAAGACTGAACCGTTCATAAGAACCGGCAACAAACTGTTCGTCATAAGCATACCGGACTTGAAAGGTCGCTTCACTGGAGGAATATTCTGTAAGGGTCGTTTCGGAATCGGGGTGGTATGAAAAATTGAAAGTAGGTCGGTAATGCTGTTGCACTGCCCCGACTTTGAAAGAAAACCCCGATATGAACTCCCGGTGAAAGGTGACCGAAAAATGCTCCACGTCCAGCAACTTAAATGGGATACCTGCCCGTCGGGCAAAATAGCTAGATGCAATGCCGTCGCCCCCAACGCTGAATGTTTTGCTGAAATTGGGAGTTGGAAAAAAATCGTTCAAATAGGACAACTGCAAGGTCGTCCAAGGCTTAGTATCAAACACATATTCGAAATCTACTCCATATTTAAATCGTTTATCCTTAAACCCATAAGCACCGTAAGCACCTACGAGGAATTTTTTGCTTATTTCTGTACTTGTCCGCAGCCCAAACTTGGTGCGGAAACCTTCGATCTGGTTGACCGAAAAGAATTCATAAAAGTTGCCGATGTCCACATAATCGCCCCACATGTAACCCGTGAACAAGGTAGTCGTAATGCGTTTCCAAACCTGATAGACAGGGAGCGTCCTGATGGTATCCACAAGGAAGCGGGCGGTCAGTTCGCTTTTGCCGAGTTCGGTATGGCGGTTTTCTTCCCAAAATTCATCTCCTTTGCCAAAAGCATCTGGCAGTAGCATTTGCCCCATTGCCATTTCTTCTTTTGATTGCTGTCGTTCAAATTGGAAATCCTTGTAGGTCGTTGTCCGCTTGGCTTGGATGCCCGGTGCAGCTTCATTTAGTTTTTTGAAAAAAGAAGGGACGAATGCCTCAGTAACGGTATTGGTGGTGATGAGGATGTTGTCTCGTTCTGGCATCCACACGGAGTCGCCCACCAACTGAAAAGAAAGCAAGAGGGTCAATTTTTCAATGTGGTTCAAATGCCCTTCCTGCAACAATTGCAACTTGATTCGCTTAATTGCAAATGTAGTGTCGTGTACCCATAGGTCGCCGTTGAAGGCATTGACCCCTTTGTGTTTGGGAAAAAACTGGACTTGATAGCACCACTTGTTATCAATAAAAGCAGAATCGGTTAAGTAAAAGCGATAGTGAGAGTCGCCATTGTCCGCCGCGGGGCTGACGAACTTTTTGATCGCCAGATCCATCCAATTGTCGTAAGGGTTGAGGCTTTGCTTGGCCACGCCCATCAATTGCCCGACACTCTCGTTTTCATAATCGCCAACCAATTTCACTGCCTTGACGATTTCCCTTTCCCGCTTGGGGTCTTTTTGGAAATGATAATCGGAAAGGGATTCTGTGATGAACATGGGCAGGAACGGCTCTTCTCCCGAAATGCTATCAATGTGGTCGAACATGAACTGGAAGGGCTTGTTAATTTTCAGGTTTTTGAATTCCTCTGTGATGTTGATAAAGTCCAATTCCATTTTATTGTACACCTCCGCCTTGTAATAGTCTTTTTGCAAAGGGTCGTTTTTGTGCTTGTTTGCTACCACTTTCCGCATGAGTGCATAGGCAGGGTCTTCCCCATCTGCTGTGACCACCACTTCCACCAAATCCACAGCAGAAGATGAGAGTTCGATTTTCAGTTCTGTTTGCCCTTTGTATTCAAATTCAAGCACCTCGTAGCCCAGGGCGGAGGCGGCCAATACGTCAGGTTTTTCTGTGAAAGTTATTTCAAAAATGCCGTCAAAATCTGCTGATATACCTTTGGTGGGGTCGCTCTTTAGGTAAATGTTAGCGAAAGGGATTGGGTCTTTGGAATGGGCGTCCACCACTACGCCCTTGATGGTGATGTTTTGGGAAAACGCTCCAACAGAAAAGTAGAATAGGAACATCACGGTAAGAATACAGGCACTTTGCTGCGCAACAAGTCCCTTAGCCAAAAAGAGATCATTTGGTTTTGGATTTTTTAAAAGAGGTGTATGCATGTCGTTTTTAAATTGAGGGTGATGCTTGAAAAATAAAGAATAGCAAATGTATGATGGGTAAACGCCTCTCATACCCCGTTTGTGTAAAAGGTTTTGTGAAAGTATACAAGAAGCTAAAACCGTCATTATGCAGTCATTTGGTTTAGGCATGAGACGGGGTAATCACCCTAATGGTCTATCTAATTTCTATCCAATTTCATTTTTATAGCTCCTGCGACCTCATCACGAGCGAAAAACTACTCCGGCTTCCAATTAATACTTTTTAATACTTTTTGGAAACTCATTAAACACCTGCCCCTGGGCTGGCAGCTACTTTTGTTTTGCATTTGGTAATCATTTATGCTGTTGCTAAAGATGCCATGAACCTAAAATTAAAATCTTGATTATGAAGACAATCGTAAACTTCCAGTTAAAAGGTACAACTACCATTATCGTATTCATGTTCTCCGTTTTAGTCAATTTGTGTTTTGGACAGGAGAGGCAATCTCCGAAAGAATACCGGGGTATTGAAGCTGCCCAAAAAGTAAAAGGGGCACGATACGTACAAGAAAAATCGGACAGGCTCCTTCCATCTTACGTCAAGTTTCAGATTGGGGAGACAATTCCCTTTGAGTCCTTTCAACCTTGGCTCAAAACCAATCTCAAAATCAAAGGCAGCCACGGTCTGGAATTGGAAAAGCGAAGCACCAATGACCTCGGCATTTCCAACCACCGTTTTATTCAAACTTACAAAGGCATCCCAATTGATATGGCCTGGTGCATAGTGCATGAAAAAGGAGGGCAGGTGTTGTCATTCAATGGGCATCTGGAAAAAATAGAACTCTCAAACACAACGCCCAAATTAAGCGAAGCTGAAGCACTTGTACATGCCCTTCGTGCAGTGGGTGCTGCCATATACAAATGGGAGGTTCCCGCAGAGGAAGCATTTCTCAAAAAATGGAAAAACGATCCTGAGGCTACTTATTTTCCCAAAGGGCAATTGACTTGGGTTAAAAATGTGGATGCAGAAATTGGCGACAGCCGTGCCTTTTCTCTTGCATGGAAATATGACATCCGAGAGGCAGCCAACAGGTTGGACCAAACCATTTATATTGATGCCAACACTGGCAGCAAAATCAAATCTTACCCCTTGGTGTGGCAATGTGATACTGGCTCGGCTGCTACCACTTGGAACGGCACACAGACTATTTATACAGACAATATTGGCCAAGATCAATTCATCCTTTTGGATGACTGCCCAGAGCATAATGGTTCCATCCGTACCATTCAAGAGGTAGGTAATGCCGATTATGTAGATGACGATAACAGTTGGACGGAAAATGGTCTGAAAGGTCCGGCCACTACCCACTACCATGCACGTGTGACCATGGACTATTTCGATGTAGTGCATACTCGGGACAGCTACGACGATATGGGTGGTGATATTGTATTGAAACACAGAGCTGACACAGAAAACGCGGCATATAGTGGAGGTGGTGTCATGGTCATTGGGGCTGGGGACACCGATGCTGAATATTATAATACATTGGATGTGGTAGCACATGAATTTACCCATGGTGTGATAGACTTTGAAGCCAACCTGACATACCAAGGTGAATCAGGAGCACTTAATGAATCATTTGCCGACATCTTTGGCGAAACCTGCGAACGCTGGCACGAAAACGACCAAAACATTGACTGGCTACACAGAGAGGATTTCTTTAAAGGAAATAACAGGAGTTTCATCAACCCAAAGGACAAAAACGATCCAGATACCTACAAGGGCGACAACTGGGCTTCGACTTGTGGCAATTGTGGAGACAATGGTGGCGTGCATACCAATAGTGGTGTCCAAAACCACTGGTTTTACCTATTGGCAGAAGGAGGTACTGGTGTAAATGACGATGGTGACGAATTTTTGGTAGAAGGGATTGGATTGGAAAAAGCCCGCACCATTGCTTACGACAACCTTATAGACCAGTTGGGACCCGACAGCGACTATGACGATGCCCGCGCTGGGGCTATTGCAGCGGCTGAAGCCCGCTATGGTGTTTGTTCCAATGAGGTGATTCAAGTCAAGAATGCTTGGTATGCCGTGGGTGTTGGAATTCCTGGTATGCCGGAATTTGATAGTCATTATGAGTATTTAGGGCCGTGTTCGGGAGAGGATGTTAAAATTTTTCTTTTCGCTATGCAAAATGAAAATAAGGCTGGGGCTAACTATACTTGGACGGTAGATTATAATGGATTAACAGGTGGGGCTGGCGACTGCAATAGCAACTGTCTTAGCAATATCTACGATAACATGATCAATAATACCCCTAACCCAATCACTGCTGTTTATACCGTTACACCAATCTATGACGGTTGTACGGGATCAAGTTTTGTCGTTGAAAGAACCATATACCCCATACCAGAAGGAGCAGATTACGAAGAGGATGTCCTTTGTTCTGGGAATGGTTTCGATATTGATCTTCAGTCGAAAATCATAAATGATGTCAATGCTGACTTTCATTGGACAGTAGAATACAATGGTCTTGCAGGAGGAGCCGGAAATGGTTCTGGCGACAACATTAATGAAGCCTTGGAAAACAATACTGGCGCCATTGCTTCTGCTGTCTATACCATAGCTCCAACAGGTGAGGAGGGGGATTGTGAAGGGACGCCATTCGCAGTCACTGTCAATGTTCCCCCGACACTCTCTATCGAAGCAGGGGACAACCAAACAGTTTATTATGGATACCCCCCTGCCGAATGTGCGATGTTGAGTTGGTCAAATGAGATGGGCGGAACTCCTCCTTACAGTTACGAATGGAGTACTGGGGAAATGACGCAATCGATAGAAGTGTGCCCAACTGAAACTACTGAATATGAAGTTACCATTATCGATGCAAATGGCTGTCTAGCGACCGATGTGGTTACAGTTTGTGTCATTGACGTAAGGTGTGGCAAAATGATGAACAAGGTCGAAATGTGCCACACGCCAGTCGGCAATCCCGGCAACTCGAAGACAAAATGTGTGGCTATTCGTTCTGTTCCCGCACATCTTAGGAGGGGCAGTTTGCTGGCTGCCTGTGGGACTAATCATAATTGCGTTCCTGATGAAGATGAACAACAATTATTGAAATTTAAAACCGATGTTGCCTACGGCAGCAATTCAATGAAAGTGTTTCCCAACCCATTTAGGCTACGTACTACTGTCGAGTTCACTTCTATGGTCGACGGAGAAGCTTCTTTAGGTTTATTAGATTTAACCGGCAGAAAAATAAAAGAAGTTTTTAGCGGATCGGTGGAGGCAGGAGAACTCAATAAAGTAGAAATAGAAGCAGGGGAACTACCGGCAGGCATTTATTTCTGCCGGGTGCGGCTGGCCGATGGTACAATAATTACGAAAAAAATAATTGCGGAAAAATAGTTTAATCCTATAAGTCAATGCCCTCGCTGTTTCAGCGAGGGCATTTTTTTATCCTACCCTCCCACTGGCATGCCACTATATTTTTGGATCAGCTTTCGAAATAGCTGAACTATAGCTGATTGTGCCAAGCATCACCAACCACATTTCCCAAATAAAATTATCTTTACCTCCCAATTCAAGCAATATTGAAACTCACCGCCAACATATTAGCCTTCTACCTCTTGCTGGGCAGTTTCCTTCCCCGCACAGATTTCAGCCAGTTGTTGAAGCTGAAAGATTTGCAGGAGCATTACCAATTGCACCAATTGGAAGCCAAGCTGGCAGGCGTGGCTTTTACCCTCCAAGAATTCTTATACGACCATTTTATCCAACCCGATGGACATGACCACGAAGGGGAAAACGACCACGAAGGCCTGCCCATGAACTCTTGCTCTTCTTCTGTTTTGATGGCTTTCGCCAAAATGGAATTGGAAAAAACACCGTCCGATCTCATCGTTTTTTCCGACCCTCCTTCTTTTGAAATTGATTTTTACTCTTTCCTTTCTCTCTCCGGCATTGACCGCCCTCCCTGTTGATTCCCTCTTGCCACTACTTTTAATGATTGCAAATTAGTCGCCTCCCATAGCGATACAATTTTAGCACCTCACTATCAAGCAATCAATCATCTAACAATTCAACCATCTAACAATTAACAATCACAATGATTGAAACCATCATACGCCTATCTGTAAAAAACAAACTCGTCGTTGGGCTGCTCATCATCGGGTTGATAGCAGGGGGCATTTATTCCCTCAATCAATTACCCATTGATGCCGTGCCAGACATAACCAACAATCAGGTTCAGGTAGTTACAGTATCTACCTCATTGGCGGCGCAGGAGGTCGAGCAGTTCATTACCTATCCTGTCGAAATGGCAATGGCCAACATCCCCAATGTGACGGAAATACGATCTATTTCCCGCTTTGGTCTGTCAGTCGTTACCATCGTTTTCGAGGACTTTGTGCCGATCATGACGGCTCGTCAGTTTGTCAAAGAACAGATCGGTCTTGCCGAGGCCGAAATTCCCACTGGCCTTGGCATGCCCGAACTAATGCCCATTACCACAGGACTGGGAGAAATTTACCAATACGTCCTTCAGGTGCAACCTGGCTACGAGGGTCGCTACGACGCTATGCAGCTCCGCACCATTCAAGACTGGATCGTCAAACGGCAGCTCGCAGGTACACCTGGCATCATCGAAACGAGCAGCTTTGGTGGTTACCTCAAGCAGTATGAAGTCGCCCTTGACCCCTATTTGATGCAGGGTCTCGACATAACGATTAGCGAGGTCTTTGACGCATTGGAAATGAACAACCAAAACAGTGGAGGAAGCTATATTGAGAAAAATACCAATGCCTATTACATTCGTACAGAGGGGCTTGTGAAGTCATTGGCCGATATCGAAAACATTCCCGTAGCTACTCACAATAACGTTCCGGTGCTGGTCAAGGATGTCGGAACGGTACAGTTCGGCAGCCCAAAGCGATTTGGTGCCATGACGATGGACGGCAAGGGCGAGGCCGTTGGCGGCATCACCCTCATGCTTAAGGGGGGCAATTCCTCTGAGGCCATCCAAAATGTACATGACCGTATCGAACTGGTGAAAAAATCACTACCAGAAGGCATCGGCATTTATCCCTACCTTGACCGCTCAGTACTCGTCGACAAGACCATTGGTACCGTGAAAAAGAATTTGCTGGAAGGGGGCGTCATTGTCATCATTGTCCTTCTCTTGTTACTCGGCGATCTTCGCACAGGTCTGATTATCGCCTCTGTCATCCCGCTGGCAATGCTTTTTGCCCTCATTTTGATGGACTACTTTGGCGTCTCCGCCAACCTTATGTCCCTTGGCGCTATTGACTTCGGCATTGTCATAGATGGGGCTGTCATTGTGGTGGAAGGGGTACTACATGGGTTGTTCACTTACCATGTTGGGAAACAACTTACCCAAACAGAAATGGACGACATCATCATCGGATCGTCATCAAAGCTGTTCCGCTCTGCGGTTTTCGGGGTATTTATCATTCTTGTTGTCTTTGTGCCCATCATGACACTGACTGGTATTGAGGGTAAAATGTTCCGACCGATGGCCATGACGTTCAGTTTTGCGGTGTTGGGGGCGCTCATTTTATCACTCACATATGTGCCTGCAATGACAGCGCTTTTTTTGCCAAAAAACATCAGATACCGTCCTTCATTTGCGGATAAAATAATGAACTTCCTGCGGCGATTGTACAAACCCGTCCTTGACTTTTCACTGAAATATTACGCACTGGTGTTATTAGCAGCAGGTGCCATTTTGGTTGGAACATTTTTGTTGTTCAAAACCATGGGGTCTGTCTTTATTCCTACTCTCGAAGAAGGAGACTTGGCCATGCAGATGGCCATTCAACCGGGCAGCTCCTTGCAGGAGAGCGTCCGTTCGTCCACCAAAGCTGAAAAGATATTATTGGATAATTTCCCAGAAGTTAAGCATGTCGTATCAAAAATTGGTACTGCCGAAGTACCAACTGACCCTATGGCCATTGAAGACGGCGACATCATGATTATTTTAAAAGACAAAGAGGAGTGGACAAGTGCCAGCGGTCGGGAAGAACTGGTGGAACTGATGAAGGAAAAACTCGAAGTCGTTGCTGGGGCAAGTTTTGAATTTACGCAACCTATCCAGTTGAGGTTCAACGAGTTGATGACTGGATCGAAAGCCGATATTGCCATCAAAATTTTTGGAGAAAATACTGAGACGCTCAAATCAATCGCAGACAGGGCCGCTAAATTGGTGGAAAAAATCCCCGGTGCCGGCGATGTGAAAGTGGATCAAACAGATGGCCTTCCCCAGCTTATGGTCAATTTCAACCGCACAAAAATTGCTCAGTACGGCCTCAATATTCAAGAGCTGAACACCCTTGTCCGCACGGCTTTTGCAGGTGAAACAGCGGGTGTCGTTTTCGAAAACGAACGAAAATTTGACCTCGTGGTGCGGCTGAAAAAATCGGCCCGTGACCAAGTGGATTTGAACCAGCTCTTTATCCATTTGTCAAATGGTGCAAGCATCCCCATGAGCGAAGTGGCAAGTGTAGAATACAAGGAAGGGCCGATGATGGTCAGTCGGGAATCTGCTCGCCGAATTATCAATATTGGCATAAATGTAAGGAACCGGGACATCGCCAGTTTGGTAGAGGAAATACAAGGTACGCTCGATAACAAATTGGCCATGCCACCTGGCTATTCGATCACTTATGGTGGCCAATTTGAAAACCTTCAGGAGGCACAGCGGCGGTTGGCCCTAGCTGTTCCTGCTGCTTTACTGCTCATCTTTGCCCTGCTCTATTTCACTTTTGAAAAAATAAAATATGCGCTCATCATTTTCACCGCTGTCCCATTTGCGGCCATAGGTGGAGTGTTGGCCTTGTGGCTGCGGGATATGCCGTTTAGTATTTCCGCAGGAGTCGGATTCATTGCCTTGTTTGGTGTAGCAGTGTTGAATGGTATCGTACTCATTAGCTATTTCAATCGGCTCCGGTATGAGCATGGCCTGACTGATCTCCGGGAGGTGATCACGAAAGGTGGCCTTACCCGTCTGCGTCCAGTGGTCATGACGGCAATGGTAGCGGCCTTGGGGTTTTTGCCAATGGCACTTTCCACTACCAACGGAGCAGAAGTGCAGCGGCCATTGGCTACGGTCGTCATTGGTGGCCTCATCACGGCGACATTGCTGACACTTATTATGTTGCCCATCCTTTATTATTTGGTGAACAAAAATTTGAGCAAGCCGAACGTGGCTACTACTGCTACTGTCATCATTGCCCTTTTCGCGGTCACAAGCGCACAAGCACAACAGCCACTGGCACTCGAAACGGCTATCGAAAATGCACTTGCTGAACACCCCGTTTTGAAAAATGCGGCATTGAAAATCGACCAAAACAGGTTGGGTGTCCAAGCTGCCAAACAAGTGCCTCCCCTCGAACTTGATCTGCAACTGGGACAGACCAATACCGACCTGTTCGACTACAATTTTTCTGTTTCGCAAAGCTTTGGCAACCCTGGAGCAAATAAACAACGAAAGGCCATAGCTGAGGCGAGCATCGCCCTGTCGGAATCCGAATTGGCCTTACAAAGGCATGAAGTTACCTCGGCGGTGAAGCATGATTATTACCAATGGATTTATCGTTGGGAACGGCTGCAGCAGTTAGAAGCTCAGGCTGTTTTGCAAAAGGATTTTTTGGAGAAAATGAACCTGCAATTTGAAGTTGGTGAGGTGAGTCGTTTGGAAAAAACATTGGCAGAAACGCAGCATTTGCAGGCACTTCGGGCTATTGAAGTGGCCAACAGGGAATTGCAGGCTGCTCTGAACGAACTCAAACAGACAGCTTATTTGACAGGCAATTATTCCCCTTCAGGAAATGGATTATCTGTTATGGACCTACCTACTGGAGCAGGTGGCAACGACCTTTTCATTGCTCCTATCCGACAGGAAACGGAGGTGGCTCGACAGCAGTCCGTTTTGCAGCAAAAGCAATTGAACTCGGAATTTTCACTTGGCTATTTCAACCAAAGCATACGACCTGATTATTCCTTTCAAGGTGCGATGATTGGCCTTGCTGTCCCGTTTTACAAAAAACACCAAAAGGCGTTGTCTGAGCAATGGGACATGGAAGTCATCATGGCCACCAACCGAATGGAGCAACGAATTGATGTCTTGGAAAAAGAAAGGGCATTGGCGGTGCAGCAAGCTACTTCCCTGAAAAATGAAGTGGACACATACGGACGTCAATTGACCGACCAAGCGACTCTATTGCGGCAGTTGGCCAATGTGCAATTGGACAACGGTGAAATTGATTTTTTCCGCTATACGCAGAGCCTGCAAATGGCCCTGCAAAATGAATTGGATTTTCTCGACCTGCAATATCAGTATGTTGAAGCAGTGTTGCGGTTGGAGTACTTGCAGTAAAAACTATGGCAATTTTTAAAACCACTCTGATTAATAAATTTCTGACAATCAAAATTTTACAAAAATGAAAAATATAATTTTGAAAATAAATGCAATCAACATAGGAGGTAACCTGCCTTTCGGTAGGCAAGGTTTCAAATTACCTCCTAAGCTATCCATCTTTGTATTCACATTGCTTCTTTTCAATAGTTGTACAAATGGGGATAGTCACGATCATAGCAACGAAATGCCCGAAGCCGTTCCTGTTTCTAATGCCATTAATTTAAGTGATGAGCAGATGGCACTTGCTGGCATCGAAATCGGCCAACCACAAAAACGGGTTCTGTCTGAAAAAATCAATTGCACAGGTACAGTTGAAGTGCCGCCCCAGAGTTTGGCTTCAGTCTATTCCCCAGTGCAGGGATTTGTAAAAAAAGTGAATCACCTGGTAGGCGATTATGTGCGAAAGGGTGAACTGCTTACCTCCATTTCCCATCCTGATTTGGTAAAGCTTCAACGTGAATTTTTAGAGGTTCATAGCCAACTTTCTTTTTTAGAAAAAGACTATCAGCGCAAACAAACCTTAGCAGCGGGAGATGCAGCATCTCAGCGATCAAAGGAGGAAGCGCAGGCCAAATTGGAATTAGAGAAAGCACGATATAGCGGCCTGAAAGCCGAATTGGGCATGATCGGCATTTCTACTAAAAAACTGGAGGAAAGCGGGGAAATTCAGGGTGCCATCGGCTTGGTGGCGCCAGTAAATGGTTATATCTCAAAAGTGGGTGTCAATTTAGGTAAACTCGTCACGCCAAGTGACCTCCTGTTCGAAGTAGTTGACAATAGGCATACACATCTTGAATTGATGGTATTTGCAAAAGATTTATCCAAAATAATAAAAGGGCAACGGGTAGAGTCCAGCATGCCCGGAAACGATGAAGTGCATGAGGGCGAGGTGCATCTGGTTGGGAAAATGATTGATCTGGAAAGCAAGACAGCCTTAGTACACAGTCATTTAGAGAAGGAACCCTCGCCGCTGACACCCGGAACGTTCATGCGTGCTGCCATATTTACCAAGGGTAGGGAAGTCTGGACTGTCCCTGAAACAGCGGTGGTGCGGGAGAGCAACGAGGCATTTGTTTTTATAAAAACCAAAGATGGGTTTGAGAAAAAAATGGTGGGCACAGGAATGGAAGATGATGGTTTTGTGGAAATAACAGGGCTTGACTTTTCCGAAAACAACCAAGTTGCATTGGTGGGAGCCTATTACCTGAATGGTAGCGAAGGGGACGAAGAAGTAGGCCATTCGCACTAAACAACTAAATTCAAATGCAAAAATGCCACGACCCGTAATTCAGATCGGGACGTTTTTGAATTTGAATCAGCGTTTACATTTGAATTTGTAAATGCTGCCCTTATTTTTGCGGCCGATTAAACCCAACCTGCAACAGGTTGTTAAAACACAGACTAAAAAAATAACACTGACATGGCAATAATGATTACCGATGAATGTATCAACTGCGGAGCTTGCGAGCCAGAGTGTCCAAACAATGCCATATACGAAGGTGGCATTGAATGGGCTATTGCAGACGGCACATCCATTGAGAATATATATAAATTAGAGGATGGCAAAGAGGTGGATGCAAAAGATAAAAATGATCCCGTTTCTGATGATTTTTATTATATTGTGCCCGATAAATGCACTGAGTGCAAGGGCTTTCACGAAGAACCACAATGCGCTGCGGTTTGCCCCGTAGATTGTTGTGTGCCTGACCCAGAGCGGGAAGAAACAGAGGAAGCCCTGCTGGAGAGAAAAGCAAGATTGCATCTATAGCTATTCTCTCATCCATTCATTTTATCATTAAATTAGAAAAGGTTTTAGTTTTCATAGCTTTAGATTTTTTGTTGCCCATCTGTTGTACAGATGGGTTTTTATTTTGGAAAAGGTTAGGTTGTAGGTTTATTTTTGACGGGAAGGATTCCTTTTCCTAAATCCTGTTTTTAATATCAGCTTCTTATAAAGTACATTCACGTAATATTTGTCATTCAAAGTAAAATCTTCTCTATGAAGCGTTGGTATACTCATACGATGTTCCTCTTTGCCCTTTTCTACTCAAGCATTTCACATAGCCAAATTTCTTTTTCAGATCAAACTTCGCTGTTGGACAATCCAGATGGATTTAGGAGTAGCAATGTAATTGCCATCTCCGATATGAACTCTGACGGGCTTGATGATATCGTCCGGCTGGATAATGGCTATATGTTGAGTATTGAATACCAAGCACTTAGTGGCGGTTCATTTGCCAATTATACTTACGGAAACATTCAAGTTGATCCTTGGGCAATCGTTGTAGGTGATGTCAACAACGATGGATATTGCGATATCATGGCGGGAGGATCTTATGATGGAGTGAAGCTATTGACGGCCAAGGACGATGGAGCCTTTTACCTTCCTTCCACTCTTCCAGGGCCAGGCCTTTTTGTGCAGGGCAGTAACATGGCAGATATCAATAATGATGGATTCCTTGACATTTTCGCTTGTCATGATGATGCAGAAAGCCGCATTTGGGGCAATGATGGTACCGGTACCTTCTTCCAAGCAGATGAGTGGATAGATATGGCTACAACCCCGGCTTCCGACAACTCCGGCAATTATGGAAGTGTTTGGACAGATTTCGATAACGACGGTGACCTTGATTTATATATTGCCAAGTGTCGTATCGGCGCTGATGATCCAAAAGACCCACGGCGAGTCAATGCCCTTTTTGTAAACGATGGCAACAACGTTTACCATGAAGCTGCCGGGGAATACGGCCTCAAAATAGGCCATCAGTCATGGACCGCTGAATTTCAGGATATAGATAACGATGGCGATTTCGATTGTTTTATTACCAACCACGACCACGACCTCCAATTGTTGGAAAATGACGGCGCTGGGCATTTTAAGGATATTTCCGATGAGGCAGGCATTGAAATGGATTTTGATACCAATTTTGTGCAGGGCATCATGAAAGATTTTGACAATGATGGTTTTATGGACATTATCACTGCTCAACCAACTTTCTTTTTCAGAAATAACGGCGACAAAACCTTTACAGAAATAACCCCTTTCGATCAGAGTTTTGGCTCACTAGCTGTTGGCGACCTCAACCATGATGGCTTTGTTGATTTATACGCTGCCTACCAATTTGGATTCAACGATCCAGGCTTTTACCCTGACAAACTTTGGATGAACGAAGGAAACTCCAACCATTTTCTTTCCGTCTCGCTGCTTGGAGTGCAGAGCAATAAAATGGGTGTTGGTGCGCGCATCGAAATACATGGCAGTTGGGGCATACAGGTACGGGAAGTAAGGGCAGGGGAGAGTTATGGCATCATGAATTCACTTGCCCAAACGTTTGGTCTTGCCAACGAAACCGAAGTGGAATATTTGGTGGTGAAATGGCCCTCTGGCGTTGTGGATGTACTTAGGGATTTAACCACCGACCAGTTCATCACCATCGAAGAAGGTACGACCTGTTCTTTGCCAGATTTCCAATTAGACGACGATGGCGTAGCGGTTCTTTGTGAAGGGGAAACAGTAACTTTGGAGGCACCTGATGGGTATACCTATTTATGGAATAATGGCATGGTCAGCCAATCCGTCATTGTTGATGCGCCAGCCAATTTCAGCGTAGTCATAGTGGATGACCAAGGATGTGCTGCTGGCTCGGAAACTGTAAAAGTAATCTTTGAGCCCGACCAATCGCCGACTGTCTCTGTAATTGGTAACACCTTGTTTTGTGAAGGGGAGAGTACAGAATTGACGGCCACTGCTTTTTTGGCTGACACCTATTCTTGGTCAAATGGGGAAATAACTCAAGACATCACTGTGACCCAAACAGGTGACTATCAAGTAACAATAGAAGGCTTTTGCGATGATTTCCCTTCGGAAACGATTCATGTGGAAGTCTTGGCAGGTGCCGATGAACCTATCGCTGATGATGTAAATGTGGTTGCGCCCTCTATGGCAATATTGGAAGCCTCAGGGGAAGTCCCTCATTGGTTTGAAACATTGGATACACTTGATCCAATTGCAGTTGGTCATCAATTTGAAACGCCTGAGCTGACCGACACAACCACTTACTTTGTCGCTGACGTCCTAAAACATGGCGGAGGTGAAGCAGCAACGGGTATGCCTGAACATCAGGGAGATCTTTATAGTGGTCCTACTTTTAATGGGCAAACCCGTTTCGAAGTGTACGATAAGATTGTCCTCAAACAAGTTACTCTTACGACGGATGTTCAGTCCGTACGTACCATTGAATTGTTGGATCATAATGATGAGGTCGTCGATTCTTTGGAAATAGATCTTCCTGTAGGGGAATCTGTGGTTGATTTGAATTTCACAATTGAGCCGGGTAGTTATAAACTGGGCACAAATGGTGATAAAAACTTAGCTGCCTTAGGCTATGTCAGCCCGCGCCTTACTCGGGCTGATCAAGGGGTAAATTATCCTTATAATGTTCCAGATGTATTGAGTATTACAGGCTCCAACTTTGGGGGAGGGTTTTATTATTATTTCTTCGATTGGAAAATCGAATTGCCTTCTAAGTTGTGTTTTAGCGACCGGGTTCCAGTCACCGTTTATGTCAGCCCAAATGCAGTACAAGAAGTTTTACCTTTCGGCAAATTGACTGTAATGCCAAACCCATCGGATGGACATTTTTTATTGGAAATGCAGGCGTTTGAAACGGGCATGACGCAACTTTCAATAACAGATATTACAGGGAAGGAGATTTTCGGAGAAAAATTCGACGTTAAACATAATAAACCAATATTACGGTCATTGAATTTAGGAAACATTTCGCCTGGAATGCATTTTTTAAAAATTACAAATGGGGAGCGGGCAAGTTGGCTGAAATTGGTGGTTGAGTAGTCACTTCCATTCTACAATATCCCCGACCTTCACTCCATAATCTTGGCAAAACCCGCCCCTGACTTCCAATACAAATTGAGCATTTCCATTGGATGGCAAGGATGTCTCAGAGTGAGGAGTAGCATTTGGATGGATGGTATTGATTTTTTTATTTTCATCAATAAAAATAATATCAAGCGGGATGAATGTATTTTTCATCCAAAAAGACTGTGGTTTGATCTCATCGAAGAGGAAAAGCATGCCCTGAGTATCGCCCATGGACTTGCGGAACATCATACCAATGGCTCGTTCTTGATCATTTTCTGCTTTCTCTATGTCGATTTGTTTGATAGCCTCTCCCGTTTCGCTACTGATCAAGGAGAGGGTTCCTTCTTTGGTAAACGTTGGTTCTGGCATAGTTGCAGGTGGGTTGGAGTTGGGGGCAGTGATCGGGCTCGAGACATCTCCACGGGAATTGCCCATGAACAATGGTAAAATATCAGGCAAAATAAATGCGATCAAGGCCAAGCCGATCAAGACACTGATGATGAGTTGGCGGTAATTTTTCTTTGGTGCTTTCTTTTTTTTCTTTTGTGGGGCATTACTAGTTTTATTGCTTTTGGTAGGTCTAGCCATTGGATTTTAGTTGTATAAAAATGTGGGTGATGGATATTGGTTCAAAAGAGGCGCAAATTTCGCAAAATTGGCAAATACCAAAACAGCAATCGACCAAAGCTATTGAAAATAGGAATTAATGAAGAAGGGCTTTAAAAAAAATTAGAATAGAGGTAGGCTGCAAACTAAGTGCCCCTCCACTGGAGGGGCAGCGATAAGCCATTAAGCGGCTCGTAAAACAACAAAAATCAGTCTTTTGGACAAGCGGGGTGTTTAAAAGTCACGCAATTCTAACAAAATAAATTCACATAACATGAAGATTGCATTAATTGGTTATGGAAAAATGGGGAAAGTCATCGAAAAATTAGCTTTGACTAAAGGGCATGAAGTGGCCTTGCGTATTTCCCGGCATAATTTGCAAGACCTCAATCTGGAAAAAATCCAATATGCAGATGTTGCCATAGATTTCAGTTTGCCCGAAACAGCTTTCAATAATATTGCTTTTTGTTTGGAGAACAACATCCCCATAGTGAGCGGCACGACCGGGTGGCTTGAAAAAATGGATGAGGCAAGGGCACTTTGTTCCAAACATCAAGGTGCATTCTTTTATGCTTCCAATTTCAGCATAGGTGTAAATATCCTGTTTGCGCTCAATCGTTTTCTTGCTTCCATGATGAAAGGGCAGCCGCAATATGATGTTTCGATTGAGGAAATACATCATGTGCAGAAATTGGATCACCCCAGTGGGACTGCCATTACTTTAGCAAAAGGGATTTTAGCACATTCAAACCGAAAAGGTTCTTGGGAAGCTAGGCTGGAAAAAGGCGATAGAGTTGGTAATGAGGCAGCCGTAGTAAGTGAAAAATTGATAATTACCTCCAAGCGGGGCGGCTCTGTGCCTGGTACACACCTTATAAAATGGTCATCTGCCATTGATAAAATAGAAATTGGTCATGTGGCTCACTCAAGGGAAGGTTTTGCAGCAGGCGCATTGGCTGCGGCAGAATGGATCATCGGAAAGGAAGGAAGCTTTGGAATGGAAGATATGTTGGGGTTTTGAAATTAGATGCTTATCTGTAAAGCTCCTGCGTTATTTTCCATCACCGAAGAATTTTGTGTATCTAAAGCACAATAAAAAACCCTTTGGACAAATGCCCAAAGGGTTTTATTATCTCAAATAGATTTTCTTATTGTGGTTCCAGCCTGAAAGTTACCCTCCGGTTCTTTTTCCGGCCAGCAGCTGTAGTGTTTTCGGCTATTGGATCGTTTTCACCATGCCCTTTCGTGATCAATATTGATCTATCAACACCTCTTCCAACCAAATAGTCAGCACATGACTTCGTACGGTCTTCGGAAAGTTGTTGATTGGCAAAATCGTTACCCACATTGTCAGTATATCCATCAATGTAAAGGCTGTAACCAGGATACCTAATTACTATCTCAGCAATTTGGTTCAGGATACCTTTCGAAGAAGAAAGCAGCCTAGCGCTACCAGTCTCGAAGTTCACATTCTGCATGGCAAGGTCAAGTACAGCTTTATCTTCAGCCAATATTTCTGGACAACCACTGTTGTCAGAAGGTCCAACCAAAGTTGGGCATTTGTCGGCGTTGTCAGCAACACCGTCATTATCGGTATCAGGGCAACCATCAAATTTGCGAATACCAGGGGTATTCGGACAACCATCTTCATTATCAGCAATGCCATCATCGTCACTATCTGGACAGCCATTGTGTTCAGCCGTACCAGGCGTATCGGGGCAACTGTCTTTATCGTCAGTGATACCATCACGGTCAGAATCAGGACAGCCATTCATGGCTGGGATACCTGGAGTTGTTGGACAGCTATCCTCTTTGTCAACGATTCCATCGTTATCTGTATCAGGACATCCTGAGAATCGGCGTAGTCCGGCAGTGTCCGGACAATCATCAACATGATCGGCGATACCGTCACCATCGCGATCAGGACAGCCGTTGTGGCTGACATCACCTGGCTCTTCTGGGCAATTATCGTCCCTGTCAGCAATGCCATCTCCATCCGAATCAGGACAGCCATCAAGAGAGCCTGGACCAGGAAGAGTTGGGCATTTATCTTTGTCGTCGGCGATACCATCATCATCAGAGTCTTTATCAACGAAGCGCATGCCGAGGGTAATGCCGCCCATTACATATACGTCGTTGTCATCAGGATCACCTGACAAAGAAACGCCATCAAGGTAATCTGTGAAAGTAAGGCGTTCGCCCCATTCTAAACCAAGGTAGAGTTTACGGCTGAGGTCAATTCTAAGCCCCAATCCAAGTGGGACGGAAAAATGGACTTTAGAATAATCAGTGTTGAGGTCAGCTAATTGAGTCTGGATATAATCACCATCGTCAGACCCGTACACAACATCCGGATTAGTAAAAACTACACCTATACCAAAAAAGGCGTAGGGAACAATTTTCTTTTTGTACTTACCAGATTGCGTATATTCTGACTCCCCTTCCTCATATGTGCGATGTTCTTTTCTGCGGAAGTCAAATTCGCCTCTAACTGCTAACTCAACCACTGAGGATTCAAAGGATGATTTCCTTGAAACATTTCTATCATAGTTGGCGTCATCACCATCAATGTTCCCATAATACAGATTGCCCCTAAGGCCAAATCTATGAGAAAGTTGATTTTTTACAAAAATACCAAATGCAGCATTTGGTTGGTCAAGAGTTAAGGTAGGTGGAACCATATCCCCCAAATAATTGGAATACCCAACAAAAATACCGGCAGACCATTCCCCGCTACTGGAAGATGAGGTGTCTATTTCAGGTTCCATGTATTCTTCTTCAGGGTCTTGGGAAAATACCATTGCTGGAAGCAACAATAGGAGCAGGATTAGTTTGAGATTTTTCATTTTAAAATGTTTTTAGCCGAAAAAAATTCGATTGTACAATTGCACAGCCAAATAATAATGATTTAAATCGGGTTTTATGCTATTCCATTAATGTTTGTGGATTATAATTTTTGCAGGTATATTTTTGGCTGTCTACTATTTTGGCAAAAATGCCAAAAGTCAGCCTTCTATACAACAAACAAGGGATAATTTTTTTTTAATTTTTTAAAAAATTGAAAATGAACAAGTTAGTGTGTGAATGTCCAAAAAACAATTGGGTAGGATTATGGTGTTGGGGTCAAGGACTTCTTTTCAAGCTGCCAAGTTATAAAAAGAAATGATAAAAGCAGCAAAGAATTGCAAATGTAAACCGTTTGTTGCCCAATACCTAAATGATTCTTTATGGAATTACTCAGGAAAAATAATACCAAAGAAAATACAATATAGAACCCAATCCTCCCTAAGTTATAATTTACTGGATAATATTTCTTTCCCCAAAGCCAGCAGGCCAATGTCATAGAGAAATAACAAATCAATGTAGCCCACGCTGATCCCATATAGCCTATTGTTGGTATCCACCAAAGATTGAGAAGGATGGTAATGACCGCTCCACCCGCTGCTATAATGCCCCCTTTGTTGGTCTGGTCGGTGAGTTTGTACCAGATGGATACATTATAATACAAGCCTAGAAACAAGTTGGCCATCAACAAAATAGGCACCACGCCTAGCCCAGCCCAGTAGGCTTCATTTAGGAGGAAATATCTTTTAATGATATCTATGTAAAATGTAATGGTAAGAAAGGCTAAAGTGCCGACAATAGTGAAATATTTGGCCACGTCGGCATAAAGCTGCTTGGCATCTTTGTTTTTGGCATTGGCAAAAAAGAATGGTTCCGCTGCGTACCGGAAGGCCTGGGTGAACAGGCTCATCATCATAGCCAATTTGTAGCAAGCGGAATAGACCCCTTGTTCACCCCGGTTTGTTTCTATATCAAAAGGTAAATACCTTACCAACATCTCCCGATCAATCATCTCGTTGGCTATGCCTGCAAGGCTGGCTAACACCAATGGAGCTGCATATACAGCCATTGTTTTCCACTGTTTGCTGTTGAAATACCATTTTACTTGTCTTATTTCGGGTGTGAGCAACAGTAGTACAGCAGCACTCGCTATCAGATTGGAAATGAAAATGTATTTGATCCCCCAAGTTGGATTAAAGACTAAGTCCAATAAACCAGGTGTATACCCATTTTCCAAAAGCCAAGGACAGGCCAACAAAAAGAAGAGATTGAGGCCCATGTTCAAGCCTATCCCAATAAGCCTAATGGTAGCGAAGCGAAGTGGGCGGCTTTCTAGCCTTAGTTTTGCCAATGGAATTTCACTCAATGTATCAAAAGCCATAACCAGCCCAAATATGCAGATATAGTCGATCCCATCTTCTGGTAGGGCATACCAATTGGCTATTGGTTTCGAAAAATAAAAGATTAAAATTGAAAAAAACAATGCCGATGCTGCCACTGACCAGAATGTAGTGGAATAAACTTTTTCCCGACCCTCCTTTTCAGTACCGAACCTGAAAAATGCTGTATCCATCCTATAGATGAAAATGACCATTATGAATGCAACTGAGGCATACATTTGGGTAACAATGCCATACTCTTCTTTGAGGAATAAATGCGTGTAGAGTGGGACAAGGAGGTACCCTAGAACTCTTCCAACAATGCTGCTTAATCCGTATATAACGGTTTCCCCTGCTAATTTTTTGAGTAATGACATTTCCAGTTTGATGACGTGCTGTTACAATCAAATTGACCTGTATTTCTGAAAAATTCAACGCTGGTCAATGACAGTCGGCAAAAGTCCTAAAATCATTCAACTATTCTATGTGTTAACTCCCGACTTACAGTAACTTCGCTTTTCCCAAAAATGTCAAACTTAACTGAACAAGTCAGATATGATCAATATTCCCCTGCTCAAGAAAATATGCGAAATACCTGGTGCACCTGGGTTTGAGCAGCGCATCCGTGAATTTGTACTGAAAGAAGTCACCCCTTTAGCAGATGAAGTCTCTTTAGACAATATGGGCAGTATCATTGTAGTCAAAAAAGGTCTGCAGTCTAAAAAGACAATGGTTGCCGCGCACCTTGACGAAATCAGCTTTATAGTCACCCATATTGACGATGATGGTTTTATCCGCATCCATACGTTAGGGGGCTTTGATCCAAAAACATTAACCGCTCAGAGGGTTATCGTTCATGGAAAAAAAGACTTGATGGGCGTCATGGGGTCAAAGCCGATCCATATCATGAAACTGGAAGAACGCACCAAAGCCCCTCAGGTTCAGGACTATTTCGTTGACATAGGAATGAAAAAAGAAGAAGTGGAAAAGTGGGTTCAGGTTGGCGACCCCATTACAAGAGAAAGGGAATTGATAGAAATAGGCGATTGCGTAAACAGTAAAAGCATAGACAACCGGATTTCTGTTTTCATCTTATTGGAAGTGCTACGGGCATTGAAGGACAAGGAAGTCCCTTTCGATATTTACGGGGTATTCACTGTTCAAGAGGAAGTAGGGTTAAGGGGTGCTATTTCAGCCGCTCACCGCATTGACCCAGATTTTGGAATTGCATTGGATACCACTATTGCCTTTGATGTACCTAATGCCCAGCCACATGAAATGGTAACACGGTTAGGCGAAGGGACAGCCATTAAAATAATGGACAGTAGTGCTATTTGTGATTATAGGATGGTCAATTATCTGAAGGAGTTAGCCAACAAAAACAAGATCAAATGGCAGGCAGAAATATTGACTGGAGGAGGGACGGATACTATGGGTATCCAGCGGTACGGTAAACATGGTTCTATCGCCGGGGCCATCTCCATCCCTACCAGACATATCCATTCAGCAATAGAAATGGCTCACAAAGAAGATATTGAGAATAGCATAAAACTTCTGGAATTAAGCCTATTGAATCTCGATCAATATGACTGGGGTTTTAAGTGATGTTAACAGAGGAGGAAATTCCATAAGTGGAAGAGAATAGATGTTATTTCAAGCAGTAGGTGTGTTGTCCTTGGGTTTTTGTTTTCTCTTTCCACCCGAATGATTACGTTGCTGGCTTCGGTTTCCCCTCTTTTTGTTAGAACTGTTCCCTCTATATCCACTACTTTTTCTCTTACCACTTCGTCTTTTTCCACCAGAAGAACGCCTGTCACTTCTACCTTCGCCTGGAGCTTTAAACCCTTCGGGAAGAGATAGACGACGGACTTGTGTGCCTAATAATTTTTCGATACGGGAAAACTTACGCTGACCTTCCCGGCTGACCAAGGTTATTGCAACACCTGTTTCATCTGCTCTAGCCGTTCTACCGATACGATGTACATAATCTTCTGGGTCGTTCGGAACATCAAAATTGATGACGATCTCTATACCTTTAATATCAATGCCCCTCGAAAGTACATCTGTAGCCACAAGTATTGGGACGGACTTTCCTTTGAATTTCATCAAAGTCTCTTCTCTTTCTTTTTGGTCAAGGTCAGAACTGATGGCCGAAGCATCGAACCCCTTGTTGCGAAGATGGGAGGTCAAATCTTTTACTGCCCGCCTGGTGCCGGCAAAAATGAGTACCCGTTGCGCTTTGTCTTTTTGTCCACGCAATACATGTTCAATCAGTTTGTTCTTATCATTGTCATTAACCATATAAACACCCTGAAGGATGCCTTCGGCAGGTTTTGATATGGCAATGCTAACTTCGACTGGATTTTTTAAAATGGTTTTTGAAAACTTCCTGATCTCATTGGGCATGGTGGCGGAAAAAAGCAGATTCTGGCGTTTGCGGGGCAGTTTATTCACTATGGTCATGATATCAGCTACGAAACCCATATCGAGCATGCGGTCAGCCTCATCCAACACAAGGTGCCGGAGGCTATCAAGTTTCACATAACCCAATTGCAAATGAGCCAATAAGCGACCAGGGGTTGCTACTATGATGTCGGCTCCTTTTTTCAACGCCCGCATCTCAATTTCCATAGAATGACCATCTCTGCCACCATAAATTGCAATAGAACTGACTGGAGTGAAATAGGAAAATCCTTCCAGTTGCCGATCTACTTGTACAGCTAATTCACGGGTAGGTTCTAGTATAATTGTGTCTACTCCTTCAATAGGGTCAGCTGTTACTCTGTTGATAATTGGCAGAAGGAAGGCAGCCGTTTTGCCGGTGCCGGTTTGGGCGCAAGCAAGGATGTCTTTGCCTTGCATGATGGGAGGGATGGCTTGTTCTTGTACTGGGGTTGCTGTCTCGAACCCCATGGCGTTTAACCCATCTAATACCTGGGGATCAAAATCAAATTCTTCAAACCTCAATTTTAAATTATTTGGTTAAATCTTTCCGGCAAGTGCTTAATGTTTGGGTCAAGAAATAATCGCCGGCTAAAAATTCAAAAGTTATTTAAGGGCACAAAGTTCATTTTTCTTGCCAATAAAACAAATATGCTGACAAAATAGGGAACAGGCTGTACATATTATAGTTTTTCAAACCCTGAAAATAGATGGCTGCTATTTTTCAATTCATCTGTTCTGAAAATGAAAGTGGATTGTTGAGGTCAGAACATTGGTACAGAATTTTCCATCAAACAAAACCGGATTAAAATATTTGAATAATTTTGCCATCCATTCCAACACATATCAATTTAGAGCACGGCAACACCTTACTTTCGTTTTTTAAAACTAAAAACCGGACTGTGAGAAAATCATACACTATCCTCCTGTGCATTTTGCTGAGCCAGACCCTTCCCGCCCAATTTGACCTTTTTGCCTCAAAAGCTGATACCGTTTTCACAAGAGCAGAGCAAATGCCTTTTTTCATGGGCTGCGAAATATTCGACGACAGTATCGAAGCTAAGCGGGATTGCTCCGATTTGGAGATGGTTCGTTTCATTTCCCGTTATCTTGTTTATCCAGATCAAGCTAAATACGATGGGGTAGAAGGGACTGTTTTCGTCAGCTTTATTATTGATGAAAAAGGGCTGGTAGGCGAACCGTCCCTTTTAAAGGATATTGGCGGAGGTTGCGGCGAGGCGGCACTTGATGTGATCAGGGAAATGCCACGGTGGGAGCCTGCAGTCCACCTCGGCAAAAAGGTAAAAGTGCGGATGAACTTGCCCATTCAGTTTTTTCTCCGGGCAGAAAACAGGGATGCTGCTGAACAATGTAGCCTTTCATGGGGCACGCTTAGTGGCCAACAGACTACAAAAGACGAGCTATTAGAGAACCTTGGCCAAAAACTCTATGTCAGAGGGCCAGATGGCAGCAATCGTTTTGTGGATGAGATAGAATTTATTTTTGAAAAAGACAACAGGCAGATTATCGCTACCAGTAGAGGAAACATATCGGACGAGCTGGGGAAAGTCATACACCGGGTGAAAAAAGGCGGCATTTTTAGCATTCATGCATCCGTGCAAGATGATGGCCGTTTCATCACTATATCCAGATCTTTCAATGTTAAAAGATAACACCAAAAATAGCTTCTTGATAATTGCTGTCAAATAATGAAAACAACTATATCTCCTATCCTTTATGTTTTACGCTATCTATTTATACCTTTGCCACATGAACATTCAGGCAACTCCCCACTTTACAAATAATTGGAAAGGCACATCATATGTTGTGCCGGATGCCTAAGACAATTTTCCAACATTATGAATTAAGGGAAAAAATAAAAGAGAAGGCAAGGTGAATGTTCGATCCATCTTTTCTTTTGTTTTTTTCTAAAAACAAAAACTTTTTATCTACGATGATTATGAATGCTACATTGAGATTGCTTGCCCTACTTATGGTTGTAGCCCTTGCCCTTCCTTCCTGTGTTTCCAAGAAAAAATTCATGGACCTTGAAAATGAAAAAGCAGCACTTGCCAATAGTTTGGCCTCTGCCAATGAAAAAGTAACAATGCTGGAAGGTAAAGTATCAGAAATAGAAACTGATATGGCCAACCAAAAATCTAAATTTGAAAGCGACATTGCTGGCCTCCGCAAGGACGTTGACTCTGCTAAAAGTGCAGCCGATATGGCCAAAAAATCGCTTGCTGACAAAGAGGCTGAGTTGGCCAAAATTAAAGGCGAAGTAAAATCCGCCCTTGGCCTTAACAGCAGCCTGAGCATACAAGAAAAAGGAGGAGACCTTTACGTTACCATGGAAAGCCCAGTCAATTATAGGAGTGGTTCTTCCCGCCTGAACAGGGCTGCCAGAAAATCCGTAGAAGCATTGGCTGAGTCGTTGAAAAACAACCCTGACGTTCACCTCTTGATCGAAGGTCATACCGATAATAAACGGTTCGCCTCTGATGCTGGTATGGACAACTGGCAGTTGAGTGTGAACCGTGCCATGGCAGTTGTGAAAAGGCTGATCCGCAAAGGCGTTAACCCAGACCAGCTGACCGTTGCAGGCCGCGGTGAAAATGACCCAAGTGCTTCAAATGATACTAGGGATGGACGTGCCGAAAACCGCCGCACCGAAGTCAAGCCAAGGCCTAACGCTGGCGCTTTATACAAAATTGGCAACTAATAAAATCGTTCCTTTCGATATTTATTAAAGAGCAAAACAAAACACAAGCCGGTCAGGAGTTTATTCCTTGATCGGCTTTTGTCTTTTATAAAATAAAAAAAGGATATTCCTGTTATTCTAAAACGGTATATCCTCGTCATCATTCATTTTCGAAGGCCGGGTAATTACGTTTGACGGCTCGAACGGTGCTGCAAATGGGTCAGAAGATGGGAAGCTGTCAAAGTTCGGATCGCCAAGGTCGCTGAACTTAGCGAACTGATCGGTGAAACGCAGCTTGATAGTATCCAAAGCCCCGTTCCTGTGTTTGGCGATGATGATCTCTGCGATGCCTTTTAGCGATTGGCCACTCTCATCTTCCAAAATTTGGTAGTATTCAGGACGGTAGATGAAGGAGACGATGTCTGCATCCTGTTCAATTGCGCCACTTTCGCGTAAATCAGAAAGCTGCGGCCGCTTGCTTCCACCCCTCACTTCCACCGCCCGGCTCAACTGCGACAGCGCTATTACAGGCACGTTTAATTCTTTTGCCAACCCTTTCAGGGCACGTGAAATCTGACTGATCTCCTGTTCTCGGTTGGTATTCTTATTATTCCCAGCACCACTCATCAATTGGAGGTAATCAATAATGACCATCTGGATGTCATGCTGCATTTTGAGGCGGCGGCACTTGGCCCGCAGTTCAAAAATGTTGATGCCCGGTGTGTCGTCAATGTACATAGGGATTTCACTCATCTTTTCGATGGTGGTGTGGAGTTGTTGCCATTCATATTCTTCCAATTTCCCAGATCGCAGTTTCGAGCCGGGTATTTCCGCCTCCATCGAAATGAGCCTTTGCACCAGCTGAGTGCTGGCCATTTCCAATGAGAAAATGGCCACACCCTTATTGAATTCCATAGCCGCATTGCGGGCCAGCGACATGACAAATGCGGTTTTGCCCATACCTGGCCTTGCAGCTAAAATTATTAGGTCAGATGATTGCCAACCAGAAGTCAAACGGTCGAGATCGGTAAAACCAGTAGGCACACCTGTGAGGCCGTCTTCCTTGTCTTTTAGTTCCTCTAAAATTTTTAGGGTCTTACTGGCGAGTTCACCCATACTCTCGTATTGGCGGCTAAGATTATTCTGGGTCACTGCGAACAAGCCTTGTTCGGCGTCGTCGAGGAGCGTAAAGACATCGGTAGTGTCTTCATAAGCATCGCGGATGATCTGGGTGGAAACCTTGATCAGTTCCCGTTGAATGTGTTTCTGGGCAACAATGCGGGCATGGAACTCAATATTGGCACTTGAACCAACCCGGCCAGTTAGCTCTACTAAATAATATGGGCCACCAACAGTGTCAATGTCGCCCGATTTTTTCAATTGTTCTGTGACGGTGAGCAGGTCAACGGGATGTGATCTTTCAAACAGGCTGAGGATAGCCTTGTAAACCAATTGGTGGGCATCGGTATAAAAGCTTTCAGGGCGTAGGATGTCCAGTACGATAGGCAGTGCATCCTTGTCGAGCATGAGTGCCCCCAACACTGCTGCTTCGAGATCAACTGCCTGAGGTTGTACTTTCCCGAAAACGTAATCTGAAAGCTCCCCGTCCCGTTTTCGGAGGTTGGATTTGATATTCTTAATGTTCTTCTTTTTTGCGCCGTCCTGTTCTGCCATTGTTCTATGTTTAAATTGTTACCAATATACCTCATGTATGAACTGGGAGTCTTCATTTAGATAACAAAATTACGTGAAAAATTCGGCAAATCCCTTAGTGCTGAAAATGTGGAGTGTTGAAAAGTATCTGCTAATTGTGGAGATCATTTAATAAAAACAGAAAGTGGAGGGAGCATCAGTGTCGAACCTCCTGTTGCAAAAAGTCAATATATTGTAAATGAGTGCTTTACAAAACAGAAAGCCCGGCAGTATGCTGACCGTTGGGCTAATATTGACGACAAAAATTTGTTGAAAAATAGCTCCATTCTCAAACAGCCTGCCTTTATAAATATTTTTTGTGCTAAATTGCCGCCCGGTTTGGCATCAAGTACGACTATTGTGTTGGATGGATTGCCCTATTAAAAATAGTTTACTTCTCTGAAAATGGATTTAGCCCATTTAATAGACCATACATTACTAAAGCCCTACTGCACGCTGAACGAGGTAGAGGATGTATGTAAACAGGCAATTGAGCATCAGTTTGCGGCAGTATGTATTCCTCCCTATTATGTCAAAGATGCCAGCGGTTTTTTGGAGCAGACAAAAGTTAAAGTGGCTACAGTGGTCGGTTTTCCAACAGGGTACTCTGCCATCGCCGCAAAAATTGAAGAAATAAAACGTGCCATTGACGAAGGCGTTGATGAACTGGATGTCGTCATTAATCTTTGTGCCGTCAAAAACGCACATTGGAATTATGTCAAAAATGAATTGGAATCGCTGACCACTGCCTGTCACATGCGCGGTAAAACTATAAAAGCCATCATTGAGACCGGAGCGTTGACAAGCGAAGAGTTGTTGAAAGTGGCTGGAATCTGTGCTGCTGCCGAAGTGGACTTTGTCAAAACTTCTACCGGCTTTAATGCCCCTGGTGCATCGGTCGAGGTGGTTTCCGCATTGCGGGCTGCCCTGCCAAAAGGGATGAAGATCAAAGCATCTGGTGGCATAAAAGACAAGCAGTTCGCTGAACAATTGGTAGGGGCGGGAGCCAACAGGCTGGGCAGTTCGTCAAGTGTCCAAATCATTGGTGGCTGATTCCAAGGCTTTGACCTTCAATGTTTTATCATGAAAAATGTCATACTTCCCTTTTTTATTGTTTTTTCCATTGTTTCCTTGCAAGCACAAAGTGTAACCGAGACTGTTGAAGCGAAAGTAGGTCAACTGATGCAGCGTTTCGTTGACCAGAACAAATCGCAGACGACCGTGAGCGGTTGGCGAATTCAAATACTCGCCACCAACGACCGACAGAATATGGAGAATGCCCTCCGTCGGTTTGAATACCTTTATCCCAGCATTCCTGCCGATTGGGTTCATACAAAACCCTATTACAAAGTGAGGGCCGGTGCATTTGCTACCAAAAGGGATGCTCTCCGTACCCTTTACATCCTCAAGGAAGACTATCCTGGTGCCTATCCAGTACAAGACAATCAAATAAGGCCGGAAGAATTACTTAGGTAATGAGAGAATGTCATTCAATCATTCAATCATTCAATCATTCAATCATTCGTTCATTCGTTCATTCTCTCATTATTAATGCAAACACTCGAAACAATTATTAACCAAGCATGGGAAGACCGTTCCCTGCTCCAGCAACAACAAGTACAGGATACCATCAGAAGAGTAATCAGCTTGTTAGACGTTGGGAAATTAAGGGTGGCCGAGCCTACCGACGGCGCCGGATGGCAGGTGAACGACTGGGTGAAAAAAGCCGTGATCCTTTATTTCCCCATCCAAAAAATGGAAACCATTGAAGTCCCGCCGTTTGAATTTCACGATAAAATACCGTTGAAGAAAAACTTTGCAGAACAAGGTGTCAGGGTAGTGCCGCATGCCATTGCCCGGCATGGGGCATTTCTCGAAAAAGGCGTCATCATGATGCCGAGCTATGTGAACATCGGTGCATGGGTTGGCAGTGGTTCGATGGTCGACACTTGGGCAACCGTCGGTTCCTGCGCTCAGATCGGGAGGCATGTACACTTGAGCGGCGGGGTAGGGATCGGTGGTGTTTTGGAGCCACCACAGGCAGCGCCTACCATTATTGAAGATAACTGCTTTATCGGTTCAAGGTGCATTGTCGTGGAAGGGGTAAGAGTGGAAAAGGAGGCCGTGCTTGGCGCAAATGTTGTATTGACCCAATCCACTCGGATTATTGATGTAACTGGCCCTGAACCAATGACTTACAAAGGTAGGGTGCCTACCCGTTCAGTGGTCATACCCGGCACATACCCCAAGCAATTTCCAGCAGGGGAGTATCAAGTAGCCTGTGCGCTCATCATTGGAAAACGGAGCGAACGGACGGATAAAAAGGTGTCGTTGAACGAGGCGCTGCGGGAATATAATGTGGCGGTTTGATGCTTGCGAATAAATCTTCCCCATTATTTTAAATGCGAATGCTGGATTTAATCTTTTATAAATTTGAAAACCTGTAGGTTAGCGAAATCCAAATTTTCAAAATTTTGCCAAATCTCTCTTCTTCACATCCAATCAACTGAGCAACCGGCTAATCCAATGAGCCAGTGGTCGTTCCTTTTTAGTCATTTGTAAATAACAAGGTCTGACCACCTACTTTTCCTTTTATTACCAACAATTCAAAAAGGCAACCACTGAATAACTTGTTGCAACAGCCAACTCAGGCTGCCTTTTTAGGCAAGACGTCTTGCTCTAAATTTGTCGCAGCAATTAAAGCATTGCACTCAACTTTTACAAAATCTTTCACCAAGTCAGGAAATTGGAAATGCTGATAAAGGGTATTAAAAAAACGCTTTTCTCAAAAATTTCCAATTGATGGACAATCTTAACATCGTTATGAAAAAACCAAATGTCAAAACAATTTTCAGGCTGGCAAGCGTGCTTTCATTGGCAATGATCTGCTTTATGCAAAATGCCTGCACCCCATCAAGAGCCAGTAATGTTGATCTCAACAGCCACCTCGGCAAGGGACTCCCTCCTTATAGCTTAAAAGATCTCAACGGGGATCTGGTCACCTCCGAGGGCTTAAAAGGGAAATACGTAGTCATCCACGTAGCTACTACTTGGTGTCCATTCTGCAATGCAGAGGCACCTACCTTGGAACAGATTTACCAAGACTACAAGGACAAAGGTGTGGAGGTTTTGATCATTGATGTGAAAGAGCCGGGCGATCTGGTTCAACGGGTGCTAGTAGATCGCTTCAACCTCTCGTTTCCCGTGCTGCTCGACTCGGATGGAGCGGTGGCAGCCAGTTTTGCCCCAACCGATGTTTTGCCCGAGTTGGCGAGGGACGAAGTCATGCTGGCCTCTAACCTACTAATTGACCCAGAAGGCAAAATCCGTTTCTTCTCCCTGCTGGACACCAACAACTTCGACGCTAAACTGATCGAACTAAAATCCAAATTAGATGAACTCCTTTAAATCATCCCTCTGTTTGATTGTGCTGGTGTGCTTGGTCGCCTGCCAGCAGCCAACTTCACCGACTCCCGAATATGTGGCAATAAAAGAAGGTTCAACTGTTTCGGTTAAGAGAGGGGAGGGTAAAATGGTTACCATTACTTTTCAAATTCGAGATGGCCTTCACATCATGTCCAATGAGGGTGAGGAAGATGCATTTCTATACACTGACCTAACGATGTACCCCAACAATCAATTTCAATTTGGGAATCCTGAATTTCCAAAGGCAAGGAGTTATAAAATACCCGGATCCAGTTTCGAATTACCAATCTTCGAAGACGAATTGGTTGTGAATATTCCCATCAGGGTAAGTCAAAATACTTCTGCTGGAAAATATACTGCCGCTGGCCAATTGTTCTATCAAGCCTGTAGCCATAACAAATGCTTTCCACCTGTTGAACTGGATTTTGAAATGTCTATTCAGGTGGAATAAATCTATTACTCTTATTTGTTAAACGATGAATATACAGAGGTCAGAAGTCAGGGAAATCTGACCTCTGACAGTTAAACGGTCTGACTTCTGGCCTCTCCAAAAATCAATTTTCAAATTTAATAAAACCACAAATTCATGAATGAAACAATGACCGCACCCCTCAACGGGGTCAACCTCGAACAACTCATCGGTACCATCAATGCTGTAAAATCCGATCCTGAAATTGCCTACTTCAGGTTCTCTTCTACGACCGACTGGGTCAATGGTGGGCATTGCAAGACTACCATTCAGGATTTTTACGGAGCAAAACAAACGGATACCTCCCGGCAGCAAGCCTTTGTGCTGGAAGGCGATGAACCACCCGTCTTACTTGGTGAAAATCATGGCCCTAATGCCGTGGAAGCTGTGCTGCATGCCCTGGCTTCCTGCCTGAGCGTCGGCATCGTCTACAATGCGTCGGCTCAGGGGATCGGGATCAATTCCCTCCGTTTCAACTTGGAAGGCAACCTCGATCTGCATGGTTTCCTTGGCCTCTCAGATGAAGTGCGTCCCGGTTACAAAAACCTCTCAGTGAAAATCGAAATGGACGCCAATGCCACCCGTGAACAGTTGGACAGTTTGATGGAATATGTGAAAAGGACTTCTCCGGTTCTGGATATTATTTCCAACCCGGTGCCGGTGGCAGTGGAACTTGTTTAAAATACAATAAAATTTATTTGGACTTTGAACCCGTGGTTTCCTGCTCATTAGCTGTTAGGAGATCATGGGTTGCTTTATTTGTATTTTGGTTTAGTCCTGTAAGCAGATTAGCCCTCATGCCACCTCCCATGAAAGCTCATCGGCGAGTGGTGCAGCAAATGAACCTTGGCCACTGGGCCATCTGCCAAAGCCTCCGTATTTAAAATAGCGACATAACTTCTGTCCTTTTTTTCATCAAAAACCAAAGGATTTAAGGAATGGCTGGATAGATGATATGATTGGGAGGGAACGACCAATGAACAATTCTCTACTCTCCAACATCTGAAAAATAAAAACAGCCGATGAGATCAGCCATTTACGTATTCCTCCTCCTTTTTCCATTTTTCATTTATGCCGCTCCAACCACTATCAGTTCCCATATCCATATAGACCAGTTTGGATATCGGACGGGGGCGCAAAAGGTTTGCGTCATCAGTGACCCACAGGTGGGGTTCAATTCTGGGGAAAGCTTTTCACCCGGCAGTACCTACAAGGTCATGCGGTGGAGCGATGACGTAGAAGTGTTCAGTGCTTCGATAACTGCTTGGAACAGTGGCGCTACGCATGGTCAATCGGGCGATAAGGTTTGGTGGTTTGATTTTTCCAGCCTGACCACTCTGGGCGATTACTATATCTATGACCCCGTTAACGATGTTGGTTCTAACCGTTTTACCATTGGTGACGATGTGTACAATACAGCTCTGGAATACGCTGTCCGCACGTTTTATCTACAGCGGTGCGGAACAGCGAAAACCGCAGCCCATGTGGGCGATTGGCAAGATGCCACCTGTCATACCCATGGTCTCCAAGACCTCAATTGCCGCAGCGTGGGCGACCCGACCAACGCAGCCACTGAGAAGGATTTATCGGGGGGCTGGCACGATGCGGGTGATTTCAACAAATACGTCAATTTCGCTTGGGCACCTGTCCATGACCTACTGTTTGCCTATCAGGAAAACCCCAGTGTTTTTGATGATAGCAACAACCTCCCCGAATCGGGCAACGGCATTCCCGACTTGCTGGATGAACTGAAATACGAACTTGACTGGCTGTTGAAAATGCAGTTATCAGATGGGTCGGTTTTGATGAAAGTGGCCGTTCCATGCTTCGAGGCATCCAGCCCGGCCAGTGCTGATATGACCCAAAGGCTGTATGGCGCTGCCCAAATATCTTCCACCATCGCAACGGCCAGCATGTTTGCCCATGCCTCCATTGTATATGGCTCGCTGGGGAGTGCCCCCATGACCACCTTTGCCAATACGTTGGAAACCAAGGCAGAACTGGCTTGGACATGGTTGGAATCGAACCCCGGCACATCGAGTTACAATAATGCTGGCTTTTGCAGTGCCAATCCTGAGTGGGATGCCAATACTCAGAATGAAGCCCGTGCCGGCGCAGCGGCCATGTTGTTTGCCGCCACTGATGACACAGACTACCGCACTTATTTCGACAATAATTACACTTCCATCCGACCCTATAGCTGGACGTATTGGTTTCCTTTCCAATCCACTATTCAGGATATTATGCTCTATTATGCCAGCCTGTCGAATGCCACTACCTCTGTTGCTGACAACATAAAAAACAATTGTACTACGTCCATGAACAGTAACAATGCGAATATGCTCACTGCATGGCAAAATGATACCGATGCTTACCGGGCTTATATGCACGACAATGACTACGTATGGGGCTGCAACCGATGGAAAGCCAATACTGCTACTATTTTTTATAATATGATCGTTTACGGCCTGTCACCTTCCAACTCGACCGATTACCAAAATGCTGCGGAGAGCTATGTGCATTTCCTCCACGGCGTAAACCCCATCAATAAGACCATGCTGACCAACATGGGTGATTATGGGGCGGAAGACAGTTGCGATGAAATGTACCATGCTTGGTTTGGGGATGGTACCGATTACGACAATGCACAGACATCCCTCTATGGCCCGCCGCCGGGTTATGTCACAGGTGGTTTTAATCCCAACTTTGCGCCTGACCCTGCTTGCGGTTGCACTATTGCGCCCCCACAAAACCAACCCCACCAGAAGTCCTATAAAGACTGGAACACCAGTTGGCCAGAAAACTCATGGGAAGTGACCGAGCCTGCTATTTATTACCAGTCGGCCTATATCAAAATCCTTTCAAAATTCGCCAGTTCAAGTGTCCTGCTTCCCACAGAACTGATTGACTTTAGGGCAACTCTTCAATCTAATGGCTCTGTCCAATTATTGTGGACAGCATCTTCTTGGCAGAATGTGGATAGGTGGGAGATCCAACGAAGTGTCAACGGGAGGGGTTTTGACCCGATTGGAAAAGTGAGTCCGCCACACAGTTCTGGTCTATCGCAAATGTTTGGTTTTATTGACGACCAACCACATGTTGGCATGAATTACTATCGCCTGAAAATGAATGATTTGGATGGTGGTTTTTCCTATTCATCCATTGAGCAAGTGCAAGTCAACCCTGCTTTTACCATGACTGCTGTTCCGAATATCGCTCAAGATGTGCTATCGGTGAAATTCACTACGCAGCGGTATGCACACCCGATCAGATTGGCATTGATTGATTTCTTTGGGACGGTTGTCTATGAGAAATCAATGCCGTACCCCAGTGGTCATTTTATTGAAACTATTCAGGTGGAAAACTTGCCAACAGGCGCTTATTTCTTGAGGGCACAAACGGGAGAGGAGGTGGTTTTAAAGAAAGTAGTGATTGCTCGGTAGTGAAGGGTTTTCTTATAAGAATTGTTACCCTCTCCTCTCTTCTTGTTTTTTTGCTGCTCCACGAAAATTGTCAAAAACCTTTTATTTTTATTGATTCCACATCTGTTTAATTAGCCTTCACCAAATTAAAAACATAATGCTCATGCGGGGCCTGAATAGAGAGCAAATAATTACCAGCCGGAAATGCTGAAACTTCATTTATTTCAAAAGAATTAAATTGCCCATCCATTTCCAAATTATTTAAATAAACCAATTTACCGAGTGCATCATATATTTTAATGGTTAAATTCCCTTCACCTAAAAAACCTTCACCAACAATATGAAGGACATCATTTAATGGATTGGGAAATGCGGAAAATTTTTCATCAGAAATTATATTAACTGTTTTAATGTCGCTATAAGTTTGTGTACCATCAAAATCAACTTGTTTTAGCCGATAATAATTTATTCCAGTAAATGGATGAGCGTCCAGTGTTTTGTAATTATTGACGACCGTTGAATTTCCCGCACCTTTTACAGTGGCAATTTGTTCAAAAAATCTTCCATCTTTTGAACGCTCCACGCTGAAATAATCATTATTTATTTCGGTAGCTGTTGCCCAAAAAATATCCACTTCTTTTTCGTTATTTAACCTGACGTCAAAGTTTATCAATTCAATTGGTAAAGCGGCGTTCATTTCTTCTGCCAGGGTGAGGGTATGGAAAAAAGAATACCCTGTGGCCTCTACCCAATTATCCGTCTTATTCTTACTGTTCAGGTTTTTTGCTGCCCAGTTCACCCCGTCGTATTGCCAAATTTTCAATTCGTTTTCCGTGAGCCCGGCCAATTCTTCATCGAAATAATGGATTCGCAAGGTGGCATCCAAATCGGCATTATTTGTTGGAACTATGTCGAAATGCCTGTAAATACTGTGGTTTCCGTTATTGGTTAATTGTACATGCCTGCGGTAAATGGTGGTCGAGCCCAGATTTTTAGTCGAGGTGATTTCCGCTCCCAAGTTGCCGGGGTTTTCTGTGGTGGGCTTATTCAGTATAATTGTTTTTATGATAGCGCCGCCCGTTGTTCCCGTGATCCTATTGGTGCCAGTTTCCTTAATAATATTGCCGCCCAAGGTAATGTCGCTATTGTTTAAAAATAATTTGCCGCCGCTCATTTGCAAATCCCCGTCCACGTCAATGTCAAAATCGAGGCGAGTATCGTTGTTACTTTTATTGATGGTTAAATTATTGAATGCTGTTATGGACGTTCCACCGATGGTTGAATTATCAGTGGTATTTGTGCCTATTAAATGAACGGTGCTTCCATCAGCTGAAAAATCTCCGTCGTTTTTGAATTTTCCATTATTGATTACAATTTGTGGGCTATTAATAATTACGACATTTACGCCACTACCTATTGTCAGCCCACCTTGTGCATTTAAAACTATTGGGAATAAAAAAAGAATTGTGAAATAAATATACTTCATTGGAATTGATTTAAAAAGATGGAGAATAATAGATTTTATGCGGTTTAGCGGTATAACGGTGTATTGGTGTATCGGCCGCACAAAAAATTTCAGAATAAAGTCTAATAGAGTTGTTCATAAATAAAAATTTGGAATTTGTTTCCATACGTTTCCTCCCCCCAGCCCTCCCATATTTATTGGGAGGGCTGGGGGGGACACATTAAGGTTCCTTATTTACGAACATCTCTAATCTTGATAATTTCTAATTTACCTTTTCCTTCAGTGCATCCAATTCCAATTTAAAAAATTCCATATCGGTTTTTAATTGCTCTATCTCTTTTGTTTTTTCTTCCAGTTCTTTTTGTTTTTTATTTAATTCCTGAATGGCCACTAAAGCTACTCCGGCCGGGTCAATGGTTGAAACTGTTTTATCATCCCCTCCCAAATCAAAAGCCTCGAAAAAATCCTGGGCCATGGGGCCGATGTGCTTGATGGAGGGATCTTCTGTTTTGTAGTTCCATTGGGTAATTTCCAATTGGCTTATTTTTTCAAGGATGTCCCGACTGTCCAATTTGGTAATGTTTTCTTTGATATTCCGGTCAGAACCATTTACCCAGACACCTCCAGCTGATAAGTGGGCAGAAGTCACAGAAAAAGACATGATGCAACCAGGATCTGGTGTTTCCCCAATACCAATTTTAGAAATGTTATCTCCTAGTGTTATAGTGTTATTGGCTGTTACATGGGCATTTCGACCGATTGCAATACTATTGGAAACACCACTATCGCCATCGGCATCCCGTCCGATAAAAGTATTGTTGCTACCCGATATTTGGTCATCACCAGCATAAGCCCCGATATATGTATTGGACCATCCTTCCTCATTATTATATCCAGCCCAATACCCAGAATAATAATTAAAGGCCCCTGTAGTCATATCTTGTCCAGCTTCGATGCCTGAGATATGATTACGGTAACCTGTTTCATTGGAATGTCCAGCTTTATAACCGACAAAAAAATTGTGATAGCCCGAAGTGTTGGAATAACCCGCTCTATAGCCCACAAAATGATTGAGTGTGCCGCTATTGTTATATCCAGCCTCGTGGCCCACAAAATGGCTTCCGCCTGCTGTATTGTTTTTACCTGCGTTGTAACCTACAAGATGATTGCCATTGCTATTGGTGGATAAACCAGCTTGATAGCCTGAGTAATAATTATTATTCCCAATGGTATTGGCTGCACCGGCCTGATAACCAACAAAATGATTTTCACTACCAGTGGTATTGACTTCACCGGCCTCAAAACCCGAAAAATAATTGCCGTCGCCAGTGGTATTGGTAGTCCCGGCCTGGTAGCCACAAAAATGATTCTTGGTGCCAGTTGTATTGGCGTCTCCTGATTCAAAGCCAACAAAATGATTATAGGAAGCAAGGTTGGTTGTTCCAGCCCTGTAACCACTAAAATGGTTTCGGGAACCCGTCAGGTTTGCAAGACCTGCTTGGTAACCTGAAAAATAATTTGTCGTTCCGGTTGTATTCTCCTTTCCTGAATTATATCCGCTAAAATGGTTGGCGTTACCAGTACTGTTCTTTCCACTTTCAAAACCTATAAAATGATTTACATGCCCAGAGCTGTTTTGTCCAGCCATATTCCCGAGAAAGGTATTCTTACCCAACGCACTGTTGTTTGTTTCCCCTGCTAAATAACCAATAAATAGATTGTCAGAACTTGTGACACTTGAATATCCTGCCCTATAACCAGCAAAATGGTTATTTGACTTATCGGTATTATTATAGCCAGAAAAATAGCCTGAAAAATAATTCTTACTCCCCGTTGTATTATTATAACCTGCAAAATAACCAGCAAAATAATTTTTATTGCCGCTGGTATTATTATACCCTGCCTGGCTGCTTATAAATGTATTTCCTTCAGAAGTCGTTTTGAAGCCTGCCTTATGGCCTAAAAATGTGTTGCCGTAACCCCCGGCATTTAGGCCTCCTGCATTGTTCCCCAAAAAAGTATTGTGTATGCCAACTGTATTGGAATAACCAGCGCCCACACCAATAAAAGTATTTTCATTATCTACCCCATCTCCAATTCCATCATCATTTAAGCCGGCATCACTCCCGATAAATAAACTTCCTCCGGGCGCAAAAGCATGCAATGTTTTTCCATCGTGGCGCATGACTTCCGTTCCTTCCACATCAAATCGGATGATGTCCTCATCGGGGCTTTCTTCTACTTGTATCTTGGTGTCTTTGTCTGCATCTACTAATACGGCTGCCAAGTTGATCCAACCACTGTTGTTGTAATACCAAAAAGATTGCGTGTTAGTGTCGTAGACCAGTAACCCTTTTTCAGGCGCACCACCTCCTATCAACAACCGCTGGGCACTGGTCATCCGTGGGATGAGGAGTCCTTTATCGGTTGATTTGAGGTCGAGTATGGCATTGGCGCTGGGTGCAGAGCCGTCCCCATTTATGCCCACACTTCCTTGAGCAAACGTTTGGATGGAATAACAGCTAAAAAAAAATAAAATCAATACTGTTGTTTTCATTTTATTTAAAGAGGTATAAAAAGAATTCATTGCAGATATGTTTTGGTGAAAATAATTTGCTTCTGTCAATACAAATTTGCTTCTGTTGTTTTGCAAGCTTGTTCAATGGATTATTAAAAAGTGTAAAAAAGTATTAAAATGAGGAGTGGTCAGTTTTTATTGATGACTGAATCTTTACGTATTATATTTAGATTAAAATTGAATTTAGCGCTGCTAAACAAGGCTAAGTTCCATCCAATAATACAAAGACAAAGAGTTAACAAAACCAGTTTTGAAAATGAAAAAAAGGCAGTGGCCAATATTAAAAAGAAATAATTTTCAGCATGATTTGACAACATCCATACAATGCAGGTATTTTCGAAAAAATTGGCCAGTAGGAACAAAAAAGGCAGGAGTATCAAGTGTTTTAATTTTATGGAATTGTTTTGTGAAATGGATGATGACCATATCAGTAATGAGCATAGAAACAAGGCGATGACAATAGAATAAAACAGATCGGCAGTCAGCTCAATGGCGATATAAAGATTCCTTCCTTTTTCGCCATATGCAGCTATCATTTTATTGATTTGTTCAGGGGTATAATAAAATTTACCGTCAATTAGACCTGTGCCATGCGTACAAAGTTCCACTTGCTGCCTCGCCTCTGGCATGATAAATAAACACATAATTAGAAACAGAAACCCAAGCAATGCGGTGTTTTTAAAACTCGCCGTCCTTTTTATAATTAGCCTTTTTTTAAAATCCATGATTTTTTATTTCTTGATAAATTGTAGCTACTCAATAGTGGTCAGAAGCCAGACGAGGCAACAACTATAAGGCACAAATTGTCTGACCTCTGATTTCCCGAAGTGAATTCGGGACAAGTTCTGACATCGAAATGGCCTGACTCCTGCATAATTACAATAAATCAAAGGTGGGCATTCTCCGTATCATGGTATATTAAGTAAATTTAAAAAGTGTAAAAAAGTATTAAAAATTAGGGCCGTACAGTTTTAAGAATAAAAAAGAGCCAATATTTAATTTACTTTTGACCAACCCTTTAAATCGAAAACTGTCAATAATATTAAAAGAAGTAACTGTCTGCACGTTTTCGTAGTTGGGAGATTTATCTCCCAAAGTTTTTGACCAGAAAAAGAACACCCTTTTTTCGATGCTTTTGGGAGATAAATCTCCCAACTACGGGAAAGAACTGAACAGTTAATAAAAAATCAAAATGCCACATATTTTATTTGTTGACGACGAAAAACAATTCAGTGCCATGACCATGGAGTACCTCCAAGCAAAAGGTTTTGATGTCACTTTAAAACACAGTGCCGATGACGGTTTGGCAACTTTTCGGCAAGGGCATTTTGATTGCTGCATTTTTGATGTGAGGATGCCGATTAAGGATGGGTTTTCGTTGGCAGAAGATGTCAGGAAATTAGACGAAAATATTCCTATCATTTTTTTGACTGGGCAAACAAAAAAAGAAGACCGGATAAAAGGTTTGACCATTGGTGCTGACGATTATGTCACTAAACCATTTAGTATGGAGGAACTTAATTTGCGGATCAAAGCCATTTTAAAAAGGGTAAATGTTCAGGAAAAAAAATCCCCAGACCATTTTAAAATTGGGAAATATAATTTCAATTCAATTTCCAGGGAATTAATGTACGGAGATGAAACGACAAAACTTTCTGCCATTGAGTCCAAGCTCTTGCAATTATTTTCCGAAAATATAAATGGCTTATTGCAACGTGATTTTGCGCTGGCGCAAATTTGGCAGGATGAGGATTATTTAAAAGGCCGGAGTCTGAATGTATATGTCAGTAAATTGCGATCCTTTTTAAAAAAGGACAATAATATCGAAATATTGAATGTGCATGGGGAGGGGTATAGGATGGTGGTGAAAGAATAGAGGTCAGAAATCAGAGGTCAGAAGTCAGATCGCTGCGCTGTCAGATGTCAGATCATTCTACTGTCTGACTTCTGACCTCTGACAGTGCAACGGTCTGACCTCTAAAAAAAACTAAATCAAATCCTTTTCTATAACAGCAATTAATTTTTCTTCTAACTGAAATACCAGATCTGGTATTGAATCCAATTCTTTTTTATTATCTGCAAGCTGTTCTATTTCAAATGCCAATCCTGCTGTTTTTTCCAACCCAAGGTATTTACATTGGCTTTTAATGGCATGTGCGGTGATGGAAACCTGCTCCCAATTATTTTCTTTTAAATCGCTTTTTAACTGTGCCAATTGTTCAGGCGTTTGGGATTTGAAGATGCCCAAAAATTTCTCGGCCATTTTCTCATCGCCATCCATTAATGTTTTCAATTTTGCCAAATCAATTGGTGTCTCGTTATTTGTCAATATTGGTGTCTCGTTATTTGTCAATAAATAAATTTTTTCCAATAATTTATTTTCATCGATAGGTTTGGTCACGTAATCATCCATCCCAACATCTTTGCATTTTTCCAATTGCTCGGGCAGTGCATTGGCCGTGACAGCAAGGACGGGTGTTTTTTTAAGCACTTCATTTCCTGATTTTCTGATTGCCAATGTCGTTTCATACCCATCCATTACAGGCATTTTTATATCCATGATAATAATGTCAAATAATTGTTCTTCCAATTTTTCCAAACCAACTTTGCCATTTTCTGCTATTTCAATTATCGGTTTTTTAATATGCTTTTTTAATATTTCGACAATAAGCATTTGGTTGAAATAATTATCTTCTACCACCAATAGTTTTAAGTCGGGAATGGTGAATTTATTAATTGCCTGCACTTGGTTGTTTGCAATTAAAGGTGCTTTTTCAAAATTAAGGCCGAACCAAAGTTTCGTCCCTTCTTCCAATTCACTCTCAATAAATAATTGCCCGCCCTGCCGCTCGACCAATTGGCGGGCAATGCTCAACCCCAAACCTGTGCCTTCGGTTTCATTGCTTTTTTTATTTTCAGCTTGACTGAAACTTTCGAAAATAGAATCCAATTGATTTTGAGCAATGCCAATTCCCGTATCGCCGACCTCAAATCTGAGTTGAACATTTTGATCGGACTCTTTAGTTTTTTCCACGGTCAACCAGACTTTTCCCTTTTCTGTAAATTTAAGTGCATTGCCCAAAAGGTTGGTTAAAATTTGATTTAACCGGAGCGGATCACCAATTAATTCTTTAGGTATAGTTGGGTCAGCATTTAATTCAAACGCTAATTTTTTTTCTTCCGCTTTATATTTTAAAGTATCATTTAATTGGCCAATAATATCGGCCAATTTAAATGGCTTGTTTTCAAAAGTAAATTTCCCAGCCTCCAATTTGGTGTGGTCTAATAGGTCATTAATAATTGTCAAAAGGTTTTGGGAAGACTGTTGGATGGAGCTTATGAATTTGGATTGTTTTTTATTTAAATCAGTATCCAATGTTAATTTACTCAAACCGATAATGGCATTCATCGGCGTGCGGATTTCATGGCTGACATCGGCGAGGAAACGGGTTTTATATTCAGCCGATTGCTCTGCCATTTCTTTTTGCCTTTTCAATGCAAGTTGGTGCTGCCTATTTTTATAAAGGGCATAACCAATGGAAAGTAAAATCAAAACCACTAACGATTCGAACCACAATGTTTGCCAAAATGCGGGCGTGATGGTCAATTGAATAGTCAAACCTTCCTCGTTCCAAACGCCGTCGCTGTTGGCGGCGATGGCTTGAAAAGTATATTGCCCTGGGTTTAGGTTGGTGTAACTCACTTTATGTTCATTCCCCAATTCCCGCCAGTCTTCATCGAAATTTATTAATTTGCATTTATACTCATTGGCCTCCGGGTTGATATAATGCAGGCCGGAAAATTCAAAGGCAATATCATTTTCGTGGTGGGATAAAATAATTTCTTTGGCATCTTCATAAGCTTGATCCAATAAATAGGACTCTGTTTTTACTTTAAAATCCGTTAAAATAACATTGGGGGCTTTTTGATTTTTTTTGATTTGATCAGGATGGAAAGTGTATACCCCATTAATACTTCCGAAAGAAATACTTCCATCGGCTGCTATATGCCTTGATTTTGATTGAAAGTGAAGTATTTCTTTGGAAATTAAATAATTATAAAAGGTATTATTGGATTGATCAAACCGTGCAAAAAAACGATTGCCACTGACCCAGACTTGATCTTTTTTATCAATTAAAACGGATTGCAGTTCATTTTCCAACATCCCTTCTCTTTTTCCGAATATTCCGAATTCCTTTGTATGGATGTTGAAATTCGTCAGGCCTTTTAAACTGGCTATCCATATATTCCCATCTTTCCCGATAGCGATATCTTTTATGTCACCTTCCAATACGGCCTTATTTTCTGGATCGGGGAGAAACAGTTCAAAGTTTCCGTTATTTTTATCGTACCTGCCCAAGCTGTTGGAATAGGTATAATAGAGCCAGATTTCGTTTTCCCCATATTGTTCAAAAATAGTGAACCGATTGGAGGAAATTTCAGGGAGGGCATCCTTGGGCTTATACCATCGCCTTTCATGAGTTTTCCAGTTCAGGCGGCAAAGCCCCAAAGTCGTGCCTAACCAAAAAACATTTTTATCCTTATTGTCAATGACCATTTTAAAATCCCAACGCTGGAAAGCGTGTCTCCAAAATGTATTTTATTAAAAACCTGTTTATTCACTTCTCGTTTGTATATGCCGTCCCCACTGACAGAAAACCATATTCCTCCTTCGTGATCTTCTAAAAACCAATCCCATCCCAGTCCAAGAGTACTGCGGGAAAGTTTTTCTATTTTTTTGCCGTACGTATTTCCTTTTTCAATAGCATAAATGCCCTCCGGTGTTTTAGTCCAAATAGTACCCTTACTCCCACGCATGACACGAGCGATATTATTGGAAATATTCCCATCACCGCCTTCATTTAAAAACAATTCAAAACCGGAATTATCCAATCTTATTTTACTGATCCCATTTTCTGTACCTACCCAAATATTTTGGAAACGGTCCTCTAAAATCCGGGTGACGGAATTATTGTTGAGGCTTTTAGTGCGGTTGGCCTGATATTTAAAATGATTGAACCGATTCTGTTTAATGTCATAAACCGCAAGGCCGTTATTTCTAAGTGCCAACCAGAGGTTGCCTTTTTTATCCAATATTAAATAGTTTATTTGATTGCCTTCTAATTCGGGGGGCAAGAAACCTTTTTTGATTGCATTGGTTTCGGGATTCCAATTAACAAGGCCGGCTTTTGTCGCCAACCAAAATGACCCATATACATCCTCACAAATTCCAGCTATTATTTTGTTGTTCTCGCTTTTTGGATCGGGGTCTGGCAAGAGGTGTTGGAAAGTAGAATCTCCAGGGTTTAATTTTAATAAACCTTTTGAAGTTCCAGCCCAAACCGTACCATTACTATCTTCAAAAAAACTTCTTACATAGTGTTGAGTTTCAGGGTTGCCTTCTTGATGAGTTTTTATAAATTGTTTGGATGTCCTATCGAACCGGAGCATGTTTTTTCTGGAAACGGAAGCCAGCCATAGGTTTCCCCGACTGTCTTCAAATACTTTGCGAATAAGGTTGTTTATTTTGGTTGTTGTTTCATTCCTTGGTGCAGGTAGATACCTTTGGAATTTGCCCGTTCTGCGATCCAATAAATTGAGGCCATTATTGGTTCCGACCCAAATTTCGCCATTGCGGGTCTCACATATCTCATTTACGTTGGGGTTCGACATGGTAGTGCTATCCCTTACATCATGGCGGTACGCTTTAAATTCATAACCGTCGTAGCGGAATATTCCTTCCCTAGTTCCGAACCACAAAAATCCATATTTATCTTCATGAATATCTTTAATATAACCGTTGGGCAACCCGTATTTTGCACTGACCCTGTCAAAATTTACATTTTCAAACTGTGCGTTCAAAAATGTATATTGACAAATAAAAAAGAAAAGGAATATGAAATATTTCATCCGGTGCATATCAACAGCTTGGGTTAAAAAAAACACCTCTCTCTAAAGGGTTTTCTGTCTCAGGCCTGAAAATGGATAGTTGTTTTTCTAAAGTGTCAAAGTAGAATTAATTGATTGAATTATTTGATACCACAAAGGTAACTCACCGAAATTGGCCATTGTTTGTGCATTTCTTAAAAAGTGTAAAGAAAGGTAAAAATAAAGGCGGTGAGGAAGGGTGGTAAGGACAGCACTAACCGTTGGGAGCTAAAATTGGTTTTCCATCTTTATAGTGGATATTATTCAACCATAATCTAACTTTGCCATTTCCAGCATTCATTTTATGAAGAAACAATCACCAAAAAAGATAAAGTCATCCTTTGGGGATAGGCGGCAAAAACACAACCGACAACCAAACCAAGGGCAGCCTTTACCCGCAAAGGCAGGTCTCCCCATGCGCCTCAATAAATATGTCGCCCACTGTGGGATTTGTGCCCGCAGACAGGCAGGTGAGCATGTGAAAAACGGGGATGTTACCGTAAACGGGACAGTTGAAAAGAATCCAGGCTATCTCGTGCAGGAAACCGATCAGGTTACTTTCAAAGGCAAGCCAATCAAGCTCGAAGAAAATAAAGTCTACATCCTCTTAAATAAACCCAAAAATGTCATCACGACATCCAGTGACGAAAAGGGGCGGGAAACAGTGCTCGACCTAATTGGAGAAGACATCAAAGAGCGCATCTTCCCCGTTGGCCGTCTCGACCGAATGACCACCGGCCTCCTCCTTCTCACCAACGACGGTGACCTCGCAAAAAAACTTTCCCACCCCAGTCACGAAGTCTCAAAGTTTTATATTGTCAAATTGAATAAAAACCTTTCCCTGAACCACCTGCAACAAATCCAGAATGGGCTGAAACTGGAAGACGGTCTTGTCACGGTTGACAGCGTTGGATATGTTGACGGAAAAAAAGATGAGGTTGGTATCGAAATTCACATTGGCCGCAACCGCATCGTCCGGCGCATATTTGAACACCTAGGCTATCAGGTAATTAAACTTGATCGTACTTATTATGCAGGGTTGACGAAAAAAGATATTGGGCGGGGGCGCTTTCGGCATTTGACGAAGCGGGAGGTGATCATGTTGAAGCATTTTAAATAATGTAAAATATAGACTGAAAAACAAGAAAAAGCCTACTTGTTTTACATGTCTTTCATAGAGAGCCCTTTATATTCTATATCATATCCGCCAAGTTTCTTCATCAATTCATATGCTTTTCTCCTTAGTAAGTGTTCGGAATAGTATTCCTTTTTCCGCTTTACCTCAGCGATGAGTGCCCTTTTATCCAAATGGTTGACAGCGACAATATCAATTTCGTTTTTATTCCCTTTTTCCCAATAATTCCCGATCTCTGCCCAATCACCTGAGAGAGCGAGTTTTTCAGTGAAGTATTTTTCAAGAAACTTGCCCGAGTAGGTAGAATAATTTTTGTCAAATAATTTTTTCATGTAGCCGAAATTCCCAATTTCTACTGCCCCTTTATTTTTGTAAATAAACCGAAACCAAAAATGCAAAAAGTTGTCCTCTACTTCATACCTAACCTGCCGACTTTTCGGCTTCGCAAAAATTGGCTGCACCTTTCGAATTATTTGGTACTCATTTTCCAACCGGTTCAAGTAACCACCGATATTTTTCTGCAACATGCTTTCTATTTCTGCCCGGGTCGTTTTTGATGAAGCAAGAAGAGACAAGATGGAAAAATAAGTAGTGTATTCCTTTCCAAACTCTTCAATCAACACCGATTTACCTTCTTCGAGGAAAAGTGAATTTTCCTGAAAGATTTCGTTGAGCATCGCCTCCTTATCCATTGATTGTTTATCAACGAATTGTTCAACATATTTAGGGACACCTCCTGTCAGGATGTAAAAAGCAAGTAAATCATCTGGTGTGTATTTTTTTTGGAAGCGATTCAAAGTTTCTTTTAAAATAGCGACTGAAAATGGCTTTACTTCCATCCGTTCGTTTGCTCTTCCAAAAAGTGGTTCTTTATTATTTTCAAATATTCTTTTCATGATGGAATGCACCGATCCGCTCAGGATAAGGTTCATCTTGGTGTGGTCCTTTTTTCGATCCCAGATATCCTGCATTTCACTGTAAACTGAAGGGTTGATGCGGTCGAATTCTTGAAATTCGTCCACGACCAAGGTCAATGGGTGGCGTTCAGCATGATCCATCAATAAGCCGAATACATCTTTGAAACGGTTAATTTCACCGAAAACATTTAATCCTAAGACATCTATGATTTGACCCACATACTCCTCGCAAAGCAGTTTCTCATCTTTGCGGGCCACAAAAAAATAAAGGTACGGTTGGTCTTTTAGGCTCTCCCTGATGAGGCGGGTTTTACCAATACGTCGCCTTCCGACCAAAACGGTCATTTTTGAGGAAGTAGCACTTGATGCTCGGATAGCGGCCAACTTCTGAAGCTCCTTTTCCCTGTTAATGAATTCCATTTGGCAAAGATAAGCACTTTACCGTAACCGTGGTTACCGTAACCACGGTTACGGTGATGGCGGCTGAAAATCAATCTGATTTCTCAAATCAAAAAAGAGTGTACACCTTTCCCCAAGGTAACTCCTGCAAAGTTGTTACGCTGGTTTTTAATATAAATCCAAAAAAAATGCAAAGCCAATGCGGCAACGCTCTTTGACTTTGCATTTAAAGTATGGTTCCATTTCCAACTCAACTAATCTCTGATCTCAAATCAACAAATCACCAACCTAAAACCAATACCTAAACCTCACATCCAAACCAAACAAAGTATATTTCTGGGAAATGGAATAATTGTCTTTCGCAAAGTTTTTTGGGAAATATCTAAAATAAGGGGAGATACCAACCTCGATATTATTATTTAATTGATAACCTGCCGAGATGCCGAGATAATAACTCAAACCTACATTGGACTCGAATAAATCCTTTATATCAATGGTAGTTGTTGCGTCATTTAAAAACTGGCCTTCCGTTTTTAAAGAAATATTGGCAAACACACCTGCTTGTGCGCCATAAGACCAATTATCGTTTTCTTTGAAATAACCGACCATTAAAGGGATGTCGAGCATCGTATATCGGTTGTAATATCTTTTTCGGATGTCAATTGTCTTGGTATGGGGCACCATGCCTGTAACGGCAAACGTATCATTGTTTGGATTGACAGCAAAATATTTAATACCGAGAACAGAATCAGTTTCTGTGATATTTTTGAAATATTCGAAGTACTCAACAATGCGGGTATATTGCAAGCCACTGCTTATTTCAAATCCTGTTTTATGCCGCAAATTTAATTGGAGGCCGAAGTGGGAAGTTTCTAATTGTTTTTCTGTTTCTTCCCGTAATTCAATTAATGCATTTACACTGTCAATATTGGTTGACAATTTTCTGGTTGCATAGCTGATCCCTGCATTGGCCCCGATGGAAAAGCGGAAATCTTTTTTGCCCATAGGATGCCTTTTATCATCAGACAATATAATGGAGGTAGTACTTTTAGATGATTTTTCTCTTAAAGGTAAAATTTGTACCTGAGGTAAATTACTTGTTGTTTTAAATGGTGGCAGTCCTAATGTTCCAATTTTTTCGATTAACTCCGAAGACCTATATTGGCTAAGTGTTTGGCCATTTGCATCGGTTGTTACTATGTTTTCAAATGATTGGTCGCTGGCCAATTTTTCAAGATCTGATATTTGGTCATCATTAATGCTTCCAGCATTTGCAACTGGCTTATCTTTTAAAATACTTTTAATTTTTTCCTTGTTTTCTTTTGCAACGCTGTTTTTATTAATAAGTTTTTTATTGCTTTTTAGATCAATATAATTTTCAGGCGCTTTATTTAACCCACTGTTTTTTGCAGTATTGTTTTGGTCGTTTTTTTCTAAATTAGGTTCTTTTTTATTGCTGATTTTTTCAATGGTTTTCGTTTCAGTATTTGCATTTGCATTTGATTCACTATTTTTCTCATTTTCTGTTTTATCATCCAAGACATTTTCCGAAATAACTGTAGCATTTTTCGCTTCATCATTGTTCAAAAAATAAAAAGCCGCCCCGCTGCCAAGCAACAATGCACCGGCAAACAAAAACCAAATAATTCCAAAGCGCCTTTTCTGCTTCGTTTTATTAATGGCATCCACCTCCGGCTCTATGGTGCTCCACAGAGCGTCAATATCCACCTCGGAACGATGGCCGGACAATTCGTCCTTTATTTTATTTTCGAACAATGGCCACTTCATAACGACTTGTTTTTTTTAAATGGATTAATTTCTCCTGTAATAATTTTCTTGCCCGTACCAATTGCGAACGGGAAGTGCTTTCAGTAATGTTTAGTAGAGCTGCGATTTCTTGGTGGGAATATCCTTCCACCACACTTAAATTAAATACGGTTCGGAATCCTTCTGGCAATTCTTTTAATAAAGCCATAATTTCTTCCACTCCCAAATGACTATATATTTCTGGTACAATAAAATCGTTGTCGGGCATGTCCACGGGTTGCATTTCATGTTGGAAGCTGCTTTTTTCCAACCACTGCAATGACCTCCTCACTGCAATCCGCCGCATCCATGCCTCGAACGATCCCGAGGGTTTATATTTATCAATATTCTGAAAAATACGGATGAGCGTTTCCTGAAGCACGTCCTTGGCCATTGCTTCGTCCCGTGCGTAGCGGCGGCAAACAGTCAATAGCATGCCTGAATATCTTTTCACCAAAAGATATTGAGCTTGTTTGATGCCGTTCTGGCAGTCTTTGATCAGTTTTTTTTCTGTCAGCAAGAGCTAAAAAGGATTAGGCTGAAAAGATGTGGGCGGCGGGTCGTTGTCCCGCCACCCGCAAAATTAGGTGCAATTTTTTTGCTACCTTATTATATTGAAATCTCCGGTCACTGTTACAGTAACGGGAGGTTGGACGGCGTAGTTGGTCAGGGTGCCTCCAAATGTTCCCGTGATTGGTTCACCAACATTTCCATACTGGGTAATTTCAAAGCTGCTGAAATTTTCGCCTTGCCCAAATTGCCATTGATTGTCAGGGTCATTTATTGATACCAAAATATTATTGGAGTCATAATTCCCTGCTGTTAGCCCAGGAACAGTAAAATGGACAGTTACGGCACCAGTGGGGGTAATATAGGTGAATGAAGTGCCCAACCCTCCTGCAATTAACGAATCTGGGTATGCAAAAGCAGGTTGGTAAACCACGCTCACCGAGCCACTGCCATCATCCACGGTGATGGAAATGTAGTCTTGCAATTGTGCGTCGCAGGCGCTTACTTGTTCGCCGGTGTAGATGCCGTTCGCAGCATAAGTGATCGGGTCACTTTGTTTTAGTGCGTCCAGGTCGGAACCGACTAGGGTCACGTCCGATGAATTGGCACAAGTGGTAAACGATATATCGAACGTACCATCTGTCACGTATTCATACACCGTGTAACCGTCAAATTCGGCGATGATTATGCCGTTCTGTACGGGATTGTTGTTGCAATCAAGAAGGTCGCCGGAGATGGTTGTTTGGCCGACAGGGGTATTTGTGACCGTTATTGTGCCCAGATTAACATCGGCGGAAAATGGACCAATGTTTTGGCTGTACAGCAACTCACCACAAATACTGAACACTTTCACAATCAGATCCTGATCGGCGGGGATCAACCCAGCGAGCGAGCCATCGGGGCAGGTATAGCCATAGCCTGTGCCCCAACCCGCACCAGTCGCAGTAGAATCAACGCAAATGGCCACTTTGTAGTTGGAAAGCGGCTCGCCGTTTTCATCAACCAATACAAGTGTAAATTCAACCAAAGGAAATGGGTAGTCGCAGTTCCAAAATGAGAAATGTGATACTTCGCCTACATAACTGCCATTGGTCAGTGTGGCAGTGAACTCTTCTTCTACCCAAACGCCGTGTTCTTCACTATACGACCAAAGTGGTATTTCCGAAGGGGCATTGGCTTGTAGGGAAGCAGGTATGGGCATACTGAGAGTTGCAGTACTTCCTTCTGTAATGTTCAATGCTTCACCAGTAGAGCTTTCCAGTTCTACTGCCATCATACCATAGGTGCCGAGCGCCACTTCTTCAACATCACGGCTGACGCCCTGGAGGTTACCGGGCATGCGGTCGAATGTTTCAACATTGGAAGGATCGAGCCATTTGGCGGCCACTTTTACTTCACCTGTGTAAATAGTGCCATCTGCTTTCTTGATGCTGTTGGCAGGAAAGACGATGGAAGCGCCATCAGCAGTCTGCACGGTACCACCGTTGGAAGCATCAAAGTTATAATCAAAAGATTTGCTAAGCATTTGGATTTTAACGCGGTTCTCTTGGTTTTCCACCGCCAAAAAGCGACGGGAGCCATTGAAGTAGCCAGGTTTTTTCACTGTCACCACTGTCCCTTTTGCATCAAGGGAAACATCGTTCAAAAAGAAGTGGCCATAGTCGTCGGTCGTGGTGTTCATGTTTCCGACCTTGACATCAGCATTGGCGATGGGTTCACCTGCTTCATCGGCTACAAAGCCCGTAACTGAGCTGTTGACCATAAGAGCAGTGTGGTTCCAGTTGATGATGGGCGGTTGATATGGATCTTCCGTGGTCGTCACCTCGTCAATATTGTCACGACAGGCCGATAGGGCGATCATAAATAACAGGCAAAAGATTCCTAATTTTTTCATTGTTAAAAGGTTTTGGATTTAGCCTTTCCGAATGTATTTCGGGAAAGGCCTATTAGCTTTTAAGATTTTTGGCTAAAGGCGAAACCGAAAATAGCCAGTGGATTGTTTCAACAGATCTGCTTAACGCATGCGGCTATTAAATCGGATGGACGGGCGATTCGCTGCATGGGTTGGATGATTTTTTGTTATTTGAAAAAAAAATTACGACATTGATGCGGCTAACACATTCAAGTACAGTCTTTTATAAGGAATGCATTTATTCTTTTCATCAAAAAAAAATCGGAAAATCATGAAACAACTCACCATCAATCATCTGGCCGCAGTGGCCTGTATCGTTCTTTTATTTGTCTTGGGCTTCTTATGGTTTGGCCCATTGTTCGGTGAAAAATGGATGGGCCTCGTTGGCCTCGACATGGCCACTGTGGAAGCCAATCCACCGGGTGCTGGCACTTGGATCACCAATTTGGTAGCTACCATTGTCCCAGTTTATGCGTTGGCGTGGCTATGCAAAGAGCTGAATGTGGAAACAGCTATGAAAGGGGCGGCCATCGGCTTGCTCATCGCTTTTGCTTTTAACCACCTGCCCACGATGTCGGGCAATATGTTTGCCGATCGGCCTTATGGATTGGCATGGGTTACTGGTGGGTTCAATATGGTAGGGATGGCTTTGTCAGGACTTATACTTGGGGCTTGGCGGAAGTATGTTTGAGGGAGGCAAGCACAAATTCAAATACAGTTACGAATTCAAAAACGCCCCGATCTAAAAGTAGGACGGGGCGTTTTTGAATTTGTACCGTATCTACAGAAATCAACGTGGATTAACTGGCTTTTTAAAAAATTCTTCTACAGTCATTTTAAAAACAGGAAGAACAAAGGTTTCTACCCTAAAACCTCCTCCAATATTTCGTGCGAATAAATAGCTGGAAAGTTTTCAATATGCAAGCGGTAAAAATCGATCAGCGACCGCAGTAGCGATTTTCTTTCTTCTCGGCTGAGAGGGATGGTATGGCATTGCTCTTTCGACAGGTGCAGCAATTGACTGAACTTAACACTCTTGTCATCATCCAACCAATGGGGGTGGTGTGGTGTGAAAGAAACAAAACGGCCTTCTTGCAAATCAAAAAAAGGAGTCCTTTCGCTATGGCTGTCACTGGGAAGAAAGCCAAGATGTTCTGTCAGGTTGACCATGAAGTGCAAGTGAAGATTGGCGAAAGAGTGGGACATTTCGTCCAGATAGACAAAATTATCGAGTAGGAATTTGAAAAGTTCCGGTTGTGGTTCTTCACAGCGGATGGTCTTTTGGGCGATCTCCACCATGAACATGCCAACTGCCCCTTTGGCCACTTTGAATGGTATTGACTGAAATACATGGTAGGGCTTGATTTCTTTCAGCCGGGTCAGGTTTTTTCCATCCCGGTGGTAGGCAACTATGTCTACAGGGGTCATGATCTGAAGTAGGCCTGCACTCACCCTCGCCTTTTTCGAACGCACCCCGCTGATAATATATGAGCGCATACCTTTTTCTTCCGTATAGATATCGGCGATGATACTCGTTTCGGAGTATTTCTTTGTTTTTAGTACGATGCCCCTTGTTTTGATCAGCATGGGTTTGGGAATTGGTGAATTGGTGATTAGTGTATTTAGGCACAACCAAAGACCTAATATACCAATTCACCAATGTACTAATTACCACTTCTTATTGGATTCTTTCATATCCTCATTCAATCGTTTGAAATCAATTTTGCCATTGTTTGCTTTTAGGTGTTCGATCACGACGATGGCTTTTTTGAGCCGGGTTTTGGATTGTTTTGGTTTGCCTGCAATATATATAAGGTTGCGCTGCTTGCCCGGTGTGAGGGCGTGGAAGAGGCGGTCGCCTTCCGGGTCTTGTATTAGTAGTTCCTGTAATTCTTCTGGCATGGGCATACCATATTTGCTTTTGTCTTTTTCGAGTTCTGCTGTGACATTCATTCCTACCCGCAATTTCAGTTTGTCTCTAAGTTCTTTGTTCACGGTGATAAAGTAATTGCCATCACCGCTTGGCATGAGGGCACATTGGAAAGGAGTCGATCCGTTCAGGCTACAGGTGACCCGTTTTTGGCCTTTGGAAATAAAATGTTGCGATACTTTTTCCGGCACAGTTATATGGTGCCCCCAAAGTGGCGAGTTGAATTTGGAAAGTACGGAAGTGAATTGCATGGAATAGCAGCGAATTATTATTTGGGTGAAAAATTATAAGCGGGGTCATATACAAAATTTATTTCATATATCTGGCGTTGAAATGCAATTTATTTTCAAAAATAAACAATTAAAAAGAGCAGAAAAATAGGCACTGTTTAAAAGGCGGTTTTGCTCAATTTTTTTTTCAAAAAAAATCACTTGAAGCAATCGTTTAGCAAAGGTGTGGAAGTGATTGATTTAGAAGGGGTTTTAATTTTGCCCTGACAAAATAAAATTTTTTATTTTGAAAAAAATCAAAAAATAATAATTGAAAATTTTGTGAGAACCGGAATTAAAACGTAAAATTGTGCTGTCAATCAAAATTAATAAGCGGCTGTAAAAGCGGCAGTTTTCCTTTAGTTCATTGAGTGCGTTTTGTTCATAAGTCTTTCCATATCCTTGCAGGAAAAGCAGAAGGAATTGACTACTCCTATCCTAGGTTAATGACCTATAAAAATTCCAAATGACTGCTTTTCTCGGAATTGCTATTTAGCATACCGAATTTCTTTCATTTTTACAATGAACAGATTAATAAAGGAAGACTGAATTAATAAAGGGCGGCAATGTAATTAAATCCCCCACTTTGGTTTATGCTGTCCAATTTTCAGGGGGTTACAAAAGTCAACCGCAATAACAGCTGTGATTAAATTTTTTGCCTATGGTTAATCCACCAGACAATTAATCCGCAGAGTATGATCGAAAAAAATCTCTGCGGCAAATCCGACTAATGGTCGATGTTGTTTAGCACTCGTTTTTAAAGGTGTTTGTTTGAAAATGACAATTCGCTGCTGTCAACCAACAACACAATAAAGTAATAAAAAACAGCGGGGCCGCTAATTGATGTTTTTTCTTAAAACAGGCGGTTTAAAAACGACATAACCATTGAAGAAAAAACCGCCGGACGTACTGTAACGTCCGGCGGTTTTTTTTATACCCTATTTTATCGGGCCGTATTTATCTTTTTAATTACTTTCACTTGTCCGCAGCCATTTTTAACCGCTGTATGTATCTGTATAAGTGCAGACAGTGTTTGGGCTTTTTGCAACAAAAACATTCTGCATATATATATTTGGGGTTTTCATTTAATGCTGCTTGAACTGCAATTGTTTTTTCATCTGTTGGTTGAAGTTTTTTTATTTCTGGTTTTGGTTGAAAGCTTAAACCAAGGGTAAAACCAATAGCTATTTTATAACCGTTTCATCTTTTACAAACCAAACTTATTATGCTTATGAAGATCAAGAATGTTTACAAAGTATTTTTTTTCATTGGTGGCACATTGCTCCTGTTTAGCTTATCAAGTGGCCCAGGCACTGGTAGTTTTGAAGTTACGGGTGCCCCCGGAAGTTTCCAGCAAGACATGGGGCAACCAGGCACGTGCGCCAATGCCAATTGCCACGGCAGCGGTGGTGCTTTCGAACCAAGTATTTCCATTGAGTTGCTCGATGGGGTCGATGTGGTTACGGCTTATCAACCAGGCAATACATATATGTTAAGAATTACCAATGCTCCAGGTACAGGCACACCTGCGAGGTATGGGTTTCAAACGGTGACATTAGATTCAGATTTCACCCAAGCAGGCCAATGGGGCAGTTTGGGAACTGGCCAAAAAGAAGTTACATTGAGTGGCCGTTCCTATGTTGAACACGCCGCTCCTTCTACCATGGGTACTTTTGAAATGGAATGGATCGCACCAGATGAAGGTACAGGAGATGTTACTATTTATGCTGCGTCAAATGCTGCCGACGGTAATGGTGGGGCTACCGGAGATGGTATAGTCAATGACAGCTTAACCATTGAAGAGATGCCGCCTAGTAACGTTTTGAATACCGACTTGGGAATTGCCAGTTTAAAGGTTTTTCCTAATCCAGTCAATGAAACCCTCAACTTACAAATCAACAGCCGCATCTCGGGGGATTTTAATATCAGGATTATAGACATCTTGGGCAAAGTGGAAACCGTGAAGCCGATGAACTTGCTAAATGGGGAACAGGTCACAAGCATGCCTGTTGGAGATTTATTGCCCGGCCTTTACGTAGTACAGCTTTGTGGAAATGGTCATTTGGCCGCTGTGCAAATGCTGAAGAAATAAATGTAGCTGAGTGGTTAAATGGTTTTTCCCTACAGGGACGTAAACCATTTAACCACTCAGCCATTCCAGCCAATCAATCCACCCTCACAATCCGCTTCGTGACTGCCTGCCCTTCTATCGTCAATTTCACCAAATAAACCCCTTCAGGGTAACCTTCGAGGTTCAAATTGTATTTGCCGCCATTGACTTTTGCGTTGGTTTGATTAAATATGTTGCGACCGATCACGTCGTGGACGGCAACATCTATTTCGGTAACAGGCAGGTCAATAAATTCCACCGTGAGCCATCCAGTTGTTGGGTTAGGGAAAATCCGTATCAGGGCATCCAATTCAGGGTTGTAAGTGTCCGTAGTGTTCTGGATGGTGTAAGCGCTGGAAGAAACACAGTCGTTTGAATCCGTCACGAACAATTGATAGGTGCCGGCAGGCAGACTATCGATGTCTTCCATGTTACCCACCACGTTGCCATTAAGGTCAGTCCATTCATAAGTATAGGGCATGACTCCTCCACTGACTGTTACTTCCACCGCACCATTTGACATATTGTTCGATTCATTGATGATATTAACCAGTGTGGTGACAAGGTCATCAGGTTCATCAATTTCAAATTCTTGAATCACTTCACATCCAGCGTCATCTGTAACGGTTACTGCGTACATACCTGGCCCAAGGTTGTTGATGGACATAGTTGTGCTGTCGTTGCTCCAGTGATAGCTAAAGTCTGGCGAACCTCCAGATACGACCGCTTCAATACTTCCATTTTCTTCACCAAAACAAGAGACATTGGCAATATTCGGGGCGATGGTCATTGTTTCCGTCACCGTTATTTCAAAAGTACAAGTAGCGGTATTACCGCCCACATCGGTCACTTGATAAGTTTGAATGGTTGTTTCACCGAGTGGGAACGTTGAACCGCTGGCGAGGCCGTTGACCTGTTCGATAGGCAGGTTGGTTGAGCAGTTATCAGATGCTGTTATATCGAAATCAGCCACTGGATCGCAGAAAGGCAATGTCATATTGTTGGGGCATTCAACAACGGGTGGCATGTTGTCCTCTACTGTAACAATTGCTGGTGCTGTTGATTCGTTTCCACCAATATCCGTTATGGTGAGCATTACCATATTTTCTCCCACATGGCTACAATCGAAATCCATTATGTCCAGGACCATGTCGGTTATACCACAGTTGTCGGAACTGCCATTGTCTATATCCATAGGGGTAATAGAGGCCTTTCCACCTTGGTCCAGCTCGACGGTGAAGTTTTTAGCCACGGCAACAGGTGGCTCGATGTCAGTTGAATGATCCGTTTCGATTTCAACATCCAAAGTAGCCAAGCAGTCATTGGCATCAGTTACGCTAACAGTGTAAACTCCCTCGGCGAGGTTCTCGACGGTGGGGGTGGTTTCGCCATTTGGCCATTCATAACCATAATCGGTTGTACCGCCATTGGCCATAACGGTAGCCGTACCGTTATCGCTCCCACAGGCAGCAGGTGTCAGATCGGTTATTTCCAATTCCAGCAAATCGGGTTCACTAATGATGGCCTGCCCTTGGGCAGGGCAGTCACTTGCGTCCGTCACCGTAATGTCGTAAGTGCCAGCGGGCAGGTTGCCGATGGTTGCAGTGTTGCTCCCATTTGACCAAACAAAGGAGAACGGTGCAAGTCCTCCCGTGGGAAGCACTGTGGCTTGACCATCTTCCATGCCGTTGCAGGAGACGTTAGAGAAATCAATGTCCAATAATACCCCACAATTAAATTCTTCTACCGTTACTATTTGGGTTGCCTCACAATCGTTCGCATCTGTTATGGTCACTTCGTAATCACCTGGGGGAAGTCCGCCGATCGTATTGGTCATATCGCCGGTACTCCAAAGGTAGGAATAGGGACTAGTGCCGCCAGTCGGGTTGGCCGTGGCCGTGCCATCGTCCGTATTGAAAGCTGTCTGGTCGGTTGAAGTGGCATTTACGTTAAGGGCAGCAGGTCCAAGGATGGTTACGGATGTCACCACCTCGCATTCATTAGCATCAGTGGCTGTCACAGAATAATTGCCAGGGGCAAGATTTGAAATAGTTTGAGTGGTTTCATCATTCGACCAAATATAAGTGACTGGATCGGTCGAATTGGAGAGGTCCACAGTAGCTGAACCATCCTCAAACCCTTGACAACTTTCGTCCTCATGTTCAATGGTAGCTGCGACAAAGCATTCAATTTCATTGACCGTAACAGTCTCTACAGATTCACAATCATTGGCGTCAGTAACGGTGACCGTGTAGTTGCCGGGAGCGAGCCCATCAATAGTAGCAGTGTTGATACCGTTGCTCCACATATAGGTATAGCTGGGTGTGCCTCCTGACGGACTGGCAGAAGCGCTCCCGTCATTGACCCCAGGCATTGATTGAGCATTGGCGGAGGCATTGGCTGCCAGGGCTGAAGGCTGAGTGATGGTTACGGAAGTGGTTGCCGTACAGTCGTTGCCATCCGTGACAGTCACGATGTAATTGCCTTCAATTACTGCACTTATTGTACTTCCCGTTGTCCCGTTCGACCAGTTGTAAGTGAAATTGTCGTCACCGCCACCACCTATTGCCGTGGCCGACCCATTATTTTCACCAAAACAGAGTACGTTCGTCTGGCTGCCAATATCAGCGGTAACGGCAGGGGATTCAAATACTTCTGCCTGAGCGGTTTGGGTACAGCCATTGGTGTTGTTTGTGACGGTCAATGTGTAAGTGCCAGGTGCATCAACCGATGGATTCAAAGTATTGCCGCCTGCAGTGATATTTCCATTGTTCGTTGTCCAAGCATAACCGTACTGCATTCCAAATGAAGACCCATTGCCATTTAGAAAAACGGAAGTGTTGTTGCAGGTTAGCACTTGATTGGCGCTTGCGCTGGCCATTGGCAGGGTGAGGTTTTCCGTGACAACTGTTTCTGCGGTGCCAGTGCATCCTTCGAGATCAGTCACTGTGAGCATATAAGTGCCGGGCAAATTGACAGAAGGGTTTGGGCCGGTATAAGAAGTATTATTTGGGCCTTGCCATTCATATGAAACGCCGGGATCTGGTGAACTACCGCTTAATGTAACATTGGAAGAATAACAATCGATAGTGCCGCCTGTGGCACTGGCAGTAAGTGTTTCAGTAACTTCAGTGACTTCTGCGGTGGCAACTGTTTCGCAACCATTTTCACCCGTAACTGTCAAAATATAATTACCGGGCAGGGTGACGGTCGGAGCCTGTTGGTTAGAGGAAAAATTGTTAGGGCCTGACCAGGCATATGTTACGTTCGGGGTGATGGAAGTAGCCATCAGTTCCACTGAACTAACCGTACAGGAAAGCGCTCCACCTGTAGCAACGACACCTTCAGGGGTGGCTACATCGGCGATAATTTCAATGTCCATTTCCTCCACACAAGTATCCCCAGGTATTGCTGTCGTAACTTGAAGCGTATAAACTTCAGGGGCATTGACAAATAAGAGCGTATCCATGCTGAGGGTATCGCCACTCGAATTTTTCCAAAGGAAGGAAGTCGTATCGCCACCTACAAGTGATTTTCTTGCGTCAAGCGTAAGATTGGTAGTATGACAAGTGAGGGTGTCTATACCTTCTACTTTGATTTCCAAAGGAACGGTGATCAGGTTTAGGAAAATAGTGCTGTCGCAGCCAAACTGATTGGTATATATTTTTTCATGTACTCCTTCTCCGCAAACCATTGCCCCTTCAAACATCACACAACTCCCATCGCAAGCGAAATCCGTTCTTGTTTCAACGTTTGGTAGATGGCCTTCGAGGGTTAGTACCACTGTGCTGTCGCAACCCTGATAGGTTTCAAAAAGTAGATTATAGACCCCGGGGCTGGAGAATTGCTCCCCGTTGCCTGCAATATATGGGCCGGGATAACAAAAACTACCTGATGCATGTGTAACTGGAATATCTTCAACAACAACATCCATACAGGTAAGATCGGACTCTAGGCAGTCCATAAATGATGCAACACACACTTCATATGTGCCCGGAAAATTGAAGGTAAATTCAAATTCACTGAGCGTATTGAGCGGGTTGTTCAAACTATACGGGAAGCCATCGACATACCAACGGAAGGACTCACTTGGATTACTTACAGACGCGGTAAAGACAGCTTCTCCATCAGGACATACGGTCAGTGGGCCAGACAAGTCGGGGCCCGGATCTGGATATTGACCGATCATAGTGCCCTTGCCAAATTCAATGGTGAAGCCATCGGCATTCTCTTTATTATCAATCACTAAAAAAAAGCTTTGGCCTTCCAACATCGGTACGGGCGGTAAGAACGGGCCTGCAGCAGGATTGGTTATGCCAAATTGAGCGGGATCTCCTACACCTGTGGGACCTACTGAACTGGTAAAATCACAAACTATATTAAATGGCGGGCTACTGCCTCCACACGGACACCCACCAACGAATACAGCAAAATCGTAATCTCCCGTGTTTGAACCTTCCGGAAAGATGGCAAACTCAAGGATCGAAGATGAAACACAATCAAATTGGAACCAATAAGAGTTATGCTCATCTTCTTCGAGGCAGGAGCAGTCTGCAATAGGTTCCGGTATGCCAGCCCCAGCCAGCATGCTCATTGTAAATGATGCGTTCGAGTACAACTTGTCCGCTGTACAACAGTCGTTCGGTTGGGCAAATGCAAGAGAAACAACAGAGAAGAAGAACATCAAGGAGAGGCAAAGTTTTTTCATGAATATTGGGTTTAATTAAATGAATGAAGGTTCACGTTGAATTGCTGCAACACTAAAGATATTGTCAACAATAGCTTTAAAAGTAGTTTTGATGTGTTTAAACCAAGTTGCATAGTATCGCATGTTTCACCCTCTACTTCTCCCGGCGTGCTGGGAAGGGTAGGGGGGCGAAACGATTGGACTTTATTATCATACCATGCGACTTAGACCATGTTTAGGAATGTGGGGAAGTTATTCAATCCTTGTTATAAGTTGAAAACTGAATGGCTGGCGAAACGCTAAAATAATTTTTTTACAATGGATATGCAAAGAGTTTGATACCATTATTTTTAAATGCCTAAAAATAGACAAAAGCCTGGGATTTATCTTTGCTAAAAGATAGACTGTTTGTAAGGGAGGTATTCAAGGCTGTTTAAAATTTATCGCTCTTTGACAATCCGGGTGGTACGTGACACCGAACTCCAGTTCGGAGAAAAACAAGACCGCCGAACTGGAGTTCGGTGTCACGTACCACCCGGATTTATAATACCCGTTTCGCCCGCAAAGCCAATAATATCAAACAAAGGAAAATGACCCCCAACGCCATACCTACCTGCATCCATAAGTCTCTCCGTGCCTGAATGCTACTGATGAGATAATATTGGTTGGCGGCGCCCGGTGTGCCATTGCCCATGACCAATTCCCAGTTGCCAGGGTTGCCATTGTCGAGATCAGGCAAAAGGAGGTCGTAGGAGAATACACTGTCCATCGGTTCGAGTTCCCAAGAGAGACTGTCCACTGCCGCAGTTTCTGGGGAAAAGAGCTGAACCGTTTCTGCACGTTTGTTCAGGCCAAAACTCAGCCCTGCGATAAGGCTCTGCACCTGTGGATGGACTTTCAGGAATTTGGAAGAATCTTGACAAACGACGACATAACCTTTAGGCGGTAAGATGTAATGGGGAAATTTGAATTTATTTTTCTGGTCGGCCAATACCCAGCCTTTGAGGTTGACCCTTTCTTTGGAATTGTTGTAAATCTCTACCCAGTCCTTACTCTGTCGGTTGTTGCAGCTCACCTCGTTGATGATGACCTTGCCGTCCAGTGGGTGCTCGAACTTTTCATATACGCAACGGATGTCCCAAATCGGACGGTCCAATTCCAGCAGTAGTTCTGGCGATTCCGATAGCGCTCCTTCTCCTTCCCAACGGACAAATCGGTAGCCGAGGTCGGGCTTCGCCCGCAGGCGCAGCAACATTTTTTCAAAATATTTTCCTGAAAAATGATCCCTCGCTTTGATATGCTCGTTGATGATTACTTTGCCACCGTGATCTACTTGCACATTCACGATGCGCTCCTCGCCCAAGTCAAATTTTTCTTTCAAAAACTTCCGCATGTACCGAGGGCGTGCATTGGCAAATTCTTTCAACTTTTCCACTTCCTGTTCCCAATACTTCTGCTTCAGTTTCCAGCGATCGAGGTGACGAGGGATTTCTGGCAAGAGGTTTTTGTAAAATTTGTCAATGGTGGCGATGACGTGTGCCTCTGTCAAATCCTCATTGAGGTAGTCGCAGAAACGTGATGTGAATTCCTGTTCAAAATCCCTGTTTTCCAGTAGTTTTCGCAGTATGAAAGTACTCCATGGAGGGTTCGGCCAATTGGGACCATTGGGTTCTGTATGAAATTCAAGGCTGTTGTTGCGGAAGGCTTTGGATTCGTTAAGGCTAAAGCCCCAGTCCGTGTCATAAAGTATCCAACGCCAACGGCCATCAGGTGTTTGGGGTCGCCAAAAACGTATGTTGCCACCTGCATCCTGATTGTCGAAGTAGATTTGGGCAATCTGAAAATCCATGAAGTTGTCCACTTCCATTTGCGATTGCACATAAGCATAATTGGCTGGGTTGGAAAGGTCGTTTTTTTTCAAAAAATCCAGCAATTCCCGGTAATGCTTTGTCTTCCCGTTTTTCCGGGTGAGGCGATGCTCGATCAGATCAATGCTGTCCTTGTGGATGCCATAGTGTTTTGCAATGAAATAGCGGTTGATCTTTTCCCGCAAGTTGTAAATGCCCCAGTATTTTCCATTCAGATAGACATGGGCCGGGCGATAGTCTTGAATATCAAGGTCCCAGCCCTTTACCAAATGGGTCATAAGGGCATCCCTGAAATGAGACCTGCCGAAATCGCTGCCACTATTTCGCAAGACAAGGTGCTTGTATTTTTTAAACCCCTTTTTCCCAAACACCTTGTGCCGAATGCGTTTGTCACCGTAACGGGACCGGGCAGTGATGCTGATGGATTTTTGGCGGAGCAAACGGCTCATGCCACCGAACAATCGGAAGCCCGTCGCATTTTCCCATACCGATTCCCCGTTGGTTTCAAAAAACTCGAAATTGCAATTGATCTCTTGCCTGCTCCAGAAATTCGCCCCCGGCTTGTACCACAAAGAATCAATCGCATTCTCCCCTTTCCGAAACAGCCCTCGTACAGGGTCAAATAATAAATAGGGCGTGACGGACAAAGAAACGACTGGAAAGGTTGGCTCTGGTTCGTTGATAAAATAAGTCGCTGAAAAGACATGGCTCACCTCCCCGGTCATCAAAGCTATCGCTCGGATGGATGTGGTTTCGTTGACGGAAAAAGGAACAGTATAACGATGGGCAGATATGGGGCGTGGCTCAGTGCCATCAGTGGTGTAATAAATTTTTGCGCCAGGCGATAGCAATTGAATGTGGACAGAATCAGCATAAAAACCACTTTGAGGGAGAAATTCAACCGCCAATGGTGGCGGCTCGTAAGGTTGTGTTATGCTAGGGTTTTGAGCAATGCCAATGCTGCATGACAGCGATGCCCAGAATAAGAAAAGGCCCCAAAGGGGTAAATAATGGGATATGGTTGGTTGTTGTTTGCTCATTGCTTTTGGACGTGTATGATGCCCAGAGGTCAATGTGTTTTTTTTATTGTTGACAAAAATAGGGGGTTTGGGTGGTAGATCAAAATATATTACTTAACAATCTGCCTCATATTTTACGTTGGGATTTTTGAATAGTGCTCTGGCAAAACTGTAATTTGTCTTTCAAACACATCAACTAACTCAAACCCACCTTTTGCTCAAGATTCTTCCTTAAATACTCATTTGCTTTTTAGATTCATTGGAATAATACCACAACTTTGAATTTAAATAAGTACCAAACTCATTCATTTTCTAAAAAGAACAACCAAACCAATGAAAACAAATGTTAACACCGCCTCCTTTGAATCATTGATTCAAGTGAAAGGCATTGGAAAATCAACTGCACAAAAAATTATAACTGCCCGCGAACAGGGCAATTATTTAAATTCAATGGACGATCTAAAGGCCATTGGAAAAATCAACCCCAGATATGAGCAAGAAATAAAAGCAGTTATTTCTTTTGGAAAAAGTACTGCCAACCAGCCCGTGAAAAAGGCAGTAAAACCGAAGCCCAAAAAAGAAACAGCAACCAAACCCACCCCAACTGAAATTATTAAGCCTACAGTAGACTTAGAATACAATTTTCAGGTCAATATCGCTGGCCTTATTCCTTTTGATGGTGATAATCCCTTCTCAGATTATCAATTAATCATTCATTATAAAATCATCAATGCCTCCAATGGGAATCCTATTCCAGAGACGCCACTTTTAATGTAGATAAAAATGGTATTGTCTCAGTAATTATCAATAAGCCTATACCGAGTTTTGGATCTATTCAAAATGATTTTAGCCTCGTCATTGTTTCGGAAAAAAATGGGGAAGTATATAATGCTTCTAGGCAAATTGATGAAGGTGATACCATTAACATTAATTGGAAAAAATTAATGCGGAATTAAATTTTATTATTCAAATTGTTTCTGATCCCAGTGACAATAATAATCCATATGTCGAACATTCGCTATTGGTTATTTATGAGATACAGGAATCATTTTCCCAAAATATAAATAATCAAAAGGAGGAATTATATCCCATTGATTCAGATGGAAAAGCAACAATTGAATTATCTCATACAGGCACCATTGAAACGCTGAATATTTATGTAAAAGCACCAGGCGGAGAATTTATTGGAAACAAAGAAATTAACTATGAAGAAATAGAAAATGATGGCACTATTCAAATTAGTGTGCCACCTCGTCAATTGCCTGATACCAGTGGTTGGACAAATTTTCCGGATCGCCCTAAAAAGACCGTTGGCCGCATAATTGATGCAATTGGAAAACAAAAATTTGAAGAAACCCAAGTCGTCATTTATGTAGCCAAAAAAGAAGACCCGCAGGATGAGGATTTTTATCCTTTATTGGTGGCGCAAACGGAAACCGATGGCTATTTCGTCATGGATACGCCGACGGGATATTTTACCAAAGCTTATGGTATCGTGGGTGCTTCCAATATTACTGGCAACCCTGTGGAAATTCGCCTCGAACCCGACACCATTATTACCATTGATGATGGAGAACCTATGCACGAAGAAAAATTATTTTTCCCTGCCAATGTTATTTTAATCGTAAATTCCGAAGTGGAGGAAAAAGGCGATGATTGTGCCTGCCATGATTGTAATGAATTGGATTTTCACCAGCCGAAAAAAATATTGGAGGAATTTTCTTTTTATACCGTTGTCCGTACCACTGAACCTGATATTCAAGGCATGACAATTGAGGATGACGAGGACGAAATTTCCATTGAAGATATTATTCAAATAAATCCTTTATTCGATGAAAGTCAGCGCACGGGAAAAGTATCAATCCCCAATGATATCTTGGGCAGAACAATCCGCAAAAATGTACTGCGAAAATTCACGAACACCAAACGGGGGCTCACCTATACTACTTTAATTAAAGCCTTAAGCGAGAGCAATGCGCTAAAATTAAAACAAGTAATTGCACCATCAAAAAATGGACACTCCAATGGCCGCCATCAATTAAATTTAAATAACCCCATCGACTGGGACGATGAGCCAACCATTTATCAGGCGACCTCTTTGGCGCATGGCCATATCTTGCATTTTAAACAGGAATTTATTAATGACGGATATTCGCTCGGCGATTTATTATACAGCCTGCCATTGGCACCGGGACAGAAAAAACAAATTGTCGTTTTTGATTGGGAAAGAAAAGAGTCGGCTTCCCGTTCTGAGTCATTGGATTATCAGGAGAGCCTATATAATTCACTGAGCCGTGATCGGGATATTAATGAAATTGTGACCGGATCATTGAGCGAGCGGATGAATGGAGGGTCTGATGTTAATACGAGTGGATATAGTGCTGGATTGGGGGCGGCAGCTATTATAGGGCCAGTTGGTGGAATGCTGGGTATTTCAGGTGGGTCAAGCAATGCTAACTCAACTGCTTGGCAAAACTCTTCCCGCAATACAGCATTAAAAGATATTCAAAAAATAAGGGATAGAACCACGCAGTCCGCAAATGCTTTGCGCAGTCAGCGTGCGACGGTCATTCAGACGGCAACTCAAGGCGAACGTTTTTCCGTGGAAACTGAATCAGTGGCAAATTATAATCACTGTCATGCTCAATAGTCCGTGAAAAAATAGAATCGAAATAAAAAAGGTAAAAGTTGACTTTTGTAGTTACGACACAACAAAACAACTTTTACCAATGAGAGTCGAAACCCTCACGGCGAAGATATTGAGCCTGATGCCAAAAGTGGGCAAATGCCAGCGTAAATTTTTGATACATTTCTTTGGTTTGATGATAGCTTTTCGAGGCAGAGCCAACTTTGAAAATTTTGGTCGGCAAGGACAGTATAATGAAAGTACGTATCGCAATAATTTTGATAAGGGTTTTGATTTTCTTGAATTCAATCGCTTGTTAGTTGAATCGTATTGTGAAAAAGAAATAGGGATTGCCTTTGACCCAAGTTTCATTTCGAAAAGTGGAAAATCAACACCAGGTATAGGTTATTTTTGGTCAGGTGGCGCAAGTCGAACCAAAATTGGATTGGAAATAGGAGGCTTTGGAGCGATAGATATTTTGAACAATACTTGCATGCACCTAACAGCTAAACAAACCTTGAATCATAAAAAGTATGATTCATTAATTGAATATTATGTTGAAACAGTTGGTGGACTAAGTGAACAACTTCAAAAAATATCCAACCGATTGATAGTGGATGCCTATTTTTCAAAGTACACTTTTGTACAACCTGTTTGTGAATCGGGTTTTGAGATTATTAGTCGTTTACGAGATGATGCCGTTCTTTTCTATCGTTACTTAGGTCCTCGTCGAAAAGGTCGGGGACGCCCTAAGAAATACCAGGGCAGAGTGGATGTGAAAAAGCCAGATGAACAACATTTTCGACCCGTTATCAAAGAACCGGATTGGACAGCATTCGAAGGCACTGTTTTTTCAAAACCGCTCAAGCGTTGGATTAAAGTCGTTTTAGTACACCATTTTAAACCTAACGGTGATTTGAAAAATGTGAAAATCTATTTTTCGACAGACCTGACCATGAGTGGCCCTGACATTCTTATTTATTACAAAGGTCGATTCCAAATCGAATTCTTGTACCGGGATGCCAAGCAATTTACAGGTTTAGAACACTGTCAAAGCCGAAAAGAAAAAAGGTTGGATTTTCATTTCAATGCTGCCCTAACAGCTGTTTCAATTGCTAAAGCTGCTCATCATCTGACGGTGCCTATCAATCAACGAAAGGCTTTTTCAATGTTCAGCATTAAGGCTCAATATTTCAATGAACTTTTGCTTAATCGTTTTTTTTCGATGTTCGGTTTAGACCCGAATGTCAAAAAAATTAATTCCAAATATTTAGTCCTCCGTGAGTTTGGCAAAATTGCCGCATAATTCTTCACGGACTATTGATGCTATGACGATCGAGTATTTTGAAGTGCTCCGTCATTTAAAAGTCAACCAACGTTTGGCCGATGTTCAGGAGTGTCTTTTTGTGCCATTGATGATGTCTGTTTTTGACCATAAAAAAATATTGCGGTGGCGGGAATTTTTAGCACCTTATATTTTCGATAGAAAATTAAAAAAAGGATTTGAGGCCATCGAAAGAATTGAAAATGATTATGAGGGAAGTGATTTGCCAGAAGGAAAATTTGCTGATGATAATATCGAATATTTAGAAGGCTATGTTTATTTAAAATTCCAATTGGCCAGACCAAAAGACAATGACGAAGATGAATTCGAAGAATCATTTTGGGGATGGGCAGCTAAATTATTGCCTTATATATCACCTTCGGCGTTTCACAAAAAATTTATAAAAGAGCAAGAGGAAAAAGACGCCAATTTCCAAAAAGAATTAGCGCCAAAAATTGCCGAAGCATTTGTGCAGCATTTAAGAGTAAATGCCATTACGGATGATGGAACAGAGCAGTCCATAGAAATTCCAATGGACGCCACTTTGGTTTCTGCTTATAAAAATAATCGCTCATTGTATGTCTCCTTGCGAGTGGAAGGCGAACTGCCTTTAATAAAACGTTCGGCTGTAAAATACATTGAATTATGCGGCGACGAATATGACGGAGAAGGCAATTATATTCCATTGTCTGAATTATTGCCAGCCGATTCAAGAGTGGTTGTTAAATCCGGCTCGATGAATTATCGTACCAAGCATATTTCCACTTATTTATTTAGAAATTCAAGAATTCAAAATGATTTAACGGGAATGGATAAAGTGCGAATTTATACGCCATTAAATCGGCAGGAATTACGCAATCCAAGAAATGAAGATTTGGAATTGGCGAACACATTACAAGACCATTTAAATGACAACATGGAATTTTTCCATAAAGCCATTTGGATGAATATGAGTGCCGAGCGTCGCTTTATGTTTTTGGATGGCATTCAGGTAAAAGATTATTCGGAGGTAGAAACCTATCCAGACGGGGTGCTGCGGAGCGTTGCATCAGTCGTAGAAAACCGGGTCATTGGCGTAGCTGGGAACAGCTTGGTGATGCCCGTGGCCCCCGGCTTCCGCCTCGATCCAAATGTGCGAGGAAAGGAAATTGATTTTCTGTCGCTCTATCAACCACTCACACCGATTGAGCCGATGAGCATTAGCATTCCGACCAAAGGAGTCTTTGCGGAAGCGGTCATGGGCAAATGCAATAGCTGCGAAATAAAAGAGGAAAATCGTTTCTGGAGATGGAGCGAAGAACCTATTCCTGACAGTCCGACTTCCATTTTACCCGTGAGTACAGATAGCCGCAGAACCGATCCGGGCAACCTCACGCCGAGTGAATTGCCGAACCCGGTAGTCAATATTCAAAATGCACCGAACTTGCCTAATCCAAATGGTTTTGATGTGGCCGGAAATTTATTGGGCACTTCTTCTTTCAATGATATTACAGGTTTGGATGGCAATCAGAAAAATGCCATCGAAGCATTAAAAGCATCTTTTGAAACGAGTAAATCATTTGGCGAAGGTGCAGCAAAATTAGCGGCACTCGGAGCCCAATTAAATGCCATTAAAAAAGCGAAAGAAAATAATCAATTAAATAATGGCAAAGCGAATGAGTTGACCGAAAAAGCAATTAATAAAAGTATTGACACTACTGGCGATGATGGAAATATAGAGGGCCATTTATCGCAACTGAAAAAAATAAAAGAAATGGTGGATCAAGATATATTGACACCTGAAGCAGGTGATGCCATTTCCAAAGGAATTATTGATAAAATTACGAAAGGTGGCTTGTCGTCCGTTTTGGATATGCCCTCCATTCAAGACAGAATTTCTAATGGCGACAGCCTCGAATTCCAGGGCGATGGCGAAAGTATTTCCATTGAAAAACCAAATGATGCAGTTGCACAGCCCACTAATCTGATAAAATTCATGATTAATTTTAGAAGGCCGGATAAATTCCGTTTTAAAAATGGAAACCTTCATGATTTCGGCGGGCATTTTGGATTCGATTGGATAAGGGAAGAATATTTTTGGCCAATGACAAACATCGTTGCTGACAATGACGGAACGGCCATTGGTGCGAACCAATCATTGTGCAAAAATATAACGACCATGCAGCAATTGTATTTAGATGGCGTGAACAATAAATTAAAACCTCACGGTATTGATTATTATCCAGCTTGGTTATCATTGTTTCCTTACGCAAGTACAGAAGAAGCAAAGGCAGCAATTCCGACAGCTTCGGTCATGCACAAACATGGAGCAAGATTGACATTGGAATTGGAGCAGTTTGAAGAATTGGTAGAAAGCACCAATGAGATAGAATTTAAAGTGGATGCATCCGTCTCCAATTTTCTTACCATTACTCCTTCTAAAATCAGCGTAAATGATTTTATTAAAAAAGGAAAAAAAGTACAGAGAGAGGTACTTCCAAATTTAAATGTCAAAAAAACTTACTGGGTATTGGAAGATGCCGTGACGGTAAAATGTGAAAATGGTGTATTAAATAATCACACCGAAATAAAAGTAATGGCGAAAGGCAGCGATAAAGAAGAGCAGGTGGGACAATTAATGGTTTATGCCAACAGTCGTATTCCAAAAGCGAATATTGTATTGGTAGAATTAGTGATGGAAAATGAAAATGTTTCTTTGCCAAGCGATATTAAATTCTGGTTAAAAAACAGGTCATTTAATCAGGCATTAATTCGGGCAGAAGTGGACGTCGAAAATAAATTTAAATTAAAAGACTTGCCACAAAATGCCGATGTGCAGAATTTCATTTCCAATTATAAAGGAAAACCCATTACGGATAATGAACAGTTTAGAAAAGACCTTTTTGCTTTGTATGAAAAATATGGAAAATACAAGCCAGAAGGTGGCACTATTGAAGGAGCGGCCAATAATAAAACCTACTTGTTCATCACCAATTTGCAGGCGGGAGCAGTAGCCGGGGCAGCCTCTTTGGTAGAAACAAAAGATGCTGCCGGAAATACCACTGGTTGGAACTGGGGCAATGCCGTTGCGATTTTTCAATCGGGACTAAATGACATCAATACAGTTCTTCATGAAGTTGGACATTCATTAGGTTTATCGCATGTTCAAGAAGATCCTGATGCTTCTGATGGCGCACCTGAATTTTATCAAGGTTTCACAGACAATGTGATGGATTATGAATGGAGGATTCGAGGGTTGGTTGACTCAACTGACCCATCAAAAGGTGTGAGAAGTGGTGGCGCTAATAAATATACAGGAAATATGTTTTATTTCTTCAAATGGCAATGGGATAAAATGAGGACAGATGGCAGTATGGAGGGTTAGATTTTTAGAGGTTGGAGCTTTTAAATAAACTCTAACCTCTATTTTTAATTTTTTTTTATGACTAAGCATATTGGTTTATTCGTTTTGTTAATGTTCGGATGTCAAACCAAAACAAATAATAGTGAAATAAAAAAAGGAATGGACATCGAATACATGGAGTTTGGGGTGACTGGCGGTAGCGCTGAACCAGAGGAGCCTATTATTTCTTATATTCTTTATCCAAATAAATTTTTTGAAATACAGCATTATTTTGATGGAAAAAAAGATACCATACCATTGAGCGAAAATAAATTTAATACTGCTAAAATATTAATAGATGAATTTCCGAGAAAATTAATTTCAAATAATAAAAAAACCACAGATAGAAAGCCTGCTAATGATAGCAGTTCTTTTTATGTCCATGCTTTTTTTAAAAATAATAAATCAATAAAAGTCAATTCAGAGAGTATGGGTGAAGAAACAAAGCCATACGAAATGATCGTGTGGAAAGTGGTCAGTTCTTTGTCTCAGGATTGATTTTTTTTGCTCTTTGTGATTGATCAAAGAGCGAATTTTAATTCAAAATCAAAACCAGAACGCCTGCCAGTTTATGATTTTGATTTTAACTTGACAATCCCGATGTAAAATACGGGACGGGTTGTTAAAATATGATTGGGTATTGTGAGCGAAAAAAAAAGTAGAAAGGGGATGTTATTTTTAATTTTTTCAAAAAAAATTAAAAATAACATCCCCTTTCTAATAGACTTCTTCTCTTTAGTCTGAAAACGGATTAAAGCAAAAAAAGTGTATAGTAATTTAAAACCTTGCAGCTATCGTCGCACCGCCAACTTCCGCACAAGCACATCCCCATCCAAAATGACCTGCACAAAATAAAGACCGGACTTAATGTGTTGAAGGCTGACTTTTTCAAGTGCCATATTTTCCATCAACTCTTTTCTTAAAACCAATTTCCCCGCAGTATCATAAACCTGAACCCGCCCAAGTCGGAACTGGTTATTGATTTTTATTTCGAAAAACCCATCAGCGGGGTTGGGGTAAAGGCCGATTGTTTTTTCCCTGTCGAGGTGTGGGACTGCCTGTAGGCCATTGCCCGGCTGTGTGACGAGGTTGCTGCCTCCGCAGGTTTCATTGATGTCGGTCTCACTGTTGCAGCCGGAGTAGTTCTGGAATATAACTACTGTCCCGTTCACACCACCGTTCTCTAATAGGTCGTGGATGGCGCAACAGTCGCTTAGGTCGAAATTGTGGAACATTTGTAGGTTGTTGTCCACATAGGTCAGGTTGTCCAATCCGGCCAGTGTAGCGAGGTCACTGTTCTGTTGGATTTTCAGATTGCCGCCAACCGTTTCGAGGTTGTCCAACCCGTCGAAATTGGAGAGGGAAGTTGACTTGATTTTAAGGTTGCCCGTTACCTCTTCCAAATTGTCCAAGGCGTTCAGATTTGTGACCCCCGAATTCTTGATAGTGAGGTTTCCGTCTATGACCGCGTAGCAGGGAGGCCAGGCATCCACATCAGCTTGGGACGAAAGGGTCACGTCTCCAACGTAGGTCAGACCCGATAAGTTTTCGTCCACTTGGCTGTCGCAGTCGTCATCCAGGCCATTGCAGACTTCGGTAGCAGCAGGATTGATATTGGCGTTGGTATCATCACAATCGGAGTTGTCGCTGACGTAGCCGATGGGTGGGCTGCTGGCCGTTGTGGAGTTGTCAGGATCGCCGTACCCATCGTTGTCGTTGTCGGCGTAGTAGGTATTGTTGCCACAGCCCTCGTCAATTTGGTTGTCACAGTCGTTGTCAATGCCGTCACAGACTTCCGTTACGGCGGGGTTGACGTTGGCGTCGGCGTCGTTGCAGTCGGAGTTGTTGCTGACGTAGCCGTTGGGTGCGCTGCAGGCCATGGTTGAGTTGTTGGGGTCACCATAGCCGTCCGTGTCCGCATCGGCGTAGAATACGGTTTGGACACCCTCGTCCACGGCGAAGTCGCAGTCGTTGTCCAAGCCGTCGCAGACCTCCGATACAGCAGGGTTGATATTGGCATCACCGTCGTTGCAGTCGGAGTTATTGCTGACATATCCGTTGGGTGCGCTGCAGGCCATGGTTGAGTTGTTGGGGTCACCGTATCCGTCCGTGTCCGCATCGGCATAGAATATGGATTGCACGCCCTCGTCCACTGCGAAGTCGCAGTCGTCGTCGACGCCGTTGCAGGTTTCCGTTGCAGCGGGGCTGACGTTGGCATCGGTATCGTCGCAGTCGTCGTTGTTGCCGACATAGCCATTGGGTGCGTTGCAGGCCGTTGTGGAGTTGTCGGGGTCACCGTAGCCGTCCGAGTCCGCATCGGCATAGAAGATGGACTGTACGCCTTCGTCCACTGCGAAGTCGCAGTCGTCGTCCACGCCGTTGCAGGTTTCCGTTGCAGCGGGGTTGACGTTGGCATCGGTATCGTCGCAGTCGTCGTTGTTGCTGACGTAGCCATTGGGTGCGCTACAGGCCATTGTCGAGTTGTTGGGGTCACCATAGCCATCATTGTCCGCATCGGCGTAGAAGATGGACTGTACGCCTTCGTCCACACTGTTGTCGCAGTCGTCGTCCACGCCATTGCAGGTTTCCGTTGCTCCGGGGTAAATAAGCGGGTCGCTGTCGTTGCAGTCGTCACATACCGTTGACCCATCGCCGTCGTTGTCGGGAGTATCAAGAGTATTGGCATCGCAGTCGTCGTCAATGCCATTGCAGGTTGTTTCCACGTTGCCAGGATAGACATTTGGGTCGTTGTCATCGCAGTCACCAGCGCAGGCACTCACGCCGTCACCGTCTGCATCGGGACCATCAAGGGTGTTGGGGTCGCAATCGTCGTCTACGCCGTTGCAGGCGGTTTCAGTGTTGCCAGGGAAAATGGAGGCATCATTGTCGTTGCAATCGGTACAGGCGCTCACGCCGTCGCCATCGTTGTCAATTTCGTCCAATGTCAATGGATCGCAGTCGTCGTCAATTCCATTGCAAGTGACCTCTGTATTACCTGGAAAAACATTTGCATTGTTGTCGTCGCAGTCGCCGTCGCAGGTAGTGAAGCCATCCATATCCACATCAAAGCCCTCATCCACTTGGCTGTCGCAGTCGTTGTCCACTCCATCACAGACCTCCGTGCTGCCGGGGTAAGAATTGGGGTCGTTGTCGTCGCAGTCACCGTCGCAAGTGGTAATGCCGTCGCCGTCTGCATCGGGTGCATCAAGGGTGGAGGGGTCACAGTCGTCGTCAATGCCGTTGCAGGTGACTTCGGTTTTGCCAGGGTTGATGTTGGG
>CBDCVJ010000022.1:0-62380 GCA_965222975.1 Saprospiraceae bacterium | reverse complement strand
AGTAGCTGTATGTTGGATGGCTGTATTTCTGCCTAGTATGGATGCCGATTTTGTAATGGCTTTCCGTTTGGCTCGCATTCTTAGGGTGTTAAGGCTCGTGCATGCCCTCCCGCAACTAAAACTATTGGTGGATGCATTGCTGAAAAGTATTCCTTCTATGGGTTATGTGGGGATATTATTGTTATTGTTGTTCTATATATATGGTGTCATGGGCGTTTTTGTATTTGGTAAAAACGATCCGGTGCATTTTGGCGACCTTTTTACTTCTATTGTTACTTTATTCCAGATTACAACTTTGGAAGGTTGGGTGGACATCATGTTCGTGAACGTACATGGCTGCAATGACCCGATCTATGGATTTGAGAGTGGCTGCCCTGAACCGAAAGCTTTTGGGATTTGGGCTGTCGTTTATTTCGTATCCTTTGTGCTTATCGGTACCATGATCGTTCTCAACCTTTTCATCGGAGTCATCATGAACAGTATGGATGAAGTTCGCAACGAACAAATACTGGACGAAAAACTCAGCCGGGCCGAGGGCGCCCCTCCCGATGTAGAACTGGAACTCGAAGACATCAAACAACAAATAGATAACATAAAAAGAACAATTGGATTTTATTGCTTTCAGATTGCGGGAAAAGTAATTATAAAAGAACTACCATTATTTCCGGCCTTTTTCTGATTCAATGTTGAATGCCTACCAAGTTTCACATTAGCATGTTGTGTTGTCAATTAATGGTGACACTGCTGGTAGCCCAGCCAGCGATAGAGTCCGTACAGAAATTTTCTTATAAGGAGGGCTTGTCTGATAGAGCCGTTAACCACATCATGCAAGATAGTAGAGGCTTCATATGGATTGCTACTAAAAATGGACTGAACAGATACACTGGACATGAGTTTTGAGGTATTTAACAACAATTCCGACCCACCTTATTATATACACGAAAACAGAATTCGGGGAAGCCGTAGAGATAGAGGACAAAAAAATGGCCTTGCTGAGTGACAGCAAAGATCCCGTAGTTGAAATATTTGACCTAGATCATTTTCAAAGCAGTTTGTTAGAACTCAAATCAGTAGAAGAAAATAAGTGGGAAAATAAAAGCAGTTTATTCTGAGCCCTTGAGCAAATTATATGTACTTACCGTCTCTGATCGGAAGTTTTTGATTTACGAGATGAATGGCTCTTTGAATTTTGCAAAGATCTGTGAGATACCTATTCAAGGAGAAAAAAATGCAGGTGATATAAAATTCATAAGAAACAAAAATGGCCATTTCTGGATACTTGACAGCCAAAATGGTTTGTTGAAATATTTGCCCAATTCGCAACACTCCATCCATTACAGCCTAAACGAAATACTCAGCCTCACTACCGCCTCAAAAAACCTCCTACTCAACTTCAATTTTGCACGAGGATGCCCGAGGTATTTTATGGGTAGCATTTCCGTTTAGGAACGGATTATTGAAGCAATTGCCTAATACTCATAAACTCACAAAAGCTTTGGATTTTCCTCAAACCAAATTGTACAGTGCGATATGGGAAGACCAAGTTGGGCACTTACTCATCGGCACTTTCCAGTTGTTTGGCAAAACTGGAGAACTTGTTTTGGGTAGATAAAAAATGAGCAGGTTTCTGATGCACAATGGCTCTTGGATATTGATGATAAAGTCAACCACATATATGGCCGTGATTTTTCCCGTTTTATTGCTTTAAGTTCTATCATTGGCACCTATAAGATCAAAATGAAGGAAAGGCCCATCCAATGGGCTCTTGCCGACCGGCAATTAGAGGACGGAGAGTGGGACGACGGCATTAGCATTCGTAATGTCACAGGAGATGGAAATGAAAACATCTACATTGTCAGGGAGCTTTCATCTTGGTACAAATTGCATCTGCCCGATATGACGCTGGATTCTTTGAAAGTCCGTGACGCAAATGGAAATCCTGTACGCCTGTGGTGCAATAGCAATGTGGTTTACGACCCGGAGGGTTTCCTTTGGGGCGGAAGTTGTGCCGAAGATCGTGGGGGGCTACTGCACCGCCTTGACCTCTCCTCTAATATTGCTACAACTTTCACCATTCCAAATAAAGTTATCCAGCACATTGTTAGGGCAGAAACCGGAGAACTCATTTTGGCAAGTGGTGCAGATGATGCAGATGGGCTGTTGCTCTTTTTCGACCCTGAAACCGAGCAACTCTCTGAATACATTAATGCAAAATGGCACTAACCCCCTCATTGGCAAAAAAACCTCAATATGTATTGAAAGACAAGGGCGGGTTTCTTTGGGTCGGAACCAACGAAGGGCTGTTGAAAATAGACCGCAATGATAAATCGTCAACATTGTTCAACATAAAAAATAGCCAGTTAGCAGATGATGATATTCTCGTGATTTCACGAAGAAAAGCCGGGAAAGTTAATGCTCGGCACTCACGGAGGCTTGAATATTTTTGATGCCCGAACGGGCAAAGTTGAAATTTTCAACACCAATAACGGTCTATGCAACAATATCGTTTGCCGGGATACTCCCCGATGAATCGGGAAATTATTTCATTAGCACTTTCTATGGGCTGTCTTATTTTGATACAGAAGAAAAATTGTTCAGCAATTTTTTTCCTTCCAAAAGGACTGACATTCAATGAATTCAACCGTCTGGCTTTTTACAAAGATGAACATGACAATTATTATTTTGGCACATTGAATGGCGTGAATATTTTTAAAAAGAAAGACATCTTGTCCACTCCCGGAGGTGATTTTCCTTTGCAATGGACCAAGTTGACAAAGGTAACCAACGATGGAGACCAACATGAATGGAACTGTAATTTTTCTGATCTAAAAAAAATCACGCTTCAGCAAGAAGATGATTTTATCAGGTTAGAATGTTACCCTGCCCAATTACTGGATGCCTTTGCAAAACAGGTACGCTGTTAAATTAGAAGGACAAGACACCACATGGCACCTCCTGGAATCCAACCCCCAATATGTGCTCAACCGACCTCCCCCCGGCCATTATCAGCTTCGAGTAAAAGCCGCCCCTGCCATGGGGGTCTGGCTCGACAAGGAACTCTTACTGGACATAGAGGTGAAAAAAGCGTTTTATCACCGCACCTGGTTTCATATTGCAGTGCCTCTTTCCATTTTAGTTTTGAGCTACCTAATATCTATATGGGTCATAAAAAGAATCAGAAGAAAAGAAGAAGAACTGACCAGCATAAACAAAAAAATTTGCAGAATTGGAACTACAAGCACTACAAGCACAGATGAACCCGCATTTTATATTCAATGCGCTCAGCTCCGTCCAATATTTTATTCAAAAAAACAATACGAATGCTGCCGATGATTACCTCGCCAAAATTTTGCCAAATTGATGAGGCTGTTTTTAGAGTCATCAAAAAACAAATACATAACCTTGTCAGAGGAAATAAAATTACTTTCTTTGTACGTTGAACTGGGAAATGATGCGGTACGAAGACAAATTTGGCACCCAGATCACTGTTGATGAAAACCTTGATATTCATTCCCGAGAATTGCCTTCCATCCTAATACAACCTTTTGTGGAGAATGCCATCAACCACGGACTGTTCCACAAAGAAGGAAAAGGAACTTTAACCATCCTATTCGAAGAAAATCAAGCGGGAACGTTAACATGTACCATCCAAAGATGACGGCATTGGTCGAAAGAAAGCAGAACGGTTGAAACAGCAGGCCAACCGCACTCACAAATCAAGGGGCATGCAGATTGTCCATTGAACGGTTAGAGGTTTTACAGCATGTGGATGAAATCAGAATTAAAGTGACCGTGGAAGACCTTTACCCCAAAAAAGAAGATACAGGAACGGTAAGTTCGGATCGAAGTGCCTGATTTAGATTAAAAAAATTGAGGTGAAACAAACAATTTCATATAGTTACTTTTGGGACTAATTTACAATGCTTCAAGATTAAAAATACCTGAACCTCTTTTTGCTCTGAAAAGCGAAGTCATTGGTTTGTATATCAGCAAACCATCCCGAGACAATAGGGGATCATGTATTTAAAAAAAAAACATGTAACATGATTCGTGCTGTGATAGTGGATGATGAGTTAAAAGCTTTAGAAGTACTTAAACAAAAAACTGACCACCTACTGCCCTGAAATTTCCATCATAGGAACAGCAGGCTCTGCTCAAGAAGCCTTTGACCCTAATCACTTCCACCCGCCCCCAGTTGGTTTTTATGGATGTCGCAATGCCAAAACGAAAACGGTTTTGACCTGCTTCGGCGGTTGCCCCGACTTGATTTTGAATTGATCTTCGTAACTGGTTTTCGACAGTTATGCGCTGGACGCCATTAAGTTTTGTGCCATCGGTTATGTTCTAAAACCTATTGAAAACAAGGAACTCGTCGATGCAGTTGAAAATGCAAAACGTAGGATAAAGGCCATACTCGATCAAGAACGCAACCAGCAATTTCTGGAGAACCCTGCTCAATCCCGGCCATGCGCAAAACCGGATCGGCATTCCTACCGAGTCTGGCCTTGAGTTTATCCCAACGGAAGAAATCGTTCGCTGTGAAGGGTTCCAGAAATACACCAAAGTAATTGCCCAAGGCAGAAAGGAAATACTCAGTTCTTACAACATCGGCGAGTTCAGGAAATTGTTGGAACGGTACGGCTTCTATGCTACCCATAAATCACACCTGATAAATATGCGACATATCCAACGCTATGACAAAGAAGGTACAGTTACCATGAGCGACAACTCACATGTTCCTGTATCACGAAGGAAGAAGCAGGAATTCATGGAAAAATTGACGAGGATTTAGTCTTATTAAGAAACCCGTTTTTTCTAACATATGACCGTTTATCTTTTCATTTTATCCGATACTCCAACCGTCCTTTTGCCATATATTTCTTCCTTATAAGTTTGCAGCAACTTCACTTTACAGAGTTTTTAATCACAGCGAATCAGTTTAAAATCAAATCCTGAAATATACGACACCAAAAGACATTAAAAATCAAATGGATACAGAGCCTATATTGTGCTGGGGGATGCGTCTCCGGCACTTTTTTTATCCTAATCTAAATTCATTTTACTCCACCCTTACCCTATCTTGACTTAATCTAAATAAACATTTTCCTACAGTAAACCCCTCCCCTTTCTTCCCTAAATACAAACGTTTTATAAATTTGCGCCGAATTTTGAAAGGGGGGCAGTACATGTGTTTTTCCAACAAGCTCATTGCAAGTCTTTTCCATTCAAAATCAATTGAAAATGAACAGTTTAAGGACGATGAGTGATTAGATTCCATTCGGCCAACATTGGTCTTGGGGTACTTTCATGTAAGGACTCTATATTTCCAATGTCGTTTTACACATCGTTCTGAGACGATCAACTATTTTAATTCCTTTCCCTTCTTCGGCAGGGCAAGCAATCATCATTACAGAATGAGAACTGTTTTCATCAGGTTTTTTCCTATTTTGCTTCCTTCCTCTTTCATTCACTGACCATCTCAGCACAGGCTAAAGAAAGCACAGGCAGTAACATGCTCCTAACGATCATGCTTTTCGTGGTGGCCTTGATCGCTTTCGCTGTCATCATTCAGGTAGCGAACAACCTCCTCAGGATGGAAGCCAAAAAAGCCGGCGCCGATACAGAAAAGAACAACTTCTCTATTTTTCCTCGATTAAATGAAATGTTTGGTGCTTCCAAGCCTGATTTTGTAGGAGATGACTCAGTTACCATCTTAAAAAAAGGATTTGACATTAAATTGGAAGGCGCTGCCCAGAAGCACATTAATAGTAATGTACTCATATCAACCTATGCCGTCCAACCGCCCAACTTCCGAGGCATTGCCCCAATTCCCTAAATTGACGGTCGAAATAGGTGATACCAATAAAAGCAGGTGATGAAATCTTTCATGACAAAAAGGAAACAACTATTAAATATGTGGCCCCAGTAAGTGGGGAAATCATTGCCGTCAACCGTGGCGACCGACGTGCCATCACAGAGGTCGTCATCCTTGCCGATAAGGAACAGGCGTTTCGGAAATTGCCTGATTTCGACCTTGACAACAGCAATCGGGAACAGTTGGCCAGCTACCTGATGGAGGTTGGCGCTTGGGGACTCTTTCGTCATCGTCCATATGATGTTGTAGTCGATAAACACGACATACCAAGAGATATTTTCATTAGCACTTTTGATACAGCGCCGTTAGCACCTAACCTTGATTTTGTGGTGCAAGGCAATGGCGAAGCTTTCCAAAAAGGTTTGGATGTTTTGGGCAAATTGACTTCTGGCAAAGTTCACCTGGGCTTGAATGCAAATGCCGATAAAGAACCTTCTTCAATCTTTACCAACGCCGTTGGTGTTGAAAAACACTGGGTTTAGCGGGCAGCACCCAACGGGCAATGTAGGTGTGCAGATTCATCACATCTCCCCTATTACCCCTAAATGTTCTGTGTGGACATTGGGTGTGCAGGAAGTTAATCACTCTTGGCCGCATTTTCACAGAAAAACGCTGGAATACACAACGGCTCGTTGCTGTTACAGGGGCAGAGTTAAATACCCCTTCGTACATACCAACATTTGCTGGCGCCAACTTGGGTGATTTGCTCAAGGGCAACCTTAATAATGACCATGTCCGTCTGATTTCGGGAGATGTACTTTCGGGCCAAAAGAAAAGTGCTGAAAACTTCCTCAATTTCTACGACGATCAAGTTACTGTTAGTGGAAGAAGGTGATTATTACGAAATGTTCGGGTTGGTTGTTGGCTAATAAAGCTGCCCCAACGGCTTCCAAGTCCATCCCATCCGCAGCTATTTTTTTCCGATACGATTTACAAAGCAGACACGAATACCCACGGCGAAAAAACGGGCTTTCGTTGTAACGGGTCAATACGAATCAGTCCTTCCAATGGATATTTACCCACAACATTTAATGAAGGCTGTTTTGACCAACGACTACGAACGGATGGAGGGTCTTTGTATCCATGAACTGATTGAAGAAGACATTGCACTTTGCGAATATGTTTTGTACTTTCCAAACAACCCCTTTGCAACAAATCCTCCGCACCGGATTGGACATGATGCACGAACAAGGATAAAATTTAGGTATTAGGAAATTAGATATTGGGTATTCATTGCGCCCAATACTTGATACCTCAATACCCAATACCTTTTTATTAATGAGCAATTTAGTTGATAAAGTAAAGTGCTTTTGAGCCTGACAAAAAGAAAAGCCCCTTTCCTTCATACATTATATGATGGGTTTTTTACTTTTCTTTTTACACCAAACACAACAACTACAGGCAAAGGTTGTACACATCCGTGACCGGATGGATTTGAAAAGAACGATGGTGGTTGTAGTGGTAGCCTTGCAATTGTGCTACCTGTTTGGGTGTTACAACATTGGCCATCAGCACTTTGTAGCTCTGGGTCAGCACACCCCCTTCCTTGAAGCTATACATCTGAAACTGGCTTACGGCCTGATCAAGTTGCTACCCATTTTCATCGTGACGCATGTTGTTGGACTCGGCATTGAGTTTTATTATGCAGCAAAAAAGGGACATGGCATTGAAGAAGGCTTTCTTGTTTCAGGAGCGTTGATTCCGCTCATTATGCCACCTGACCTTCCACTGTGGATACTGGCTCTGGCTGTCGCCTTTGCAGTTATTTTAGGAAAAGAAGCATTTGGCGGTACAGGGATGAACATCGTGAACATCGCTTTGTTAGCACGGGCTTTTGTCTTCTTTGCTTACCCTACCACCATCTCGGGCGACCAGTGCTGGATTGCCGGGATCGAATTTGACGGCGCTAACGCAACGGGCGAAATGTATGGCTGGGCACACCACTTTTTTGATTGGATTTTCGGATGGTTTGGGGGTGACACCTTCGGGGCAGGAGGCCTTGCAGTAGCAGATGGTTTCACGGGGGCTACCCCGCTCAGTCTGGCACAGCAAGGGTGGGCAGCTGTGACGGAGGTTTATTCGCCCATGCAAATGTTCTGGGGCGCCATCCCCGGTTCAGTTGGCGAAACGAGCAAGCCCCTCATTATTATTGGTGCATTGATGCTGATTGCCACTGGCATAGCAAGCTGGCGCATCATGGTGTCCTGTTTGCTTGGTGCTGTGACAATGGGCCTCATCCTCAATGCATGGGATTTTGACGCCTATATGAACATACCTTGGTACTATCATTTGTACATGGGTAGTTTTTGGTTCGCAATGGCATTTATGGCTACTGACCCAGTCACTGCTTCCGGCACTAATACAGGCAAATGGATTTATGGCTTCTTTATTGGCGTATTGGGCATCATCATTAGGGTCATGAACCTAGCCTATCCAGAGGGTTGGATGCTGGCCATCATTTTCATGAATGTCTTTGCGCCGCTAATAGACCATTATGTCTTAGAGGCAAACATCAAGCGCCGCATGAAACGTGTTAAACAAGTAGCTTAATGAAATTGTGAAATTGAAAATTAGAAATATTTAAAACTAATTTCCCGATTTCCCAATTTCCCAATTTCCAAAATAATGCACAGTAATAGATATATCCTAACCTACGTCACCGGCCTTTCGGCTTTCGTTGCTCTGATGCTGGCACTGGCTTTTTCCGGCCTAAAACCCATCCACGATGCCAATGAGGCCGAATTTAAAAAAAGGGACATCCTCAGCGCTGTAAAAGACCAGTTGCCCGTTGATGTTATGAACTGTTCTGCCCAAGAGGTATTTGATATTTTTGACACCAAAGTTGAACAGCTCGTATTGGATGCAAATGGCAAGGTGGTGGAAGGCAAAATTGCAGATGACATTGACATGAAGCAGGAAGAGAAAAAACCTTTGGAGGAGCGCTTGTACCCATTGTATGTTTATCAAGGGGAAAAAGGGAAATATTACCTCGCCGCTGTACGTGGCAATGGGCTTTGGGATAAAATTTGGGGCACTATAGCCATCAAGGACGATTTCAACACCATTACTGGCGTTTCGTTTGACCACGTTACTGAAACAGCTGGCCTCGGTGCAGAAATAAAAGATAGCGAAGCTTTCAAGAAAGCCTTCCAAGGACTAAAATTATATAATGACGACAATGAATATGTTTCTGTAGCAGTCGTCAAAGGCGGCATAAAGAAACCCGCTCATCAGGTAGATGCCATCGCCGGTGCCACTATTACATCCAATGGTGTAACAGAAATGATGAACCGGGGCTTAGCTATCTATCTACCTTATTTTGAATCATTGAAGAAATAATAATTGAATGATTGAATGAGAGAATGACCGAATATTCTCTCATTCAATCATTCAATCATTCAATCATTAATAATGGCAGAAACTGCAACAACAGCGGTCGAAAAGAAAGAACCGTTATTTGGAAAAAAAGAGCGCAAACTGCTGGTTGACCCGCTCGATGACAATAATCCGATTACCGTTCAGGTGTTGGGTATCTGTTCAGCCCTGGCCGTCACTTCAATGGTGAAGCCAGCATTCATCATGGCACTCTCTGCCACTTTCGTGATGGCCCTGTCCAACTTAGTCGTTTCTCTCCTTCGAAAGGGGATGCCCAAACAGGTGCGGATGATCGTCCAATTGGTGGTAATCGCCTTTCTCGTGACCATTGTGGAGTTGGTATTGAAAGCAGCCAGTTACCCCATCTGGAAACAGTTGTCGGTTTACATCGGTCTCATCATCACCAACTGTATTGTGATGGGCCGTCTGGAAGCCTTCGCTATGGCCAACAAACCTTGGCGCTCTTTCCTTGATGGCCTTGGCAACGGTGCTGGCTATGGGATCATCCTTTTGATGGTTGCCGGCGTTCGGGAGATTTTCGGAAAAGGAAGTTTTGCAGGTTTCAAAATCATCGGCAATACTCCTGAATATCTGATCGACACCACTTCCAATGCCTTCTTTGGCTGGTACATGCCCAATAACATCATGGTGTTGCCTGCTGCAGCCTTGTTCGTGATCTCTGTCATTATTTGGGTACAGCGTGCCCGCAACCGTAAATTAATTGATATTAGTTAATTAATGGTGAACGGTGAACGGTGAATGGTTAATCTATTCACCATTCACCGTTCACCGTTCACCATTAAATAAAAATGGGCGAATTACTTGATATATTCCTTAAGTCAATATTCATGGAGAACATGGTGTTGTCCTATTTTTTGGGCATGTGTTCTTTTTTGGCTGTTTCTAAATCTGTAAAAACTGCAGTTGGCCTTGGTGCTGCTGTCATCTTTGTATTGACACTGACCGTTCCAATTAACTGGTTCATCAATACAAAGATTCTTGGAGAAAATGGCCTGTTCCAAATGGATCTGACCTTCTTGCGCTTCATTCTCTTCATCGCAACAATTGCCGCCACCGTTCAGTTGGTGGAAATGGTGGTGGAAAAATTCTCCCCTGCCCTTTACAGTGCGCTTGGTATTTTTCTTCCATTGATCACAGTGAATTGCGCCATTCTTGGAGGTGCCCTGTTCATGGTTGCGAGGGAATACAATGCCACCGAAGCAGTTGCCTTCGGGTTTGGCTCAGGTTTCGGGTTCTTTTTGGCCATCATCTTAATGGCGGCCATTCGTGAAAAAATCCGTTACAGCGCAGTGCCTGGGCCGCTCCGGGGGTTGGGCATGGCTTTTCTCATCACTGGCTTGATGGGCATAGCATTCATGGGCTTGATGGGTATTAGCCCTGCTACTTATTTTCAATAAAAAAACTGAATAGTGAATGGCGAGTAAATTCATCATTCACCATTCGTCATTCATCGTTGAATAATGATTTTCTTAATAGATTTTGGATTTATCGGATTCAGCATCCTCGCATTTTTGCTGGTCATTCTGTTACTCACCTTTGGGCTGCTGACCGCCCAAAAGCGGCTTGTCCCTCAGGGAGATGTCAAAATTTACGTAAACGGTGACGAAGAAAACCCATTGATCGTAAAACCTGGGGTCACATTACTGGGAGCTTTGTCCAACAAAAACGTTTTCCTCCCCTCTGCCTGTGGGGGTGGAGGCACTTGTGCCATGTGCCGCTGCAAAGTCGATGAAGGTGGCGGAGATGTCCTTCCAACGGAAATGAACCATCTCAGTCGCAAGGAAGCCGCTGAAAACGAGCGGCTTGCCTGTCAGGTGAAGGTTCGTGGTGACATGAAAATCAGGGTGCCGGAAGAAGTGTTTGGTATTAAGAAATGGGAATGTGAAGTAGTCTCCAATTATAATGTAGCCTCTTTCATCAAAGAGTTTGTGGTGAAGTTACCCGAAGGTGAAGAGCTCGAATTCGAGGCAGGCGGCTACATTCAGATTGACGTACCAGAAACGGAAGTGGACTATAAAAACATCGACATCACTTCCCACCCACGCATGGGCAAAAAGCCAGACGAGTTCCAAACCGAGTGGGACAAATACAAACTTTGGGATTTGAAGATGAAAAACGATGAGCCGATCTTCCGGGCCTACTCCATGGCCAACCACCCTGCGGAAGGAAACATCGTCATGCTCAATATACGTATCGCTACCCCGCCTTGGGACCGGGCCAAAAATGGATGGATGGATGTGAATCCAGGCATTTGTTCTTCTTATGTTTTTGATCAAAAACCCGGCGACAAAGTGACGATTTCTGGCCCTTATGGTGAGTTTTTTATCAAGCAAACCAAAAAGGAAATGGTCTATATCGGAGGTGGTGCAGGTATGGCACCTTTGCGTTCCCATCTCTTCCATTTGTTCCATACCTTAAAAACAACTGACCGAAAAGTTTCCTTCTGGTATGGTGGACGTACCAAACGGGAATTGTTCTATGTCGAAGATTTCAGGGCTATCGAAAAGGAATTCCCGAATTTCAAATTCTACATCGCCCTCGACAATCCACTGCCTGAAGACAACTGGGTAGAAAAAGAAGACATCAACGACTCGAAGGGTGATGGTTTCAAAGGTTATATCATGCAGATTTGTTATGAGAAATACCTAAAGGATCACCCTGAACCGGAAGAAGTCGAATACTACTTCTGTGGCCCTCCAGCGATGAACGCATCCGTTATTTCCACTTTGGATAAACTGGGTGTCCCAGAGGAAAACATTTCCTTTGATGACTTTGGCGGGTAATAGGTAGGGTTGTATTGTTCGTCAAAAAAGGGCTGCCATCTTTTGGATGGCGGCCCTTTTTTCATAGAATTCCCTAACGTTCGATGTTTTTTCCAAAATCCTGCCTTTTATTCTAAATTTTGCTTTTAGATAAATAACCTGTATTTTCGGTAAAATTTTATCCAATGTCCACTTCATCACAAGTTATAGAAAAATACGACCCTATCAAGAAAGAAGCAAAGGACAAGCCCATTCCTTCATACCTTATCAAAGAAACCATTGATGGTATTCCATTTTATTACAAAGGGTTTCGCTCTGTATTGAACAAAACGAAAAAACCAGAAGATATTATGGCAGATAGTGGCTTACAAGTACTGATAAAGAATTATTTAAAAAAATTATTGGACAAAGAACTCGACGATTCACTTTTTTGGGTATTTGTTGGAGAAGTTGGCAGTCATCTTGATCACAGAAGTAACATGGGGCTGGATGTGGCAGTTTATGACAAGAAATCCCTCCCTGCTTCCAAGATTACCACAAAATACATTGATGTCACTCCGAAAGTTGTTGTTGAAATTGATGTCCGAGTCGAATTAAAGGAAAAGGACGAAAATATTTTTGAGCAATTTGTTCTCCGCAAAGTCCGCAAACTTCATTCATTCGGCTGCGAAAAGATTGTTTGGATATTTAGCAAAAGCAAAACAGTTATCGTTTCAACGCCAGGAACTACTTGGCAGGTACTTGACTGGGATAACCATGTTGAGCTTTTGGAAGGGATCCAATTCAATATTGCTAAATACTTAAAATCCGAAGGTATTACCTTACCCGACAACGATTTCTAATCCCTCACGTTCCAGTTCCTATGCTCTTCTACTTCTCCTCTCGTTAATGTTTTGCAAACCAACCGTTTACAAAACCAACTGGCATTAATGTTGCCTTAATCTATTCCAACCTCCCCCTACTCTCCCCCCGATCATTTTTCCTGTTTTTCAAAATTCAACTAAAATCATTGCGGTCAGGCATTTATCCATTTGGCATCTGCCCCACTGCAATTAAAAACATCAATCATGAAACGATTCCCACCCATGAGAGTATTGGCCATGACTGCCCTGATGTTATTCACGTTTTCCGCTTTTTCACAGATTGAATTCAAACTCCACTGGATGGAAACCGAACAACAATGGGGCGTATTTGCCCGCTTGGAAGAGGGTGCTCAAATAAACCTTTACACCATTGTAGGTTCTGGACAGGTAACCCTGTTGGCGCCCGTCGGTACTGGATTTACCGGGCTGACAAATGTAAGCGGCGAATGGGTTCAAAACGCTTATATCAGCGCACCTGAAGAAAAACCTGACACAGATTATATTTCGTTTGGCCTGATCTCCAACGACCCTGAAATCATATTACAGCAAGGGGAAGAAACTTTATTGTTCACGTTTAAACCACGGGAAGGGGCTTGCCCAGGATTTTTGTCACTGATCAACAATGATGACCCGTTGGCGCTCTACCCAAATTCAGCTCATGCCAACGCTGGGAATGACCTGTCCATCATGGACCCTAGGACGCAAAAGGTCTATAATTATTCGAGAAATTATATGCCGGAAGCATGGAACTGCAACCCTGGCGAAGTAGTTACCCTCGGTGAATACCGGATCGGGAAAGACCGTTATAAATCGAAGGTGGCGAGGCCGTAAAACGACAGGCGACCTTTCAGGGTAATATTAAAAAAAAATGCAAATGTGGCGAGTACCACATTTGCATTTTTTTATTTTCAAAGACAGGTGAGTGCATTTGAAACTGATTGTTATTGTCTAGGCTGATTATTTAGAATCAGAACGTTATGGAAAAAAGCATGCAATTTTGACAAAAAAGAACTATTCTTTACTGAGCAACTGATTTTTGTCTAGCAGGTACAGACTCCTTTCCAAAAAGTATGGAAAGGAAATGGCATAAACGATCAAGGCGAAAAAATCAGGTCACCAAACCATTTTTTCGCCATGATCGAATTTGAAAATTCCAAGCATTTGCAATCGCAAATACCTGTTATCACAGAGAAAAAACTAAGCCAGTTGTTATTGGTCAGCACCTGCATTTTGGCAGCCCAAACTACCAATTTAAGTGCTGCGGCCAAGCGGATGGGCAAAGTTTTGGACAAAAAGCTCAAAAATTTTTAACTGCCTATGACCGCTTGACGACGCTTTTCAATTCAATCAGGAAAAAGGGGGCGGTACAGGTGTCTTCCGGTTTGTTTGTCAAAACATTGGCAACCATCAAATACCTTTTGTCATTAGCCCCGGTTGTTACCTGCTGTTCTCGTGACCGTGACCAATTGCGAAGACTACAAGAAAAACTGCCCTTATCAACCTGTTGACTACCCTCGGCCATTATTGTAAAAGTGACGTTTTCATCCCCATTGGCCCCCATGGGTTGACCTGGGGCACGCAGGCGATACAGCAGTTGCATCACATACGCTTGGATTTATTGGACAGGTTAATCGATATATGGCCTTTGTCCGCATGCCCCCATGCCACAGCTTTAAGATTGCGGGAGTTCCCCTTGAATTCATTGGCTTTGATTGGTTTAAGGGCCTGGAAATGCGGGGCAGTTCGATTTGTCATGCGACATCCGTGCCACATTTTAAAATTGAACTTTGGCACAAAGGCAGGATTACAGGGACAGGAAGTTGGGGCTGAAAGTTCAACTCCGGCGGTATTTGTGCTGCCTCCTGTAAAAGGCTATGTCGAAGCGGTTTACGAAAATAATCGGAACTGACCGGTTTGAAAGCTGACTGCTTTTGACAACGATTCCTCCAGGGGCAAGGCCGATCATATTTTTGTAATGACATATACCATGGATCACATATGCAAGTGGCAAGCCTCAGAAATTCTGATCGAAAAAGATACAAAATCGAAATCTGCTTTAAGCACCTGAAAAAGAGCGGCCTGCGATTGGAGGAACTAGCTGTACAGGGTCAGCATAAAATTGATCTGATGTTTGCGGTATTGACTGTCATTTACGTAATGGCCGTTCAAAAAGGCACTCGTCTCATTTGGATGAACAGGTGTGAGCCGCAGGAAATGAGAATTTTTTATGACCCAATGCCTTCTTATAGGCCCACTGCCAAATCCGTCTTTATGCAAGGTTTTGAAAATTTATTGGCGGAAGTCTTCTCGGGTTCGAAGAATTTATTGGGGTAATCAATCAAAGCTGTTAGGGGTGGTACAGGCTAAGCCACAAAACCCTCTGTATTCAAAACATTTTTACACTTTAGAAAAACCTGTTGCTCAGTAGAATACAAAAAAGAACTCTTTTTTACTGTCTCTGATTTGCCGTGTAGCGGTGTACAGGTTTTTTTTAAACCTTATGCCCTCATGTGTCCAAATTTTAGGAACTATCATGGCCAGTAATTCTATTAAAAAAAAGCCGATGCCGAAATACGGCACCATTGCCCCCCATAAGCTGACCTATTCCGTTGGTGATACCATTTTCATCAATACCGTTTTTCCCGATTCGATCTATGACCTCGGTACGCAGCAGACTTTCAAGATTGAGGGGTTCCCCTTTAAGCCATTGTCCCTGTTGTACCGATTTACGAGCAGTGATACATACGACTCGGGCTACAGTGTAAACGAATTTAGTATTGATGATGATTACAACCCCGTTTATTTCAACTCCTCAAATTATGCTGACGGGTACAGGGCATACACGGATTACGAAAATAATCAATACAGGTTTGAAAGCCGATTGGTATTGAAAGAACCCGGCAGGTATATCCTCCTTTTCTCAGACATATACCAGGACCACAATGCAAGTGGCAACCCAGAACTGAACGCCGAGGCGGACGCCATCACCTTTGAGGGCAAGTGCCCCACGCTGAAGTACTATATATGCAGCATGATAGAAGGGGATGACCACTTGGAGCTGTTCGGGGGGGAACTGGTCTATCTGGATGAAGAGGTGTACAGAGGGAAATTGGGTTCGATTGAAGGTTCTTTGGGGCCGTTAAGATCAGGAGGGGTGAGAGTTGAATTCAGCGGTTTTTTCGGGTTCGAGGTAGAAGAATAGAACAAATGAAAACTGATGCTAATAATTAAGTCTTCATGCGGCTTGTAAAGCCCAGCATGAAGATAGTGTTGCACGGAACAGGGCGCAAGCGGAAACTATCCCGGCGTGGGGTTATTATTCATTGGCTAAGGGAAATGGAGAGCAATATGCCGAAAGAGACACATGTAGTGCCTGTGTATGACTGGGCAGCTGGGATTTATTTTTTGCAGTATTTGGAAAACGGGCAGGTGTTGCATTCGGAAAGGTTTGTGGTTTTAAAATCCTGATTTTGCAAAAAGAGCTATTTCTTTATGTATTCGATTTTCTATTAATGCACTTATCATGGGGCCAATTTTATTCCCAGTTTTTTAACAGGTTGCATGATTGAGTAGAACCTAACAATTCGATCAAACATTAATTGCAGAACTGTTCAAAAATCACCATTGCCCAATACCGCTCCACTAATGCTATCATTGAATATCAGCCAGTTATAATTCTTTATTTTCCACATAGAAGAACAAATTTTGAACTTTTCATATTGAATGTTCAATCTGGGTATATTCTTACTTTCTACAATAGGGTATAGCCTTCTACTAAGAGGAGTGGCGCTCTGCATTGCCAACCCCTGTCTCGTATTATACATTTAAATAGCTGCCAAATTTTCAGCCACTCTTCCCATCTTCCTGCCACTACGTCACCTTTATCTTACTGGAATGGTTAATGATAACCGACTATCAACCAATGGCGTGCAATAAGCGGTGAAATTCAAAATATACCACAATTGTAATCTCAATTATTTTACAAAACCCGACTACCAATCTCTTCAAAACATTCACCCAACACTGCTTACCGTTCACCACCCAGTTGCCTAAATTTGCATCCGAAATTTTCAAAATGGCATTAGGTATTTGATTTTCCCAAAAACAAAAAAAAACGGCGATCCAATACCTAATACCCAATTCCCATAATATGATCGGTATTTTAAAAAAACTATTTAAAAATAAGAGTGAAAGGGATTTCGCCAAGTACAGTCCCATTGTGGATGCAGTGAACGAGGAATATGAGAAACTGCACGACCTCAGCCTTGATGAGTTGAGGAACAAGACCCATGAATTCAGACAGCGCATTGCCGACCACCTCGCGGGGATCGACGAAGACATCAAAACTACCCGCCAGGAAGCCAACGAAATAGAGGATATCCATCAAAAAGAGGAACTCTTTAAGGAACTGGACGAACTCCAAAAAGAAAGGGACAAGCACCTCGAAGAGGTATTGAAAGAACTGCTCCCAGAAGCATTTGCTGTTGTGAAGGAAACTGCCCGCCGTTTTTCAAATAGCTCTACACTTTCCGTCACTGCGACCGATCATGACCGTGAATTAGCAGCCAATCAAAACAAAGAGTATGTAAAAATAGAAGGCGATAAGGCTATTTGGAAAAACAGTTGGAATGCCGCCGGGGCGGAGATCACCTGGAACATGGTGCATTACGACGTGCAGTTGATCGGTGGCTCGGTACTGCATGAAGGACAAATTGCTGAGATGGCGACCGGAGAAGGTAAGACCCTTGTCGCTACCCTACCCGCCTATCTGAATGGCCTCTCCGGTCAAGGCGTCCATGTGGTGACTGTGAACGACTACCTCGCCCGACGTGACTGCGAATGGATCGGCCCAGTGATGGAGTTTTTGTTCCTTACCATTGATTGTATTGACCGGCACCGACCGCACTCGGAAGCACGCCGGAAAGCCTATCAATGCGACATTACGTATGGCACCAACAACGAATTTGGCTTTGACTACCTACGCGATAATATGGTGCGTTCATTGGATGAAATGGTACAAGGAAAACATCATTATACCATGATTGACGAGGTGGATTCCGTCTTGATTGACGATGCCCGAACACCACTTATCATCTCTGGCCCAGTAGGCGAAAGCGGTGAGGAAGAAGAGTACAAAGAGCTAAAACCGGATGTGGAAAAACTGCTGGCCGCCCAACAAAAAATGTCCAGTAGATATTTGGCGGAAGCTAAAAAACTGATTGATGAGGGCGATGACGGCGTGGAGGAAGGCGAAGGTGGATTGGCATTGTTGCGGGCGTACCGCTCGCTCCCTAAAAGCCGCCCGCTCATCAAGTTCCTCAATCAGGAAGGGGTAAAAGTCATCCTGCAAAAAACAGAAAACCACTATATGCAGGAGAACTCCAAACACATGCACCTCGTTGATGCGCCACTCCTGTTTACCATTGACGAGAAAAACAGGCAAGTGGAATTGACCGATAATGGTGCTGAATGGCTGGCCAAAGGCAAAGGCGACCCCAATTTCTTTATCATGCCAAGCCTCGCTGATCGCATGGTGGAAATTGACAACGATGAAGAGTTGACCGACGAGGAAAAACAAGAAGAAAAAATCAAACTCTCGCAAGACTTTGCCGTGAAATCCCGCCGTCTCCATGCCATGTCGCAGTTGCTCAAGGCATATACCCTGTTTGAGAAAAATGAGGAATATATCGTCATGAATGGTGAGGTGAAAATCGTAGACGAGCAGACTGGCCGGATGATGGAAGGCCGCCGTTATTCCGATGGCCTCCACCAGGCATTGGAATCGAAAGAAAATGTAAAGGTTGGGGAAGCTACGCAAACTTACGCCACCGTCACCTTGCAAAACTATTTCAGAATGTACCACAAATTGGCCGGTATGACGGGTACTGCTGAAACGGAAGCCAAGGAACTTTGGGACATTTACAAACTCGACGTGTCCGTTATACCGACCAACATGCCTATTATACGAGATGATGGCAATGACGAAGTCTATAAGACGGAGCGGGAAAAATTCAATGCCGTCGTTGATCGGATTACTTTACTTAGCCGCGCTGGAAGGCCCGTTTTGGTAGGTACTACTTCAGTTGATATTTCTGAAAAGCTGGGTCGCTATCTGAGCATGCGGGGCGTTAACCATGAGGTACTGAATGCCAAACAACATCAGCGGGAAGCCTCCATTGTAGCACGGGCTGGACAGCAAGATTCCAATGGGCATGGTAATGTGACCATCGCCACCAACATGGCAGGTCGTGGGACGGATATCAAACTCGCTCCCGCATGTATGTTCGAGGTAATTGACGTAAAAAAAGACTCCAGTGCCAAGGGCGGTTATTTCTATACCATCAAGCAAGGAGGTACAGGAAATGTAACTACGCTCGACGAAAACCATGAACTCTGGCCTGCTTTCCAATTGCAGCCAGAGATGTATAACTATGTCAATCAAAGTGAACTTTCCCATCAGGATAGTAAAAGATTGTTGGTAGGTGGGCTGGCTATCGTCGGTACGGAACGTCACGACAGCCGACGGGTTGACCGACAGCTTAGGGGACGTGCCGGACGTCAGGGCGATCCGGGTTCTTCTCAGTTCTACGTTTCCCTCGACGATAAATTGATGCGCCTATTCCAAAGTGAACGTATCGCTGGCCTGATGGACCGCATGGGCCACCAAGAAGGCGATGTGATCCAGCACAATATGGTGACCAAAAGCATCGAACGGGCACAGAAAAAAGTGGAAGAAAACAACTTCGGTATCCGTAAGCGCCTGTTGGAATACGATGACGTCATGAACATCCAAAGGGAAGCCATTTATAAAAAACGCTATAATGCCCTGAGTGGTGAGCGCTTGCAAGTGGATCTCGACAACATGTTCCACTCTATGACGGACAGTATTGTTTCCCACCATAAAATGAATGGCGACTATGAAGGTTTCCGGCGTGACTCTATCGGGGTATTGGGGATTGACCCGAAAATTGATGCAGCCGATTTCAACGAAAGCTCTGAAGCAGAACTGATGGACCGGTACCAAAAGCAGTTCGATGAATTTTACAATAAAAAAGAGACGGGCATCATTAATCTCCTTTACCCTACCATTAAGCGGGTGTTTGAAAACGAGGGGCAGCGCTACAAGCGGATTGCCATTCCGTTCACAGACGGCCGCAGCCGCATGCTCCCCATTTCCGCTGATTTGGAAGAATCTGTTAAGTCAAAAGGAAAATCCATCATGCGGGACATCGAAAAAGCTGTCACTTTGGCCATTATTGACAGCAAATGGAAAGAACACCTCCGCGCGATGGATGAAACCAAGGAGTCCGTACAGTCTGCCTCTTTCGAACAAAAAGACCCACTGGTGAAATACAAAATGGAGGCGTACAAACTCTTTGAAGAGCTCATTTACGAAATCAATGAAGAGACAAGCTCTTATCTCGCCAAAGGAACACTGGCGATGCCAGAAAACCAGCAAGTACAACAAGCCCGTGAGCAAAAACGGACGGACTTGAGCAAAATGCAGATGAGCCGCCCCGGCGCTGCCAACCCCGCTGATGCGGAAGCTGCAAGGGCGCGTGCTGCTGCTGAGGGTGTATCAAGAGCTCCCCGTGTTGAGACTATACGCCGTACGGAGAAGAAGGTTGGCCGGAATGCACCTTGCCCTTGTGGCAGTGGGAAAAAGTATAAGCAGTGCCATGGAAGGGGAGGTTGATTTGGTTTGGGCGGATCAGGAAAAACTGTTTTTGAAAAATAAAAAAAAAGAGAAAATACGCTATACTCCCTTCCCTTCCCTAAACAACCGCCGCAACCGCCCTTCCAAATCCCCTAATCCTTTTTGCTGCAAAATGGACAGCCACTGGATGTACATGGATTCTTTTGCCCGGACTTCCGGCCCTTTTTCCAGAGCAATTAAGTAATTGTAATAGGCATTGGCCTCGTCGTCGAGGTAGAGGTAGGCTTCCGCGAGGGTGGCATACTTCCAAACGTCTTGGACGGTAGATTTTTCTGCATTTGTTTTCGCTACCTGGGCATATTCTTTGGCGTCTTTGTATTTCTTTAATTTAAAATTCAAAAAGGCGAGGTTGATGGCATGGTAGTAAATCTGTTCGGTGTCTTCATTCTTTGAAGAGGTGTCATAAGCCGCTTTATATAGATCAATAGCCCTTTGGGCGTATGCCGGTTTCAGGTCGCTGAGATAGGTGCGTTTCCACCGCCCTGCCAGTGTGCCCATGATGTCCGTATCCTTGGTCTTATCAACCTGGTCCTTTAAATATTGCACTGCTGCTTCGTGCTCGCCAGTACCTTCCAAGGCAAAAGCGTATTGTACAATTTGCTGAGGTCCGAGGTTGTCTTTGTCCGCCTCCAATTTCCTCCTTGCCCTTTGGAAATCCCCCATTTCCAGCGCCACTTCTGCGCTGTCCCATTTCCCCTGGTAAAATGCCTGATCGTCAAGCAGTATTTTTCGGACTACTTTGTAAGAGATGTGGTCGTTGGTAGCTGGCTTTACAATGTCCACATGGTTACCATTCACCCGCTTATGGGAAGAAACATCGAAGGGTTCGAGCGATGAAATGGGTGGCACAAAATCGTCGAGGTCGCCCGCACAGGTCTTGAATTTAAAACTTGGGGCTTCGCCAACCAATTCATTCCATTTCTCGCGGAGGTTTTTGATAAATTCACTATCGGAAGCCATGTCCGTTACCTGCTTGTTGATCCCCTTACCAAGTCTTGCGTTTTTCAGCCCCCCGCTGGGGGTGCCAAATAAGACAACCGAATGAATAATCAAATCGTCTTCTTTCAAATTTATCAGATCAATAATGGCCCGCTGCGTCACCAGTCCGCCCATGCTGTGGGCAACAATTGCCAATTCATTGTAAGATTCGCTGAACCTATCATTGATCAGGGTACGCAGATACCCGGCGAGTGCTGTCACATCGGGATTGCTGGACCAAATACCTTGAATATCGGGGAAAAGACTGGTGTTGTACCCCACACTGTAAATGTCCCATCCGGTCAACGCTTCATCTTCCTTAATAAATGTTGGGAACTTCCCCCATGTTTCTCCGGCATCGCCTCCAAAGCCATGGACGAACAGGACAGCAGCCTTATTATTTTTGTTTTCCCTGACCGCTATGATTTGTGCGTGATCTTTCCCGGAAAATTTGTCGTAAACGGCATCTTTTGCTTTTCCAATTACAAACCCCGCTGCTTTTTTTAAAAGGGACATGATGTGACGGTTTTCGATTATATTTGAATGTGAAAAAGCCAAAGGTAATTAGCAGGAAGTAATAAATAAAATTGCTATTAGAACATTTAAGTGAACACATGATATATTTTTATAAATTTGACCCTGTTCAAATATTAATCAACCCTGAAAATTGAAGGGCACAAACAACAAAATAAACTCCTAAGGATAAAATGGATTCAATCAAACTCATTCAATTGCCTTTACCCTTGTCGCTTTATTTTTTTGTTTTACAAAACCTAAAATCAGATGAGCACTACCCTCCGCCTCGGCAAAGTAGATCAAGGATTCAAACCTGCCGACCAAGCCAGTTTTTTCATGCGATTCCATGCAGTCTTGTCTAAAGCACTGCGAGAGAAAATGGCCTTCCGCGACGAAGGCGATGGCCGCTGGCGACCATTTGAGGAAGTACCGGGCATCCCAGTAAGCACCTTGCAAAAATTCCTGAAAGAAGCTGGCTTCATGCCCAATGCTAAAGTGGACGGCATTTTTGGCTATGCGACCCACGCAGGGGTCAGGCTGTTCCAGGAATATGTCAGGTCGGTGGAAGGCGATACCTCTATTGGCACGCCAGACGGCATAGCAGGAAGGAATACATTCCGGCATATTGAAAAATGGAAAAACGAAAAATCTGGGACGCCCCGATTCAAGTGTGAGTGGGCCAGCAACTCTCCTTCCAATGGTACAGCAGAATTCAATAAATGGATCAGGCTATTGGAAAAAGCAAAACGTCACTACCTCGCCGACCCGCATCCGATCTTACAGTTTTTTGAAAAACACGCTAAAAAAAGTGATACCAGAAAAATAAAAGATTGGGATACCTCCCCTAATACAATTCACCTTATTGGCATCAGGAGAAATCAAGAGATACGGGCTCGAAAGAGAATCAACGACGACCTGTTTGTACTGCTTATCAACGGCCAAGTGTTTAAGTTTTGGGGATCAACCGACCCCAGCCAATCTATGGCTTTTAATGTCAAAACCCAAAAGGGTCGCAAAGACGAGCCGTTTCTGATCGAAGGTCAGCACCTGTACAAATTTGGTTGGCATAAAGTCAGCGACGGCAGGCGGGTTTATCGGGCACTGAAGCCTGCATTACATGGTGTGCTGGTGTTCCGCGACCGCGACAACAATGATGCACTGACGGAAGAGGACATCCGAAAAGGTTTAGACGATGATCCTAACTTCTCCATTAATATCCACTGGTCGGGGAAAGGACACAGCAATTATTCGGCAGGCTGCCAAGTGATTGCAGGACAGAGCTATATCAACCACAAAGGGCATGTAGTTGATTGTTCCGCTTTTGCTTCACCGGGCTACGGAGACCTCGCCCGAAATAAAACCCGTGGTGCTTACAATATGCTGACCGATCTTATTTTGAATTATGCACCTCCTGGTATTTTTACTGTTACCTATACCTTGTCAAGGGACGAAACTTTTTTCCTGTCCGATGATATAGACGAAAAAGTTTTGGAAGGGTGGTTGAAAGCGATGCAGAAGGTTTAATTCATTGTTCATTTAGCAATTAAATAATCCAATAATTTTTTCGAGATATAATTGTGATGTTCATAAATAAAAATTCTGAACTCCTGTCTGCCGACAGGCAAGATGTTAATCGGTGTTTCCTCCCCCCGGCCCCCTCCAAAGGGGGAGATAAAGCCTGCTAAAATTTAATACTATAGCAAGATTTTAGAAAAATGAACGGCTCAATCTCCCCTTTGGAGGGGGCCGGGGGGAGGAAACATATTAGGATTCCTTATTTAGGAACACCTCTAATATGCTAAAAAAACTCACCAAAAAACAGTGTATTATTTTTCAATCAATTTATCCAAACTGTGCCAATGCACAAGGAGGGGTTTTATTTTATCAAAAAAACACCAACCTTGGAAAGGGATGGAAAAATACAGTTGGACGTCAAGGGTATTATTGGTTGCCGCTATTTTTTTAGGATTTTATTTTTTTAAAGACGCATTTATTTTTATTAAAAATATTTTCGATAAGCCCGTTAATGTTCAGGCAAGCCTTGGTACATTTTTTACGGATTTTTCTTTTGAAAAAATAGATTGGGCCATTTCTCAGGATGTTCATCACTTCTGTAAGAGGTAGAAAAATGACTGAAACCTTCATTGAATTTTATGATTATATCCCCCACCATCTGCATCAACCCATCTTCCTTTCATTTCTAAATCCTCTAATTTCCCCCAGATGGCCCCGAGGCTTTTTTTAGGTAACAGGGCATAAGAACCGCAGATTTCATCTTCATAAAAAAGTAGATCAAACCTTCCAATTTCGGTACAATAATTCCTCACAGTTATGTTTTTGCTTTCATGGGTTGAGTCGTTTTTACACCCTATTGAAACCAATAGCATAAAAAAGATAATCAAGAAATTCGGATTGTTATTCTTCATTCTTTCTAATTGCTGAGAACATCCCGTATATATTCAGTTCCATTTTTTAACGGGAATTGAAATATATACTTTAATGGCCGCTGGTTTCCTTCTTTAAATTTTTCAACTAACGGTTTTGCTATGCGGCGTGTGCCCTAAGCGGGCACACGCCGCATAGTATTTGTTAGCTACAGCATTTTTTATAAGTCAGATTAATTCTTGAAGTAAATAGATGGTCAACATTCCCCAAAACGTACCAGTCGCCATACTAAGTATGGCTAATATTATGGCATGTGGCATCCATTTTTTTTCGTAAGCTGCGGTGACTGCTGGAGCGGTTGCAATGCCACCCACATTAGCCATGCTGGCTATTGGAACCCAAGCTATATTGGCATTCAATGACTTTGCTATTAGAAGCATAAATATAAAATGACTAACCAGCCAAATCATCAAAAACGATAACAAATCAATTCCAATGCTAAAAGTATTGAAAGATAATTTTAACCCAAGAATTGCCATCACAATTAATATCAAAATACTTCCAAATTTTAGTACAAACGAATAATTCCAATTAGGAACAGAATTACTTAATATAAGTCCTAAAAAGGACAATACAATAATTTTTAGAATAAAGCTTTCAATAAGTACATTAGCCATAAGTACAATAAAAACAAAGCTGATAAAGCATATCAGTGGACTCATAGTTTGTTTGTCTTTTCCAGGTAATTCATTGGGCATTTCCGGATTGGTTATACCGAGCCACTTGTTTAATCCATTACTTTTTTTGATTCCCTGAAACATGAGTATCGTCCATATATTGACTAAAATATTATCAAGAATTAATATTGTTAAAAATATATTTTCAGGACAGTTTACCAATTCCTTTAAAACCAATTGACTCGTGCTACCTCCAATCCAGCTGCCGACTACCGGAGGAAGGCCCTTCCAATATTCTTGTTCCGCTAAAACTTCTTTAACTAAGTTACTTTCTTGAAACGCAAAGACTATAACTGCTGGAAACAATGCTATCCAAATAGAACCTGAAACAAAGATCAATATAGGTTTCCATCCGATGGACTTCAATTGTTTGATCGATAAACTGCTCATCACAGCGATAATGGCCAGTGGGATAAAATAGGATTTGCTATATTGATGGATCTCATCATTGGCGAAACTTTGACCCATCAGTGAGGAAATAATAGCAGGGATGATATAGGCTAATAATATTGCCGGAACCCAATCAAATATTGACTTCAGATATTTATTTTCCCATTTGTCCAGATAGTATATAACGATTACTGTGAAGGTGGTAATTAACCAGGGTGTCAGATTCATGAGTAAGATCCAAAATGATTGATAGTTAATTAATTCATGTAAATTCCCAAATGAATGATTCTGCCTCCATTCATATTTATTGGATTGCTACTTTTTCCAATTACAATTCCATCTTCCGGACAATGATACTTATTTAATATATCTCCAAAAGGATTTCTCATAACTGCAATTAATTCTCCTTTCTTTAGCTTTTGTTTAAGATCGACCATGACTTCTAAGTAACCACCTTCCTCTACATAAATCCAATAGGATTTCTTACACATTACTGGTTCATCTGGATGATCAATTTCTTTATCAATCATTCTCAACCAAATCCTTTGCTTCGTATTTGGCTCTACCTGTTCTAAATCCAATTCTTCTTGCCATTCAATGGCTTCCTGGCTTATTCCTGCAAAAGGAATTATCAATACAATCAGTATGTGCAATAATTTCATCTTTTTACTTTGTTGTAGCGAACGGTTCACATACACGGCGTGGCGGCGTTTAGCCGACATGACCGTTGTATCTTTAGTATTGCCCTAAATTGAAAACACCAATTATTAATTAAAATGGAATATATAATAGTGCTGTCAGGGCAATTTGTTTAAAAGACAAAAAAAGTAATAATTTAGATTGTATAAAAGGCAAGACAGGGAAGCGACTTAGGACGTTTGGCAGGACTTGGATCCTATAATGTGTTTCAGCGCTTCCCTGTTTCGTTTTCGCATCAATCCAGATGAAAATTAAGGCTGCGAGCCTATTAGCAAGGTAATGGATCAGGGCGAAAATTTGCCTGTACATTTAAATCATAACAAAGGTAAAACACTTTGTTGGCATACGTTTTTATTTGATGTCATTGTTTATTTCTATCCAGTATCCATTTGGGTCTTGAAAGTAAATCTGTTTAATTCCATCTTTTCGTACGTAAATTTTATTCGGCACATCATGCCAATCAGAAAATTCAATTTTTAAATTATTTAGATTATCTATCAAGGAATCTAAATCAGGTGTGGATAAAGCAAAATGAACAGCCTTATTAATTTTTATTTCAAAATTTGGACGAGGTATAAGGTGAAGTTGTTTTCCTTCATTTAGTGACAGCCATCTTGTTTTAGAATCAGAAGCAGTATTCTTAATTTCTTCAAGTTTGAGTAACTTTTGATAAAATTCGACAGATTTGTTTACATCTTTTACAGAAAGTGCTATGTGATTAAATGAATAATTGGGCATTGTTAAATTTTATTATGAGATAGAAAACTAATTGAAGGTCAGTAGCTATTGAAGCTATATTTTTTTAGTAACTACTCAGGTCAATTTGAATCTTGACCTAAAATACCCTTTTTTATAATATGTTTCAGCCATTTATATATGATTTATTTCATAACGAGAGTTAAATTTTGCTGTTTTTGACTTTTCGATTTGACCTGAGTGGTTCTTTTTTTCAAATGAATGCCAACGGTCCGTATTCCCGTCAACCTCCACTATGCGTGTCGGTAGACGGGAATACATTTGTTGTCTTCTTTTTATTTACGCCGAACGGAGTCACGCTTAGTGCGGTGGAAGATTACGGCTGCGGCGGGCGCAGTCTGATAGAATTCAGGTGGGGCGCATAGCCCCACTTGCCGTTTTGCACTTTGTAGTATGTCGTTTTCTTTTATTTCATCGTAATTTATTTGTCTTCATATGGATGATTAGGTCGCCACGGAAAAGGTCCCATAAACTCATCTAACAAGATACGCCAAATGTTCATGGGCAACCATTCATCATACATTGCCCAATCTTTATATTTGGGTAATTTCATGGTTGAAGGAAGTGTCATGGGATTTGTACCCTTTTTCATTTCGGCATATAGTCCTGCTCTAATATCTCTAATTAATTGAAGATTCTCTTTTGCATCTTGTTTAGTTCCTCCTTTTAATGGTGCAGCGTTATGATTATGAGAATAAACCGCCTTTTCAAAATCCATTTCTATGATTTCTTCAAGGGAGCGTTCCCATTCTTTAACATTGAAATCAGGAACAATATTAAATAAAACCCTATGTGGTGTTACTAAATCAGCGATGTAGGCAATTTTTTGTTCAGGTATCAGAAAAACGGTCATCCCTAAACCATGATTCATACCGAGGTAATGCAATTCTAAAGTTGTTTCACCTAAAGTAATATCTTTTCTATTCCCAGCCCAACTTTCATCGGGTATAGCCATATCTCTGCCAGTATTTACCTTCATCCATTCGAAGGCTTCTACATGGGCTATTGTTTTTGCGCCAGCATCTTTGAAGACTTGTCCTCCACTTGCATGGTCCCAATGGTTGTGGCTATGCAATAAATACTTTATGGGCAGTTTGGTGATTTGACCAATGGCTTCAACCATTCCTTTTGCATGCATGGAGTTGATTGATTCAATAGCAATAACGCCTTCAGAAGTAACAACGAACATGGAGAAATATTCTCCGTCGGCAGTATAGCTGTAAATGTTTTCTGAAATTTGTCCAACATTTTCAGGTAATGATTGACTGGTTGCAGAGTTGATACTTCCCAAAAGCATAACGATTAGGAACACAAGTAAATTCAGGTTTGATAAATTTTTCATTTTTTCTTTTTTATGTTAAAAAATCTGCTCAATGAGCATTTCATCAAACCGCTAAATTATTTGCCCTTTTGGTCTTTTTCATTCACCTATGTTAATGACCTTTATTCTTTAGCTTTTTTCTGATTCTACTGAGAGATTGTGGCTTAATATTAAGGTATGAGGCGATTAAGTAATGAGGTATAATGTCCAGAAGTGCAGGGAAATTATTTATCAATTCAAGATACCTTTCCTCAGCACTTAAACTATGAAGGTTGAAAATTTGATTGAGTGTTTCAACATAAGCATTTTGCAACCCAAGCCGAAAATATCTCTCGAAAACTGGATGTTCTCTTGTAATGTAATCATAGGTGTCATGATTCATCATAAGCAATTCGGTATCCTGATATGCTCGAATATTAAATTTAGTAGGATTACCTGAAAAAAAACTATATAAATCACCTAACCATAATCCTGTCCAACGTATTTGTAAAACATGTTTGTCTCCATTCTCGTCTAAACGATAATTTATCATCAACCCCTTATTAATAAAAGGTAAGTATCTAATTATTTGTCCGCTCTTGATTAAGTATTCGTTTTTGTTTAGCGTTTTATAAACTATTCTACTCTCTACATCAAGATAAACATCAATAGGTAAATCTATATATTTATTAAATGATTGATATAGGTTTGGGTATTTCATAAATATTCGTTCATCTCATTTTGTCTGTTTTTGTTTCTTTTTTCTAATGACATACAACGGCAGTTTGTGAAAAAACCTCCATCCTGCCAAAATTAATCCTTTTATTGATTAATATAAGCGTGCGTGACGCTATTTAATTTTTTGTTTTTTAAAAATATTATTTCTCTATTTTCAAAAAATATACGTCTAAGCCCTTTTAAAATGCCCCGTATCTCCCAAAAAACAAAAAATTTGGCTTCCCTTAATTTATTTATGAATTTTTTCACGCCGTACATGGAAATGGCACGGCGCAGATTATATACGGTGAAAATGATGGCAAATTCTCCGTCCACTTTTTTTAATCCTTTCATTAATACATGGTCGTATCCCCACTGCCGTTTGATGGTGCCGAAGGGGTGCTCGACAATTTCCTGCCTTTTCCGGTAAAGTTCCTTGTTTAATTTTACCCTTTCGATGTTTTCATCAATATATTCCTGGTATTCGCTGCGCTCGATGTATTTTCCCTTGCTGTTGCCGAGGTTCGATTTTCCGGCACATTCAATTTTAAGGGGGCAGGCATTGCAGATTGCGAACGGCAGTTTGTAATGTTTCACCCTGTATGCCTTCCTCAACTTGCCGCTGTTCTTGTTGTACCATTTCCCGTTCGATTTCAGCTCCCTTTTTTCGGGGCATATGTAGGCATCCCTTTCATGGTCGTAAAAAAATGCATCCTTGTTGAACCTGGTGTCCTTTTTCGGCGACACCCTGCTCTTGGGCGACACGTAGGTCAGCACGTCGTTTCCGGCACACGTTTTCAGTTCGGCGCCCGTGTCGAAGCCCTTGTCGGCCAGTTGTCTTATGTATTCGCCTTCCTTTTTGCCGAGTGCTTCCCTCGCATTGAGGGCGGCGCCCGAAAGGGCGTACGTGCCATGCTCGTTCAGCGTTTCGAAGTTGGTTATCAGGGAGTTGTCGGCCTCGCAGGTGATGACGGCGTTGTAGCCCATCTCCACAATGTTCATTTTTTTCGGCAGCGCACGTGCGTCGGGGTCGGTGGTCGATATTTGTGTCACGCCCTTTTCGTGGGCCTCCAAAATGTCCTTCTTCAGGCCGTCGTATTTCTTTTTCCTCTTTGTAAGGTGGTCGAGCTTTTGGGAGATGGCCGTGGCCTGTTCGAGTCGGATTTCCTCCGCCTCTTCCAGTGCGTCCAGCTCGTCCATTTCCTTTAGGTATTGTTCCGTCTGTTTTTCGATGTAATTCAAATGGTCGTTTATTTTCTTCTCGTTGTAGTTGTTCTTTTTTGAATTCTGCGCCCTGAATTTAGAGCCGTCCGTGGCAACGGTGTCGTCCGAAAAAAGGCCCTCGTCCCTCAAAAATATATTGAAGGGCCTGAACGCCGCTTTGAATGCCGCAGGGTTGTCCTTCCGGAAATCGGCAATTGTTTTGTAGCACGGGCGCAGGCCCTTCAGGAGCCACATGGTCTCGATGTTCGTTTCCGCTTCCCGCTCCAGCCTCCTCGAAGAACGCACCCGGTTCATATATCCATAAAAATAGAGCTTCAACAGATCTTCTGCTGTATAAGCGGGACGCCCGTTTTTAATTCCCCCTTTTATTTTAAAGCCCAGTTTTTTCAGGTCCAAAAAATCCACGAAAGCATCAACTACCCTGGCGTGGCTGTTTTCGGAAACAATATTTTCCAGGCAGATCATTTGGAACTGGTTCCTGTCGTTACCTGTTAATTGCATATTTTTTAAAAAATTGTTTTTTTTGTTTTATTGTCTTTTTTCGGCGAATTAAAATTAACCAAAAAATACCTGGGCATATATTTTTATACGTATTTTTTAAAAATAATCTTTCAACATTTTTAAATTTTTTCGTGGAAAATAAATTAATTCAAAAATATACGGGAATCAAAATACGTAATGGGGTTTTTTCACAGTCTGACGGTTGGTGCAAACGCCCTTACATTGCTCCCATTATATTTGGGTGATAAAAATCCTTGGAGAGAGCCAAAGTGAACCATTGCTAAACGCCAGTCTAACAAAGGACTAACAACTGAATTGGACTTTGTGCTTTCTCCTCAAAGATGAATTGGCATTCAATAGAATTACAGGTTTCCAGGCCTATTAAGGGTATAAATGCAGTTCATCAAAAATTCTATTTATGTACAATGTAGTTATCGGCGTTGATATTTCCAAATCAACACTTGACCTCTGTTTGGTCAAGTGGGGCACGGAGCAGGCAGCTCATGGTTCATTCTTGAACAAGCCCTTTGGTTTCGGGCAAGTTGATGAATGGGTTACCGGACAATTATGCCATACGGACACAGTCATGTTCTGCCTCGAACATACAGGCTATTATGGGCACCAGTTCTGCTTTTTCCTAAAACAAAAGGGCTATGACTATGCTGCTGTGAACCCGCTGCAGATCAAACACAGCATGGGGTTCCGACGTGAAAAATCCGACAAAGCTGACGCCCTTTCAATTGCCCGGTATGGGTTAAGGTTTCAGCAGGGCCTTCACCTTAACACAAACCTTGAGGACGAACTACTTGCCTTGCAAGTATTGGTCAATCACCGAAAGCACCTGCAAAAACAAGAATTGGCCTTGAACAACCGCCATAAAGTTCTAAGTAGCTGTTTATCCGATACTTACACTAAGGTTGTATTAAAAGATGCCCTGTCCTTGAAATCGCTCATCAGAAAACGACGCCGAAAAACAGAAAAGCAGATCGAACAGCTCATCACTGTAAATTCACCGCTAAGAAAGACATATGATCTGCTGGTGAGCATCCCCGGTATAGGCCCGGTCATATCCTGGCACACCATTGTTTTTACCCAAAACTTTGAGCAGATAAAGGATGCCAGAAAGTTTGCTTGTTATTGTTGTGTGGCCCCTTTCAAAAATGAATCGGGCAGCAGTATCAGGAAGGCTACCCGGGTGAGCTTTTATGGTAACCGGACGATGAAATCGCTATTGGTCTTTGGTGCACTCAATGCGACAAAGTACGACCCTGAACTCAAGGCTTACTACGAGCGTCAAATGCAAATAAAGGCCAATCACAGATTGGTGCTGAACGCTGTGATGAACAAGCTGATCCACCGGATGTTCGCAACTGTCAAACGGGGTACGCCTTATGTAAAGCGACCTGTTTATTAATTATTTTTTCCCCAAAGAACAGAAGAAAAAATAAAACCCTTTCAATCGAAAGGGAGGGTTTTATTTTTTCTGGGGCAATGCCTTTGCACTGTCTGTTGCCATTGGACGGTAAGCAAATTTATTTTATAATATTATTGAGAAATAAACTTGCAATTCTGATAGAATTCAGTAGCGGCGCATAGCCGCTATTGCCGTTTTGCACTTTGTTGTGTGCTGCTTTCTTTTTTATTCAGCCTTGTAAAAATAGAAAATATTAAGGTAAGAATAGAACGGTAGGAGGCTTACGAGTTCGATTTTATTTTTCTTATTCTAAACGAGAAGACTATAAATGCGATTCCGCCGAGAACAACTAAAATTCCAGCGATTAAAAGTCCGCTGATTTCATCTGTAACGGATGTTGCTAAAATCAATACTGCCCCAATCAGGTTGAAAAAGCCTGCGACAAATCTTGAAATGAGAATTCCCATATTCAATTTGTTACCTGTATTGAGTGCCATAAACCCGAACAGTATCTCGATAAGGCCAAATAATCCCATAAAATATGTAACATACCTTAGAAATTCACCCAGACTATTGGGTATTATCCCAATCAAAAAGGCGAATACAACCATGCCGATACCTTGCAACAAGTGGTACTGCCTTGCAATCTTATGGTGTTTGTTGGCTTCTGAAAATAAGTAGGCGAACACACCGCCTATTGCAAACATTAATGGAACTAAAAACTTGGCTGTTCCAATACCAATGCTTTCTGATGCGAGCATAAAAACGCCTGCCAATATCATAGCGATTCCGCTGAAAGTTAAATAGTTGATTTTATTCATTTTTGGTACAAGTTTGATGATGTTTGTTTTGAATTCTATGATTTTCACAATTCACCTTTTTCTCCATTGACCCACCGCTGCATCATTACCCGTTCGGCAGGTGATTGTTGAACACCGCCAGCGAGAATATCAAGAAACCTGTCCCATAAGTTCTTTTTCTGAGTTGCCTCTTTTTTGAGTTCTTCATAAGCTTCCATATATTCTTTTTCATATTGGATTGCTTCTTCCATTGTGTATCTTTTGGGCATATTCCTCAACATGGTATCGGTCAGTTCATCTACCTCTTCTGGTGCAAATTCACTTATTATGGACAAATGCAAACTGCTCCCTTCTGCCAGTTGTTGGATTGCTACGAACTTATCAAAAATCGTATTCCAGTTTTCTGCCCAACCCGATTGATAACCTTCTGGTAAATGTGCTTTACCCAGTTCAAATAAAGCGTTCAACCTGTCGAGCAAGTCCGCAGAAAATTTTGTGTGGCTGTTCCAAATTTCCGCCAATCCACCTGATTCCCTGTTGTTGATTTTTTCAACCGATTGGTTCATGATGCTTTTTAGCGAACGTATGTTGTTTTCCATTTTGCCCATTTCCGCCAGCCACCTTTCGTGGGCTATTACAGGAGCTTGATTGATAAACTCGGTGCTGGCATGACGAACGGCTTCATCAATTTCTGCTCCCAATGATTTTAGTTCCTTCCAATCATTGGACAAGCCAAGTACTAAGTTTCTGATAGAGACTACTGCTTTAAGTTTAGGATTCTGTGTCATGATTTTTTTTGTTATAAATTTTTAACTGAGAACAGATTTTTTAATACAGCTATTATCTATGCCGTTCCCTGTGAAAGATGATATGCCCTCACGGATTTGCTATCCTTTTTAACTAAAAAAAGTCAATGCAAGAAAGGCAATAAAAATACCTCCATTCCAAACGGTGCGAACGGCATGCAAGCCACCCCAATTTTTCAAATCAGAAATAGTTTGCTGTGAATTAGGGTCAACACCGTCTGCCATTAATCGGTTATTGGTAGGCATCATAAATTTTAAGGTGTAAGGGCCATTTAGATGCATCAATAAGGAAACGCCAAACCACCACCAATTGCCTGTAAAATAGGACATCGCCAATGCCAAAACCGTTACGATGATTGACATGGTTATCATGCTGTTATGCGTCTTATGAAAAAATGGCTTAAATACCTCAATTGCGGAAGGACGACTAATTTTTGCTAAAATAGGATGAACAATTAGGGAAGAAGCCAAGGCTATTCCAAATTGAGTCCCTATCACAAGAAGTAAAATAAAATTAATGATGTCAGTCATTTGTTGAATTGTTTAAAGTTTGTGAATGATTATCTGAAAGCAAATTCTTCATCATAAATATCGTCTCTGCATACCCCTTTTTGCAACAACCCTTTTATCATACTTTCTTTCAATGCGCTTGGTCCGCAGATTAAATACCCTTTGTTTTTATAATTGTCAGTATCTAATTTGTCGGCGGTTAAGTAACCAGATTTATCTGACGACCAGATAGTAAATTGAAAATTTGTATTTTTATTGGCTACCTCTTGTAGTTCATCCACATATACAGCTTCATCATTTTTGTTTACACACCAATAGAGCTGTACTTTATTGGGATGTATATCTTTAGCAAGCGATAAAAATGGCGTAATGCCAATGCCTCCTGCTATCCATATTTGGTCGGATTCTTTGATATAACTGGACGAAAAATGACCATATGCTCCTTCCACCAAAGCGGTGTCACCTGCCTTTAATTTATTGCTCAAATCATTTGTATAATCTCCCAAACCTTTGACCGTAATTCGTAGCGCATTGTCATAAGGGTGGCTGCTCAATGTAAATGGGTGCTGTTCTTTTTTGCTAATGGAGGGAAATTTAAAAAAGGCAAACTGACCTGCTAAATATTGTAAATCTTTTTTTATGGGCTTGAGTATGATTTCCGTGATTTGATGCCCCAAGTCGTTTACTTCTGCAATTCTGTAATCCAGTTTTTTATTGAAAATATTAAATAGGAATGCTCGGTAAATCCATGCGGCAATTCCGATAAAAGCCATTCCAAAAACATACACCCGTGTAATTGGCAATTCTTTAATTAGCGAGTCCACCATTATGCCATGAACAACCCCCATTACATAGAACACTCCCATTAGTTTATGGATATTAATCCATTTGTGATACGGAATTTTTTTCTTGAAAATGGGTGCAGCTGATAGTATTACGCCAATGATGATAAGGGCGAAAGCATAAAAACCAAGTGGTTTGCCAGGGTTGAACTCTACCGCTCTGGGTACGATAAGGAAGTGAGCCAACAATAAGAATACGGCTATCACTCCTGATCTCCTGTGGATTAGATACATTTTGTCAAGACCACCGAACAGTCTTTCGACCCATTTGGCTCTCGTTGCCATCAAAAAATTAAATGCAAAAACGGTGACGACCCAAGAGGAGAATACTTCACCCAGAATTCGATGTGGGTTAGCCCATGTGCCATTTATTTTTCCGAAGAACATGGTGTCTGCATCTACTTCTGTAAAAGCACCTGAATAGAGGTATAAATCTATTGCCCAGAACAGAAAGTGTATAACAATGATAATCGGAAAGTAAATTTCCTGCTTTAAAAAACGCATACTTATGGATTTGGAAAAAGGTGATTAAGTTAATTTTCTTCGTATTTACCCATCCAAAATACACCGACCTGGTGGAGTTCGTAAGTGGCCATTTTATGTTGAAAAAATGGAAGGGATTCGCAAATGCTTTTTGCTTCTTCCTCAGAATTGACATTTACAAAAAATACAAAATCTGTCTTTTTGTTGGGTTCATAAGTCCCTTCTATATCAAAATAAACATTTTCGATGGTGCCCTTATTCCACAATGCGAGAATAGCATCACTCTGGCTTTTCAGCACATCGTCTGCATTATTGCCATGAAGGGGTGATTTGGTTGTCGTCCATACTGAGACAAACGATTTGGTCATTCCTTTTTTGTTAATCAGTTCGGTTTTCCTGTCCAACCACAACAGTCCAACAGGGTGCAATGTATAGGTTGCAATTCGTTTTGTTACGACTGTCAATTGGTCAAGAATGGATTTTGCTTCTGCTTCGTTTTGGGCTTTCAAGAAAAAAGTAACATTCCCAAAATAATCCAATTTGTCAATTTTTGTATCGGTATCAAAATAGGTATTTTCGACCAAATCCTCCTTCCAGAGCTTGGTAAGTTCATGGGAGATATTGACAATGTTGTCTTCGACAAGTTTTGTGTCGTCAGTTGCCCATTTCCAGACGACTGCATAATTGGTTCTGCCAATTTTGGATTGGTCGTCAACCTTAGAAGGTTGTTGATTAGAATTGGTAGGTGATTTTTCTTTTGGAGGTTCGTTCCCGCAGCCAAAAATAAAAAGGCTGATGGTGAGTATTGAAATTATCTTTTGCATTTGAAATAAATTTTCTGCAAATCTATTTCGGCTTGATGTTTTTCAATTGTATAAATCGGTCGTTTTGCCCTTCGTGGAGTTTGCTTGGGGTTTCGCCAGTATGTTTTTTAACTTCCCTAATAAAATGTGCTTGGTCGAAATAATAGTTTTCTGGAAAAAACCTGCCTTCCCTAATTTGAATATAGGAATAGTAAGCCTTTTGAATATTGAGATATTTTTTCAAAGAAACCCCAATATATTTATTCAGGTAGCGGTTGATTTGCCTGTTGGTCCAAAATATTTGTTCGGAAACCTGTTTTGCGGTTACGTCCCCTTTCATTTTGTCCACCAACTGAGAGAGCCTTAATTTATGGGCGGGAATTTCTTTGGGTGATTTTATTTTCAACAATTCCATTTGCCATTGCCGAACAATTTTTTCAAAGGACGAAAGGTCGAAATGTTTTAGATTCAAATAGCTTAAATCCAATTGCTTGAAATCTTGAAGAACAGATGCCACTTCATACTGTAATAAAAATTCGGGTGCTAAAATTTTTAATCTGCATCCATAATTAATGGCGTTTGGCGGAGTAATTATAGTTTTTTCTTGCGTCCATAACCCTGTCATGAAATATTTTTCAATTTTTTCATTTTGTACAACAAAGACTATTTTCAAATAACTGTCAGGGACTATGATTTTTTGTTCCGGTTTATCTGATGCGTTATGGTGCATCCAAAATGAATGAACCAGATTCTCCAATTTTTCAATGGGTTTGATTTCTCTATAAGTTTGTTCTTTTTTCATTTTTATTAGTTGCACACAACGTCTCGCATACACGGCGTGACCAGCTTTTACTGGGCATGACCGTTGTATGCTTTGTTAGCACCAGTTTTTCTTATGAATAGGCTGAGACTTCCTTATTTAAATCGACCACTATTTTACCAACTACTGAACGCTGCTCAAGATTATGAATAGCTTCTGGTACATCTTGTAGTGAAATTACTTTTTGGACAGCAGGCTTTATTTTATTATCAGCAATCATTTTGAGTACTGTTTTTATATTGGTTGTCACCTTAATTTTTTGAGAGAGAGCCATGAATTTTTGGCTGCCACGTCCAAATCGACCAAGGAATTTTATTTTGAGCATATTGTAAAAATCACCTCCAACTAATACATACTTTCCCTCTTTTTTTAGAATCTGTTTGTATCTGCCAGGACATTGAAAAGATGCCGTATCAAAAACCGCATCAAACTCATTTCCAATTAATGCTTTGATTGAATCCTTTTTTTTATAGTCAACAATCTCATCCGCTCCCCAACTCTTTACTGCCTCAGCTTTATTGGTTGAACAGATTGCTGCTACATAGGCGCCCTGAGCTTTTGCTATCTGAATACCAAAAGAGCCAACACCACCCGAAGCACCATTAACCAACACTTTATCGCCTGGCTTTATGTCACAAAGAATCATTCCCATCATTGCGGCTTGGCCAGATATAGGCACCGTACAGGCTTGTTCAAAAGAAACTTCCTCAGGTTTTTTCACCAAGTGTTTGGCATTTATAATGGCGTATTCTGCATAGCCTCCTCCAAAGGATTTTCGAATATCAGCTACTACCGCATCACCTACTTGAAAACCCTTAACATTTTTCCCAATGCTTTTAATAGTTCCCGCTATGTCCATTCCTAAGATTCTCTTTTTCTTAGAAGGTCTGAACAATCCAAAAACCATCCGAATAATAAAGTAATTAGCTCGGACAATATACCTATCAGCCGCATTAACGGAGGCACATTCTACTTTCACTAAAACTTCATTCTTATTGGGTATAGGAATTTTACAATCTTCAACAAGTTCCATTACTTCCTGAGGGTCGCCATAGTCTCGAAAAATGATAGCACGCATAAATTTTAAATTTTGCATATTCTTTTTGATGCAAATTTATTAGCAAATGGTGATTCTGTCTTTGCCAGTGGGTTCAATCATCATTCATTGAGGCTCTTTCTGAACTCGGTAGGAGAACAGCCATATTCATTTTTGAACATTCGAGAAAAACTGGATGGATTAATGAACCCACAATCGTAGCAAATCTCTTTTATGGAGTTTTGAGAAAAAGCTAAAATGCTTCGTGCCTTTTCCAACTTTTTTTGAGTGATGTATTTAGCTGGTGTGCTGTCGTACACTTTGTTGAATTTTCTTTTAAAAGAAGCCATACTGTTGCTTGTCATAGCTGCCAAACGTTGAAGGTCCAATGGTTCATACAAGTTAGTATCAATGACTTCCCTAAATGAAAAAGTTCTATCAGAAAATAAACGTCTTATAATTAAATTCAAGTGTGAAGACTCTTCAGTTTGCAGGAGGAGCAGAATAATTTCTTTTAACTTGATCGCCAAAATTTCCTCGCTTAGTGCAGTTTTTGTGTTCAAAAAACTTGGAAACACTCAAAAAATAGGCTTTTACTAAGGCCGAAGCGTCTTCTTGAAAGCTGTCTTTTTTTAAGGGGTAATCCAATTCCTTCCAAAATTTTGGCTTTTCGCCATCAAAAACTTTTTGCAGTAAGTCTCGATTAAAATGAACAATAATAGTACTTAAGTATCCAGTTTCATTTGCTGAGAAACTACGACCGACTGTTTTACCACATAACGATAGGATAACAGTTCCTTGTTTTGCTAAAAATCCTGATTTTGTTATGTCTTGTTCATCGCCTTCAAGAATATAGGCAAAACAAGATTCTGCTGGTAAATTAATTTCTCCATCTAAAGGCGTAGATAGTTTGTACCACGAGAATAATGGTTTTTCAAATAACGTGATTTGATTAAGTTTCTGAGTCATAGAGTTTACGCCTTATTCATGGTAAAATTGCTTTTGTTTTCTTTCTTGCAATTGCATTTAGCTTGTGTTACCCACTTTTTATTTTACAAAAGTTTCCTCAATTATGGACTTCACCTCTTTGATCTCCGGCTTGGACAATCTTCCTAATTTTTTGATTACTCTTTTTTTATCAATAGTTCTTATCTGATCTATTACTATCCAGCCAATTTTATTATCGTGTTTTACTTCAATACGAGTAGGATATTTTCTGGACTTTGTAGTCATGGGAGCAATCACAACTGATCTAAGATACTTATTCATTTCGTCAGGTGAGATAATGACACACGGGCGTGTTTTTTTCATTTCGACTCCCATAGTGGGGTCAAGATTTACCAACACAATTTCATATTGCTTCATTTCCAATCATCAAAAGTTTCTTCGTCAAAGACATCATCTATCAACAATTGGTCATCGCCTTCTGCATGCATCTGCTTAAAGGCTTCTTCCCAATTCTTCCTCGGTTTACTTATCGGTTTTATCACGATATATCCCTTTTCCAGGATAAGTTCGACTTTATCGCGAATATTGTATTTTTCTAAAATGGTTTTGCTTAAACGAAGCCCTTTAGAGTTCCCAATAGAAATAATTGAAACTTCCATATTGCAATTAGATTTGTAATTACAAAGTTGTTACAAATCTTTAAGCATTCCAATTTTTTTTTGGCAGGTAACGTTTTATGTATGTGGCGTGCCGACCGGATGGAAGGCATGATCATCATACACATTGTGTTTGCCCGGAATGGTATGCCGGGATTATCTCAAAGGTACAGAAAGTATCAGGAGAAATCTTACTGGGGAGTGAAAGTCTCCTGCGCACTTAGGCAAGGAAGAAGCGCTAACAAGCGGCAAGGGCGTTGTGGGCAACCGCAGGTCTGAAAGCCTGCCCCGGGCTCGATCCGGGGTAAGCCGGACTGCAAGTACCTACCGAGGAATACAAATCGCATAAGAGGTGTGGTCTGGAGGGTGAGAGACTCGTACGCTCCTTAAGCGCTTCCAGTACGACTTTCGTCTTAAATTTTGATGTGAATTTGCGTCTACTCATTTCCTAAAATTTAAACAGTTTTTTTAACTTAAACACCTGTCTAAATTTTTGGGCCTAGAACAAAGCTTCTGCTTGAAGTCAATCAAAAGAAGACCCGTATCTGCCGTCCGGTGAAGTTCACCTTGCTCGGTTATGGATTTGTACCGGTGTACAAGAAGGGGGTGAAGGGGCAGTATCGGCTTCGGGTAGCCCCTGCGAGTATGAAGCGCTTGAAGCTCAAACTCAAAGGACTCACCCGCAAAACTCGTCCCCTCTCCCTGAGTGAGCGCATCAGACAAATCAATCGATTGATGAAAGGCTGGTTGCACTACTTCAAGTACGCACACAGCTATGAGAAGCTCAAGAAGCTCGATGGCTGGCTACGCAACCGCCTGCGCTACTGTATCTGGAAACATTGGAAGAGACCCGAAAAGCGAAGACGAAGTTTTATCCGATTGGGGGTTCTGCCTGGGCAGGCATATGCATGGTCGCGATCCCGTATGGGAGGCTGGGCCATTGCTTGCAGTCCCATGATGCGAACTACCATTACGATTGAACGCCTGAAGCGACGTGGGTACCTTTCCTTTGTGGACTATTATCTTTCGATCAGAGTTGTTTAATCAACCGCCGTATACGAGGTCCGTACGTACGGTGGTGTGAGAGGCGCACTGGCGTTGCTTCGGCAGCGTCAGCCGCCTACTCGATTCGCTTCCGTGTTTTTTTTATTTTAATGCTTCTTGATATAAATAAGGAATCCAATATTCATCTACATTCAACCTCTTTAAAAATCCAACTTTTTGAAATGTTTCGCAAAACCCATGAGCTTGATTATCATTGGGTAATTCAAATGTTTCCTTTACCCAGTCCAAATTTATTTTTGAGGTTGCATATCTAAAATTGCTGTTTATCAAATCAACCAAATGAGGGTTTTCAGCCAAAAGGGTCTGTTCAAACTTTACTTTTGAAACCTCCTTGATGCTGTTTTTTAACGCTTCTTTTGAATATAATTTATTACCCTCAACACTATTTCCAACCCTTAACATTTCTTCTTGTGTCGAGTTGATTTCATTTAAAAGATGAATAATCTCTCTTGGTGTGAACAAATTATTTCCGTCCCTTAACATTTCTAACATCCAGTCAAAAGTTGGTTTTACTTCGCCATTTGGCAGTTCCATATTTATTGGAAAAATTTGATTAAAAAGCGCTCTTTGATTTTCTATATTAACTAAAACACCTTGTGCGTTGCAATTATATAAATCACAAATCTCGGTACTTTTTAAAATTCTTTTTAAAATCAAAAAAAAGGTATTGTTTTTACTCCATTCTATTGTTTCCTTTTTAGTTATATGACTTGCCTCACGTAAACCGTCAACGGTTATTTTTTCCCAAATATCGTCTCTGAGGAAAATTTTCAAATTGATATTTGTGTATCTTTTTAATGAATTATAGACTATGAATAATGATTTTAGTGCACGTTTCTCCAAAGTCAAATCTTCTTGAAAAGCAACATCAAGTCTATCAATGGCAACCCAAATTTGATTTTTTGACTTTTCTAATCCTTTGTTCACCAAATCGAATAAATCATCTAAGGTAAGATGTCCTTCCTCTATCTTCTTGGGGGATAATTCTTCAAATGAAATTTTTCCTTTAATAGATTTAATTGTCCCACTTAATGGGTCTAACTCTACTTCTGGTTGAAAGAATTGAAGAGTTACTACTTGTTTAAGATAGTGGATAACATGCCTAAAAATATTTTTCAGGTTTTTTTCTGTCGGTATTAATCCGCATTCTTCAAAGATTTCAATTACTTTTTTTAGCTCGCATTCTTCTTGTTGCTCTTTATTCAATCCCGTTACAATAATTGTAAGAAAATACAATTTCCAAAATGCAATTATATCTTGCTCAATTAGATATTCTACTTTGGGAGATTCATATGTGCTTGTAGCTGTGATTTGATTAAACAAACTGAAAATAGTATCTCCTCTTGGATTTTCAGCCTTAAACAATAAAATATTTTTATTTTTTAACTCTTCTTCCTTGCTCAATAGATTTAGATATAAAGCACTTTTGCCAGAACCTTTTGGTCCAAGTACTACATCAACTTTTCCATTAATCAAGTTCTTCCAATATCTTGTTGGTAGGAAATAATCAGGAAATTGATTTTCTTCATCTTCCGCAACTCTATTTCCAAAATTTATTCTTTCATAATTCATATTGGCTGTTTTATTTTTTTCATGGAAGCGAACGACCGGGCTAGATGCAGGTGCGAGCGGAGCGAGCAATTGCATTTAGCTTCTGTTCCAGCCAGCTATTTTTTCATCTAATTGATTTTGAGAACCTTTGCAAGAGCGCCTTCTATTTCTTGCATTTTGACTCTTGAGACTTCACCTATCTTCCGTACCATTCGGATTTGGGATAACGAACGGACCTGAAAACAGTCTGCTGTAGAAACTTTGCTAAGTTTGTTACTTGAGTTAGGATCTAATTTAACCATCCAGTCTGCGGCCGAATATTTACTTTTCCAATCTGTAATGGGGACTATTATCTTGAGTGGTAATATGCCCAGAGAATCATCATTTACAATAACCGCTGGTCTGGTTTTGCGGATTTCAGCCCCAATGGTTGGGTCCAGATTAATCAGCCATATTTCACTTCGTTTCATAAAAATCTTCTCTGTCCAGGGTAGTAAAAGCCATCAATTCTTTATCCGACTGATAATCAGAAAGTAAGAGTTCTGCTGCGGCCCTTCTTTGCTTTTCTGCCTGATCTATTTTCAATGTTTCTGAACGAATATCCCGAAATATTAGCTCAATAAGGTGCAGTTTCTCTGCCAAGGTTAATTGCTTAATCGCATCTATAATTCGCAAAGTTGCTTTTCCCATTACATGTGATTCTTTTCCTGTTATAATAAAGATAACAACAATCTGATTGTATCTCACGCTAGATGCTAACTTTTCTTCATTTTATAGTTGGCTGGAACGACACGGCTACACGCTGTACCGCAGCGTAGCAAGGTATAGCGACGTGTAGCCGATGTGTGTGCCCGGAATGGTATGCCGGGATTATCTCAAAGATACAGAAAGTATCAGGAGAAATCTTACTGGGGAGTGAAAGTCTCCTGCGCGCTTAGGCAGCGAAGAAGCGCTAGCAAGTGGCAAGGGTGCCTTTGGTAACAAAGGGTCTGAAGTAAGCCGGACTGCAAATGTCTGCACCGAGGAACACGAATCGTATAAGAGGCATGGTCTGGAGGGTGAGAGATCACATCTTCTCGAAGCCCAAAAGTTGCCCGGAGAAGGATCATGTAGATGCGGCGGCGGTAGGCACAAAGCGGTATATCTTACCCGGGGAGGCCCTGATATTTTTTTTTCAGGGATTCAGCAGCGGCCAAAGTAGTTGGTGCTACATGCATCTGATGAAGGGCCAAAGGTTAAACCGCCCGAAGGGGGCTGTGGATCAAGGATCGGAAAAGCTGTAAATCCGAAAAGGAGGGTAAAGGGAGCAAGGATAGGCCGGAAGCCGAAAGTATCTCCTGCGATTACTCGCTCAGAAACTTGATACCCACAGACAGAATAGGGCAAAACAAAGATTGAAGCAACATATTGGTTATAATGGTTACAGGTTCGTTCGTTGGTATTCTGGTCTTACTTCGGCTCAATTCAGCCTCAATCGAAGCTACGCTAAGCTCATTACTACCAAATTTATCCTACTGATTTTATAACACACAACGTAATTTATCTTCAATTTTAGTCTCTATAAATTACCTTATCAAAAGAGCTATTGTTACATTACCCCAATTATTCCTTGGAGCAAAATCATTAGTACTTGAATCCAAAATATTCGATAGGCCAAAATTGTATGATAACCCTAACTGAATGTTATCGGATAAAACATAACTCAGCCCAATAGGAATACCAAAATCACTATTTTTAAAGTCATCATTGGAATAGTTATAACCTTCTACCCCTAAGAGAAGGTCCCAAAAAATACCAGCCATAACTTGAAAATTGTCAGTTAGGTAGTACTTTGCCATGATTGGTAAATTCATATATTCTAATCTCAATTCAGGAGTTGCATTATCTTCACGTTCACCTCTTTGAGAATAAAGAAAATTTGATTGGAGGGAGAATAAGTCAGAAACCTTCCATTCCCAATATAGACCACCCGTTATCCCTACTGCGGTTTTTCCAGTATAATCCGAGACTCCCGAAGCATTCGTTCCAACTATAGCGCCAAAAATATTCTTATTCTGAGCATGAGTTTGGTAGCTAATAGCGATTAGAAATGTAATGAAAAAGAGTAGTTGTTACTCTCAATTGAGGGCTTAACATCCATAATTACATTGCACTGTGTTGCAGTAGTTTTATTGCTGAATCCTCACGAAACGGTAAACCCGCTATTATAATTTCCCTTACAATAACGGGTTTGTTAGTTGTTACGCGGGTCTTACTTCGGTTCAATCGGTGCTTTCTTAAATCTTCCCCATGCCACAAATGCGGCGAGCAGAAAGAATGCAATCGTTACTGGTGGTTCACTTACATAAACATGATATGCAGTTGCCAGAATCATTATTACTGCAATACCCGAAGCAGCTAACGGAGTTAGTATTGGTTTAATGCGTAATGCTGCAGGCAGGATTAATCCGATTGCACCAATCAACTCGCTGACACCAATGAAGCGTGTCATGCCAATTCCAACGAAGTTCACAACTGACATCCCGCTTTCCATGAGTTGTGCAGCAGGAGTAATCATTTTCATAAGTCCGACAAAGCCAAATAATGCCGCTAATAGTACTTGAACGACCCATAGTGAAATATGAAGTACTTTTGATTTTTTTTGTTCTTTCATGTTCTGTCTGAATGTTACTTGCTTTTTTAGCTTTCTTGATTTCGAACATAAAATTAATTACCATTGCTTACCTTTTGTAATCAGTTACCCATAAGTAATCAGTTACCTTTAGGTAATCAACAAGTCAATCGAGATGAAGAAAAGAGAACATAAAGAGTGTGTATCTGCATTGTTGCCCATAAGGGATACATTGGATGTAATAGGTGGAAAATGGAAACTTTTGATCTTGATTTCTATTTGGGAAGGGAATACACACTTCAGGGAAATTGAACGGAGTATTCCAAAATTATCTACCAAAGTTTTGTCAAAGGAATTGAAGGATCTGGATAGAAAATCAGTTGATTACCAGAACTGTTTTGAATGGTTTTCCTGTGAGAACACAGTATACACCAACAGAGTATTCAAAAACACTAGAAAAAGTCGTTTTGGAATTACATAACTGGGGAGTCAATCATAGAGCAAAGATTTTTGGAAGTTCGATAGACTCGGCCTGATTTGTTAACTTCAATCGGGTGTTGCGTTACGCACATTACTGGCAACGGTTAGGTGGTTGCACTACTTCAAGTACGCACACAGCTATGAGAAGCTCAAGAAGCTCGATGGCTGGGTCCGCAACCGCCTGCGCTACTGTATCTGGAAACATTGGAAGAGACCCGAAAAGCGAAGACGAAGTTTTATCCGATTGGGGGTTCCGCCTGGGCAGGCATATGCATGGTCGCGATCCCGTATGGGTGGCTGGGCCATTGCTTGCAGTCCTATGATGCGAACTACCATTACGATTGAACGCCTGAAGCGACGTGGGTACCTTTCCTTTGTGGACTATTATCTTTCGATCAGAGTTGTTTAATCAACCGCCGTATACGAGGTCCGTACGTACGGTGGTGTGAGAGGCGCACTGGCTCTACTTCGGTAGTGTCAGCCGCCTACTCGATTGGCATTTCGTTTTTTTTTAATGGCTTGGTATTCCTCCATTTGAGATTAAGTGCTTGATAATTACAATTGTAATCAGAATTAATAGACCGATTAAAATGTAAAAACCCCGCGACTTTTTCTTTTTGTCCATTTCCGTTTGTTGTTTACTGCGTTTCCCCCAGGGCTTATAAATAGATATTGTCGTTATGGCGAGTAAAGCCAAGATAGCGGCTCCTGCTTTTGATATTATGCTCATTAAGTCAATTGTTAAATTTTTACTCAAAGAACCTGTAACTAATGCTCCATTCGCCATAACATCTATTGGTGCTAAGTGAAGAATCAGTAATAGAGTTGAAATGATTGTTAGTATTAACTTGACGATAATCCAGTAATGTTTTAAAAGCCTCCATTTTGTACCAATAGCTTGAATCACTCCAGTTGCTAATGATGCAAAGCAAAGCGGAAGAATTACGAGCCATGTAGTGTACTTTAAAGAAATCAATAAAGAGGAAGTAATCTGATTATCAGTAATATTTAAAGCCGTAATAGCAAGAATTGTAAATACCAAAACTGATCCAAACCATCCTAAAGATGAAGACAGATGAGCAATTAAATTTATTCTCCGAATGTTTTGTCTAAATATCATTTCTCGTTTTTTATTTAATGAATGTCAACCGTTTGTGTATGAAGCGTAGTGCCTATTCACCGCTTATTGCGTATTACATCCCACGCTCAGGAGTAATCACGCAATTTGGAAGGAACATGCCCTGAAAAGCAATGGAGGCTGAAACAATATAATATGTCTCTATCTATTGTCAAAGATGATCGCCATAGTGCTGACAAAATACCGGGAAAAGATCAGGCTATCATCACTCCACCACCGGTACTCCATAAGGCCCGTCCTTCAGCAACAAAATATCCGGATCTGCAAGCCCACTCCTTTCCACGGCAAACAAAATCGCTTTATTCACCATCTCCACCATATAGGGGTCGCGGAGTGAGCACAACTTCCACGCCGGAAAGCCCGGCAACATCTCATAATCTTCTCGCCGAATCTCCCGATTGCAATAAATCATTCGATCCGGATCTCCCAGGATTTCAAATACCTTGCACCACATTTGCACTTGCCATTGCTCTTGTATAAGCTGCCAGTCGGGCTGATTGATGAGATCCATAAAGCCTCGAAAACCGTGTTCGCCTAAGAGTCTGAGGCATTTCTTGTAGCCTTCACCTCCAATTACATCCTGATCCGTATGTTGGGTGATAAGAATGATCTGCCCACCGGGCTTGACCGCACGAGACGCTTCGATTGCAGCCTTGGCTGCCTGATAGTGGTTAATACCCACAAAGCCTCCGGGTATGACCACAATGTCATATCGCTTTTTCAGCGGCACGACCACATAGGAACGGATTTTTGTCACCGCAGATTGATGGGCTTTGACAAGGTCTCCTGCAAATACTCCCGTAAGGCGCTTTTCAGCATCTATGGTCGTATTTACGAGAAAGTCACAGCCTGCCATGAGTGCAACTTCCAGTGATTCGTCATTCAGTGGATTGCCCTCGAGCACCAGATCGGCTGCCTGTGCAGAACTAAGGAAACGGGCACCGTGAAACAGGGTGAGCGTTTCCTTGCCGACTATGCCGGGACAAATACCTTTGCGGCCACCCGAAGCGCCCGCCATAAAATGGCTTTCAACCAGGCCAGTTACGATCTTTAGGTCGGCCTCCATGTATAGCTTGTTGATCTTGACGAGGGAACCCCTGCTTGTATGTCCGATAAAGGCGAGCTGATCTTCCTGTTCGTATTCGTGATTTACCACAGTTATTTTTTCCATCCCATTGGCTTGTAGCCCCAGCATGACTTCGATCTCGCGCTCGTTCATATTGCGGTGGGAGCCTGCACCTATGAGAATGGTGATCTGCTTGTCGATAAATCCGGCCGTCCGGAGTACTGCTATAATATGGAATATGAGTCCACCTTTGTCACGATACGGTACCGGACGGGTATTATCTGAAACGACGATAATAGCATTTGCATCGGTATTGACGGATAGTTTTTGTTGGGCGATTGATAAGAGGGAAGGGGAGGAGATAGGGTGGTTGAGTGCGTGGGGGATGGCGGTTGCCCCATCTACTACCTGGGGTGAAGCCTGCATGCCTTTGACATCGACAGGGTAGGGACTTTTTACTTCGATATAGCTGTCGCCATATTCTATTTGGAGGGGTTGTTCGGTCATACGATTTTGGTGGTTTTGGGGATGAACGCAGAGACAGAGAGTCGCAGAGTGATTGTAAATTAGCATATTATCTCTGCGCCTCTCCGCCTCTGCGTTCATTCTTTATCTTCATCTCGTTTTCAACGCATATTCCTTCGGTGGCTCAGCACCCATGAGATGCTCAACAAAATAATCCCAGCGTTTGCGCATCATATAAGCTTCATTGCCGAATCCATGCCCGCGATTGGGGAAGAGAATCATGTCGAAGTCCTTATTCTCAGCAATTAATGCATCTACCACAAGCAGGGTATTATAAACAGGCACATTGCCATCGAGGGTGCCATGTGTGATCAGTAGTTTGCCTTTGAGGTTTTTTGCCAGCAGATGATTCGCCTGATTGTCATAATTGGTCGATCCATCGGGTCTGGTTTTCAGCAGGCCCTGCCATTTTTCGCCCCAGTCATCCTCATAATTGCGATTGTCGTGATTGCCTGCTCCGCTTACAGCTACTTTGAAAAAGTCAGGATAACGCAGGATCGCATCTGTGGAAGCAAATCCCCCTCCTGAATGCCCGTAAATACCCACTTTGTCTATGTCGATCCAGGCATGCCGATCTGCCAGCTGTTTCATACCTGTAATCTGATCAGGCAAACCATTGTCCCCCATATTCCCATAATAGGCATCGTGAAAGGACTTGGACCGCCCAGGAGTACCCATAGCATCCAATGCAATGACGATAAAACCCAGTTCTGCGATAGCCTGATTATCACTATGTGCAGTTATAAAACTGCGCGAGCGTACACTGCCTGATTGAGGCCCCGGATAGATATAGTTGATGATGGGATATTTTTGGGCAGGATCAAAATCTGTAGGTTTAAACATCAGCCCATATAGGTCCGTTTCTCCATCTCTGGCTTTGACGGTAAATGATTCCGGAGGATTCCAGCCGGTCTTCAGCAGGCCGGAAATGTCCGCATCTGCCAGTTTTACAGGTGGTTTTCCCGTCACAGAACGCAATACAGTTGTCGGAGGTGTCTGAGGAGTAGAATAGCTATCTACAAAGTATTTTCCATCTGCAGAAAGGGAAATGTTGTGATTGGCATTCTCCGGACTTAACAATTTGACATCAGCACTGCCGGGATCAGCTTCTGAAGGGCGACTTTTATTGATATTGACGGAATAGAGATAATTATAATAAGGATCACCCGCTTCTTTTCCGCCCCCTGTAAACAAAATTTCACCGCTTTTCTGATTGACATGCAGTACCTGAAGCACGTTCCAGTCACCAGCAGTAATCTGTTTTTTCAGATCTCCCGTCTCAAGATCATAAATGTATAAATGGCCCCAGTTGCTTCTCTTCGAATACCAGAGGACCTCCTTACGATCCTTGAGGATATGCCAATTGACCATCCGATGGCCGGATTCGAAAAAGGTTTCTTCTCTTTCGCTCAGTATATCACGCACCTTACCTGTATTTGGGTCGGCCACCCGGAGGGTAATATCCTTATGATCTCTGGAAATGGATGCAAAAGCCAACATAGTGGCATCTTCTGTCCATTCCAGGTCAGAAACGCTTCCGTCACGCAGACTGATATGGTCAGTTATGCTGGAACGGTGCTGGTCTGGCTTCATTTGCAGGCGTACTACTTTAGGTTGATCGACGTGTATGACCACCCGATGCACTCGAAAAATAACGGTGTCCTCGGGTAGGGGATATTTCCATGCGTGGAGTTTGGGATGGCCTACATTGGTTGTCACCATATACATTTCACCCACACCCCGACCATCGTGCTGAAAAGTTGCAATCATGCGCGAATCCGGCGACCAGGTTAGCACCGGTCTGTCACTTTTGATCCAACCGGCATTGTTGGTGGCATATCCAAAATCTTCTTCTCCATCAAAAGTCAATTGGGTTTCCTTCCCTGTAGTCAGATTTCTCTTCCAGAGGTTGTAATCGCGAATAAATGCCGCATATTTTCCATCAGGAGATTCAATAGCCATGCGGTCTCTATAAGGGTGTAATTTTCCTTCCTGGCACCCTCCATTGATGGCATCGCAGATATAGGTCTTGTTCTTAACCCGAAAAGCGACCATCTTCCCATCTTCAAGAAACTCAATGCCGCCAAAGGGAAGCTTGTTCGCCATGTATTCCTCGCCTGCCCACTTTGATAGGGAAGAAGCTATTTTTTCATGATCGAAGGCAGGTTCTGTCTTCTGACTTCTTGCATTCACCAGCACAAATGAATAGCCCTCGCCCGATTCTTTTCTAAACCAGAATCTTTCATTGTCTATCCAATTGGGGCGGATACGGGTGTTGAGGACCAGCGGTTCCGTATTCACGGACAGGAATTGAGCCGCCCGGTCGTAGTCTTCAGCGGTGAGTTGCTTCTGTGAGAAGAGTTGATTTTGAAACAGCAGACTGATAAGGATAAGCAGCCTGATTTTAAGGAATAAAGATGTGCGCATAACAGGAGTAGTTTTTAGGTAATGAATTCAATATATGCATATCATTTCAAAAACGACAGCAGTACACCTGCAGCAATCGCTGACCCGATCACTCCTGAAATATTGCTGGCCATGGCATATTGGAGAATATGGTTACGGGAATCATATTTGAGGGCAATTTCATTGGCAACACGAGAAGCCATAGGTACCGCACTGAGTCCGGTTGCCCCTATAAGTGGATTGATTTTCTTTTTGGCAAGCAGGTTATAAATTTTCACTGCGAATATGCCGCCGGCTATAGAGATTGCAAAGGCGAGGAATCCACCAACAACAATGAGTAGTGTATCTGATTTCAGGAAGGTATCAGCAGTCATCGTTGCACCTATACACAAACCGAGGAAGATGGTGGAGACATTGAGAATGGAACCCGATGCAGCTTTGTGCAATCTTTCGGTAATGCTCCCTGCTTCCTTGATAAGGTTGCCAAACAGGAGCATTCCTACCAGCGGCAGTGAAGATGGTACCAGAATCGCAATAACTGTCCCTAATACGATAGGAAAGAGGATTTTGACTGTTTTCAGATCATTGATGGGTGTTTTGTTGGGGAATAAGCGATCCTGCTCGCGCATATTGATACGTAATTCCTGCTCATTCGTAGTAAATTTTACCACAAATGGAATAATAATGGGGACCAATGCCATATAGGAGTAAGCAGCTATCGCTATCGGCCCCAGTAAATGCGGGGCAAGCTGTATGGTAGTATAAATGGCAGTAGGACCGTCAGCCCCACCGATAATCCCCAATGCCCCAGCTTCTGGTAAGGTAAAACCCACCGCAAGGGCGCCAAAAAGCACAGTGAATATGCCGATTTGTGCAGCAGCCCCAAAAAAAGCAAGGCGGAGATTCCTGAGCATGGGTCCAAAATCCGTGAGGGCACCTACGCCCATAAAAATAAGTGGTGGTAACAAGCCCGTCTTGATCAGAGCATAGTAGAGGAGGTTCATGATTCCATGCTCCTTGGCGAGTTTGAGTATGCCCATTTTTTCAGCCACATCAGCTGAAACCACGTCCATATTTCCTCCAGGGAAATTTGCCAATAGCAGTCCAAAGGCGATGGGAACCAACAATAGCGGTTCGTATTTTTTCCTTATGCCCAGATAAAGTAGAAAAAATCCAATAGCCAGCATCAACAGACTCCCAGGCTGATTCAGTATCCCCTGTATGGCTGTCATGCTGTACAGTTTTTCCAGCCAACCCATCAGTTAATTTTGATTAATACGTCGTCTTCTTCAACCGCTGCTGCATTTTGAACACAGATCTCAACCACCTTGCCGGATTTGTCCGCTGCAACTGCATTGATGACTTTCATGGATTCTATATATCCGACTATATCGCCTTCCTTCACCACATCACCCACCTGAACGGCTTTCTCATTGCTTTCTTTGGTGAGGTAAAATGTTCCTTCCAATGGAGATAGTATCTCCTGATAACCATTGCTGGAATGACCGTTTTGGCTTGCCATTCCAGATTTTTGTTCATCTGCTGGCATGGATGCTGTTTCTTCGCCATAGGAAATATGTACGAGAAATTTTTCTCCGTTAATTTCCAGATTCAATGAACTCGGTTGAGCAGTTTTTACGACTTGCCCTTCGGATGCAGGTGTTGAGGCAGGGGCGGTTGATTGCTGTATCGCATCTTCTTTTCTTTTTGCAAGGTCCTTCCTCAAAATCGGCTTTTGCTTTGCCTGATTTATATGCGCGATACTGCTGGGGGTGCATGGCGAGTTCCATGAGTTCTTCGTCATCCTCTCCATAATCCCAATTGTTTTCGTTCATTTCCTTTTTGTATTCATCCAATTCATCCGGATACAACTCCTGCGGATGACCTTCAAAGAAAGAACGTCCCTGTTTTTTCGCTAAATCTGCCAACTCAGGTCCGAGTGTGCCAGGCAGGTTCCCTGCCTTACCCAGCAACATGTCCCAGGTATTATCATCAACTATAGACCATCTGTCTCTGCCTTTCATCATTTGCATGACATTCATCAGGGCTACATTTTTGACGTACTGGCTATATGGGGTGACCAATGGCGGATAACCCATTTTAGGCCATATATACTCGACCTCTTCAAACAATTTTATCAGTAATTCGTCCTGGCTAACAGGTGGAATATCTCTTTTCCCCAACCACTTATTGAGGCTTTGCAGGTTGTTTTCCAGATCAGCCATCAGACTTCCCATCATTCCTCCCGGCAAACCTGGCCCAATCAACAGGGAGTTCATCATACGGTTTTTGGAATCTATGTAATAGCCGAGGAAATCATCCACAAATTCCTGAGTCAGGTTCCTGACTTCCATATAGGCATCCATATTGATGTCAGGCACTTCAAAACCGGCATCCTTAAGCATGGCATGCACTGTGAGCAAATCAGCATGTCCGGTACCCCAGGAGAGGGGCTCCATCCCTACATCTATGATATCGGCACCTGCCCGCGCTGCTTCCAGCGAAGAAACAACTGAAAATCCAGGCCCCGAATGGCCGTGATACTGAACCAGTATGTCTGGATATTTAGCCTTAATCCCTGCCACCATTTTGCCGATAGAAACGGGCCTGCCAACCCCTGCCATATCCTTGATACAAATTTCATCTGCCCCGTGCTCGATGAGTTCACAGGCCATATTGACATAATAATCAACAGTGTGTATGGGTGAGTGCGTAATGCTCAGTGCAGCCTGGGCAATCATGCCACCTTCCTTCGCATACGTAATGGAATCCTTGATATTTCTCACTTCATTCAATCCATCGAATGATCGGGAAATATCGGTTCCCTGCAGCTTTTTGACCTTGAACATCAGCTTGCGCACATCTACGGGCACAGGACTCATGCGCAATCCATTCAGGCCGCGTTCCAGCATTTGTGTCTGTATACCTGCATCATTAAAAGGCTGAGTCCATTTTCTGACAGCATGATTCGGATTTTCTCCAAAGAGCAGATTGATTTGTTCGAATCCACCTCCATTGGTTTCAACTCTCCGGAAACAGCCCATATCAATAATCGGACCTGCTACACGCGTCAATTGATCTACCCTCGGGGTGTATTTACCTGAAGACTGCCACATGTCCCGATAAACGAGACAAAAGTCGATTCTCCTTGCCATATTCGTAATCCCTTGATGTATAATCCTTAGTTTACCTTTTCAATATCTGTAATTTTTCCCTGGTGTCCGGTTACATAAGCGACCGTACTTACAATAGCGGCTACCGTTTTGGGAGAAATTGTATTTGTTACTCTGCTCGTTGTGGGTTTCGGGCTATCAGATACCGGAACAGGCACGTAGCGGTTTACCAAACGAATCAGGGTTTGCCCGATCCAGACAATCAGCATTAAAATAATGAAAATGGTGGTCATTCCCAGCCCCATGATGAGTGCCGCATCCGAGTATACATTTCCAGTTAAAGTTGCGTCCATCTGCAAATTTGCTTAATCGAACAAGGAGGGGAAATTAGTGCATTCAACGGATGATTCCAATAATTATATCAATACACTCTCCCCATGAGCCTGTGTTCGACTATTGCTTTTTTTAATGCGAGTGGATTTATCATCCCTTCCTGGCGATAAACTACCTTACCCCCGGGTTCGACCAGAATGGTGTAGGGTAGGGCACCCTGCCATTCCGGGTCGACAGCTTCAATTAATGCAGAGCGCTTTTTGATATCTGCAATATAGTTTTTGTTTGAAGCTTCCCATCCTTTGAGCAGAATGAGTGCTTTTTCTTCATAACCCGGACTATCGGCACTGATAGAAATAAATTCAAAATCCCGGTGGCGGTACATGCGGTCAATTTCTATGAATGATTCGAATTCAGCTACGCAAGGGCCGCACCAGGTTGCCCAGACATTTATCAGACGAAGTTTTTTCCCATCTTTATTTGCTGTAAGCGTCCGGAGGTTTTCTTCATTAATTTTTTCAAGGGTTACAGGCAGATTTGCCCATTCCTCCAACTGCTTTTTTTTCCAATCGCTCTTCCAGGCCCATTTGGTTGAACAGCCGAAGGTTTTGGTCTGCGGATTGCTGACATCTTTTCCTGCCAGCAATTCGTCTATGGCTTTGCGTATATCTTCCGCATTGCCGGTTCCAGGCTTTTCAGAATCATCCAACCGGCCTACATAGCTTAGCTTGCGTGCCTGGTTAAATACAAAAGCATGGGGTGTGGCTGCGGGACCATATTTCATAGAGGCTTCCTGTGTATCTCCATCATATAGATAAGGGAAATTAAAATTCTTATCCTTCGCCCGTATTTTCATATCATCCAGATCATCTCCCAAATCTGTATAGCCCAGTTCAGACAGGCTTAATCCTACCGGGCTATTGGGAGAAATAACAACCAGTTTGAAGCTTTTGCCTGTATAATCATCTGCAAGTGCGATCATACGGTCTTCATAAGCCTGGGCTGTAGGGCAATGATTGCAGCTAAAAATGATTGCAAGCACATCAAAACCTGCATATTCATCCAGTGTATGGTTCTTGCCATCTACACCGGGAAGATCAAAATCCGGTGCCTGACTGCCGAGTTTCAGGGGTTTGATTTTCGGGGGATCTTGCCCATATACCATAAAAGAAAAACTTACCAGGGGAATAAGAAGTAGGAATACCAATATAGATTTCATGAAGATATAGTTGATAGTAGTGAACAGAAATATACGAGAAAATATCTGTTTTTACATTTGGGCTATTCCTAAACAGAGGTTGACTTCAATAAAAATTTTCCTGGAAATAGGTATATTATGAAAAATCTAAACAAACATGCATAATCTATACACTCGGGGTATTTTATTCATCATCATAATTATAGGTATAAATGGCCTGTATGCCCAGGTCAATTTTACAGAAGAAACCATAGATGATCAGGTTTCCATAGGATATGGTCTCGCAATAGGTGATGTAAACGGAGATCAGAAACCTGATATATTGATGGCAGATAAAAAAGCCTATGTCTGGTATAGAAATCCTGACTGGAAACGGTTTGTGATGATAGAAAATCTCACAGAAAGAGATAATGTCTGTCTTGCAGCCAAAGATATCAATGGTGACGGGATGGTAGAGGTGGCAGTAGGTGCTCAGTGGAATCCGGGGGAGACTGCTGACGCAACTAAATCGGGTTCGGTTCATATACTGGTTCGCCCGGATGATCCCACTCAGAAATGGGAAGCCATTCAACTTCCGCATGTGCCTACGATTCACCGTATGCAATGGGTTGAAATGCGGCCAGGAGTGTTTGTCCTTATGGTACTACCGCTCCATGGTTTGGGAAATGAAAAAGGAGAAGGTGAACCAGTTGAAATGCTTGTCCATACGGCTCCGGTACAGATGCGAGGCAGTTGGGATTATATAAGTTTTTCAACGGGGATGCATTTAACACATAATTTCACTGTTGTTGAGAATCCCAATCTCGGAATGGCAGGTTTGTATGTAGCCGGTAAAGAAGGAATAAAAGGAATTCTCACCCATATTGATGCGCTCAACGCCATGTACGAAGGTCCTTTCCCGACAGAAAACTGGACGATAGAAGGCGGCGGCTTTGGTGAGGTAAGTTTGGGCAAAGGTCGTAACGGGAGGCGGTTTATCGCAGGTATTCAACCCATGCACGGAAACAAACTACTCACGAAATATCTGGATCTCGATTTGAAACCGACGCTTATCTGTAATGATCTGGAACAGGGGCATGCACTTGCCTGTGCAGATTTTCTGGGTATGGATCAGGATCAGATTGTGGTCGGTTGGCGCAATCCCAACAAGGAAGGGAAAGTGGGTATCAGAATGTATGTTCCGGGTATGGCCGATACCTGGGCAATGTATCCGATAGATGATAATGGAATGGCCTGTGAGGATCTTAAGGTGGAAGACCTGGACGGAGATGGCGATCTGGACATCATTGCGGCAGGACGTGCCACTAAAAATCTGAAGATTTACTGGAATGGGAAAAACTGATTTGGCTTGTGGTTGGTTTGACGCTGAGGACGCTGATTGTTATGATTTGTGACATTTTTCTTCATAACTATCAGCGGCCTCAGCGTTGAATCCTACTGTCTTTCAAATTTAGCTCCATAAAGTTTCCCGTTCTGCTCAAGTTTTACCCAGTAAATACCTGGAGCGAAATCAGCGGTGGAAACATTCATCAGGGGCTGATTTAGGATGGTTTCAGCAATTATGCGGCCCTGCATATCCATAATTTGCATATTGCCAGAACCAATACCAGGCAGTTCAATGCGAAGCATTTCGTTAGCCGGATTGGGATAAATATGTAATGGAGCAGCTAATTCAGGTCTAATAGCTGTCGCCTCTGTATAGGTGATTTCCAGCATAGGGCGATTCGCTTCAGTTTCATTTTCTCTGGAATCAAAACGTTTGGCACTCTGTGCGGTCTCATCACCTATCACAATCCACCCAAAATTGGAGTCCGCCGAGTCCAGCCACATCTGTACATCTACTGCCATCAGTGAATCTGTCCAGGTGTAGAAATCTACGGAATTCACAGAGGTACTGGCACTGCTATTCTCTTCAAAGTCTCCTCCAGCTGTTGTCCAGGTAAGTGTACTATCGAAAAATGGCACTGTCCAGGTTGCATCTCCTGCTTGTGCAGGTGAGCCCCCACCCCCACCCATGGAGTTATCTGAATTTGAACCACCCTCACCCCAATCAGCAGACATTCGATGCAGACTTACCGTTGAAGGGCCTGTATTGCTTTTAGACATATTCATAGTCAGGCTGACACTCATGATGGTTGAACCCTCAGGAATAGAGTCTCCAATATTAAATTTCAGCAAAGCACGTCTTAGTCGTTCCCCATCAGTCTGATTGGTTCTGCCTGCAAACAGCCAGGTGCCAGCACCATTGCTGAGATTACCGGTAGCACTTTCGTATAGGGTATTATCTTTTTCGGGCGTCAGGGTCACGCTTACTTGTCCCAGAACGGGAGTAAGAAGTAAACAGCTAAACACAAAGAGTAAAGAAAGGCTTTTCATAAGTTTGGTTATGTATTTGTTAAAGTAGTTGGACAACTAAATTAACAATTACCCCCGGAAAATGACGGGTTTTCATACTTATTGCAACGAGATCCGAAAAATAAATTTATCGAAACTGCTGATTGATAGCATCAAGTGCAGATGAGCCCGGACATAATTCCTCTTCACGCAAGGTATTCAAGGGTTGATTGATTGTATCAATCAAATCGTGCATGTCCCGGCTTTCAGAATCTATATAAAGCAAACCAGTCAGCACTTCTCCCTTGTTTTTTGCTTGTTGAAGTCGATTCATGGCCGAATCTCTGTCTGTGGGATCCCAGTCCGCGCTCAGTTTCTGGAGTTGAATATGTGATCCATCATGCAAGGGCAAGTTTACGGATGTCCCTTCATCATAAGCTACTGTGATTTGCTCGCGTTCAGGAACAAAATCAAGCGCCGATGTCATAGCTACATGTTCACGAACAAACTCGTAGGACTTTGTTGAGCCTGGATTATTATTAAAGGTGACGCAGGGCGAAACAATATCCAGCAAGGCAAATCCCTTGTGAGACATGGCCGCCTTAATAAGGGGTACAAGTTGAGTGCGGTCCCCAGAAAAACTTCGTGCTACAAAAGTTGCTCCCAGTTCCAGTGCTAATCCGACAAGATCTATAGCCTGAAATGGATTGGGGGCTCCTTTTTTTGTACGGGAGCCAAAATCAGCGGTGGCGGAGTCCTGCCCCTTGGTGAGGCCATAGCAACCATTATTCATGACTATGTAAACCATATTCAGATTGCGCCTGATTACATGGCAAAACTGCCCCATGCCAATAGAGGCCGTATCTCCATCTCCGGATATACCCAGATATATAAGGTCCCGGTTGGCCATATTAGCACCTGTGGTAATAGAGGGCATACGCCCATGCACAGAATTAAATCCATGTGAATTACTCAGGAAATAGGTTGGCGTTTTGGACGAACAGCCTATGCCTGAAATTTTGGCCAGTTTGTGCGGTTCAAGCGACATTTCAAAGCAGGCCTGAACGATAGATCCACTTATCGCATCATGGCCACAACCGGCACAAAGGGTAGAAATCGCACCTTCGTAATCAGGCCGGGTATATCCCAGTTTGTTTTTGGGGAGTCCCGGATGTCGGAATGTGGATTTTATGTAAGTCATGAAAATTATATTTAAAGAGACTTCATTAAATGATAGGGCTTTGTGCTCTTGTCGAAACGATCTGGTCCACGATGGCGTCGGCAGTAATAGGCGAACCATTATAATTGAGCACTTTAATCAGTTTTTTGGGATAGAGATCCAGTTCATTAATCAGCATGGAGCGCATTTGAGCGTCTCTGTTTTGTTCAATCACAAAAACTTCTTCATGCTGCCTGATGAAATCTTCCACTATTTGATTAAAGGGGAAACTTCTGATTCGCAATCCATCGATCCTTATGCCCTGTTTAGCCAGTAAATCCATCGCTTCTACGGCTGCATGCATAGATGTGCCAAAGAAAATGATACCCTGAGAGTTGCCGTTTCCCTCCTGGTACAATTCCGGATCGTGTACCAGCCTTTTGGCTGTTTCCCATTTTTTAGCAATGCGATCTACTACCCGCACATATACTTCTCCGTTTTCTGTGTATCTGGCATATTCGTCTCTCGAAGTTCCTCTGGTGAAAAATGACCCTTTGGTCGGATGTGTCCCCGGTATGGTACGGTAGCAGATCCCATCTTCATCTACGTCCAGATATCGGCCAAATCGCTCAACGGATTCCAGGTCTTCGGCACTCAGGACTTTCCCAAGATCATATTTTCGATTATCATCCCATTTAAGCGGAGGTGTCATGTGACTATTCATACCCAGATCGAGGTCAGACATCACCATCACCGGAGTCTGAAGTCTGTCTGCCAGATCAAAGGCATCAGCGGTCATTTCAAAACACTCTGTAGGGGTACTCGGAAACAACATGACGTGTTTGGTATCGCCATGAGATGCATAAGCTGTAGAAAAGATATCAGCCTGTTGTGTACGTGTAGGCATGCCGGTTGAAGGACCGCCTCGCTGCACATTGACCAGCACGACAGGAATTTCGGCAAAATAGGCCAGACCAATAAACTCGCTCATGAGAGAAATACCGGGGCCACTGGTAGCGGTAAAGGATCTTGCACCATTCCAGGTAGCGCCTATTACCATACCAATGGCAGCCAATTCATCCTCCGCCTGAACGATTGCATATTTACGTTTACCAGATTCGGGATCAACCCGAAGTTTTTTTGCATAAGACTCAAAGCTCTGTGCTACACTGGTAGAGGGGGTGATCGGATACCAGGCAACTACAGATGCTCCTCCATAAAGTGCACCCAGGGCTGTAGCATTATTTCCTTCCATCAGGATATGATCCCCGACTTTGTCTCGTCTTTCCACCCGTATATCCAGGGGGCAGCTATAATGTTCAACAGCATAATCAAATCCCAGTCCCAGCGCCAGAAAGTTAGGCTTTATCAGCTTCTCTTTCCCTTTAAACTGCTCGGTGATCACCTGCTTGATTACATCCACTTCGATAATTAACAAGGCTGCCAAAGCTCCGAGGTAGATGACATTTTTGAGCAGTTGTTGTGTACGCGCATTGTCAAAATGCTCCTGACAGAGCCGAATCATGGGGATCCCAATAAAATGAATGTCCTCCCGCACAAAATCCGGATGCAATTTTTTGGTGTTGTCATAGATGAAATATCCTCCGGGACGGACGGATCGGATATCTTCAAGCATGCTTTGTGGATTTACTCCAATGAGTACATCTATCCCTTCCCTGCGGCCCAGATAGCCATTTTCATTAATCCTGACTTCATACCAGGTAGGAAGCCCCTGAATGTTGGACGGGAAAATATTTTTGGGTGAGACGGGAATGCCCATCCTGAAGATGGACTTGGAGAAAATACCATTAGCACTTGCAGATCCTGTTCCATTGACATTCGCAAAGCGAATCACCATATCATTAATCACAGCATTTTTTGTCATAGTATCTTGCAGGCTTTGGTAACACTGTACATATATTTTTGCATATCCCAGGCTGAAGTCGGGCATCTCTCTGCGCAGAGACCGCAGTGCAGGCATACATCTTCATCTTTGATCATTACCTTGGTGGTTGGTAGTGAAGCAGAGACATAAAGATCCTGATCGGTATTAGCTGCAGGTGCATTCAAGCGTGCCCGCAGCTCGTCTTCTTCTCCATTTTGTGTAAAGGTGATACAATCTGTCGGACAGATATCCACGCACGCATCACATTCTATACACAGGGATTCTGTAAATACAGTTTGTATATCGCAATTCAGACATCGCTGAGCTTCTTTGAAGCCGGTGCCCTGATCAAATCCCAGTTCTACCTCAACTTTTCTATTGGTCAGCGTAATGGTTTTTTGTGCATGAGGCACTTTGTAGCGGGCATCATTGACGACAGGGCTGTCATAGGCCCATTCGTGTATACCCATTTTCTGACTTACCAGATTGGTCATAGGTGCCAGGCGTTCCTTCACATCCCTGCCCTGGCAAAAATGGTGAATGGAGACTGCCGCCTGATGGCCGTGCGCAGCAGCAGTAATGATGTTTTCAGGTCCAAAGGCCGCATCTCCTCCAAAGAATACTTTGGGTAGCGTAGACTGGAAAGTCACCTTATCCAAAACAGGAAGGTCCCATTTGCCAAATTCTATCCCGAGGTCTCTTTCAATCCAGGGGAATGCATTGTCCTGGCCGATAGCAATGATTACATCATCTGCCTCAAAAAAGGTGTCCTGTTCGCCGGTGGGAATGAGTTTTCGCCTGCCATTCTCATCATATTCTGCCCTCACATGACCAAAAAGCACCCCTTTAAGTTTGCCATTTTCAACCACAAATTCTTTGGGTGGCATATTGTTGTAGATGGGAATGTCTTCTGCCTGCGCATCTTCGATTTCCCAGGGGGAGGCTTTCATATCCCTGAAAGGACTTCTCACGACTACCTTGACATCATCGCCACCCAAACGACGGGAAGTGCGACAACAGTCCATCGCAGTATTTCCCCCACCCAGAACGATTACCTTTTTACCCACACGTTCTTTATGCTCGAAAGCAACATTAGCGAGAAACTCAATCCCTATGTGGACGTTCTTATCTGCCTCCTCACGCCCTGGCAATTCGAGATTCCTGCCTCTGGGAGCTCCAGTCCCCACGAATACAGCATCATAATCCATTTCGAGGATTTCCCGCATGCTGGAAACAAAGTGGTTAAAGTGGGTATGTATGCCCATGTTGAGGACGTATTCTACCTCTTCATCCAGTACCTCTTCCGGCAGACGAAATGCAGGGATTTGTGTTCGCATCATACCCCCGCCCTTGTGCCACTCATCATAAAGGTGAAGTTCATAGCCCAAAGGAGCAAGATCACGTGCTACTGTCAATGAGGCGGGACCACCGCCTATAAGTGCTATTTTTTTGCCATTTTTCTCCACAGGCACTTTTGGCATCAATTGGCTGACTTCACCCTTGTTATCGGCTGCCACGCGTTTGAGTCGGCAAATTGCAACTGGTTTTTCTTCTATCCTCCCTCTGCGGCAGGCTGGCTCAC
>CBDCVJ010000021.1:0-10400 GCA_965222975.1 Saprospiraceae bacterium | reverse complement strand
ATCAAGAAAAAGATATGGAATATCCGACTTTGCCAAAAAGCCCACATTGCCATTGCACTCAATATTTATTTTTTTCGAAAAATTTATTTTTAAATAAGCCAAGGCCGAATGAATGATTTGATTTTCAGGTGTAAAATATGGATTGTAGATTCCAGTAATTTCCTGCTCTTCCTGCCAATTATCTATAATATGTGAAAGTGGAGATTCGCTCTGAAATCGACTTTCTTTTGAATCCGCAAAACTGAACGCATAACCAATTCTCATCTGAAATATGGAAGCCTTTAAGACAGGGCTCATCCCCCATGCATAAACTGAATAAATTGGATTTTTATCACCATGATTTCTATGAACAACAGCGGCCTGCCCCATCCAAGAATCGCCATTCATAAGTTGAAACTGGATTGAATGTTCATCCATAAATACCAATTGTTCGAGGGAAGCAAGGGTTGTTGTATTTGGAGTCCGGCCCTGTATGAATGGAAAGGACAAGCCCTTTTGTCATTTGCTTTTTTTAAAACAGCTTTTCCTATCCAGTTTATTTTTTCGTCAAAATGATTGCGATAAACTCCTCCACTTAAGGCAAGATCGAATTTTGGTTTTTTAAAATAAAAATGATTGCCCAATTCCAGATATTGGGCTTGCCTATTTCCATTTTCTACATTAAAAAAATAAGCACCCATATTAATTGATGGATGAAGCCACTGGTTCTGGTACTGGGTGGCATTTATGGAAGGATTAAGAAATTCAATTGGCTGCGAATCTATTTGATAATCATTTTTTATTTCTACAACAATTGCCCGAAGCGCCTTTATTTCTGCCAACATTTTTTTTGCCTCTGGCTGGTCGGGATAGTGTCTTAATATTTTATTAAAATATGCCCCAGCTGTTTTATATTCCTCCTGCCAAAAATGGATATATCCCAAGTTAAGCAAGGCTTCGATATTAAGTGGGTCGGATTTCAAATATTGCAGAAATAGGGATTGAGCTTTTTTGAAAACTTTAATTTCAAAAAGAAAACGGGCATATCCCAATTTCAAATTTGGCTGCTCTGGATGAGCCGCAATGGCATCTTTAAATGTCTTTTGAGCCAATATCAAATCGCCACTCCAATAATAAGCATGCGCGAGCAAATCTTTGGCGTTACTATCCTTTGGATGGTTTTTTTCATACCTATTTAGCAGATTTATGGCAGACTTGAACTCCCCATTTTTAATTGCCTGACGTGCTAAAGCCAATGTATCGAATAATTGATCATTCTGCCCAACAGCAAAACAGCTAATTACCAGACTGAACAATAATGAGCAGAATAAGGGATGAGTACCAGTTTTTTGCCTATACATATAAACGATTGAAATTCAGCAGGTAATGCTATTTAGTAACCAATATAAAAGGTATAGCCACATTTATGCCTAAAATTAGGCTTGCATATTCTGATTAGGTGATATATAATAAGAAAAGGATGCATTCGCCTAAACAATATTATGAGTAATTGAAGCTTCCCTATTTTCGATCAGCAATCCTTTTAGTTCCATTAAAAATACTTTGTGAAATATATGTTGCAGAATAGGACTTTTAGTAAAATTTACACTTTCCATTCAATTTCATTATGAGTTGGCCTAAATTTTGACAAGCTGGGTTTAGTAGAAAACGTGACATTATTTTTTACCCTCCTCGTAAGTTTTTTCAATCTATACATACCTCCAATCCAAATGGATGAAATTGTTGAGCAATGCTCACAAGTTCATGTGTTTTCAAGAACACATATATTCCAAAAATATTATTGGGAACAAATTAGACTATCTATTGAGAAGTGTACATTTTCCTTTTCATTAATGCAAATTAATGATCGGCCAATGATATGTTCCCATCTACCCTCCTCTTGCCTCCCTATCAAATTCATTGGAATATCGTTATTCAAAACCAAGATTTTCAAATGCTTAAAATTCGAACAAACACAGATTACCTTACCAGAAGTTTATTTTCCAAAATCAAGACAGTTTACAAACTGATTAAACCTATGAATCTGGGCTTTTCCAGTTCATGGAATTTACAATTAATCGGGTCTTTCATCCTGATAGGCTTTATTGCTAATATTTCACAAGCACAAACAACTATTCTTGAAACAAATTTTTCAAGTGGACTGCCTGCTGGGTGGAGCAATATTGACAACGGGGCTTCCGGCGAGGTCTGGCAATTCAACAATCCAGGAAGCCGGAGCACAGGAGGTAATTTCGATGCAAATTTTGCTATTTTGGATAGCAAAAAATATGGAAATGGCACCTCTCAAGATGCTTCATTAGAATCAGCTGCTTTTGATGCCAGTTCTTATACTTCCATCCTAACGCTTGAATATGATTATCAATATCGGGAATCAAGTTCTTCGACTGCGATCGTAGAAGTTTTTAATGGTTCTTCATGGACTACGGTAAAAACCTATACAGGCGTCCCGAACTATTCAAGTTTTACCAAAGAGTCTGTTGATATTGCTGCTGCGGCAAATGGTGCAAACAATGCCAAAGTCCGGTTTACTTATACAGGCTCACATAATTGGTGGTTCATGGTGGACAATGTAAAAATCACTGGCGAAATTCCTGTTGATAGTGATAAGGATGGCGTTGCCAATAGCTCTGATCTTGATGATGATAACGATGGGATTCCTGACGACTCAGAAGGTAGCTGTACCACTCCCGATTTTGCTTCTATTTCTACAACTGGCGGCGGTACTGCTGCCATAAACGGAGCTTCCAATCTCTTTGGGGCATCCGTTCTGACGGTGACACATAGTCTACTGGGTACTGCCACACAGGATGACGATGATGTCCTTAACTCTCAGACGACAGGAGCGTATGGCCCAAAGTTCGGTGTCTTGAATAGTACTAGCCTAACTAATAGCCTAGAGACGACCTATTCATTTTCAGTACCCTTGAGAGATCAGTCATTCACATTGTGGGATATTGATCAGACAGACGCTGCCCAGATTAAAGGATTCAATGGGATCAACCCCGTTACCTATTCTGTGACCAATCTGGGATCTTGCTTAAGGGAATCTCCAACCGACAATTTTACCACTTTAGCCTCTTGCCAAGTCAATGTAAATGGCGATGTAAATCATTCGGTAACCGTAAGGTTTGATGGCGCGGTTGACAAAATTGTGATTACCTATTATGATCGCGGTGCCGGCGGCGGCGGCTCTTATACCATGACCTATGGGCAGGCCTGTAGTGCCCCCGACACGGACAAGGACGGTGTCCCAGATTATTTAGACCTCGACTCCGACAACGATGGCATTCCCGATCTCATAGAAGCTGGTGGTATTGACATCAATGGCGATGGCTTTATTGATTACCCAACCCCTAGCAATCCCACTTCAATGACCGACACTGATAATGACGGCCTTGCCGATGCCTATGATGACAACAACGGCGGAACGGCTCTCACCAACCCCGACACTGACGGCGATGGCAGTCCAGATGCCTCAGACCTTGATTCTGACAATGACGGCCTCAGCGACTTAGTGGAAGCTGGCGGAGTGGATACCGATGGCGACGGAAGAGCTGACAATACTACCGACGATGATGATGATGGCTTCCCGGACATCTACGATGCCGACGATGATGGAACACCTGGGGTAGAAGATTCCAACGATCCGCTCGTCAAGGTAGGTGGCGATACTAATAGCGATGGTTTTGCAAACGACGACTCCAACAATACTTATGTTGATGGTGATGGAAAAAGCACAGACGGAGATGGTGATGGCATCCCTAACAACAAAGACTTAGATAGTGACGGAGATGGGATTCCCGATCTTGTAGAGGCTGGAGGAATCGACACCAATGGGGACGGCAAAGTTGAAATTACAACCGACGCCGACAACGATGGACTTGCCGACATTTATGATGCCGACGATGATGGAACGCCAGGTGTTGAAGATGCTACCGACCCACTGATGAAAACAGGTGGCACCGACACCGATAATGACGGAAAAGCTGATGATGCAGCCATTACATTTCTTGATGGTAGTGGCAATAGTTTAGACAATGATGGTGATGGTCTTGTCGATGGACAAGACAAAGACAGTGACAATGACGGCATTGTTGATATTTTGGAAGTAGGGGGAACCGATGCCAATAATGACGGAAAAGTGGATGCGGCAACTGACGCTGATGGTGACGGACTGGCAGACGCTTATGATGAAAATGCTTCGGATGGACCTGCCGGAACTGGTACAAATGGTACTGCCTTAGTTGAAACCAGCGCAGATTCAAATGCAGATGGCAAAGTCAATGGTAATGAGGCCATGGTTGCAGGCGGAGGAGGCAGCTACACCTACATTAATCAAGATGGTGACGATGAATTTGGAGGAATTCCAAAAAAAACCAAACCACCTTGACATTGATGCTGATAACGACGGTATTACCGATAATACAGAAGCCCAGGCAACAGGAAGCTACATTTCCCCACTCAATGCAGATGCTGATGGCGATGGCCTCGACAATGCGTATGACCCAGATTTTGCCTCAGGGACCAGCATTGTACCTCTAAACACAGATATGAACGGCCTGCCCGATCACTTAGACAACGATGCCGACAACGATGGCACTTTGGATAAAATAGAAGGGCATGACACAGATGGTAATGGAACAGCTGATGCCTCTTCGCCTGCCAACAATGGAGGCACAGGCATTTGCAATGCAGATGTTGATGGTGATGGTCTCTTGGATTGTTATGACAATAATACTGGAAGTGATGATCCAACGAACGGTAGCCTTCAGCCCAGCAATCACCCGGATGTTGTGGATTCGGGTGCAGAACAAGATTGGCGTCAGGGCAATTGTGCTTTATGCGCCATGCAATATGCCATCCAAGATGGTAATGGTACTCAAACGACCGTACATAAATACGATAGCAGTAAAGGCACATTGGTCAGCACATCAGACACTTATGGTAAAATTCGCACAAATGCCTATTGCAAAATTGGTGATTGGAGGTATTATTATAATCCAGCCAATCCAACAATTGCCCTTTTTGCCATGAAAGGTACGGACAATGATCTTGACAAACTCGACTACATCGAATTGACGGTTGGCCAAAATGCCAGTGACCGTCAGGCGGGTACCAATAATGATTCTTACACCCGTTTGATGAACAGGGATTGGTTTGTAAAAATGAAAGAGGCGCAGGAAAATCCAATTGATGTTCGTTTTTACTATCCAGGCAGCGACTATGGTACAAATGGCTATGCAGCAGCCAATACTACTGCTGATGGTTATAATCTGACCGATAGCCCAACTTACGTTTGGTTCAAGATTCAAAATTGGGACACCTATGAGCCAACATTGATCGAAGCCAGTGGGGCGAGCATTGCCAATGCCATCGGATTTACAGCTTTGTCTCCAACTTCAAATGCAGATTTGGGTACAGGGCTATGTCTCATAGACGGCACTGTTGGTACAGATATCGGCAATGGCAAAAACTATGTCCAGTTCAACGGTTTGACCAGCTTCTCTGGTGGCACGGCAGGTTTTGGGGCTGGTGCCAGTCAGCTACCGCAAGAGATTTTGCCTGTGGAACTATCAAATTTTGAGGGACGGTTGAAAGACTGTAAAGTTGAACTTTCATGGTCAGCCGAATCAGAAACCAACTTCAGTCATTACGAATTGGAAAGAGGCTTTGATGGCCGCCATTTCAGTAAGATATTTTCTGTTGCTGGAAGTGATGACCTTTCACATAAGCACTACAACTACTTGGACAAATCCCCCATTGCTAAGAATTATTATCGCCTGAAACAAGTGGATTTGGATGGCAGCTTTGAATATTCAAAAGTGATCTATATTTCGGCCAGCGATTGTTTGAAAGAAAACCAAGGCATTTCCATTTACCCTAATCCTATTTCCGTCAATGGAGAAATGTCGGTCAGGTTTCATGCCATTGAAGGAAGAACGAGGCTGTTGGTTTTGGGCGGGTTGGGGTCCCGAAACGTATCCGCGGCCGCCTCAGCTGCCGGCACCCCGGAGACGGCTTCGCGCAAGCCGCCGCCGAACAGACCGTGCTGGATCACGCGCCCATCGCGGGCGTAGGCGAGCTGCCCCCCGGTCGATACTAACTACAGCACCGAAAATTGACTGTGATCAACGGCATGCTCCGGCAATGCGGGGCATACGGCGCCGGCGACGATATAGTCCGCAACAACTACGGCGTATCGCCCGGCGGCGGCGGGCACGTGTACTTGAAGTCATCTTCAATGCACCCCTTCATAATTTTCCGGGCATTGCTGAAGGTCGCCCACGCGTCCTCGCGGTTGGTGGTGCGATTCTGTTCGGCGACCCCGAGCGCGAGCTCGAGGGCCTCGGGTCGCGCCTTGGCGAGTTCGCAGGTTTCGCGCGCCGACGGTTCGCGCTCGGCGCACGCGCAGATCTTGTCGCGGAAACTCTCACAGGCCGCCCGCCCGCGATCGGCCTCGACACCGGAAATACTCGGCGGCACCTCCGCGGCCGGCGCGGGATCGGCCTCTCTCTTCTTCGAGCACGCGGAGATGAAGGCCAGCACAGCCACTAGCGTCGCTTTTTTTGAGGTTCGACCCACTGCGGTGCCGCGGACGTTGCGGCTGAGACATCCACCCGGCATTCACTGCGGCTCGATGCGGGCCAGCACCACGGTGATGTTGTCGATGCCACCCTCTTGGTTGGCTCCGGCGATCAGTTTTTCCACCGCCTCGTCGAGGTCTGGCTCGTTGCGAATCAGGTGCGCCATCTGTTCATCTGTGAGCATGCCGCACAGACCGTCCGAGCACAGCAGGTAGCAATCGCCCACTTTTGGAGTCTCGGTGATGATATCGACCTGCACCGTCTCCTTCATCCCCAGAGCGCGAACGATGACGTTCTTGTGCGGCCAATTCTCCGCTTCTTCGGCGGTGACGCGCTTCATCTTGATGTAGTCGTTGATCAGCGAATGGTCCTCGGTGAGCTGTACGAGGTCGCCATCGCGCCAGCGGTAGACTCGGCTGTCGCCGACGTGGCCGATGACCGCCGTATCGTCGAGAAAATAGATGGCGACCGCCGTCGTGCCCATGCCCTTGCACGCCTTGTCGCGCTGGGCGCGCTCGTAGATCTCAAGGTTGGCGAGCATGATCGAGGTCGCCATGCGGTTGATATCGGCGGAATTGTCGCGATCTACTTTATAAGGCCAAGTCAGGGTCTGGGCATTGGCGGTCTTTTGGAAGTAGTCGACCACGGTATCGACGGCGATTTGGCTCGCCACTTCTCCAGATGCGTGCCCACCCATGCCGTCGGCGACGATCGCCAACCGCGTGTCCTGCGGCAAAAATAGATTGTCCTCGTTGTGGTCGCGGGTGATACCGACGTCGGTGGCGCCCGAAAATCGGACCCGTTTGCCATCCAAGGGAAAAGACGCGCTCATACCTGAAATCCGGGTCCTCGCGGACAGGCCAATTCTAGCTCGCGCACAGACGGATGGACAACTGCCGGCGACAGCTGCGTTGACAAGGGCCGGGCGGATTCGCATGCTCTCCGGGTGCCGAGAGCACACCTCAGCCTCGCCGCCTGGGATCTCCTCGAGGCCGATCCCCTTATAGCCGGCGCCGTCGTCGCCGCGTTTTTTGCCCTCGGGCTCGCGTACGTTGTCATGAGAATGCTGAAACAGAGGAAACGGCCATGACTCGCCTCGCCCACGGGACCGTGGACGCGACACCGATCGGGGGGGTCGTCTACGCGGTCGCCGCCAAACGGATAACCGGGACGCTGCGATTCGAGCACGCCGGGCGCGAGCACTGGCTGGGCTATGCCAACGGCAACCTCGTCGCCGCTCACTCGCCGGATCCCGGCGATCATATCGGGCGCATCGCCCTCAAAGCCGGCCTCGCCAACTCGACGCAGATGTCCACCTTCCTCGGCAAGTCGAGCGCCGCCCCCGACCGCGATCCGGCGGAGATCTTGGCGGAGGTCGCGAAACTCAGCGATTCACAGGTTGCGGCACTGAAGCAGCGCGCTGTCGCCATGGCCGCGGCGCGCCCCTTCGCCCTCGCCGCAGCGACCTACGAACTGACCGACGAGCCACCGCCATCGTCCGCGCCGCCGGTGGCCATTCAGTGGATCATCTTTCGCGGCACCATTTCCTATTTCGATGTCTCCCGGCTGCAGCGGGAGCTCGGGCCGCTATCGGGCAAACGGGTCTCCGTCGGCGAGGCGCAGAAACCGTTTCTCGAGACATTCGGCTTCGCCCCCGACCACGAGCCCATCGTCTCCGCTCTCGCGGCACCGATCGGAGTCGTCGACCTCATCAAAAGCACCTGCGAGACCGATCCGCGGCCGGCGCTGGCGGTGCTCTACTCGCTCTACTACACCGGCTGCCTCGAGCTCGTCGACGAAACCGGCGAGCGCCGAGCCGCGCCGAGCCCCAAGCGCTCTCTCGCCAACATCGAGACTCTCCCCCCGGGCTCGGGTCAAGTGCCAACCGTGCCACCGCTCGACGACGAGCTCGCGGAGTCCCCGGCGGTGACCACCGAACCAGAATCGACCACCGCAGCGCCGGCCCCGGGCGGCGGCCACTCGCGGGTCGACATGACCGCCGGTGCTCCAAAGCTCTCCAAAGGAACTGCCGGAAAGCGGCGCTTCAAGGGGCCCCGTTCGGGAAAATCGGCCGCCGAAATTGACGCGCTCATCGCCCAAAAGCTGCGCGACCTCGAAGCCGACGTCGACCACTTCGCGCTCCTCGGCGTCTCGCGCGGGGCGAGCGGTGTTGAGCTCCAAAAAGCTTACTTCGAACTCGCCAAGGTACTGCACCCCGACCGCCTCAGCGCCGCCGGTGTAACCGCCGATCCGGTGGCGACCCAGAAACTCTTCGCCCGTATCAACATCGCCTTTGGCGTTCTCACCAACTCCGGAAAGCGCGAGCACTACAACAAAGTGCTCGCCGCCGGCGGCGAGCGAGCCTATCGAAAACAGCAGGAAGAAGCGGAAAAAAAAGCCGCCGCCATTTTCGCCGCCGAAGACCACTTCCGCGCCGGCGAGATGGCGCTGCGCCGCGGCCTGCACAAAGACGCCCTATCGCAATTCGAAAAGGCGGTCACCCTCAATCCCGATGAGGGCGAGCACCACGCCTACTACGGCTGGGCCAAATGGCTATCGGCGGACGACCGCGATGCGATCTACGATGAAATCAAGCGCGTCGAAGAGCGGGCGTTGAAACTCTCACCAAAGTGCGCGCCCGCCATGTTCTTCCTCGGCCAGCTCGCCAAACACCGCAAAGACAAATCGACGGCGGAGAGCTACTTCGAGCAGGTTCTCGAGCTTTTGCCCAATCACAACGAGGCCAGGCTCGAGCTCCGCCTTCTGCGCAGCCGCAGCTAGGCCGAAACTCGGGCGATCTGGTTTCGATCCGGCGCGGGCAAAAGTCGAGTAACCAATTAGATCCGTTGAGCGAGTGCGTCAGATGTCGTCCACTCGACGCGCATTTCGCCGCCGCTGGCGATCTCTGCCACCGTCGCCTCGACGCGAACCCGCTCGCCGTCGTCGAAACCGATCTCGACGGTGACCTGTTCACCGAGCTCGAGGAGCATCGGCCCGCTCAGTACCGCCCCGGTTGGCGACAATTCCCGGGCCGTGAACATCGGGTATTGCGAGCCACCCGCCGCGGCGACTACCACGGCATCGCGAACGCCATTCTGACTCGAGCCGCCGGTCACGTGCACCAGTTACCACGCGGCTCGGCTCGCCGGCAAGCAGCCCAGCCTTGTGCGAACAACGCCTTAGTCGTAAAAGGATTTCGCCGTGGCCGAGCTCTCAGACGACGACATTCGCACCACCGCCCGCCTGTGTCGGCTGGCCGTCGGCGACGATGAGCTGCCGAAGTTGGCGGCGGAACTGTCCTCCATCGTCGACCACATCGCCTCTCTCTCCGCGGTCGACACCGACGGCATCGAGCCCATGACCCACGCCGGCGGCGGGTCGCGACTGCGCGAGGACCGGGTGGAACCCTCCCTACCGGCGGAGCGCGCCCTCGCCGCAGCACCCGACGGCGCCGACGGCTACTTTCGCGTACCGAATATTCTCGTGCAGTCGGACTGAACGGCGATGACCAACCTCCCCCACAGCGGCGCCGCCGAGCTCGCCGGTGCCGTCGCCAATCGAGAGATCTCGGCGCGCGAATTGTGCGACGTGTTCCTCCACCGAATCACCTCTCTCGACGAAACACTCGGCTGCTATCTCGCCGTCGATGCCGACGGCGCGCGCGAGCGGGCGGAGCAGATCGACACCGCTCTCGCCGCCGGAAACGATCTGGGGCCACTGGCCGGCGTTCCCATCGCACTCAAGGATGTACTGGTCACCGAAAACCTGGCGACATCGGCTGGATCGCGCATCCTCGAGGGCTGGCTCCCCCCCTAC
>CBDCVJ010000020.1:0-199977 GCA_965222975.1 Saprospiraceae bacterium | reverse complement strand
GGCTATCCGCAAAAAGCATCCGGATGTTGTCTGAAATTTTCTCTTTATCAGGATCGCCACATGCTTTATTGGGGAGGAAGACTTTATCCGTTCCAAGTCGCTCCTCAATGTATTTGGCCTGCCAGAGCAACGCATCCCGCCCGTCTCGCTTGCCGAGATTCCAGTCTTTTTCACCTGGGATGAAAAATGCCTTGCCTTCGTGTTTTTCCAAAATATCCAATTGGTCGTTCAACATTTTTTTTGCCCGCACTTCCGCCTTTTTGTTATTGCGGTTAAAGGCTGGTACGTTGTCGCCAAGGAAGACCATGGTGCTGTTTTCACCCGCCGCTTCAAGCTCTTTTTGCAAAATGGGCAGCACGGGGTTTGGCTCATTGAAGTTGCCTTCTCCCACCCCTCCGGCGAGTAGATGGTATGCTCCAATTCGAGGTCGGTGGGTAATTGGCGCTTTTCCCACGACTGTTCTTCGTCGTGGTAAAAGGCCCGCTTGGTGGTGTCGCAACTGCAAAAGAACAGTAGGCAACAGATGGGTATCGGGTAGAGATGTTTTAGCATTTGATTGTTTTTTGAAATGGTGGGTTTTGGGGTGGGTGATTTTTAATGTCGCAGGGGGAAGATAGGGAAGATTTTAGAAATAGAGGGCTGGGTCGGCAGTTTAAACAAACTGTAGGTAAGCAGATTCTTTTTCCTACTTTCCAACACTAAAGATAAATATTAGTGGGGGAATCTATGTTGGAATAGGTGGATTCCAACGGCAATAAAAATTACTGGTGTCAGAAAATAGTGTTAAGGTGAGGCTTTTAAATAATCAGCCAACAATATTATCAATAGTTTTCTACATTCCTTTTTTAATCAACTTATTCTGATGTTTGGGTTTTGTCCATCTTTCAATTAGTGGCTCCAAAGATATATTTTCAGTATTATAAATATTCAATAACTCATTTGGTTCCTCAAAAGGAGTTTCTTGAGTATTAGAAACATAAGGAAAATAGAAAATGATAGTTCCATCTTTTCCAATTATATAAAAATTATGTTTGAGCCAAGTGCTGTATGTTTTTCTACCATAGCCAAATATTTCAATTTGCCAATTCACAAAAGCAACTGCATCCACTTCTAATTCTTCACAAATATTTTTGACTATGGATGCAAAATTTCTCTTTTCCTTGAAAAAACCTTCGACTTTCATTTTTTGAATAGGAAAAACATTTTCCTCATTAGATGCAATCTTCATCAACTCGGAGTTTTTGTCTATTGGTAGTTCATGTTTTTTCACATTCTCATATCCAGTTAAACTGATTAATGCATCACCATATAATATATCATATCCTGTTAGTTTTTCTAAAGCATCTACTGATATTAATCTTAAAGAATCAATGACTTCTTTTTCCCTGTTCTGCCTAATTTCATATATTTTGTTTAATTCCTTTTTTACAATGGGAGGATAAATAATCGGCAATGGATAGATGCTTGGAGGGCTTATGGTCGTAGAAATAAAAGCCATCTTTTTTGTCTGAGCAAGCCCAAAAGATTGACATGTTAATATTAGAATAAGTGCGCTGGCATAAAACCTAATGATTTTTTTCATCTGATTTAGTTTAATCGTAAAAATAATTTTCAGTGCGAATTCGGATTCGCCATAGAATTCAGTGACCAGCTTTTGCTGGGCATGGACGTTATGCACTTTGTTCACATCAGTATTTCATTTTTTGTTCAATTTAAAAAACACCCATTCTGTCTTTAGAAATTTTTCCATTTGGATAATGCACCACTATAAAAAAAGATTGGGTTGTAATTTCTTGTTTATCTAAAAAATTTGTTGCCACTTTTTTATTTGGAGCTTCATAATGACGATATGTTGCTGGTGCACCAGCTACTATTTTATTAATTTCCTCTAAAAATTTCACATCTCCCATATCTTTTTCATCCACATTGTCCTCTTTACTTTTGATTATTGTTCTACCATTTTTTAATTCAATTCTATCTCCAGGTTCAATACTTGAAATTTCTTCTGTTGTTAATTTAAATCCTGCTTCTTCAAGGAAACATTTTGCAAACTGTGGCCCTTTTCCCACATATCCTAAAGCGAGAAAATGAATATCTTGATTTCCGCCTCTCTCCCCAGAATAAATTCTAAATCCATCTTTATACACAAAATAAATTTCAAATTTAGGAAAATGGCTTGCATATTCGACTCCTACTAACGCCCCATGCCTATTGATTAAATCTCTTGACATTTCTCGATAAAATTCTTCCAAATTCCCTTCGTTGTATGCAATAGTCTCATTAGCAGCTTCATCTCTCATGGCGAGAATAAGTGTTGGGATGACCTCAGAAGAATAGTCCACTTTTTTGAGTGTTCGAGGATTTGCTTCATTTTTCGATTTTCTCTTTAAGATTTTTTCAATGAAATTTTTCATTTTTTTTTATTTATTATAAGTGCCTGTTTCAAATTATACTGAACCATAATAGGTTTTGTACATTTTGATTTTTTTCGTTATTTGTTAAGGATCAATTTTTCCACTTTGCCTAAAAAAGAAATTTCAGCATTTGATAAAGAATCTTCATTTATGATAAATAGGCATTTCAATGTTTCAAATTCGTGTTTTTTAACAACGACTTTAAAATTGTTTCCCCAATCGTTTCCCAACAAACTTAGTCCTTCAAAAAAAGAATTATATTTTTTGCCTGTTTGAGTAATAAGAACAATGTCATTAGTTCCTATGTCAAAATCCTTGATGGGAATAAAGTCGAACTCTACTTGAAGAAATGTCGTACCCGATTCCAATTCCATCATCTTTCCGTCGGTACTTTCAATCTTTCCATTTCCTGGCTGAAATGGATTAAAGGATATTTCGATATCCCCCATTATTTTTTGGGACTCTTTCAGGGCTTCTCCTTTATGTGATATTGAAGGTTTTATTAAATTCGACCAATGTTCAGAATTTTGAGCTGAAATATTTAAATACCATAAAATTATTAATAACATTAATTCTGTCTTTAATTTAATTGAACTCACGTTAATATTTTTTTTCATAATTGTTGCTTTTTAATATTACTGGGCTATTGTTAACAGGTTGAATTTAAAATAATTAATATTCTGTATATGCTGATCTTTAAATGTAAAAACCAATAAAAATACTTCCTTTACATTTTTACATATTAGAATCAAATGCATAAGAATCAAAAGCTTTTTTTCTTTGCTTTCTTAAGTAGCTTTTTCGCTTCTGCCTCACCAAGCATCGTGAATTTCACAAACTGCAATCCTTTCTCAGCAACCAGTTTAGCTAAGAAAAAATATTCGGGTTTATCCAAATTAGAAAAAGAGAAAACTTTGTCTTTTTGAAGTGCCCATTGAAATGCTACTGCTGTCCCGATTCCAACTGCTTTTCCTGCAAAACTCAGAGTGTCAGACGACACTGTAGTTTCACAATAAGAAGAATTTCTAATTTTACACAACTCTTCACCATTAAGCCAGAGCCGCCATTTATTTGCACTGCCAGCAAAATTTCCTTTACGAATGACTGTAACTTTTATTTGAGTTTCAGGGTTATCTTGTTGGGCAAAGGTTGGTGAATAAGAGATAAAAATAATGGACAAGAAAAGAAAGGTATTTTTCATGGCATTTGAATTAAAGTCTCAAAATTGATTTGAAAGAATTTTTTTAGATATCCCTCAAATTTGTTGATTCAGAACTTCAAGTGTTTTGGTCTAAAGGTAAATGGACAAATCGTTGAAAATAATCTTTTGTGTTTCGGTTTACCTTTATAAAAAGTGTGATGCAAGTATCGGTAGTGTTACAGAATGATGTTCTCCATATAATTTCAATAACTTGTCAAATTGGAGATTATTAGAAAAGGGGATTTGTCATATTTATTCAAATGCTACTATAAATAATAGATGATCAACTACTTACGTAATTCACTTGGTGCTTTCCCGATTTTTTCCTTAAATCGTTTTGAAAAATATTCCAATGATTTAAACCCCACCTCTTGGGAGATTTGAGTAATTGTCAATTCAGTGTTCTGTAATAATTCTATGGCTTTTGAAAACCTGTAATCTTCAATAAAAGCGCCGATTGATAGACCAGTTACTGCTTTTAATTTTCTATACAAAGTGGCTTCGCTCATAAATAAAGCTTTTGCCAGATAAGGCGCTTTAAAATCCTCATTGTCTATGTTCTTTTCAAGTATTTGATATAGTTGTTGTAAGAATACTGATTGGGAGGTATTCTGGTTAGCCGCTAAATGCTTATTTGATCTTTCAACATTGTAAATTCTTTGTTTATTCTTTAGAATGAATAATTGATTCTGGACTTTAGAAACCAGTTCTTCCTTTTTAAAAGGTTTGGTTAAGTAATCAACTGCTCCCAAGTCAAGACCTAACTGCTTTTCTTTTTCTAAGACTTTGGCCGTTAACAAAATAATCGGGATGTGATTGGTCCTCATATCTTTCGTTAACTCATCACACACTGCAAACCCATCTTTCAAAGGCATCATGATATCTGAGATAATTATATCAGGAATTAATTCGAATGCTTTCTTTACTCCTTCTTCTCCATCTCGGGCTATAGCAATATCGAAATCACCTTCAAAGCAGGAATTAAGATAATGAAGGAGGTCTTCATTATCCTCTATTAACAAAATAATTGGAGCTTGTTTATCTCCACTAATGGATTCTTCAACTAAGCAAAGTTGTTCGGAGGGGATTAGGATGGGTAAATCATTTATTGGTTTTTCAATGTCAGGTGCTTTGTTTTCTTTATATTGATTCCGAATGGGTAAACGAACTTCAAACTCAGTCCATTTCCCCACTTCACTTTTAACTTGAACAGTACCTCCCAACAGCTCGGTCACCTCTTTAACCAAGACAAGTCCCAACCCTGTTCCCTTTCTTTGAAGACCTGAAGACTCTATCTGATAAAATCGTTTAAATACTTTACCTAATTGATCTTTGGAGATGCCTATTCCATGATCTTTGACTTTTATAATCAAAAAATCTTTTTCCTGTCTAAAGTGAAAAATTACTTTACCCCCTTTGTCTGAAAATTTAATTGCATTTGATAAAAGGTTTGGAATGATACGATTAAGTTTTTCTTCATCGTAATCCATCATTATTTCCTCATTTTCTGAATATACGGACAGGGCGATACCTTTGGTTTTGGCGTAAGACTCGAATGATTCACCCAGATATTTTAGATAGGGTACGACATTGCCATTTATCCAGGTTACTTCCATTTTTTTATAGTCGAGTTGTATCAGTTCCAGCATTTGATTAACCTGCCCCAGCAACTCAGCGCTATTTCTTTTTATAATTTTGACAGCTTCTTTGGGTTGCTTTTCAATTTCATCAGTCATTCCCATTATTACAGTTAGCGGAGTGCGAAACTCATGCGTAATATTTGAAATTAGTTTTGATTTTAGTTTTTCTTCTTCTCTCTCTTTTTTTTCTGTTCTCAACTTTTGAATAAATCTATTAACGAACAATAGAAATAATATAAGCAAAATGGCATATATCAAATAGGCCAACTGGCTATTCCACCAGGGAGGTGACATAATAATTGTAATGGATTTGGCATGTTCATTTAAATTCCATACTCCATCATGGTTAGTACCATTTACACGTAGGGTATATTTTCCGGGGGTAATATTGGTGAATCCCAGAAAAGAACGGTTGCCAATGGTATCCCATTTTTCTGATTCATCTTCCTTTACAAAAGAATAAGAGAATTGATTGTTTTCAGGAATGAAATAATCAAGTGCCGCTATAGAAAAAGAGATATCTGATTGCAGGTAGTTCAGCATCAGAGTGTCTGTTTCGTTGATCTGTTTCTCTAATGGTGAATTTTTGGTTAAAGGAGTAACGACCTTGTTGTTAATTTGAAATTCTGTGAAGACAATAGGGGGATGAAATTCGGATTTTTCGATTTTATCAGGCCAAAAAGAATTAACTCCATTTATGCCTCCAAAATACATTTTCCCTTTTTTGTTTTTAAAACAAACACCAGAGTTAAACTCATTACTTTGCAAACCATTTTTACTGCTAAACGTCCATATATCATTGGTTTCAGGATTAAATCGGGAAATGCCTTTATTGCTGCTTATCCATAAATAGCCTCTGTCATCTTTTAATATCCCATAAATAATATCATTAGGCAAAGCAGAGTTATGGGAATTGTAAAGAGTAAATGTTTCTTTTCTATAATCCATTTTTACCAATCCACTACCGTAAGTGCCTAACCAAATAACACCATGATTGTCGGGTAAGATATAATTGATGATGTCATAGCCTCGAAAGAGCGTATCGATACCGATTATAGGTACATGAGTAAGGTAAGGGGTTGATCCAGTAGAAGTATTTAAATCTAAATTATATAAACCACTTCCAAAGGTTCCGAACCAATATCTGCCAGCTGCGTCTTGAGCTATACATCGTATTTCGAGTTCTTTATTTGATTTTGTGGCAAAAAACTGGGTAGTCCCCTCTGTATAATTATACTTACATAAAGGAGATACTAAATCTGAAGTATTATTATGTTGGACCCAAATATTTTCATGGGTATCAATGAATAGAGATGATATTTTATGTTTTTTACCCAGCCCAATCGCCACACCTTTTTGGGATTCTTTATCAAACTTTAAAACTCCTACCAAACCTGCATTGAGCCATAAGTTCCCCGCTTTATCTTCGTCAATTTTATTGATTACCGCATAATTATTTTCCAATACCGTATAAGCTAAATGAACCCTATTTTGTTCCTCTTCTAAATAATATAATTTCCCAGAAGAAGTACCCATCCAGAAAATGCTTTCGGAGTCTTCGAAAACAGATCGAACTTTGACTTCCTTATCTCTGGGCCCACCTTTATATGAAACTCGATGGAGATTAAAACGTTGACTGTTTATATTTAATATATTTATTCCTCCAAAGGTACCAAACCAGAGAAGCCCGGAATGATCTTGCATCATTGATGTGTAATTATGGCTATCGGAGCTATTAGGGTTTGAATATTCTTTAATATAGTGAACTAAGGAGTCATTAGCAGGATTATAATGATAAAGTCCAGTATTTGCACCGAGCCACATATTACCTTGTTTGTCTTTAAACAAATGCCGAACAAAAAATTTGTGCCTTTTGCCAGGTAGAGCAGCATTGAGTTGTTCAAGGGGTTGTGCACTATTATCTTCACTAATTTCAAATACTCCATTATCAGCACCAATCCAAATTTTCTGCTTATCTGTTTCTGCTAAAGTATGTATCCATCCATGGTCGGAACCATCAGATATTTGTTGTATCTCCTGACTTCCTTTTTTTTGTTTATATAAAAGATAATTTATTCGAATCCATAGGTCTCCTTTTGAATCTAAAAATAGTGTTCCAGATTTTAGATTATATAAAAGAGGCAATGAAGTAGAAGCAGGTAAAAACCGGATGCTATTTAAATCCTCATATTGTTCAATTTTGTATAACCCAGTTTCCGATAAAAACCAAAGCGAATTTTGCTGTTCATCAAAAACGACCGAAGCAATTCTATTTCGACCATAATGAGTTGAATATTGCCCTTCAAATATAAAGTATGTCAGGGTTTCAGTTTCCGTGTCCAAACGATTTATGCCATACCCCGTAGCTATCCATAAATTGCCTAAAGTGTCTTCCGTAATATCATAAACAAAGTTGTTGCTCAGACTGGTTGTATCCCCTGGAATATGCCTAAAGACTTTGAATTTATAACCATCATATTTATGAAGGCCATCCTCTGTTCCAATCCAAATAAACCCTCTTCGGTCCTGATGAATACATACAATCGAGGATTGCAATAAACCATCTTCTAACGTCAGATGCTGAAATAATGCCTTGTTGTTTTCGGAGAATTTAATGTTGGGGGACTCAGCTTGTGCAAATAAAACACCATTTATAGTCACGAATAAATACAATACAAGAAAGGAAAATTGAAAGGCAAGACGGTTCATATTATTGTGTCGTTATTTGAAGTATGCTTAAAGGTAGTAAAGAGTGAATTGGGCTTAATATAAAACACATGTTTTTACGTTAAACTTAGCTTAAATACAATAGCCTTTATTTTAGAACTACCTTTATCGCTCATTGACCACGCTTTGCGCTAAATATATTGGGGACGCAATCGGAGTTTGTCTCCCATAAATAATGGAATGAAATAAAGAAAGGAAGTCTCAAAAAAACTAATTCTTCACAACCTTCCCTTTCCCCAATAACCCATTATCCAACGAATAAACCGACACCAAATAAACCCCAGCATTTAAATGCACCAGCGATATTTTTTGATCACTGGTTTTTAAACGCTGGCATATTTTACCCATCATATCTGAAACTATAATTAATTTCTCTCCTTCCAAATCTATATTTAAAATATCATGGGTGGGGTTCGGATAAATAAAATTACCATCGGTAAAATTATTTTCCTCTACTGCTGAAATAAATAAAGATTGCATCAAGGCATGGGCATCTATTTTTCCATAACCCCAAATATTGGCATCAGGGTCGTCGGTGGTATATTCATCTTTTATGGCGGTGGCGGCCATCAATGATTTTATTTCATCCGGTGTCGCAAAGGGATTTTCTTCTAATAACAAAGCAACGATCCCAGCCACCATCGGAGCTGACATAGAAGTGCCACTTGATTCTCCAAAATAATAATCGTTGGAGGAGGCATCCGTATATTTATGTACGACATTATCATAACTCGAACCGCCAGGTGTGTACCTGTTGTCTAAGGAATTTACAGCGGAGGCTAAGGTCAAGCCTGGGGCAGTGATGTCAGGTTTAAACCTTCCATCTGTCGTTGGGCCTTTGCTGGAGAAAGGGACTATCCTATCGGGCAAGACATAATTATCATAAGAAAAAGATTGACCAGACACATTGGTGAAATTGGTCTTGGAGGCATAAGCACCTACGGTAATGGCCGATTTGGTGCAGCCCATTTCACCAATAGTCATATCATCATCTCCAGCGGTAGCTCCTGCTTGACTTAATGTAACAAATGACCCATAATGACCCCTTGATTCCAATACATAACCCATCCACATATTAATGCTTCCACTTGTTGCTTTAACCGAAATAGAAATAAAATTACTTGTCTCGCTGTGAATATCTAAAAAGGCGTGGGGTTTTCCGTTTATATCTGCGGATAGAGTTGTTAAATTTATAAAGAAAGTATCGTTGTCAGAGCCAATTAAAAAAGTGTCAACGGTGGAATCATCTATACACAAAAAACCAGTAGAAGAAAAAGGCGTGAAAATATTATAGGTTGTAAATTCGATACAAAATGATTCGTCTTCCTCGCCCCATATATCTATCCATGTTTTTTTATCGGGCAGGGACGAACTGAAACTCACAAAGCTCTGCAACAGGCTGTCGGAGTTTGAGAATTCCTTGTACAAATGAATGTTATTCCCTCCATTATTTCCCGCAGAAACGGTAAATATTTTTCCCGCTCCCGTTAAATTATCTACGGCTTGGCTAAAAAGAGAACTCCCATCGTGAGGGCCGATGCTGCATCCCCAACTTAAATTCGCCACAGCGGGTTTGCCCTGCGATTCGGCATATTCAAATATATAATTCATGCCATCGACAATATCGGTCATTCCCGTGTTGGTCCATTGTTCTTGTGCCGGGGTAATTCCCACGAGTACTATATCGCTTTCATAAGCGACGCCTCTATATTCAGTGCCATTGCCTCCGAAGCCAGAACCCGCAGCAATCCCCGCCACATGCGCCCCGTGTGATGCTTCTGGGTTATCTGTTTGTTGGGCTATCATTTCTATGCTATCAACTATTTCACGTCCGTAGCTATAATTTGCAGGAGGTGTTCCCGTTGATTTTTGCTCCCATATTCTTTTTATTCTATACTTGATGCCTGTCTCGTCATAAAAAGTGGGATGGTTGTAATCAAAGCCGACATCCAAAATGCCGACCACTACATCTTTCCCTGTATAGGCTTGGGGCAAGGATGCTCCACTGTGAACCGAATCAACATTTGTTTTTTCCCGGGCTTTATCCATATTTGAAAAAATGGGCTGGTCTAATTGAATAAAATCAATTCCATGTTCCAGCAAAGTCAGTTTTTCCACATTTTCAACAGGAATTTTAATGGTCCAAATATTACCCGCTTTCGTTCCTATTAAAACGCCCATTTTATCAAGTTCACTTTGTATGGATTCATCATTTATTTTGATAAATGCATTTATATATTTTTGATTGCCGATTTTAGAAAAAACAAATTTTGAATTTGAGGCAGGAGCAACCTGTGATTTTGCAGCAGATAAATATTGGAGTGTTAAAGCGGATTTTTTTCCAATATTTTGAGACCCTGTTTGAGCTTCTATATTTAAAAATGAAAAAATAAAAATTAAGAATGAAAAAATTGTTCGTTGCATTATTAGTTGGCCATTAAATAGATTAAGGGAAAAGGGAAAAAATAATCCCGTATTTTAATCGGGATTATTATTTTCCAAATCCCTAAAAATCAAAAGTACATTTCTTTTCTGTAAAGATGCAACGCAGGATAATTTTAATGTTAACACGGCGAACAGGGCTATCCCCGTAAATAAAAAAAGCCGCAAGGGGTGATAGTATCGGATATGCCGCCCTTTGAAATATTCTTCCGTCAGTTTCCCCGGCACGAACATAGCCCGCAATGTGCGGAACAATTTCGATTCTATATTGAAGGCATTGTTGATAAACTCGCTGAACATTTCACCAACGGTGATTTTTCCATCCGTATTTTTTTGGGCGCAGTTGGGGCAGTAGCGAGCGGCAGGGGGGAGTAGGGTTCGGCAATTTTGGCAAGTAGTGTTTTGTTCGGTTTGCGTGAGCAGGCCTGTTGTTTTTTAGCATTATAAGTGAATCAAGGGTTAAATTAGTTGGCTTGTTTTCAGTTGATTGGAGTATGAAATCATGGTGATTTTCAAAATCACCATGATTTAAATCCTTGAAAATAAAAGGATTTAAATTTTCAACTCCTGATTCGTCCAATAAATATTAGACAATATTTTGGGAATAAAAAAATCCCTACCGAGCCGTGTGCCTGGTAGGGATTTTCTTTTATAAAAATGAGTCACGCTTCCATATCCTCTTTAACGACTCCGACCAAAATAGCAGACATATCTAATTTCTTAGCGATGCGCTCCACGTTCGCCCGGCGCTTTTTCAAAAGGGAAATGACCTCGTCTTTCTTTTTGTACTGTTCCAAAATAGAGGCGACAAAATCAGGTGTGACTTCAAGTACTTCAGCAATCATGTTGGTGTCAAAGCTTTTGGCAGCCATGTTGATGATGCCGATAATGGCCTTTTTTGTTTCGCCTTTTTCAATTCCCTCTTCAATTCCTTTTTCAATCCCTTGAGCTTGCCCTTGTTGATAGCGAATATCTTTTGTTATGTCATATTCTATTGTCATGTTGTCTATGATTTTGGTGGTTTGTGATTGCAATTTACGAAGTCCAGACAGGATTTCCAATTGCTTGATGAATTTCTGGGTAGCTAATGAATTGCCTTTCAGTTGTATGAGGCGTTCCAATATTAAACGAATGATTACTTCTGGTGGTTCACCATTGTGGTTGGCAAGTATGCTCAATAGTACCTCTTCCGGATTCTCGGATTTTATAAACTTTGTATAACTAACCTGTGATATACAATGGACTTTATACCGAAACTCAATATTTTTAAAAACGATATTGCCCTCAATGTTTTTTGGAGGTCTTTCCAATAAATATATGACATGCTGTTCAATAGGCAGTTTAAATTTTCTGATGAGGATAGCACCGTATTCCAGCATCCGGTAATCGGTTTCGAGTTCGTCCTTTCCTTCAAATTCAATTTGCAGGATACAACCACTGGGATACTCTTTTGAATACATCAATTTTAAAAAATCTGGCTCTCTCTACCGTCGTCTGTAGTTTGACTTGTGGGAGATTTTCGAGACGTATGTCCGTTAAGTTCATAACGGATTTCAATAAGGCAGGGATAAGACTTTGCAGGTTTTCCTTGATTATTTTATCATACTTATTCCCTTCCTTATCATTCACCTTCTTTTGTGGAGGTTGGCGTTTTTTGGGCATGGAGTGGTTAAGTTTTGCTCATAATAGGGTGGCAAGGTAGTGTTTTATATTTATTAACCCTTGAAATCTCATCGGCATGTATTATCAAAAACCCTAATTTTGCCGCCCCTCAAAAAACACCTGATGAAAAGAACTTTTTCGGCACAATGACCGTAACTCTTTTTCAAATTCAACCAAATTTACCAATTAACTAATTTACCAATATACCAGTCACCATGATTAAGATCACATTGCCCGACGGCAGCGTCCGTCAAGTAGAAAAAGGAACGAGTTCGATGGACATCGCCAAGTCCATTAGTGAAGGATTGGCGAGGAACGTCCTTTCCGCCAAAGTCAATGGCGAAGTTTGGGACGCCAACCGCCCCATCAACGAAGATGCAACACTGCAACTGCTGACTTGGCGGGACAAGGATGGCAAGGCGACTTTCTGGCATTCTTCAGCACACCTCATGGCAGAGGCATTGGAGTCCATTTATCCAGGAGTAAAATTTGCCATCGGGCCAGCCATCGAGAATGGGTTTTATTATGACATTGACCCAGGAGGTCAGCAGATTTCGAGTGATGATTTTAAAAAGATAGAAGAGAAGATGCTTGAACTTGCCCGCCAGAAAAATGAGTATGTCCGCAAAGAAGTGAGCAAGTCCGATGCGGTTAAATATTTCACTGAAAAAGGCGACGAGTATAAACTCGAACTGATCGAAGACCTCGAAGATGGCTCAATCACTTTTTATACGCAAGGCAATTTTACTGACTTATGCCGAGGACCACACATTCCAGATACGGGTAAAATAAAAGCGGTAAAATTGATGAATGTGGCCGGTGCTTATTGGCGGGGCGATGAAAACCGCCAACAGTTAACTCGCATCTACGGTATTTCCTTTCAGAAAAACAAAGAGCTGACCGAATACCTCGTAATGCTCGAAGAGGCCAAGAAAAGGGATCACCGGAAATTGGGTGCGGAACTCGAACTGTTCATGTTTTCAGATAGGGTCGGCTCTGGCCTGCCCATTTGGTTGCCAAAAGGCACTGCCCTTCGTACCCGCCTCGAAAATTTTCTGAAAGAAGAACAGATCAAGCGGGGCTACCAACCCGTCATCACACCACATATCGGCAAAAAGGATTTGTATGTCACTTCGGGACATTATGAAAAATATGGAGAGGACAGTTTTCGACCGATCCACACCCCGCGGGAGGGCGAGGAGTTTTTGCTCAAACCAATGAACTGTCCGCACCACTGTGAAATCTATGGCCACAAGCCCCGCTCTTATAAAGAGTTGCCAGTTCGCTTCGCCGAGTTCGGAACAGTCTATCGCTATGAGCAGAGCGGCGAGCTGCATGGCCTGACAAGGGTACGCGGTTTTACCCAAGATGATGCCCACCTGTTTTGCACCCCTGACCAAGTAAAAGAAGAATTTCTTGGGGTGCTTGATTTGACAAAGTTGGTATTGGAAAAATTGGGCTTCGATAATTACACCGCCCAAATATCCCTCCGTGACCCAGATAATAAAGACAAATACATCGGCTCGGATGAGAACTGGGAAAAGGCCGAACAAGCCATTATTGACGCTGCCGCTAAGGCTGGCCTGGAAACAGTAACGGAATTGGGCGAGGCCGCTTTCTATGGCCCGAAACTCGATTTTATGATAAAGGATGCGCTGGGCCGTAGTTGGCAATTGGGCACCATACAAGTCGATTATAACCTGCCCGAACGTTTTGAATTGGAGTACATTGGGTCGGACAATGCTTCCCACCGCCCCGTCATGATCCACCGTGCGCCGTTCGGTTCGATGGAGCGTTTCATTGGGGTGTTGACGGAGCATTGCGCTGGTAAATTCCCGCTCTGGCTCGCACCGGAACAATATGCCCTTTTGCCGATCAGCGATAAGTATATTGATTACGCCAAAGAGGTACAGGCCAAATTGGCCGAACATGACATTAGGGGCATCATTGATGACCGCACCGAAAGCATTGGCCGGAAAATACGGGACAATGAATTGAAGAAAATCCCCTATATGCTCATTGTTGGAGAAAAGGAACAGGAGGCTGGAACGGTGGGTGTGAGGAAGCAAGGGGAAGGGGATTTGGGAGCGAAGAGTGTGGAGGAGTTTGTGGAGTGGTTTAAATCGCTTTTGTGATTAAGGATTAAAAGATTAATGATTTTTGATTTTGCGCCTGCTTGGCCTTTGGGGCTGGGCAGGCGCAAATTATTTTTGCAATACCTGATCTTTATTTTATTTTTGATGGAAATAAAAAAGTGTAAAATGTCAATCATGAAGTTCCTACCCTCTCTGTTATTTTTATTAATTAACCTGTCATCTATTATTGCTCAATGCAATTTCCCTTTCACTTCTGGTGAAGTTATTATGGATGCTGAGACGGGAAGCATTTATGTATTTGATAAAACTGTAAGTGGAAAAGTGATATTTCGATTTAATACTATTGATCCGGCAAAATATCCAGAAATCCAAGATGTACAGCCTTGTAGTTCGGTTGATTTTATTAAACCTTTTTTTGAAGAAGGAGATATTATTCATACTTGGGAAGGGAAAATATATCCGGTAAAAGCCTACCAACCTCGGTGGGACGTGGAAACTCAAACCTTCACAATTATTCGAGAAGAAGAGAGGGGGATAATGACTGAAGAAATTAGGCTTGATTGGAAATGGATAAAAAGGATAGAAAAAGAAAATGATTTTCAGGAAAGGCTAAAAAGATTTAATGTGGGCGAGGAAGTATTTTGGAAAAATGATGCTGGTGAATTGCTAAATGGAAAAATTAAATACATTTATGGAACTAAGAATTTTATAAAAATAAAGAGATATACAATTGATAATAAATTCCTGGAAGAAGATATTGATATACAAACCATCACAATAAGACCCGAAAACTCTAATCCAACATTAATGGACACAATTGACATGATTAGAAAAATTTGGCGTGGCGAAAGAGTATTAGTTCATGAATTAGAGAAAAAAAGAAAATACATGAAAGAAAATAACTTAAAAGAATTGGAGCTGGATGAAGAATACCGACTATATCGGCAAACAGGATACGATAATTGGAGTGACGAGCAGAAGCGGAGAATGCCTTATAATTACGATTTTAATTCTACCTGTATTTTTGCTGATAAAGGAGAGGTCGTTTGTTTTCGGCATGGCTATAAAGGAGTGACTTCCACATACGACAGACGTATGTATGGGGAGTGGAAAGTTGTGGGTGAAAATCTGGAGATTGAAAATGGAATGGAGAAGCTGATTTTTAAAATTGAGGAATTATACAAAAAAGAGTGGGAGCATTTAGTGTTGATATTGAAAAAATACGAATATAAATTGTAGTATAATGCATGAGTGTTTTAGGGTATTTCCATCTAAATAACAGCGGAATTTACTCACCTGTAAATATTCCTCCAATAACCTCTATTGAACTTCCTCTTAATTTGCTGCCACTGCCCATATAACTTTATACACAAGGGCTAATTCATTTTCGATTCACTCATTTATTCGAAATCCGCAATCAAATTTTTAGTCTTATTTTTCGAAAACAAGTATTATTTGTACAAAAGAAAATGCATTGAAAACCAATGACTTAGAGCAATAGAAGTCATGAATCATTTAAATGATATTCAGAAAATTCTCCCGAAAACCCATATAATCTGTACTTGAACCCACCAGTTCCCTACCTATAAATTTGTCTCAGATTTTGTACACAATCCGATTCGAACATTTTCTAACTTTAAAAATCTGATTATCATGAAAGCAACAAATAAAATCCATCAGTCCATCCAATTAATGTTTTTGGCAATAATTGCCATCCCAGCCGCTACCCTGTTTTTTTCTTCCTGTGAAAAAGAAAAAATATATGTGGAAGTGCCCACTGAAGTGATTGTCGAAGTACCAATTGAAGTTTCGAATGATACCTGTAACCGACCCAATGAGGAAAATGATTTAATTGCATTTTTACATCCATTGGAAGGAGTCCTTTTTACTGCACCGGAATATTTTGATATAGCATTAGAACAATTAAATGCACAGCCTTCTTCGGATGGGACGTTTTCCATGAAGGGGGTAAATATTGTGGGCGACTATGTTGAAATAAATTTTATTGTACAGCCTATTGGTCAAAATGAATTGTTCAACATTTCTCAGGAAGTGGAAAAGCAAACCCCTGATTTGGTAAAAGAATTTGAGGAAAAAGGCACAAAATATCGTGTGTATAAAAATGCAAAATGTGGGAACGTCAAACCGGGCTTTACAGGGCCATGTGAGAAAAATGATGATGGGTCTTCCTACCACAATGTATGGTATGCAGCCAGCCGCTGTGAAAGGGGCAATGCTTTTTGTGTGGAAGTCTATGCGAATTATGGAAGGAGAGTTGTTTTTATGAACGACAATTGTCAAGGTATTATTCAAAAAGAAGAACCTTATTACAATTGGGTGTGCCAGTGATTGTGAGTTGTTTCAAAAACAATTATTTGGATAAAAACCAATAATCTTAAATCATGGTGATTTTTAAAATCACCATGATTTAATTTTTTTAAAAAGTGTATAGTAGAGGTGTTCATAAATAAGGAATCCTAAATTGTATCCTCCCCCCACCCCCTCCAAAGGGGGGATAGCCCCGTTTTTTAATTTAATAGTGTGTTAAAAAATAAAATCTTAGCAGGCTTTATCTCCCCCTTTGGAGGGGGTGGGGGGAGGACATACCAAGGAACAAATTCCAAATTTTTATTTATGAACATCTCTAGTAACTTAAAAAAAATGTTGCACAATAATTAATTTCCCATGATTATTTCTACGCCTCGCTCCAACACCTCATCCTTCCCTTCTCTCAATCCCTGTACCGTCGGCAACACCTCTTCATCTATCGCCACGCCTATCCGTTGCGTCTCCCGCCCATCGGGATAATAAACGCCGATGCCAGAGATCATGGTGCGGATACCGCCTGGTAAAAAGAAGGGAGAAACATTACCATCCGCTGCCGCAGTGGTGCTGCCGATGACCGTTGCATTTGGTGCTGCTTGAAAAGCCATCGTAGTGTATTCGGCTTGACTTTGCGTGGTCTCGTTTACGAGGATGACTATTTTTCCTTTATAATAATCATCGTTATTTTCTTCGCCAACTTTGAGTGGATCGGTAAAAGTAAATTCGCCTGGTTTTTCAAGGCTGCCCGCCGTGAACTTTACAAATTCAGTTGGGTTTTGTACAAAGTGTTTGCCTAAGGAAAAAACAATAAATTCAGAAGGGTAGCAACGCAGGTCTATGACAATGCCTTTTGTGTTCGAAAGTGAATCCATCATGGCATCTATGTCAGTGCCTTTTATTTTTCCGGGATAAATATATCCGATATTATTTTCCAATAATTTCCAAGCAGGAATATCTTTTTTCCAAAAATTGGCTTGCTGTCGGGGAACCGTTGGAAGGTCAAAAGTCTCAATTCCACTTTCTGTTTCAATAACGACATTTAATGTTTTTTCATTTGTCCTAAGTATTCGCCTTGCCACATCACGAAATTGAGTTGGGCGGTTGGACGCAGGGCAGTATTTGCTCCTTTCATTAATGGCTCTGGTAATATCTAAATCGCCAATTTTTAAAATAATATCGCCTTTTTTTAATCCAAATTCCGTTTCCAAGCTGTCATTGAAAAAACGAGTGATGACGACTTGTTGTTCCTTTAATATTTTTACTTCCATCGGTACAATAAATTCGCCATTAAATTTTATCAGGGTAGTGTCTTGCATCCAGATATTGGCATGGGTGTCTTGTATTTTTCCTATTAATTCAAGGGTCGTCAATTTATATTTCAATTCATCATCTGCATTTAAAAATTTCGGAACAAAGTCATGTAATACGTCCTCCCAGTTTTCATCCATTAAATGTTTATAAGGAAAAAAATATTCGATCATGTTCCAATAGCGGTACAAGGATAATAATTTAAAACCATCATCTGTAAATGCTATGTCTTCATATTTTCTTTCGTTTTTAAATTCTGGATTGCCAATATTTGGGTGATGGCCGATGTAAAAATGTTGACCTTCTCTTTTTGCCACGTTTATTTCATTTAAAACGCTGCGGAGCGATTCGCTTAAATATTCACTATCGTTGATCCAGTTAGTGGAAGGGGATAGTTTAATTTCTTTATGTGCTTCTTTTGGCCTGTCGTCTGGTACTACCTCCCCTAATTTATTGATCCAATTTTCCGTTATATGGGAGAACTCTTCATTATTTTTTGCCTCTAAAATATCAGGCAATACACGGAACAATTCATAATCCCAATTAATATCACCTGTCGCTATTTTCGGGTGGTAATATTTTACAAAGCCCCATATTTTCCCCAATGTATAAAGCGATACATATTGCTGATGGGATAAGGCAGGGATTTCGATGTTTGACCCTTCATCAAATTCATTGTCCAATTCAGCAGGCAATAATGGCCGTTCATATATTGGCACATCCCTAAGCAGCATACCATCAATATAAACTTGAAAATCATCGAACCAAACTTTCCCAGATCCGGACGCTATGCCTCCTATAAATATATTTTTTGCGTCGCTGCTAAATGGAACGGTTGTCGAATATTTTTTCCAATCAATGGTTCCGTGTATATTTTGATCCATCATATTGTCAAAGCCCACAGGGCCGTTATGGCCATCCACCCTGATCAGCAAACCTGCAACTCCATCATCCACATTTTCCAACTTCATATATCCTTCTAACGTGATTTCTTTTCCGTCGTAAACAGAAGGGATTTTAAATGCGGCGCAACCAAAAGATTGTTCGCTGGGTATTTTTTTCGGCGTAATGAGCATAGCCTGATTTCCCGAGTTTTTTACAATGGAATCTACTTGTAGTTCGTATTCTGGCATACCCCATTGGAACCAGCCATTGGGGAGGTCACTGTCAGCTTTCATGTCCTCAAAGCCAAGATTAAGGACGGGATCGGCCTTTTGAGCGGATGAAATGGTGCAAGAGAAAAATAGACAGAGGAGAAAAATTGAGAATTTCATGATGGTGAGTTTTTTTTTTCAATAACGGGCGAAATATAAAAAGTAATATTAAAATTATAAATTTGACATATTAAAAGAAAAAATTAAAACCAATTTGGAACCTCTCTATTTTAAAAAAATCATTTCTTTAATTCAATTACACTTTTATGTGCCAACAATTCAAATTCTCTATGATAACTTGCCGTTGGAATAAAATATTCAGCTTTTGTGACTTTTCTAATTGTAATGATGATTGGTTATCTTTCTATTTTAACGTGAATTTTGGATAAAAGCCGCTCTGCGGCTAAGTGATTGGTTTTCAATGTATTTAATCCATAATTCACGTTATTTTACCAACTTGATGCAGGTCTTTCCAAAAAGTTTAAAACTTCGGAAAGGTGAACTCACTGCTTACCAATTGTTGCCAACCATTATTTTTCACACCATTACCGCTTGCTCCACCTTAGCTGAATCCACGCATGCGATAGCTGCCAAATTCACAATATTCGTCACTTCTGTTCCTTTAGGCAACAGATGGACAGGTTTTGCCAAACCAATGAGGATTGGCCCAATAGAATGCGCTTTGCTGAGATGGCGCACCAAACGAAGGCTGATATTGCCAGCATCCAGATTGGGGAAAATCAGCAAGTTGGGGTAATAGATGTCGGCGAACGGATAATGTTCTGCAATCAACTCTTGGTTCAATGCAATGTCTGGTTGCACGGGGCCGTCAATGCGCAAACCCTTACTGCGCTGTCGTACCAATTCTACGGCTTTTTTGATTTTTTTTGTCTCAGGGCTGCTGACCGAGCCAAAATTAGAGAAGGAGAGCATAGCCACCCTAGGGACTACATGCATCCGCTTCATTTCCTCTGCGGCCAAAAGGGTAATCTCTGCCAATTGTTCAGCATCAGGGTTGATATTGACTGTGGCATCGGCGAAAAAGTAATTTTTGCGCTCGTGCTGCACCATGTACATGCCTGCGATAAGGTCACGGTCTTTCTTCGGGCCAATAATTTTCAATGCCGGACGCAGCACTTCCGGGTAATTGACCGATACTCCCGCCACCATGCCATCGGCGTGCCCCATGCGTACCATCATTGTTCCGAAATAGAAATAATTTTTCATGCTCAGAGAGGCGGCACTTCGGGTTTTTCCTTTTCGCTGACGCAGCCGATAGTACTCATCAATATACGCTTGATAATGCGGCCATCGTTTTGGTTCGATGATCTCTATGCCTTCTGGGTCGTGGTGGAGGTCAGTAAATTTTTGCAACAACGTTTCTTTGCTCTTGGTGAGCAGGATCGGTTTGGCATAACCTTCATGCACCAGTTCACTCGCCGCCCAGATAATTTTTGGATGATCGCCCTCAGGGAAAACGATTCGTTTTGGGTGCTTCTTGGCGGCGGTGTAAATATTGCGCATAAACCCCCGTGACCAGTCTACTTTTTCCCGCAGCGTCTCTTTGTATTCTTTCAAATCAACCTGCTTGCGTGCCACACCTGTACGCATGGCCGCGGCAGCTACAGCCGAGGAGGCCCAAACCAAAACCCTTGGATCAAATGGCTTCGGAATGATATAATCCGTCCCAAATGAAAGGTTCAGATCATCGTAGGCATGCTTCACTGAATCAGGCACTTCTTCTTTGGCTAAGTCAGCAAGGGCATGAGCTGCGGCGAGTTTCATTGCTTCATTGATGTGGGTTGCCTCCACGTCGAGTGCCCCACGGAAAATGAATGGAAAACCAAGCACGTTGTTCACTTGGTTGGGGTAGTCGCTCCGGCCAGTGGCAACGATAGCATCGGGCCGGGCAGCTTTGGCTGTGGGATAGGTGATTTCGGGGTCGGGGTTGGCCATTGCAAAAATGATAGGTCTGTCAGCCATTAACCGGATCATCTCAGGTGTCAAAACATCGGGCTTTGACAACCCCATAAATGCATCTGCCCCGACTACGGCATCAGCTAAGCCACGTGCTTTTGTTTTTCGGAAAAACTTTTCTTTATAGGGATTCTTGCCTTCGTCGCCCCGGCCTTTCCATAGCACTCCTTTGCTATCGACCATCAGGATGTTTTCCAATTTAGCGCCGAGCGACACATAGAAATTGGCACAAGCGATGCCTGCTGCCCCTGCCCCGCTGATGACCATTTTTATAGTCGAAATATCCTTCCCCGTTAATTCAAGTGCATTAAGCAAGGCAGCACCTGAAATGATAGCAGTACCGTGTTGATCATCATGGAAAACAGGAATGTCCAGTTCTTTTTTCAATCGTTCTTCAATAATAAAACAATCTGGCGCCTTGATGTCTTCGAGGTTGATGCCACCGAATGTCGGGGCAATGTTCTTGGCAGTGCGAATCACCTCTTCTGGATCTTCTGTATTCACTTCGATGTCAAAAACATCAATGTCGGCAAAACGCTTGAACAGTACCCCTTTTCCCTCCATTACCGGCTTGCCGGCCAATGCACCGATATTGCCCAAGCCAAGGACGGCAGTACCATTGCTGATGACGGCAACGAGGTTTCCCTTGGCCGTATAGCGGCTGGCCACCGACGGGTCGTTAGCTATTTCCAGACAGGGCTCTGCTACGCCTGGAGTATAGGCCAGGGAAAGGTCATTTTGGGTGGAGCAGGGCTTGGATGGGTTTACTTCAATTTTTCCCCGGCGGGGATATTCATGATAGGTCAATGCGGCTTTGCGCAGGGCTGCTTTCTTTTTATTGGATTGGTTCATGATTGGTGTTTTTCTGTTTTTTTCGGCTTGTCACTGCTCCAAAACTGGTTGTTCTAATTGGCTTGAAAAATGATTTTTAACAGAATATCTTTGATTTTTAGCACTTATATTCCAATAAGTAGGTTTTACCTTGACACGTTGATTTAATATTGAAAAATGCCTTTGATAATTCTGTGCAATTAGCGCGTCTAAATTTTGGCAGGATAACTACATTTTAAACCTCCCTATTTTTACCAAAAAATAAAGAACTATATGAGTACTAAAAATGATCCTCATAATGAGCTTGAAATCCATCAGCAAACTGGTTTTTTTAATAAATACCAGAAATACTTGGGCGAATTTGTCTATGGGGGCATAGATGGTAGTGTGACCACTTTTGCCATAGTGGCAGGATCGGTGGGTGCTGACTTGAGTGCTTCGGTCGTGCTGATATTAGGCTTTGCCAATTTATTGGCCGACGGTTTTTCCATGTCGGTCGGGGCATTTTTATCTGCAAAATCAGAACGTCAGAATTTTGAAAAACACAAAGCCATCGAATATTGGGAGGTGGAAAATATACCGGAAGCGGAACGGGAAGAAATAAGGGAAATATATCGGAACAAAGGTTTTAAAGGGGAATTGCTGGAAAAAGTGGTAAACGTTATATGTTCGGAAAAAGACATTTGGGTGGACACCATGATGAAGGAAGAATTGGAAATGATGAAGAACCATAAATCCCCTTTTAAAATGGGGTTGGTCACATATGTTTCTTTTATCCTCATTGGCCTGATTCCCTTGGTAATATATGTTTGGGATTTTATTTTTGAATTCAGTGGCAATGTTTTTTGGACGACCTGCGGGCTTACCGGACTTGGCTTTATTTTGATCGGTTATTTAAAATCTTTTGTCACCGAAACCAATAAATGGAAAAGTATATGGGAGACGCTGTTGCTTGGGGCTATTGCTGCTGGGGTAGCTTATTATGTTGGGGATATTTTGGAGAAAATGATTAATTGATTTTGTAAGTAGTGATTAGTAATCAGTTGATTAGTGATTAGTTAGTTGATTGGGCAAGTAGAAAATGATACTCAATATTTTTAAATTTTAATTTATGTTTAATAGCTTATCCTAAACAAACGGCCAATCATAACCAGTTCGTGCGCCAATCAATAGCAAGGCTAATAAAATCAAAATAATAGTCCATTTAATAACCCGCCAGGTCTTTGGGTGACGGTGAAATGAAATAGCAAAACTTTCAACAAAAAGAATAACTGCAATAGCGCCCGTAATAGGTAAAGCCCAGCCCATGTTGTTGGCATCAAAAATATATGCGCCCGCCAATAAAGCCACCGTCAGCAGGGTGTATATCCTTGTTGACCAACTCAAATCTTTGTGAAATTCCTTTAATGTTTTACGTTCCATTTCCTGTTTTTCTTTCCGACAATAATAAGTTTGACGCTCATTTTGCCACATGTAGAAAATCAGTATGATGGCTGATATTCGTCACTGTGGCGAGGATTTTATAAATCGAACTTTATATCTGCTTCAAGGCAAAATAATAGTTTCGCTTTATTAACTTTCTACAGGGGCGCTATCCTTTTCTATATTCTTTTTCCCTCCCGGATAGCGCCTTTTTTGAAAATATTAAAGTGAGGTTTTTGGTTTTGAGGTTAGTCTGCTGCTTTAATTTGGATTGAGGGTTTTTGACATTTAAAATTAGCAGTGACCAACCACCCCCCAAACCAAAAACCTAATAAACCATCGAATAACACTCATGATCAAAATAAATAAAATCCTCTTCCCGACCGATTTTTCAGATACGGCGCAGAATGCCTTCCGCTATGCGCTTTGGTTTGCCAGTAAATACAAGGCCGACATCGATTTATTGCACGTCGTTTACCCTGATGCCGAGCCGATGGATTTTCCAGTGATGGTAGCCCGTGCCACTAAAGAAAAAATGGAAGCTGCCAAGCAAATGATGCGGCTTTTTGTGGAAACAAGTTTGGCCCAAGTGCAGGCTGGCCACCAATTGGAATACATGCCAGATATACAACCCGAGGTTAAATTGGGCGCTCCGGCAAACTTGATATCCGAAACTGCAATGACTAAAAACACTGACCTGATCATCATGGGCACGCAAGGCGAGCACAGTACTTTGGAAAAGGTGGTCGGAAGTGTAACAACAGCCACCCTCAATAGGGCGCATTGCCCAGTGCTGGTTGTGCCAGAATCGGCCAAGCATGAAAAAATAAGTACTGTCGCTTATGCAGCTGATCTTTTGGAGACCGACCCATACCACATCTGGGAAACCGGGAAATTGTTGGATGTATTTTTCCCAATATTACGGGTCGTGCATATCGTAAAAGACCCCAACGAAAAAAGGCCATTTAGCATGGAGGATCTGGAAAGCTTTTTTGAAGGCCGTGAACTCGCCCTGCAAATTACTTTCCACACATTCGGTTCTGAAAACGTAATTAATGAGTTGGATGATTTTGCCAGTGCATGGGATGTTGATTTAATGGTCATGCACAAACCAAGGCGGCCATTTTTCGAGAAGCTTTTCCATAAGAGCATTACTTCAAAAGAGACTTTCCACACGCATGTGCCATTGTTGGTGATAAAATAAATACAGGTTTTTATTTATCACTTATTTAAATACAACAACATGTCAAATCTTATTAATAAACTCGCCTTTTTTTCCGGATTGTTTATTTTAATCGCATCCAATGCATTTTCCCAAAATCTATTTTCAGCAGAAATAGAAAAAAAGGCAGATGAATATGTCAGGAATAAACACAATAAAGGCCTTGTCATTGGAATCGTAAATGGCAACGATGTGGAAATAAAAGGCTTTGGAATATTAAGTGATCAAAAAAAAGTCAAGCCCGATGAAAATACCATTTTTGAAGTAGGGGGCATTACTAGTAGTTTCACGACTAGCCTGATGTTGTTGGAATCTTACACTGGGAAGTTTTCTTTGGGGGATAGGATACAAGATCATGTGCCAGAGGGGGTTAAAGTACCCAATTTTCAGCATATGATCTGCACACATTTTAGCCTCCCTCCCGACCCAGACGGTTATAGCTTTAACAACCGGATAGTTTCCTGTCAGCCTGATCCAAGCATACCAGATATTTGCATTGCGTTTTGCGACTTGGCTACCCATACTTCGGGTTTGGAAAGTGAGCCAAGAGGATTTTTCAGGAAATATTTTTACAAAAAAAATCCTTATAAAAATTACACGAAAGAGGACTTATACAATGATCTTCCAAAATATTCGCTGATCAGCGCACCCGGCATTAATTTTAATTATTCAAACATAGGCATGGCTCTGCTGGGCAATATAGTAGCGGATATTAACGGGAATTCTTATTCGGATTTATTAACGCATTCCATTCTGTGGCCATTAAATATGGAAAATTCAGGCATTGAAATGAACCGGGACCAAATGAGGTATTTAGCTCAAGGGCATACCAAGAAGGGGAAATTGACGAATCATTGGCAACTGGATGGCATCGCTCCTGCGGGTGGTTTGAAATCTACCGCCGGTGACTTGGTGAAATTTATGCAAGCCAATCTTTCGATGGCAGGAGATAAATTAATTATTGATGCTTTAGGCCAAACCCACGAACCTCAATTAGAAACGTTTAATTTAATTTTAGGCCGTAAAACTTCTACGGCATATGGGTGGTTTGTCAGCGAACTCAATCAAAAAAATAACACACCGGTAGTATGGAATACAGGCAACACCAAGGGGTTTCGTGCATTTTTTGGGTTTATTAAGTCAACAAATACAGGCGTCGTTATTTTGTCCAATTCGGCCAATGCAGTGGACGATATGGGGTTTGAAATATTGGAAATATTAAATTTGGAAAATACAAGAGTTCAGTCATTATTGGGGGAAAATAAATAGGCAGGGAATTAAAATGAAAAACGCATCCTCCCCTGCCCTCCCGACGAATCGGGAGGGGAAGGTTAAAGACAATACTTAAAAAACAACCCCTCATGAACTTTATATTTTTATTTAAAAACAAAACAGCTTTTTGGGTGGCCTTCCTACTGGCCTTATTGCTTACCTGTAAAAAGAATGAACCATATATCCTACCTGAAATAGGTACTGAAGAAGCAATCGAAGTAAGGACAGAAAAGAATTATTTATATAAAATAGAAATTCAGGAAAATATTATTGTTGGAGAATACTTTCATTTTATGGACAGCCTTATAATGGCTTATGATTCTCTTGTACCTTATGTGTTGACTGAGCATTTGTTAGTCAGGGCAAACCCATGGATTATTGACTCGTTGGCAGAGACGGACTATTATCGGCAAATAGAAAAAGGCAGGTTCATATATGATCAGAAAAAGATGACCATTTTGCAGGAAGGCGATACTTTGTTTATTCCGACGCTGACCATTGCAAGTGAAATAATGCGTCGGCAATTGCAGACTATTATTGATATAAATATCCCGGAATTTAAATTGCGCATTTATGAAAAGGATAAACTATTATATGAATTTCCAATTAGGGTCGGCCAGAAAAGAAAACGCTACCTGAAGACGGCCGGAAGGGAAGAAGACCTCCGAACAAAAACGGGAGTCGGCTTTATTGACCGGATAGAACGTGACCCGAGCTTTATCAACCCCGTCGATGGAAAACGTTTTACCCACACAAGAAGGGACGATCATAAAACCACTTTGATGCCGCAAATACCGTGGATAGAGCCGCAAATAGATGGCCATTGTTATGGCCAAATGATCCATCCAACCACCAATCCTGAAACGCTGGGTAAGGCATATTCCAATGGCTGTATTGGGACTAAAGAGGCCGATGCCTGGTATATCTATTATTACGCCCCGCTGTACACTAAAGTAGTCATTCGGTACGATCTGGAAATAGTCAACGAAGAAGGGGATACTATTTTATTGAAAGATATTTATAGGCTCAAAGGCAAGGGAATGCCTAAGTGATTAATGTCAACACCTGCATTGACGAGTCTCACCAATTGCGCTATTCTTTTCATGGTAAATTTGAAAGGTGATGATTTGCGACAAATTAAAATTTTACGACATGAAAAATAATGTTATAGAAGCCCCCATATTAGAAAATCGCTCCATCCCGTCCTATAAAGTTGGGCAGGCAATGATTGGTTTGAAAATGGATGTTGTAGATGCACCATTGTTGAACTATTTTAAATTTTTTGCAAAAACGATTCCGTTCGATGCAGGATATTTTTTGCATGTTATTCCCAAATTTGATTTATCCCATTCTTTTTTTTCAAAAACGGAAGCAACACTGCCTAACGAACTTACCGTTAATAAAAATAAACGAAAATTACTTGGTGCAGAAATAAAAACACAATTGGAGGGACTCAAAGGCGTGGACATTGAATATGATGTAAGGGTAGGGGACAGGCTGGAAGAAATGTTGAAGGATATTGAAGATATTGGTTCGGACTTAGTGATGATCGGTAAAAAATACCAAGAAAATAATCAAGTGGTATTTGCCAAAAATTTAATCCGTAAAATTAAGTGCAATGCCCTCATGGTGCCCGAAAAAGCAAAACAAAGGTTGAAAAATATATTGGTTCCCATTGATTTTTCACCTCACTCCATAGAAGCGTTGCATACTGCCATTGGTATCGCAAAACAATTAGTTGAACCAGCAAAGGTCATTTGTTTGAACGTGTACGAAATGCCGAATTTTGCTTCCTTTAATATCAGTAAAACTAGGGAACAATTTAGGCGGATGATTGAAGAAGACAGGCTGGAGGCGTTCGACGCTTTTTTACAGTCATATGCTCCTGAAGAAAGCGGCCGTATCCATAAAGTTTTATTACAAAGGGAAATGCCGTGGATACCCCATTATATCATGGAATATGCCAATAAGAATGAAATTGATTTCATCGTGATGGGAGCTAAAGGCCATTCGAAAGTTGAATTGTTGTTTATCGGCAGTGTCACGGAAAAACTGTTGATGTTAAATGATGACATTCCCACCTTGGTAGTGAAAAGATAAATAGTTCTTGGCATTTGACTTTTATACCATTAGCCAATTGCCAAAAGCAAAAAAAATTGCGCTATGAAAAAAAAGATCGGCATCTGGTTGGATTTTAAAGAAGCCAACATAATAGAATTAAATAAAGATGAGACAAAATTGGAGACTATTTTTTCCGAAATAGAACTCGTTCATCCGAAAGGAGGAGCCCGTTCCAAAACACCCTATGGGCCAATGGATAAAATATCCGAACGTACATTTCTCGAAAGAAGGAAAATGCAGGAAAAAGCCTATTATCGTAAATTGATAGCTGCCGTTCAGGATGCCGATGACCTATTTATATTTGGGCCGGCAGAGGCGAAGGACGGTTTGCTGAAAGCCATTAAAAGCAGCAGTAATTTTCACCCAAACCTAAAAGGGGTTGAGCGGGCAGATAGCATGACGGAGAATCAAAAAGTGGCTGCGGTGAGGGCTTTTTTTGAACGTGTATAAAAATATTAGTTGCTATACACTTTTTATATTTAGATTTGTTTTCAGGCAAAAAGTGAAGAAACCAATAGAGAGGGAGGTGTTTTTTTTTTGATTTTTTTTTGCAAAAAAAAATCAAAAAAAAAACACCTCCCTCTCTGAAGAACCTTTCTTCTCAGACATGAAAGCCAGTCATTTTCAAAAAGTGTATAGTAACTTAATAAAAATAGCGATAAATAGACTTTATTCTGAAATTATTTGCGGGGCTAAAAAACCTGTAAGGTGTTGATGCATGCCGCTAATTTATTATTCCCTCATTCCTTAACTTTCCAATGTTCAGTAAGTGAGAAAAATCATTCTCGCTCTATGATGTATCACATTGCATCCCTGTTTTCCATATTGATATATTGCTTGATGAATAAAAGTATATCTGGTTAGTTTTTGAATTAACGGAATGCTTTTTACAAAAACCGAATTGCTGAAGGCTGCTCCATAGGAGTCTCAGCGGGGTTAGCTTTTCAATCCCATGCGTTCTGACCAAAACCCAAAACATAAAAGCTAATCCTGAAGGGACGCCTGTGGTGCCGCCAACGGTTAACCACAAACCATTTTATCATGTTACGTCCTAATATCCGCAACCGGACATTCGATTGGATGGGTGAAAAATATGCCCCCATTATTGATCCTTATCATTTTTTGGGCCGAAGTTCTCTCAATCCTGTTTGGGGCAGTAAAAAGCCATATGTAAACATATTGAAGAAAGGAGGAAAAATTTTTGAAATGGAGGTTTCCGTTCCAGGTTTCAAGAAAAAAGAGATCAACATTTCCATCGCTGATGATGTGATGACGATTAAAGGGAAAAAGAAAAAATTGAAAAAAAGAACCAATTCGGATTATGTGCTTAAAGAATTTGAACAAGATTCATTCGAGCGAAAATTTAAATTGGCGAAAAATATCGGACACGAAAAGGTGAAGGCGAAATATAGAGATGGAATATTGAGGATAAGGTTTTTCTCTGTCCCAACAGAGGAAGAAGTTGCACATAAAGAAGTGGCGGTGGTATAAATATGATTAAAGTATTGCTTTGTCTCACTAAACCTTTGTAGCAAGGTAAAAAAATAAACGTACATTTTTGAAACTCGTAACCCTTGGAGGGATTGGTTTTTTTCCCAAGGGGATGCCTTTGGCAAAAAATAAATCCTGCGGTTTATTTTTCCTTCGTTACTTAAATAAAAAGCAATGAACAAATTAAAATTAAAAATCACGTTTTTGACCCTGCTGTTTTTATTGGGTCAAATGTTTCAATTATCGGCTCAGTCCGAAAAAGAATTACTCGCCCAATTAGTTAGTGAGGACCAGGATGCCATCAATGCTTTGGTTTTATATCCTGAAGATACTCGGCTTGCCATTTTAGAAGCGTCCCTTTATCCAGAGGCTTTGATAAAATTGGAAAGCATCCAATCCCAAACGAGCACTTCCTTTAGGGAATTAATGGATCAATATCCCCGCAATACCCAGGAAATGATCTGGGATTTGACACGTTACCCTAACCTTGTGCATAAATTGGCAATGGCCCAACCCGAATCAAAAAAGGAAATTAAAAAAACATTGAAAGAATACCCGGACGTGATCCACCGACGGGCGGAAGAAGCAGCCATGTATTATCATCCATTATTGGTAAAAATTGATCAATTAAATATGGCAGCTGAATCCGCATTTAATGTTTTATTGGCCGATTATCCAATTAAATCGCAAAATGCATTGCGGGAATTAATCGCATTACCGGAAGTCCTTACCATATTGACCGATAATATTCGATTAACTGTTTTAGCTGGTGATATTTACAGAAAAGAACCAGAATGGGTGTTACATAAAGTCGATAGTTTTCATTTGGAAGTGGCCCGCCGAAATGCGGAGGAAATAGAAGATTGGAAAGCAAGTTTGGAAAATAACCCCGAAGCGCTGGAGGATTTAAAAGCTTCTGCCGAAACATATGAAGCAGAATATGGTTACGACGATGATTATTACGATTATAGTGATGATGATTTATATTACGACGGCGAAGTGGAAGAAGTAGTTGTCCGGCATTATTACCACTACAATTATCCTTATTGGTTCGGTTATCCAAGTTGGTATTATTATCCACGGTGGCGGCTGTATCCTGTTTGGTATGATTGGGGTTTTTACTTTGGGTCGTATGGTAGTTGTATAGTTGTAAATATGCCATCTTTTTATTTTATGAACTGGTATTTTTACCATCCGCACCACCACCATAATTGGCCTCATCTGTCGGCACATTTTACCAACCATTATTATGGCCATCGTGCTATTGGCGTAAGTAGTATTAATACGACTGTGTACCAATGGAAGAGCAGGAACAGGGAAATTATTTCTGATGAATGGATGCGTGATGATGGCCGACTGACGGAAAGGTTCAGGGAATATGGAAAGTTTGAATCGTCGAGGGAAAGGTATAATAAAGCCCATCCGAAAAAAGCTCAAACGCAAAAAGAATACTTAGACCGCAATACAAGGAGATATCCGAAAATGGCTGAAAAAAAGGTCGAGAAAGAAAGGGATGGGAAAACAATTAGAGAACCTGCGCCTATTACAAGAAAAAAAGAAACGACAACGGTGCCAAGGAAGAAAGTTGAGAAAGAGAGGGACCGAAAAACGATTAAAGATCCAGCACCACCTATGACGAGAAAGAAGGAAACAACAACGGCCCCGCGAAAGAAAATTGAACCAAAAGCTAAAAAACAATTGCCACCTGACCGCACCACGCCAAAGGTGAATAAAGGCAAAGACTATCATAAAAACACTTGGGAGAAATCAAGAACGACACGCCCAAAAGTCAAGGCAACACCTAGGCCCAAAGTTAAAACCCAACCTAAAATACAGTCCAGAAAACCCAAAGCAACTGCCCCAAAAACAAGGACAAAAACAACTGTTAAGAAAAAGAATTAAATGCCAAAAAGAAAATTAATTTTGGTCGTTGGTTTACCAGGCACGGGTAAAACGACATTTGCCCGTGCCTTTTCTTCGGCCATTGACGCAAAGCATTTAAACAGTGACATTGTGCGTCATGACGCTGGGAAAAGAGGACATTACGATACAGCTTCCAAAGCGGCTATTTATAATGAAATGCTGAACAGGACGGAGGATTATTTAAAGAATCATCAAGAGGTAGTTATAGATGCTACTTTTTACAAAAACATATTTCGGAAGCCCTATCAATTATTAGGCAAAAAATATGATGTTGAGGTAAAATGGATAGAAATAAAAGCCGAAGAAGAAATTATAAAAAAGAGAGTAAGCAAAAAAAGAGAATACAGCGAGGCTGATTTTAAAGTGTATAAAAAAATAAAAGAAGATTACGAACCGCTGGAAATGGCGCACTTGGTATTATGGTCGGATCAATTATCGGTGGAAGAGATGGTGCAAGAAGCACAGCGATTTTTGGAATTGTAAAAGTCAATTCTTAATTGCCAACAACCAATAAAATGACCGCAAAAGAAATATTCACCAAAGCCTTCCACGACATCGGCATCGAAGTCGGAAAAGATATTATTATCAGGGATGAACGTTTTTATGCTCGTGTTTTAAAAGACCAATCTATTGGGTTGGGCGAATCGTATATCGCAGGTTGGTGGGAAGCACCAAGTATTGTTAAACTATTTAAAAAGCTCATTCCCGGTATTCCTTCCATTAAAAAAATATTACGACCCAATTTTCATATTTTAGCTTATTATACTTTATCGGATTTATTTAATCGCCAACACCGCAGGCGGGCATTAAAAGATGTGCAATCGCATTACGACATCGGCAATGAATTGTACGAAACAATGCTGGATGAAAATATGGTTTATACTTGCGCATATTTTAAAGAACCTACCTGGACATTGGAGCAAGCACAGGATGCTAAAATTGATTTGGTATATCGAAAATTGCATATTCCCGAAAAAGGTGAAAAATTAAAAATATTGGACATCGGCTGTGGATGGGGCTACGCCTTGGAGTATGGCGCCAAAAAATATGGCATAAATGGCGTTGGAATTACTCTTTCAAAAGAACAGGTGAAATGGGCAAAAGAAAAAACCAAGGGACTGCCCGTGGAAATCCGATTGCAGGATTACCGGGACATTCCAAAGGGAGAGAAATATGACGCCATATTTTCGTTGGGCATGTTTGAGCATGTGGGCAAAAAAAATTACCGGGAATTTATGGATGTTGTTTTTCGTCATTTAAAAGAAAAGGGTCTGTTCCTTTTGCATACCATCGGCAGCAGCCAAAGAGGAGCAATTGACCCCTGGATCAATAAATATATTTTCCCTGGCGCACATATTCCAACGATTGCTGAAATTGACCGGGCTGTTGATGGCCGTTTCATAGAACATGATTTCCATAATTTTGGTTTGTATTATGCACGGACAGCACAGGAATGGGCCACCCGCTTTGAAAAGGGTTGGAAAAAGTTAAAAGCATTGAAACCCAAAAATTATAACGAACGGTTTTATCGGATGTGGAAATATTATTTGAACATAGGTGCATCTTCATTTTACAGCGGTAGAAATCAATTGTGGCAATTGGTTTATTCTAAAGGGCCATTGGACCATGTTTATGAAAGTGTACGATAAATGGCTGTTGGCCGTTAGCTTTTGGCTTTTGGCATTTCCACAAAAAGGCCAATAGCTAACAGCCAATGGCCAACTGCAAAAAAAGCAATGACCAATTTGCAAATCAAACATTTAATAGAGAGCGATTTTTTTGAAAAAAAATATGGCCCTGCAAAATTGGTCGAGACGCATATCTCCTGGGTGGTGCTTGCCCGGGATTTTGTTTTTAAAATTAAAAAGCCACATCATTATTCTTTCCTCGATTTTTCTACCTTGGAACGACGGAAACATTTTTGCGAACGGGAACTGGAATTGAACAGGCGGTTGGCTGCCGATATGTATTTATCAGTTGTACCGGTTTACGAAAAAGAAGGGCAACTGTCGATAGAAGAAGGAAATGGAAAAATAATCGACTATGCCGTAAAAATGAAACGCATGGATGAATCCCGCCAAATGAATCTTCTATTAATAAAAGAGGAAGTAACATTCAATCACCTCGACGAGTTGGCAAAAATTATTGGTGGGTTTCATAAAAAAGCAATAGTGATAAAAAAATCGCCAAGTCTTTCTGCTATGCAGGAAGATTTTGCAGACATACTAAATGTAAAGGGTTTTGTAAAAACGAATATCGGCAGAGATGGTGCCGCTACAATTGAATCTGCTGTCCATTTTTCTGCTGAATTTTTACAAACTCACGCCAAACGGATAGCGGAGCGCCATCAAAGAGGGTTTACAATAGATGGACACGGCGACCTTTATTCCCAAAATATATTTTTGCCGAAAAACGAATTACCTGTCGTTTTTGACTGCATTGAATTTAGTGATCATTTCCGGGAATTGGATGTGTTAAATGAACTGGCCTTTTTCTGTATGGATTTAGAATATTATGGAAAAGAAGATTTAGCAAAATATTTTTTGGAAAAATACAATCAGGAAAATACTTGTTTATACAATCAGGAGGACAACAATTTATTTCAATACTATAAAATATATCGAGCCAATGTACGGGCGAAGGTCGGAGCGTTAAAAGCCATGCAAGTGAAAGATAAAGTACAACTGAAAAAGCAATTGGATTTTGTAAATGATTATTTAGCGTTGATGAAAAGATATTTAGCTGAAATGGCTGTTACCCAATCTCATTCACAGCATTAATGAACGGTGAAAAATTAAATGCATATTTTAGAAACCCAAAACCCCTACAGAGATTGGGTTCTTAAAGATAAATCCTTCGATTTATTTTTCCTTCGTTACTAAATCTTATTTTTTATCGTTGGAGAATAAATCATCCATCGTTACTTCTGAATGTATTTCTTCTAAATAATGTTTATTCTGTACTGCTGGATAGGTAGTAAGCAAAGTAGTAACTACAGATTTTTTGGTATTGGTCACATGTTCGAAGACAGAGCGTTTTCGGCGTAGTTTGGCAGCATAATCTTTGGTGATGATGTATTCTTTGTTTGAAAACTTTGCTTCGCATATATTAATAAAACCATCTTTCCTGTCAATGAGCAGATCAATTTGGGCACCAGGGATTTCGTCATTGCCTTTATGGTGCCATGAAGAAATATGAGTAATCGTTCCGCTCAATCCCAATCCCGACAATATTTGGTTTAGATGTAGTAGGCATATATTTTCAAAAGCATATCCGCTCCAAGCAGCGAAATTTCTTTCACTAGAATGTTTTTGCCAAGTATTTGGTCGGTCGGTCACATTACCTTTGATAAACCTGAGATAGAATAGGGAATATAAATCAGTAAGCCGATAGATACTATCTTTTTGTTTTTTTTGAAAAGGGCTGTATTTGATAATAAAACCGCTTTCCAATAATTCATCAAGGGTTCGGGTAAAAGTGCCTCCATCGGGCAGTCTTGATTCTTTTACAAGTTGGGCTCTTAATAAACCATAAGGAGCACGGGCCAATGCTTCAATTACAGCGATATGGTTGACAGCATTTTTAAATAAAGAATAATACAATTGCTCATACTCATCCGAAAGCAATCCTGTAGATAGGAAACATATTTCATCAATGAGCTGGTCCACGCTTTTTCCAGGAAATAACTCGTTCAGGTAAAATGGGATACCTCCCATGGCCATATATAGTCGGATGATTTGATGCCGCGTGAATTTTAGCCTTTTTTGCTGGCAAAATAGTTCCGTCTCATGCAGATTGAAAGGCTGGAGCTTAATTCTTCGAGTGACTCTGTTGTACAGGCCGCCTTTAGATTTAAGCAATTTTTTTTTCACCCATGAGGCAGCTGATCCGCAGGCAATCAATAGGGCTTGGCTTATTTTGGATACATGTTGATTCCAAAAGTATTCAAGTGCTGATACAAAACCGGATTTAGGGGTGTCCAACCACGGTATTTCATCGATAAAGATTACCATCTTTTGGTTGGCCTTATTTTTTAACGAATAAAGATAGTCGGTCAAATATGAAAATGCCGTACTCCAATCTTTAGGCTTGTCTATCTCCATTTGCCCCTTCGTCAACCTTAGGTATTCCCTGAAAAAATTGCCAAGTTGCACTTCCATTGTTTCTTCAAATGAGCCTGAGAATGAAAACACTATGTATGGTTTGAAGTATTCATGTATCAAGTAAGTCTTGCCCACTCTTCTTCTGCCATAAATGGCTAAAAACTCTGGTGTGTCGGAAGCCAGAAGTTTGTCGAGGATCTTTAATTCCCTCTTTCTGCCGATTATCTTATTTGTCATGTAACCCTTTTATTAGTTGGAGAAATCCGAGCAAATGTATGACATTTTTCCAGCTATATTTTTTATAACTGGAGAAATCTACTAAAAAAGAGTGTATTTTTCCAATTATATTATCTGTAACTGGAGAAATCTATAAAAAAATAGGACATTTTTCCAAAGATAAAGCTAAGTTCTCAGAGAAGATTACCTCACATTGTATTTCATACTACTGAACAGGAGATTTTAGACAATAGACATTAGTAAAATCTGATTTTCATGACGAAAACAAGTACAGTCGTTTTTAAAATCTAACGCCTATTGTCTCATGTTCAGTAGTATGGTTGTATTCTCCAATTCAATGACACATCGGCATGTGCTGCATCATTTCCCAAAAGCTGAAATTTTCAGGTAGGTCAAAACGGATGCCTCTATAAATTAATAACAAGGCCAGAGCGGTAACAAAAACGGGAAATAATTTTTTTATGCTGTTTCTAAATTTAATACTAGCTAACTGCCCGGCTGTTGCGGTCAATAACATCAAAGGGATTGTGCCGAGTCCAAATAATAACATATAGGAGGCACCGCCTAAAAGACTACCCATGCTCACCGCACCAACGATGGCCATATACACCAGACCACAAGGCAAAAACCCATTGACGACGCCTGTGCGGAATAAGGCAGGTGCGGAACTTTTTTGCAATAATTTCCCCAATGATAATTTAATGGATAAAAATGCTTTACCAAGAATGGGGGCTTTTAAAAGGCGGCTTTCTACATTAATTGAAAATAAGGCGATAATTAATAAAAAGACACCAAGCCCAATAGAAAGCCATTTTTGCATACCTGCTAAAAAAAGTCCTTCTCCCAACAGTCCTATCAATATGCCTAAAAAAACATAAGTTACTGTTCTGCCAAAATTATATAATAATAATTTGAACACCATGTTGAATCGGCTTTCGGATTTTACTGGTAAGGCCAAAGCAATCGGCCCGCACATGCCAACGCAGTGCAGGCTACCGAAAAGACCCATAATGAATGCTGTCCAAAGCATAGTCGAGAGAATGAGAGAATGAGAGAATGAGAGAATGAGAGAATGAGAATGGCTATTGCCTCTCAAGCACTCATCCTCTCAATTTCTCAAACTCTCGGAATAAACAATGCCTTTTTATCGAAATAAAATTTTCCCTCTGCTTCCCATTCCACTTTTAATTTCCAGCGTCCGGATAAAATATCATCGGTGGGGATTTGCATTTTGTTTTCCGTATTTAATTGGATGGGGATATGCCGGTCCAATTTTTTATTATTGGCACGGTACAAAAGTATTTCGCCCGAAATTCCATTTTTGTCTTTGGGGAAATCCAAAGTAATCATTTTTTCTTTTTTATTTAATTGAATAACCAACCCTGCTTCAAGGCTCCGGCTGTTTTGTATTTGGTCGTAACGACTTTGGTAATTGATATCCTCTTCGTAATAGTTTTCCACCACAAGGCTATGATCATATTGTGTGGATTTATAAACGGCAAAAAATAGCGATGCAGCAAATACACCGTAAAACAGAAATATGCCCGTGCCCCAGTTGAATTTCATAATATGATATTTTAACTCTTTTTTACTCAATCGTTGGCCAAAGTTATTGGGTATGCCTTTGGGCAATGTTAACTACATGTCATGATAAAAGATGATTTTTGTCATCTTTTTTATTGCCCTTTTCATTATTGTGGGGCTAAATAAAATCATTTGGTCACAAATTTTTAAGAACGAGTTTTACTAAATCTTCGAGATTTAGCAAAACAGGGAGCAATGATCGATTTGCTAAATTTTGAAAATTTAGTAAATCTTTTGATCAAATGAAATCACGTAGACCCATTATTGTTGATTTAACTGATATTAAGTAAAAGAGAATTTCCCGCAAAATCTCGCAAAGGTTTCGCAGAGTTCCGCTAAGAAAGCAAGTGCTTTTGCCAAACTTTGCGAAACCTTTGCGGGAAAATGGGTAATATGAGTTATTTAGTTTTATTCTTTCACATTATACATTACATTCATGATGTTAAATTCCCCATAGACGAATTCCCCTTCTGGATAATGCCAAACTGCCTCGCCATAACTGCAGAGGTTATATCCATTGATAGTTGTATAATTACCAACAGGTGTGGAGAAGCGATAATTTTTTAAGCTGCCAGATTCCATGGCACACCTATCGTCGGAAATAAAATTAATGAGTTGACCTTTTTTATTGAAATATAACACAGCGGATATTTCAACCCCTTTATTGGAAAATATGGCACGTGCGGAAGTTTCGTTTATATCTTCCCATTTTATTTTCCTATCAATCAAAGCACCAGGAGCCAATAGGCACATATCGTTGAAAAAAGTCACGGTTTCCGTTTTAAATCCTTCCTCCCCAGTTTCCGCTTTCCAATCTACAACTGGGATGAGCGACAGCAACTTGATGTGCATGCCAGCACTTTTGTTTTTATAAACATGATAGCCGTTGGTAGTTATTCCCTTGACTTTTGCTTTCATGAAAAATAACCGGCTTGGCCTTTCCATAAAATTATATTGCTCAGAAGTGAATGGGAAAAAATCCTTTCCTTTTTCCCGCATTTTCCCACTAAAAACAATTTTTGCATTATTAACTTTTGGTTTGCCGACAATCCCAACATAGCGCAAATATTTTTGCACAGGCGGTGGGAGGTGATTTAAATCATTTTCTGAAATTAATTCTACAGGAATATTTTCTGTTTGATCCAACGCTCCCGCTACATCATTTTTATATTTATTTTCAAAACTCCAATTGCCATAACCAATGGTGACAGCAACCAATATAATCAAATTGACCGCCGTACCGAATTTGGCATCTTTCCAAAAATAAAAAACCAATATTTGGGAAATTAAAACGGCAATTATTCCAATTATCCACCATTGATTGTTTTTTTGAAAATATAAATAGCTGGAACAAATAAATAACAGGAATGTCAACAGCCATAAAATGCCAAACGGCTTCGATATGGACAAGGTCAATTCTTTAATTTCGGCAAGACCAAAAGCTTTGGCAAAACCCATCAGGTGGATAAGGCCGTGAATGGCCATGAGGAGGGTCAGTGCGGTTTTCATAACGTAACCGGGGAATTTATTTCCTGATGATAATAATTGGCCGGGAAATGAATTTCCCGACTACTTTACTGGACCAAAAAAAGACGTGGACACTTCGTCCAACAATTTATCACCTGAATAAACCTCGATTTTTATTTTGTTTTTTCTGCTTTTCAAATCCGCTTTGTTCATGTCAATGAAAAATGCGCCTTCCGCCATTTCGTTTCCTTTTGCAGAAGGAGGATCACCGACGAGGCGGATGTTGCCATCTATGTCTTTTAATTTAAAGGTAAGCGGAAATTCTTCCTTGGTTTTATTGAATACCTGATAGTTGTAGAGGTTGCTCACATGGTCTTCATCTACCTTTTGATAGAGCATGCCAGGTGTTCTTAGAATAACGGCCTCTACGTCTGTACGGGAACTTAAAAAATAAATATTGACGGCCAATAATATAGCCAATACCACAGTGTATGCTTTTACCCTTGTGGTAAAAATCTGCCTTCTTTTTTCAACTATGCCCTGTTGGCTGTCATATCGGATCAGCCCTTTTTCCCTTCCCACTTTTTCCATGACCGCATCGCATGCATCCATGCAAGCGGTGCAGTTCACACATTCCAATTGGTCGCCGTCACGGATATCTATACCTGTTGGACAAACCTGCACACATAATTTACAATCGACGCAATCACCCAATATTTTCAGGGGTTTTTCATCAACAATTGGTGTTTTGTCTAAAATAGCTTTTGGGTCTGTTTGTGAGAGACCCATCATTTTTTCCAAAGGGACATTGGAAGGTTTGGGCGTTTTTTTCTTTCTTATTTTTCCACGAGGTTCACCTCTTTCAAAATCATAAGAAACCAAAATGGTGTTCTTATCCGTAAGCACACCTTGCAATCTTCCATAGGGACATATGGTCGTACATACTTGTTCCCGCAACCTTGAAAACACCCAGTAAAACGCTCCCGTAAAAGCGACCATGGAAAAGAAGCCAGCCATGTTGTCTGATGGCGAACTGGTCACTATTTCCGTCACTCTATCAAGGCCGAGAATATAACTTAAAAAAGTGTGCGCTATCAATATGGAAATAAAAATAAAGGTGAGCTGCTTCGCCCCTTTTTTAATTATTTTATCCGTTGTCCACGGAGCTTTGTCGAGGCGGCGCTGGGCGTTGGCATCCCCCTCTATCCAATATTCAATTTTACGGAATACCATTTCCATAAAAATGGTCTGAGGGCAAACCCAACCACAGAACAACCGCCCATAAATAACTGTAAATAAAATAATGAAGACAATAAATGTCAACATGGCGAAAACAAATAAATGGAAATCCTGTGGACTAAAGTGAACGCCGAATATAATAAAGTTGCGTTCTAAAATATTAAACAAAACCAAGGGTTCTCCATTCCATTTAATAAATGGAAGCCCGAATAAAATGGCCAGTAAAACCCAGCTTACATAAGTTCTAACGTTATAAAACCACCCTACTGGTTTTTTAGGATAAATCCATATCCGTTTTCCATGTTCGTCTACCGTGGCAATTTTATCACGGTAGGCTTCGGTATCTTTTATTTCTGGCGTATTCTCCATTAATGAAAATGGGTGTTAAGGTATTGAGGAATTATGGTATTATTACCTCAATACCCTAATACCGCAATACCGCATTTTATTTCATACTTACTTCATCTCCATCTCCTTCTTCCTCCCTTGTCTCATCCCACAAATCCCCTTGTGGGTCTTTCGCATTGGGTGGGTTTGTGCCCTGGAGCGATAAAATATAACTGGCCACCTTTTGCATATCTGAAGCACGGATTTGCGATTTCCAGGAAATCATCCCTTTTTCCGGCACACCATATTTAATGGTCGTAAATACATTTTTAATGCCCCCTCCATTCAACCAATATTTGTCCGTTAAGTTTGGTCCGATGCTGTTGCCTTCTCCATATTGGCCGTGACAGGGTACACAAAGGTTTTGGAAAATACTTTCGCCGATAGCCAAGTCAGCATCATCAGTCAGCAACGTCACAGTTGTTTCATCAACCGCATCGGATTGTTTGGCCAAAAAGGCTTTTACGTCTTTTTCAGCTTGTTCCATGGCCATTTCGTATTCCTGGGCTGAACTGATTCCGCTGTCGGAGAAATGCTGGTAGCCATAATAGATGACCCCAAAAATAATGGTAATATAAAACATGGCAACCCACCAAGGTGGCAGGACATTGTCCAACTCCCTGATGCCATCGTAGTTGTGGTCCATTAGGATGTCCTTCTCTTTTTCCATCGGCACCCTTGCTCCAGCCAATTGGACGAACTTTTTCCATATAGGCGTTTTGTCCATTAATTTAACCTCCTCCATGACTTCGATGCCATGCTCTTGCAACAAACGAATTTTCTGTGCCTGCAAAAGCATACTGTTCATGTAGAACAAGGCCAGGAAAGCACCTAAAATTACAATCACCGCCATGATGATAATTATATTTTCCAATATCCAGGTCATGGCTGTGGCATTGGGTGATTGGGCAACGGATTCAGCTGCCTCCTGAGAAAAGGCTGAAATGGTTAACAATAAAAAAACAGGAATTAAGAATAGTCTGGGTTTTATTGCTGCCATATTTTTTATAAAATTAAGTTGTTTTCCAAAAGAGGTTTTCTCCTCTACTGGAGAAGTAGAGGAGTAAAACCTATTTAAAAAAACGCTCCGAGAATACTTATTATTTATGACCATTGTTGATTTCAGTTTTGACAGATGATGAATCATCCAAAGGCATATTTGACATTTTATCAATAAAGCCTTTGCTTTTAAAAAATATAGTCACGGCGCTGATCACGAAAAGCAGGACGAATGTCAGCAATGCGAAGATGGCCATCCAATTTATGTTTCCTGCATCAGCTAGAATATGTTTAAACATTTTTTTAATGGTTAATGGATAATGACTAATGATTAATTTTTTATTATTAATCATTAGTCATTCATCATTAATAATTAATTCCCTGCCTGCGGTGGGTTAATATCTGTTCCCAACCGCTGTAGATAGGCGATGATGGCGATGATTTCTTTTTTCTCTAAACCTTCCTGTTCGATACCTTCCTTTTTCAGGTTTTCCGCAATCTTGCTTGCTTGTTTTTCCAAATCGGCCACAGCTATTTCGTCGTAGCGCGGGGGATAAGGTGTTCCAAGCGTTTGTAGCGTTCTGATTTTGGCAGCGGTCTGGCTTACATCGAGATCGTCTTCCAGCAGCCACGGATAGGGCGGCATGATCGAACCGGGCGACGTACTCGTTGGGTCGAGCATGTGGTTGTAGTGCCAACTGTGGGGGTACTTTCCGCCTATCCTGTGCAAGTCGGGCCCAGTACGTTTACTTCCCCAAAGGAATGGTCGGTCATAGATAAATTCGCCTGATTTGGAGTACTCGCCGTAGCGTTCCGTTTCCGAACGGAATGGTCGGATCATTTGTGAATGGCAACCAAGACAGCCTTCCCTGATGTAAAGGTCACGGCCTTCCAGTTCGAGGGGGGTATAAGGCTGTACGGAGGCGATCTTAGGCACATTGTCGTCAATCATCATCATCGGGAATATTTCCACCATGCCACCGATCAATACAGCTATCAAAGCAAATACGAGCATTTGCACAGGGCGACGCTCAATCCAACGGTGCCAGTGTTCCCCTTTATGGGCAACAGCTACTACTCTGGCAGGAGCTTCAGCTGCTTCGTTGGCAATGAAAGTGCCTTGCTTGGCGGTTTTCATCAGGTTGTAAATCATCACGAAAACTGATCCCAGATACAGGGTGCCACCCAATGCCCGCAGTGCGTACATCGGTAAAATTTGCGTAACAGTTTCCAAGAAGTTACCATATTTCAAAATGCCTTCTGGCAAAAATTCTTTCCACATCAAACTCTGTGTCCAGCCAGCCCAGTACAGCGGAATGGCATAGAAAAGGATGCCCAATGTGCCGATCCAGAAATGGGTATTGGCCAGTTTAAGGGAGTAGAGTTTCGTGTCCCACATCTTTGGTACGAGGTAGTACAACATACCGAAAGTGAGGAAGCCATTCCAGCCCAAAGTGCCAATGTGAACGTGGCCGATGGTCCAGTCTGTGTAGTGGCTGATGGCGTTCACGCTCTTGATGGACATCATCGGCCCTTCCAATGTGGCCATACCGTAAGCAGTCACAGCTACCACCATAAATTTCAGCACGGGATCTCTCCGTACCCGGTCCCATGCTCCCCGGAGGGTCAGCAGGCCGTTGAGCATCCCACCCCAACTTGGAGCAATGAGCATCAGGGAGAAGACCATCCCAAGCGACTGCGCCCAGTCTGGCAATGATGTATAAAGCAAGTGGTGAGGCCCTGCCCAGATGTAGATGAAGATCAGCGCCCAGAAGTGGATAATAGAAAGTTTATAGGAATATACTGGTCGGTTGGCGGCCTTCGGTATGAAGTAGTACATTAGGCCGAGGTAAGGTGTGGTGAGGAAAAATGCCACCGCATTGTGGCCATACCACCACTGTACCAACGCATCTTGGACACCTGCAAAAACGCCGTAGCTCTTCCAGAAATTGACAGGCAATTCGATATTGTTGCCGACGTGTAGCACCGTCACTGTTACCCAGGTTGCGATGTAAAACCAGATGGCTACGTATAGGTGGTTCTCCCGTCTTTTCAGTATAGTACCGAACATGTTGATGCCAAAAATTATCCAAACGAGGGCAATGCCAATATCGATCGGCCATTCCAGTTCGGCGTATTCTTTGGCACTGGTAATGCCCAGCGGCAAGGTAATGGCAGCAGCGGCAATGATGAGCTGCCAGCCCCAAAAATGGATGTTGCTCAGTGCATTACTGTACATCCTGGTTTTCAGCAAACGCTGGAGCGAATAATAGACCCCAGCAAAAATGCCATTTCCGATAAATGCGAAAATAGCAGCGTTCGTGTGCAGTGGGCGGATGCGCCCGAAAGTCGTTTCTGCCATTCCCATGTTCATTGCCGGAAAGATCAACTGCAGTGCAGCAATCAAACCGACCAACATGCCGACCACCCCAAAAATGACGGTCGCTATAAGGAACTTCTTAACGATGGCATTGTCGTAACTGAATTGTTCGATCTTAGACATATAAGTTTAGTGATTAGTAAATTAGTGATTGGGCAATCAGGTAACCAATAGCCACCTATTTCACTTAAAATTTAAATGGTCAATTATTTAGGTTTGAGACTATTGGTGATTCTTAATTGAAAAGTCAGCTTGAGCATGCCAATGCTCAACGTGGCCAAAAGGAGATAGAAAATGGATTGGATCATTAACATGGTCATTTCGTCTTTATTTGAGTTTGAATTGTAGATGATGGCTTCTCAGTGGACTGGCGATCCCGATTTATCGGGACAAGATCTGACGAACTACCAACTGACGAACTGGAAACCGGTTTGTCATCGAAAAGCATTCTGATGGAGGGGGTATAGTCGTCTTCGTATTGACCAGACTTGACCGCCCAAATAAAGGCCGCCAAAAAGCCAACAGCGATAACGAGGCTAACGATTATCAGAAGAAATATGATGTTCATCTTCAATGGTTTAGGTGAAACATTGAATAGGGTTTAGTGCTTATTGAAATCGGCTGCAAGGTCGGTTGGAGGGCAAAATTGGCAGATGATGATCGTCAGTAAAAAAGGGTGACTTTTGTCAGTTTTGGATATAATCATAGTGGTGTTGGCACTTCAAGTGCTAACACCACTTTTTTGCTCATCATATGCACTGGAATGGATGTTTTCTCTTTGTTTAGGATACCCGTTAAATTTTGATTTTAATTGTTTTCGTTTTAAAAACAAACACTCCCATTCATGGCTAGATATGGACGAACAAAATTTTAAAGAAACAGAACGGTTGTTGAATAAGTGTGGGTATCATCGGCGGGATGGGGAGTTGGAGGAGTTGCGGGAATTACATAAGGTCTTTTGATTTGCTGTATGCATTAGCTGTGCAATTAGAGAATCAAGTATTTCTGCCAACCCCACGAGAGCCGACGTTATGAACGTCGGGGCATAGCACAAAATTTTAATTTTGGAACAAGTCCAACGTTCATAATGTTGGCTCTCGTTTTCAGGCTTGAATTTATAAATGTAAGTTTTATTAAAAGCATTATTGCATACCTACTAAGCTTTACCCCTTACAGGTAAATAATCTATTTCCTGCCTACTTGTTATTTGACCTCATCGCAACATTCCAAAAAGAATTTGATGATATCAGTGGTGGTAACAATCCCTACAACCCGGTCACCTTCCAGCACAGGAACGGCGTGAAAATCATGTTCCGAAAAAAGTGTTGCTGCTTGACGAATCGTTGCATGTGCTTGGGCACTCACTGGGTCAGGGCTCATTATATCTCTCACCATTAAAGGCATAAACTGAGCATCAGAGGCACTCCCTCCTTGGTCTTCTCTTTCCAAATCCACCAAACTGAGCATTCCCACCAATTCGCCACCGGATACGACTGGGGCATGTCGTAAGTGATGGTTTCTAAAGGTACGTCCAGCCTCTCTGACTGGGTCATTTGCATCCAGGACGAAGACGTCCTTGGTCATAATATCTGATACAGTGGTGTTGTCTATCATACAATATTGTTTTGGGGCAAAGTAAGGAAATTCAAAGAAAATTTGGCTTTGGAGATTTACAATATTTTGAAAATTCAGCAAATCCGTCGACAGGTCTTCTAATTAGTTAAACCTACAAGATTTGCGGTAATTGCACTTCAATAGGGATGTACCAATTCTTCTTTATAAAAAAAACTTCCTCTCTCTGTTATATTTTTATCTTCCTCTCTAAAAAACTGATATCTTGAAAGACCTCTACAGGATTTGTCAAAAGACCAATTTTCTTTTAGAGCCTATAGCTTATTCCGAAAAGATGGGGTTTTAACCCTCTGTAAAAAAAGCTGAATAGTTCGAAGCTTTTTGAAATTGAATATTACCGAATCAAATGAATATCCCCTTCCTTAAAAACATCCAGTACGGTTCCATCACAATTCCGAACATGGATTTCCATAAACCAAGCAAACACAGCGGGCTGCAATTGTTTACCCCGGTGCTGACCGTTCCAACAGCCATTGACATCATTGGTCTCAAACATCATGTTGCCCCAGCGATCGAATATTTTTAGCACATAAGACTCCACCTCCAGATCGGGGGCAACATAGCCTTGATAGCAGTCATTCTTACCGTCATTGTTGGGAGAGAAGGAATTGGGCATATAAATCATTTCCTTCTGCCCAGCCGCTTGTAAATGGATTGTTATAGCCTCCTCGACCATTTCACAATCATTTGCAACACTGAAATTATAAGTACCCGGACTGGTCACGGTAAGCGTTGAGTCTGTTGTGCCGTCTGTCCATTGCCATATGACAGGCAGTTGGCTGAAGACGGTAGGTGATAGTTCCACTACGTCACCGCATTCCATAGTCTCATCGGTTGTTTCCACGACCATAGGAGGAATCATCGGGATTTCAATTCCCTCCTCATATTGGCAGTCGTTGCCATCCAATAAGTAAACGGTGTATTCACCTGCGGGGAGGTTTTCAAAAGTAAGAGCAGGTTGGTAATTGTTGCCGTCAAGGGAAACGAGATAAGGAGCAGTGCCGCCCTGCACATTCTGCACTTCGATTTCACCATCCGTACTATTCCAACATATTTCACCTGCCAACGCATTATAGATAACTTCTGGATAATTCGAAACGCTTACCTCAACCACAGAGTCGCAACCCGTTTGGAGGCTGGCCAGTGAAATGAACAATTGCCCGCCTGCCGCCAGTTGCTGCCCATTGTACTCTATCATTTCACCTTCACAAACTTGCAGCGGTACAAAGGTTGTGTCAATCGGAATGGCTTCCACAGTCACCTGCATGATGGAATCACAACCATTGATAGTGGTCAAAACAACATCCTGCTGGTCGCCGGGAAATAGCATTTGGCCATTGTACTGGATGAATGAATTTTCGCAAGAAGTCAACGGCAACGGCATTGTATAGGATGGCCAAGCAGCCACCGACACTTGCACAACTGAGTCGCATCCATCTGAGCCGATCAGGGTAAAATCTTGTTGATCACCCGGGGCAAGATTAATACTTTGATATACCACCGTGGAACCAGGGCAGGCGTTGAGGGGTTGCTGGGTAGTGTCTGTCTGAAATGCTTCAACCGTTACTTGCATGATAGAATCGCAACCGTTGACCGTTGATAAGACAAAATCCTGTTGGTCGCCGGGGTAAAGCGGCGTACCGTTGTAATCCACAAAAGAGTTTTGGCAAGACATCAATGTGAGTGGAAATGTATAGGTTGGCCATGCATCCACCGATACTTGTACGATCGAATCACAGCCGCCCAGTGCCATGAGGGTAAAATCCTGCTGGTCGCCTGGAGCAAGGTCAACGCCTTGATAAGTCACCGTTCCATCAGGACAAGCATGGAGTTGTTGTTGGGTAGTGTATTCCTCGATAGAAGAGACCGTTATGGAAATAACCGAATCGCAACCATTGATAGAAGTAAATAAAAAATCCTGCTGGTCGCCAGGGTATAGCGTTTGGCCATTGTATTCGATGAATGAATTTTCACAAGCCGACAATGGAAGGTTCATAGCATAGGCAGGCCATTCCGCCACTGAAACCTGCACCATTGAATCGCAGCCGATCACATCCGTTAAGGTAAAAACTTGCTGGTCGCCGGGAGCAAGGTCAACACCTTCATATTCAATGGTAGTGCCTGTACAGGTGGCGAGCTGCTCTTGGATGGTATCCGCAGCTATGGCATCTACTGCCACGATGATGGTCGAATCGCAGCCCGTGAAAGACATAAATGTGAACGTATCAATGGTGCCCGCTGGCACAAATGTGTTGTTGTAAGTAATGCCACCTCCTTGACAGGCCTCGAAATTTTCATTATAGACTTCAGGGAAACATTGATTGGTCAATAACCAATCGAATGTTCCTTCCACATCACAACCGATCAACTCTACATTTCCTTCTGCATATACAGCGCCCCAGCCAGCAGGCAAATTCAAAGTATCCAAAACCAGATCATAATTGGTGGATAAAATACCAGGGAAAACATAACTGCCGCCGCTACTGGTCACGGTATCTATATTCACAGTGCCATCATTTAGAAAAATATTAATGCCGCTCACAAGGGTGTCTGGCCCATCAATGATACCATTTTGATTTACATCGAAATAAACATTCCCCAAAATATCACCAAAGCCGGGGAAGAGGTCGAGGGTCAGCACATCGGAGGCGGATTGACAGCCATAGATGTCGATCATTTGCACAAAGTATTCGCCGCTTTGGTCAAATATGGGTTCGGCCATGGTGCCGTTCGGGGCAGGCATGGGCGAGCTGTTGTAGAACCATTGGAAACTGGCCACATTGGACAAATCGGGCAAGCACATTGTATCGGGGTTGCAACGGGCATGGCAGCCGGTTGGTATTTTGTCAATGTCAGGTGCATTGTTGATGACCACCTCATTGCTGCGGCTTTTGCAGCCAAACTGGTTGACCGCTTGGGCGAAATAAGTGCCACCTGCGATGACACTGATCGAATTTCCAATTTCACCTGTATTCCACTGATAGTTCAAACTGGCATTAGGGCTGACAATACTAAGCGTTGCGGGAACATTTTCACATAAAAATCCTGACGGGGAAGCAGAAATCTGCACATCGGGTTTGGGGTTCACGGTAACGGTAAATGGGCCTTCCTCACTGGTGCAGCCCGTCGTATTGTCAGTAACAGTGACCGTAAAATCATGCATGCCCACTGTGAGCAGGTTGTCCCGGTCTTCGGTAAAGGAAATTTCATCATCGCTACCATTTCCGCTAGACCATTCATAACTATAATCAAGGCTCCCCTGAATAATCAGGTAAACATCCTCGCCCTCACACACCGTATGGTTGTTTTCGGAAAAAGAAACTGGCTGCCCATATTCATTGTACTCCACTGCCTGGATGACGCCGTTCGGATCACCAAATACATCAACTACTGCCTCGGCTGGAGAATAGGTACAGCCCTCCGCATCAGTCAGAGTCACCTCGTAAATGCCCGCAGTACCAACAGTGATCTGTTCGGTCGACTCAGAGGTTGTCCATTCATATGCGATGCCTCCAACTGGGGCGGCCAAGGTGATATTGTCACCCTCACAAATAGGGGATGGTTGGGAAAATGCAATACTTCCGCCGAGGGTATTGGGAGTGATGGTTATGTCATCGGTAAAGGTGTTGGTACACCCATAAATATTGGTGGCATTCAGGGTCACTGAATATACTCCGGGTGTACCAAATTCATGGTGGGTCTCCATGTTGGTAGCTACATTGGCTGCACCACTGGCTGGGTCGCCAAAGTCCCATACCACATCGGTAACATCTGCAGAAAGCACAGCACTGAAAGGGATCGCCGTATTTTCACACGTGAAATTGGGAATAGCAAAACTCACTACTGGTGGGTCAAAAATAGTCACGTTTTTAGTCATGGAAGCTTGACAGCCGCTTGCCTCGATAATCGTCAAAGTCACAGTATAGGTTCCACTGGCTGAATAGATATGTGTTGGGTGCTGGTCTGCCGAACTATTCAATACTCCGCTACCTGGATCGCCAAAATCCCATGCCCAACTTGTTACCGTGGCAAAGGGCATTATTTCGGAAATATCCCTGAACGACACAGGTTCGCCCGGGCAAGCTGTTTTAAAGTCAAAATCCGCAACCGCTATGATGGCGTCTTGTAGAAATTGTCCGTCGGGGCAGGTGCCACTTGAATTGAGGTCGGGTACTTGTCCTATAAAAATCACTGAGTAATAGCCAACCTGGGAAAAAGTGTGAGAGGGGTTTTCGAGGGAAGAAGAATTGTTGGCGCCGCTGGCTGGATCACCGAAGTTCCAATTCCAACTTCCTGGAATATCATTGACACTGGTATTGAGGTAGTTATGGGTCAGACAATCGGTTGTATTTTGAATCTGAAATGAAATAGACCCATCAGGGGAGCAGCCACTGCCGGGGCCACCACTGCCGCCACCAGGATAAACACATACGCCACCGACACATTCGCCACCTGCCGTTTCACAGTCTGAAATGATAAGAGTATTTGAATTATTGGTACAGCCATTTTGATCAGTCACAATCACAGAATAACTGCCTGTCGTATTGACTGTCAGATAAGGCGAATTGACGCCAATGGGCATTCCACTATCGAACCACTCAAAGTCGTACCCATCGCTCGTGGTAGAGGCGGTAATGGTCACTGAAGGCCCGCCCGGACAGATACCAGCATAGGTTGGCACCGAAATCCTCACCACGGGCTCTGGCCATTCAAAGACGTCGAAGGAAGCATGCCCAGTACAGCCATTTTGGTCTGTGACATTTAGTTCATAGTAACCTGCCTCTAAATCTGGATTTGACAAGGTGGACACTACCGCCCCATTTTCATCAACCCATTGGTAAGAGGAAAATGGTTGGGTCGTTTGTACCGAAGCCATTGTTCCGGAGCATATCTCCGTAGGGTGGATTACTTGAGGGACTGGGTTGGGAAATACTTCTACATTCATATTCTCTGTCGTCCCCGCAAACGGCAACACTGACCAATGCAGGGCCTTCACTGTGCCATAGCACTTCGATGGTTTCTGTTCCATGACCGCTAATTACCGTCCCTCTGTCGGCAGGCGAAATAGCCCATTGGTATTCCATATTTTCAAAAAATGGTACAGAGAAAGTTTCCGTCCCTTCCATGCATAATTGCGCATTGCCTGTAATGGAGAAAGAGGGGATTCCATTTATCACCAAAGTTGTGGGTTCGGAAGTGCAAGCCAGCCCGAGGGTAGCGGTTTGAGTTACAGTAATTTCATACGGTGGTGTTGATCCCCATGTCGCATTGATCGGATTGCCGTTAAAAGAGGAAGGTGTTCCACCCGTCACTGTCCATTTAAAATCGTTGATCGGGAGGCCGCTGGCTTGGTAGGGATAAGTTTTCTCCCGGGCAAATTTCCAACGCCCCGTCAATGCTTGCGGCTGGGGCTGGCGCGGCTGTTATTTTTACAAAAACATCGTAATCATTATTGCAAAAGCCGCCAGTATTGGTCGCTCTTGCCCGAACGGTATAAGTGCCAACAGGTACATCCCAGTCTATAGTAGCTGTATTGGTTCCGTTTGTTGACCAAACGACTGCACCGCCCGCATTGATGATTTCCCAATTGGAGGCCACCAAATCATTGGTGATGGAATTGTAACTGGCATATTCCTCCGCCGATTTTTCACAAACCTCAAATCGGGCCTTTTGTGTAAAACGAGGGAACGATGTTGACATCCAAAGTGTCCCTTCCTTCGCAGCCAAGGTAACAGTTGTTGAATTCGACAATGACCTTTTGCGGGTTGCCTTGGTTGGCATTTCCAAACCAATTGATAGTTACCCTTTCCGAGCCTTGCCCTTCCGTGATGTCGCCAGATCCTAAGACCGACCACGTAATTTCTGTCCCTTGATAATTTGGGATAAAATATTCTTCCGTGCTTCCTTCGCACACACTCGCCCTGCCCTGTATCTGGGCGGTTTCGGAAAGGATGGGGATTGGGGCAATATTGGGCGTGGTGCAAATATTTCCCGCACATCCACTTACTGCCAATGATACTGTTCCCTCTGGCCCGGTCAGCCATTCTACAGTTACGAAGTTGTCACTTGTGCCGCCGCCATCAAGTATAGTACCGCCGCCTGAAATATCCCAATCAAAAATTGCCGCAATTGGCATCTGTGGAGTAAGTTACCGACTCCCCTTCGCAGACTGTCCCCAAGCAAACTAATCTCCGGCACATCGGCCGTCAACACATTTACATTTATAAAAGAAGTGTCGCTGCAATAGCAAGCGTTGCGGGCAATGAGGGAAACGGTATAATTGCCAGGTATCTGATAGGTATGGTCAGGTTCGAACTGGGTGGAAGTTTTCAGGTCGCCAAAGTCCCAGATGTAGGAAGCGGCACTGATGCTTTGATTTTTAAAAAACACGGTTTGACCCTGACATACTTCAATGGTGTTGTTGGTGATGGGCGAGTGGCATCGAACTGGGCTTTGGGTTCTTCGAGGATTTCGACGCAGAGGAGGACTCGCCTGAACAATTAAGGGAAGAGTCCTGACAAGGCAAGATAAAAGGGGCCGAATACAAACACCCCATTGAATGTTGAATTACAAGCTCGTATGTGCCAGGGCATAAATCCGTAAATTCGAAATTTGAACTAAAGTTCAAGCCCCCATCAATTGAAAATTGTAATGCAATTGGGCTTCCTCCTGCAAAAGCCTCAAAAGAGATGATCCCATCACATTGATTACAATCAGATGGTTGGTTTATAATATATGGGAAACCTGAAACCCAGCAGATGGAATTAATATCTTCAATTGTAAAAACTACAGGTAGCAGTTTGCCCGTCAGCACTAGTGACTTCCAATGAATAGGTTCCAATACCAATATTTGAAAAATCATTATAACCATTCGTTCCAAGTGAAGTTGATAATACTCCGTCAGGATCTATTAATATTATTTTTATAGGATCGACACCACCTATTATTTGTACAAACCCTGCATAAGAAGGATTGCCAGGAACGCTAATGGAAGTGCCCTGTCCACAAAAAATCTGCAACGGATCAGCATTGCCACCTCCACCGCTTGTCACTACCGTCACTTCGCCCTGCCCCGGTGCGCCCCATTCTACCTCCACAGTATTTCCGTTAGGGGTAAAATTTTGAGCGCCCAGTACTTGCCAGTTCACATCCGACCCAAGCAGGCACATTTGTCACTTCATACGTAGCCGAATTGAAAGCGCAGATTTTATCGCAAGCAGCCAAGCTGTCGGGGCAGGTAGCAGTTGTAGAAACGATTATGGGATCAATGGAAAAAGATACTTCAACCGTAAGGTCAAGAACAAAATAAGAAAAACCATTAGCGAAAGAAACAACACCCGAAGCTTCTATGGCCATTCCTACGTCTTGATCGGCACACAAGGTGATAGAAGAATTAGTATTAGTAGATATATTTACTCCATTCACCATCCAACTATTGACTAACACAGATCCTCCATTTAGTGAAACAACTTCGTAAGTTGCACATTCCCCAAAACAAAGCTGGTTGGGGCCAGTAAGAACCGTTTGTGATTTGGCACTGAACGCAAAAAACAAAGAGCAGATAGAAATCAATAGAAAAAAGCGTATCGTTTTTTTCATAACCAAAGGATGTTTGATAGGTGTTGCTGTAAAATTTCAGCTACACAACAAATAGTGGAAGAATTGGAAATTTTAGATAAAGACCTCAGATGTGGACTGCTAATCTACGCAGGTTTTTTTAAGATGGCAAGTTAGAGGTTTTGTAAGTGCTTTTTTGTTTCATAAAAACCAAAATCCGTTAGTTCAATCCCTCTCAATAAACAGCCCCAACTCGGGATACTCATGCAAATGCATGGCTGCCTCCTGCCGATTCAGTTCCCAGCCATTTAAAAGGGGTACTGCAATGGCGTCAAAAAAGCCAACCTCATGCACGGCCCTTTCTGATTCCAGTGCCGCTTCCCAGGAAAGCTGGTAGCCTAGTGCAAACCAAACCTGACCGTTGCCTGGATGCTCTATCACCATGCCATCAGGGTAAAAGTGCAAAAGCTCCTCCACTGTCGTAACCCCCTTGATGGGTACTTGCACTTGATAGACCAAACTGTTCATGGTTTTTTTTAGAAATTTTTGCTGAAACGTTGCCCCTTCATTGGGGGGCACTTTTACAGGAATGGGCAATATTTCCGGGTTTACTATAAATGGGTCGATATGCCGTGCTTCACTTTTTATGGGTATAAATTTATCTCCTGTTGCCTGCAATTTGATTTGATGCAATGGTACTCCCTCCCCCGATAGAAATGCAGCTACCTGCTTCAATACTGCCCTGATCGTCCGAAGACTGTCATCCCCCACAGGGGCATAACCTATAAAAATCATTTTGAGTTGTGGGTAGTCTTTCAACCATTTAGCGGTCTTTTTGAGGTCGGCCATTGCTTTGGTGGGCAAGGGCATTTGTGGGTTGTCATATATCAAAGGATGTAACTCAAGCATAGAAGGGATTTCTTCCATTGGGCTTTTAGCTTGATTCACTATATTATCATCAACAATTGGCGGAGCAGTCAAATTGAAAGCTATGGGATCGGATGGTTGCAGTTGCTGATCCTGCTTTTCCATGAAATAGGCCAAATAGATGTCCCGCCGCCCGAATCCCGTTTTTCGGGAAGAAGAAAACAATGCCCGGATGCCATTTTCCGAAAGGGAAAACCTTTCCTCATCCCCGGCAGAATTTATTGGTGCGCCCAAGTTTATGGGAGGTGTCCATCTGTGTACCCGATCAAGGTAAACAGACCGGAGGATGTCCAATCCGCCTATGCTGCGCTGTGCATCATTGGTGCTGAAATACAGTGTCCGCCCGTCGGGAGCAAGAAAAGGCGACCGCTCGTCGTAAGGCGAATTGATGACGGGCCCCAGGTTCTTCGGTAACGACCAGCCTGTCGGGCGGTGCGTCAGCGCATAGATATCGAGCCCACCATAACCACCAGCCCGCCTGCTTGAAAACAGCAATATGCTATCGTTGAAAAAGTGCAAGTCACAATCGCCTTCCCACATCCTTACCGGACTGACAAATTCCGCATGGAATAAATTTTTCTCCATCGCATCCTCTTTGAACGTGTCCACCAATACATCCCCACTGAACAACGTAGAACCCCTAAAAAAATAAAGATGATTCCCCTGGTCGTCAAACCCTAAAGGAGCCTCGTTTGTCGGGGAGTTTAATGCTGGGCCCAAGGGTTCCGGAACCCTCCAACCTTTGCTGCTTTTTTCTGTAAAATAGATATTATAGGAATTAGGGTGGGCTCCCAAATAAACTTCTTGGTCGGAGGCGAAATAAATGATGTCGTCATAATTAGGGCTAAAAAGAGGGTAGCACTCATCGGCTTCCGAATTGACTGCCCCCCCAACATTTATCACTTCGGCCAAAGGGGGTGTCCGACGAACCATCATGCCGTTAGCACATCGCTTGATGGCGTCTTTTACGGCCCGGCGCCGGGCACCTTCCACATCACTGTTTTTTAAAAACAATTTATAATTGGCAATTGCCGCTTCAAAATCAAGGTAGGAATGGCGGAGTTTCCCCAAATATAAATAGGTCAATGGCAGCGTATTCCCAAGTGTGTTAATAGAGCGGTTGAGGAAGCCTTCTGCTTTGGTAAAGTCACCTTTCTCAAAGTGGCAGATACCGACATGTGCCAATATTTTACCCTTGCCAGGTATTTGTTTTTCAACTTCTTCATATAGCCGTAATGCATGGGCATATTCTCCTTTTTCAAACAAGACGTCTGCCTGTTTTTCGAGTCTTTCCACGTTTTGGGAAAGCAGCAGTAAAGGAAACAGTATATATAATAGAAGTAAATTGACTTTCATGTTGTACTTTCAGCATCCGGTATTTGCTAACAGCCAATTGATAATCTGCAATGGCTGTGCAGCAAGCAAATATGAGAAAATAATGCGATTGGGCGTGAAGGAGATGGTTTTCTGCACAGTTACTTGCCCAAAGTGCAGAGTTACAAGTTCATGCTATTGGTTATTTGCAGAAAGGTGTAATTTATCGCCCTGTCCAAAATTGATGGTTATCATTTGAAAAATTTATTTTCCATAGCCATTCTGCTCGCCTGCCTCCAGCTATTTGCGCAGACACCCGCCTTTTTGCACTATGGCGTTCAGGACGGGCTGCCCAGTACATTGGTCTATTGCTTGCTTCAGGATAAAAAAGGGTTTATGTGGTTCGGCACTGATAATGGCCTGGTTCGGTTTGATGGCATCCGGTTCAAGGTTTATGGGATAGAGGACGGGCTGCCTGACCCAGAAGTATTAGAGTTATTTGAAGATAGCGGGGAACGGCTGTGGATTTCCTGTTTTCAAAAAAAGCCGTGTTTTCTAAAAAACGGAATTTTCTTTTCATCCGAAAACGATTCAACGCTCAATCAATTAAAAGTAAAAAGTGGAGAATATAATTTTTATGAAGATAAGAACCACAAAGTTTGGATCACGGGGAAGGGGTTCGACATATGCTATTATAAAAGCTCGGAAGCACTATGTTTTAGCAATGAAGACCAAAAAATCAACTCAACACTATCAATCACCGAAATAGATGACAAATTGTTTGCTTATGGATATAGTAGTATATATGACTATACTGATCATTTATCCCCGAAAATAATTTATTCAAATTACATCAACCCACCACTGGTTCGCCCTTCTTCCTATTCGATCGGAAATGTTTTTTATTTTTTAAGAGGTCACCAATTAGTAACAACTAATTTAATCGGACAGGAAATAGCAGAAACGTTACAATATTTAAATGCACCGAATAGACTAAACTCCATTAGTTATTGCAGCAACTTGAGCATCTGGATATGCTACCCACATTCCCTTGAAGGTGCCTACAAAATTGAAATCGGAAACCCTGATAAAATAAAACCAATATTTAACTTTTTACGAGGGAAGCGGGTCTCGAATGTTTTAGAGGACAAAGAAAAAAACACTTGGTTCACGACCCAAAATGACGGCATTTTTGTCATGCCCGAAAAGGCTGCCCTTATTTATGATAAATATAACACTCCCGAGTTTATATCGGACAATATTACAGCCATCGCTTTATTGCCCAATGACAAATTATTAATCGGTAATGAAACGGGTAATATTTATATTTTGGAAAAAGGTAGTTTAAATCAAATTTTGTTCAAAGAAAATTTCGATCCTAGTCGGGTTCGTCAAATAATCCCAATTTCTAATACCGATTGGGTCGCCGCTATGGACAATTCCTTGTACGCAGAAACAAATAAAAAGCAGAACCATAAATACAAAGCAGATGATCCTCGAACAGCCCCCAATCACATCAGTGCTCCAAAATATATTTTTCATAATTCAGAGAAAATCTGGATAGCCCATGCCAGAGGGCTTCATTATTGGGGCTTTGACAAAGAACTTCCAACTGTAGTGATAGCGAGAAAAAGGTTCACTGCTATAGGAAAAGACAGCGAAAACAATATATGGGCTGGCGGCATAGATGGCCTTCTATCAGAAAAAGATAGTTTCCAAATAAACTGGGGAAAGAAATTCAAGGCTATTAGCGGCAGGATCATAGATATAAAACAAGGGAAAGAAAACCAACTCTGGGTAGCGACAGCAGAATATGGGCTATTACTGTTAAAAGTAAAAAACGGCGAAGCCTATTCCGTCGATATTATCAATGATAGTTTAGAAAATAAAATTAACGGCATCAAAAGCCTAACCAAGGATCAAGGAGGTACTATCTGGCTGGCAACCAATAATGGCATTTATAATTTGGACAATGCCTTGCACGTGCGCCACTTCGACAAGAGCGACGGCCTCCCCAGCAATGACGTCAATGCTGTCATCATTGACCAAGATACCCTTTGGGCTGCGACCGTCGCTGGCCTTGCCAAAATACAACTTAATCAAGGGAAAGGAGACGGCAACTTCCCAACATATATTTCAGGCATTGGATATGTACTGAATGGAGAAGCGGTTAACATTGATTTGGTGAACCATACAGAAAAAAATGTTATAGTTGTTCCTTCGGGTGCTTCCATGATCGATGTACTGCTCTCCGGAATACATTTTGGCAGCGCAGGAACTATAGCCTATGAATATATAGAACAAGAAAAACCTCTGCCGATCCAATGGTTGACATGGACTAACCTGGCCACCAGCCTTTCCCAGCGTTTAAAGGGCAAGTGCGATACATTTATGGTGGAAGGAGGTCGCAGATACTTGGGGGTACATGCCCCTGCGGGTAGTTTTTTGACCACTGTCACGGCCATTTCAAAAGATGGTACCCGGAGCTCGCAGCCAGACTCAGTGATGATTACCATCCTGCCATTTTGGTATGAAACTGCTTGGTTCAGCATCCTTCTTTTAAGCATTGCTGGATACATCGTCTGGCGTTTTATACGGCAGTGGAATAAAGCAAGAAAACTCCAAAGGGTTGCCTCTGAACTACAGCTACAAGCCATCAAGGCGCAGGTAAACCCCCATTTCGTGGGCAACAGCATTAATGCCATCCAGCAGTTTTTTTACCCCCCTGACCCGATCACAGCCAGCCAATACATTTCTACTTTCACTTCATTGTTACGGCAGACCATGCATTTGTCAGAAGTTCCGTTTATCTCTTTTCGTACGGAGCTGGCCTTTATTTCAGATTATCTGGAAATGGTAAAACTCAGGTTTGGTGACAGGTTCGAATATACATTGTCGGGGAATGAGGAAATAGAGGATGAAACCCCCTTTCCAGCAATGTTATTGCAGCCAATTCTTGAGAATGCGACCATCCATGGCCTTGCACCGGAGGGAGTGGCACGACTGAATGTAAAATTTCAATACGACGGCCAACTGCTGAGCTGCACTATTTCAGACAACGGGGTTGGAATAGAGGCATCGAAGACCTTTAAAAAAACACATAACTATAAACGGGTATCAAAAGGCATAAACTTGTTAAGGAAAAAAATTGAGGTCCTTAACAAAATGCATGCTTCGAATATAAAAATCGTGTTTATAGATTTGACAACCATCGGGGGAAACGGGCATGGTACCAAGGTTACCTTGTCTTATTCGCCTAATAAAATATCTCAATATTCAGTCACTAAAACCTAAGCCCAATTATTTATGAAAAAAATCAACGCTCTTTTGATTGATGATGAAATCAGTGCCATCAAAACATTGCGTGGGATGCTTCAAAAATATTTCCCACAGGTAAATATTATGGACATTTCCCACACCGTAAATGATGCCCACCAAAAAATAATGAAGCATCAACCTGACCTAATATTCCTTGATGTTGAAATGCCCCCATTTGGCAGCGGGTTTGACCTGTTAAAAAAATGCGGGGCATATAGCTTTGGGATTATTTTCACAACTGCCTATCCCAAATATGCCATTAAGGCCATCAATGAAATTCAGCCCTGGGCATATTTGGTAAAACCGTTTAGTGTAAATGATTTGAGTAAGGCTATCGAAACAGCGGAAGAGAAAATCATTACAATTATTAATAATGACAAAGAAGATATTTTTCAAAAGACCCGCATCGTGATACCGGATGCAAGAAAAGGCAATATTGTTATCCCTGTTGAGGATATCCTGTACTGCAAGGCTAGTGGGGCAATGGCTGATTTATTTTATTTAAAAGATAATGAAGTTGTCACCTTCACCGCTTCACGGACTTTGAAAGATTTGGAAGAACATCTACCAACAAGGGGGTTTTGCCGTTGTCACCATAGTTATTTGGTCAATTTGGCTTTTATTGATCGTTATGAGCAAACTGGCCGTAATGGAATAATTCATTTAAAAAACAAAACGGAAATTCCTATTTCAGTATCCAAAATGGAGACTTTTGTTGAACAGTTTTATGTCTTTAATAAAAAATAGATTTTGTAAAAAAATCAGTATAGTCCCTAGTCCACCTTCACGAATAAAATGAAAATCGTTTGGTTTATATTCAGTTTCCTTTTTGGCTCGCTGTCTTTTTCATCCGTTTTTGTTACCAATAATATAACCGCTGTTTCCTTAATGCCGGGCAAACAGCTTCTAACTAGGTGCTTAATGCTTTTGATACTAATAAAATTTGGCTATTTCCTGACATTTTGCACAGTTACTAACCCAACCTGCATAGTTACTAGTTTCTTCTAACAAGTAGTTTAGATAGTCTATATCTTTGGTTAACCAACTTACTCTATTAAAAGGCACCTTCATAAATATTCCGGCGAAAGCATCACTCTCTCTCTGGGGTTTTTTAACCTTGCCCCGTTAACTGCCTCTAAAGTTTTTAAAAACCAAACTCAAGTCTCTGGATATTTTGTCGAGACCTGATTAATGTAAAAGGGGGACACCAACAAGGCGTCTCCCTTTTTTTAAAACATATTTTACAAATTAATAATTGCTTTCTATAATATGATAGCTGATTGAGGGGCGAAATTTTAAATACCCCTATTCCCATCGAATGCTTCCAAATAGTCTCCAACTCTTCTAAGGAACGACCCACCCAAAAAGCCATCTACTACCCGGTGGTCATAACTCAGCGATAGGAACATCAGTTGCCGAACCGCTATCAAATCGCCATACTCCGTTTCCACAACTGCTGGTTTTTTACGAATGGCGCCGGTAGCAAGAATAGCGACTTGTGGTTGATTGATGATGGGGGTGCCCATCACGTTGCCAAAAGTGCCGACATTGGTGAGGGTAAAAGTGCCGCCTTGTATTTCATCGGGTTTTAGTTTGTTACCCCTTGCCCGGCCTGCGAGGTCGTTAACTGCTTTGGTCAGCCCAACGAGGTTTAGTTGGTCGGCATTTTTAATGACAGGTACGATGAGGTTGCCAGAGGGCAGTGCAGTGGCCATGCCGATATTGACGTCTTTTTTGACTAACAACTTATTGTCCTCAACTGAGATATTGACCATTGGAAAATCACCAATCGCTTTGACAACTGCTTCGACAAAAAACGGCGTAAAGGTTATTTTTTCACCATATTTCTGCTGAAAGGCATTTTTGTGCTTGTTGCGCCAACTGACGATATTGGTCATATCCACTTCCACAAAGGAAGTGACATGCGGTGAAGTGCGCTTGGACATGACCATGTGATCGGCTATGAGCTTTCGCATACGATCCATTTCCACTATTTCAACCGCCCCACTTACACTCGTCACAGGCTTAGAAACCGGTTGTTGACTGCTGACTGCCAACTGTGGGCTGCCAACTGAAGCCCCTCTGTTTTCTACATATGCTAAAATATCTTTCTTCGTCACCCGTCCGTCCCGCCCGCTACCGGGTACTTGCTCCAGTTCTGCTAAACTAATGTTCTCGGCCTTAGCTATGTTTTTCACCAATGGGGAGTAAAAGCGGTTGGAAGTGAACTTAGCGGTAACCACTTCCACCCCACTTGCCACTGGGGCGGCTACATGCTCAACAACTTTTGGGGAACCATTCGACTTACCGTTCGATACAGCTCCGGCAGGTTCATCTTTCAGGACAGGGCTACTATCTTCGACTAATTCATCCCCTTCCGTCGCAATGACTGCTATCGCAGCTCCTACTTCTACTACGTCATTTTCCTGAAAAAGAATTTTGGTAAGGACGCCTGCCACAGGGGAAGGGACTTCTGAATCAACTTTATCGGTGGCTATTTCAAGGACGGTCTCATCGACTTCGATCGTATCTCCTACTTTTTTGAGCCATTTGAGGATCGTGGCTTCCATGATGCTCTCACCCATTTTAGGCATTATCAAATCTATCTGGGCCATATTTGGTTGTTTTTTTGGCTGCCTCAAAACTGGCAACTCGTTCAATAATTTTGGTTAGGTAAAATTGGATTGCAAATTTACGAAAATGCACCCTCTCTTTACCATGTTTTGCTTCTCGTTACCAATGCAGATCAAGGGTTAAAAACTAAAAGGGCATTGATTATCAGGGTTTTAAATCATGGTGATTTTTAAAATCACCATGATTTCATCTCCCAAACAACTAGCTATCAAGTAGATAATTCAACCCTCAATTCGCATCAACTCTAATAGTTACATCATCTAAAATTCACAAAATCTTCTGGGTTCAAAGCTTTCCCTCGATGCCACAGCTCAAAATGTAAATGAGGTCCGTCCGTCAACTCACCTGTATTGCCGATGATGGCAATGGCCTCCCCAGCCCGAACGTAATCTCCTACTTTTTTCAACAACACCGAGTTGTGTTTATAAAAAGTAACAATGTTGTTGGTGTGCTGGATGGAAATAGTGTTGCCGGTTTCCAGTGTCCAATCAGAGGCAATGACCCATCCATCCATCGCGGCTTTTATCGGCGTGTTTTTAGGGGCGATAATATCTACTCCAATATGGTCAGTGTCGGAATCGAATTTCATGCTCACGGAACCAGATAGGGGAGAGGTAAAATCCATCTGCTCCAACGGCACATCACCAGGGGAAACATTGACTGGGACATTGGGCTGGCTTCCCGTAGCTTCACGGATCAGTTCCATTTCTACTTCCTTTCGGAGCAATTCATCGGCCTCTACTCTTTCTACTGGTTCAGTGGAAATATTTTCATTTGATGATGTTTCGGGCGGAGAATCAGGGGCATATTCTACTTCGCCAACCAACATGCGGCGAACACTATTATTATAGCGCTCCTGTGCTTGGTCTATTTGCTCCAATGAATCAAGGATTTTGTAAATTTCGACAAGCTCTGCCCTATCTGTACCGTTGTAGCCCGGAATGAGCGTTTTCATAGGTGTATAGGCAATTACTGCTGCCACAGCAGTCGCAACTATAACAATTAACCCGCATAAGGCAATGTAAACATTCATGAGGGTCAGCTTATAGGAAGCGACTTCCTCCAAGGAGTCTTCGTTACGGATAACGAGACGGTAAGGGTCTTGCCACCGCTCCCAACGGGTTCGTTCTTGATTGTTTTCGTCAGACATAATCTCTGGTTTTTGGTTTTTGATTTGGGGTTTTTGATTTGGTACAATCTATATGAAGAACCATAAACCAAAACCCCAAACGAAAAACCTTCTCGAACCAAAATGTTATCTATTGGTATGAATAAAATAAATTTGCACTTATTTTAGTTGGTTGGATGTAAAATTTACGCCGCAACACACTAAAAAATCAAACGTAAAATTCGCAATTCATTTCGACAATAGGAAATAATGAGGAGTCAGGAGTCAGCTATCAGGGGTTAGGTAAGCCCATCTGCCCCCTGATAGCTGACTCTTGGCTCCTTAAAAAATATTTATTTTGAAAAAGATCAACTCTTCTTTGCTGTACTTATTGTCCTTTTTGATCCTTGCCGGGTGTGTGACCCAAAAGAAAAAGGAAGATGTAAGCGCTATTGGGAAAGGCTACCACAACATGACTGCCCGGTACAATGGGTATTACAATGCCTCCAACCTCTTACTGGAAAGCCAGATCGAATTAGAGCAACAGTACAAGGACAATTATTTCAAAATACTCCCCATTTACAAATACATGGCTGCCGACAACCCAAAAGCAGTTGCTGCTTCGTGTGATGAAGCCATTGAAAAAGCAACTGCATTGGTAGCACTGCATGAACCTGCCCGATGGGTAGACGATGCTTACCTGCTCGCTGGTCAGGCGCAATTCCTCAAGCAAGAATATGAAACTGCTGAAGAGACTTTTGAATTCTTGATCGCAGAATACAGCCCACAGAAAATGGCAGAGCGGGCTTCCATTTCCAAAGCCAGGGCCAAAAGGAGCAAAGCTGTCAAACAATCCATCAAAAAAGGAGAAAAACCAACCGTTGACGAAACTGGGGAAAAAGTAGAACTCACTAAAAAGGAACGGGAAAAACTGGCCAAGAACAAAAAGAAAGAAAACAAAAAATTGCGCAAGCAGAGAGAAAAAGAGCGCAAACAAAAAAAGAAAGAAATACAGCGCAAAAGAAAAGGCAAAGCAACCAAATCCCGCAAACCTACCCCCAAGAAAAAAGAACAGGAAGAAAAAACCAAGCTAACGGAAACCGATCCAAAGGAAGAAGTGGATGACCTTCCACGTTTGCCCAATGGTTATCCTATGCCAGGCTCGGTCAGGTTGAGCAACCTCGAAACGACCATTGAAGACGGGGAGCCGGAGAACTACACCTTCAAGCATCGCCCAGCTTATCAGGAAGGCATACTGTGGCTGGCAAGGACTTACATCGAAAGGGAAAGTTTCACACATGCTGACCGTCTGTTGTCGCGGTTGGAAAGCAACAAAGCCACACCCAAAGACATCCGCCGTGAAGTAGATATTGCCCGGGCGCATTTTTACCTAAAACAAAAGAAATATGAGCAGGCGGCCCAGCCTTTGCAAAATGCAATTGCATCCACCAAAGACAACCTAATAAAAGCCCGCCTCAATTTTATCCTCGGCCAATTGTACCAGCAATCCAAACAGGGGAGTGCTGCTTATGCTGCATTCGAAGAGGTGATTAAAATCAAGCCTGACTTTGAAATGGATTTCAACGCCCGCCTCAACCTCGCACTCGCTGGGGTCAACTCGGAAGAGGGCTCCCGCAAAAAGCTGGAGAGGATGCTGAAAGAAGATAAGAACGTTGAGTTCAAAGATCAGATTTACTATGCCCTCGCTGGCCTTGATCTCCAGAACGGCGATAAAAAAGGAGGCATTGAAAACTTAGAGTTATGCATTGAAAATGGTAGCAGAAACCAAGCTTTGCGTGCCGAAGCATTCCTCCTCCTCGCCGACCTCTACTATGAAGATGAAAAATACGTGGAGGCAAAAACCAATTACGACAGTGTCTTGGGCGTACTCAACAAAAAGGACGAACGGTATGAAAGAGTGGAACGCCTCGCCAATAGCCTTTCCGGTATCGCCGAAAGCATCCAGATCATTGAACTACAAGACAGTCTCCTTCGAATTAGCCAAATGACAGGAGAAGAAAAGCTCGAATTGGCTACCAAGATGAAAAAGGAACAGGAAGAAAAGCGTCTCGAAGAGATCAGGAAAAAAGCAGAAGCAGAGGCGCTGGCAAGAAGGTCTGCACCTACAGGCCCTGCCCGGTCGGGTCTGGCTTCTGGCAATAACAAATCCAATTTCTGGGCTTATGATGACCGGGAGGTGAAAAAAAATATCCGAGAGTTCCAGCGTAAATGGGGCACCAGGACATTGGCCGATGATTGGCGGCGGTCAAATCAAGCCTCTTTTGGCAACTCCATTGAAATAACACAAGCAAAAGAAAAGGGTGTCCTAACAGAAGAGGAGATCAACGAAATGTTCAAGGATGTACCTGGGACACCAGAAGATGTAAACGCTGCCAATCGCAAGGTCGAAACGGCCATGTTCAACCTTGGCACGCAGTACCGAGACCGATTGAAGAATTATGAAAAATGCGTCGAGACGTTACTTGAACTGCTCAACCGCTTTCCTGAAACCCAATACCAGCTCGACGCACTTTACTACCTGCACCTTGCCTATCAGGACATGGGCGACGTCACCAACGCACAGATATATTACGATAAAATTGTCAACGGCTATCCAAATACCAATTATGCCCGGATGCTGAAAGACCCGAATTTTGCCCTACAGGTCAATTCCAAAGAAGCACAGGTCACTAAATATTACAACGAGACTTATTCTTTTTTTGAAAAAAGGCAGTTCCAAACTGCGGCAGAACGCATCTCCAAGGTGGGTGAGAAATTTGGCGGTACCAATCCACTAATGCCCCGCTTTTCCCTGCTCCACGCCATGTGCATTGGCAACCTGGAAGGAAAGGAAAAATACATTGAGGCATTAAAACAGGTCATAGCCAAGCACCCCGAAGAGCCCGAGGCCAAGACTGCCCGTGAAATGCTCCGCAACCTTGGTGAGCGGGTCAACACTGGCCCTGGCCAGTCACGTAACCTTCCTACCAGCGAAGGCCAAGTCGGCAACTATAAGGCGGCGGATGACCAATTGCACTACGTCATCGTCGTTTTCAAAAATAAGGTTTCCCTCAACGACGCCAAGGTCGGCGTCAGTGACTACAACACCAAATACCACAGCCAGGATAAACTACGAATGAACAATATCTATCTTGGCACTGGTGACAACCGCCATCCCATCGTTGCCATCCGCCGTTTCAAAGACAAGGCTGACGCAATGGACTACTACGACGGTGTACAGAAAAACAAGAAAGATTTCCTCGATAGAGACACTTTCGATTACGAACTCCTTGCCGTTGGGCAGAGCAACTATCGGGAACTGCTGAAGTCGAAAAACTTAGAGGACTATCGGACGTTTTTTGAGTTGAATTATTTGGACTAAATAGTGGATGTTAAAATGGTTTTCATTACCGTACACTTTTGAAAACGGCCGATTTTCAAGCCTGAGAGAAAGAACACACACCTCTCTCTGTAGGATTCTTCTCTTTTGGCCTGAAAACTTGTTTGAAATAAAAAGTGTACGGTAGAGAAAAATGGTTTAGGTTAATCCAATCTGAAAAGGGAGGCATTCCAAGAATGCCTCCCTTTTGATATTTCAGGCCTGCTGGCTTACATCCTTTGTTTTTTGCTCTTTACTTCAACGGCTCTTTTGTAAATTGCCTTTTCTTGCTTGCCTTTATAGTATTACCCAACATATAAACACTTCAGTACTTTTTAGGGGATGTATATTTTTAAACTAAACAAGGCACTCCGCAACTTATTCTGACATGAAAAACATCCTGTTCCTTTTGTTGGTTGCAACAACCCTGGTGCAGGGCCAATCTACTTTCAACAAACAGATAGATTTCGAGTTCCCTTTCCACGTTGTCACCAGCGTGCTGCCCACCGATAGCTGCTATTATGCAATAGGAGTGATCACCGACACCAGTGAGGCCTATACCATCGGGAACATTTTCCTGAGATTTGACCTTTGGGGCGAATTGGAATATTTCAAAAAGCTTACCTCGACGGAAAGGTTTTACGAAACCTGGCTGGGCGACCTGACACCCACTGAGGACGGGGGGTTCCTTGCCATAGGCATGGCCAGGGATTCCATTTCAAGGGGCCTCATCATCAAATACGATGGGGACGGCGATACCCTGTTCACGAGGGAGTTCACCAACCCCTTGTACCCATTGGAGGATTTTATCTACTCCGCTGCCATCAGGCCAGATGGGAACGGAAATTATTTTGTACTGTGCGGCCATGACACCAGCATAGATCCTGCCCCTGCCAACGGGGACATCTACCTTCTAAAAATCGACCCTGACGGGAGCATCCTTGAGGGGTACACCTATGGCGACGGGAGCATGCAGAACCCATATTCCATGATTTTAGATAGTGCCGGGGGGGTAGTCATAGGATCCAACAAGTCCAATACCAACACGGCCGAACAGGGCTACACGAGCCGCACCCATGTGTTCAAAGTGGACACTTCCGGGAGCGTGAAGTGGCAGTATTTATCACCTTCCGGTAGCTTGTTCGACCATGCTTCCGATATGATAAAGACCAGTGATGGAGGCATGGTGGTCGCCACGGGCAAGGGCATTGAACATTATGTGGTGGCAGGGGCCAATTCGCTGAGGTGGTTCCCCTATATGTTCAAGCTGGATGCGGACCACAAGTTTGAATGGGGAAGGGAGTTCAGGGGCACAAGGCAATCAATCGACTTTTCCATGGCAAAGATTGTCCCTGCGGTTGACGGCAGCGGGTACGTTGGGGTCAGCCGTATCGGGGAGGACGTTACCATCGGGGAAGAGATTTTGGGCAGTTGGGTCGTAAAGGCATCCCTGACGGGCGACAGTGTCTGGACAAGGTACTATTCCTTTCTGGACGGGGTAAAGAGCGAACCAAATCCTTACGACCTGAAAAACACCCCTGATGGAGGCTACTTGATATGCGGAGAAACAAGGCCAAATGGGTCGGCCCAGAACAGGGCGTGGCTGATGAAGCTCGACCAGCACGGTTGCCTCGTTCCCGGCTGTCACTTATTGGACGATGTGGACGAGGCTGCCGAAATGCCAATAGAGTTGGCCATCTACCCCAACCCCACTTCCGGTTTTTTGAACTTCCAATTACGGGGTACAGTGCCCGGAAAGGGCGGGCTGTTCAGGGTCGCGGATGCTTCGGGAAAGACCATAAGGTCATTTGGGGCAGGACAGCAGGGCGACACCATGATCGTCCCGGTCTCGGATTGGTCGTCAGGCACTTACTTTTTGCAGTACCTTTTGGACGGGCAGGTCGTCGTCTCTGAAAAATTCATCAAACATTAAAATCAAACTCACATGAAAAAGATATTTACCTCCCTTTTTGTTGCTGCAATTACATCTTCCCTGTTGGCCCAGTTTGAGTGGGTGGGGGATTTTGGGTTTTCGAGCAGTGCAAATGGTTTGTTCAAAACCAAAAACAACCAGTATATATTGGTAAGGGACGCTACTGACAATGCAGGTTTTACAGCATTGGACAGCAATGGGAAAATGCTGTTCAATTTCTCTGATTCCTTTCCGTTCAATGGTTCCGTTGTTGATCAGGGCGAACTTTCCGTTCAGGAAATTATAGAGCTTGCCGATTCTTCGATCATCATATTTACAGAAAGCGTGATTTGTGATGACCCCTGGGGCAGCAATTCTTATTTTAGCATAAAAAAATATGACAATAACTGGAACGAATTGGATATTGCTGATGATCTTCTTTTTGTAAAAGAAGTAGTTGCAACACCAGTTTCTGACGGCTTCGTAATTGCTAATGCGACGGGCATTGAAAGACGGGATTCTGATGGGAACATCACTTGGGAAATCCCCCCCTTTGCTTATTTTTTTTATGATGCTGCTACCCTGGCAGGGGACACTTTGGTCATAGCAACTTTTCAAGGAACATTCATCGTGGATCAAGACGGAGAGATTGATTCCCTCTATCAAGATTTAATACTCGACAAAATAATAACCACCCCCCAAAATAACCTTCTCGGGCAAAAGGGAGATTCCCTTTTTCTTTTTTCCCCTCAATTCGATCTAATAAATTCAGTGGGTTTTGGAGGTGAAACAATAGCAGATTTTTATGCAGATACAATGGGAGTAGCGGTTGTTACACGTTCCTCACATGTTTACCTCTTTAACGCCTTTCTTGCTTTACAAAACGAAATTCAAGTTCCAATCAAAGGGTTTGCAAATTCCATTGCTACCGAACCCGATGGTTTCGTGTTGTCAATAACGGGGTTTTATGGTAATGACCTTGGGGCCTCACTTACTCCTTATCTAAAAAAATACAATTATGATGGCACGGCACCCGATTTCAGCAAAGATATCGGGGTGATAGGCATAGGAGAAGATGCCTCGTCAAACGAGTTCACCCTGCCCAATGGGGATTATAAACTTCAATACGATGAGCTAAAAGTGACAATCCATAACTTTGGAGACAAACTTGTTGACAGTTTGAAGTTGAACGCTCGTTTTGAAACGCTGTGGATCGGCCCGACCTGTGAAAAGTATTATCAGTTCTTGCATAAAAAATTCACAAGCATTTCTTTGATGCCCGGTGAATCGGTTGACTTGTACTGGGACAATTTCGATATCCTTTTCAATTCAAAACCAACTGCTCCCTTCGACATCTGCATCTGGACCTCCCTCCCCGACCAACGGCTTGACAGCAACAACGACAATGACCGCTTTTGCTCCAGCTTCCTTGTCAACGACGAAGAGCCGACCATGGACATTGACTTTTCCATTTACCCAAACCCTTCCTCTTCCGGCAGTACTATTGACTATGACCTGCCTGTGCTCCATGAGGGTCACGTAAGGGTCTTTAACAGCATGGGCATTTTGATGGGGAGCTACGAAACAGGGAGCGGCACGGGAGCGATGAGCTTGCCGAAGTTTCCCAACGGCTTTTATTTTATTGTTCTGGAAATGGACGGGCAAGTGGCTAAGACATTGAAGTTTGTACAGCTATAAGGTGAGCTTATTTCGTATTAAAAATAATTATCACATAAAACCCCAAATTTTCATTCCCTCTCACCTGCCCAGAATGGATCAGAAACCTATCTTTGCGCTCTTTTTTTGAGGGTTGAGGTGGTTGAGAAGGGTTTAGATGGTTGAAGCGTATTACTGCTCAACCATCTAAACCCTTCTCAACCACCTCAACCATTCCCATCGTCCATGCCAACAGCCACTGCCAAACCTATCATTTACAAAAAAGGGAAATTGAGCAATAAGGTGCTGCTCGACCTCTACCGCCGTCTGCTTCATCCCAGATTGATTGAGGAAAAAATGCTGATCCTGTTACGGCAGGGACAGATTTCCAAATGGTTTGCTGGCATCGGGCAGGAGGCAATTGCTGTTGGGGCAGCCAGTGCATTGGATGCAGATGAAATGATTTTTACCCTCCACCGGAACCTCGGCGTTTTCACCATGAGGGGTGTGCCGATGGAAAAACTCTTTGCTCAGTGGCAGGGCAAAAAAAGCGGCTTCACCAAAGGGCGTGACCGCTCCTTTCACTTTGGCACATTGGAGCACCATATCGTTGGCATGATCAGTCACCTCGGGCCGCAACTGGCATTGGCCGATGGAGTGGCCTTAGCCCATAAATTAAGCAAAGAAAAAAAAGTCGCAATGGCATTTTGTGGCGACGGTGGCACCAGCGAGGGAGATTTTCATGAGGCTTTGAACGTTGCGGCTGTGTGGGATTTGCCAGTTATTTTTTTGGTGGAAAACAATGGATACGGACTGTCCACTCCTATAAATGAGCAGTTTCGTTGTGAGCATATCGCTGACAAAGGAAAAGGCTATGGCATGGAGTCACATATTTTGGATGGTAATAATATTCTGGAAGTTTATTCAGCTCTTTCAAAAATAGCTGCCGATCTCCGCAAGAACCCCCGCCCCGTATTGGTGGAATGCAAAACCTTCCGCATGCGCGGCCATGAAGAAGCATCGGGTGTAAAATATGTTCCAAAAGAATTGATGGATGGATGGGCTGCCAAAGACCCCATCGCCAATTATGAAACTTACCTTTTGGAGCAAGGCATTTTATCAGAAGAAAAAATTGAGGCAATTCGAAGTGAGATAAAAGCTGAAATCAACGACGCATGGAAAGCCACTGTCGCCCAACCCTCCGTTGAATCAACCGAGGAAGAAGAGCTTGCTGATGTTTATGCTAGTCTCCCCAATTCCCCAATTCCCCAATTCCCCAATTCCCCCTCCACCGAAAAACGGTTTATTGACGCCATTTCAGATGGGCTCCAGCAAGCGATGCAGCGTCACGACAATCTCGTTTTGATGGGGCAAGATATTGCAGATTATGGTGGCGTTTTTAAAATAACGGATGGTTTCACAAAAGAATTTGGAAAAGAGCGGGTGAGGAATACGCCCCTCTGTGAATCAGCCATCGTCGGTGCGGCACTTGGCCTTAGCCTCAAGGGCTATAAGGCCATGATGGAAATGCAGTTCGCCGATTTTGTTACCTGCGGCTTCAACCAGATCATTAACAACCTTGCAAAGATTCATTACCGCTGGGGAGCAAATGCCGATGTCGTCATCCGCATGCCAACAGGTGGCGGCGTTGGGGCAGGGCCATTCCATTCACAAAGCAATGAGGCTTGGTTCACCCATACGCCGGGACTGAAAGTCGTTTACCCTTCCACCCCTTATGATGCAAAAGGGCTGTTGTTGGCAGCTTTTGAAGACCCCAGCCCTGTGATGTTCTTTGAACACAAAGCCCTGTACCGCAGCCTGACCGATGCCATCCCGGATGGTTTTTATGCCGTTGAGATCGGTAAAGCAAGAACAGTGAGGGAAGGCAACGCCTTGAGCATCATTACTTATGGCATGGGTGTACATTGGGCCATTAAAGCCGTGGAAGAAGAAGGCATTGATGCCGAAATCATAGACCTGCGGACATTACTGCCTTTGGACTACGATGCTATTGACGAAACGGTCAAAAAGACCAATAAAGTTCTACTGCTTCATGAGGACACACTCTTTGGAGGTTTAGGTGGGGAAATAGCAGCCTACATTGCCGAACACCTGTTCGAGCATTTGGATGCCCCTATCATGAGGGTAGCGTCTTTGGACACACCCGTCCCTTTTGCCGTCCCATTGGAGCAAATGTTCCTGCCTGTAGATCGCCTTAGAAAACAAATGAACCAACTGGCAAACTATTAACAACCGATCCCGAAGTGAATTCGGGACAGACAAACAGCAATCAACAACCAACTGTCACCACACTATGACCATTTTACTCTGCACTACCGAAAACTTCCTTCTCACTTCATTGGAATACCGATTCCGAAAAAACGGGTGGGAGTTGGAAGTTGCCCAAAATGCCCATAAAGCCATTGAAAAAACTAAAAACATAAAACCCGAATTGGTTGTCGTTGACCTACGGCTACCAGAATATGAAGGACTGGACATCGTGCAAAATCTTAAGAAAGAAGTTTGCCCCGACACACCCATTCTTGTCGGTGCCCCCCTTGAAGAGGACAGCCTAATGATGGAAGGTTTGCGGCTGGGAGCAAAGGATTTTATCATAACCCCGTACAAACCCGATGAACTCGTCATGCGTATCCGACACCTTTTGAAAAAAGTGGGCAGTTTGCAGTAAGCAGTCTTCAGTTGGCAGTTAACAGTTGGCAGTATTTATTATAAAGATTCGCTGCTCACTGCCTCCTGCTCACTGTCTCCTGCTCACTACAAACTGCCTGCTACAAACTGCTTACTGACATGAAAGGAATCATACTCGCTGGAGGACTAGGCACTCGTCTATGGCCATTGACGCTCGCTATGAGCAAGCAGATGATGCCAGTTTATGACAAGCCGATGATCTATTACCCGCTTTCTACTTTGATGCAGGCGGGCATCAAGGACGTGCTGATCATTTCCACACCATATGACCTGCCCAATTTTGAAAAACTGCTGGGAGATGGAAGCGAAATTGGTTGCAACTTCTCCTATGTGGCACAGCACGAACCTAATGGTTTGGCACAGGCATTTGTTTTAGGTGAAAATTTTATTGGAAATGATGCCGCTGCCCTGATCCTTGGCGACAACATTTTTTATGGTGCGGGCATGGCTGAACTAATGCAGGCAAGTGCTGACCCAGATGGGGGCGTCATTTTTGCTTACCAAGTGGCCGATCCGGAGCGTTATGGCGTTGTGGAGTTTGACAAAGATTTCAACGCCATTTCCATAGAAGAAAAACCTGAAAAGCCCAAGTCAAACTATGCCGTACCCGGCCTCTATTTCTATGACAATGAAGTCGTGGAAATAGCCAAAAACCTAAAGCCCAGCCCTCGTGGGGAATACGAGATCACCGATGTGAACAAACAATATTTAGCGATGGGAAAACTCAAAGTCGGCGTTCTTGGCAGGGGAGTTGCATGGTTGGATACTGGTACCCATACTTCCCTTATCCAAGCAGGTCAATTCATTCAGGTCATCGAGGAGCGACAAGGTTTGAAAATTGGCTGCATCGAGGAAATCGCTTGGGAAATGGGTTTCATCAATGACGATCAACTCGAACACCTCGGCAACAAGTACATTAAAAGTGGCTACGGCGAGTATTTACTGAGGCTGTTAAAATAAATCAACTTATAACCAAAATCCCCAAACCAAAACCACACCTCTGCACACATTAAGCCCAATCTGAATATTTAACACTTTACGGTGTGATTTTTGCAGTTAATAATGTTTGTCCAAACCTTAACAGGTAACAACAAACACTATTGACCTAAAAAAGAATTAAAAATGAAAACTGGCATTCTGCTGCCAAAATTTGGGATAGGGCTTATCAGTACCATTCTTTTGTTGGCTTTCCTTTTCAACAGTTGTCAAGACGATCCCGTCGAAGTTCCAGATGAAGATGTTTTTACCAAAGCAAAAAGGGAACAATTGGGCAAATTGCTCATGAACGACATCCTCGCTAACAACGAATTCATCCCGCAAGTTTCCCCTTACGATTCTGCCTACTGGTACATACAAACCTTGTATGATCAGGCCACTCATAATATGCAATTGGACAACCAGTCTCCTACCGACAATCGCTGGACCGGGGGATGGAATATTTACATCATTGACAATGATGATATGAAACACGCTTTCGTGTTGCCTGGCGGCGACCTGTTCATTACCACAGGTATGCTGAAGAGTTTTGAAAAAGAATACGAACTCTATTATATGTTGTCATTTGAGGCCATCCTTATGAACGAGAGCCATTTGCTAAATGTCTTAAAACAGGAATACAACTCACTGACACTCATCAATCTCATTGAAGGCCGTGCTACTGCCAGTGGCATTACCATCACCGATGTTGCTGACGATCTGCCCAACCTGATATTTGATAAAGAAATGGTGAAAGAGGCCGATAAAGAGACGGTCAGTTCCATTTGCAATACTTCCATCCTTGAACCCATTGGTATCAACCCATCCCTTGTAAACCCTGACTTTCAAGGCGCCAAATGGCTTTCAACCAGGAAATCTTATAATAATAGACCCTCAGCCATACAAGGTTTTGCAAACGACAACTCCGCAGATTGTGGGGGGAATTTAGGTAATGGGAATTATCATCCATATGTGCTTGATGTGTTGGATTGAATATGATGCATTACTCTAAAAAGGGGAGGCAATTTTAAAATTGCCTCCCCTTTTTCATTGCCAGCAGTATTTTTTTCTTACCAAAAAAACCTTGGGTTATGCACCCCTATCCCATCCTTCACAAAGCAATAACTCAACAACCATTCGAACGTCCCGGCCGTTTGCTGTTGCAAGCCATTGATGCTCAGGTCGTAAGCAAAACCGGTATTTAATCTCTCACTGATTTGGTATTGGCACATCAGGACGAGCGCATCCCCAGCGGTGGCTACTTTTGATTGCCCCCAGCGCAGGGTCGCCCCCGTCCACAGGCGGCTGTTTTCCAAAAAGCCAATACTGAAATGAAGGTCAAAATCTGGTGGGGCATTTTCCACGACCCTTGAGGCAAAGGCTGGGCGCAATCGCAAGTGGGCTGTGATAGGAATGATCCATCCGGCATTTACAAATAGATGAGGTGTTGTGCCTGAAAAATCTTCTACGATGCCCTTGTATTTTTTGGTAAAACTTTTCTCCAAGATATAGGGCACGGACGCCCCCGCAAAAAAGCGGTCATTTTCAAAATGCACGCCTGCCCCAACGTTGAATAGAGGTACGGCCATGTCTTCACCTGCTGTTGGGTCGGTTCGCTGGGTAATGGTTTCGGCCTCGCCCCAATCAGTTCGTTGGAAGCGGTAACTGCCTTGTATGCCGATACCCAAAGTGCCATTTCCAAAAGCCATCCGATAGGAATAAGCGGCATTGATGTATGTACCATTGAAAAAACCGATCCTGTCGTTGATGATGGTCAGCCCTAAGCCTACCCGATTGGCAAACACGGGTGCATCGAAAGCAATGGCCTGCGAGCTGGGTGCCCCTTCCAAGCCTACCCATTGTTGTCGATGGATCGCAGAGAGGCACGTCGCTCCTTGGCTGCCAACAGCGCCGGGGTTGGAAATTGTCTTTTGAGAAAAAAATTGAGAGAAAAGGACTTCCTGCTGGGCAGTGGTTGTCAGTGAAATTGAAATGAAAAGTATGGTGTAGAGTAGTTTCATAGAGAAATTTTAATTGGATGGATACGCAGATGATGCCGGTCAAACGGATGTTTAACGGAAGAAAAATTCCGTGATTAATCAGTCAAATCTGCGTCATCTGCGTGTCCATTCCCTTACCGCAATACCGCCAAATACCCCTGTAGCACCGTCCGCTTTTCATCATTGAGTGATAACTGATAGAAATAAGTGCCAACAGGTAGCGGCTCATCATTATAGGTGCCACCCCAGTCATTCTGGTAATTGTTATTTTGGTAAATAGGTGTTCCATAACGATTATAAACGACCAGTTCGCTGCCCTCAAATGCGGCAGCGCAGGGAACGATAAACATATCATTTTCACCATCGCCATTTGGGGAAATGAGGTTCGGGACGAAGCAGTCAGATGCAACGATATTGGTGTTTTCCATGAGCAATTGTACAGTAGCCGTACTGCAAACATCATGGCAGGTCATCGAACAGATTTCATATTCAAAAACATCCTCGCCGAACATATTTGGGTAGGGGCGATAGGTCGCTATTCCATCGGCATCCACTTTTACTTCTCCTTTTTTTGGCCTTTCAGATACATGCACGTCCCAGCCATTGGCGGCAACTTCATCATTTCCCAAAATAAAAATATCGAGAAGGGTATCTGTCAGCGCCAAAGTGGCCACGTCGGGTTGGGCGGTTATTTTCTCGTAAAAAACAAGTACCGTGTCGGCACTGGAATAATTGCAGATTGGCTGTGTTATTTCCCAAACGAAAAAGTTGCCGCCGGGAGTGAGGTCATATGCAGAAGTGGCTGATTGATTGGGCTGCGACAAGGCAGCGCCATTGAGCGACGACCATGCCCCATTCGCCACCGACGGAGAGTTTCCCAAAAGGGAAACCACTTCATTCTCACCGCAAATGATCTGCTCTTCTCCCGCATACGCCAAAACTTCTTCTGCCGCAACCACCTCTAACTCAAACCATTGCGAAGCATCCGAAACACAACCATCTGCCTCAGCCACTGCATAGTAGCTGCCAGACTGCCCTTCCAATATTTGTGGCAGTGTAATAGCAGGCGTCGTACCTGTTTCGATCAAGGTATTGTTTTGGGAAAAATAAAAATGGTAAGTGGCATTCGGCTCCGCATTGGAAATTTCGATAACCGCATCGCTGCCAGTACAGACCTCGGCAGGGCCGGAAAGCGTCGGCTCGTTGGGCCGGGGTTTTACAAAAACGGCTGTAGAAGTGGACAGCACATTCGAGCAGCCGGGCAGGTTGATTTCTACAAAATAATTGCCTGCCGCATTCATATTTATATTGGTCAAAACAGGTGCATTGCCGCTGGCCTGAAATCCTGCTGGGCCATACCATTCATAAGTCGCCCCAGGTACCAACGTCGCTTCCAGTTGCAATTCCTCTCCTTCGCAAACAGGCTCATCGGTAGTGGTTGGGTTGGCAACATTGATGGTAGCTCCTATACCGACCACAGTCACTTGCTGCAAATTGGAAGGCGGTGGTTCACAACCATCCACAGTCGTTTTTACAAAATAAATCCCTGAATGAGAGGGCATTAGGTCATTTAAAAAATAGGTCGGAGTGGTGGTTGTACCGAGGAGTTGGTCAGTCGTGCCGTCATTGAAATACCAGTCGTACTGTACAATATTCCCGGGGTAGCCTGTTGCATCCAACTGCAAGTTTTCTCCCTCGCACAACAAATCGTCGGAGACAGAAATCTCTGGCGGCTGGGGCATTTCCACATAATCCACAACAATTGATTCGGGGAGGGAAAGACAACCATCTTCCGATTCCAGTTGCAGGGTGTATGCACCCTCGCCCTGAGCTTGCAGCACGCCAATGTCCACCGTAAATGTACCAGCTGCATCAGCGGTGCTGGAAAAGCTGAAACCGTTTGGCCCTGTCCATGTGTAGTGGACATCTCCAGAAATAGGCGCCATATTAGAACCAGACAGTTGGACGGCAGTACCTTCACAGTAACTGCCGCCCCCTGTCAAGTTGTTAATAACGGGTCGGTTTCTGGTAATCACAGTCGTGGAATCAATGGCCACTGCATCGCAGCCATTCGTTTTTACAGTCAGTTCAAATTCGGTGGTATCGCTTATAGTAAGTTGCGGATTTTGTTCAAAAGAAATGACTTGGGGAACACCCACTTGCCGCCATATATAAGTAGCATTGCTGGTTGGTGCAGCAAACAATTGTACCACCTCCCCTGGGCACACGGCACCGCTGTTCTCAGCATCGGCTATCGGCATGGGTTTTACCTCTACCGGAACAGGGTCGGACAATTCAGACCAACACCCATTCACGTTTTTCTTTGCCAAAAATGGGGGTACAGCTTGTGGGTCGTCGGTATTGAGTTCAAGCATTTCGTCACCGCTTCCGATGTGTTCGCCAAGGCCATTGACCCAGTCGTAAAAGACCGTTCCGAGTAGGGTAGGGTTTTGCACGACCAATACGATTTGATCTTCTGGACAGACGGGGCTGTTGCTCGCCACTTGCGGTGCAGCGGGTACAGGCAAGATGCCATCCACTATGATGGAACCATCAGCAGTGCAACCATTGACCGCGGTGACAGTTAGCGAGTAGGTGCCAACATGGTCGAATTCGGTATTGTAAATCACTGGATTTTGAGCAGTGGAATAAAAACCGTTCGGACCTGTCCATTCCCAACCAACCAGGCCATTGGCAGGCGACAAAAATTGGAGCGTCGAGCCTTCGCAGGGAAAGGTCAGGACAAAATCTGGATTCGATATGGGCTTTTGTAAAACCTCCACCTGTAGCTCATCCGATTCTACTTTGCAGGCATCTACTTGCACCTCTATATGGTACATGCCTGCGTTGTTTGATTGTACTGCGTTGAGGTTCAATGTGCTGGAAGTTGCTCCTATGATTTGGCTGCCGTTTTTAAACCAACTGTACGATACTTGAGGGCCGCTATACGGAGCGATGGAAAGCTGCATATCATCTCCAGGGCATACCGCACCTGTACTTTGGATATTGGGCATTGGCACAGCATCCACTACCCCTGTTATTTCAAATGGTGAAACGGCAGTGCAGCCATGTACATTTGTTACTTGAAGCTGGTAACTGCCATTGCTCTGGGCGTTGGCGTTGGCGATGACGGGGTTTTCTGTTTGCGAAGTAAAACCATTGGCTCCTGACCATTGATAGGTCAGTCCCATGCCCGATGCGTTAGCCTTTAGCTGGATGTCTTCAGGAGAGCAGTCAGCAGCTATTTGGTAATCGAATAATGGGAAAGCTGATGGTTTAGAGTGGAGGGAAACGGTCGTCGTAGCGATGTTTTTGGAAATACAGCCGTCAAGTTCCATCTCCAGTTCGAAGGTCATTTCCGAAGTGACATTCGGCAAAATGGGTTGTTGGTCAAATGAATAGATAGTGTTCTCTCCAGCCCGCCGCCAAAAGTAAACCGCTCCTTGCATAGGTACTGCTGAAAGATGGGCATCCTTACTGGGGCAGACTGGGCCATTGTTGGTCGCATAGGCTTGCGGACGGTTCTTTATTTCAACGTCATTCACAGCGCTTTCTACTACACAGCCGTTGGCGTCGGTGAGGCGTATTTTCCAACCGCCTCTCAAATAGGCAGGATGATCATCGGGTAAAATGGTTGTGTCACTTGAAGTGGTAAGGCCGGGCATAGTCAGAGTCGCTGGACTTTGGCCAATAGGGCCGATCCATTCGTATTTCTCGCCAACTACATCGGTGGTCAATAGGAGCGGGTCGCCGTCGCAAACGGGCGCATTGGTTATCAGCGTGGGCAAGTCGGGTAGTGGAACTACTTCCATTTCGGCGGTAGCCGTGGCCACATCGCAGCCAGGCACTTCGACGGACAGGGAATACATGCCAGATTGGAATACGTTCACATCGAAAAGCACTGGGTCGGGGATGGCCGCTGAGAATCCCAGCGGCCCCGACCAGGTGTAGTTTGTACTCAAGGGCATGTTCATGGGGGACATAATTTGCAAAGCCACGTCGTTACCTTCGCAAGCTTTGGCAGTAAGGCCCAGTTGCAAATTAATCTGGGTTTCTTCTTCCAACACCACTGGTGGCACGGCCGTCACGACCGTACACCCATAGTGGCTGCCCCTGACAACGGGTTGATAGGTGCCTATTGTTAAATCATTGAAAAGGGGTGACGGTTGCCATGTTTGCCCACCGTCTATGCTATAGGTTATGCTGTCAGCGCCTTCGGCAAATAATTGTATCGTTCCATTGGTCTGGCCTAAGCAAAGCACTGGGCCAGAGGTGGTTATGTCATTGATAGAAATCGAATTGCTTGAGAACAAGCAGCCCTCACAAGGTGCAGACCCACTCCCCGATATGCAAACTGGCTGTGGGAAATTGGTGTTTTCCAACAGCACCTGCTGACGTGTGATGGCATTTTGTGAGTTGGGCGGAAAAAACGGGTCACCTGAATTTTTTACCAAAAAAACGGAGTCGCCCTGACAACTCCCTCCATTTCCAAATTGCATCAACGGAATATCAGCACCAGCACTGATGGACATTGGCTGCCCGCCAACACCTGCCATATTGATGGTGATATAATCAAACCCCGACTCTTCAATCGGTGAATCAAAACGCATAACGCCAAAGAAGGCCAGCCCGCCAGACAGATTGCTGAGGTCGTGGAGTTTGAAAAAATTGGTAGGGACTTTCAGCGCTAATTTGAGAGACTGGATGGCCGTATTGGCAGGCAGACCATTTCCAGTCAGTAAGTTTATTTGATAGTAGCCAGAGGGCAGCAATTCTATATGGTACTCCATTTCACAATCCAAATAGGCCATGCAATCGGCCTGCCCCTGCCTATAGTTGCCATTATAGGCTTCTCCGCCTGCCCCTTCTACTACAAAGCTTTGTTTGACATCTGAATTCAGGGTATTGTAGAGTGCAAAGGGGTCGGTAGCCATGTCCATGAGTTCAAATGCACCAGGACATGGACGGGTGTTTTCAAAAGAAAACAGCGGCATTTCTATCCCCACCAAAAAGGCTGAATCTGCTACCGATCCGATCAATTCAAAAAGGAAGTAGTCCGCCCCTGCATTTTCCAAAGGTTGCTGGATGGTGGTGGTCAGTTGCCATTGACCGAGTTGGCTTTGCAAGTTGCTGACTTCCAAACCATTGGCTGGTACTACGATAACCACTTTGGCACTGTGCAAGAGGTTGTTCAATGGTGGCAGCCAATCTACTTGGGGTTTTACAAAAGCAGTATAAGTTGTACCATCGGGCTGTAAACGAAGGTGATATTCTGCTTGAGCAGAAAGCCATTTTCCAAAAGAAAAGCAAAGGGAAAGGATCAGTAAGTATCGTCGGTGTGTGGACATATTTCAGTTGGCAGAGAGCAGTTAGCAATTGGCAGTTTACAGTTGGCTCAATGAAAGCAAACTGAAAACTGCCGACTGCTAACTGCCGACTGTTCATGCCTTTACCGACAACAGAAAGTTGATTTTAACCTAAAAAAATAAATGTATTTGCAAGATGGCAAGTAGGGGCTTAGGCGCCCATGGGATTACTATTGTGAGGAAATGACGGGCAATAAACATGCCGGAGATATTAATATTTAAAAATTTTAATATGAAGATTCGTCCCGTAGCCTACCCATAAAATTGTCAGCTACTTTTTCAGGATCATTTCAGGAATGACTGATCTTTTTATCTTGCTGCATATCAACGATATAATACGTGTTTTCCGCAATACCGCAATACCGCAATACCGCAAATTTATCCTTATATTTGACGTTATGTATATGCATTAAGAAAAAGTAAAAAATAGAATATCCATAAAAAAAACCAAGAGTTATGAACAGCACACCGACGTTCTCAGGGTATAAGACCCGCCAGCAAATCGCTTCCGAATATGAAATAAGCACAAGAACATTAAGGGAAAAATTAAAAAGTAAAAACATCGTTCTTCCCAATGGCCGGATATCCCTTTTTTGGCAAAAAAAAATATACGAAGCGTTGGGCTATCCACTCTGCGTTTCAAAAAAAGACTATGAGGGTATTTGACGGAAGGGCATTTCCAAAAACATCCCAATATTTCCGAAAACTTCCAAAAACTTCCGATTTGCGTGTTTGTTTTTGCGGCAATTTTGTAGGTGATAGGACGTGCCGGTTTTTTGCACAAGGCGCCAACGCAAATACGGGCATGCCAGAGGGCTTCCGAAACCTCTTTAAAAGAAGTAGGGTTTTTCAAAAATCAATTAAAAATGAAAAAAGCAATAGTTTTTCTTCTTGCGTTTACATTCTCTATGAGTGCCTTTGCCATTACAATTACAGTTTATGGAAGAAATGAAGGCACAACTGTTACCATTGAAGATAACGGAGATGGAACATCCACTACTACTCATGAAATCTCATGCGATAATTTTCATCAAGAAACATGTTACGAACTTAATTATGGTAGGACTGCCCCAAGAAGTGACAACTTGACCTTCGGCAACGACCCAACTCCAGTCGTTGTAGGAACTTTTGTTTCACATTCTACCAGTACAAATACTGCCGTGTTCATTACTACTAATTAGATGCAAAATATAGGAACTGTCAAAACAGGCAGTTCCTATATTATTTTCGCACTAATAGTTTCCCAAAAAAAATATCATGAAAAACATTTATTTATCAATCGTTTTTACATTCCTTTCTTGTGCAATTTTATATTCTCAAAAAACAATGGAAGTTTACGTTTCATCGAAAGATTGTCTAAAGTGTATTGCCGGGATTTCCAATATAATAAAAATCTTTGAGGAAAAGCCTAGCCTCTATCCAATGTTAAAAATAATAACCGATTATAAATCTAATCGGATTAGAATCCAAAATGAATTTCAAGGCTTGCCGAGAAAAAACATTATTTTGGACAAAACGCTCATTAACAGAACGGTGACAAACGGTAGGAGTATTTGTGTATTAAAAGACGGTAACGAAATCAATGAGAAAATATTGATCAAGGATTTGAATGAAAAAAAAATAAATATAATTCGTGAATGGATAAAAACAATGGTACCTATCGCAACTGCTAACATCCCTGATTCACTTTTTGAAGCAGGTGTTTTCCGTCCATCTGGGGATGCCGAGAATATTGTATTGTTACACAAGCTTTTGCAAAAATATTTGGTAATCCAAATATTAGGGGATTCAGTCTCGCACTTTGTAAAGGATATAAAAATTAAACAAGATGAATATGACAAAATTGGAGCTGAAATCAAATTAACAAAGGGGTTTGAAGTGCTGGAGTTTGATTCAGCCAGAACATTAAACAAACTAACACGCCTCCCCATATTGAGCGTGGCTTCCACAAGCGTTGATGGTAATAGATTGCTGAGTTATAAAAACATATATTATTATACCGTTGAGGGAGAGGAAAACATTGCCAACCGAGGTTTTGTCTTTTTAGAACAGTCAACTATTTTGGGAGACAGCATCCGGTCAAATCGGTTCCTCCCAATTGAACCATTTGAATTGGAAGGCATCAAAATGGCCTTTTTTATTTTCTATAATCACCAGAAAGTCTCCGACAATCTTTATTTTTCTTATTACAACATCCTTTCCGATGATATGGATAGAAAAAAATTGGAAAATAATTATTTCGGTTGCTTGTATTCTTTAGAAAACGATAAAATTGAAATAAAAAAACAATTCAAATTTGGAAATCTTGACCTTCCCGATAGCCTGCAATTTGAATTAAAAAAATTCTCGCATGGCAATAGCCCAAAATATTTTCATTTAAATGGTGGTGATTATATTTTATATAAAAATTTATTGCAAATTCTTGACCTTAATTCTGGAGCCGTTATTAATTTTCAAGATTTTATCACGGATAAATTCAGGGTTAAAGAACAATTGGATTGTCGGTATATTTTTGATTTCTTTTGCAATGATGATAAATTTATTCTTGCCTATTATGAAAACAAAATACCATCTTCCCTTCTGCTCTCAATTTTCAATACGGTTGGACAGGGTTCTACTTCTACGCTGAGCCATAAAACGAAAATTGATTATTTATCAATAAATCCAGACAAAACCACCGTTTTATACAAAGACGACGAAAAAGGCTTGTTCGAACTAAAAATTTACCCAAACCCAATTATTTACTAAGAGGTGGGACTAACCTCTTGGCATTGATAATCAATTAGTTATATTTTTAAAAAATGCTGAAAATTTGACTCTTAAGTGGCTTTTTTTCAAAAAATCCAACTATCGAAAAAATAGCCATTGGTAATCAATAAGTTATCATTTAGGTTAGTCCCACCCCTCATAAAATGGTAAAAAAAATAATGAAACTCATTTTTATACTTACAATTATTTTCGCCGGAGGATGTCAGCCAATTTCAAATTCTGTTTGGATAGTCGAAAGTGTTTCAAAACAAATTGATGGCAAGAAAATAGAAGGTTCTTTTGCTTTAGATTATATGATAAATCAGGAGCTTGCCGGAATCAAAATTACAATAGATAAAGATAGCATAAAGTTAGAGCATAGAAATGGAAGCCTTATTGAAGCAAAAAAAATTATCGCCATTACTGAAAATAGCATTATAGGGTACAACAAAGAAGGCAAAGAAGCCCACCTTGCATATAATTTAAATAAAGACAAAAGTAAGTGTACTTTCATTTTACCTGACAGGTCTATGCTATTTGCTAAAAAAATAAAATAAATGCACAAGAAAATAGCGAGAATTGTTGAACTTTAATATTTTCAATATGAAAAAGAATAAATTGTTTATTTCAGAATTTGTTTCCGAAAAGCCTTTTTTATGGTCTGCAATTGTCTTTTTAGGTGTAGAATTAAGTCTTTTCGTTTTTAGTGCAAAGGGTTACATGAACGACTTAATAGAACATCCTTTTAGATATGCATTGGTGCTTTTTTTAAAATATGCAGTTTTTGTCGGGTTGGCATTTTTGTACATAAGATTTACCAATGCGAAGCGCTCTTGATAAAATGTGAGGCTGTTTCAAAAGACCCATTCGGGCATCAATTTGTTAAATCTCAAAGATTTAGTAAATTTAAAATCAGTGACTTATAGATTTGCTAAATTTTTAAAATTTAGCAAATCGGAACTTTTGAGACAGCCTCTATAAAAAAACCAGTCCTCTAAAATCGAGGACTGGCTGGCAAATAGCTTAATCTGATTTATACGACTGATAATATCTTCACGAGACAGTCAGGCCGAACTTCCTGTCTTCTGGAATTGTGTCAAAGTTGCCGATTGCTTTTTCGGGAATAGCTAAAATAGGGGTGGTCAGGTGATAGGCCAGCGCTTTTGTAAAACTGTAGCTGAACAGCTCCTTGAAGAAATTACGGTGGTGGATCACCATGGCCAGCAAGTCGATTTGGTTGGCTTCTATAAATTCGGTAATGGCTTTTTCAAAATGGGTATGGTCCACCACATTAAAATTGAGGTGGCTGTAGTCCGTAAAGTATCTTCTGAAAGCATCCATCTTATGGGCTATCTCTTCCACATGCAGTAAATCAACATGCACACAATGGATGGCCGCCCCTTTGATTGCCGGCCATTTAGCCAACCAATGAAGAGCCTTGATCTCTTCCTCTTTGTATTCAGTAGCAAATGCGATATGATCTATTTCTCCATCAAATATGGCATCTTTAGGGATAGCGACTACAGGACATGGAGCATTCTCCATCACTTCGGTTGCCACACTTCCAAGGAATATTTTTTTCAGGCCAGATGCTCCCGTCGTACCCATCACGATCAGGTCGGCATTTTCATTTTTTGCAATACGGACGATGTTGTATATGGCCTCCCCCTCTTGCATGATGTGATTGATATGCACCGTTTCCAAACCCGCCTCTTTAGCGATTTTATTCAAATGAGGGACATTGTCACGATAGTTTTCAAACTCTTCCAGGTTCATGCTGTCATATATTTCCCTCATCGTTCTGGGTAGGTGGCTGCCTTTCAGAGCAGGTAGTTCATAGCAATGCAGAGTTGTGATGTCAGCACTTATCTGCTTGGCCAATTTCAAAGCATAAATGAATGCATGATCGGCAGCAGGAGAAAAATCTGTGGGAAATAGTATCTTTTTCATGGTGTTGTATTTTATGGCTCTTGGTCGTTGGCCATTTGTCAACAACCAAATATCTAACTCAATAAAGCTGGCACATCTCCATAAGCATAATTCATCAGGTCGTAAGTTGTGATGATACCCAGAAAATTCTTATTGTCGTCAGCAACCGGCATGGCATGGAACAGGTTTTCCCGGAAAATGCCAGCAGCAAATTCCAATGTATCGTTGGGGCTGATGCTGGCAATTTGTTTAGTCATTACATCTTTTACCAGCATGGACCGCATGATGGCCTGGTTCACCGCTTCTGATTTCCTGTTGTTGAAAAGGGTAAAATGATCCTCCAGCATATGGAAATCCGTACTGCTGACCATGCCAATTACCTTTCCATGCTCAACCACTGGAAGGTGGTGGAAATAATTTGATTTGAACAGGTCAGCAACCTTATCCATCGTATCGTTCGGATGGACAGTTTTCACATCAGTTGTCATGATCTGGCTGACTTTAGTTTTTTTATCGAACATGATTTAATTGTTAATTGCCCGCCTGTCCGGCAGGCAGGCTGATTGTTTAATTTACTCAGAATATACTTCCTCCTTTTCTTCTGACTTATAGGCCGTGGTGAAGGCATATCGGATCAAGTCATGACTCGTGATGATTCCAACAAGCTCTCCGTCCTCGATCACTGGTAAAGCATGAAATCGATTGGCAAGGAAAATATCGGCAGCCAATCCAATCGTATCATCTGGATCAATATTAAGGGGGTAGGGTGTCATGATGTCACTAGCCCTTAGTCCTTCTTTGTATTTGGCGGCGCCGTTGTCGTCAGCCATTTTTTCAAAAAAATAATAGTTCATTTTTTGAAAATCGTCCTTGCTGATGATGCCGACCAGCTTGCTGCCACCTTTTACCACAGGGATATGGTGAAAGTCGTGGCTTTCGAAAATCTTGGTGACACGGCTCAGGTAATCATCTGGGGAAACGGTCACCAATTTGGTGGTCATTATACTGGATATTGGATTGTTCGGATTCATTGTTCTTCTTTTTAAAAGGTGTTAAATCAGAAGCCAGAAGTTAGATCGCTTTGCTGTCAGAGGTCAGGAAGGCTCTTTTCTGATCTCTCATCCTCAACGGGCCTTTGATTGCTATTTCGTATTTCCAAAGTTAGGTGCAGCTAGGGCCAAGCTGGCTGACCTTCCTCATTGGAGAACACTGACTTTCATCAGTCGCCATAGTGCATGACGAGCAGGGGCATTGTAGTGTTGAGTGCCATTTGCTTGGTCATGCTCTTATGGAACAATTCTTCAAAGAATGGTCGCCGTGCTGTTACCATGACCATTGCGTCAACGTGCTGTTCACTTGCATATCGGTTCAAACCGCCAAACACATTGTCGCTTTCAATATCAACGAAATGGAATTGGCCTGTGAGTTCAGGATTGAAAAAACTCAGGTTTTCTACTTTGTATTCTTTTCCTTCTATTTCATTGACATGGGCAAAATGTACATTGGCATTCGGACAGGTTAGCAAATAAGGGATGTTTTCAATCAATACTTCATCCGCTGCTTTTTTGTCAGTAGCAAAAAGAATGTTCTTGCATTCTTTAAATCTCACACCGTCGGGCACTAGCAGAACTGGGCAATGCGCCTTACGGGCCACATGCGAGGAGATGCTGCCAAAGACTTTTTCCAGCACTCCACTTTCCCCTGTCTTGCCCATTACGATCAAATCCACATCCTCCTGTTTTGACAGGTCAACGATATTTTCTCCTGGGAAACCAATGGTAACATCTGTCGTGATTTTAGTCATTACGGGCATATCCTCTTCGGGTATAGAAGTAGAGCTTTGTTTTGCAAAATCCTTAATTCTCTCCTGTTTCCACTTCAAAGTTTCCGTAAACATGTCCACTGGGGCAGCTTCCATTGTGGTGACCTCTGGGTAGTGAACATGCACTACTTTCATCGACGCCTGAGAACGGACCGCCAGTTCTTTTGCAAAATCAAGTGCATTTCTGGAGGTATCTGAGAAGTCAGTAGGGATGAGGATATTTTTCATTTTGATTGGATTTTTTTCCGGTAAAAAAATAGTCTTGAAAAAATGTTGCAAAGCACTTTGTTCGGGTATATGGCGTTGTGCGACCACTTGTCCCCTGACTACCAAGGCAGGTATGCCTCCTACCTTGTAACTGATCAATTGATCCACATCATCTATCAAAGCTGGCTCCAACCGGATGTTTAGGCCAAGCAATGCGTTCTGCACATTTGAATAGAGCAGGTTAGTACCAATATGGTCCCGAACGCCTAGGATTTTTATAGTATGCATCCCCTCAGGATTTAGCAGTCTTGTAATCCTCTAATTTGACTGGCTCTTCAGCGATGGCATCAATGATGTCAAATGTGGTGACCATGCCAACGAGTTCCTCGTCGTCCACGACTGGCAATGCATGAAAACGGTTGAGGCGGAAAAGGTCAAGGGCAGTCCGGATTGGTTCTTTACTGTCCACTTTGGCCAGTTTATCGGTCATGATGTCCCTTACCTTCCACGTGTCCAAGCGGGTGTTTTCAATGAGTTTGTCTCCATTGTCAGACCCTTTGGGGGAGTTGTGCAAGAAACGGTCGAAGTCATTTTTACTGATAATACCAACTATGTTCTTGTACCGCACCACAGGGATATGGTGGATATTGTGTTTGTCAAAAATTTCTTTAACGTCTCGGAGGCGGTCTGAAGGGTCAACAGTAATCAACTGTTTCGCCATGATTGTGGATACTGGTTTTAAAACATTCATAATCTAATCTTTTTATTGGTGAAAGGTGGTCGGTCAGCTACTTTTTCCGACTGATTACGGGTGCAAGTTCAGAAGATGGCTCAGCTCAAAAGGTGACTTTCGTCATCATTTTCTGTGATCTTTCTCATTTGGAAATGTGTATCCCTAGTAGTTAATTTGCACTAAATACATAGCATTGAAGAATAACCAGATATCCAAGCCATTTTCAGAAGATACCTTGCGGTTAAAGGCCGTCATTAATACCGCTATCGATGGCATTATAACCATCGATGAGAGGGGGATCGTGGAATCCATCAATCCCGCCGCTGCCAAGCTTTTTGGATTTATGGAAAGGGAAGTGATCGGCAAGAATATCAAAATGCTTATGCCATCACCTTATAAGGAAGAGCATGATGGCTATGTTCAACGTTATCTCAAAACCAACAAGCCACATATTATTGGAATCGGAAGGGAAGTGAAGGGGAGGCGAAAGGATGGTTCTGTCTTTCCCTTACGGCTGGCGGTTAGCGAAGTGTTTCTGGATAAAAAAAGGATTTTCACAGGCATCATCCACGACCTTTCAGATGTAAAAGAGGCAGAATCAAAAATCCTCCAACTCAATGCTGCCCTTGAAACCCAAAACGAGGAACTGGAACAAAAGGTAAATGAGCGAACAGAGAAAATAGCGAACATTATCAACCAACTCCTCGCCACCAATAAGCAGTTGGAAAAAGAAATAAAAGACCGTAAAGAAGTAGAGGAAGCCTTGCTAAAAAGTGAAGCCGAGCTAAAAGAGCTGCTCGAAAAAGAAAAGGAACTGAGCCTTTTAAAAAGCCGCTTTGTCAGTATGGCTTCCCATGAGTTCCGTACACCATTAAGCACGATCCTTTCTTCCATCGAACTGGTAGAAGCTTATAAAAAAGCCGAACAACAGCCCAAAAGAGAAAAACATATTGGCCGCATAAAAAATACTGTCAACCACCTTACTTCTATTCTGAATGATTTTCTTTCTTTGAGTCGCTTAGAAGAAGGACATATACATGCTGAACCTGAAACGTTTGTATTTAAGGACTTCTGTGAGGATTTGATTGATGAATTTCAGGAACAATTGAAGCCCCACCAACAACTACTGCATGAGGGCATCAATGAAAACCAAAAAATACTGCTCGATAAAAATTGCCTGAAGAACATCCTTTTTAACCTATTGTCCAATGCCACCAAATATTCCAACGTAGGGGCTACCATCTATTGCCACACCGAACTGAATGAGAACTTGTTAAAAATAACCATCAAGGACGAGGGGATCGGCATTCCTCTTGAAGACCAAAAGCATTTGTTCACCCGTTTTTTCCGTGCTCATAATGTAGAAAACATTAAAGGCACAGGGCTTGGGCTTCACATCGTCCTTAGGTATTTGGATTTGCTAAAGGGAAAAATTAATTTTGAAAGCATAGAGGGAAAAGGAACTACATTTTTTGTTGAAATACCTATCCAATCCTAACTCCGGTTTGCAATCGGAGGTGTGCTTCCGATTGCAAACCGGAGTTACACAATACCATCATGAAAAAAATACTCATCATCGAAGACAATGACGAGGTAAGGGAAAACCTCGAAGAAATCCTTGACCTCTACGGCTATGACACAACAATCGCAGAGAATGGAATGGTAGGGGTGGAAAAAGCCATTACCAATCCACCCGACCTCATCCTGTGCGACATCATGATGCCAGAGTTGGATGGCTTCGGCACTTTGAATATTTTGAGTAAAAAACCCGCCACTGCGGATATACCCTTCGTGTTCCTGACCGCCAAATCGGAAAAGGAAGACTTCCGCCGTGGGATGAACCTCGGCGCCGATGATTACGTCACCAAGCCTTTTTATAAAGACGAACTCCTTCAGGTGATTGAGACGCGTCTGAAAAAAAGCGAACGCCTCAAAAAGTCCTTTGACGGTACTTCTACCGGATTGACTTCTTTTATCAATGAAGCCCGTGGCTACGAAGCATTGAAAAAGCTATCCGACGAACAGGCTTCCAAGACCTACCGGAAAAAGGACGAAATATTTGCCGAAGGCGATCTTCCCCGCTATATGTACCTTGTCAACAAAGGCAAGGTGAAGCTCTACAAAACCAATGACTATGGCAAGGAATACATCATCCATATCGCCAAACAAGGGGAATTTTTTGGCTACACCGCCTTGATACAAGACCAACCTTATGAAATAACCGCCGCTGCTATGGAAGACGTGGAACTCAGCCTCCTGCCCAAAGCTGACTTCCTCCAATTGCTCCATGCCGACCGAAACGTCTCTTCCCGTTTTGTGAAAATGCTCGCCGAGAACATCACCGAAAAGGAAGAACAACTCCTCCAACTTGCTTACGACTCCATCCGTAAACGGGTGGCCGAGGCACTTCTAACTCTGCAAGAAAGAGAAGGCAGCAACACTTTCGAAATCCTGCGGGAAGACCTCGCTCAGATCGTCGGTACAGCTAAGGAAAGTGTGATCCGCATGGTGTCCGAGTTTAAGAATGATGGGTACATTGAAGTAAGGGGAGGGACTATCAAGATTTTGGATCGGGAGAAGTTAGTGAATATGCCGGGGTGATGGTTGCCTAACCACTAAGCGGCTTTTGTGAGCAACACATCCGTGACTTCATTGTATTTTTTTATCTCATGAATTGATTTTGAAAAAAGTTCTTCCAGCATATAGTAGTCAAGGTCATACATTACGGCGATGCTCTTTGTAATAGACCTCATGTTCTCTTGGTAATCAGATGTATGTTTAAGCCTTTCAACCACTAAATGGAGACGGGTATCTTTAGAGGTCTTCACTTCTTTCGGAGGTTTCATCAAATAATGTGTTTTGGTCGTCTCGTCAAGTGTCCAGCCTTTGTAGTGTAAAAAGTTTAATACATTTTGTACCTGAATCATAATTATCAGTATATTATTTGGTTGAAAATATTACGAACAAATTCCAAATCTACTTTATTTCTTATTGAAATGTCAATTCTTCTCGTCATTTTATTCTTTGTAAAATCGTCCTCATCATTTGGAAAATACCAGAAGGCTGCTCCTCCTAATGTCAGAAACCCCTCCAATAATGGCGAATTGGCCTTCAAAGACACCCAATCTCTTTTTTCCAGCGGCAATACCAATATTATCATCAACAAGGGATTTGCATGGACTTCCCCAGCAAACTTTCTTCTCCATACTAAATCGTTATAATTTTTCACTTTTAGGTCATATTTAAACGAAGTAACAGGGAAGGATAGTTTTTTACGGGCAGTGCATTTCAACTGGATATCAATTGCTTTCCCAGTATCAATATGTCTTGTCCTTCCAGTAATTTTTACCTTTTGAAATCCAGAAATGGTAACGTCAACTCCAGTCGGGTTGCCTGTTGGCAGTTTCATCAAATGCCCAGCCCAGCTCGCCAACGCTCCTAAATAGTGGATAGAAAGCTGCTCTTTAATTTGTGCAGTAGTCATCTCGGTGCATGTTTTCGGCGAAGGTATAGAAACCTGCTAAGACGATGGAACGAATAACTGACAAAAATCACCTGTGTCCAAAATCATTCTCACCCGCCTCCGTTCTCATCCCCACTATTTTTGCCAATAAAAATCATACATGCCTTTCACCATAACGGCCAACAAAACATTGAAGAATGCCGAACATGCCCCACATGGGGCGTGCCACCACTGCGGCGAGGACTGCGGCAGTGAGCCTACTCTGTTTGCCGACCACAGCTTTTGCTGTGAGGGGTGTAAAATGGTGTATGAAATCCTCCATGCCAATAACCTTAGTGAGTATTACCAAATAGAAACCAGCCCTGGCACAAGCTTAAAAGGAAAACAACGTGAGAAATATGCTTGGCTCGATGACCCAGCCATTGCCGAAAAATTGATTGACTTTACGGATGAAAAAACAACAAGAGTCACATTTCATCTACCACAAATCCACTGCGCTTCCTGCATTTGGTTATTGGAAAACCTTTATAAACTCAACGAAGGCATTATCCAGTCGAAAGTCAATTTCCTAAAAAAAGAAGCTTACCTGACTTTTGAAAATGACAAACTGACCTTGCGGAAAGTCGTCGAATTGTTGGCCTTGATCGGCTATGCACCTGCCATTAATTTTAGCAGTTTAGAAGAAAATGTAAAACCAAAAATTGACCGCACGTTTTTTTACCAATTGGGTGTGGCGGGATTTGCCTTTGGCAATATCATGCTGCTCAGTTTTCCCGAATACCTTGGGTTGGAAGAAAGTGGGTTTAAAAGAGCATTTGGTTATTTAAATATATTATTAGCATTGCCTGTCGTATTTTACAGCGGACGTGGTTATTTAAAATCGGCATGGACGGGTTTACAGAAAAAAATACTGAATATTGACGTGCCAATTTCGTTGGGCATTTTAACTTTATTTTCAAGAAGTGTTTTTGAAATAATTACCCATACTGGGGCAGGTTATTTGGACAGTTTGGCTGGACTGGTGTTTTTCCTGCTAATTGGTAAATGGTTTCAACAAAAAACCTATCACCAATTATCCTTTGAACGGGATTATAAATCTTATTTTCCTATTGCTGCAACCGTATTGAAAAATAAAAAAGAATTATCCGTTGCGCTTAATCAATTAAATATTGGTGATACAGTTGTAATTCGAAATAAAGAATTAATTCCCGCCGATGGCATTCTAAAAAATGGAAAAGCGAATGTTGATTACAGCTTCGTTACAGGTGAAGCCGATCCTGTGCAGAAAAAGGCAAATGAAAAAATATTTGCTGGTGGACGACAGATTGGGGAAGCCATTGAAATATTGCTCACTAAAAAGGTCTCCCAAAGTTATTTGACTCAATTGTGGAACGATGATGTTTTTCAAAAAAAAGAAACTTCTAGCGCTAGTGCATTAAGTGACAAAGTGGGCAAACGGTTTACCGTCGTTATATTAATAATTGCCTTCAGTACATTGTTTTACTGGCTTTCTAGGGATATGGGAACAGCGATCAATGCATTCACCGCCGTATTGATTATTGCATGTCCTTGTGCAATTGCCTTGAGCATTCCATTCACTCTGGGCAACCTGATCCGTTTGTTTTCGAGAAGTGATTTTTATTTAAAAAATACGCAAGTCATTGAGGATATGGCAGAAATTGATGCGGTCGTTTTCGACAAAACAGGCACCATTACAGAGGCTACAAAAAATGAATTAAAATATATTGGAGGAGAATTAACGGAAGAAGAAAAATCTGCCGTCCGGTCTTTGACGCACCAATCAACTCATCCCGTTAGCCAGCAAATTGATTTATTTTATAGAAGTAATAAAATAAAAACTGTGTCAGATTATAAAGAAACTACTGGGTATGGCATCAGTGGTTTTTCAAATAATTATTTTGTTGAAATAAATAAGGCAGAAAACGGAACTTTAGTAAAAATTAATGGAAAAGAAAAAGGAATATTCACGTTGTCCGATTTTTATCGAAAAGGACTAAATGGATTAATTGCCAATTGGAAAAACAAATTCGGTTGCTATATTTTATCGGGTGATAACGATAGCGAAAAAAACAATTTAGAAAAAATATTTTCTCCAGAAAAAATATATTTCGACCAAAGCCCAATAGATAAATTAACCTTTATTAAAAATCTCCAAAAAAATAATAAAAGAATCCTCATGATTGGCGATGGCCTGAACGATGCAGGCGCTCTGCAACAATCTGATGTCGGCATTGTCGTTACGGAGAACATGAATAATTTTACTCCTGCCTGCGATGCCATTTTACAAGCCGATCATTTTTCAAAATTACCTGCCTTTTTAAATTTAGCTAAAAAAGGGATTCATATTGTTTATGCGGCTTATGGTTTGGCTTTAATTTATAATGTCATTGGATTGAGTTTTGCAGTGCAGGGGTTGCTGTCGCCTGTTATTGCGGCGATATTGATGCCCTTGAGTTCGATTACGATTGTAGCGTTTGGGGTGGGGATGAGCAGTTTAGTTTATAAAAGGCAAGGAAGCAAGATTTAGTAAATCTCTATTCCCCCTTAATGTAACGTGTAATTGATTTCCATTCAAAATATCTTTATTATAAAACACACCTCCATCTCTATAGATTTCTTCTCTTTTAAGCCTGAAAATGGATAGATGCTGAAGCGTGTATAGTAATTTAGCTGAGTAGAATTAATATCTATGATTTATGATTGAATTCACGTTCGTTTCCATCTATCAGCTTTTAAAATTGACTATTCTCTTAAGTCAAACCCTTTAACAAAACCCTAACGTCAACCTGCCAACCTCTTCCTCTCCACTCCCGTCTATCTTCTCAAATATTCGTAATAATTCGCCAGGGATTGTTGCAGAGAAAAATTGAGAATATTTCTCAACAACTGCCCCCGCCAAAAAAAATCAAAAAATCTTTAACTATGAAAAATTTGATTTCAGTACTGGGCATGTTCATATTGGCCCTAACTTTTTTCCAATGCAAATCCGACGACGACAGCGGCAATTGTGTCTGCACCGAAATCTTTAATCCAGTATGTGGCGATGATGGGGTGCTTTACAGCAATGACTGTCACGCCGATTGTGCAGGCGTTACCTACATCCCCGGTTATTGCCCAGAAGAGGCCAACGGATTGGTGCTTGATCTCGGCGACCCGGCAGCAGACGGCTGCGGATGGGTCATTCAAATGACTTTGGATGGTACCCCACAGAACTATCGACCAGACACGCTGGCAGAGGCGTTCAAAGTAAATAACCTTGCTGTTAAGGTGAATTTCAAACGAGACCATGCAAACTTCCCTTTGTGGCATGATTGAGCAGATACCAGTGATTGAAGTGCTGGAAATGACAGAGTAAATTAAATTGGTTCTTCGACAATTTTCGTGGAGCGATAAAAAAAACAAGAAGAGAGGGAGCTAAAAAAAATAAGAAATTGAAAATTTCTTATTTTTTTTAGCTCCCTCTCTTCTTGTTTTGTTAATGCGGAGAATTAGACTTGATCGGTTCTGATAATCAATAAGTTACTTCGGCCCGTAGATAGTGCCGGCGTCGTTTGACCTTATCACGAGGGTTTAAAATCGGCAATTCCGCTTATTCGGATTAAAATGGAATCAATAGCTATCGCATTTATTCCGAATAAAATTTGAATGGCTCGGGTGTCCTATTGTCCCACTACTTCTATTTTTCCAAAAAGCATTATTAATTCAACTTTTTTGATGTAATTCTCTTTTAAGTAACACGTGCTACTTAACTACTTCCCATTTTGCCATGCCCATAATTTTTTGGAATTTTAGCCCATAAGAAAACAACCCATCAAAATGAAAGACGAAATACGGCAACTCATTGCCACAGGAAAGACCAAAGAGGCTTTGGATACCCTCGCAAAATACAACTCCGACGCAACCCTTCTGCAAGGTACATTTACTAAGTTGGAAAGGGACCAGCAACTCGGCCTCCTAGACTACGACACTTACGGTCGAGAGTTGAACAAACTAAATTATAGCATCATGTCTATGTTAGACTCTACCAATTTTAGCGGAATCATTAACACCCCACCGCCCCACCACCCAGCAAGCAGAACAAACCCATATTTTAAACCATCGGAAGAAGGAGGGCAAAACGGAAAGAAAAACGTATTCCTCTCATATGCCAAAGCGGACGAAGCTTTGCAAAAGCGCCTGCGGGTACACCTGTCACCTTTGCGTCGGAACAACCATATCAACGACTGGAGCGAGGAGGAAATATTACCCGGTGCCGAGATGGGAGAAGCGGTAAAACAACGCCTCCACAATGCCGACATCATCCTGCTGCTCGTCAGTCCAGACTTTATTGCTTCGGATAAAATTTGGGAAACAGATGTAAAAATCGCTATGGAGCGCCACGAGAAAAGCGAAGCCGTCGTTGTGCCTATTATCCTCAAGCCTTGTCAATGGAAAGAGATGCCGTTTGGAAATTTGCAGCCGCTGCCCACGAATGGCCTGCCAGCTTCCGATTGGGGCGACAGCGAGCAGGCGTTTTTTAATGTGGCGGAGGGGATTAAGAAATTGCTTTGAACATTTGTTTATCTACCCACTATTTCATTTCTATCCCCAACCCATTTCCTTCAGGTAAAACAACCGACCCATCCGGCAAAATTTCCGCCCCAATTGCCGGGTCATCTGCCAACAGCAGTGGCCCGTCCATGTCCACATAGTCCAGCAACGGCAACAGTTGAGCAATGGCAGAACAGCCCACGCTGCTTTCCACCATGCAGCCGACCATTATTTTAAGGCCAAGTGTCTTGGCATGGTCAATCATGCGGAGGGCAGGGGTAAGGCCGCCACATTTCATGAGTTTGATGTTGATGCCGTGGAAATGTTTGGCGCATTGGTTGATCATATCCTCGCCTGCACAGGCCTCGTCGGCAATAACGGGCAAGGCGGACTTTTCATAAACTTCCTTCATCCCTTCCCAATCATCAGCTTGCAATGGCTGCTCAATAAATTCGACACCGAGGTCTTTCATTTCTTGAGAAAAGCGGATGGTGTCATCTGCTGTCCATGCGCAATTGGCATCGATTCGAAACACAGCATCCGTGTATTGGCGCAACGCCCGGAGGATGGCCATGTCATCGGAGGTTCCGAGTTTTATTTTATAAATATCGAAGTTGGTGGCTTTGAGTTTTTCCACCATTTTATCAATGGAATCAATGCTGAGGGTATAGTTGGTTTTGATGAGATCATCGTTTGTACGAAGCCCCCATTGTTGGTGGCAAGGCTGGTTGCAGATTTTGCCATAAAGATCGTGAGCGGCATTGTCAATGGCGCATTGGAGGAAAGGGTTTTGACCAACATGCGGTTTCAAATAGCGCCAAAAGTTGGTAGGGTTGTCGAACGAATAACGCTCCACCGCAGGGAAGATGGTATTGGCCAACCGGAGCATTGCATCCCTGTCGATGCCATAATAGCTGTGCTCAGAAGCCTCGCCATAGCCCGTTTTGCCAGCGGCGGATAACTCCACAATAATGGCCCGTCGCTCGCTGTAAGAATCCCGGGAGATGGTGAAAGCCTCTTTCAAATAAAGTGTAATCGGATAAATGTTGATTTTCACTTGTCCTGTTTTGGGTGGCAATATACGGAGTAGATTTTATGTGTGGACAATTGGGCAGAAAATTGCTGCCAACTAATCCCACTACTAAATACATATTCATGGCTCCATCAACATCTCAGGCATTTTCCCAAAATTTGAATTATTTTTTCTTGCTCATCCATTCAAGAATAAACACCAACGCAAATCCCACCACCATTAACCCAATTACTGGGAACAACTGCGGGTCATTTCCGAATGGTAAATTTTCCATGCTATTTAATGCAGAAAAATCATTCGGCAAAACACTTTTTGCAAATTCCACCACTTCTTCCCCTTTACTATTTACCCTGCGGGAAAGGACTTCCTGCCAAGGCCAAACCCTATTTAAAGAGCCAATTAAAAATCCAGTCAAGAGGGAAAGCGTCACATATTTATGGTTGTGGAAAGCCCAGTTCAAGACTTTTGAAAAAGACAAAATGCCCGTGATGCAACCAAGGGCAAAAACGCCAATAATTATTAGGTCCAAATTTTTCACGCCACCTAATACTGTAGCATACATACCCATTAATAATAAAACGAAACTACCTGATAGTCCTGGCAACAAAAAAGCGCAAATAGCGATCATGCCACTAATAAAGATCATCCACAGTGCATCGCTACCGTTCGCTGGCGATGCAATGGTAACATAATAGGCCACCACTGTACCGATTAATACCGCAGCAATATTAGCCGCTCCCCATTTTGGGATTTGTTTACCAACATAAATAGCAGAGGCAGCAATAAGGCCAAAGAAAAACGCCCATAATAAGACAGGCTGTGTCTCGATTAAATGGGTAACTATTTTTACAAATAGTACGATGCTAACAAACATACCACCAGCCAGCGCCACTAAAAAATTTCCATCTATTTTTTCCCAGGCGCCTTTAATGCCATCATTTTTTAATGTTTTAAAAAGCGAAAGATCGAATGCTTGCAAAGCACCTATAAATCGTTCATAAATCCCCGTAATAAATGCGATCGTACCGCCTGATACGCCGGGGATGATTTCAGCAATACCCATCGCCATGCCTTTGAGGAAAATAGGTAAGTAGTTTTTTATGTTCATTTTTAATTGTTGGAAAATTGGAAATTAAAAAATTAGAAATTGTTTGAGTGAATTTCTAATTTCCTAATTTCTCAATTTTCAATTTCACATTGGTTCAATTATTTTTTTTGTCCGGTTCATGGCCTGTTTGGTATTCCATTTTAATCCAAAACAAAGTATAACGCCAAAACAACCTTCTTTCTAATGTAGCTTTGGGCAATAAATTGGAACAGGTTTTTTTTAATTCAGCCATGCTCAAATATTTGTCATGCTTACCGTGCTCACTCCAATATTCCCGCTCTTTTTTTGATGCTCTTATTCTATTATTAAAAAAAATATTAAGAAGAGCGGAAAAACCGAGTGCAAAAGGCAAGCTAATTTTTTCAAACCATTTTTCCTGTCGGTATAAATCCACCAATATTAATTTGCCTCCAACTCTTAATTCATTTTTTGCTTTTTCTAAAAAGGCTTCCATGTCCATATGATGTACAGTTGCAATGCTCACAATGGCATCTATACTGTTTTTTTCAAATTTTGTTTGAAAATAATCCGCCTGTACAAAAGATATGTTTTTCTTTTTTGAAGAAGCTTCCCTTGCTTTAGCAATCATATTTTCCGACAAATCGAGGCCGGTTATTTTTTTACTACGATCAGCCATTTTTCTGCAAAGGTTGCCTTTACCACAGCCGATGTCGAGAATATGATTACAATTTGCAGGTATATTTTTTAGTATAAAAGGATGATAATGGATATTTGGGCTCCATGTAGATTCCGGCAAATCGGCAATACAATCAAAATCATTTTCCACTTGTTGTTGATAGGCTATGTCCATTATCCCTGAAATTTAAATGTAAAAATTAATTCTCCTTTTCATTTCGTCAACCATAGAGACACTGAGGGCACAAAGAATTTTTATAAAAAGCAAATATCTCTGTGTCCTTTGTGTCTCTGTGGTTTTTACATACAGAAAATCTCCTTGCAATTATCCTTTACTAATTTGATAATCAATTGTTTTAGTGCCAATCAAATCCCCCCAAACATTTATCATCGTGGTCGGATAATCCCAAAAGCGATCCACCATGATATAAAGCCCCAAGTAATAATCGCCATTTTCCAATCCCAATAAATTAATAACCATCGTCATCATAATAATGCCTCCAGAGGGAATTCCTGCTGTTCCAGAGGAGGATAGGATCACAAAAATAAAAATCAATATTTGCTGGTCAAGCGAAATATTCATGCCTGCCATCGTGACGAACAGCATCGCCAACAATGCCTGGTACAATGCCGACCCATCCATATTCAAAGTTGCACCCAATGGTAATACAAAATTGGTGGCTTGCTTGCTAACGCCGTTTTCCTCCAAGACCTTTGTAGAAACAGGCAAAGTAGCAGAACTCGACGCCGTGGAAAAGGCAACGATCAATGCCTGTTTGGCTTCCATAAAAAAAGTCAAGGGATTGTATTTTCCAAATGTCTTTAAAATGAGTGGCAATGAAATACAAGAATGAATAAATAAGCCAATAGCAACGGCAATAAAAAAAGAAGTCAAACTGGAAAACATTTTCATATCGAACCCTGCAATAGTCGTCCATACCAAACTAAAAATGCCAAGCGGTGCCATTTTTAATATCCACCCGACCAAAATAATAATGGCTTCATATAAGGTGTCCGCAAGTTCTACCAATTTTGCTTTTTTATTTTCCGCCATGGTAGTGACCGCCATACCAAGCATTATGGAAAATACAACAATGTGCAATATCTCTCCATTTGCGAGCGAGGCAAATATATTATTGGGGAATATTTTTTGGATCAAACTAAAATCTGTATTCGCCGTGTCAGCCGAGGTGACGTCCACATAGTCCGAAAAAATAAAAATATTGGCCATGATTAAACCCGTCATCACAGCTAATGCGGTAGTGGACAAATAATATAAAAAGGTTTTTGCCCCTAAACTTTTAAGGGTCGCCAAGGAGGGCAATTTAGCAATGGCTAAAAAAAGCGACACCATGATGATGGGCAATATCAACATCTTTAACAAAGTCAAAAATATATCGCCCAAAAATTTAAAATAAATGGAAAAACCGGGCAATAAAATGCCAAAGGCGATACCCAATATCACGGCGATGAGACTTGCTATTTCGAACCAGTTTTTTTTCATTTATTTAAATTATTGATAGAAAGGGGAATGAAATAAATAAAAAATCGATCCCGAATTCACTTCGGGATTATTTATTTCATTCTTCTTCTCATTCATTTTTTCTACTCCACATGATTAGCAATAAAATGATAATTTAAAAAGGAAGCGCAAGGTATAAATAGTTAGGGAAATGTAGCTGAATCGTTTGAGGCTTCTTTTGTTGGCAATATGAACGCATACATCTATTATTATAAGGAGGAAATCAAACAGTCCGCTGACAACGAACCTGTCGGCCTGCTACTTTGCACTGATAAAAACGAGTCGGCAGTCCGCTATGCGCTTGGCGGAATGGACGAGAAGGTATTCGTGAGTTAGTATAAAATCCTATTGCCGGATGAGGCTATGTTGCAAGCATTTATTGAAAGGGAACGGGAACTACTTTCCTGATTTGTCTATGCAAAAATTCAACTCAACATAAAATTGATCGAATTAAAAACCACTACGAAAACCGGCAAAAACAACACCCAGCCTTTCATTCCCCTAAGTGGTTCCATATGGCCCTCTTCATTGATATGGGGCACGTTTTGCACGGCGTCATATACCAGATTATAATGAGGTTCGTAGCGGTCAAAGAGGACAATCTCCGTTTCCTCATCTTCCACTTTATCGGTCTGGTGGGTGCGGCAGTTGGCGAGGTACTTAACGCCTTTATACTCGAATTCAAAACTATACCTGAACTCTGGCATGACCGTCCCTCCTTTTTTAATGGTTTCCCCAGTGGGGTATTTATTGACCAATTTGCCACGGGTAAAGTCGCCAATTTTTAACAGCCGGATCACTCTTAGATTGTAGCGGATGGGCAGCAACAGTAATAGAAATCCAAATAGAGGAACCAGCAGGAACCAATCAGCTTTTGAGGAAAATTCTTTTCGGCGAAGACCTGTGATGTAATTATTATGAGGGTTGGCAGCATCGTAACTAATATAGACCGTTTGGCGGGCATCGAATTTTTTGCCCACCGAATAACTTTCCCCAAAATAGCGCTCTCCATCCAGCCCAAAGGAATGATGATATTTCCATATCCGCTCTTTGCCTTCCAATGACATGGTGGTGTCAGCGGAAATGATAAAACCCGCTTTTGAATGCCAATTGACGTCCATTTCCTCTAAAAACAACCTTGCCTCTGAATTGACCGCCACTGTCCAAAAGAAAATAGAGCCCATCGCCACCAACAGCCAACCAACCTGACTGGCCATGTCGCCAAACAATAAAATAGCCTGTGTCACCACGTCGAGTCGGCGGGGTGGCAACTCTTTTAAATAACGGGAAGGTACTTGTTGTGGTAGTCCGCTCATTACTTTTGTCGGTATATCGGTATATCGGTATATCGGTATATCGGTATATCGGTGCCCAAAATGCCTGCAAACCGATATACTTACATCCAAAGATAATATGCTCATGAGAATCGGCCTTTTAATATTTTTTATAAATATATTTATTACGGTAGCGAGCCTGTGCCAGACACCAACCATACTACGAGGAACGGTCACCGATGAAGGCAATGGCTTGCCTCTGGCTGGCGCTTCCGTTTTATTGAACAGCCCTGACAGTATCGAAACCATCGGTACGACGACCGACTCACTGGGGCGTTATCGGTTGGAGGGTGTTCCCATCGGTCGGCAGCAACTACAGGTCAGTTATTTAGGTTTTGAAACAGTCATTATTTCAGAATTGCTCATTGAAACGGGAAAGGAATTCATTCAAAACATCCAGTTGACTGAAAGGCCTGAAGCATTGGGAGAGGTAGTGGTAATAGCCACTGGCGAAAACAGTATTCCCCACCCTTTGAGCATTTACACTTTGAAAGTGGAGGAACAATTCCGCTACCCAACTACCTACTTTGACCCTGCCCGTTTGGCCATGTCACTGCCCGGCGTGGCCGGCGTGGACGATCAGGGCAATAGCATATCCGTCAGGGGAAATTCGCCCGCTGCGTTACGGTGGCGACTGGAAGGAGTGGATATCGTTAACCCAAACCATACGGCCAACGCTGGCACTTTCAGCGATCGGCCAACAGCGGCGGGCGGTGGCGTGAACATTCTCAGCGCCCAGTTGCTTGGCACGTCCAATTTCCTTACAGGAGCTTATCCAGCAGGGTATGGCAATGCACTGGGTGGTATCATGGACATGCACTTCCGGGATGGCAATGATGAGCGGCATGAGTTTACAGCACAGGTAGGGGTGATCGGGGTAGAGGCTGCGGCGGAAGGGCCTTTGGGCAGTCGGCAGTTTGGAGCGCAGCGGAAATCCCGATCACCTGGCATCGGGGCATCAGTTCGCAGTTCGCAGTCAATAATAGATCAAAATAAAGACGCAATAGTCAATCTAATTAACTCAAGTAGCATTTTAGCAGGCTCTGTCTCCCCCTTTGGAGGGGGTTGGGGGGAGGATGAACGCCTTGCAAGCCAACAACTTCCTCCCCCCAACCCCCTCCAAAGGGGGAGACAGAGCCGTTCATTTACGGCAGGTCATGGAAAGGCCAAAGGCTCTTACCTTGTTAATTACCGCTATTCTTTTGTCGGAATTTTAACAGCGGCTGGCGCAGACTTTGGCGGCGAGGAAATAACTTTTCAGGATTTATCTTTTCATCTGAATTTTCCCGTTTTAAAAAATGCGGAGTTGGGTTTTTTCGGCATAGGCGGTTTGAGTGAAAATATTTTTAATTCACCCAATGATGAAAATAAAATTGAAGAGGAAAAAGATTTATTTAACATTGATTTTAAATCAAAAATGGGCGCGGTAGGATTGACATTTAAAAAACCTTTGAATAAAAAAATAAAATTAAATACGGCCGTCGTTTATTCAGGCTTGGAGCATAATCGAATTGCTGAAAAAATAATTAATGTGCCGCAACCAACCCGCTGGAATAAAGATGATACTGAAGAGAATAAATTCGCATTTTTTGGAAAAATATTTTATAAATTAAATGCCCGACAAAATTGGGATATGGGTTTGCAAGCTTCGAGAGAACAGTCGGGGTTTGATACATTTTTTACCGACAATTTTGGCAGTGAAAATTTTGGTGGAAAGATAACAGGGTGGCTTGTTCAACCATTTATTAATGCACATATTTATTTACTTCCAAAAATAAAATTGGATGCTGGAGTACACGGGCATTATTTTACCGAAACGCCTGAAAGCATTGCACTCTTGCCACGTGCAATATTGTCATTTTTTCCAAATAAAAAACAACAAGTAAGTATTGCCTATGGGCATTATGCCCAAACACAACAGCCACAAGTTTACATTGCTCCCAAATTTTCAAATATAGAAATAGGAGCGACAAAATCCAGACAATTTACAGCTGCTTTTCAACACCGATCTGAACGTGGGCTTTTTTTAAAAACAGAAATTTACCACCAGCATTTGTCCAGTGTACCCATTTCGGCAAGGGAAGGAAGTGCTTTTTCTATTTTAAATAATATTGAAAATTTCCGCCCATCGCAGGACACCTTGACGAACACCGGGAAAGGCTACAATTATGGCATTGACATTTTATTGGAAAGGCCTATTTTAAAAAAATCTTTTGCCCGTTTAGGAGGGTCGCTTTATCGGTCGCTTTATACCGCAGGTGATGGTGTAGAGCGCCCGACCCGCTTCGATGGCCGCTATTTGCTCAACGCCACTCTGGGAAGGGAAAAAATAAAAAAGAAAAAAAATAAAACAGTGGTCAGAGGGAGCAGCCTACGATATTCGTTTTATGGCGGTTTTCGGCAAACGCCTGTTGATGTCCGCCTTTCAAAAGATTTTGGATATACTGTTTTCGAAGAAAGGCGAGCTAATGAAAAAAAATTAAAAGACTATAGCCGGGTTGATATTCGCTTTTATTGGAAATGGAACAAGCCTAAACGCAACACCACTTTTTCAATAGACCTCCAAAATGTATTTAACCGTAAAAATGAAGCCTACCACTATTTCGACCAAGTACAGCAGCGGGTACGGACAAAGAAACAGTTGGGGCTGATACCGCTGTTGAGTTACAGGGTGGAGTTTTGAACGCTCATCCCCAGAAAAGGGTGAAGCAAGATTTACTAAATCTTTGAGATTTAGCAAATCGGGACGACCACTGGATTTGCTAAATTTTCAAAATTTAGTAAATCTCATTTCAAAATTATTTCACCCTTTATTGGGAATGAGCGGTTTTGAAGTAGTTTGGCGCAGTAACTGGTTTTGGCCTTTCGGATAAATTCATCAAGCATTTATAAGTTATTATTTTTTTAATATTTAGTGTAAAATGCAGCTTTTGGCTTGCTTTGTGTTTATTGAATTCAAAACCTCTTATAGCCTCGTATTCATTTCTTCTCACCTTATTCAGCCTTAATCCGATTTCCTTTTATCGAATGAGTGTACAACAGATAATTAATCACCTGTGATAATTACCGCTAGGTCGTCATCCTTTTTTGGGTGGTTACCGAGTTTCATTTATAACCATTATAAACAAATATTTTCTTATGAAAAAAGATAACCCTCTTCTGTACCAAAAGAAAGCATTCATTAAAGGGTTTTTAGCCTTTGTTTTTGTGTTAGGAGTAATATCAGTTTCTCAAGCCCAATGTTCAGGTCATAATCTTGACCTTGGTACAATCTGTTCCAACTTGCAATTCGAAACCCAATCTTTTACAGCCTCTCATGCCAATCTAGGTGAGGTCACTTTTACGTTATCCGAAAATTTGACTCAAGTATCTACTGTCTCCATTAGTATATGTTCTGCTGAAACTAGTGAATCGGTCGTTCTGGTGGGTGGAAAAAATACACCTAATGTTTATCCTGGCATAGGGACGACCATATGTTGGGAAGATCTACAGCTTCAGGCAGGCGAGTCGTACAATGTAAATATAAGATTCACCTACCAATAATTGCGGGGCATTCAATCATAATTTGAACTTTTTATACCTTTTCACAAGCTGTACCTGAATCATTAAAGCTCATATGCAGCTCAAAATCTAAATGAAAATGAATTTAAAACATAGCATATCATTATCTTGGTTTTTTCTCTTCTTTTATACTGTTGCCAATGCAAATATTGACACATATACAGACCGCTCCACATGGTTAACCGCAGCTGGAGGAAGTACTGATTTTGATGAAGGTTTTTCCTCTTTTGGAATGGATACAGATTTTCGGTTAGTGCCTGTAGTAGCTACTGGCTTTACCATTCAACAAATGGGAGTTGACGAATTTTTTCGAAACTACATTGATGCAACCCCTTTTACTTTTTCTGACAATAACGGAACAAATCATGCATCGTGTTTTGTGAATACGGATGGGGCGACAACGGTAGAATTATTATTTGACAGCCCTATAAACGCATGGTTTGCGGACTTCACTGGCATTTGTGGGTTGGAATTACTCGATGTTGAATTGTTTTTTGTTGGAGGAGGCAGTACAATTTTACAAGTTTGTGCAGGACCACAGAATACAGGATTTGGTGTATTGAGTTCTGCACCAGAAGGGCCAATTGAAAAGGTTCAGTTTAGAGGAAGAAACAATGAACCTGGAGGCGGCGGAGAAGGATTTGGTCTAGATAATATTAGTGGTGTTCATTTCTCTGTACCCTCGATCAGTCAAACTGACTACGACGGTGACGGAATTCCCGACATTACTGACCCATGCTCCTGTGGCGATCCACTCAACATCATTGATGCCGGGGGGATGATTACTCATTTCCACGATTTTGTAATGGTCACATCCGGCCCAGGTGAAACATGGGAAATATCATCGCTTAACAGCGGCGCTATTTTCGACGCAGGCTTGGCTGCTATTCCTGTTGGAACGGTACTGCCTGAAATAGCACCAGGCGTTTACCGCCTCGACCTCTTCCACCCCGATGGCGTCGGTTTCAATGTCACAGTTGATCGGACTGCTGGAGGTGGGCCTTTTCCATTGACAACTGGTGGGACTTGTTCTGGTTGCCCACTTGTGGGTATCCCAACAATGGGCCAATGGGGCCTCATCATTTTGGCCTTGCTGCTCCTGTCATTCGCTACTGTATTTATGATGCGCCGCCAGGCAGCTTTTGCAGATATAGGAAATGTATCAGCGCAAAGCGGTGGCATACCTTTCGACAAGGCTGTCTTTGGCAAAATGCTCACCTATGTTGTGTTGGGATTGGCGGCCACATTCGCAATCGCCGTATCCATATTCGGATATGAAATAACGACTGCCGATGTACCGGGCAGTTTGATCGCTGGGCCAGTGTTGGCTTATTTGCTGCACTTGCTTTTACCGATAAAAAACAATAATTAATTGAGTTTTTTTTATGCATAAAAATAATAAAGGCAGTATCCGGCTCGGATATTGCCTTTATTTTTAATGTGTTTTCTCCCTTTGAATTTCTAACCCCCCCCTTTATGTCAAAAAAGAAAACAAAAAAAACTACTATTAAGAACAGGCCACGTTCTGGCGTTGGCATAAAAAATTGGTGGCAAAATGGCTTGGGCGAACGCAAGCCTATAATAAAATTTTGGTTGGCATTTGCTGGCATCATGCTTTTGTTTTACATTCTTGCTATCCAACCATTTTTTGTTAAAAATATTCAAGAACCCGTCGGTGTTGTTTTCGCTCATATCAGCAGCGGACTCCTCGGCTTATTGGGACAAGGCACAATAGCCAACGGCATGGCCATCACTTCTGAAGATTATTCACTGTTCATCCAAAAAGGGTGTGATGCCATTGCGCCCATTATGTTGGTGGTCACAGGCATTTTATTGTTCCCTTCCAACCAGAAAAAGAAATGGATTGGGATAGGGATTGGTATTTTATCCTTATTCGCACTTAATTTAATTCGAATAGTTACTCTTTATTTTGTGGGCGTACATGCTCCTACTTATTTTGAATTTATGCACATTGAATTTTGGCAGGTCGTATTTATTGGCCTGGCTATTCTTTACTTTTTCTACTGGCTTAATTGGGCCACAAAGGCAGAAGCAGTAATTAGTAAATTGGCGAGGAATTGACACATCATTTTTTAAACGTTTTTTTATGATAAAAAAATTGTTGTTGGCAATTAACCTAAGAAGTTGTTTTTCATTATAATTTTTATCAATACGAATGCAAATGCCAAAATTTCCCAAAGCAACCCGGTTCATATTGACTTTTTTAGCTGTTTATTTTGTCCTGATTATTATAGCTGGAGCAAGTGGATTTAGAAATAATTTTACAAATTCTTTTGCAAAATGGGCTTCCAATAAATACCGCAGTTATATCCCTGATGCTGAGGTCAGTTTCCACCCAACTGATGGCGCAAGCGAACACGACTTGGTCATCACTTATATGAACAGCAAAACTAAAAAGGCGAAGGTTGTAAAGGCCCGACAGGCTGGCTTGCAAACTGCTAACCTAGATGCCAGTTCTTCCCAGTTTAGTGTGTGGGATTATTTCCTGTTGCAGTACATTGTGTTGATTGCATTGGTATTGGCTTCGCCCATTTCCTGGAAACGAAAAGGTATTTCATTTTTGGTTGGGGGAATCGTTTTGACTTTATTCACTTTCCACCGTTTTCATTGTACTTTGAAATATTACGCAAAAGAATCTCCAATACTGGAGCCGCTTGGCATGTCATCTTTTTCAGAGAAATATATTGATGGGGTATTTAATATGCAGAGCATTGAATTTATTTTTATTTCTACTTTTATTATTTGGGCATTGTCCACTATCCCTAAAAGAGACATAAATAATTTAATAGGAAAAACAAAATGACACTCCGTTTTGACTGTTAACATTTGATAATTAGAACAGAATCTATTCCTTAGGTGAAACAACCTTCAAAACTGCTGGAAAAACTATAAAATCCCCAATCCAACCCAGCACAATCGCCAATGAAACCAATACACCAAAATCGTGTACCGTTCTCATTTCACTTAATGCCAAAACAATAAATCCGAAAGCGAAAATTAAAGAAGTCGTAGTGGAAGGTCGAAGGATAGGTTGGAGCATTTTTGAAAAAAGCAACGGCCCATCGCCGCCTTTTTTTATTTCATTTTTATATGCCCAAATAATGTGAAGGGTATCGTCCACTACCAAACCAATTATGACAGAAGCAATGACGGAAGTAGCAATGTCCAAAGGCATATCGCACCAGGCCATAAAAAGTGCAACACCACCTAAAGGAAAAGTATTCGGAATAAGTGCAAGCAGCCCCAATTTCAAATTGCGCACCATAAAGACCATACAAAGTGTAATAAAAAACAGGGCAATAGCGAGGCTTTTAAGCATCCCAGAAACGACCAGGTCAATTTGTTCCAAATAAATCGGCAAGTAACCCACTGCCCTGATTTCAAGTGATGAATTTTTCAATAAATTGTCAGCTATTTCATGAATTTTATCTAGATAACCTTTCATAGCGTTTGCAGAACCCATAGGAATTCGCAAAGTCATACGAATGGTCGTTTTATCATCCGTAATATAACTCGAAGCAATTTTTTTGGCGATGGTCTTATCTTCCGAAGCAATCCAATGGAGCAGAGGTTTCCAATCGCCATAGGTCACAGCGCCAGACACGAAATTTAATTGTTTTAAACTGTCAGATACGGCTTTAATTATTTTTAGATCATCATTATTTAATATTTCTTTTTGCTTTTTTGAAATAATAAAATCCACAGTATTAAATGCGCCAAAATGCGTTTCGATATAATTTGACGCATTACGAACGGAATTGCCAGTCGGCAAAAAGTGTAAAGTATTGGTGTCTATTTTTATTTGTTTGAAAATCAAAATACCACCCATTAAAATAGCGATCGCCGACAGGGAAATAAAAGCTGCACTTTTTGGTGTTATGATGTCGAGCCACCTTAAAATGTTAACTTTCCAAAGTTTATCTTTGGATGATTGCTTGGGTGATTCAGTCGCATCAGCCACATTTAATTTAAACACCAATGGAATACCCACAAAAATCAAAACGATTAAACCTACCAAAACACCACTGAAGGTAAGTAATCCAAATTCATAAATCACCTTCATATCACTCAACCATAAAGAACCAAACCCAATCATAGTGGTAATGCCAGAAAAAACGATGGGAGGAAGTTTGGCCCTAATATATTCGCCCTGACCAGAAATGTTTTTATTTAATAAATGCAGGATATAAGCAAAGAAATTAATGACCAATAAAATCGGAACAATCATGGAAATCATGTTAACGGAAACGCCTAACCAACCGAACATGGACCACGCAGGCCAAAAGAGCAACAGGAACAATAGCAACGCTATTCCCAAACGCCTAATGTTTTTTAATCTCCACGCTAAAATAATCAGTATGACCACAAAACAAATTACAAATAAAACGGCCGTTTCTTCATTGCTCAATCGGTCAATTTCATTAAAAATAACCCCTGAGCCTGTCAGGTCAGTTTGAAGGGATGACGGCAACTGTGCAATCATGGTATTTACAGAATCAATAAGTGCTGGACGGTACACATCAAAATTTTCCACCAAACGGGTCTTCATATAAACCATTTCGCAATTCGGGTCAAGAATTGGAAAAAACAAAGCTTCCAATTTTTTTAGTCGGGGTTTGATGCCCATGCCAAAAGCAGGTTTATCCGTCCGCAATTGATAACGCATAAAAACCTGCTCCAAACCATAAATTTTGGAAAGATTCCCTGTCAACTCGCTCAAAGTATTTTTTCGAAATAATTCAGAGGACGAATCTGGAAAAGTTAATAATAGGAACATCATTTCGTCGTTCCCAAAATCTTTAATGAACTGTTTTTTATCAATTAATAATTGGGAGCTTTCAGGCAACCAATCTTCTAAATTATTATTTACTTGGATATGTAGGGCTGGCAGGCCGGCAAGTAGGACGAGGATTGATCCGACAACTAACAACCAAGGCTCCTTTTGAATGTAATGAATATATTTCAGGTATAAATTCATGATAGAGTTATTTATCTAAAGAGGAATTTAGTTGAGAAGAAATATATTCATAAACCGATCATTTTAGTTAGTTGATTCACATTCAATTTACTTCGGTGTCTTGGATCCCGAGGAAGATGTTGTTTTACTGTTTTTATATTATCAACGGGGTAATTATTACTTTTCAGGGCTTGCTTAATTTCTTTTTTATCCGCATATTCTTCACCTCCGATACACAATGTTATTTCTCCATTTTCAGACTGAACATAACCTGTGTCTTTCAGCCCAAATTCCCTTTCGAGGAAAAATTCTATTGGATACGGAAAAAGAATACTCTCTCCTTTTTTTATCAACCTTGAGAGTCTTCCGGTCAGGTACAAACCATTTTCCGAAAAATAGCCAATATCGCCTGTACGGTGCCATATATGGCCGTATTTATCAACAATCTTATTGTCATAAAAAGCCTTTTTATTTTCAAAATAACTTTTGTTGACATGCTCCCCTGTTACGACTAATTCTCCAACTGAGCCATTTTTACAGATTAATTTTTCAAAGAGGTCGGCATCTATTTGCCCTTGGTGAGGCTTTATTATTTTTAAATCTATTTCATCAACGGGTTTTCCGACAAATACTCCTTTGAGTGGGTCAGCCATATTTTTTTTCATATCCGCAAAAGTCGTGGTAGCAATGGGTTCGGCTTCCGTCGAACCAAAGATGGCTTCAAAATTTATGTCAGGAAAATTTGCCAGACAAGACTCTACTAATGAATATGGAATAGGCGCACCTCCGGTCATAACGGTATGCAATTCATTGTTTTGATTGTCCCATATGCCTTCTACCGTCCTTTCCAGGAGTGAGGGTGAAACAATTAACCGATTCGTTTTTGTCTTTTTCAAATTTGCTGCAATGTCACCAGGATTTGCTTGATGAATTTTCATCAAATTAATATTTGGAACGACCACCGTATTTCCCAAAGCAAGATCGGCCAAACCAACAATTGGGAAATTCGTAAAATCACGGCAAATTGTTTTATTTTTTAAATGAGGTTCAAGCGTCTTTAACTGCGCTGTTAAAAATCCGAACGAACGGTCTGCACCTTTTGGGTGGCCACTGGTGCCGCTGGTGAAAGTAATTAATGCGACGTCATTATTTGAAACGGGCGTTGTGCTATTTATCCATGATTTTTGCATGGTTTTTAAGGAGCTGTCTATTTTCCATTTTTTCACTCCTACCCATTTTTTTATTTTCCACGTAGCGGCCAACAAATATGCAAACCATTTTAATTTTTTAGAAATAACCAAAACCTCAGGATGTACCTCTTTAATAATTCGGCTCATTTGTTTTCCTTTAAGCCAAGGGTCAAGAAAGATGGCCACGCCACCCAAGGAAAACAACGCCAACAAAATAGCATACAACTCAATGGACATAGGCACGGCAACCAAAACCCTCGTCCCTTTTTGCACGCTCTTTTTTTTGCAAAATCGCACGCGCATGATCCACTTGACTTGACAAGGCACCATAAGAACAATGACGATCATCTTTGTCAATTATGGCTGTCCGTTGAGAATATTTTTCAGTGATATGTTTGACTTTATTTAATAAGGGATGCATTGCAAAATTGATTTTGTTTAATAAGTAGCCAGACAGAATTACTTTAAATTTTGGCTCGACAGGATTAACAAGATTTACATGATATAATTTTCTGGTTCCAAACTTTTTATAATCATGTAAATCTTGTTAATCCTGTCAAAAGAATATTAAGACTAATCCTGTCCATTACTCAGCCTCAAATATTCTTTTCAAACAATGAATATTCCCGAATTGAATTCGCAAATTTTCGATGACTAACCTCCAATGAGCGGTTCTCTTTAAACATCAACGCATATACAATTTTTGAAAAACCTTTCTTCTTGGTTACCCCATGTATCAGCTTCACCAGCAAAGAGCCGATTTGCTGATTTTGCCAATCAGGATGAACGGCAATAGTTTTGGCAATCAATTTTGGGGTTGTCATTAATTTATTTTCTACACCTGCTTTTTGATAATATTGAAAATAGGGTTCTGGATAGGCAAGCACTAGACCTGCCGGATAATTCTTTCTATCAAATAGGACAAATGAAAATCCCGGAGGAATTGAAGCAGGCAAGGCATCATAAATGGAACAAAATTCTTTAAACTGAATGCGATTAAATAAAGGATTATTTTTAAAAGATGCCATCAAGAATTCATGCAAACGGGTTTTGCTATTTTGATAAACAATCTCATTAAACGATTTTAAAGACAAACCCATTTCCATGAATATTTCAGAAGCGGAATCAAAATCAATAGCTGGGGCATTTTCTGTAGATCGATAAGTGGTATAGTAATCAATGCTTTTTTTAAACCCTATATTTTCCCAAAAACCAATATAATATTTAGGCTGAAAAGGCTCCCCAGGAAAGAGAGGTTTTTCGCAATTGGCATTAAATCGGTATTGGTACCAGGTTGAGCCATTTATTGGGCCTATTATTTTCGAACAATTATTTTTTGCGAACCATTCAAATGCCTTATTAAACAACGCTTTATTTAGTTTTTCATCTTCATCACATTCGTACCAACCTATAGACCCTACTCTATTTTCTCTATTTATAAAAACACCAATCCTTCCTTTTGATTTCCCATTGGAAGATGTCCAAAAAGAAGTCTTATTTTTTATTATATGGCTGTTCTGCACACTGTCCTTCCAAAAAATAAATTCCAATTCACTGTTGCGTTTCCGAATGTTTTGGCCACATGAAAGAAATGATTGCCAATCAACTTTAGAAACAGGATCTATGGTTTTGAATTTTATGGAATTCATTATTTGGTATTTTAAGATTACCGTCCAGAATTGTCGAATAGATAATTGGCGGATTTTAAAAATTTTTCAAATCTGGATATTTCCTATTATTAAGCATATACCAATGGTTGTAAATTCAAAAAAGACAATATGCAAACAGTAACCAATGGAATAAACAAATTATCATAGCCCTTTTGGCTTACCCCTTCTGCAATAGAAGTGCCGCCTGCAATTATTAAAGAATTAAATAAAATTGACTGAAATGGCAGCTTTGTGAAATGAGAGAAAAGTAAGATTGAAATACAAGCAGCAACAACGAAAAATGCTCCAGTACCTACCAGTGTCTTGGTCTCCTTTAAAATAGTATATTTTCCTTTTGGCCATTTTTTTCCAAGTAAACAAGCAATTGGGTCGCATATAGCTAAAATCAAAATCGGCAAATAAAAAAACAATAAAGCGTCAAATTTCATTGAAGCCAAATAACATCCTAATACAACTCCAGGATATAAAATAGAACCGTGCGAAACCCGATCAATAGCATTGATGGAAGGCAGCCAATTGAAATGTTGGCTAATTAATAAAACCAAAACAAAACTGGAACATAGTGCTAATACCAGCCAATGGCTGGAAAACAATACAGGAAAGGTCAGGGTAACTAATCCGCTGGCAATGTGGACGAATTTTCGGCAATATTCCGATTTAATATTGAATTTGTGATAAAGTACTTCCGCCACTCCGAAAAGTCCTAAAAATACAATTGAAAGAAGGAGGCTATTGATGATATTGGGAGTCATGATTTTTTTGATTTTAAATGAGCGACTAACCTTTAGCACAGACGCATTGCCATAACGCTTTTGTATGATTTGCCACAACCTTGTTTTTCATTCACAATAAATTGGCTGTAAAAAAAGCCTTTATCTTTCTTTGTTAATCGGATGGATTTTTCTTTATCATATTTAAACTCGCTCGAAAATATTTCTTCCATATTACGGTCAACCATTAAATTCCAATATGCCAACCGGGCATCAGGGGCAGATTTCTCTAATATAGCCTTCGTTACTTTTTTGAACAGAGGCATATCCATGTATTCAAAAATATCAGACAAATTCAAGTAATCGATCTTTGGGTGTTTCTCTAATGCTTTCTCCGCAGTACCATGAAAAAGATGTAGTTTGTCAATATTCTGTTTGATGATTTCAAAATTTTCTCGCCTGGCATAGTGAGGCAATTGTTTCCCGAATTCTCCAGTTAATATAAAATGCAAAAAATAATTTTCTTGAGCCTGAACACTTGTTAAATGCCTTTCTGCTTTTCGAAAAATATATTGAGAGACGGGAATTTCGACCTGTTGCAAAAATTCAGGAGCACGACCAAATTTGCCCATGACGGCTTTACTGAAGAATATTTTGAATAACAACCTCCATCGTCGGTTGTTCCATTTCTTGAGGTAAAATTTTAATTGCTCATTTTCCGTTTTTTTAGTAAACAATTCATTAATTGTTTTTTTTCTGTGAATCAAAGGGAGTATTTTTTCACGAAAAAAAGCAAAATATTTTTCAAATTTTCCCATATAAATAATGCCCGCTTTGACAGCTTCGAGATTTTGTTCCCAATATTTTTTTGTCCTTGGGTTTAATTCGTTTTTTAAAGTATTGAACAGCTTGACTCTTTCAGAAGAAGGCAAGAATCCTAAAAACTCTAAAAAGTCTTGATGTGACAATCTTTTAAAAGCCGCTTTTTTAAGTTCAATCAGCATTAATTGAACTTCACTAATATCCACTGCTACAACTAATTCGGGCTCAGTCGTCAGTAATGAAAAAGAATTGTCGCCAGCTGAACCGATGGACAAAAACCGACCACCTTTATGAGGGCTCAACCCTTCCAATAATACATCCGCATCTTCCCAGCAATTCGCATATCGGATGATGTCGAAATTGACTTTATTGAGTTGTTGCGTTTGCATGATATAATGTCCTTTTACTCTAAAACTCTGATGGGGAGGGAGATAAAAAATAGAAAATTTTCAATTTTCTATTTTTTATCTCCCTCCCTTTTGTTTTTATAGCGCCACGGAAATTGTCAGTGAACTGATTTAATTTTAAATTTCTTATTTCTGCTCTCAACCTGTATTCTGGACAGCAAAAGAGGATTGTCTGTCCATCTGCCTATTTTTTGATTCTTCTATGATTTTAATCTTCCCAGTGCTGCCATCCATTTCAATCAAATCGCCATCCTTTAAAGTTTGTAGTAAACCACTCACACTGACGATGCAAGGAATTCCCATTTCCCGTGAAACAATGGCAGAATGACTTAACAAACTTCCCCGCTCAACGATGATGGCAGAAGCAGTTGGGAAAAGCACCACCCAACCTGGGTCCGTATTCGTCGTAACCAAAATATCTCCATTTAAGCTATCAACATCATAAGGATCCCGGACGACCCGAACCCTACCTCTTACATTGCCCGGACAACAACCAATGCCCTGCAAGTCACCTTCCATGATTTGAGTTTTTTCTTTGGAATAAAAATCGTTGGCGTGGTTGACTATGCCATAAGTTGGAATTCTTTCGGAGGGCTGATCCATTTTGGCAAATCCATTAAATTCTTCTTTTCTGAGGTTTATTAATTTTTTTAAATTGGTATGAACAGAAGTGCCCTGAATAAAAGCAAATATCTCTTCTTTTGTCAGGTAAAAAATATCCCTCGGATTTTCCAAAATCCCTTCAGCAAAAAATTGCTGGCCAATCGCTATAAATATTTTCCTGACCATTCCGAAAGCCCTTGTCCGTTCATACCGAAGGTTTTCCCGATTGCTCACGAGGTCACGGGTTTTGTTTAAAATATATTTGAAGATCCACGCTTTCAACCATTTATTTTTCAATTTATCTGCAACGGCTTTTTCCGCTCTGGTTTTAAGCATTTCTTCCATGCCGTTATTAGCAAAATAAATCGTGGTGCCCTGTTCGATATATGATTTTATTATTTTGACAAACAAGGTAGGATCTTGGGTATAAGAAATGCTTTCTAATTTCAACTCACCAACGCATCTTTCCCCAAATTGATCCAGATAAGCATCAAACGCTTTTTTTATTTCGGGAAATTTTCCAGTCTCCAAAATACCCCAAATGGTCTGTGGGTTTTCTTCCAAAAACAATTGTTTTGCTGATTTATTTTCTGAAATCAAGGTGGCAATCTTCAGGCTTTGGTGAATGGGTTCGGTGGAAATAATATCCTTGCTGCCACACAGCAAATCATTGTGGATATTGGGGTTTTCACTGATTTCTAATTTGGCAGTCCATTTTTTTAAAATACCGAAATAAATCATGGAGAAAAAGTCATTGACCAAAGGTGCTTTCCATTTTACCAATAATGTTTTTTCAAAATCGAAATACAGATACATCAACTCGTCAGCCCATTTTTTTGAAAAATCAATTGCCTTATAAGTGGCTATGGTTTGGTTCAATTGAGTGACGAATTTTCTTCTTTCTTTCGGCAGGGTGATGAGGCTTTTAATCATGCTGAAAATCATGACAACAATTCTAAACCAAGCTTTCGTCCTGGGCATTTTTTCTCCCTCTGGCAATTCAAACCTTTCCTTTACGCCCATCATTGTCTCCATAAATTCAGCATTGAGGGAATAACCGGGGGCCATCGCCAGCATTTTGTACCAACTCAATAAATTATAATAGACCCTCCCATTAAGCAAGCCGAGCGTATTGGCGAACGTGCCTGCATTAGCTTCGATCACCTGATCGCTAACGCCAAATAATTTAACCAATTGGCGATACACCGCTTCATAAATTTTTATAATAAATGAAAAAGTCAACGGTGTAGTCACACCGGGATAAGATTCAATAATATTGCTGTTGTCCCACAAAATATATTCGCCGTTTTTATCTGCTACTTTATTCAAATTGGTCACAGGACGAGTCTGGAGCAAATAGATTTTTTGATTGGCAATCGCAAATTCGATGTCTTGAGGTTTGCCCGTTTTAGTTCGCAATTTATCAAGAATTTTTTCGACTTCTTTTAACTGAGATCCTTTGATGCATGGCTCATTTTGTTTTTCTTTTTTAATTTCTATTATTTTCGTACCTCCATTTTCAGACTGCACTATAGCTTGCTTTTTTTTGGCTATTTGTTTTTTGAAATAATTTTTTTCAGACAAATTGGAATCATTTAAAAAATTACCATCGCCCAAATTTTGCATAAAAAAAGTATCTGCATCCAAAACGCCAGAAACCAAGCCTTCCCCTAAACCAAACACCGCCGAAACTACTTTTTCTTTCCGGTCACCTGAAATCGGATTGACACCAAATCCAACACCCGAAACTTCTGCATCAACCATTTCTTGAATAATGACTGCAATGCCAAAATGATGGGCCAATTCGTGTTCTCTCCGATAAGATAAAACCCTCTCTGAAAAAGCAGAGAGCCATATTTTTTTAATACTATCAACAAGGTTCTCCGGCTTTACATAAAGACAAGTTTCAAATTGGCCCGCAAAAGAGAACTCAATTCCATCTTCATCAATGGCGGAAGATCGGACAGCAAAAAAGGGGTTGTTATTTTTGAAATAGGAAAGGACACCTTGCAAAAAAGATTCTTTAAAACAGTAATTTTTTATGATTTTGGCTATACTTTCAGTATCCCCATCATGCATTAATTTTTCAGGAATAATATTTAATAATTCAGATGCGGGAATGACCACGAAATGTGGAACATTAAAGCCCCATTCTTTCAGACGATAAAGATTATACGCTTTTCCTCCTATGGCAACTCTTTTAATGTTTTTATGATTGGATGAATAGATTTTCATGATTTTATTTTCTGGATAGATTTGTTTGTAAGTAAAATTAGAAACCGTTCTGTCTGCACGTCCTCCCCCCAGCCCCCTCCAAAGGGGGAGATAAAGCCGTTCATTTATTTTCCCTTTTGCTATAATTTTTAATTTTAGCAGGTTCTATCTCCCCCTTTGGGGGGGGGCGGGGGGAGGAGACACTTAAAACCAAGGAACTATTAATTTAAATTGCAAAGAATTATCAAATCAACCAGTCAATAAATCAATTGCCATCGGCAATCCACCCAATGACAAATACATCCCAATTGTCCAAACACCAGAAGCATGTTCAATTAATTTCGATAATTTCTGGGTGTGGTTTTTTAAAAATAAAAAACCCGGTAGCGCACAGATCAGAAATAAAGCTGTCAAGGAGAGAAATACAGAAATTCCGTATCCAGCATACCAAGAGGCGGCAAACGCCAATAGTAATGTAGAGCCTAAAATTAAAATCCAATAAACAACACCTCTTTGTGTTCCGAAATAATTTGTGTACGACACTACTCCTTCCTCCTCATTTTCCGGCGTCCTGATTTTGCGCCCGAATTCCAAAACAATTCCGTTCATATAACTCACTGCGAAAAAAAAGGCCAGCCCAATTGGTGCGGTTGCACCACCCAACAGCCAGTCCAAACCACTGGCATAAATATCGACTAAAGGAATAATGAACATGTGGGAAGTGATATAGATTATCTGATGTTTTTTCAACCATTTAGGTACAAAAAACTCCACTCCCATCAAGCACATATAGCCAAGCACTAAAAAATATAGAGAGAGCATGCTGGGCTGGAACCAAGCGATTACTATTAATTGAATAATGACGACAATAATGCCGATGATTTTTAATTCTTTTAGGGAAATTAACCCTCTTGGAACGGGCAAATATTTTCGGTATTTAGCGTCTTCTTCTTTGTCTTTAAATTCATCAAAAACACGCACAAGAAAAAAAAGCGTTATAGTGGCAAAAATGCCGATGACATAAGTCCTAATAGGAATAAATCCATCCATTCCCCTGCAAATTCTGGAATAGGCAATTGCCGAGAAAGTAAAAACAGCAATTAAAATCCCATGTGCCAATAAGGGGAACCGCTCTTTTTGATAGATGTAAAATCTTTTTAAAAATGATGAACCGTTTATGCTATTTATGTTTTCCATGAGGATAAAATATAGATGGAATTAGGTATTGAGGTATTAGGGTATTTTTATCATAATACCGCAATACCCAATACCTTAATTCCTTATTATTTCATTTCTTCCTCCCCAATTTTTGATGAGCCTGGACAAAATGGTGGGCAGACATAGCCGCTGCGATGGACAGTTCTCCTGCCAATACTAGAGCGGCACAGATTTCAGCAAATTTTTTCGATTTACCGCTGCCCAGGCAGCCCATCAAATCCAAACACTCCCGCTGGGTAGGTAGGTGAGTTCCTCCGCCAACCGTACCTACCATCAATGCGGGTAGAGTGACGGAGATGTATAAATCGCCTCGTCTGGTCAATTCCATCCTGGTGATGCCGACGGCTGCTTCTGAGATGCATGCCACATCTTGCCCAGTGGCGAGGAACAAAGCAGTCAAACCATTGGCAAAATGGCCCTGAGCACCGAAAGAACCACTTTGGATGACCCCTAAAGTGGAGGCTTGCCAGTAGGCTACAATGGCCTTTGGGCTGGATTTTAAAACCTCCTGAACTATGGCTTTTGGCAGCACGATCTCTGCACTTACTTTTTTTCCCCTGACCGAGGTAAAAGAAGCGGCAGTTGCTTTTTTATCACCGGAATAATTGCCCTCAATATACCAGACTACAGGCTGGACAGGCATAACCTTCAAGATGTACCTGCATATTGCATTGGTGCAGATTGTGACCATATTTTGCCCTGATGCATCGCCTGTGGTAAATTCAAAATGGAGAATGACACTGTTTCCTTCAACATTCGTTTTTAGGTTTGCCAACCTTGCGTAATTGGAATGTTGTTCAGTAATGATTTGAAAAATCCCGAATTTATCCTGAAGCCATGAGACAAATCGTTTTGTTTTCCTCATGTTTTCAAACTTAAAATAGGGACTTCTTTGAACGCCTTCGGAAAAACAGCCAGCATTAATTTCGCCAGCCAAACGACATGCCTTGATGCCCCTGGCATAGGATGCTACTAAAGCTCCTTCTGTCGTTGCCAATGGGACATAAAATTCCCCTTTTGCGGCAGAACCATTTATGGCTAAAGGTCCAACTATGCCAGTAGGCACTTGGGTCATCCCGATGTAATTTTCAATGTTTCCTTTTAGCAAGTTGTGATCATCCAACTGCTTTTCCCCTTTGACAAAGTCCAGAGAAACCTGGGTAACGTTTTCTAGAAGACGAACCCTTTCTAATTGACCATTTTGGGAGTAGGATTTCTCTTGAAATGCTTTTTGCATTTTACCATTTTTCAAACCTTCCTTTCTGAGAAAGGATTCACGGGTCATGGTAATTTCTTGTGCTCTTGGATTTGTTAGCAGTTCCATTTTCATTTGTTTTTTAGCAACTATTCAGTAGGATTGTTTTTTGAAAAATGTCATTCTTCATTCTCTCTTGCTCCGTACTGAGGAGTTGCTTTTTCTAAGGAAATTGGCTTTTGGGGCGAAAGCTTTTTGGCATTAAAAAAGCTGGGCAAACTTGCTTTTATTTGATTCGCTCTTAAACCTTTTTAGATGAAAGGCGGCTTAGTGAAGTTGGTCTTGCTTTGTGACAAGACAAAGATGGGGGGCAATTCTTCTGAAGGGTAGCACTAATGTTTCAGATGTCTTGAATGATGTCTCAGGGGAGAAAAAAAGATAGGACTATTGTTGCATGGAAAAAATAATTATACACCTATTTTGTTGAAAAACAATGATTTACATGTCTCATGATAATAAATGGCATACTAAAGGGCAGCACTTTTATTAATGTACTATAGTCCACTTTCTTTTATTGAATACAGATAGCAGGAATATTCTACTTATAGTATATTGAGGAGTGGGCATAATTCAAATAGTTGATTATCAGCCACAAAGGCACGAAGACACAAAGATGAATAATTCATGAATTGAAAACTTTGTGTCTTTGTGGCCTAAAAACCACGATTTATTGGCTATTATTTATGCCCACCCCTCACTTATAGCATATTGAATTTATCTTTAACCTTGTTTGTTCATAGGGTCTTTGCCTTCCTTTGAGAAAGAAGGATAACAATTAAGAAATGCTTGAATTCAAACTTGCTACCCTCGAAAATTTTGATGTCTGGCAGCGCTTCCGGGCAGCACTTTACCACGATCTCGATCCTGCGTTCAATAAAGATGAAATCAGACGCACGGTGGAAGATCCAAACCTCACTTCTTTTTTGGTTTTTAAAAATGAAGAACCCAACCCAATTGGCATGATCGAGCTGTCGCTCCGCAATATGGTGGATGGATGTATCAGTTCGCCTGTGGCTTATATCGAAGGATTGTATTTAATCGAAAAATACCAAGGGCAAGGGTTGGGAAAAGAAATGATTGTTTTTATTAAGAAATGGGCCAAGGAACAAGGCTGCACCGAACTGGCCGTTGACACGGAATTGGAAAATGAGCGGGCACAGAAGTTTTATTTGCGGGAAGGGTTTGAAGAAACATACAGGATAGTGCAGTTTAAGATGGGGGTTTAATTAGTTGCATTTTGTAATTATTACAAATCAAAAAAGTTTGAAGCCATCAAATTAGATATGGCAAATTTCAAAAATTTGCCATATCTCACACCGTGTCACCCCAACAATTGCTTCACCATTCCTGCAATCGTCTTCCCATCAGCTTTGCCACCCAACTCTTTTGAAGCCATGCCCATAACTCTTCCCATATCCTTCATGGAAGAAGCGCCGGTCATTTCGATGATTTTTTTCAAAGCGGCTTCGAGATCGGCTTCGCTCATCTGTTCGGGCAGGTATTTTTTAATGACATCGATTTCCTCCTTTTCGGGTTTGGCGAGGTCATCCCGTCCTTGTTTTTCATAAATTTCCAGCGAGTCCTGGCGCTGCTTGACGAGTTTTTGCAAGAGTTTAATTTCGCCTGCTTCATCAAGGGCCTTTCCGCTCCCGTCTGTTTTCTGCAACAGAATGGCCGCTTTGATGGCCCGGATGCTGCGCTTGGCCGCTTCGTCTTTGTTTTTCATCGCCTCCTTGAGGTCTTGCATTATTTTGGTCTCTAATGACATGATTGGTCGGTTTGTTGGTTTAGCGGTGCAACGGTTTAGCGGTTCGGTTTTTTTTTGACCGTTATACCGAAAAACCATTATACCGTTATACCTGTAAAAACTACTTTTGCCTTCCTAACGCCGCAAACTTATTGAAAGTTTCGGAGTCCATCAGTGGTGTCAGCACTTCAAGTATTGACACCACTTGCTACAAAACTACATTATGAAATTTCCGCAGCCCATTCCAGTACTCGACATCGCCCAAAAGATTAGCGCTCAACTCATCGGCGAGGCATCACTTATGGCAACTGGCATCAATGAACTCCACAAAGTGGAAAAAGGCGATATCACTTTTGTGGACGCAAAAAAATATTTTAAAAAATCACTCGGGTCTGCTGCCAGCATTATCATCATTAATGAGGTGGTAACTTGCCCGGAAGGAAAGGCTCTGCTTGTCTGCGACAACCCTTTTGAAGCCTACGATGGATTGGTACGAAAATACCGCCCGTTGCGCCCGTTGAGCAGCCAGATCGCCGAAAGCGCTTTTATCCACCCGTCCAGCATTATTGAACCGGGTGTGGTGGTCGGCCACCAAGCGGTGATCGGCAAAAACTGCTACATCCAGTCCAATGCCTATATCGGCGACCATACCCACATCGGCAACCATGTGACCATACAAGTCGGCACCATCATCGGCACAGATGCTTTTTATTTTCAGAAAACAGAAAAAGGTTTTAAAAAATGGCGCTCGGGAGGACGGGTCGTCATCGAAGACCATGTGGACATCGGGGCTGCCTGTACCATTAATCGAGGCGTTTCGGGCGATACGGTCATTGGTGAAGGGAGCAAATTGGATTGTCAGGTGCATGTCGGGCACGGCGCTGTCATCGGAAAGAATTGCCTCATCGCCGGGCAGGTCGGTATCGGAGGAAAAGCCATTTTGGAAGATGGCGTTATTCTTTATGGGCAAGTCGGTGTGGCACAACGGGTGCGTATCGGAGCAGGAGCAGTGGTGAGCGCTAAAGCAGGGATTTCAAAAGACCTCTCAGGAGGAAAAGCCTATTTTGGCATTCCCGCTGCGGAGATCAGGGAGCGACAACGGGAGCTGGCGGCGCTGCGGCATTTGCCTGTGTTTTTTAAGGATTATTATGAGGAGTGAAAATTAAATAAAAAAGGCAGCCCCATAAAGGCTACCCATTTATCTGAAGATGAAATTAGCAATTAAAAAAATCTAAAAACGAGGTTAGTTAGTTTCATTATATAAAATCAAAAATCACACATCGTTAATCTTTTAATCGTTAATCAAATAAAAACAGATTAACGATGTGTGGTTTTTGATTTTTTTGGCTAAGGCCGCAAATACCCTTCTGGGTCAACATGCTCTCCATCCTTTATCACTTCATAATGCAGATGTGGCCCAGAGGACGTACCCGAACTACCGACCGCACCGATCATATCACCCCTCTTCACGACATCCCCTGCTTTTACATCCATGCGGGAAAGCGATGCATAAAGGGTTTTGAAATGGTCATCATGCTGGATGACGATGTGCAGGCCGTAGCCTTTTTCGTGCGATTCCACTTTCACTACCTTTCCATTGGAAGTAGCGTAAACGGGTGTGCCGACTGAGGCTATGAAATCAACGCCATTATGATGTTTTTTTACCCGATGGATCGGGTGAATGCGCCAGCCAAAACTTGATGCGATTTTTGTGTCATCCTTGAGCGGTGAAATGGTCGGCGGATCGGTAAAAAGCATGTGGGAAATAATGGGAACGAATTCCTCTTCCACAATTGGCTCCTGTTCAAGGATTTCGGTTCGATTGAAATTGATAACAACCAAAAGCAATACACTTAGTGCAATTAAAGATACCTTCATCATAATTGATTTTTTTTGATTTGAAATGTTTGAAAAATGTTGTTGAAGGTCTTTTATTTCATCTTCTTGAAAGGTATCCAAACTTCGTTTCAGTGCTTGGTTAAAAAGCAGTCCTTCCCCCATTGCCTGCTCCACCTGGCAGCAGATATGGTCGAGCAGCTCTTCTTTCAAAGAGCCATCATTCAACCCTTTTTCTTCCAATATTTTTTCTATCGAAAATAGTTGGTGTTCGTTCAATTCAATCATCCGGCGGCAGGTTTAGGGTTCAACAATAATTGCATAGCCTGCACAAACGCCTCAAATTCAGTCACTTTCGTTGCCTTGGCTTTCGATCCTGCTGGCGTGAGGCGGTAGTATTTCCTCACCCGCTTGCCGATCATTTCTTTTTCTGTGACTAGCAGGCCGTCAGCTACCAATTTGTGAAGTGCCGGGTAGAGCGCACCTTCTGTCAGTTCGAATGCACCATTGGATTGTTGCCGTACTTTCTGTACCATTTCGTAGCCGTACATGCGGCCATGCTCGGCGAGCAAGTTGAGGATGATGGTTTTTAATGTGCCCCGAAGGAGTTCATTCGTTTTCATGTGGCAAATATACATAAGGTTTTTAGGTAAAAAAGTTTTTACCTAAGAAATTTAGGTATTTGTTGAAATTTGATTTAGACGGGCATTGTTCTAAAGGTATGAATTCGCTTTTCTTATCATGTTAACAAACCAAAACACTTACTTTTACCCCACCAAAATCAACCATTTTCGTCAACAACTAAAAAGCCAACGCTCCATGAAGCAGCTTCTTTCTAAATCCAGCACCATATTATAGCGACTCTAGTTTTAGGTTAGTTGCCGGCCTACAGCCTACTTTTTATATGGGTGGGTTTGGCAAGGAACAAGGAAGGCTCTACGACATTTCTTATATTTTTGATGATCATACATTCAGCCAACCGGGCATAGAGAGCAGGTTCGATGAAAACGGGAAAATAGTGCCGCGGTTATGGAATTTGGAAGGGGTCTTGGGTTTTGAATCCATGGGCAAGTACTTAAACTTTTGGTGTCCGAGTGCATACGGGATTTTTTAGTAAGAACCATTTTCGGAATTCGGGGCTGAGTTTTAGGGTGGGGTTTTAAAACAAATGCAACCCCAAGGCATCAGGGTTGCATTTGCATTTATATTTGAACTTGACTTTACCGAATCAAATGAATATCTCCCTCTTGAAACACCTCCAGCATATTCCCATCACAGTTCCGCACATGTAGTTCCATGAACCATACGAATACGTTAGGCTGCATTTGTCTGCCCCGGTGGACACCATTCCAGCAGGCATTCGGGTCATTGGACTCGAACATGAGGTTGCCCCAGCGGTCGAAGATTTTCAGGACAAAAGATTCTACATCAAGGTCGGGGGCGACATAGCCTTGATAGCAATCGTTCTTGCCATCGTCGTTCGGTGAGAAGGAATTTGGCATATAAATCATAGCGTCCAACCCTGCGGGGCGCAGGCCAACCGTAATAGATTCGTTGACCGTTTCACAAGCATTGGTCACACTGAAAGGATAAAGCCCCGGGTTAGTAACAGTGAAGACAGAGTCAGTACCTCCATCTGGCCATAGCCAAGTAGTTGGCAACTCGCTGGTGGCAGTAGGCGATAGCTCAATGATGTCTCCACATTCCATGGTTTCATCTGTAGTCTCAACCACCATAGGCGAGATCATAGGTATTTCAACATCCTGCTCAAATTGACAATCATTATCATCTAACAGATAAACAGTGTAATCGCCCGCATTGAGGTTTTCAAAAGTGAGTGCAGGTTGGTAGTTATTGCCGTCGAGGGAGACGAGGTAAGGAGCTGTGCCACCCTGCACATTTTGCACTTCTATTTCACCGTCCGTACCGTTCCAGCATATTTCACCAGCCGTTAAGTCATAACTGACTGCGGGGTAATTAGAAACACTTACTTCGATCACCGAGTCGCAGCCCGTCTGGAGGCTGGTCAGGGAAATAAATAGTTCTGTGCCAGCCGTCAATTGTTGGCCGTTGTATTCAATCATTTCCCCTTCACAAACTTGTAGTGGCAAAATGGTCGTGTCCACAGGAATAGCTGCGACGGTCACCTGCATAATCGAATCACAACCATTTACAGTAGTTAAAACAACGTCCTGCTGGTCGCCGGGAAAGAACGTTTGGCCATTGTATTGAACAAAGGAGTTTTCGCAGGATAACAGTGGTAACGGCATGGAATAGGTCGGCCAAGCACCCACCGACACCTGCACCACTGAATCGCAGCCGTCCGAACCGATCAGGGAGAAGTCTTGCTGATCGCCCGGAGCGAGGTTAGCACCTTGATAGGCCACTGTTGAACCAGGGCAGGCGTTAAGTGACTGTTGGGTGGTATCCGTAGGGAACGCTTCTACCGAGACTTGCATGATGGAATCACAGCCGTTAATTGTTGATAAAATAACGTCCTGCTGGTCGCCGGGGAAAAGCTGTACGCCATTGTAATCCACAAATGCATTTTGACAGGACATCAACGTGAGTGGCAGGCTATAGGTCGGCCAGGCAGCTACCGACACTTGTACTATGGAATCGCAGCCACCTGCATCTATGAATGAGAAATCCTGCTGATCGCCTGGAGCGAGGTTGACACCTTGATAGGCCACCGTGGAGCCAGGGCAGGCATTGAGCGATTCTTGGGTGGTATCGGCTGCGAAGCCTTCTACGGTAACGGCCATGATGGAATCGCAACCATTTTCCGAAACAAAAAGGAAGTCCTGCTGATCGCCGGGGAAGAGCGTCACCCCATCGTAAACTGTGGACGAGTTTTCACAAATCATCAATTGCAGTGGGAGGTTGTAAGTTGGCCATTCACCCACCGATACCTGTACAGTCGAATCACAGCCATTCACATCCGTTAAAATGAATTCCTCTTGGTCGCCAGGGTTTAAGTCAACACCTTGGTAGTTGACCGTCGTGCCTGTACAGGCATTGAGTTCGTCTTGTGTGATGACTGTTATGAAAGGTTCTACGTACACAGTCACAATCGAGTCGCAGCCATCAAAGGTTTGAAAAATAAAGGTTTCTTCATCGCCTGTTGGGATGAACGTACCATTGAACGTGACGCCATCACCGGGGCATGCCTGTAAGGTTTCATTGACGGTGGTTGGCAAACATGAATTAACGACCAGCCAGTCGAATTGTTCTTCGACATCGCAGCCGATAAGTTCCACATTGCCATCAACATAATAGGCTGTCCAGCCATCGGGCAAATTGGCCGTGTCCAGTTCGACCGTATAATTGGTAGATAAAATACCTGGAAAAGCATAGCTTCCGCCGCTGCTGGTCACTGTATCTATATTTATCACTCCGTCATTTAGGAAAATATTGATGCCACTCACGAGGGTATCGGGACCATCAATGATGCCGTTTCCATTCACGTCAAAATAGACATTTCCCAACAAATCGCCGAAGCCGGGGAACAGGTCGAGGGTCAATATCTCGGAGACCGAATTGCAACCAAAGATGTCAGTCATTTGCACAAAGTACTCGCCGCTCTGGTCGAAGATGGGCTCTGCCACTGTCCCGTTCGGAGCAGGCATGGGCGAACCATTATAGAACCACTGGTAGGTAGCCACATTGGGCATGGGCGGCAGGCAAAGAGTGTCAGGATTGCAACGGGTATGGCAGCCTGCCGGGATGTTGTCGGGGTCAGGCGCATTGTTGATGATGACCTCATTGCTGCGGCTTTTACATCCAAATTGATTGGTCGCTTGGGCGAAATAAGTGCCGCCTGCTATGACGTCAATCGAAGTACCCGATTCGCCCGTGTTCCAACTGTAGGTCAGGTTGGCATCTGGGCTGACAACACTAAGTGTGGCTGGAACATTTTCACATAAGAACCCAGATGGCACCGATTGGATCTGCACATCGGGTTTAGGGTTCACCGTCACCGTGAATGGGCCTTCTTCACTCGTGCAACAGTTGTGTTGTCGGTGACAGTCACCGAATAATTGTGGATACCTACCGACAGCAGGTTGTCCCTATCTTCGGTGAAAGAAATTTCTTCCCCGCTATTTCCATCCGACCAGACATAACTATAGTCGAGACTACCCTGAATAATAAGGTAAACGTCCTCCCCTTCGCAAGTCTCATAGTTGTTTTCAAAAAACGCAACTGGCTGCCCAAATTCGTTGTACTCTACCCCTTTGATAATGCCGTTCGGATCACCGTAAATGTCCACCAGAGCTTCGGCAGGCGAGTAGGTACAGCCGTCCGCATCGGTTAGGGTCACATCGTAAATGCCCGCTGTGCCGACAGTTATCTGGATGGTCGGAGTGTTGGTGGACCACTCGTAGGTGATGCCCCCAGTCGGGGCGGTCAGGGTAATGTTGTCACCTTCACATATGGGCGAGGGCTGAGAGAATGCAATGCTTCCGCCGAGAGTGTTGGGGGTGACGGTTATGTTGTCGGTATAGACATCCGTACACCCATAGATATTGGTAGCAGTCAATGTTACCGTGTAAATGCCCGCTGCGCCAAATTCGTGGTAGGTATCAAAATTCGTTGCTGTATTGGCCCCGCCGCTGGAAGGGTCGCCGAAGTCCCATTCTATGTCCGTAACATCATTGGATAAAACGGCATTGAACGGGAGGGCTGTATTTTCACAGGTAAAGGTCGGTTGGGCAAAACTCACGGTCGGTGGATCAAAAATGGTTACGTTTTTTATAATGGCAATCTCGCAACCACTTGCCTCCGTGATGGTCAGGCTAACCGTATAAGTGCCGCCTGCCGAATATACGTGCGTCGGGTGCTGGTCAGTTGAGGTATTCATCATTCCACTACCTGGGTCACCAAAATTCCATGACCAGCCAGTCAACGTAGCAAAAGGCATTATTTCAGAAATATCCGTAAACTGGACAGGCATGCCGGGGCAGGCCGTTTCAAAGTCAAAATCTGCTACTGCGACGATGGTGTCCTGCCGGAGCATTCCATCGGGACAAGAACCGCCTCCAGCGGCCAATACATTGCCAGTAAATATGACGGAATAGAAACCCACACTGGAAAAAGTATGGGAGGGGTTTTCCAAATTGGAGACATTGCTCGGACCACTGCCAAAATCGTCAAAATTCCATAACCAACTTCCAGGCACATCATTCACGCTGGTATTGATGTAAGTGTGCGTCAGGCAATCACTCGTTTTTTGTATATCAAATGAGATAGCGCCGTTCAGTTGGCACCCATTGGGGTTATTGCACGACGGTCCCACGCAAACACCATTTACACATTGGCCTCCGGAAGATGCGCAGTCAGCGATGATTAGTGTATTCGATGTGTTGGTGCAGCCATTTTGGTCGGTGACTATGACGGAATAAGAGCCGGCCGTACTGACAGTCAGAGTAGGGGAGTTTGTACCAACGGGCGTTCCGCTCTCGAACCACTGAAAGTCATACCCATCGGCCGTGGTCGAAGCAGTAATGGTTACCGATGGCCCACCTGGGCAGATGCCTCCATAGATTGGCACCGAGAGGTTCGCTCTTGGTTCAGGTCGCTCAAAGATATCGAAAGAAGTGCTTCCCTGACAGCCGTTTTGGTCAACGACTTCCAGCTCATAATAGCCAGCTGGTAAATCTGGATTTGGCAAACTGGATACCAGTGTACCATTGTTGTCGAACCATTGATAAGAAGTAAACGGCACACTTGTTTGCACCAAAGCTGTTGTCCCATGACATATTTCCGAAGGGTGGACCACTTGCGGTATCGGCAAAGCTAGTACAGCCACATTAATATTTTCCGTCGCCCCGCAAGTGGAAACGCTAACTGTTGCCGGACCTGCACTGTGCCATAGCACTTCAACGGTTTGTGACCCTTGGCCGCTCGTCACCGTACCTCGATCGGCAGGTGAAATAGTCCACTGATAATCAACATTTTCAAAAACAGGTGCAGTGTATGTTCCCGATTCTTCTACGCAGACCTGGCCATTTCCAGTAATAGAAAACGGAGGGATTTCATTAACAGCCAAAGTAATAGGGTCGGAAGTGCAGGCCAGTCCGAGCGTAGCTGTTTGGGTCACAGAGATTTCATAGGGAGGCGTTGAACCCCAGGTGACATTCAATGGGTTGCCTTTAAAACTGGTTGGACTGCCGCCTATCACCTCCCAGTTGAAATCATTGATCGGAATACCATTGGCCTGATAGGCATAGGGTTCTCCAGGGCATATTTCTGCTGGCCCATCTATGCTATTGACGGGAACAGGTGCCGCTACTATTTCTACAAAAACCTCATAATCCCGATTGCAAAAATCGGCGGGATTCATTGGTTCCGCTCTAACGGTATAGGAGCCAATTGGAAAGTTCCAGTTCACTTGGGCAGTAGGCGTCCCTGTCGGTGACGTCCAAACGACCGTCCCTCCTGCATTGATGACCTGCCAGTTGCTGGGTGTCAGGGCATCGGTAATTGAGTTGAAGGTGGAGTATTCTTCTTCTGATTTTTCGCAAACCTCAATTGGGCCTTTGGTGTAAAACGATGGTACGATGTTGACGTCCAAAGTGTCTTTCCCCTCACAGCCTAAGTAGCAATTGTTGAATTCAACAATGACTTTTTGCGGATTGCCCTGATTGGCATTTCCGTACCAATTGATGGTCACCCGTTCCGTATTCTGCCCATCCACGATATTGCCTGAGCCAATGACCGACCAAATAATCTCCGTACCTTGATAATCAGGAATAAAGTATTCTTCCGTACTTCCTTCACAAACGCTGGTATTGCCCTGAATTTGAGCCAATTCGGAAATGATGGGGATGGGTATTTCATTCGGGGTGGTGCAGACACTTCCAGCACAACCACTCACTGCCAACGAGACCATACCCTTCTGGTCCAGTCAGCCATTCCACTGTTACAAAATTGTCACCTGGCCCACCGCCACCGAGGACGGTGCCGCCGCCAGTAATGTCCCAATCATAAGTGCCACAAACAGCATCCGTAGAATAAGTCACAGACTCTCCTTCGCAGACCGTTCCTATGCAACTGACCTCCGGCACATCGGCTGGCAATACATTCACCTGTACATAGGTAGTATCATTACAATAGCAGGCATTGCGGGCAATGAGCGAGACATCGTAAGTGCCGGGTATTTGGTAGGTATGGCTGGGTTCAAACTGGGTAGAAGTTTTAAGGTCGCCAAATTCCCAAATGTAGGAAGCCGCATTTTCGCTTTTATTATCAAAATAGACGGTTTGCCCCTGGCATATTTCTATCACGCCACTGACAACTTGTGGTGTAGCAGCAATTTGCGCCTTGGGCTCTTCGAGTATTTCGACACAGAGGGAAGTTTCGCCAGAGCAGTTAAATACCGTGTCAAGGCAGGGTACAATAAAATCAGCTGTATAAGAACACCCCAACATTGGATTGTTGATGATAATTGGATAAGTCCCAGGGCATACATTTGAAAACACCGGGCTGCTTGAATAACTCAACCCTCCATCTATCGAATATTGAATAGGTGGCCCTGATCCGCCTACCAAAGAAACGAGCACAATTGTGCCATCGCACGCATTGCAATTTGATGGTGGCACTTCTAAAGAAGGATAGCCAGAGATCCAGCAGGATGTTACAAATGGGTTGATGAAAAAATCACAATTTACAGTCTCCCCATCAGCGCCAGTCACTTGCACAGAATAAGACCCGGGATCAAGATCCGGGAATGTAATGCTACCTGCACTGGTGTAGATAACAATATCGCCAGTGGGGGTAACTAGGGTTATTTCATATGGTCCTTGTCCGCCAGTAATTTCAACAAAACCATCGTCTATCCCATTGGTATTGAAATTTTGGGTAGCCTGCCCACAAAACACCTGCAGGGGGGCATTGCTGGGGCTGCCTCCTCCGACCACTACTGACACTTCCCCCTGTCCTGGTGCGCCCCAGTCTACTGTAACGGAATTGCCATCGGGTACAAAGCTCTGTGCCCCCAATACCTGCCATGTAACGCTCTGGCCTGGTGGGATATTCGTCACTTCATAAGTGGCCGAATTGAATGCGCAAATCCTATCACAAGCAGCCAGGCTATCGGGACATTGGGCAGAGGTAGAAACAATGCGGGGGTCAACGGCAGTAGTTGCTTCCACAAACATTTCAGTTTGAAAATCCTGTTGGAACTCTGTAAAACCAGACACGACCATAGCCATCCCGTTCGGATTGTCCATACAGATGGTTATAGGGTTGCCTGACAGCGTGACGCCATTGTTTAAATCCCAAGTACTGAATATGATAAAATCGGTTGAGTCCGCCAATACCACTTCATAAGTAGCGCATTCCCCAAAACAAAGGGACGAAGGACCAATGATGACCGCATTGGCTTGGGCGTTGGAATGGAAATGGAAAATAGTGCAGGCAATGGAGGTCAATAGGAATAAGCGAAAAAGTCTTTTCATCGTGGGTCAGCTAATTTGTCGGCAAATGAAGAACGGCTCATGGAATCAGCAGCAGGCAGGAAACTGGATGTTACATCTGCAATCCCTCATTGCTCTTATGCAACTATTCAACTGGGTTGTTTTTTGAGGTAAATTTCCATTTTACCTCAAAAAAACAACCGTCTTTGAGGAGGGAGAAAGTAGAGAAAATGAAATTTTCTCTACTTTCTCCCTCCATATTGTTTAGTTACACTATTATTAAATAATCGGTTGTGTGCTTCTTGCCCATCGGTATTATGGCCCATCGGAAAAAGCAGATCAGTGGAATGAAATTCCACCGAGAATATTTTCCAACTGTTGCACAAGGAATTTTAGATACGGACCTTTAAGAATGAGGCACTAATCTAAAGGGCTTTTATACAATATGCAAAACTGAATTATCTGTTTGCAGCTTTTTTGTCAAAATACGGAAAGGAAGAGCGAAGGGTTGGGTAATAGTTTCAAAAACCAAAATGAAAAACAAAACCACCAATTCCTAAGTTCCAGTCGCTGATCTTGTCACTGCGGCGTAAAGGGGCAAGGTGTGCCCGAAGCTGTTGCTGCAATGCCTTACCTTCATGGGAGTATGAGAAAAAAACCGATTTTTTGGCAGGTATGCCAAAAGTGGGAGTGCTTGTGGATGAGTCACTGGGGGGCGTCAAAAATTCATTGAACCCAAAAAGATATGACACTGTGGTTGATCCTGTTCAGTTCTTTTTATTAAATTTGATATTATAGCCGATGCTCAAAATATTATTGATGAGTATAAGCTTCACGGCTATCCGATTAGTTTTTTGATCGGTAAAGATGGTAGGGTTAATTTCGTGAAAAGATTTGAACGGTTAAGAAATATGACAAAACGGGGCGGGAAACGAATTACAGTGACAAACTATTATAATAGTTTTTAAAATGATGAAACGAAAAATAGTCATATTATTTATCCTATTTCCAATTTTCCTTTCTGCCCAATACAACATCAAAGGCACTTTGGAAGAAAAAGGCAAATGGAATTATGTGCATTTTCAGTATGTCGCTTCACTGGACGGACTGACTCATGCGAACATGAACCAGATCATACAATCGGTCAGGATTGATAGCATAGGGCATTTTGAAATTTCAGGATATGGGCTACCGGAAGGGGAGCATTTGTATATGTTGTTATTGGGTAAAAAGAGCTCAGAGGAAAGTGGTTTTGGTATAACAAGTGGACTTATTAAAAATTATTCTTACCTGATTTTGAAAGAGCCAATAGATATGGAAATGATTTGCCCAGATGTCGCTGAATCGTTCGTGGGATGTGGTTTTCGCCAATCTCCAGAAAGTGCGGTGTTGGCTCATTTGACCGATGATATTATTCCTTCCAAATTAGCTCACTTAATAAAAGGTGGGAAACCTCATGAAACAGGCATCCAATTTTTCCATCAAAAAATGGATGAGGAATTGAAAAATTTTGCCGATACCTGCCAATATCTTTTGCCAGCTATGGTTGCCCTGAAAAAAATGAACGACCTTGAATCGGATTATAAAAATGACCCCATTTTTTATGAAAATTTTCTGAAGCGGTTGAAGCCCATTTCAAATGCCTCGCCTTATGCCATTGAGTTTACTACCAAAATTGAAAGTTGGCGGCGTATTTATTTTGGAGAAGAAAAAGAGCAGGATAGGGTAGGGTGGCTGCCATTTTTCATGACATTGTCTGCCCTGCTGTTGGTTTATATTTTTTATTTGAGGAAGCAACTTGCGGCATTTAAAACAAAAGAAACTTCCAGCCCTGGCATTGATCCAAAATTGCTTGATGCTCTTTCTGCAAAGGAAATGGAAGTTTTTAGGTTAATGGCAGAGGGCAAGTCAAATAAAGAAATTGCCCAGGCGCTTTTTATTGAACCCAGTACGGTGAAAAGCCATGTGAATAAAATATTCCAGAAATTGGGGGTGAAATCGAGAAAAGAGATTTTAAAACCCTATACAGCTTCCATATAAACCGCTGTGAATTAAAGTTTTACAACTTATTTCCAACCAGTTCTACAACCCTTTTCCAACCTTTCCGTCTTGTGCGCCATAGCATTGGCGCCCACCTTTGCCCCTATATCGTTTCACAAAAAAAACTGCAACTGTTCAGCATGCCTTCGTAGTTGGGAGATTTATCTCCCAAAAGTGTCGAAACAGAAGGGGATTCTTTTTCCGATCCCCAACATTAGGAGATAAATCTCCCAATTACGGGGAGGTGCTGAACAGTTGCCAAAAAACTTTTAAAATGAAAAGGACACTCTTAGTATTGATCGCATTCCTCGTCCTATTTTCCTGTACCCAAGAAGGGGAACCTCCTCCGCTCATGGTATTTGAAAAAAATAAATTGGAGGTTCATATAACCGAAAGTATTCCTCGTGATAGTTTAATGAGCTTGAAAAAGAAGCTGCTGTCCGATCACAATGTTATCCTTGATTTTGAAGAGTTGGCCTATAATGGAAAAGGTAAGATCAAGCGGATCAGGATCAAGGCCCAAAGCCCAAATGGGGAATCAGGTTCAGCGAGCAGTGCCCAGACGTTGGGCATCGCCCCGCATGTTTGGTTAACAATGGATTTTAATGAAGTAGCGAAAGTGCCGTTTGGGATTGGGGCAGGAGAGCCCTGACTCTAAATTTATTATATAAATGCAAATCCAAAAATGCCTGCCCCATCAGGAGCAGGCGTTTTTGGATTTGCATTTTTTCCGCTTGCGTTAGAATGTCAAATAATAAAACAAGCTCAAATGGTTAAACCCGCAAGACTTGCCGCTTATGCCGGAATATATTTTATATAAGACAGGCTCGAACAAGCAGGATTGCAAGTCTCTTGGGTAAATGCTCGTGGCTGGTGCAGTGACTTCGTCCTGTGCCTAACTTTCAGCAAATGCCACTAAAGTCACGCCGTTCATTTTATTCCACTTTCACCAGCTTCCCACTGCCCAGCAGCACATCCCTTTCCCATATTTGATAAAAATAAATGCCCGCCTGCAGCCCACCCAACCGCAGCATGTTCCACCCTGTCCGTACCTCTTGCACCTTGTGCCGCTGGCCCACCACATCGTACAGCACCACTTTGGCATCCCTCGGCAGGTAGTCGCTGATGATGACGTTCACCCCTTCCCGGCAGGGGTTGGGGAAAATGGTGATGTCCACTGCCTGCGCTTCCTCCAAGGACGAGACCGTGCCGAGTTCGAGGATGCGGCAGAAGGTATGCTCCCCATTGACATTGCTGACGGTGAGGCAGACCTCGTAGGTGCCGGACTGCATGAAAACATGCACGGGGCTGGTGTCCTGACTGGTGGTGTTGTCGCCGAAGTCCCAGTGCCAGGTGGCAGGCTCGTAGTAGCTCAGGTCGGTGAACTCCACCTGCAGGTAGTCCAGCGTGTCCCCCAAAGGGGCAGGCTGCTCGTAGCGGTACTTGGCGGTGGGGATGTTGTCGAGGCCGAGGGTGTCGCAGGGGGAGCCGTCGAGGGGGCCGAGGCGGTAGTTGGGGAAGTGGGGCATGGTCCAAGCATTGTAGGTGGGGAGCTGGACGCTGTGCTGGCGCACCTCGCAGGCCAGCCCCTTTTTGTCAGGATACTGGATGGTGTGCAGGACATTGACGCCGTTGGTGCTGTTGATATAGATCCGCCCGTCTGGCCCTAACTGCATCAGGAAAAAATTGGTTGAAAAAGGGGACTGGTAGCCATCATAAACGGCAACGGTTTCCACGGAAGCTTCTATATTATCTGCCCAAAGATCGAATTGTAATATCCAGCCTGTAGAGGCAATGTACAGGAAACGTGAATTGGGGGAAATAGCCAACCCTCCCCCTAAGTTTGTCTCAGGAAGAGGGATAAAAACAGGGTTGTGAAAAGTGCCCTGGCATCTGTCAAAGTCAAAAACACTGACCCCGTGCTTCACTTCGTATCTGGCAAACTTGTTCCCATCCGGACTAAATACCAATACACCAAGAGCTGTTGTAAATGGTATATCATCTCCAAAAGTTATTTCTTCAATTGCCTCTACACCATTATTTGTAAAGAGCAGACGATTATATTTATTGGCACTATTTATTGAGTTAAAAATCCACCAACCCCGGCCGTTTGCATGTTTGACAGCGGTAATGGTTCCAAAAGTACCATCGGTTATTAACGGGTTGTTTTTTAGGGTGATCTTGCCAAGCCCACCGTTTGCTTTCAAATCTATCTTTGTGTGGTGCAAGATGGTTTTGGCAATGCCGTAAACCGGATGTATTTCAGTGCTTTCATGAAACAACAGCAGCGTGTCTTCATTTCCCGGTTTGGGTAAAAAAAATTCACTATGATTCACTTTGTACCCTGAATGATAATCAAGACTTGCATAATAGCCTGTGTTCAAGCTGTCCCCGTTTTCGATCCTTTCGTGGTTACTACCTATCATTTGAATACCGTTAGTATAAAAGAGTATATTACCTGCGGAATCACAAAAACTGGCCATGGTAGAGCTTATATTAAGTTCCCTATCTTCCCTATATACTGAAGGCGGGTCTTCCCTGAAATCAATGACCGTCCTGCCATAAGTAGTGTCATTTTGAAATGAATCATAACCCATGGGCCAGTAGTAGTCGTGGTTTTGGGAAATAATCGCAGTATGGATCAGTAGTAAAGGCAAAAGTAGGAAGCAGGTTCTCATGACCGTTTCTTTATGGTGAAATTAAATGACATTTTCTATACAAGCCCTATTCGATTTTCATCAACTTGCCACTGTCTAACAATATATCTTTTTCCCATATTTTATAAAAATAAACCCCAGTCCCCAAGCCGTCCAGCCGTACTGTGTTCCACCCCGTGCGTACCTCCTGCACCTTATGCCGCTGACCAACCGCATCGTACAGCACCACTTTGGCATCCCTTGGCAGGTACTCACTGATGATGACATTCACCCCTTCCCGGCAGGGGTTGGGGAAAACGGTAATATCCACCGCCTGTGCTTCCTCTGAGGACGAGACCGTGCCGAGTTCAAGGGTGCGGCAGAAGGTGTGCTCCCCGTTCACATTGCTGACGGTGAGGCAGACCTTGTAAGTACCGGCCTCCATGAAAGTATGCACGGGGCTGGTGTCTTGGCTTGTAGTGTTGTCGCCGAAGTCCCAGTGCCACTGGGCAGGCTCGTAGTAGCTCAGGTCTGTGAATTCCACTTGCAAATAATTAAGAGTGTCTTGCTCATAGCGGTACTTGGCGACGGGGACATTGTCGAGGCCGAGGGTGTCGCAGGGGGAGCCGTCGAGGGGGCCAAGGCGGTAGTTGGGGAAGTGGGGCATGGTGAAAGCATTACTGGTGGGAAGCAGCAGCCCGTGCTGGCGCACCTCGCAGGCCAGTCCCTTTTTGTCTGGATACTGGATGACGTGCATCATGCGGGTGCTGTTCGTGGCGTTGATGTAAACCCGTCCGTCCGGGCCGAGCTGGGAGAGAAAGAAAGTGGTCGGGAAAGGGTAGAAAAAACCGTCCCATACAGCCACTGTTTCCTGTGATGCCGCAATGTCACCTGCCCATAGGTCAAACTGGAACACCTCCGTGTTGGACATAACATAAAGAAAGCGGGAGTTCGGCGAAATGGACACCCCCCCACCGAGGGTCGTATTTGGGAGCGGCACAAAGACAGGGTTGGTGAAAGTGCCATTGCAACGGTCAAAGTCGTAGATATAGACCCCGTTGGTGACATAGTACCGTGCCATCCTTGTACCATCGGGTGAAAACACAAAATAACTTCCAGCATCAAGAACAGGGAATTCGGGATTCAACTCCGTTTCCTCGATCTGAATTTCTTTATCTTTCCCAAAAAGAAAATAGTAATACCTATTGTGGCTTTCGGCTGCACAGAATACCCACCAGTCTCTGCCATTGGCATGCCTGATTGCCGAGACTTCTGCGTTCAAGGTAACACTGTCTAGCAAAGGATTGTTCTTGTAAACAACGCTCCATTCATTTTCCTGGAACAACAGAAGGGATCGGTGAAATGTCCTCCCAACAACGCCATGAACATCATCAATATCAATACTGACATGGAACAGAACTAGGCTGTCCGGATAGCCCGGCACAGAAATAAAAATTTCAGAAAGCGGAACCCTATATCCCGTGTAAATACTATTAGAAACAAATGGGCCAGTATTGAAATCCTCGCCATTTGGCATGACCTCATGGTTGCTGTTCATTATCTTGATGCCGTTCGTATAACATATCATTGTACCTGATTCATCACAGTAGCTTGCAACGGTCACATCTATATTGGGATTCCGGTCTTCCCTGTAAACCAATGGCGGCTCGGTGTTAAAGTCAATGACAGTCCTGCCAAAAGTGGTATCGCCCGTGAAAGAGGAATAGCCCATCGGCCAATAAAAGTCATGGTTTTGGGAATATAGAACGGAAAACAAAAAGGTGCAGATCAATAATAATATTAGTTTTTTCATACATCATATTTTGAAATATCAGCATCTTGCATTATTCCACCTTCACCAGTTTCCCGCTGTCCAATAATACGTCTTTTTCCCATATCTGATAAAAATAAATCCCTGCCTGCAATCCATCCAGCCACACCGTGTTCCACCCCGTCCGCACCGACTGTACCTTGTGCCGCTGACCGACCGCATCGTATAAAACAACCTTCGCATCCCTCGGCAGGTACTCACTGATGATCATGTTCACCCCATCCCGGCAGGGGTTGGGGAAAACAGTAATATCCACTGCCTGTGCTTCCTCCGAGGACGACACCGTGCCAAGCTCAAGGGTACGGCAGAAGGTATGCTCCCCATTGGCATTGCTGACAGTGAGGCAGACCTCGTAAGTGCCTACCTGCGGGAACACATGCACCGGACTGGTGTCCTGGGAGGTGGCGTTGCCGTGGCCGAAGTCCCAGTGCCACTGGGCAGGCTCGTAGTAACTCAGGTCGGTGAACTCCACTTGCAAATAATCCAGCGTATCCCCCAAAGGGGCAGGCTGCTCGTAGCGGTACTTGGCGACGGGTATGTTGTCGAGGCCGAGGGTGTCGCAGGGGGAGCCGTCGAGGGGACCGAGGCGGTAGTTGGGGAAGTGGGGCATGGTGAAAGCGTTGTAGGTGGGAAGTTGCACGCTGTGTTGGCGGACTTCGCAGGCAAGCCCTTTTTTGTTAGGGTACTGGATGGTGTGCATCATCCATACACTGTTAGGAGCATTGATATATGTTCGCCCGTCAGGGCCGAGTTGGGAGAGCATGAACAGTGTCGGCAACGGGTAGTAGTAACTATCCCAGACAGCTACAACCTCTTTGGAAGCGCCGATATCATCTGCCCATAGATCAAATTGGTAAATCTCGTCAACATACGTGATGTACAGGAACCGGGAATTTGGGGAAATGGACAGGCCACCCCCGAGGGATGAATTGGGCAACGGAACAAAGACAGGGTTGAAGAAGGAACCTGTACAACGGTCAAAGTCGTAAACATACACCCCGTTGGTAACATAGTATCTGGCCATTCTGGAGCCGTCAGGGGAAAATGTGAACAGGCTCGAAGCATAGAGGAACGGAAATGCAGGTTCGAGTTCAAACCACTCTGTGGACATGATACCTTTGTCGGTCAGAAGAATTTTATAATAGCTGTTTTTTACTTCCTCATTTACAAAAACCCACCAGTCCCTGCCATTGGCGTGTTTGACGGCCGATATGGCACCAATGGATACATCTTCCAGCAAGGGTACGTTCTTGGAGACAACTGCACCCCCCGCAATTGTCGTTACATGAAGGAATGTGCCAGTGATGCCGAGCAGGTTATCATAATCCGTGCTGATATGGAACAGTAAGAGGGTGTCAAGACTGTTTGGTAAGTTTAGGAAAATTTCGCTCTGAACTACTTTATATCCTGAATGATAATTGTTTGTAACAAAAGGCTCGGTGTTAAGGCTGACACCGTTTTCGACGACTTCATGCTGCGAATTCATTAGCTTTATACCGTTTGTATAAAACAGCATATCGCCGGAATGGTCACAGTAGCTGGCAACGGTCGCATTGATATTGGGGTGTCGGTCTTCCCTGTAAACATGGGGCGGTTCTGTGCTGAAGTCAGTGACGGTACGGCCAAAAGTGGTATCACTTGTGAAAGAGGAATAGCCCATCGGCCAATAAAAGTCATGGATTTGGGAAACAAGGGCCGTGCAAGCTATAAAAAATGACAAAAGTAGGAAGCAGGTTCTCATGACCGTTTCTTTATGGTGAAATTAAATGACATTTTCTATACAAGCCCTATTCGATTTTCATCAACTTGCCACTGTCTAGCAACACACCTCCCGAAGCGGGTTCGGGATCTTGCCGCTTCCCATATTTTATAAAAATAAACCCCAGTCCCTTAAGCCGTCCAGCCGTAGCTGTGTTCCACCCCGTGCGTACCTCCTGCACCTTATGCCGCTGACCAACCGCATCGTACAGCACCACTTTGGCATCCCTTGGCAGGTACTCACTGATGATGACATTCACCCCTTCCCGGCAGGGGTTGGGGAAAACGGTAATATCCACCGCCTGTGCTTCCTCTGAGGACGAGACCGTGCCGAGTTCAAGGGTGCGGCAGAAGGTGTGCTCCCCGTTCACATTGCTGACGGTGAGGCAGACCTTGTAAGTACCGGCCTCCATGAACAGTATGCACGGGGCTGGTGTCTTGGCTTGTAGTGTTGTCGTGGCCGAAGTCCCAGTGCCACTGGGCAGGCTCGTAGTAGCTCAGGTCTGTGAATTCCACTTGCAAATAATTAAGACGTGTCTTGCTCATAGCGGTACTTGGCGACGGGGACATTGTCGAGGCCGAGGGTGTCGCAGGGGGAGCCGTCGAGGGGGCCAAGGCGGTAGTTGGGGAAGTGGGGCATGGTGAAAGCATTACTGGGTGGGAAGCAGCAGCCCGTGCTGGCGCACCTCGCAGGCCAGTCCCTTTTTATTGGGGTACTGGATGGTGTGCATCATGCGGGTTCCATTGGTGGCATTGATATAGACCCGTCCATCCGGGCCAAGCTGGGAGAGGAAAAAGGTTGTTGGCAGCGGGTACCAAAAACCGTCCCATTCTGCCACAACCTCCTGTGATGCAGCGATGTCACCTGCCCACAGGTCGAACTGGTAAATTTCCTCTGTGGACATGATATATAGAAAGCGGGAGTTGGGCGAAATGGACAGGCCGCCACCGAGGGACGTATTGGGCATGGGCACAAAGACAGGGTTGGAGAAAGTGCCATTGCAACGGTCAAAGTCATAGATATAGGTTCCGTTGGTGACATAGTACCGGGCCATCTTTGATCCATTAGGGCTAAAGGTGACACAAAACTAGTCTTTAAGCATAAGAACGGGAATTCTGGGGTTCAGATTCAATTTCTTCAATCAATGAAATGCCTTCGGGAGTGGTCAAAAAACGAAAGTAGCTGTTTTTTGTTTGGATGGCACAAAATACCCACCAGTCCCTGCCATTGGCATGCCTTACTGCTGAAATCGCTGCCAAAGACACTGTCCTCTAACAATGGGACATTTTTTGACACCACCATCCCTCACGATATCGGCATCTAACGTAAGAGTGGTGTGGTGCAATGTCCTTACCACTAATACCAACCATGAGCCATCATCACCAATGCTGATATGGAACAGCAACAGGCTGTCAGAGATGACCGGGTTTAGGGAATAAAAACTCTGAATATGGAACCCTGTAACCCGTATAGCTATTGCTGATAGCATAAGGGCCAGTATTTAAGCTGTCGCCATTTGGCACGACTTCATGGTTGCTGTCGTATATCTTGATGCCGTTCGTATAGTATACTCATGGCACCTGATTCATCACAGTAGCTCGCAACGGTGGCATTGATGTTCTTTTCCCTGTCCTCCCTGTAAACCTGCGGCGGGTCTGTATTGAAATCGATGACCGTCCGGCCAAAAGTGCTATCGTTCATAGGGGTGTTCCTGAACCCCATCGGCCAGTAATGGTCGTGGTTCTGGGAAGAAAGCAGCTTTGGGGTAATCAACAAAAGACAGAACAGTATAAAGTTTTTCATAGGAATAAATATAATACATATTAATGATGGAAGACAGGAGGCATTTTTGAAATGCCTCCTGTCATTGTTCGGCAGGTCAAATTATTATTGGACTGAGATACTGGTAGAAAAAACAGTAGAACCTTTTTCCAGTACCTTCAAAAAGTAGATGCCCGTTGGCAGTCCCTTCGTCTCAAAAACCATGCTGGTGCTGCCTTCATGCAATGTCCTCTTTTGCAGAATTCGTCCGTGAAGGTCGGTCAGAATCACCTCGCATTCCCCCCGCCGACCTTCATTTTGACCAACGGTCAGGGTAAAGCCGTCTGTGGCCGGGTTGGGGTGGACCCTGAAAACATCTGACAGTCCATTGCCATTCCCATTGGGGCGTTTGAGGGCTTGGGGCGGTGGACTACAGGCACTGTCATCGAACACCGTTTCCATATGGCCAGCCAACACACTACGGGCACGGAAAACGGCAGTGCCGCCGGAATAGGGGCACTGGGCGGCGACCGTTTCGAGTGGCACCATCGTTACCGAGTCCAGCCCACCGTTCAGCACCGATGCCAACAGACCGGTATTGACTGCCTGTTCGTTCAGTTCATAGGCCTCCACTACAGGAATGGCCGAGTTCTGGGCATCCAGCGTTTGGGCTTCGGTCAGACGGCTGCTGTGCTGGACTTGTAGGAAACCATCAAGGTTGTTGATGGCCGTTCCAAGCTGGTCTATCAGGTTTTCCCGCTGTGCCAAAAGACCTTCGAGTTCCTGTCCGGTGGCTGTGGCCAGTTGTTCCTCCACGGCAGTCAGGGAGTCTATCCCTGCATCCCGCTGGGACACAAGGCTTTCCAACTGGACAGCTTCCATACTGTCCAACAAAAAGAGCGACTGCAACTGCTGGTCCATCGTCTCAAAGTCCCCGACGGTAGTGCTGTGGTTGTTGCTGAAAAACGTCTCGAAAACAGAGCCGGGCTGCACCAGACCACCATCGGCCAACAGGTGGCCATAGAGGTAGCGTTCGGCCACCCAGGTGAGCGGGCCATCGTAGCCATCGGTCGCATAATTGCCGCTCGCTATCTGCCCGTCCAGCCAGTTCAGGCTTTTGGCGAACCACGGTCCATGCACATGGGGGCAGGCCGAAAAGAAGGCCTCGTCTTCAAATGGAATCGTCTGCTATAAACCATAGACGGGGTTGATGGGGGACTTGGACTGAATCCCTGGCCCCTTATGGCTGATCAATAGTTTTAACGGTGTATTGGCTTTGTAAAACTTGGGATGCCACTCCGTCATGCCTTGCCCCAAGTATCGGCCCTCCCCACCTGTTGCCCGGCAGGTCGCTGGTCATGGTAAAATCCGGCTGTGGCCCAGTGGAGCCGTTGGCGAGGTAGTGGAGGCCGATATCAACGCTGGAAAAATCGGTCAGTGTCAACCGTGTGCCGGGGCAGGGCATGTCAAACTGCAGGCCTGTCTTTGTACCGTTGACCCTGGTATTGTCGTACAGCCCGTCCGTTGTGGCGGTGATGCTCATGCCCTGTTGATGTCAGGCCCGTGCCCAGGTCGTGCACATGGTTCACATCCATCTCTATCCCCGAACAGTTTTCAAGGGCAATCCCGATGTAGCCCGGCTCGGCATCGGAGACGTTCACGTTGTTGCAACTGAGCTCGTACCCGGCCACCGTGCGGAGCATGATGCCGCCCGTGCCGGAAAATAAATTGCATGTATTATAGGTTATCCCGGCAGAGCGGTGGCCCAGGCCCAGTTCCTCCACGGTGATGGCCTCCGAGGTGAACAACGATGGTTGTCCAGGTGGAGGGGCCACAAGGTTTATCGTATTGTCCCTGACGTTGACATAAGCCCCATCGTTCCGCAACAACCTGATGCCGAAACTGTTGGCGGATATTTCGTTGTACTGTGCAATCACCGAGTAATCGATGGCGTCCTCTGCAAGGATGCCAGTGCCCATTCCCGTCATTTGGTTCCTGTTGATATAACAAAAGACCCCTCTTGCCGAGACACCCGTCCCGCAGCCTGTAAAGGTATTGGAGGGGAAACCGCCCGTCGTGGCAACATAGTGCCCGTCGCCTACCGAGCGGATGCCTATGCCGAGGTTGCTGAACGTGGCGTTCTGCACTTTCATGTTGGATGCCTCGCCGAGTATCCCGTGCCGCATGTTGTTGAAGGAGTTGACCGCCCCGTTCAGGCCAACGTGCAGCAGGGATAGGCCCTGGACTTGGATGCCCGCAAAAGATATTGTTCCATCGTTCGGGTCGGATGGGTCGTAGTGGGCGAGCAGGTTTCCTGTACAATCAAACGTGGTGCTGGAGAGTTCGTTGAGGAAAAAGTCCCCGTTGGCACCGTCATCGAAAAAGAGGCCAACGAAGTTTTTGTCGAACACAGTGTTTTGAATGGCAACATGGGTTTCACTTCCGGGATGTACGGCGAATTGGGCATCTTCCACCCTAACCGGGCTTGTTCCGCCCGTCAACTTCAGGCTGGCTTTGTCCCCTTGCAAAGTTATACTCTTCCACCTTTCACCACAGCCCTTAATGTGAGTGCCGCCAAACACTTCCAGTTCATTATTGGCGGGTATGAGTATTTCTGCTCCTGGCGCCATGCAGATTTGGGAGCCTTCGGGAAAGTTATAATAGCCTGCTACGTCGAATGTGGTTGCATCCAAAATGAGGGTACCCACTATGGTAAGGTTGAGGGAGGCAGTAGGATTGGCAGGCAATGGCCCGTTGGGTCCTACGTATTGGGACAATGAATTCGGAGAGCCGCTTCCTCCAATAAGAATGCCTCCCACTGGGCAACTGCAAGAGGAACAATCAAAAAGTGTAGTCTCGGTAGTGGCTATGCCCGTCAAGTATTTTGGGCAATCCAAATCTTCTGGTACTGCCTCCATTGTGACAGATAAGTTTTCATCAACCGGGAAGCCAGAAGAGGCGCTAATATCTAAAGTTATAGTGGCACATAGATCGTTTGGCCCAACCGTAACTGAAGCAGAACCACCGGTAAATGCCCCTGAATATGTGATATGCGGCAATTGGGAAGGCGGGACACTCGGAGTCAACTCAACCTCTACAGAATTGATACTCGGGCAATCTTCAGGTGGACAGATGGTGTATTGGATTTGGATTGATTCGTCAACACAAAAGACACTATTTGTTTCGCTTTCTATGACAATTTCTGGAGGTGGCATCGAAACCATTTGCAATATTCCTTGACTTTCTATCATGTATCTGGCCCTTTCTCCTTGACCGACTGTAAATTCAGTTGCACATTGGACATGAGATACAGTCATAATATTTTTCCCGGTGGGTAAAGGGGGCCAATAAGGATTGCCAGCAGGATCATTTGGTATCGTTAATGGGGTGTAGTCACAAGTAGCACAATCAATTTGACAATCGTCCTCGGTACAATTTGTAGGCGGTGGAAATCCAAAGAAAGTACACATGCCCTGACCAGGCTCGAATTGAGTATCACATACAAGGTCTCTACAGTCACAACATCCATCTCCATTAGCATATTCATCAGGAAATCCAGAACTAGGGGTACATTGAGGACCACTGGATACACCATAGGTATGGTAAAGACCAAGGCAATGCCCCATCTCATGGGAGAGTACGGAAGAATTATACAATGGAATTTCTACTTGATTTGGATGAAAATACGAGTTTTGGAATCCAACTACTGCAAGGGCATTTCCAGGCGTGTCGTTTGACAACCCCGCACCACTATCATAAGTAAGACCTATTTCACCCTGTCCACTATCAGGGCCAAATAAAAATAAATCAATCCCATCTGAATGCCCATAAATAGATGTATACTCTTCGAAATTTTCATGTGGTGGATTTCCACCAACTTGAAGGGGCCTGACATAGTATTCATGGTTATTAATATAATTGATGTAGCAATCCCAAACAAAAAATATATTCAAAGGTGAATAGTCTCCCATTAGTCTATCATAAGCAGATTGCACTTCTTGAGCTGTTAGCATTCCGTCAGGGCCATCGTGAACTACATGAAAATAAATTTTTATGTAGTAAGACCCTGGGTAATCCGGATAGCACGAACTTGACGACCTGTTTTCTACAGGTGGTACACCAACAGGATAGCCAGAACTTGAAGTATAGCAAAAACCTGATTGAGCATAATTGTTAATGGTGACGCAGAACATAAGCCCTATGAATAGGATTATCTTAAAATGGAAACCCTTGTGGTGAAAATTTAAATTTTTCATAATGATAAAAGTTTTTAATAATTAAAAAATAAACGACAACCTCCCACCAGTGAAAACACCAATGGACAGCTTATCGCCAGTTACAAAAAGGCAATAGGGATCACTGGGCATGAAAAATCATTTCATACCGATGTACGTGTTCTAAAAATGTGGAGATTAAATGGCTGAATAGTTAAATGGCTTAAGTGGCCTTTCGGCCAGTGTAATAAAAGAACTGTCCATTCTATACCATCATAGAACGGATATTTATAACCATTTAAGCACTTGTCCCGAATTCACTTCGGGATCAAGCCCTGCCTACCGGACAGGCAGGCATCACAACAATAAATTGTTTAAAGCGGTGGTTTTTTTCTCATGAAAACTCTGGAACTATAAAATATAGGGTTAGGCCCCAAAGGGGTAAATATAAAAATGGAATTAAAAAAAATTAGAGGGTTCATGTTATGTGACTTTAAAAGGTTGAAAAATAAATTATAATAGGATTTTCAAGTATATTCTATATGCGCCTGAATTGGGTTGCAATATATAATGAAAATGCGATAATTAAAACCAATTTGCGTTATTTTTTTAAAATAATTTTCAATAAAAAAACAGGTGTTAAATAACGGGAATTGGGAAATAAAAATACGAAGTGATTTTATTTGTCGCACTGATAAATACTATAGGTAAAATTGATTTTTTAATTAAGAATGGGCATTTTTACAAAGCTGGACTTTTGATGTTAGAAGTTAGACAATAGAAGTTAGAAAAAATTCGATAAAATAAATTTTGTAATGAACTGATTTCCAAATGTAATATCTTATTGGGTTTTCTATAATCTAACGCCTATTGTCAAAAGTATAGTAAACAAAATAAAAATGAAAAAAAAGTATTTTTTCTTCGTTGCTGTAATTACCTTTTTTTGCTTGCCAAACCGAGCAGACACCTAAACCATTGCTTTCTTTCGAAAATGATCTTCTTGAAGTGAATATTACGGATAGCCACTCTGAGGAAGGTTTAATGGGATTAAAAGAACGTCTTCTCGAAACTCATGGTATTATACTCAATTTTGAGGAATTGATTTATAATAAAAACAGAGAGATTAAAAAGATAAAAAATAGCAGTGGATTCGCAGGATGGTTTTTCAAGTACGGCTTATAGTGAACGCCGATCCGGCATTGCTCCTATTGTTACTTTTTATAGGGATTTCAATGAGGGGGCAAGCTCTGCATTTGGAATTGGAGGAGGTAAGCATTGACTATATTTTTATTTCTAAAACCCTCGTACAACCCACGCCCATTCTTTTTCCTCTTTCCTTTCAAGCTATCCGGGTTGGCAACAGTTTTAGAAATGCCTTCCACGATAAATACCTGGTTGTCTTTTATTTTTCTCACTAAATATTTTTAAAAAACATTGACACAATGCTTCCAACACTTCAAGTGCTGGAAGCAATGGCATCGCTTTGCATATTTATGATCAAAAAAATTATGGCCGTTTTTCTAATTCAGTTGTCAACTGTTTTGTCGCTTTGTCAAATAAATGAAATGGCCAACATGGATTACCATCAGCCGTCCGATTACGAAATAGGTGGTATTGAAGTCATTGGCGCTGAATTCACCGATGAAAATACTATTTTAAAAATGGCGGGCTTCCGGCAGGGCGATCGAATAAAAGTGCCGGGGCCGAAAATAAGCAAAGCATTAAAAACATTGATGCGGCAAGGGCTTTTTACAGATGTGCAGATTTTAAAAGAAAAAATAATGGGCGATGTTGTTTTTTTGGAAATAAAGGTAGAGGAGCGGCCACGCCTCGAATCACATTCTTTTAAAGGGGTGAAAAAATCTAAACACGACGACCTGAATAATGTGGTCAATAGATTTTTAATTAAAGGCACAATTTTCAATGAAAATACTAAAGCCAACTGTGCCAACGCTTTGCGACAATATTTTTTGGAAAAAGGATTTGCTTCGGCGAAAATTATTTTGCATGAAGAACCCAGCCCTTTAATGGAAAATTCAATGCGGTTGGTATTTGAAATAAACCGTGGGAAAAAGATAAAAGTGCAGAAAATTAATTTTATTGGAAATAAAAATGTTAAAAATAAAAAGCTGAAAAAATTATTACCGACGAAGCAGAAGAATAAATTATTTTCATCTTCAAAATTTATTCCGTCAGAATGGAAAGATGGCAAAAAAAACATTATTTCTCATTATAATTCACTTGGTTATTTGGATGCAGAGATTGTTGGCGATAGTATTTGGCTGGATAATGCGAACAATCATTTTATTGGCAGTATAAAAATAAAAGAAGGGCAAAAATATTTTTTTGGGAATATTGCTTGGCAGGGAAATAATAAATATAGCGATGAACAATTGAATGAATTACTGGACATTAAAAGGGGCGAAGTATTTAATATGCAAAAATTGGAAGAGCGTCTCCATTTTAGCCAAAACAATGACGACCTAACTGGGTTATACATGGACAATGGCCATTTGTTTTTTAATTTAAAGAAAGAAACAAATGCCATTCGTGGCGATACGGTGGATTTAAATTTCCGCATATATGAAGGGCCGATAGCAACGGTTGACAAAGTGGTAATTAAAGGCAATGATCTCACAAATGAGCATGTCATACGTCGGGAACTCCGTATGCAACCAGGCAAAAAATTCAGCAGGGCTGACATTATCCATTCGCAGCGGGCATTGGCCAATCTGGGTTTTTTCGACCCGGAAAAAATTGATATCAATACGCCTGTTAACCCAGAGCGGGGAACTGTTGATTTGGAATACACCGTGGAAGAAAAAAGCTCCGACCAATTCGAAATGGCCATCGCTTATGGCGGGCCTGATGTTGGTGTGACAGGAACGGTCGGCGTTTCATTCAATAATTTTTCTCTAAAAAATATCGGCGATCGCAGCACTTGGAATCCATTGCCGATGGGTGACGGACAAAAGCTGTCGCTGCGGGCACAATCAAATGGCAAAGCATACCAATCATACAACCTGTCTTTTACTGAACCTTGGCTGGGCGGTAAGAAACCTACCTCGTTGAGTTTCGCTACTTTTTATACCCGCAATACGAATGGGTTGTTGAAATCAAGTGATGGGTATTCTTCTATTTCCACCCTGGGTGGTACGGTGGGCATCGGTACAAGGCTGCAATGGCCGGATGATAATTTCACCAGTACAACGGCGCTGAATTTCAGGAAATACAACTTGAATAACTATTCGGATGGTTTGTTTAAATCCAATGGTGGACAGCCAGTTACGGACGGCAATTTTTATAATATCAATATTCAACAGACCATCGCCCGCACCACAATTGATAATCCTTTATTCCCAACTAACGGGTCAAGAATCTCTTTGATGGCGCAGTTGACACCACCATTTTCTTTATTCAATGGAAACAAGGAGGAAGATGTGAACGACCGCTTTCAACTTTTAGAATACCACAAGGTACGCCTCGATGCGGAATGGTACACCCCTTTGGGTGAAAAATGGGTACTGAAAATGGGCGCTAAACTCGGTTATGTGGGCGCATTTAACAAGACGCTTGGCACATCACCTTTCGAACGCTTTCTATTGGGCGGTGACATGTTCAGCAATAACAGCAACTCCGTCCTCGGCACAGACAATATTACTTTAAGAGGCTACGAAGCCGAGGATTTGGAAAACAATTATGTGAATGGAGAGGTGTCCGCAGCACCGATTTACAACAAATTCACGGCAGAACTGCGCTACCGAATTTTGGATAATCCGTTGGTTTATGCGCTGGCCTTTGCCGAAGCGGGCAATGCCTATCAGGATTTTGGCAGCTACAATCCATTTGACTTAAAACGCTCGGCAGGGGTAGGGCTGCGGGTCAACTTGCCGATGTTTGGCACATTGGGTTTTGACTATGCACTGGGTTTTGATAAAGCAGGAAAGAAGACGTTTGGTGGGATGGGGAAGATCAGTCTGATTATGGGGTTTGAGCCAGAGTGAATTAACTTTAGATTAAATGGACACGCAGATGACGCGGATTGGGCAGGTGATTCACGGATTTCTCTGAATCCGTGAATCACCTGCCCAATCCGCGTCATCTGCGTGTCCATTGATGTTTATTTACCTTTCTTTCTTTTGCCTTTTTTGGATTTAGTAGGTTGCGCCTTCGGCCTGGCCTTTGGCGTCGGCTTATCTTCCACAACTGGTTCATTATAAGTGTCATAGAGATTTTTACCAACATAACCCAACAATCCCAATACGATCAACAAAGAACAAAGCAAAGAGATAGTGTTCCCTACCTTAGCAGCAGTCGGCTGGAATTTAAATTCAACGGTATGTTGGCCACTTGGCACTTTCAGTCCGCGCATGATGTAGTTTACTCGGATATGGTCAACGGGAGCGCCGTCAATGTATGCTTGCCAGCCTTTGTTTGGGCCATACCAAACTTCGGAGAAGACAGCCAATTGTTCGGCAGTGGTATTTGAAATGTAGGTTAGGTGGTTCGGTTTATAATCCGTCAATGCAATCACGCCATTTTTTTGGATGCTCAAACCCGAAAGGTAATCTGAAAACTCCTGATGAACGATGGCCGATTGTTTTGGGTCTATACCTTGGATACCGTCAATTTCTTCATTGGGCGTGTTGACGTATTTATAAGCATCCACAAACCAGGCATTGCCCATCGCATTGTTGTTGGGGATGGGAGCATTGTTGTTGGCGATGATGTATTTGGTGTTCATCATGTTGAACACTTTGAGATTGGCGAGCACACTATCCACGTCATCCATACTTTTGGCTTGCTGGAGCGAACCGATGAGCACTTGGCCTTCCGGCAAAATGTACCGGTCGAGCATGTCCTGATAGCGCTGCAATTTGGCAGGGTGGTAACCACCGAGGTTTTTGTGGTAGTAGGAAGCGCTGGAGGAATTCACTGCATTGCTCAGGCCTTGACTGATGTCAAAAACACGGAAGTTCGGGGTCAGGTCTTCCATTATTTTAGTATCCACTGGGCGTGGAGTGGTCAACTGGTTGTACTGGTTTGGTGAAACGAAGTGGTCGTTGTTGAGATAGTCCCTATTTACCGACCAAAGATCTCCAAGCACCAATACTCCGAGTCCTGCGATGAGAATGGTTTGCTTGATTTTATTTTTGGCATACAACCAAATCAAAGCAGCCGCAGCCAAAATCAATCCCAACGACCGCCAAGCGTCGGTACTCATCATATCCGCCCGCTGCCTTTTTACACCGTCTATGTTTATATTGTAATTCTGGACATAAGCGGCATCTTTTACATAGGAAAAATCAAAAAACGATCCGCCTGCTACGGCATAAAACAAACACATAGCTCCCAAAACGCCCGCTGAGATATAAAGGGATTTAAGGAGTTTTTCTTTAGATACTCTACCATTTATCACCTCATTGACAGCCAGCATGCCAAGAATGGGCACCATCGCCCCCACTACCGTAACCGCTGAATTGGGCGTTCGGAATTTGTTGAACAATGGTAGGTAGTCATAAAGGAAGTGGTAAAAGAAATCGAGATTTTTCCCCATGGAAAACAGCGAAATGAACAATGCCCCGCCGACAAGCCACCATTTAATAGGCCCTTGCACAATCAATGCACCCAATAGAAATAACAGAAATACCACTGCGCCATAATATGCTGGCCCAGCTGTTCCATCGTCATTGGCCCCCCAGTAGGTCAGGCCCCCGCCACCAACTACGCCGGGGATAAACCCAGCGACCAAGTCCATCCAGCCGTTGCTCCATTTTGTGGCGTATCCGTATTCAAGGCCAGAGGTGTTGCTGCTCGTCTTTGGTGCGCTGGCATCGGCTACCAAAATGGGATCGCCCCGCATGGTGTCCTTGCTGTATTCGTAAGTTGTCCAAAGTTTGGATGAACTTGCACCTATTGCCAACAGTCCACCAACCACCAAATAAAGAACGGCTTTCCCAAATGACGGCATTTCATTTTCCCTGATATGCCTGACCAATTCGATAATGCCATAGATACCCAGTGTCAAGAAAAAATAATAGGTCATTTGGACGTGGTTGGCATATAGGTTGACACCAAGGCCGACTGCGAAAATGAGACCTCCGAGCAGGTATTTTTTTCTAAATGCCAAAATAACCCCCGCTGCGATGAGGCTCAAATAAACGACCGACTTGATCTTGGTGATATGACCAGCCCCGTACAGCACATAGTTGAATGTCGTAAACCCAAATGCCAGTGCCCCCACAATGCTCAACCACGGATTGACTTTTAGCAGAACAAGGGATATGTAAAAAACCAGCATGGCTGAAAAGAACAAACCAATAGGGCGGGGGATGCCGAGGCGAAAAGCTTTTTCCAAAAAACTAACCTTATTGCTTGGTTGGGCAGAATCAATTTGATAGGTAGGCATACCTCCGAATAAGGCATTGGTCCAGAGCGTCCGTTCACCTGTTGCATCCTTATGTTTAAGGATCTCTTGCAAGTTGGCTCTTGCGGAAACGATGTCGTGCGATTTTTCGACTTTGCCATCTAATTGGGCGGAAAAATAAAGCGCATTTACTGCGAGGAAAATGAGGACAGCGATGAAATGGGGCAGGCCTTTTTTGATGATTTTGTTTGCTGGCATGGTGGATTGCGATGTCTATTTAGAAAGGCACAAATGTAACTTATTTATTATCTCTATTCGGCTTTTTGCAAAAACCCTTTTAGACAATAATGGGAACGCGGATGACACGGGTTTGACGGATTCCCATTATTGTCTACATGAAAGAAGGCCACCCGTTATGGACAGGTGGCCTTCCTCGTTATTCAAAAAAAAGCGCCTTATTTTATCACAATCATGTCGTGCATGATATTCAGCGTTTCTTTTAGGTAAACATCCTTCTTTACCCCTTTGACCCATTCATCGTTTCGGGCCTTTTTGCTTTCGTCAGCTTCAAATGCAGGCAAATCTACTTCAAGGTTACTGACTTGGGGCACTACTTCTGCGTCAAAGAGCTTTTCATATTCATCCGAAGCTTGCTTCCAAGCTTCATTTTCTGACTGATAAGCTTCGAGGTTCAGCGCATGCTGGGAGTCGTCCCGCTGTTCTTTGATGGCCTTGGCCCGATCGTATATGGCTTGGAAGGTTTTGTCTTGGCGGACACGGGTAGCACTTAGTTCCCTAATCTGTGGAAGGGCATAGAGTCCATACACATTCTGGCTATAATCAACGGGGTCAATCTGCGTCCACTCCATGGGAAAGTCCTCTTCCTTTTCTCCTGTTTCAACATATAGCCAGGTGTCGGGCAATACGATGTCCGGTGTAACTCCCTTAAGCTGGGTGGAGCCGCCGTTTACCCGGAAGAATTTCTGCACCGTCAATTTTACATTGCCGAGCGGCTTGAGTTCTGGGTTGCCGCGTACTACTGCATCAAGGTCGAAGAAACGCTGAACGGTGCCTTTTCCGAAAGTAGAGTTGCCCGTTCCTACGATGATTGCCCGACCATAGTCCTGCAAGGCAGCAGCGAGGATTTCAGAGGCCGAAGCACTGAACTGGTTGACCATCACGATGAGCGGACCATTATATTGGACACTGGGGTCATCGTCCTTCAGTACTTCTGGTTTACGGCTGCGTGACTTCACTTGTACCATTGGGCCTTCTTCCACGAAGAAACCGCTCATTTTGACCACATCCCTCAAAGAACCGCCGCCATTGCTGCGGAGATCGAGGATGATGCCGTCCACTTCAACTTCTTTAAGTTTTTCCAGTTCCACTTTAACGTCCGTTGCGCAACGGCGGCCATTGCGGTCTTGGAAGTCAGCATAGAACTTTGGCAAACGGAGATAGCCGATTTTTTCGCCGTGATCTGAATCAATGATAAGGGACTTGGCAAAGCTTTCGGAAGTAATTACCACATCACGGGTGATGATAATTTCTTCATTGCCACCTTCGGCTTTTTTGACATACAAGCGGACTTTGGTGTCCTTTTCGCCCCGGATCAATTGAACAACGTCGTTGATGACCATGCCGGTGATGTCGATCCATTCGGGGTCGTCTCCTTGGGCCACTTTCAATATCTTATCGTTTTCTTCCAACTCTCCGCCTTTCCAAGCGGGGCCGCCCACGATAATTTCTGAAACCTTGGTCATTTCCCCATCGGTCTGCAAGCGGGCACCAATGCCTTCAAAACGACCAGACATGCCGATGTCGAAATTCTGCTTGTCAATCGGCTCGTAGTATTCCGTGTGTGGGTCGAATATATTGGTAAAGGCGTTGAGGTACATGCTCACGTGATCGCTGCGCTTCCGTTTGTCCAGGCGTTTGTACCAGTTGTCAAACACTTTGAGCACGTCCTTTCGGGCTTCGGCCTCCAGTTCTTCGTAACTCTTGTCTTTGTAATCATCATCGCCTTTTTCCTTGCTGCGGAGTTTGTCGGCCAGACGGGTCATGGTTTCCCATTTCAGCGACTGCTCCCAATATTCTTTGAGTTCTGCATCATCTTTAGCGAAGGGTTTTTTCTCGGTGCTCGACTCGTAAGTATCACTGCCAGTGAAATCGAACGGCTTGGAAAGTATTTCTTTGTACCAACTTCCTGTTTTATCAATGCCAGCTTCCTGTAGTTGGATGGCGAGGTCGAGGAAGGTGAAAGTTCCCTGTTGGGCCTCGTTGTCGAGTTCAGTGCGAAAAGCTTTCAGGTGGTTCACATCGTCTTGGGTAAGCCATCGGCGGCCAGCATCGAGGCGGTCCATGAACAGTTCATAGACTTTTTCAGAGAGGGCGTCATTGATTTCCAGTGGGTGATAGTGGTAATAGTTGATTTCAGTAAGGATAGACTCCATGAGTGCTGCTTCCTTCTGTGCATTGTCGTAAGGGGGATAGAACGCAAAGAACAATGCAACGGCGACCGCCAAAGAAAGCAAAAGGCCCCTGTTTTTCATAATTACTTTTTTTATGGTGTTTAGATTATTTGATTCTTGTGTATGCATGCCTTGATGATTGCTGTCCGGTTTGGTGCTGATTAGCCGCATAAAGATATGGAATTCTCGGCTATGATTTGTTGGGTCTTCGGGGCTTTCACAAAACCAATCTTTGGTGATTTTTGTAAAACCATATTTCACATCGGCATCTATTCCTTTACTAATACCCCTTCAGATGTGGAAATGTTTGCCACTCAAACAACGTAAAAAAAACATTTAACTGTTTTTAACGCTCTTGCCATAATCTACCAATACAGCATCCTGTCGGACAACCTATATATAGACGCAATTTTAGGAAAAGGATTGCACGTGGAGGGATTTTGCTGAGAAATACGCCATTTTTGAGCCAAAAATTATTGGATGGTTAAATGGTTAGAATGGTTGAATGGTTTGGTGGGGGAGGCTTTGATAGGTGGGGGTTGTTGTTTAGATTCACGCATTCATTAATGTTTTAAGATTTTGAAACTATGAGCAAAACTGGCCATTATTTGAAATTGAACGATGTACCACCTTATGTGCGTAGCTTTCACCTCTCCAATTTTATTTGGGAAATTGTAATAAAATGGGAATGGTTTGCCAAAAAAACCGTTGGCACTCAATTCGTTGAGGCGGCTGATTCAATATCCGCCAACATCGCAGAAGGGTTTGGCAGGTATCATAAGAAAGACAAAAACAGATTCTACTACAACAGCCGCGCATCATTGAAAGAATGTTTTGATTGGAACGAAAAAGCCAAAGTCAGAAAGTTACTAAAACCAGAAGAGTACGATCACATCTTTAATGAACTGTCCTTGCTACCAAAGAAATCAATACCCTAATAAAAATCACAAACGAAAAACTCAAAATTTAAAACCCATTTCCACTTTTGCCGTTTGCCCCTAACCATTCAACCATTCAACCATTCAACCATTCAACCATTCAACCATTTATTTCAATGAACAAGAAGAAGATATTCAACGACCCTGTTTATGGTTTTGTGACCATACCTTACGACATCTTGTTCGACCTAGTGGAGCATCGTTATTTTCAACGGCTTAGACGGGTCAAGCAACTTAGCCTGACACATTATGTGTACCCTGGTGCATTGCATACCCGGTTTCACCATGCGCTGGGGGCATTGCATTTGATGGGGCAGGCCATTGATGTACTGCGGTCAAAAGGGGTGGATATTACGGAAGAGGAGGCTAAAGCCGTGTCCATCGCCATTCTGTTGCACGACATTGGGCATGGGCCATTTTCCCATACTTTAGAGCATACCTTGGTCAATGTGCCGCATGAGAAAATTTCCTTGTTGTTCATGGAGCAGTTGAATGAAGAATTCGATGGAGAGCTTTCCATTGGCCATTGATATTTTTAAAAATAAATACCCGAAAAAATTCCTCCACCAACTCATTTCCGGTCAACTTGATATGGATCGTATGGATTATTTAAACCGCGATAGTTTTTTTACGGGTGTCCATGAAGGTGTGATTGGCTATGACCGTATTATTAAAATGTTGGCTGTCCATAAAGGCAAATTAATGGTAGAGGAAAAAGGCATTTATTCCATTGAGAAATTCCTGATCGCCCCGACGACTGATGTACTGGCAGGTTTATTTGCACAAAACGGTTTTGGTAGCGGAACAAATGCTGATTAAAGCTTTGGAGCGGGCGAAAGAATTAGCCATGTCGGGCATTGAATTTAATTTACCACAAAGCCTTTCTTTTTTTCTCTATAAAAATTATTCCTTTAATAATTTCAAAAAAATTAATTCCCTCCTTGACCATTTTGCCCGACTGGATGATTATGATATTTTTGGGGCATTAAAATATTTTATGCAATACGACGATCCAGTGTTGTCTTATTTGTCCTCTTGTCTTATTGATCGCCATTTATTTAAAATAAAAATGTCGGACAAGCCTTTTTCCAAAAAATATATTGCTGATATTAAAAGAGCAATAAAAAAGCGGAATATTTTACCAAAGGAAAATCTGGATTATTTGGTGTTTAATGGCGAGGAAACCAACCCACGCTTACAGCACTTCTAAAGATGAAATAAAAATTTTATTTAAAAATGGAAAGGTATTGCCCATGTCGCAAATTTCTGATTTTGGATTGCAGACGAAGTTGGTGAAGAAGTATTATTTGTGTTTTCCGAAAGGATAGATTCGTTTTTTTTTAATTCAGTCATACGAAAACGAATTATTTAAATCAATCGCCAATGATTACTGAACCGCAAAAAGCTCTCATCGTCATAGGTTTTGAAATAGTGATATTTTCAGGAAAATATCCAGACTTAATACATAAATTCCCTCCTTCCTCTATCTCGTTAGCACCTTCTTCAACTGTATGATATGGATATAGCCAGTTCCCAATTTGAATAATAGTTCCATCATCCTCTCCGTCAACCACTAAGCCACATACATAAGAATCACTATTGCCTGTAGATTTGATTTTCATTGATTTGGCATTCATAGGGATTCCGTCTTGTGAGTTTTCATAAGTAATCTGCGTTCCCATGAAATCAAATTCGGGATATAACGTCACCTCAACATCTCCTAAAAAAAGAAGAGACTTTGGCACACCTACATTATTGAGAAGGTTAAAATAATCATTGACCAAATCTGGATATTCGCCAGGCCCCAATAAAAGCGACGTATTTTGCCAATCGTCATCATTTGAAAAAATGACTTTCGGCCCATCATGGGAATACCAAGGCGACATGAGGGTGTAAGGCGAGAATGGGTTTTCCCAGAACTCATCCCAATGGTCTTTTGCATATTCCCATGTCACACGACCTTGCAAGGAATACCCCCAAAAAGAATTACGGGTCGGGCCTGATGGGCTTCCATTAAGATCATTATCATCCGGCCCCCAACACCCCTTAAAGTTAAGCCACCCTACAAAGGATTGTTGGTTGCCATTATTTCTTTCCCCGACATTGATCAACTCCCTTGAAGTATGCCAGCTCTGCACTGCGAGCCCCCTCCCATTAAACTGATCGTCATACCAATTTGGAACAATCCCATCCACTACCCAGTCGTGCCATGAACCCGGTTCTGGATAACAAGTATGGCTTCCCCAAGAAACGAAAACCTGAGTATGGTTTCCAACTGCATGAAATCCATTGCTTGATGGGGTAAGGTACTTGGGGTGTCCATGCCCGCCATAAAAGACCCTTTCTATCTCCGTGTTTTCCACTTCGGAAAGTGTAGTAAAATCAGTAATTCCTTTTATCACAACATTGACCCCTTCCCAATCCCCTCGATGTTTTCCAGGTTCGATGCTGAGAATGGTGTAATTGCCTTTATAGTCAAATGGATAAAATAAAAAATAAGATATCGAAAGTTGGTCGTCCTCTCCATTTACTTTTCTGCAATTATAATAGGTAGGAAAATGATCTGGATCTCCCATTTATTTTTTCCGGGAAATTAGTGAGCCTTAGAGAAACGTCAGGGCTGTTGTCCCAAAAAGGGGCATCCAACCGCTCACCACTGATTGGGTCAATCATTGCATCAAGGTTATTTATGTCGGATATCTCCAACTCATAATTATTGCCATTATTGGTAATGCCAACCTTCATAGGTTCACCCTGTTCCAAAAGGACATAATTATAAAACCACTCAATTGATGAAGGGAAATGCTCCTCGTTTTCATTTTGGTTTGAAGACCCACTTCCTTCTCTGTGAAACCGCCATTCAGGGGCAAACCTTTCTGCAAGTGCTTGTTCGAGATTGTCATTGATCCCGTCATTATCCGCATCTTGACAATTAATAAATGCAGGAATAAAAATTAAGAGAATGGATGCTGATATTTTATTACCGATATTTTTCATTGTTTTTTATTTTAAATTTCTCCAAAGGATTAACCACAACCAAGTTTTACATTTATACACTATTGCTTTTACTGCGGCTGAATTAAAACAAAGCACCAGACCCTCTCCTTCATCGAGCCTTGAAAGGGCTTTCCCGATTATTGCCCCCCTACTTTTATTCCTTTTCGTTGCTTTCATAACATGCCCTTCTATTTTTACTGGATGTCAATAAATCACCCGGTTTTATATTTCCATTTTGAGTTGTTGCTGTTACATACACCCGTCCCCAGAGGGAAACCAGTTCATCACCTTCCAGTATTTCTTCTTGTTTTAAAGTGACACCTGGCTTGACGCCCCCTGCCCCGCTGATGACACCTGCTATTCTTTTATCATAGGGCTTGGAGCTTATTTTTAATTGGCCATCGTTTGCTTCGTCAATGATGACGAGGCTGCCAGGTTCTATTTTTTCAGGTTGATTTGATGTTGAAGTATTCTGCGCCGTCGCAGCCTCCTGTGATTTCGAGGCAGTGGGTGCGAGAACCACCATTGACATCCAATGCGTAATTTGAACTTGGAGATTTTTTAATTCCAACATTGCCTCCCGTAGAAATATTAAAGACATATTGACCATAAGCTTCACTGAATATTCCAAACTGATCCTGACGGCTTCTATCCATAAAATTCATTACCCATTTCCTATTGCCTTCTTCATCCAAGCTTGTAATCCAATTGTCATGTTCAGGTAACGATGCCCTTAATTGTAAAAGCTCCGATCCAGGCCCTGATCTCATAATCCGTTGCCGTCCTCTAAGGTCTAAGTTGTATTCTGGATACGGATTGTCGGGAGGCATTCTAATGCCAATATCACCTTCAGTACTTATGACAAAATCACGAATTCCATTATTAGGTCTATCAATTACAAAATGATTGTTGTTGTCACTATCGGCCATATTAATTGTCCAAACTTTATTGCCATTTTCATCATAGCTAAGAATATGATTTTTCTTGGAGGCTATCGGTTGCATACATAATTATCTTTTCATGCAGTTCTGTGCCTCGGACACTTATAGTTCCAGTTACTTCCAATGTATCGCTCGAATCGGTTCTGCCAATGAGAACATTTGAGTCGATATAGTATAACTCACCGTTTGCATTTTTTTTCCAAAAACTATTGCCTGCTTTCTCCGCGTATAGTGCAAAAGGTACAGCCACAATTTGGGCTTCATCAATGACATTGGCATCAATGCTTATCCTTATTTTGAATTTACCTGCCGACCAGTTGATTTCAGAAAAACCGATTGGGTTTTTTGAGCCAATTTGGAAATTTACAATGCCAAAATCGCCAGTCGGTTCATCCTCGTGAAGTTCGGAAAACACCACTGAATCAATATCTGTCTGAATAATTTCAATGGTAAAATCCAATGAGTCATTTACAATTGGTTTACCATCTGCATCTCTGACGGCTGCTTGGTAGTTGATTGCTTGTGGGGCTTGAGCAGTCAATATATTTGGAAACCCGAGCATAAGGATGATAGATGAAATGATGGTGTATTTCATGATTTGTATTTTTTGAAGATGAAAAAATAATAGAAATAAAATTATTGGTGTCCAATGGCGGCAGGGCCATTCCATGAATGAATCGAACTTGGTTTTTCAACCCTCAAAGTTTCATTGCTTGAACTGCTCTTTATATTAATGGTGCCACCTTCATTCAACCAGTAAACGCCGAATGAAAGGATGTTGAACGGCTTTTCAAAAGTCCCGAGTTGGCTGCAATCATTATAATTGAAGTCAACCCAAACTTCATCCATTAAAGAGGTCGGACATGGATAAAGGCAACTTAGTCCTGATGAATAATCATTGACGGTATTTACGGAATTCAAGGCACAGCTTTGAGTCCCGTTCGACCATGTTGTGGATGTTGAAACAACAGGATCCATAATCAGGGTGTCCCGCCCGGGAGGGGGAGGGTGGCAATTGCTGTTGAATTCATAATTATGTTTACAATTAAAGTTGTGTCCTATCTCATGAGCGACAAGACCTCGCAGGATTGCAGCAGAAAAGCCCATTGCCATCTTCAATTACATTGTAGCTATATGAATTGCAAACACCTGGTAGGTAGGCTATCCCAATCACGCCATAATTTTGATTTCCATTATCATCATAGGCAAACAGGTTTCTGTTTGTCCATAGTTCATGCAACCCATTATTGGCATTGCAAAACCCGCCTGAGTTTCCCCAATCCCTGAACTCGTCCCTCAATTGTTCTGCATTGACAGGATTGGAACTCACCCAAGGATCACAACTTGAACAAGTGGAAAAGAAAAAACCACCGACTACAAACCTTATCTCATCTTCAAACTCATCATCATAAAACCCATTGACATTATTAATGACCCCGATGACATGGTTGGCGATATTGCCTATTGATTGGTTGTATTTTTGGTACATCGAATAATCAGCGGCTATGAACATCCCAATTGCTTTACAGTCACCCGCTTTAGTGTTCGCCCCTCCATTCCCATTTAATTCTGGATTCAGTTGTGATGATTTTGATGCTGTCTCTACCGCTCCACAGATATGGTTTGGATTGGGTTTTACATCCGAATTTTTATAAATGACGTAATGATCTTGTACAGGGGAATCCTGAAAATAGCTGAGTGGCTCTATGTAAAAGACGTCATTTTTATCTTCTATATATCCATAAATAAAACTCTCGTCAACTACCAGCCGCACTTCCGAGTTGTTCCCAGTGTTGTCAATATTTCCTTTAAATGCTTTATCAAAAAAGAATGGTTCCTGCTCCTTGCCTTCTTCAGTAGCTAAGACTATTCTCGTTTCGGGGGTAGTTATGATTACCTGTTCGAGCTGAAGGTGCCAGAAATATTCATCCGCCAATTGCAAGGTAAGCTCCTTTTTCCATGAAGTGTGTTTCAGGTGATGAACAATGGCTTTTGAATCAATTTCATAAACCGAATACTTTTTGAAAATAGATTGTAGAGTCTCAGATTCGCCAACCCTTCTCAATTTTTTTCGCCAAAAAATGAGGGGCTTGCCCCCGAGCATTTTTAATGAAAACAAGGGAAAGCAAAGTCAAAAAATATGTTAGGTATTTCATGATCGTTTTATTTTAATACTGGGTTCATCCAGAACAGTTCAAAGATCGGGTTAAACATTGCGGCAATATCGGCTGTGAAGTAGTACACGCTTTAGTGGATGTATTGGTGTAATAAAAATTCAGGACATGCTGTCCAGCCGCTACCGTTTCGCATTTTGTTTGCCCAGGGGCAATGGTCATAATTCTAACTCCGTCCAGAAGAATATCATAAGTCTTGTTTACTGTCGAGCTGTTAGTGATACATAGCTCCGATGTGTTATTGACCACGCAGTCCGCTTGGGGAGGTGCTGTTTCGCAGTTTTCCCCTGTATATCCATTTACACATATACAAGCGCCGTCAACGCATGCCCCACCGTTCAAACAAACCTGACTATCGCACTCATCTGTACAGCCCGTTGATGTCACAAAGGAAAAAGCCAAAAAGGCTAATACGAATTTTATTTTGCTCGTATTCATATTGTTATTTTTTAAAATTAATAAATGATTTTTCCGGGATGATCTATTGCAGATTAACCAATACCAGCACCATGCCCTCCCCATTCTCATTCGCCGTCATCGCCTTGCCGACCACCGTGCCATTTTGCTTTTGAAAAATCGGATACCGCCATCGCATGACCGGGAAGGTGGGAAGTGGTAAGCATATCGCCTACCTCGACCTTGCCGACCACTTTTATATACACCCTGCCTACCATGGTCAAAGGGTAATCACCTGTCAGCACATCGTCTTGGGATAGGGAAATGCCCGGGTTGATGCCATTAGCGCCGCTGATGATGCCTGCTACTTTTCGGTCATATTTTTCATCGGTACGCCTGATCTGGCCGGGGTTCTTTTCGTCTATGACGACGACATCACCGGGTTCGAGGTCTTGTTTGGAGTTGAGGTCCTCTTTTATGTCGCAGCCACCGGTGATTTCGAGGCAGTGAGTCCGTGACCTGCCGTTTACGTCTAATTTGGCTTGTGGAGTGGTTGTTCCAATTCCAATATTACCGTTGCTCCCTAACATGTACATCCTAAAGAACCCTCCAGCCATAAAAACCAAATCATTTCCTTTACTACCAATTCTTGTAACCCAATCTCCTAATGTGTTTGGGTCTCTAAAATCAATAGTCGCACCTCCAACGTTTGTACTTTCAAACCTTGCCACGATACTGCTTCCCTGTCCCTCTTTTACATGTAATGCCCTTGTTGGTGTATTCAAACCAATACCTACTGGGTTTCCCAATGGATTAATTGCCAACGGTCTTAAGTCATGTGATTGAATCCAGCTATAATCTTGGTGAACCCCTAACCTCAAATTGGATTGATCCGTTGGGCCTAAAATAAATGTTGAGCCACCATTGAGATGGTGGGCGGTTTCAAATTTATTGACGAGATGAAGTTTTGCCAAAGGTGAACTTACTCCAATCCCGATAGCCCTGCCTTTGCTATGCAGAACCGTATCCCCCACATTCGCCCAATCACCACTGGCCTTGGCAAACGGAACACCTACGACCTTGGACATCCCCAAATCAACAGCACCTCCGTTCACAACAGCATCAATTTTCAAGAAGTAGCATCGGTTGCCCCACTCCAAGCCGTTCCAATCACCAGCAAGCGAATCACCCTCTCCAAGCAGCAGGTTTAGCAGGCCAAATTGATTGGTCATTGCATCCTTATATTCCTCTTGATAAGCAAGTGTGGTATCTCCGTGCCATCACACCCATCCAAGTCCTCAATGATGGAAAATGTGATTTTTGAATAGGTGTATTTGTCAAAATATTATCTGCACCGCGGAACACGCCTTGCCAATTAAAACTGTTGGGCGCATTGTCCTGTGCGAAAATGCTTATGGTAAGCACAAAGGATAGTAGGGAAAAGATGGGTCTTTTCATGATTGATGATTTTTATAAATTGTTTGGAAATATGGGTTTTTATTGCTGTTGGACAAGCATCATGACTAACCCCTCATCATTTGGGCAGGTCAAGGCTTTTCCAATAATAGCCCCTTTTGCTTTTTCGATGGTTTTTCGCCCTCATGGCATGGCCAGGCACACCAGAGGTAGTAAGCAGGTCTCCTGGTTTTACATTCCCAGCTACTTTGACATAAACACGTCCCGCTATGGCAAATGCGACGTTCCCTTGAAGTTTGTTGTCTTGCGACAATTCGACCCCATGCTTTAGGCCACCTGCCCCGCTCGCAACACCAATGACAGTTTTGTCATAAGCCTTTCTGCTTCGTCTTACTTGATTGGGACTGGAGGGGTCAACGATGATGACCTCACCGGGTTGGACGGTTTCGGAAGAGTTCGTTTTTTTCAATGATGTCGGCACCGTTTATTTTAAGTACATCACATTCGAGAGGGCCATTAAAAACAGATGTTTTACCATTTCCCTCTCAGCCTTGTTTGGCTCCTAAATCCAAATAACCGTAACTTCCCGAACTACTTTGTGCAATATGCAGATATATTACTTCGCCTGCACCTACCGTGGATATTTTTAACCCTTCATTACTATTCTGAGTACGGATATGAAGTGGACTATTGGGGTGAGTTACACCTATACCAACATTTCCATTCTCTTTAATCACGAATTGAGTTCCGTCCGCTTGAATACTATGGACCCTTATTTCTCCACCTTCTGCCTGTAAGTTTAGCAACCAATGCCTCCACTGTTGCGTGCCATTATTTCATTTTGATCAATAGCTAGGTTTGTACCATCCAATTTTCCTAATAAAATTCCGCCGCCGCCACTGAGATTAACGTCTGTGTCGTAAATATGTAATCTCGCTTGCGGTAGGGGTGTACCTATTCCAACATTTACATCATTTCGATATAAAATACTGTCCCCCACATTCGCCCAATCACCACTGGCCTTGGCAAATGGAACACCTACGACCTTGGACATCCCCAAATCAACAGCACCTCCGTTCACAACAGCATCAATTTTCAAGAAGTAGCATCGGTTGCCCCACTCCAAGCCGTTCCAATCACCAGCAAGCGAACCGCCCTCTCCCAAGCAGCAGGTTTAGCAGGCCAAATTGATTGGTCATTGCATCCGTATATTCCTCTTGATAAGCAAGTGTGGTATCTCCCGTGCCATCACATCCATCCAAGTCCTCAATGATGGAAAATGTGATCTTTTCAATAGGTGTATTTGTCAAAATATTATCTGCACTGCGGAACACGCCTTGCCAATTAAAACTGTTGGGTGCATTGTCCTGTGCGAAAATGCTTATGGTAAGCACAAAAGATAGTAGGGAAAAGATGAGTCTTTTCATGATTGGTTGTTTTTAGATTTTGAAAAATATGATTTAGTTCCTGACTTTGAGAAATTGGGGATTCCATTACCTATTGCCTGCCTTTAGAACCTTTCTGCTGATTAGGCTTTCCCCGTCCGAGAAAGTAAGCAGGTAAAGGGCATTGGGCAGATCGCCCATGTAGATTTCAAGGGTAGCTGTATCCATTGTTTTTTGTTGGAGAACCCGCCGCCCGCTCAAGTCAGTAAGGCGTACCTCAAATGAGTGGGGCGGCATTTCATCCAAACGTATTTTCAATGTTTGGCCTACTGGATTGGGATAGATGGTCAGGCCAAGTTCTTCAACGGTTTCCCGAACAGCATCAACCATATCCATACTATCTGGTTGCTGGAAGCCTTGCGTGAGGTAGATATCGGCGTTGGTGCTTTCCAATGTTTCAATGGCCGATTCGCCCAGTGTCCAACTGACAGAGATACCACCATCACTAGCGTAGCCGCCAGAGGAGGCGATGACTTGGCGTTCGAGTTGGATTTGGGCGGTTGCGAGAAATGGAAGGTATATGAAAAGTAATATTTGGAAAAAGTGATTTTTCATGATTTTATGATTTTAAGAATAAAGGAATAAAGTGGTTCTACTAAAGCTGGAGTTACAACAGGTATTTTTGCCTTAATTCATTCTCCAATGATTGACGTTGTGCTTTGTTTAAAGCTTTGTCGAACATGAACAGTTCTGAAACAATTAGGTGGGCTGATCCAAAGCCATTGGGATCACAGCTGTCTGAAAATCCCTTTAGACCTAAATAAGCACCAGGGAAACTTTGAAGAGGATTGTTGAAATCAGGCACATGCTTTAGTTCGATTCCATCCACCGAGATGATTAAACCATTTATCTGGCTAAATGCAAAACAAAAAATATGGTTACCTTCTACTAAACTCTCTGGAATTTCAGTTTCCACCCTGCCTCCGTAATGTGAAAGAAAAAGTTGGTTCACACCTTTAAAACCTACTTCCAAACGATTATTCTCGATTTCGCTTGAACCACCGATGAATGGGGTACATGTTTGAAAATTTTGATTAAAATTCAAAACTGCCATTATTGTATAATCTGAGTTTGAAATATCAACTCCTGAAAACCTCAATGACGAAGTTTGAGATGCCAAAGAAACCCCCATTTTAAAGCTTGCTGCTGGTTTATTGTTAAGATAACTATTAAGATGCCTTGGTTTTGCGGTTTGTATTCCACCTACAAAAGTCAGGTCATTAGATATTGGTGAAGAATTAGACCATTTTTTTATACATTTATAAATATACGGAGCAGGTGGTTCGTAAATAGAAGAACATTCATCAAGTTCCAAATTAGCAGCAATAGGATTTAGCCAAAGCACAGGTTCAGGAACATCGGCATTGAAAGGCTCACAATCAGTGACAGTGTATTTAGTGGCCAAACCATTTTTTCACGATTTTATCGGTCAATACACTCCTCACTGTATAGGAGAGGGGCATGCCGCTCCTAATATCCCCTCCTTCCGCAAGGAATTTTTCCAGTTCATCAAGATCAGTAGTAACAGCTTGCATTGTACTTGAAGATTCCCCTCCCAAGGCAAATGCCTTAACTCTGAGGTCATTGAGTTCCTTGACATATTCTACATTATAACCCCCACCTCCAATGTCCACAAAAGAGGCATTGAGTGCTCCTTCGATTGTATTTTTATCCTCTGTTGACTCGATCAACAAGGCAAATTTTCGACCTATATTAACCGAAGAAATGTATGCTAAAGGATTTCCTGGGCCTGTATGTTTGCCAATTTCTTCAGCTTTGGTATCTGAATGGAAAAATTCCATTAGAGTTGGTGGCCGCTCAAATATTACATTAAAATAAGATTGATCGAAGATCACCATAAAACTGTTATACAGTTCGTCAGAGTTGAAGGTCAGTGAATTGTCAACCTTAAAAAGTTTTAACAAGGAAGCATGGGATTTTAAGGTCAGATTAATTTCCTCTTGTGAATGAACCTGTAGAATTTGCAAGTGCCAATTGGAAGGGACAATTCCATTGTTCTGTTGGATCAGTTCATTGACTGCCTCGTAGATTTTGGAAGTACTTGCTTCGTCGAATTCCTTACGGACCGGAGACCCATTAAGGGTCGTAATATTAATAACCCCAGGGCCTCTGCGAATTGGCACGTCCTCTGGGGTGGCCTTATGAAGTGAATTTCCTTTTAGCAATTTTCCCGGAACAATTATTTCTGAGTTGTGCCCATAAGTATAAAAATCTTGCGGGGCAATAGCTGCATCAACTTCATATTCACTACAAATCCAAAATTCATCACCTATTTCTTTTTCGATCACATTAAGGGTATCCACTTGTTCATATTCTGGCGGGTCATCAAAATCACCAATATCTTCGAGTAAGTCTTCGATAGAGTTAAGTGGGTTAGCGTCATTATTTTTTTTACAGTTGGTTATGAAAAAGATAAATGGGATCAGTGTCAAAAATTTAATGCACTTCATGATTAAAATTTTAGTGAGAAAATCAAAATTTCAATCAGTAAGTGCAGCCACTTTCCAGAGTGTTATTAAAAATCCCAACTTTTTTCAAATAAATTTAAAAGGCCGAAAATTCCTTAAAAATCCAAAGGCCGCATATCCCCGATCCCAATAAAACCTGACCAAAAATAAGGATGAGCATACATACCATCTTCGGGGCTGAGGTTCTCGATAAGGGTCAGTTTCGCCTTTCGAAGTGCCTCATCTTTTGAAAATCCCATTTTGAGGTATTTGTAAAAATTGAGCATCAGGTCTTTGGTATGTTCGTCACTGACGCTCCACAGGGATGTGATGATGCTTTTTGCTCCGGCGTAGGTAAAGCCCCGGGCGAGACTGATGATGCCCTCGCCGCGTTGTAGTTCACCGATGCCCGTTTCGCAGGCAGAGAGGACGACCATATCGGCGTTGAGCTGGAGGTTGTAGAGGTCACGGATGTAGAGAAACTCGTTTTCGAGGCTGTCCTTTTGCTCTGCAAAGGCGAGGTAAGAATAATCGCCCGAACGGCTGTCCACTACGCCGTGAGTACTCAGGTGGACGATCCGATAATTGCCTGCCACTTCATTGAAGCGGTCTTCGGTAGCATCGGTGTTGAGGAAATAATCGCCATCCCAGAAGAGGCTGGCGGCTTTGACCTCTTCGCCGCTGTCGGGCAACTTGTTAAAGTCCTTGCGAGTCACTATATCTTTGAAAATCAACGTGTCACGCCCATTGGTCAGGGTATCGAAAGTAAGGGACATGGTACTGTCCAGTTTGGCATAACTGCCTTCGTAGAATGGTGCAAAGGCCACCAACGAACCTGCCGGTTGGCGCTTATGCTGTTTTTCCATCATCTCCCGCAGCAAGGTGGCGGAATAACAATAACTGATCTGTTTATCTTTAATCAGGTAAGGATAGGATTTGAAATCCGCTAAATCTTTAACCTGGCTGGATAATAAAGCCTCAAAAGGCACATATCCCAGAACGCCATCGGGAACAATGATTACCTTTTCCGATAATATACTATCCACTGGGGCGATGAGTTTTTCATATAACTCATGGGCAACATGACCATAAGCTTCCACGCTGCTTGAATGGTTTTCCCCCAAACTGAACCGGAGTGTATCCACCCAACTTTCAAGCGGAAAGTCCTTTTTGATTTCTTTCACCTCGTATTTTTCTTGGCCGATGACGAAAACGAAAATGCTACTGTCGCCAACGAAGTATTCTAAAAGCGTTTGGTCGGGCTGGAGGAGATCGCTTTGCACTTCTTCGACGGAGGTGGTGGAGAGGCTGATATTTTAGGTTGTAGTAGTCGGGGTAGGTGGTTTCGAGGTGGGTTTTGAAATCTTGATAATCTTTTTTTATATCAAAAATTTTATCGCTTAGAATTAAATAAGTGGAATCAGTTTCCAAAACGACTTTTTCTATCAGTTTGAATCTTTTCTTTTCAAAAAATGCAATGTTGAATTTTTAATTGATTTTCATAATCTAGCAAACTGTCTGGAATTCCTGAAAAATAAAGTGCATTGGATTCTAGGAGCGTTTTATGTAAATAATAAGATTTTGAGGTTTCCATTATTTCAAAAGGTTCGTATTTTGATATTCTTGAGCCCCCTTCTACTTCAATCAAATCCAATTTAACCTTTATGGCATTTTCGAATGTAAGCAAATATTGTTCGGGATTAAATCTAGCAAATTCAGTGTTATCCCTATCGAATTTAATAATATTCAAGAATAGTGTTGTAAACTGAGTCAGCTTTCATTAAAAAACGAAAATCATTTCTTTGAAGTTCTTGGTAGTACAATATTATTCCTTTCTCGTTTAAACCTTGAATCAACAATATTTTTTGAGTATTGGCTTTCCATTTTTCTGGATCAAATCCAAAAGATTGTAGTGCTAAATTGCAAAATGTGATTGCAGAGTCAAGTTGATTAACCTTTCTATAAACTTGGGATAAAATGATTAAATAAGAGAAAGCATCCCTATCGTATTTATTCTTAGTGCCTTGAATGTAATTTAAGACCTTTCGTTAAAATTTTCTTTGCTTCGTCATAATTGTTTTTCCTTAATTGGACGCTTCCAAGCAATCCTAATATCTTATATGTAGCAGGCTGATGCTCTCCTAAAACTTTGGTTCTTATGGAAAGTGCTTTTTTGAAATATAAATTTGCTAATTCATAATCTTCTTTATCATAATAAACTGATCCTAGATTTAGTGCAAGTGTTGCAGCTTCTAAAGTTGAGTCAATTTCAAAATCCTCAAAATATTCCATTTGAAGTCTAAAATATTTTTCTGCTTTTTCATTATCCTTCATTCTATTATATAAAACTCCAAAATTGGAAATAGACGTGAATATTTGCTCAGGAAAATTTGATCGAACAATATGCTCATGGGATTTTAACAACAAATCTTCAGCTTTAGAATAAGATCCCATTTCTGCATAATCAGTCGCAAGGTATTGATAGGCTAAACCTAAATTCAGATTTTCATCAATATTCAGACTTTTTTTACCCTTGTACTTTTTTAATATGTTGCCAAGTATCTTTTCATCATATTTTGCAGCATTCCTAAAGTCTCCCATGCTATAATAGGCAGTTGCGATATATCCGTAAAAGTCATTACTAATGCGGTGGTTGGCTTCATAGTGATCTTTTATTATTGAAAGTGCTTGTTTATAAATTTCTATAGCACGGTTGTTTTCTCCCTGCATGTGGGCTAATCGACCTAAATAGTTATAGCAGTTTAAAGTTTTTGCATGATATGTCCCTAATACTTCTTGCCTAATTCTTAATGCCTCTTTGAAATATGATTCAGCTTTTTGGAATTCTCCCTTTCGCTGAAGCAGCTTTGCCATTACATTATAAGAATCGGCAGTAAATATTGATTTAGGCTCTAATTTGATCCGAGTATTTAAAGCCTTTTTGTAATATAACTCAGCTTTTTCAAAATCTCTTTTTAGTTCATAGACACCTCCAATGCTATGCTCTACCATAGCCACTTCGATGTTTTCCGAACTATCATAAAAGTCAACTCTTATTTTTAACGCTTTATTCAAATATAGAAGTGCTGAATCTATTTTTCGAATGTCAAGCAACGAGTTAGCTAGATATAAATAGTTATATGCTAAGTTTATGGAAGTATCTCCGAAGATTTTGCTTCTTACCTTTATTGCTTTTTTATGAAATTCAATAGCCTTTTCAGTTTTCTTCATTTCCCGATGGCATACAGCCAGCCACAACAAACTTTCTGCCTTATATCTATTGTTTTTCCCAAATTTTTCTTCCTCTAAGGGTAATAATTCATTCAAAATATAGAGTGATTTCTTAAACTCATGCAAATAAATGTAAGTTCGAGCCAGATGATTTGACGATAAAAAATAATTAGCCCAAATAGTTGAATCATTTGTTTGGGAGATAATTTCTTCGAAAAGTGCTTTGGATTGCTTCAAATAATAGACAGCACTATCATATTCTTCATTAAAGTAAAATTGGCTGCCTAATTTCGCAATATTGAAAACGAAAGAAGTATCTTTTATAGAAATTTTCTCAAGAGTAGGTTCTTGCTGCCCAAAAACAGAAGAAGCAACAAAAACAAAAAACCAAAGGAGAGTAAGGCCTAATATCCATAGTAAAAAGGTATTTGATGAGTGAATGCAGCCAAAATTAGTGAAACCCTGTTATCCTGCAAGTTTCCCCGCTTCTTTTATTCTTTTTACATTTGACGGGAAAAATAAGATTCCTTTTGATTGCTAACAATTTTCTCAATTCCTGCACCTACCTTTGAAAAAACAAACCTACACGGACGACCAACTGACCTCCATGATAAGTGGGGGCGGTTTAGCTCGTGATACGGCATTGCACTACATTTACCTGCAATGGTACGCTGTTGCAACTGGCCTTTTAAAAAAACGTGGAGGTGAGTCACAAGACGTGGAGGATACCATTCAGGATGCGATAATTAAACTGGATAACAACATCCGTAATGGTCATTACAGAAAGGAGTCATCCTTGCGGAATTATTTTTTGGGCATCTGCAAATGGAGGTTGTATTCCAAAATGAGAGGACAGAACAAAACCGATTATACCGATAACGATCAGGAATTCGACGGGGTGGAAATGCGGCAACCAGAGGTATTGATGTTGGAAGAAGAACAAAAAGACATTATTGGACGGGCACTAAAAATGTTGGACGAAACCTGCCAGGAATTGCTGCTGCTGTTCCGTCTGTCCTATTCCATGGAGGAAATAACAACCACCCTCAACCTCGGCAACGCCAACAACGCCCGGCAACGGAATTTCACCTGTCTGAAAAAACTCAGGAAGATACTCGAAAACAACCCCACATTATCAAATTACCTTAAGGATTTATAATGAGCGAACATCCTAAATATGATAAAATAGAAGCCTACCTGCTTAATCGGATGGACGATGAGGAAAGAAGGGCTTTTGAGGAGGAGCTACGGACCGATGGGGATTTGAAGGCGGCGTTCCTCCAGCAGCGGGAGGACTATAAAGTCATGGAACTATTGGTGGAGCAGGACTTGAAGAAGAAACTAAAGCTATGGCAAACGGAACTCCCAAAAGATACCGAAAATACCGGTGAAAAAAAAGACATCCTGCCATTGCAAAAAAAGGAAAACAAAAAAACCCGTTGGCTGCTTTTGCTGGTGCTTGGGATAGTGGGCATTGTTTTGATTTATTTCCTAACCAATAATTCTCCCAAAAGCACCCCTTCCGTGCTTCCTAACAAGGTTGATGTGCCAGACCAAGGAGGTATAAAAAATCCAAGCGATAGCATAGAAGTACCAATAGCCCCTGAAGAACCAATGTCACCTCCACAACAAACGGAAAATGCCCAGCCAGAAAAAGGCACACCCGTTGACGATACCCCTTCTGAAGAAAGACCGATTGCCAAGAAAAATCAAGATGACCCGAAAGAGCGGTATGTTGCAATTGCTGATGACTTTTTGACCAAAGAGAACTTGGCTTTGAGCAGTCGAACCCGTGGTGCGGAAAATGACTCCCTTGAAATGGCCTTCAAGAATTTGGAAAATGGGCAATTCGGGAATGCTATACCTTATCTTAAAACCATCGAAGAAAATCACCCTAAATATTGGGATGTCCAGTATTACACAGGGCTTCATTTATTACAGGATGGAGAAGCAACGGAAGCCGTCCCTTTTCTTGAAAAGGCTACAAGCAATATTTTTTATAAACAAAAAGCCCAGTGGTATTTATCCCTTTCCTACCTAAGATCAGGGCAAACTGAAAAATGCAAGGATTCTCTCAATGTCATTCTTGAAAAGGGAAACCACGGTTATCGTAAAAAAGCAATTGATCTGAAAGCTGCGTTGGACAGTATGGATTGAGATTGGTTTGTTTCAATTAAGGACTGCCCAATAAGCAGGGAATATACATAAAAAGGGGCATCGCCAATCCTGCGATGCCCCTTTTCTCAAACCTCCTAACCTCTCAATCTTCTCAGACCTTTTCAAGAATAAGCGCCGAAGCTCCACCCCCACCATTGCAAATTGCCGCTAACCCATATTTCCCATCTTTTTGATGGAGCACATTGTTCAACGTGGAAACGATGCGGGCGCCTGAAGCGCCAAGGGGGTGGCCGAGGGAAACCGCTCCACCGAACACATTCGTTTTTTCATGCTCAATCTCCATCATTTTCTCAAACGCCAGAGCGACCACCGAGAATGCCTCATTTACTTCAAAATAATCAATGTCTGCCGTTTTCAGGCCAGCCCGTTGGAGGGCCTTGGGTGCGGCAATGGTAGGGGTGGTGGTGAACCAAGCGGGCTCTTGCTCGGCATCGGCGAAGGAGACAATGCGGGCCAATGGTTGGAGGTTTAGTTCTTTTAATTTTTTTGCACTTACAAGTACGAGTGCCGATGCGCCGTCGTTGATGGTGGATGCATTGGCAGCAGTCACGGTGCCCTCTTTGGTGAAGGCGGGGCGGAGGGCAGGAATTTTTTCGTATTTCACACTTTTGTACTCCTCATCTTCGCTCATGATGATGGGGTCGCCTTTCCGCTGTGGGATTTCGACTGGCACTATTTCAGGGACAAACAGACCCGCTTCGGTGGAAGCAGCAGAACGTTTGTAACTGTCAATGGCAAAGGCATCTTGCTCCTCGCGGGTGATGTTGTATTTCTCCGCTGTTTTATCGGCAAATACGCCCATTGCACATTTATCATAGACATCTTTCAGCCCGTCCTGATAAAGCCCGTCCACGAATTCGGCATTGCCATATTTATAGCCCCATCTTGCCTTTGGCACATAGAATGGGATGGCTGACATATTCTCCATACCACCTGCCACTACGATGTCGTCATAACCCAACATAATGGCTTGTGCGCCAAACATAATGGACTTCATGCCCGATGCACAAACTTTATTAACGGTGGTGCAGGAGACGTGGTGGGGTACTCCGGCATTATAGGCTGCCTGCCGGGCAGGCGCTTGTCCGAGGTTAGCTGAAACGACATTTCCCATGAAAACTTCGTCCACTTGATCGGCTGGAACTCCTGCTTTTTCCAAAGCACCTTTGATGGCGATGGCGCCCAATTTGGTGGCTGGGATATTGGCTAATGAACCGCCAAAACTCCCCAATGGGGTGCGTACTGCAGATACGATAAATACTTCTTGCATGTTTTAGGTTATTATTTGCATTTGGCATTTGGCTGTTAGCTTTTGGCCTGCTTTGTCAACAGCCAATAACTAATAGCCAACAGCCGATTAAAATTCTGGCATCTCAAAACGCCTGACCAACAAGCCACTCCTGACCCTTGGCTCAAACCAAGTGGATTTTGGAGGCAACACCCCATCTGCATCAGAGATGGTCAAAAAATCCTCAATGTCAATGGGGAAAAGGCAAAATGCAAAACGCTCCTCTCCCTTTAAAGTTCTTTCCCGGAGGGTAGCCAGTGTTTTTATGCCCTGAATGTATTTTACGCGTGAGTCGGTACGAACATCTGTAATGCCGAGTATTTCCACCAAAACCTTTTCGTTGAGGAGGGAAACATCCAAAATGACAGGGGCATTTTTATGTGCCTCCAAAATTTCAGGTCGCCAGGTCAGGCGGTACCATTCCTTTTCGAGATACATAGTCAGTTCGTGCTTTTTTGTGGGTTTTTGGGCGTATTCCAGCACGTCGATTTCAAACAATTTGGAAAGCTTGGCCATGAAGGAGGCTGGACTGAAATCGTTCATTCCTTGAATAATGCGGTTGAAATCGTATATCTCCACTTCGCTCGTTGGGAACATAGAACAGGGAAGCCAGCGGAAGGGGTTGTCGGGCAGGTCCATCCCAAAACGCTTGAACATCAATGCATTAGCAGAAGTTCGGTGATGCCCATCAGCAATATGGACCGACGGGACACGTTCATCGAAAAGATTTAATATGCGTTGGATAAGGGCTTCGTCCTTTATTTCCCAAAAGCGGTGGGTTTCCCCATTGGTTTCAAATATGGCTTCTAAGAAATACTCATTTTCGGCAACATATTTCAGCAGGATGTTTTCAATTTCATCCACATGCCGATAGGTAAGCATGATAGGTTTAACGTGAGCGCTTTTGTTGATCAACTGGAGGATTTGCTCCTGCTCGGAAGCAGCCAGTGTTTTTTCATGCCTTTTGATATGCCCGGCGAAATACGATTGCATATCCACACAGGCCACTAATCCTGTATGCGTCCGTTCAGCCCGTTCAATAGTGCAAACAAACAGGCCATCATGTGGCAACCGCTGGTAGTAACCATTGATTAGGTAATCGTTGAATTTCTCCTTGACTGTTCCGAAAAAATGGTCGGCTGAAGAAATCAGCCCCATGTCTGGGACAACGGCCTGAAAAGGTTGGATTTGCATTGGCTTTACATTCGTTAGGTGGCCGCAAAATAACGGAAAGGACTTGTAAATGCCAAGTTAGTGATTAGTTGATTAGTTCATTAGTGATCAGTGACTAGATATGGCATAAACCTAACTGATCATTGATCACTAATCAACTAATCACTGGTTGCTAAATCAAAAAGAAAAGAGGGACATGACCTTGCGGAGATGGCCACTGACCTTTTCCAGGCTATTGGAAAAAGGATTATGGTAAGCAGCCTCTACAGCGTCGCGGAAGAGGATGCCAGATAAATCGCCCCATTCGTTGGTCACAGGAAGGACATCAAATACTTTCGTGTCAAAGATTTCTTTGGCTTCTTCTATGGTGTTATGAGTGAACAAATTCACCATTTCTTTGGAAATCAAATCCTTGGCAGAAAGGGGAGCGTCCTGACTAGTAAGATATTTATGGAAAAACTCTTCCCGCAGAATAACCCCAACGAATTTCTCCTCGCTAACGACCGACAAAAAACGGTACGGCAGATAATCGAAAATCTCGTGGATAGTCTGGATAGGAGCCTTAGCCTCAACGATGGTGCAGTTTGTGGTAAGTATTTTGGTAACTGGTGCGGTCTTCATCATGATTTCTCTTGTATAGATTAGTGGTGGAAATTTTGGTTATCCAAGGTGTGTGTCCATTAGGAAAATAAGAAGTACGGAGAAGGAATAAGAGTAAGACCAGAAATGACGGGGGTTAATCGGGGAGGAAAAAAAGACCAAGTTCGTAATGCCTCCGTTCAGCAAAACCAATACCAAATTGGAAACTGAAATGTGAAAAGTAAAATTAAAAATATTTTGCATTACAGAAAATGATTATTCATCCACTTGTTGAAACTCATAATTTCTAGCCGAACTTTTGATTCAACACCTTGTTCATCCTACATTCGCAAAGTTGTTTTTTTTGAGAAAATGATGGGCGTTACTTGATCGTATGTAAAACGTCAGAAGCATCAGTAAATCAAAGAGTAATTCCCAATAAACCAATCCATAAATTCACCAATCTACCAATCATCATGACCGCTGAACTGACCGCAGCCAAAAAGGAACTCAACAAATATGGATATCTCCACATCGAGGTAGACCCTACCCTTGACCTTTTCGAAGAAATAGAAAAACTGAAAAAGGAAAAGAATGCTATCCTCCTAGCACATTATTATCAAGAGTCCGAAATACAAGACGTGGCCGACTACATCGGCGACAGCTTGGGCCTTTCTCAGATGGCGGCAAATACAGAAGCAGACATTATTGTTTTCGCTGGGGTGCATTTCATGGCAGAGACAGCTAAAATGCTCAGCCCCAATAAGAAAGTATTATTGCCCGACCTCAAAGCGGGCTGCTCTTTGGCAGATGCATGTCCCGCGCCCGTATTTAGGAAGTTTAAGGAGAAATACCCTGACCACATTGTCGTCAGCTATGTAAATACGACGGCAGAAATGAAAACCCTGACGGACATTTGCTGCACTTCCACCAATGCTGTGCAGATCATCGAAAGCATTCCAAAAGATCAGCCGATCATCTTTGCACCAGATATAAACTTGGGAAGGTATTTGGTGAAAAAAACCGGAAGGGACATGGTGCTATGGAATGGTGCCTGCATGGTACACGAAATTTTTTCCAATGAAAAAATAACCAAGCTCATGATCCGTCACCCCAATGCCAAGTTAATCGCCCACCCAGAATGCGAAGCGCATATTTTGGAAAAAGCGCATTTTATTGGATCAACAACTGGCTTGCTGAATTTCACCATCAACGACCCGGCTACAGAGTTCATCGTCGCAACCGAATCAGGTATTTTGCACCAAATGGAAAAGCGCTCACCGCACAAAACTTTCATCCCCGCTCCACCCAACAATACGTGTGCTTGCAACGACTGCCCGCACATGAAGCTCAACACCATGGAGAAATTATATTTATGTATGAAGCATGAACTGCCGGAAGTTACTCTGCCTGATTGGGTGATAAGGGAAGGAGTGAAAAGCATCGACCGGATGTTGGAAATTTCGGCGAAGGCGGGATTGTAATTGTTAATTGCTTTAAGAGAGTGGGAAAGCATGGCCTTGTTGCAATTTCAAAAGAGAACCAAGTCATGTATCTGCCATAAATAAAATACCATTTTCATAAAATACGGGAGGGATCGACTAATTTTGTGCAGCTTCCTGTTTACCATCAATACCACATAAAATGAAAAAAACTTTACTCCCCTTAGTTACATTGTCACTTTTAGCCCTGAGCATTCAGGCCCAAGTATTGAGCTTTAGCCCATCCAATGTATTGGATGCACCTTTCAGCGGTGTAAATCTTACAGTCAGTAATGATCTTGAGGTATACCTTGCAGTTACCAACATTACAAATGAAGTCCTGGATTTAAAATGGATACGGGAAGTCCCATCAAGTTGTTCTTCCATCTGGGAGTCACAGGTATGTGATAATAACTATTGTTACCTTGAACACATTTCGACAAACTATGATCCTGCCAATGGTTATCTTGACATCTTCACTTTAAAAGCAAATGAAACTTTTGATGAGTTCGTTTTTCATGTCAAACCAGGCGACCAGCCAGGCTGTTGCCCATATATGATACACTTCTTTGACATCAACAACTGGGATGATACACTTGCCACCTTGCATATCAACGTCAGTGTAAATACACCAGATTGTACCTTTATAGTATCCGATGCTAAAGAACAGCAAGAAGCGGCCAATATCAAGGTTTTTCCAAACCCAACTGCTAATGCGTTTTCTTTAACGGAAAATGAAGTTATTAAACAGGTTTCCATTTTCAATATTCTTGGCCGACAGGTAAAGACTTTTCAGTCAAACTCTAACCAGCAATATGATATTGCTGACCTTGCAAATGGGCTTTATTTGGTAGGGATGATGAACCAGAATGGTGAGGTATTAAAAACGGTTAGGCTTTTCAAGCAAGCGGTAAGGCCGTAATATTTTGATAAACTTCCTGAAAAAAATAATCATATCAAAGGCTGCTACCATGCTCAGCCAGATCGTTCCGGCCAATGTTTTTGAAACCAACCTGAAAACGGCCAACAGCCTCCGGTTGACTTATTTTGCAACTGACCTTACGGAAAGCGAAGTAGCGATTGCCGACTCGCTGGCCTATACCTGTTTTGATGATGCCGGCCCAGCCATTAATATTGCTTATAGTCTATTGCCCGATACGCTGCTGTCTGCCGAATTCCCAAACCTTTCCTGCGGTGGGGGGAGTCCTCAAGAATTTATTGGGGATGACCTGACTTATGGTAATATTGGATCGATTGGCCTTTATCCCAACCCAACTACTGGACTGCTGAACTTCCAAGGATTGGAATCTTTCGACGTGCAAGTAACCGTAGGGCTTATTTATGATTTATATGGTAGGAAAATTTCCACCCATAATTTAATTGACGGGAAAAAGAGGATTGATATTAACCATTTAAGCCCGGGCATTTATTATATCAAATTCATGGCTGGTAAAAATCAGTTATCTACGCTCCGCTTCATTAAAACTTCCAAATAGCATGAAAAACCTGCAATATGTCATGCTCACTGCCTCTTTGGCAGTGGGCATGACCTTTTTTTCCCATGCCCAAAAACACGATTACAACTGGATGTCGGGCTACGGTTTTAGCCCAGTTTCTACTAATTTCGGTGGATCGGATATTGACTTTAATAGTTGGCCGCCAAAGGTCACTTTCCTTGACAGGGAAATGGATTTTTTTTTCAATAGTGGTTCTATAAGCGATGAAAATGGGGTATTGATGTTTTATACTAATGGCTGTTATATAAATGGAAGGGATCATATGCCCCTTTTAAACGGGGACAGCCTGAATCCTGGATACATGCATGACCAACTTTGTTCCGATACGGACGGTTATAGAACTATGCAAGGAAGCATTTTTCTTCCTCATCCCACCAATAATAATTTGTATTATTTGTTCCACCACGGAATGAACTTGGATTATATTATAGGAGGCATCACTGAAAAGTTTTATTACACTTTGCTTGATAAGACCCTGGACAATGGCAGGGGGGATGTAGTTGAAAAAAACCAGGCCATCATCGAAGATACTTTGGCAGGGGGCATTACCATGATGACTAGGCATGCCAATGGGCGTGATTGGTGGATCGTTGTGCCGGAAATGGCCAGCCCAAAGCATTTTGTTTTATTGTTGACCCCGGAAGGGGTTGAGGTGGCGCACGAACAATGGATTGGCATGGTTTCATTGGATGATGATAGGATTGGTAATGCGGCTTTTTCTCCTAACGGAAGTATCTATGCCCGATATGATGGGCATAACCATTTAAACCTATTTGATTTTGATAGGTGTGCAGGTCTTTTTTCCAACCCAAAGCATTGGGAAATTGAAGTTCCATTAGACACTGCTCATGCTATTCCCGGCAGCGTAGCGTTTTCAACTGATTCAAGATATTTATATGTAATGGCCACTTGGTTGATTTACCAATATGACCTTTGGGCTGCTGATGTGCAAGCAAGCGAACAAATAGTGGCGGAGTACGAGGGAGGGGACGTTTTTTTTAAACCTACTTTTTTCTCTTCGCAACTTGGACCAGACGGTCGAATTTACATCAATGCGACCAATGGGGTGCAGAGCTTCCATGTCATAGAATTCCCGAACCGGATAGGAACGGCCTGCAAAGTCAACCAGAGTGGATTTCCTTTGCCTACCTTCAATGGATCATCCATGTGCTTTTTCCCCAACTACCGCCTTGGCCCATTGGACGGCTCGCCCTGCGACACCCTCGGCATTAACAATGAACCGTTGGCCAACTTCCGCTGGGACTTTGAGGACACCCTCGCTCCTCTACAAGTTACCTTTACCGACCTATCTGCCTATGAGCCGTCTGAATGGATTTATGATTTTGGGGATAACGAAGAAGCACAGGATACAAGTCCTGTGCATACCTACAATGAGCCGGGCATCTATACTGTTTGTCAGACGGTCAGCAACGTCTATGGGGAAGATACGCAGTGCTATGATGTGCCTGTCGGTGTGATGGTCAGTGCAGATGAGGAGTTGTTTGTTTTAGAGGCTTTGGTTTTTCCAAACCCTTTTGTCACGACATTGTACATTAAATTGCCAAAACAGATGGTGGGCGAAAACAGGGTAGCACTTTATGACAACGTGGGTAGGTTGGTAGCTAATAAAACCTGGTTTGGAAGTTCTTTAGAATGGCATTTGGAAGATCTCCCAGCAGGCATTCATTTTTACGAAATAGAAACGCAGTATGGGCAGAAAGGAGTGGGTAAGATAATCAAGACGGGACTATAAATGGTTTGAATGGTTGCTTGCCCCTTTGGGGAATGGCTCAAATGGTTTGTTTGCGGAAAAGCAGAATAAACCATTTGAGCCATTCCCCAAAGGGGCAAGCAACCATTCAAACCATTCAAACCATTCAAACCATTCAAACCATTCAAACCATTCAAACCATTCAAACCATTTCATTATTTCCTCTTAAACGCAATATCCAGCACTTCCCCCATCCTGTCCACATAATTGAAAGTCATGCCCTTGAGGAAGTCTTGATTAATTTCCTCCACATTTTTCTTGTTTTGTTGGCAAAGGATGATTTCCTTAATGCCCGCCCGTTTGGCGGCGAGTATTTTTTCCTTTATACCACCTACGGGCAACACTTTTCCCCGAAGAGTGATTTCGCCGCTCATGGCGAGGAAGGGTTTTACCCGTTTTTTTGTAAAAATGGATGTAAGGGCCGTAAGCATAGTGATGCCAGCCGATGGGCCGTCCTTTGGAATGGCGCCTTCTGGCACATGGATATGTACGTCATTTTCTGCAATCACCTTGGGGTCAATGTCCAATGATTTGGTGTTGGCCTTGATGTAGGTGAGAGCGGTGGAGGCCGATTCTTTCATGACCGAACCGAGGTTGCCCGTCATTTTCACGCCACCCTTGCCTTTGCTCATGCTCGTTTCAATAAACAGGATTTCCCCGCCAACCCTTGTCCACGCAAGACCGATGGCCACTCCGGCGGGTTGTTTTTCTTTATAAATGTCAGTGGTGAAACGGGCCGGGCCAAGCATGTCTTTCAGGTGCTCCGGTTTGATGTTTTTATCATAACCCTCTTCCATTGCCACATATTTGGCCACCGACCGCATGACACCCGCTATCTGTCGGTTGAGGCTGCGGACACCTGATTCACGGGTGTAGCCTTGGATGAGTTTTTTCAGCAATGTCTTGTTGAAGGAAACGTGGGTGGCTTTGAGGCCATGTTCTTTCCGTTGCTCTGGTATGAGGTGGCGGCGGGCGATTTCCGTTTTTTCCTCCAATGAATAACCATTTATATAAATGATCTCCATCCGGTCGAGCAGGGCAGGTTGGATGGAGTTTAAGGAATTGGCTGTGGCGATGAACATGACTTTGGAGAGGTCGTATTCCAGTTCCAAATAATTGTCGTGAAAAGTGGAGTTCTGCTCAGGGTCGAGCACCTCCAACAGGGCAGAAGATGGATCGCCCCGAAAGCTCTTGCCCACCTTGTCTATTTCATCCAAAATAAAAACGGGGTTGTTCGAGCCAGCCTTTTTGATGGATTGTATAATGCGGCCCGGCATGGCGCCAATGTACGTTTTTCTATGCCCCCTGATCTCCGATTCGTCGTGCAGGCCGCCAAGCGACATGCGGATGAACTTGCGGTTGATGGCGTTGGCGATGGACTTGCCCAACGATGTTTTGCCAACACCAGGAGGGCCAACGAGGCAAAGGATCGGGGCTTTCATATCGCCTTTCAGCTTCAGTACGGCGAGGTGCTGAATGATCCTTTCCTTTACCTTCTCCAGCCCGTAATGGTCTTTGTCCAAAACTTTAAGCACTTGCTTGAGATCGAAATTGTCTTCGGTATATTCCTCCCAGGGCAGTTCGAGCAGGAGTTCGAGGTAGTTGGTCTGAATGGCATACTCTGCCACTTGGGGGTTCATGCGACGGAGCTTAGCGATCTCTTTGTCAAAAGTCACCTTGGCTTCTTTTGGCCATGCTTTGACCTTGGCTCGTTCTACCATTTTCCGCAAATCCTCCTCTTGTGGATTTTGGCCAAGTTCCTCTTGGATGGTTTTTAGCTGCTGGCTGAGGTAGTAGTCCCGCTGTTGTTTTTCGATGTCGGTCCGCACCTTGCTTTCGATGCGGTCTTTGAGTTCGAGCAATTGGAGTTCGTTGTCCATTTGTTCGAGCAGGGCTTCCGCTTTTTTGTTGAGGTCGTCCTGTTCGAGCAAGGCTTGCTTAGCGACGAGTTTCGCCCCTAAATTGGAGGCGATGAAATTGATGAGGAAACTGGGGTTGTGGATGTTGCGGATCATGACCACTGCCTCGGTCGGTATCTGTGGAGATAGATGAATGATTTGTTTAGCCTTGTCGGTGATGGTGGCCACCAAGGCTTCGAACTCCATCTTTTCAGCTGGCATGATATAGTGTAGCTCCTCAACTGAGCCTTGCATAAAAGGCGTTTCGGACACCATTTTCACCAAACGGCATCGTTTCCGTCCTTGCAGGATAGCGGTGGTAGAGCCATCAGGCATGCGGATCAGTTTGATGATTCGGGCGAGTGTGCCCACATCGAAAAGATCCTCCCCTGTGGGGTTTTCGATTTTGGAGTCCCTTTGCGACAGCACGGCCACCATGCGGTGGTGGTCATATGCTTTTTGAATGGCTCTGATGGATTTGTCCCGGCCGACTGTGATGGGGATGACGACGCCGGGAAAAAGGACAGTATTTTTGAGCGCCAATACTGGCAGTACTTCGGGATAGGCGTCCTTGATATTTTGTTCGTCTTCCTCTTCTATGGTGATCAATGGCATGAATTCACCTTCTTCATCGTATCCTTCTGGGGCAAATATTTCTTCGAATAAAGGCATAGGTTTAAGTAAAAAGTAAAAAAGAAAAAATAACCTCGCTTGCCAAGAGGTAGGAAAGTGCAGCCGTTATAAATCAACCGAACACGGCCTCCTCACATCCATTTCATTTTTTCCTCGATACATATTTATTTGGGAAGTGGAAATTTGACATTGCTTGCACTATCTCTTGACCAGTATTTCCACTGTTTAGTTGCTTTTTCAAATAATCATCCACAAAGATAATAAGGGTTTTTCCGCCATTCTGACAGTAAAACGCTTTATTTTGTGATTAAGCCGAGGGGTCAACATTTGTGCCATGGGGTATATCACCGCTTTTTGTACAAGATATGGCAGATGTAGCGAAAACAACGGTTAAAATAGGCCCAGGTAAACGTCAAAAAGGCAGGTGGGTGGATGTCTATGCTAAAGAAATAAGCGGTAACGCCCCCGACGGATAACTGCTGGTGAGCTGTATGTCCTTGTTGCCGTTCTTTTTATTGGTTCTGGAAGCACTAGTTGAGATAGATGAATTTTTGTGCAAGCAATAAAAATCATGGATCAATCATTTTTCTCCACAAAATACATGTTGATCTCCCCTTTGTTTTTAATGGCGATCTTTCCCCGGTCTTCGAAATTAAATTGACCTTTAACCAAATCATGAGTTTTTTCGGAAATGTTCACCTTGCCCACCTGACCCGATGATTCCATTCGAGAGGCAATATTCACAGTATCTCCCCAAATATCATAAGCGAATTTTTTAACACCCACCACGCCCGCAATGATCGGCCCGGTATGGATGCCAATGCGGGCCTCGAAATACACTTCCCCTTTCTCCCTTTTTTCATTTTTCCATATATCTAAAAATTGCTGCATTTCCAGTCCTGCATTAATGGAGCGGAGAGCATGATCTGGGTGCGGAGAAGGGATACCTCCAGCGCATAAATAAGCATCGCCGATGGTTTTTATTTTTTCCAGTTTATATTTTTCTGTGATGTGGTCGAATGCTTTAAAACAATAATCCAAATCCTCTATTAATTTTTCTGGTGGTAGTTTTTCTGTAATTCTTGAAAAATTTTGAAAATCACTGAACAGCACAGTTGCTTCATCATATTGGTGGGCTTTGGCAGCGCCGTGTTCTTTTAATTCGGTGGCCACTTCAGCGGGCAATATGTTTAACAGCAATTCTTGAGACCGCTCCTGCTCATGTTGTATTTCCCCATTTTTTTGGCTGAGCAGCTGGTTGTTTTTTCTTTGCTGTACAAATCCAAAAAGGAATAACAATGCTAAAATGACCGACCCGCCCGAACCAACCATCATCAACGACTGCTGGGTTTTTTGTCGGGCCACTTCCGCTTCCTGTTGCCGCAATGCCAATTCCTTTTTTTCCAAATTGATGGAATCCACTGTATGGATGTAGGCGAGCGAGTCGTATTTGTTTTTATATTCGGCCAGCAATAACTCTTCCTTAGCAGCCGTCGCATCCATTTTTTCAATCCTTTTTATTTTATTGGCAAAATCTTTTTCCAGTTCTTCTTTTTGCGGCATCCATTGTTCTTTTAATTCAGATAGCAAAGATAAATCGTCAATAATGGCTGTGCTTGTCGCAGGTGAAATAGATTTGCTCTTTTTCAATTCGTTTTCCACATTCTCTAAATTCATGGCAAATATTTTTTGTTGCAACTCCTCTTGTTGTTTTCGTTTTTTTAGGATGTGCTTATCCACGGCGTCATTTGTTTCCTTTTGTTCTTTTATTTTTATTCTGATACTCGGTGGGGGCAATGCCGCCAGATCATCTTTTATGGAGTCAAGGGTGACGGCAACAATTTCTTCGATCTCCATTTGTTCTGCTTTTTCAAAAAGAGTCTTGCTGGCTTGGACAATGGATTCGATGTTATCAGTTTCTAATTCAATGTTTTCGATCCCATATTTTGTCATCAACTCCAAGCTCTTGCCAAATTGCTTCATGGCAGCTAGGCGCTCCAGTTTTTTTAAATTTTTATTTTTTATTTTAGCCTTGGCCTGTTTGTTCAGGGAAACTACCATGTAATCCTTTAACCCACCTTTTTCTGCTTCGTTATAAGCGGCGACTGCATATTCGTTGGCTTTGTTAAAATCTTTTTCTTTAAAATATAGGTCAGAAAGCAAAATGGCGGTTTCGCAGTAGGCACTGCCTTCTTGTTCGGTGAGTTCTTTTTCCAACCCGGCGATTAATTCATTTTGACCTTGGGCTAAAAAGGCAAGGAAAATAAATGGCCATAGAACGGCTATGAATTTATTTTTTATTTTTATCATAGTGATTTGTTTTTACGATTAAGCAGATGTACAGGATTATTTTAAATTTTGGTTCGACAGGATTAACAAGATTTACATGATATAATTTTTGGGTCTTAAACATTTTACAATCAAGTCAATCTTGTTAATCCTGACAAAAAAACAATTCTAACCCCTGCTCATCTGCTTAATTTAATTCGCCCCAGAGTTGGATTTCTGGAATATAAGAATAAATGTAATGGCCGCCTGAAGCTGAAATGGCCTTGAATTTAAAATATTTTGCGGTTACCTTTTCGAACTTGAATTCCTGGTAGGGGGTTCTGGCCACAAAACTATTGTTGGTGTTGAAAGTCCCGATGGAAATAAATTCACCAGTCGGTGAGTCGTTTCCATAAAATAATTCAAACTGATTAATGTTCGAATTAGCAGTTTTCTTAATGACAGTAGTAAACATGTCAAATGTAGCTTTTCTTTCACCTAAAAAACCATATATGATTTCCTGGCCATCATTTACCAGAATATTTACTTCTTTTTCATCAGCCAAACCCCGAAAGCTTTCATTGGAGGCGACCAAAACTTCTCCGCCGTTTTTTTCCAATAATAAATTGATGCGCTTTCCTTTTAAAGCGTCATAGGATACGGGCAATTTCAGGTCAGGGTTTATTTTACTGGCTTTGCTCAAATGGTTGTTCGACTTTTCTGGGTTTCCCATTTTGTCGTAAGCGATGGCGAGGTTCTGGTGGATGGCCGCTGAGGGTAAATCATTTACAACTTTTTCCAGGTATTGTACGGCGGTCGTATAATCTTCGCTTTTCATGGCCTGCATTCCTTTTTTTAGCCAATCATTTAATTCTGTCCCATTTTTATCTAAATTGTTTTTTACATTTTTATTTAAATCGGCCAAGGTTGCCAATTCTTTTTTTATTTCATTTAATGAATGGTAATGCCCTTGTTGTTGTGCAAATAATTTTTTGCCGCCCCATAAGCCAATGCTGCCAATTAAAACAAGCACGGCCAATATGATCCAAAATTGTTTTTTCCCCAACGCACTGAATATTTTTTGGGTAACGGTATTTCCTGATCCAATGACCACTCCTTCGCTGTCGTCTATTTCAATATCTGAATCGGAAATTTTTGTGGTATTGGTGACGATATTTGTCCCCGAATATTTTTCTCTAAATTCCGCTAATATTTTTTCTGCATCGCCAGATCCAGTTTCCAGATAGGTTAATATTTTTAATGCGCCGGAATTGATGCGGTTGAATTGCAATTGGGCAGCGGCATAATCGATGACTCCATCCATCAATTGTTTGTCCACATTTAGTAAGTTGGCTTTGAGTAATAAGACAGTTTCTTTCCAACCACTCGATATATTTTGTTCCATCAATTGGTCGAGGGCTTCGGCGGTTTTGTTTTCCGCTAAAAGGAGTTGTATTTGATTGGTAGTGGATTGATTCATGAATGGGCAATTTAAATTTGTAATTTTTTAGAAAAACCGTTGTAGATTTACTTTGCAGTAGTATGGACTTGCAAGATACAAAATTGGGGTGTATTTTTAGATTGTAAATAATTTTCAAATTACCCCTTCGCCAACGTCTCCGAAATATCCGTCTTCCTCGCCTGCAAAGCTGGAACAACTGCTGCTATAAAACCCACTACCAAAGCCCCAAAAAATAAATAACCTTCTGCGGCCAAAAATTTCAGACCGGAAAAAGAATAGCGGTAAGAGTCCTCCATAAAATTCGCTAAAACAGCCAAGCCGAGATGGCTCAATAATATGCCGAATAAATAACCCAAGACTGCCAAAATCAACCCTTCTAATAAAATCACCCAAAATAAAGTACCTGGTGTTCCGCCCATCACCCGCATCAGGGCGAGTTCATATTTGCGATCACGAAGGGAAGAAAAAAGGGAAATAAAAATACTCAGACCAGACACAAAAACGATCACGCCAGCCAATTGCGTCAATACCTTTGTGCCGCCACCCAAATTGGTCTGTAGGCGGGCCACTTCAATGGGCGGGGCAGCGGCCATTATTTCCGTATTTTCATTGATGTTGCGTCCCATGTTCAAGGCTTGGATGTTGGTGCGGGATTTATATTTTAATAAAATAGCCGTGATGTCTTTGTCCTCATTTTTCAATAATTCCAATCGGTCTTCGGTCGCCATTTTTCGCAAAGTCAGGGAATCATAAGAAGTTGGCGGCACTTTGTCGTGTGAATGGTCATGCCCCTCATGGTCATGTTCCCCATTACCCGATTGGGTATCGTCTGGCTGCCGACTGTCCTCAGCCGACTGATGCTCATGCGAATCCCAAATGCTCTGTGTATTGCAAAGGATCAACTGGTCGATCACCGAGCCCGTTGGTTCGAGGATGCCGACGACTTTAAAATCATGCTCATGTTCTTCAATGCCTTCTACCAAACCATGAGAACTTTTAAAAGTATCGCCTATGTGCAGGTGCAAAATATCAGCGACTGCTGCCCCAATGGTGACTTCCATATTGTTTGCCCACAGATCCCCCTCGGCCAATGCTGCATCATAAAATCCCAAAATGTCATACGTGGTGCCGACGATGCGATAATTGCGGTAACTGTCGCCGAGCGAGAGCGGCACTGCATCTTTGATAAGTGGGTGCCGAGGATTTAAAAAAGCCTTTGCCTTGCCGATGTTGATATTGCCCGTCGGGTTGTCTACATGGTACATGGTACAGAGGATGAGTTGCAAGGGGCTGCCCTTTGCTCCCAATACCAAATCAATACCTGCTAAATTCTTATTGAAATTTTCTTCGATTTGGTTATTTAAATTTAATAACAAAGAAATCAGCCCAACGCCGAGGGCGAAGAGTATTAATGTCAAAGCCAAATTCAATGGCTTGTGCAAAAGGTTTTTCCAACTGAGTTTTAATAAATTCATCAAGTGGCTGGAATGGTTGAATGGTTAAATGGTTAAATGGCTATGACAACCATTTAACCATTCAACCATTCAAATTTATCTGTTTTGAAAAATGCTCCTTCAACCGATTATCATGCGTCACTACTAATAAAGTCGCATTCACCTCGCTTGCCGTATCTTCTAACAATTGAATGACCTCGTCTGTGTTTTTATCATCTAGGGCGGAAGTCGGTTCATCAGCGAGAATCACTTCTGGCTGGTTGACGAGTGCCCTTGCAATAGCTGCTCGTTGGCGTTCGCCTTGGCTGAGGTCACTGGTTTTGCTGTCTAGCTTGTGGCCGATAGCGAGGCGTTTGAGCAGGTGTTGGATGCGGTTTTGGTCAATGGGCATACCAGCGAGCTGTTGGGTAAGTGCCATGTTTTCACCCACCGTCAGTGAGCGCACGAAATGCGGTACTTGGAAAATGATCCCTATTTTTTTGCCTCTGAATTTGTCCAAGGCACTGGACGACAGCGAATTGAGCGCTGTATTGCCAATGTTGACCGAACCCGCTTTGGGGGTCAACAGTCCGCCGAGCAGGTGCAATAGGGTCGTTTTGCCGCAGCCCGATTGGCCAAGCAGCAGCCAATGTTCGCCCGTGCCGCACTGAATGTTGGGAAATTGGAGCGGCGCGCTATTGGGGTAGGCATATTGAAGGTTGTTTGTTTTTAGCATAATTCGAGCATTCTAATCATGGGCTGGCAAATATAGGATTTGTTGCACCGCTTCACTTTTCGAGGAGTTTCTATATTTGGCAAAAATTAAAATTGGCAAATATGAAAACGTTAACAACTTTATTGCTCACGCTATTGACTTTTGGCCTCATTGCCCAGCATGGCACACTAAAAGAAAGCCTCAAAATGAAAAGCACCATCCTCGGCCACGATGTGGAATACTCCGTGTACCTGCCTTTCGATTATGGGACTTCCAATCGCAGCTACCCTGTCCTTTATTTGCTCCACGGCTATTCCGACGATGAAACGGGTTGGGTGCAGTTCGGTGAATCCAATTACATAGCTGACCGAGCGATTGCCAGTGGCGATGCCCCGCCGATGATCATCGTAACGCCCGATGCAGGGGTGAGTTGGTACATCAACAGCTATGATGGGAAAGTGAATTGGGAGGATTTTTTCATCAATGAATTTATCCTAAATGTGGAAAAAGGTTTCCGCATCCGGTCAAAAAAAGAATTCCGGGCCATTGCCGGACTTTCGATGGGCGGCCATGGGAGCCTCATCATGGCGACTAAGCACCCGGAAATATTTGCTGCTTGTGCCCCGCTGAGTGCTGCTGTTTTTTTGGATGATGAAATGAAAGAAATGCCCAGCGAAAGATGGGACAATCTTTTTGAAGTTTGTTTTGGCAAGACGATGGATGGGCAGGACAGGCTGGACGAACATTATTTCCAAAATTCGATATTGGAAATTATTGAAAAAGGCGATGCCGAAAAATTAAAATCCGTCCGCTATTATATTGACTGCGGCGATGATGATTTTTTAATTAAAGGAAATATGGCGCTGCATGCCCTGATGATTGATAAAAAAATACCCCACGAATTCCGGGTGCGGGACGGAGGCCATACTTGGACATATTGGCGGACGGCGCTACCGGAAGTGTTGAAGTTTGTGGGGGAAAGTTTTCATCGGTGAGGTGCTTTTGAGCTTGTTTTTGAGAAATACCTTTCTTAATTTTACTACAAGAATTTCATCATTTTTAAATTTTAAATCATGAATACACTGGAATTGAAAGGAACGCTACATGAGATGCTGGCAGGGGTGACCGACCATGAAATGCTTTTGAAATTAAAAGATGCTTTTGTCGGAATAATTAAGCCAGATCAAAAAAAAGAGATAGATTGGTGGGATGAATTAACGGCAGAGCAGCAAACTCAATTGAAGAGGTCTATTGAGGAAACTAAAAGAGGAGAAAACCTTATTCCACATGAGCAAGTGATGCAAGAAATAGAAGAAAAATTTAAATCCATTGTGAAATGAGTTTAGTTCTCCAATGGAAACCAGAAGCGAAGGAAGGTTATTTTAATATCGTTGACTACTATGTTGAAAATGGATGGAATCAGGCAGCTGTCAATTTTAAGAATGAAGTAGATGAAAGAATAACGGCCATTTTAAAATTTCCTGGTAGCGGTAGGCCAACTAAAGAATTCAAAAACGTCAGATATACCTTGATTGGCAAGCATAATCGGATGTACTACATGTTTGATAATGAAGCTCTCACCATCTTAGCTTTCTTCGACGCCCGCCAACACCCAAGCAAATCCCCCTTCTAAAAAATGCTCCACCTCTTCGGCATCCGCCATCACGGCCCCGGCTCCACCAAAGCCCTACTCAAGGCACTCCAAGTCAACCCACCTGATGTCCTCGTCATCGAAGCACCTGCCGATGCGGAGGGGTTGCTTCAGTTCGTCAGCCCACAGTTCGACAGTTCGACAGTTTGGGGCGCAGCGGAAATCCCAGATTCACTTCAGGATGACAGTTGGCAGTCCGAAAAGGGCAATGAAGAACAAATACCTAATACCCAATTTCCTAATTCCCTAATCCCCCCCATCTCCGCCCTTATTTACAACCCCAAAGACATCACTCAAGCCATCTACCTGCCCTTTGCCGAATTCTCGCCAGAGTGGCAGGCCGTCCTTTTTGCCAAGGAAAAAAGCATCCCTGTGCGGTTCATGGATTTGCCCATGACAATCAGTTTTGCGTTGGATGAAAAGGAGAGAAATGTTGTACAAAGCAAATTGGAGGTGGAAGAAAAATTGACCAACGAAGAGAAAGTATTCCGCAAAGACCCTATGGCCTATTTGGCACATCTGGCTGGCTATACCGATAGCGAGCGGTGGTGGGAAGTCATGTTTGAAAGCCCTGACAATGAAGTGGATATATTTGAAACAATAAAAGATATGACTACGACTCTGCGGGAGGGGGCACCGGAGATCGCACCCCGCACTTTACGGCGAGAGGCATTTATGCGACAGACACTTCGCAAGGTGCAAAAAGAAGGTTTTGATGAAATAGCGGTCGTCTGCGGGGCGTGGCATGTACCTGCACTTTCAGACATCAAAAAATACAAGGTGAGTCACGATGCTGCCCTCTTAAAGGGCATCAAAAAAGTGAAAACCACTGCCACCTGGATACCTTGGAGCTACGACCGTTTGACCTTTGATAGTGGCTACCGCTCAGGTGTCGTTTCGCCAGCTTGGTATGAGCTGTTGTTTTCCCAAAATACCAATGAGGGTAGGGGAGAGGCTGCCACTCGTTGGATGATAAATGTGGCAAGGCTCTTTCGGGCAGAGGACTTGGATGCCTCTTCGGCGCATGTGATCGAGGCCATCCGCATGGCGGAAACGCTGGCCACTTTGCGGGGAGTGGCCGTTCCGGGCATTGAGGAACTGAAAGAAGCGGCGGTGACGACCATCTGTGAAGGCAGCCCTGAGAAACTGGAACTCATAGAGCAGAAATTGATTACTGGAAATAAGGTAGGCCATGTGCCTGATAATGTCCCGACCGTTCCATTGCATTCCGATATTTTGCAAGCCATCAGCTCCTCCCGCATGAAAGACTATTGGGAAAATTCGGAAGAACAATGGCTCAAAGGCGTTGACAAAAACGAACAACCAAATGGCATTGAGCTGCGAAACGACACGGACAAGCTGAAAAGCCTGCTCCTCCACCGCTTGAATTTGCTCGGCATCCATTGGGGACATCTGGTGGAACGGGATCGCTACCAAACCGCAGGCGTTTTAAAGGAATTTTGGAAAATGAAATGGTCGCCCGAACTGGCCATCCGCATCATCGAAATGGGCGCTTGGGGCAATACCGTAGAGGAAGCCTGCGTGAATTTTTTACAAAAAAAAACCGACGAAACGACTGCCTTGCCCGCACTCACCGATTTGGTGAAAAAATCCCTTAATGCCAACCTGCCCTCCGCATTCGGCTACCTATTGCAAAAACTGGAAAACCTTGCGGCTGTCACGACTGACGTCTATCACCTAATGGACGCTTTTCCACCTTTGACGCAAATAGTCAAATACGGAAACACCCGAGGTACGGATATTTCGACCGTAGAAAAAGTGGTAGCACACCTCATACCGAGAATTTGCATCGGCTTGCCCGGTGCTGTTTCCAATATGGATGAGGATGCTTCTGGTGATGCCTTCAAACGCATTCAAAATGTGAACCGTGCCTTTGGCCTGCTCAATAAAAAAACCTACCTCGACCAATGGCACGATGCTTTATTGAAAATCGCCAATGCCAGCCAGGTTAATGGTCTCATCTCAGGTGGCTGCACCCGTATCTTATTTGATAAAAAAATCATTTCGGAGAGTGAGGGAGCGACCCGCATGCGCTATGCTCTTTCCAGTGGATCGGCCCCATTGGAGGCGGCGCAATGGTTGGAAGGTTTCCTCATCGGAAGTGGCCTTGTCCTCTTGCACAACCACTCCCTTTGGAACTTGCTCGACGAGTGGGTTGCTGAACTGGCCGAGGATAATTTCAGCGATGTGCTGGCAGTGTTGCGGCGCACGTTTTCCAAATTCACCCCACCCGAACGGCAGCGGATGATGGGACTGGCCAGGCAGGGGCAAGTGGAGCAAAAGGAAGGAGAAGTGGCAGATTTTGATGGTGATCGGGGAGCAATGGTTTTGCCGACAGTGAAAGCACTATTAGGGATTTGATTTCAGACAAACAATTGTCACCTATCTAACTAAACCTCGTCCTGTTTTTAAAAAAACATTTTACGCCTTAACTTAGCCCCTCCTGAACCCCCACCTAGCTCTTCAGCTCTCCTGACCTTCCTTTTAGGTTGAAGAATTTAGCATTAATGTAAAAACTGTTGGGTCTAACACTATAAACTTCCGATTCATGAAGAGTCCTTTATATCTTTTCTGCGAAGGAATCTCTGTAGTAAAAAAAGGTTGGCATTTCTTAATAGTTGTTTTGGTATGGCTATTCAGCTCCAGCTCGTTGTTGGCTTGCGATTCGTCAGGGTTTGTAATTGATGGCATTATAGATAACGGCGATGGGACATTTACGATCAATATGACCATTTTGGTGGCTGGGGACATTACGACCGATTGTGGCAGTACTTGGGGTTTTTTCTGGAATGCAGATGCGCCTATCGTCAGCGTAAATCCAACAGATTTGACCAGCAATAATGGGACGACCATTGGTGCAGTGATTTCAGGAAACAATATTACCTGGGGTGACCCAAACGGCAGTTTTCCCACTACTCCTTTTGTTGATGCAGAACCGGGATCGTTCACGCCAGATGAATCATTCCCGGTATCTATTGTCGTCGGAACACAACCTACTGAATGGTGGGGGGGTGGACAGGAAGCTGGCGGCTGCCCTGTGCAGGGTTGCGGCGCCATCCTGACCAACTATGAAGGCGAATTTCAATGTTTCCCGCCATCTTTAACGGCCATTCCGACGGGGCCATCGTGCCCTGGTGAACCTGTTGATATCTCCGTTCTCCCCAATCACTTGGTGGATGACATAATCTGGGAACCGGGCGGGTTGATGGGAGAAACGGTGACCGTAGCCCCAACGGAAACAACAGAGTACACCGTCACGGCCAGCAATGTGTGCGATGAGTTCGAGATCACCGTGACCGTTGAGGTGATCCCTTTTCCGGAAATATTCGCAGTTGAAGAAAATATAATAGCCTGTGAAGATTTTCCGGTTATTATGGAAGTTTCACCTTCCAATGAAATTATTGTCGAATGGGATCCAGGCGATAATGTGGGCAATGTACTGATTGAAATACCTGAAATGTCGCCAACGGTCTATACCGCCACGGCCATTAATCAGTGCGGGGAAGCGAGTGTGGATATTACCGTGACGACAATACCCGGTCCCTCTGTTGAAATCACAAATAACAATGAAACGCTCTGCGATGGCGATACCATTTTATTGGAAAGTGAACCTGTAGATGCAGATCAAGTAGAATGGATGCCCGGTAGCGTTAGCGGGGATACCATCCTCGTAAGCCCAGATACGACTACTGAATACGTCGTGTTTGCAAGTAATAATTGCGGAGTGGCCGTTGACACTGTATTGGTTTCAGTCGCTATGTCGGACACGGTAGAGATAATAATGGAGGCCTGCGAGGGAGAAAGCGTTTTATACAACGGCATCCCTCTGTCAGCAGGGACAATGAGCACTTTTACTTTTGAAAATTTTGCTGGTTGTGATTCAGTTATCAATGTGACGGTAGAAGAATTACTGAATGTAGCAATGCCGCTTGTCCTCACTACATGCGAAGGATCTACTGTCCAGTATGGCGGTGAAACGCTGGCGTCGGGCGACATGATGGACTTCACCTTTACTGCGGCAAATGGCTGCGACTCCGTGGTTACTGTTACTGTTGAAGGACTACCCAATTATGCAACTCCTTTGGGCCTTACGGCCTGCGAAGGCACGACCATTCAGTACAGTGGTGAAACGTTATCGCCCGGTGACATGATGGATTTCACTTTTGCGGCTGCCAATGGCTGTGACTCTGTGGTGACGGTGACTGTAACCGAATTACAGAATTTTGAAATAAGTGTAGCGCTGCAGACCTGCACAGGCACGACGATACCTTACAATGGGCAGAACCTGACACCCAACAGTACAACTGTATTTGACCTAACAGCGACCAATGGTTGCGATTCGACCGTTACGGTAATGGTAGAGGAGCTGGCTATTTTTACCACTGACGTTGACCTTGAAGCCTGCACTGGCTCGACTGCCTTATATAATGGACAACAGCTCCAACCCGGCTCGGTGACCGATTTCAATTTCACTACTGCGCTTGGTTGCGACTCTATGGTGACCGTGACGGTAAATGAAGTGGCCATCATTGAGGAGGAAGAACAATTATCGGCATGTGCAGGTGAATCGGCCATGTTCAATGGTACGCCCATCTCTGCTGGTACTTCGATGGATTTTAATTTTATCACATCGCAGGGCTGTGATTCCGTGGTGACCGTGATTGTCGAGGAACTCGAAACCTACAGTTTGCCGCTGACGCTTGAGGCCTGCACTGGTATGTCCGTTACCTACAACGGTGTAGCGTTATTTCCCAATACTACTACTGATGTGCCGCTGGTAGCAACAAACGGCTGTGATTCTATTATGACCGTTACGGTGGAAGAGGTTACGGATGTGACGGCCTCCCTCAGCCTACAGGCATGCCTTGGGGAGAGTGTCAGTTTCAACGGCCAGCAATTGGCTGTAGGAAGTATAACGGATTTCACTTTTGCCTCGTCCCTTGGCTGCGACTCCATTTTAACCGTAACCGTAGAAGGGCTGCCCAACTACGAGTATCCAGTCTTTCTTCAAGCCTGCACCGGCTCGTTTGCCACATTCAATGGAGTGAACTTGCCGCCGGGTACTTCACTTGATTTTAACTTGACAACGGTCGATGGCTGTGATTCCATCATTGCGGTGACGGTAGAAGAACTGGAGACTGTTTATGAGGACATTGAGTTTGAAACTTGTGCCAATACATTTATCACTTATAATGGTCAGCAGTTGTCGCCTGGTAGCGTAATGGATTTTACCTTTACTTCCTCTCTCGGCTGCGATTCAATCGTAACCGTGACTGTGGACGAGTCTGATTTGCTGACTGGAGAAGAAGGCCTATTTGCTTGTACAGGGAGTACAGCAGTATATAATGGGCAGTCATTAAGCCCTGGCACGGTAACCGACTTTACACTTATTACCGCTAATGGTTGCGACTCCATTGTGACCGTCACCGTGAATGAACTTGAAAATTTTGCCTCGCCTCTGATACTTCAGGCATGCACAGGCACATCCGCAACCTACAATGGCCAGCAGCTTGCTCCAAGTTCAGTAACAGATTTTACCTTGACTGCTCAAAACGGCTGTGATTCGGTAGTGACCGTAACAGTAGAAGAGGTATTTGCCCTGACGGGAAATCTGGAATTGTTTGCTTGTACTGGTGAAAATGCACTTTTCAATGGAACACCCATCCCTGCTGGTGCTTCCATGGATTTCGATTTTACCTCCAGCCAAGGTTGCGATTCCATCCTGATAGTGACGGTCACGGAGCTATTTCCACAGACAGGCGATGTCCAATTGGCAGCATGCACTGGCGAAACAGCTACCTACAATGGTCAACCGTTACCAGCAGGAAGTGTCACCGATATTACCCTAACGGCAGTCAATGGCTGCGATTCGGTAGTCACTATAACAGTAGAGGAATTATTGCCAACCACTGGCTCGGCTACCTTGCAGGCTTGCACAGGTGAAATGGCTTTTTATAATGGCCAGCCACTCTTGGCAGGCAGTGTTACAGATGTAATATTGGTGAATGCCAACGGGTGCGATTCCGTCGTCACTGTGGCAGTTGAAGAGTTGGCAGTGACCTTTGGTTCGGTCACTTTACAAGGTTGTGAAGGGGAAATATTATTGTACAATGGTACGCAGGTGGCTTCTGGAACGAGCATGGATTTCACCTTGACAAACGCCACTGGCTGCGATTCTATAGTGACCGTGACGGCTCTTGACCCTAGCCCGTTTATTGAGACCAACGAAACCATTGAAATATGCGAAGGCCAATCGGCGGACATCTTTGGACTACCGACTACTGCACCTGGGGTTTATACGGAAACCTACACGGCCCTGAGCGGCTGTGATTCCATCCATTCCATCACACTGGATGTCATTGGTGACCTGGCCATCGGTTTTGAAGACAACATCAGCATCGGCCTTGGAGAGTCGGTGGTCTTGCAGCCTCAGGTAACGGCCACTGGCCTGCTGACCTATAGTTGGCAGCCTGATTCGACGCTCAGTTGTTTTGATTGCCAAAAACCAACTGCTTCCCCTCTAAACAGCACGACTTATTACCTAGCGGTCACTACCGATTTAGGATGCAGTGCCGAAGCAAATGTACTGGTAGTGGTGAGGAAAGAACGTGGCATTTACATACCCAATTCTTTTAGTCCTAATGATGATGGCATCAACGACATATTTTTGGTGTACAGCAAATTGGGTGTCGTTGCTAATATCAGGAGCTTCCGAATATTTTCCCGCTGGGGTGAGTTGTTGTATGAATTTTACAATTTTCCTCCCAATGACCCCGCTTTTGGCTGGAATGGAAAACATCGGGGCGAAGAATTGAATCCGGCTGTGTTCGCCTATATGGTCGAAGTAGAATTTGTCGATGGAGTGAAAAAATTGTATAAAGGGGATGTTCAGTTGGTGAGGTGATTTTCGTAAGCACAAAACAAACAAGCTGCTATTTCGAAAAAATCATATTACCGTTTACCTTAGCATCTTTTATTATTGCGAATGACGAGTGAAAATGGAAAGATGTTGATAATCAGCCATTTAATTCATGGTAATTTCCAAAATCACCATACTAAAGGTTTCTAGTCAATTGAAAATCAAACGACTGGCTTAACCAATTCTTCGCATTGTTAAACAAAACTATTTACACCTCCCTTCTATGTTGAACTATTTACCATTTATGTAAAACTGTTGGGTCTAACGCAATAAAACTACTATCAACTATGCACCTTTTTTATTCTTTCATTGAAAGGATGCCTTCTGCAAAAAAAGTAGGGCAGTTCCTGTTTTTCACATTAGTATGGCAATTCAGCTCCGGTTCGTTGTCGGCCTGCGATACGTCCGGCTTTATCATCGACAGTTATGTTGACAATGGCGATGGAACTTTTACCGTAAACATGACCATCTTGGTAGCTGGAGACTTGACGACTGACTGTGGCAGCACATGGGGTTTTTATTGGGATACCGATGCGCCAATCATTGATGTCATGCCACCAAGCTTGACCAGCAATAATGGTACGACCCTCAATGCTGTCTTTGGTGGAACGAACGTCACTTGGGGCGACCCATTGGGGAATTTTCCAACTACTCCTTTTGTGGATGCAGAAGCAGGAAGTTTCACCCCAGACGAGAGTTTTCAGGTATCCATTGTTCTTGGTAGTCAGGGCTTTACTTGGTCAGGTGGCGGACAAGAGGCCAATACCTGTCCGCAGGGGGGGTGTGGTGCCATTCCCAGCAACTATGGAGAACCGTTTCCTTGCTTTGAGCCCTTGATTACACCGGAGCCACTAATGCCGATTTGTCCAGGCATACCGACTGACATTTCAGTTATCCCAAATAATTACGTTGATGAAGTGGTTTGGCAGCCCGGAGGATTGATGGGTACTACCGTTACAGTAGCCCCAACAGAAACGACAGAATACACGGTCACTGCCAGTAACACATGTGGTGAATTTGAGCTTTCCATAATAGTGGAAGTAATGCCATTGCCCACTATTAGTGCGGCAGAAGAAAATATAGAATCATGTGAAGGCCTTCCCGTTTTCATGGAAGTATCCCCTCAAAATGAGGATATGGTTCAGTGGAACCCAGGCGGATTTATTGGCAATGTACTGATAGAAACGCCAACCACGTCGCCAATTACCTACACGGCTACTGCCATAAATGTTTGTGGCCAGGAAAGCGTTGATATTACGATAAATCTATTGCCAGGGCCATCCATTGAAATCACTAATGACAATGAGACGCTTTGTGATGGTGATTCGATCTTATTAGAAAGTGAACCCATGAATGCAGAGCAAATAGAATGGCTGCCTGGGAACGCGAGCGGAGATACTGTTACCGTAAGTCCAGACACAACGACCCAGTACACTGTTCTTGCCTCTAACAACTGTGGGGTCGCTATTGACACTGTGCTTGTTATGGTTGCTTCCAATGATACCATGGAAATTGAATTGCAGGCTTGTGAAGGGGAAAGTGTTCTGTACAATGGCATTCCCTTGGCAGCCGGAACAATGAGCACATTTACTTTTGAAAATTTCGCTGGCTGCGATTCGATTATAAATGTAACCGTGGAAGAACTTCCGAATTTAGCTGTACCCCTTGGCCTCACTACGTGTGAGGGTACTACAGTGGAATACGAGGGTGTTACCATGTCGCCGGGCGATATAATGGATTTCACGTTTGCAGCGGTCAATGGCTGTGACTCCATTGTCACTGTTACCGTAACAGGGCTTCCCAATTATGAGACCCCCCTAGACATTCCTGCCTGTGAGGGCACGACCGTTCAGTACCAAGGTACAACACTGTCGCCGGGCGACATGATGGACTTCACTCTTGTAGCAGCGAATGGCTGTGACTCTATTGTAATGGTTACAGTGACCGAGTTGCCGAACTATGATGTAGATGTGATGCTACAGACCTGTACAGGCACGACGATACCTTATAACGGCCAAAACCTCGCACCTAATAGCACCACTGTATTTGACCTAATAGCAATCAATGGATGTGACTCGAC
>CBDCVJ010000019.1:0-14370 GCA_965222975.1 Saprospiraceae bacterium | reverse complement strand
GTGACACCAAGGTACAGGATTTCAATTCCAATAAGGTGCGATTAAATTTGTAACTGCATTGCTACCAAATGGTAAGCAGTTGATTTCAATTCCAATAAGGTGCGATTAAATTGCGCTCGCACCATCGGCTTCGATATGTGCCAAGAGGATTTCAATTCCAATAAGGTGCGATTAAATTGTCGGTTTTGTCCGATTTCTACCATTCCCCAAAATGATTTCAATTCCAATAAGGTGCGATTAAATTTGGGGGTGAAGCCGATGGCAGGGAGGCCGCTCAGGGATTTCAATTCCAATAAGGTGCGATTAAATTCAGGAAAACAGATGCAAGGATTGGAAACAGCCTTATTTCAATTCCAATAAGGTGCGATTAAATTCAGCCGAGGTTGAAGGGACGGGACATGTCCTTGACCATTTCAATTCCAATAAGGTGCGATTAAATTTTGAGGCTGAGGCAGACGGATATGCAGCCGTTGCTGATTTCAATTCCAATAAGGTGCGATTAAATTAGCTATGCCCTGGCCGATGCGGTGGGCATCCTCACCAATTTCAATTCCAATAAGGTGCGATTAAATTCACTGGGTGAACGATAGAATGTGGAGCATTTATAGATTTCAATTCCAATAAGGTGCGATTAAATTCCGAAGACGGCCTTGGCCTTTTCGTCGTCGAAGCCGATTTCAATTCCAATAAGGTGCGATTAAATTCCCGCCGCCTTGGCAGCTCCGGAGATGGCGAAGGAAATTTCAATTCCAATAAGGTGCGATTAAATTTGTTTCCGTTGCCGGATTTCCATGATGCAGAACTCAATTTCAATTCCAATAAGGTGCGATTAAATTACCTGAAAAATGGATGCCGAAATACATTACCACAAAATTTCAATTCCAATAAGGTGCGATTAAATTTGGCAGTACGGAATACACCGGGGGCTGGATAGAGGAATTTCAATTCCAATAAGGTGCGATTAAATTCGGAGAGCCCGCCCGCTGCCCCGCCGTCCGAGACATATTTCAATTCCAATAAGGTGCGATTAAATTGAGAGTTGCGATAAACTCCGCTGGCTGTTGTCCTAAGATTTCAATTCCAATAAGGTGCGATTAAATTGCGGACGGGATCGGCTCTTTCCTGCGTGGCTACCTGAATTTCAATTCCAATAAGGTGCGATTAAATTCACGGCTGATCCGGCTCTTTGCATCACCCAGGCCGATTTCAATTCCAATAAGGTGCGATTAAATTGGCATCCGGCTGAGGTAGAAGTCGGCCACCTGCTGGATTTCAATTCCAATAAGGTGCGATTAAATTTTCGACATGGCCTTGCCTATCCAGCTTGGGATTTTTATTTCAATTCCAATAAGGTGCGATTAAATTGCCCGCCGCCCATTGTGCGATGAAACTTCCACTTTTTATTTCAATTCCAATAAGGTGCGATTAAATTAGAAGGAAGGCTCTGTAGCATAGAAGTGACAAGTGTATTTCAATTCCAATAAGGTGCGATTAAATTGGGGCTTTCCCTATCGGGCATCAGACTGGCAATATCATTTCAATTCCAATAAGGTGCGATTAAATTTCCTGGCCTCCATTGACCAAGATGATAGCTATTTGAATTTCAATTCCAATAAGGTGCGATTAAATTTTAATAAATATTTTTTTACAAAACCTGTGTACTTATTTCAATTCCAATAAGGTGCGATTAAATTTTTAGCTCCTGGACGGTTGGAGCGCTAAATGTTTTATTTCAATTCCAATAAGGTGCGATTAAATTCCATCGGGCCTTTGCAGTAGTGCGGGAAGTAGTAGATTTCAATTCCAATAAGGTGCGATTAAATTATGATACTGCATTTTACTCTTGACGGCTTGGCGAAATTTCAATTCCAATAAGGTGCGATTAAATTGATTGTCGGCATCCGTTCATCACAGATTGTAGCAGATTTCAATTCCAATAAGGTGCGATTAAATTAAGAAGGAAGGCTCTGTAGCATAGAAGTGACAAGTGTATTTCAATTCCAATAAGGTGCGATTAAATTAACGCTCAAAATCAAATTCACGTGGTACGTACACCATTTCAATTCCAATAAGGTGCGATTAAATTTTTATAGCGATCACATGCCATCATGATGTTAAAAATATTTCAATTCCAATAAGGTGCGATTAAATTACAAGATACCCGTTTTCCATCTGCACAACCTCGAAAAATTTCAATTCCAATAAGGTGCGATTAAATTCGGGCAAGTATTTCACACCGTTGATGAGCCATTTCAATTTCAATTCCAATAAGGTGCGATTAAATTCTTTGCCCGCAGCGCCGTGCGGCGTGGGCTGGCAGAATTTCAATTCCAATAAGGTGCGATTAAATTTGGGAGCCCCGCACTTTTGCGGGGCTTTTTTATTGTATTTCAATTCCAATAAGGTGCGATTAAATTTTCCAAATTTTATTCTTTCCAATTCTGCTTCTACTAATTTCAATTCCAATAAGGTGCGATTAAATTCGGAGATAGTTAACTATCCGACAATCAGAACAATTGATTTCAATTCCAATAAGGTGCGATTAAATTTTGAAATCGTTGTGGCTTTAGAACTAAACAAGATGCATTTCAATTCCAATAAGGTGCGATTAAATTCATACGGGAGCAGACGACCGCGGTGAGCGATGCCAATTTCAATTCCAATAAGGTGCGATTAAATTCGGCATACGCCTCGTCGCTGGCCTCCCGTTTTTCGTATTTCAATTCCAATAAGGTGCGATTAAATTGTGAACCCGATACGGCGAAAGCCGCCGCCCAACTATTTCAATTCCAATAAGGTGCGATTAAATTCGTTGAGGAACGCCTTGATATTGCCGACGATCAGTATTTCAATTCCAATAAGGTGCGATTAAATTGTTCGTTCATCAGATCGGCCAGTTCCTTTTTTTTCCATTTCAATTCCAATAAGGTGCGATTAAATTCCCTTGCTGACCATCGGCGACAACCTCTCCAAGCGAATTTCAATTCCAATAAGGTGCGATTAAATTCTCATTTACTTTATTGATCTGACCATCTGGCATGAATATTTCAATTCCAATAAGGTGCGATTAAATTCGGCAGTAGTTTCATGTTGCGCTGTTTTGTTCCTGTATTTCAATTCCAATAAGGTGCGATTAAATTTGGGGACGGTATTTTTTAAAAGGACAGCTATGTCCATTTCAATTCCAATAAGGTGCGATTAAATTTGCGACCATTTTATTTTGGCCAATTCGTCCTTCAGTATTTCAATTCCAATAAGGTGCGATTAAATTGAAGGACAAGGCCCTGCAAGCCGAGCTGGTCAAAATATTTCAATTCCAATAAGGTGCGATTAAATTTGAACACGTTTTTTCAACTGCCTATACGCCTCCGGTATTTCAATTCCAATAAGGTGCGATTAAATTACCCTCCCCCACAGGTGGCCGAATGGCTGCTCTCCGATTTCAATTCCAATAAGGTGCGATTAAATTCTGGCAATAATCCCGCTTGGTTGGGCGGACAAACAAAATTTCAATTCCAATAAGGTGCGATTAAATTGTTCTACGCTTTTTTTCATTTTTATATTTTCATCTAATTTCAATTCCAATAAGGTGCGATTAAATTGCCCGGAAGAAAACGCCATCAAGACAGCCTACCACCGATTTCAATTCCAATAAGGTGCGATTAAATTCGTAAACGCATATACCGCAAGCAGGGGCTGATGGATTTCAATTCCAATAAGGTGCGATTAAATTCGACCCAAATCTTTTAATTTCATCCCCCGACCCATATTTCAATTCCAATAAGGTGCGATTAAATTATTTCTTTACATAGTTTATACTGGCGGCGAAAAAGAATTTCAATTCCAATAAGGTGCGATTAAATTCCCAGGGCATCCACCCGGCAGTGGCGAACATCCAAGATTTCAATTCCAATAAGGTGCGATTAAATTACAAAGAAGCTCTCACAAAGATAATTGCCAAAACAATTTCAATTCCAATAAGGTGCGATTAAATTTCCTAAACTCAAAGAATTGCCTTTAAAAGTAATTCGATTTCAATTCCAATAAGGTGCGATTAAATTGAGTGCCGGGCAGGAGCGTATAGACAGGTACGACACGATTTCAATTCCAATAAGGTGCGATTAAATTTCCCGTCCAGCACCTCGCCCGTTTCCCCGGTCAGGTATTTCAATTCCAATAAGGTGCGATTAAATTTCGAAAAGCAGCGCAAGGAATTTGAAGATGCTGTAATTTCAATTCCAATAAGGTGCGATTAAATTCGCTTGCCCGCCAAAAAAGCACCAACGACCAACTGCATTTCAATTCCAATAAGGTGCGATTAAATTCCGAAAACGCCGCCCTGAAAGCATCCATTGAACCGAATTTCAATTCCAATAAGGTGCGATTAAATTGATAGAGGCCAACACGGGCGGCGGGGAAAGTACTGCATTTCAATTCCAATAAGGTGCGATTAAATTGGCCAGCGGGCCACCGACAACGAGCACATCTGGAGCATTTCAATTCCAATAAGGTGCGATTAAATTTAAAGGCCGAGACCCAATAACATTTAGCCGTAAATCATTTCAATTCCAATAAGGTGCGATTAAATTCTGAACTTTGCTCCGCTCCGCAGCAACATAACCTCAATTTCAATTCCAATAAGGTGCGATTAAATTATTGACCGCCCTGCCGCCACCCCGGCGGGCATTGAAATTTCAATTCCAATAAGGTGCGATTAAATTCAGCAAGGGTGCCACCGATGCCCGGCCAGGCGACTACATTTCAATTCCAATAAGGTGCGATTAAATTCGGCGCATTTGAAACTTATACAGAAAAGGTTAGTTTATTTCAATTCCAATAAGGTGCGATTAAATTCCGGAGCCTGAATGGTACCGGGTGCTGAAGGAGGAGAATTTCAATTCCAATAAGGTGCGATTAAATTCCTGATGGCAAATGCCACCCAGATGGCTAAAGTTTTATTTCAATTCCAATAAGGTGCGATTAAATTCCTGCCGGATCTCGGCGAGGACCTGCTCGATGGTGAATTTCAATTCCAATAAGGTGCGATTAAATTTAAAGTTACCTATTCGATTGATTACAGGACTATTGTATTTCAATTCCAATAAGGTGCGATTAAATTCTTTGCCTAAGAATGAATTGCCATCAATATACACATATTTCAATTCCAATAAGGTGCGATTAAATTAAACTCAATTGAAGTCCTTGACATCGCTGCCGATGAATTTCAATTCCAATAAGGTGCGATTAAATTATATTGTCTGGGGTTTAATTACAGGCTCACACACAAATTTCAATTCCAATAAGGTGCGATTAAATTTGTCTGGACAAAAGGCCATTGAGTTTGAAGATAAAAATTTCAATTCCAATAAGGTGCGATTAAATTACCGAGGACAAAAATATATACCTTTTTGATTTACAATGGTATAAAGGTAAAACAAATTGATAAAATACTCCCTTTTTGTCGTCGGTCTCCGGTAGGGTAAATGACATCGGCTGACGACGACCTGAATAATTTGTTGATTTTCAGTTGATTAAGCCAATGGGTCAATGAACTTATGGATGTCAAGGGCGAATTTCCCTGCTCACCGACGATCAAAGGAACTGGTCAACATCGGCCTTTTCCTTGCCGACCACTTGTTTGTCGAGCCAATTGGCATTGCGGTTTTTGAAAAGGATAAAGCTGTCGTGGGGACTTGTCCATGATCTTCTCCGCTTCCACGATCAACTCCTTCAATTTCACTTCGGTAATCTCGCCTTCAAATACAGAATTCTGAATCCAGTGCAAATAACGGCGTCAGAGCTTGAGCATTTTTGCCGTGCGCTCGGCAGCTACATCGTAAACGGCAATGATATACATGTTGAAATGGTTGAATGGTTGAATGGTTGAAATGGTTGAATGGTTGAAATGGTTGAAATGGTTGAATGGTTGAATGGTTGATCGCTCCCTTTCCTACTCTCCCTACTACCACCAAGCTTTGAACGGACGGAACTGGTCTTCCATGCCCAACAGGTGTTTGGCGAGTTTTATAGCATTCCAGCCGAACCAGATGGCGGTAGCTCACCGACCGGCCGAGGTCACGGTGTTGGATGCTCTGTTGGAGGCGTTCTTCCCATGCTTTTACGAATACCTTGCGACCACTTTCCGATAGGAAGCAGGCATGGTCTACAAAATCAAAATGCTGATCCCGCAACTCCCGGCGGTTGCAGAGTTTGAAGATCAAACGGTCTACCAAGATGGGTTTGAAAATCTCGGCCATGTCCAGTGCCAGACTGTAGCGCCTCGTGCCCGGTTCGTGCAGGAAACTCACTGTTGGGTTGAGTTGTGAATTGTAAATGGCATCGAGGCACAGCGTATAGCACATCGCATTGCCGAAACTCACCAAGGCGTTCAGTTCGTTTTTGGGCGGACGTTTGCGGCGGCCCTCCCACGCATAGCCTTCTATGATCTCGTCGAAAGTGGAATAATAGACCTGTCGGCAATTGCCCTCCACGCCCATCAGTTCCTTGATGGAATGTACGCTCGGCAGGCTTTCCCGCAGGGCCTCTATTTGGCCAATCATCGGATGAATGTTTTTGCCCCGGTTCGCATAGTAGCGCAGGTTCTTCAACATGTTGAACGTTGCCCCTTCCACCAGTGCCGTGGCGATCCGCAGGGCGGTGTTTCTTGTTGCGGTAGGCATCCGTCTGCGCTACCACCATCTGCCCGGCCAATAGGTGTTCCCGAGGGCTGAACGTCCCCGTGTAGTGCTGGTAATAATCGAAAAAATGCACGGGGATGTGCTGCCGCCCCAGGAAATTGTACACCGCACTGTTGGCGTCCACGCTGCCGAACATGTACAGCGCACTCACACCCGACACGGGCAGGTAGCGGGGCTTTGGTGCAGCCCCACCCTCCGGTGCCACTGGCTCGAATTTCAGCGTATGGTCTTTGCGGCTCATGCGGCCAGGATTGAAGAGGTAGTAGGCTTTTTTCATACAGGATAGTTGTTGACAGGATGAACAAGATTTACATGATTATTCAAAATGCTTACTGACAGGATTCACAAGAAGAACATGATTTTTTGCTTGGTAAGCAAGCTAATACATCCTGTTTATCTTGTAAATCCTGTCTAAAAAAAAATCATGTAAATCCTGTTCATCCTGTCCGCTGATTAAAAGGGTAAAAAATTGACCAGCCCTATTAGCCAGCTTTTCAAATTAGTAGAAGGTTTGTAATCCCTGTATTTCCGTTTTACAGTCACCTTCGTACCGAAATTGATCAATAAACCATAAGGCTTGTTCGTCCCCTTTAAATAGTTGACCAATTGCACTTCATCCTTTTCACTCAAATTAACAACAGATTTCAGTTCGACAATGACTGATCCATTTGACCATGATATCTGCCTTGTAGTCGCCCACCACTTCCCCTTCATAGAAAACGACAACAGGCAATTGTTGGGTAGCTGGGATTTTCCTTTTGTGAAGTTCGACCATCATGGCATTCTCGTACACTTTTTCCAAAAAACCGAAACCCAATGTGTTGTGTACTTTGTAAGCAGCAGCAATGATGTCGTGTGTGAGTTTATCATTCATAGTAGTCTAATTATTGACAGGATTTACAGGATTTACAGGATTTACAGGATGTTTTTTCTGACAGGATTAACAAGATGAACAGGATGGGTTGGCATACTTGCCAAATAAAAACATCCTGTTCATCCTGTAAATCCTGTCTAAAAATTTCGATCCTGTAAATCTTGTTAATCCTGTCGGATGAAAAAAAAATCGTGTCAAACATAGCAAAAGTCCCGGAACGCACAGCTTTTGCAATAAGGCTTCCGCACCAGTTCCGGGCAGGCTGGCAGACCAATGATACGTTCTATTTCTGCTTCCCATTCTTTGATGTCCTTGCGGTCGGCGTCGGTCAATTCCACTGTAGTTGACTTGCGCTGTTTTGGGTATTCGATCACGCCGTCCGCACCGTGGACGCCCCGCTGCTCCAGCGCATAGAGGTAGTATTTCACTTGGGCGATGTGGGCGTGTTCCAGTTTGGGGCTTTTCTTTACTTCTCGGACGGTGTTGGCCTGTGGGTCGAAGTGGTCAATTTTGAGGTGTCCGAGGTTGAGTTCCTTCCATTTTTTGGGACGGCGGTCGTAAGCCGTTTCGCCGATGAGCTTGCCTTCTGCCACGAATGCATTGTTGGTGGCATTCTCCATGCGGATGCCGTTGGCGTGCAGCCAGAGCTTGCGGTGGCAGAGGTGGAGGTAGGCGATGTGGGTGGAGGAGATGGTGGTCATTGGTTGATGGTTTGGTTGGTTTTAAAAGGTTTTAAATCAAGGTGATTTTAAAAATCACCTTGATTTCAGATCTGTTCCTTTTCAAAATATCTCACTTTATTTTTCGAAATCATCGTCTAACTTGTCAAATAGCCTGTCGTGGTGGAATTGGACAAATGCTTCTTTTCCTCCAAAGAGTTGCATCATTTCTTTTCTTGGTAGATTTGTTGGTGCATCACCTAAAAAGACATTGTAGGAACTGTACGGCCATTCTTCTGGTATTACCACAAATCCATGATAGACAGCATTGTTGTGCACATAACGTATGGCATTTTTCACATACCCAATGTCCGCAACAATTTTTCTTTCTGTATTCTGTCTCAGTAGGCTACCCGACCTGTCATGAAATTTATTATATGCTTTTGCATATCCACCCAGTAAGTCATGAAACGGTCGGTGTACTGCAAAATGAAACAGTTGTGCATTACTCAATCCTTCAGGAATAAACTTCTTTTTTTCAGTCCTTTTACTCAACCACTCTTCCAACACTTCTTTTTCCCTCACTTTTATTAAAAAATGGAAATGATTGGGCATTAGACAATATGCAATCGTCTTAACCACTTCATCCATTTTTTCAACATATTTTTTTAAGAAATATCCGTAGTTCTCATGCACTTGAAAAATGTTCTCCCTTCCATTGGCGTGGTTCACTACATGGTAAATCCCTTCTGGTACGTACATAGGTTTTTTCATAGTCGTTGGTTTTTGTTTTTAATGCAGGTGATTGGGGATCGATGAAACCATGGTGATTTTAAAAATCACCATGATTTAAATACAATGTGTTAATTTTTTAATTGATTTTCAAAATCAAAAGTAGAAATAATCTTTTCTATTTTTTTCTTAGCGTCTTCCAAGGCAGTTTCTTTTTCTGCTGTAGTAATTAAATGGCCTGCTGCTGGTAACGTTACAAATGTTTCTGCACCATTTATATCTTCATCAACTATGGGCATTGCTTTTTCCTCTTCTATTAATTTTGCACGAATGCTACTAGCAACTTTATTAGCGTTGCCGCTAATTGAAACAGCAAATGTTTCCATTAAACTAAAAGTCCGTGATTGGTTGGAAGTTATTTTCCAATCAATAACCGCATTAGCAATTGCAGGAATTAATTTATCTCTTATAGGTTTTGGTGCTAATAATGATTTGCCAAATACAGTTTCAGTTTCTATCCATCCTGTTTCCCTTAATGTCTTTTCAGTCTGCTGGGTTATTTCAGGTTCATAGATATTTAAACTAACACAAAATAATCTCCGTAAATCAATTGCAAAATCCGTTGTAAATAATCCATGTGCCCTTTTTTGTGGCTTCAAAAATTTACTGGTCAGACTGGCTTGGCTGTCCCTTTTTTCCAAAAAATCAAGCACTTGTTCTTTAGTTAAATTTTCTCCATTAGGGCCTTTAATGATTATTTCATTATTAGGTCGTTCCCTCCTGTCAAACGACGCTTTTTCTTCGTACATGCCTGCTAATAAAGGGTGTAAAGGGGTCATGGCAGAAATGGAAAAAGGGCTTCGTCTTTTTATAGTCCTATCTTTTCCACCAGATTTTGCACGCATCCAACCTCCTAATAATTGGTCGGTATGGCGAGGGTCACAAGTGCCATATACTTCTCCTTCTCCGTCAAATTCCAGTTTCCCATTTTTTGTTTTGGTCTTTGAATGGAAGGTTGTAGGCGATGGGATTTCTCCTAAGTTGCCCATTAATGTTTCAATAAATGAACGTTTTACTTGTTGTCCGCTTGAATATGGGAGCCGTTGTTTGAATTGGGCATCCCAATAATATTTTTGACCGTCGGCGACGCAGAAAACTGTATGTTCGGCTCTTTTTAAAGTTCTGATATAAATAGTATTCATGATGATGGTTTTTTTATTATTTAGATATTTGTTGAAATCATGGTGACTTTTAAAAACACCATGATTTAATCACCCGAATTTTTAACACTTCTTTCTGCATAAGAATAATCAAATTTCAAAAGCAGAATAAAGTAAGAAAAATCATCCTTGTTTGTAAAATGAATATAGTCACGTAGGTTGTTCATTTTTTCAACGATGTCTATTTCGACTGTATTGTCACTAACAATTTTATCCAGTGCTTTTAAGAATTCTTTTTTACTGGTTTTGAAAAACTCTTTTTCTAAAAGATTTTTTCGGTCATTTTTGCGCCCAGCTGATTTATATTTAACCAATGTGGCAGCAATGTCTCGTGTATAATCCGAGATTTCGGTTTTGTTTTTTGAAATCATGGCAATTAACCAGGTTTTATAAGTTCGAAAATTGATGATATTTAAATTGTCTTTTTGTTTGGCTTTGCTTTTTCGCACATGGAAGTCTTCTTCGCTTTCTCCCTTTTTTTGTTTAATGGATGTTTTTTTTAAATTTAAATGGGAATCAGAAGCGAAGTATTTTTTTAGATTTTTAGGCTCTAAGGCTTGTAGGCCTATGTTGCCTAATTCACAAGCACGTTTGATATGTTTTCCAAAAAGCGTTTCAAAGTTGGCTTGGTTAGTTCGGTAGTTTTCCTCCCCAAATAATTTTTGATACACTTCATGAATTCTTCTTCCACTTTTTAATTGAAAAGGAATAAAGCCAATTGTTTTATTCGTTTGGCCTAATGAAAAAATATAGGCTATTTGAGTTTCGGAAGGGAATTGATTTGAAAGGCTGAAAAATAAACGTGACCATTCTACGGTGTTTATCTCTACATCCTTTGTTTTTTCGTTTATGACGACAGCTTTTTTTCTTAAAAAATAATTAAAGTCATGGTCACTAGGAAATAGCTTTCCGAATTTCAAGGTTAGCCATTGTCCGTTCCAAGTAGTTATTTGATTGCCTCTTAATTTATCGTTGGCTGGGTCATTCAAAAATTCTCGATAAACTTTCCAACCTTCAAAAGTTGCGTAAGTGATTTTCGGATTGTCAAATAATATTGCATATCCTCCTGCAACACCTAGGCTCAATGTGCCGCCAATCCAAGAAAGATAAATGTCTTCATCATCGGAGGGAATTACTAAATCTGTTACCAATCCAGAAGTAGTTGCATATTCTTTTACTTCTGATGCTGGAAACCCAATCGCGATACTCGCATCTCTATCGCCTCGTTCTATTTTTTCATGGAATTGCTCTAATCGTTCCAACCTTTCCGGAGGTTCAAAAAATGGCCTTTTCTTATTAATTCCTTGAACAAAAGGAGAATTTTGCGCCCACATTAAATATTTTTTTTCGTCAAAAAAATATTTAAAAAGCACTTGTTCAAAAAACTCTTTGGCATTAAAGTTTTTCTTTTCTCGCTTATTGTATTCCCCTAAAAATGTTCTGCCGACAGTGGTTGTGTACATAATTAACAGAATTGATTTTTTTCGCTAAATGTGTTTTCTTTTAATTTTTCAATTACTAAACCCAAGTCGTCGTCATAAGCAACGTCAGGTACTATATACGGCCTGTTGCCTGTTTCTTCTCTCGGAAATTTTTCGACGGTATAATAAGGGACTGAAATTTCTAATTCTGCCCGTTTGTTAAATCGGGCATTTTGATATTCGCCTAAATCACTTTCAACAATACAATTGACGCTATTAATATTCAAAATTTCCACTAACCACGCATCGCCGTTGGCAAGAGGAGGGATTGACCATTTACCGTTTTCTTTAAAAACAGATTGATTTTCAATTTTTAAAAAATCTATTTCTGTAAAAACAGAGTCAATTTTATGTTGAAGGGTTCTTTCGTGTAAAGTTTCGTTGTGAGGTAACACTTCATAACTACGTTTTAATATTTCGATTTCATAAGGTTTTGCCAGTTTATCATCATCAGGCGGCGCAATAACATATACAGGTTTTGTTTTTCCAATTGTTGTTTCGTCACGCTTTCTGTTAATGCGCCCAAATCTTTGAATAAGGGAATCCAATGGTGCACATTCCGTAACCATTAAATCAAAGCTGATATCAATACTGACTTCTACTACTTGGGTGGAAACAACAAAGCAGGCTTTATTTGAAGTGTTGAACTGAAAAGTTGGTTCACCTTCTGCATCCAAACCAATCAAATCTTTTTCCCGTTGTTTTCTGTCTTTTCGTTTAAACCTACTATGTAAAAGTTGCGATTCTGTTTCAGGGTAGCATTTTTTTAATTTTTGAAAAACATCCTGGGCTGTTTTAATTCGGTTGCAAACAATTAAAACTTTTAACCCATCCTCAATTCCTTTGCGTATGATTCCAGAAGCATCTTCCCATCTTTCAATTTTTCTTACTTCATGTCGGTTAAATTTGTCTAATTGTTCAGGCGAAAGTTTTGTTTCCAATACATTTTCTGCACTTAAAATTGTTTTGATTTTTTTATATAAAATAGTAGGCATTGTTGCAGTTCCAATATGTAATCGACAACCTATATTTTTTAGAACAGAAACAACTTTTAAAACAATGGCTTGCGAAATTCCCGAATAAGTATGTACCTCATCCAAAATCACATCACAACCTTTCAAGTCGAGAATCAATGCCTCAAAACCTTTGCTGCCAAAAGCAATTCCCGCTAATTGATAAGGTGTCAAAACCTTTATTGATGAGCCAATATGTTTTTGTAAAATAATGTCTTCCTTATCCCCGTCTTCGGCTTCAATTAAAGAAGATGCAGCGTGCAAAACTTTGATATTTAAATTAGGATTCGTTTTTGACAAATCTTTTTTTAATCGGGTATGCATGGCATTTATAGAAGCCTGAAAAGGCAGCGTGTAAAAAACACGCCCACGACATCGGCGAAAAAGAAAATCGGTTTTTCCTGCACCTGTTGAAGCAACTACCATAGAATGAGGCTGCCCTGAATCAGTTGGGCAATAAGAAAGTGGGTAATTTGGATGTTGCCGATTAAAAAATGTCAAAATTGGTTTTTGAAAAAGATTGGAAAGTTTTTCATCCGTTTTTTGAATCATTGCTGATGCAAAATGATCGCCTCCCATGAGCAACCCACGCCATTCTGAATATCCACGCTCTTCCACCTTTTCCATACAGAAATCAATTATTTGCTCATAAGCCTGATTGGCTTCTTTTTTTGAAATTGGACGGGTTTTAATATCAAAGCACTCTAAAATTTCTAACGCAATCGGACTCCATTCTTCCCAATTCCCCAAATGGAAATCTAAGTTGTTGGGTTCGCCTTCATCTAAATCCAAAATGCCTCGCAATTTTTTATCATCTACCATTGATTTATGGTGAGCGATAATCATTTCAATAATTATAGCTTGGTCTTCTTCCAAAATTAGTGGTAGGAAAAATAGCGATGCGATTTCGTGACGGTAAGGCTGAGAAGGCCTTTCTCCTAAAAGTTGTTTCTGAAAAACAGGGTGTACTTTTCCTATATCGTGGAAAATAGCTCCTAATCCCACCAACCTTAAATCATGGCCTGTAAATGCGGCAAATTTTTCAGTTGCCGCTTTTACATGGCATAAATGGTCGTAGAGAGTCGTCCATTCGGGTTTACCTTTTGCTTTTATTTCGGAATGCATATTCATAGAATTAAAATGATTTCACAGGGTTGCCCAATACTTTTAACCAACCGTACATCGGTTTTCCTTCATTAAACCGATTGTAGCCGACAAGAAATGATTGATTGTTTTTTTCAAAAATTAATTCGTAGCCTGCAAAATCCTCTTCGTTGGAATCGAATTGCTCTTGACTGATTTTTATTATTTTTTTGGGAAAAAGTATATCCTCATTCCTACAAAGGCATATATGTTGTCTCGATGCAATAGACGCATCATCACTGGTTGAAAAAGCCAGATAAAGTTTTGGGCTTAGTAAGACGCTGCGAGTTAGGATACCTGTTTTTCTTTCTAAAGTATTTTTCTTTTTATCCCAGCCTCTGGCCTGAATCTGTTCTGTTTGTAATGACATTTGGTCAAATGATAACCGATGTCTTAATATCTTATAGATTCCGAATGGTTCTTTTAATAATTCAGGAAATAATTTTCTTTCCATTCCTGCTATAATAGAAGGAGTAAGAAATTGCTGACTAAATGTTTCGCCGTCACGAACGGCCGTCCAAGGTTTAATAAAACCAAATTGTCCCGTATA
>CBDCVJ010000018.1:0-10880 GCA_965222975.1 Saprospiraceae bacterium | reverse complement strand
AAAGGTTATGGGCGGGATTGGCGCACTGCCATCTATCGGCATATGGGCGGCAAAGACCTCAGCGACCAATTGGATGGTGCTAAGTACCTTGTTGAAACTCACGGCATTGATGCTGACCAAATCGGCATTTATGGCGGCAGCTATGGCGGGTTCATTACCCTCATGGCCCTGTTCACTTCGCCAGGCACATTTAAGAGCGGGGCAGCTCTACGTTCCGTTACCGATTGGGCGCATTACAACCATGACTACACATCTAATATTTTAAATACGCCTGTGGAAGACAGCATTGCCTTTCGGAAAAGCTCTCCTATTTACCACGCCGAAGGCTTGGAAGACAACCTGCTCATTCTGCATGGTATGATTGACGATAATGTGCAGTTCCAAGATGTGGTGCGCCTTGCCCAGCGGCTTATTGAGTTGGGGAAAGATGATTGGGAGTTTGCCGTGTTTCCCTTGGAGAAACACGGATTTGTTGAGCCGAGCAGTTGGGCCGATGAGTATAAACGGATTTATAAGTTGTTTTGGGAGACGTTGCGGGAGTGAGGTTCAACTTCCCCGTAGCCGGGAAATTTATTTCCCGCCCAATTAAAAATATAAAAACGGGAAATGAATTTCCCGGCTACGGGGGCTATAAATGTCGGGTTTATTTTTTTAACGATGCTAAAATCAATTCGCTTTTTTAAGTGCCAACAACACTGGCGAGATGTGCATGCTGTTTATCGTCCATTTTTGTATAGAAATAATTTAGCGTTGGCGACGTGCGACTTTTGCGAGCATGACCGTTGCCTTGTTCGTCACAGCATTAATTTTTCATTTTAACTTTCAAATCTGGCAATACAATTATTAGCTATTTTTTGAATTGCTTCGTTCTTCTCTACAGAAAATGATTTTTTAATTCTTGAACAAGTTGGTCTGTAATTTCTAAACTTCCATCCGTTGGGTAGCGTTCACTTTTATTAAGAACCAACTTAAATTCATTCTGAGGATTTTTTTCAATTGCTGTCATAATAAAGTCCCAAATCACTTTTTTGGCGCATACATCTAATTCATTTAAGTTAAGTGATTTTGCTCTTTGTAAAAGGTGTTCTGTTGCTTTTTTGCATATTCATCTTTAATTTTTGCCGAACTCTCTTTTTCAATTTATTAAATTTTGCACTTATTGCGTCCGAGGCTCGTACAGTTTTTGCCATCATTTCAAATATGTTTCCACTATTTGCATTTTTACTAAATCTATCTGCTTGCTTACTACCTTCTTTTTTCATTAATTTATCAAGTCGTGCATTTTCTAATTTTATCTTTTCATTTCTTTCCAAAATTAAAAATTTTGTGTGAAGGTTATTTATTAATTCTCTCTCATAGCTAAACGCAGGAACATTAAAATTACTTTCAATAACTTCCTTTAATTTCACGTGGTTTTCAGTAATATCGGAATGTTCAAATCCATGAAAATTATTCGCTTGCTAAATTCAAGCAATAAGTGCAACAGATATTAAATAAAGAAGGAAAAGTGATAAAAATTCATCATCTTTTCCTTCGAATAAAAATATCGTTGCATGAAATATACGCATTTATCACAAACCGAGCGGGTAAAGCTCGAAACTTTATTGTCGGCCGGCCTGAACCAAAGCGAAATTGCCAAAAAACTCGGCAGGGACAAAAGCACGATCAGCCGGGAAATCCGGCGGAACACGAACAAAAGGGGCATAGGGGCCAAAAAATACACGGCTCAAAAAGCCCATGACAAATATAAAAAGCGGTTAAGGGAAAAGACAAAAAAAGGTTTTTTACAGAAGGCATGAAAGAGGAGGTGCTGGAAAAGCTGGCGGAAAAATGGTCGCCGGAAATAATAAGCGGCCGGGCGAAGCTGGAGGGCCGTAAGTTCGCCGGCCATGAAACCATATACCTGTGGATATACGAAATGCAGCGCAGCAACAAGCGTGCGCACCGGAAGTTCAAGGACATGTGGCGTGACCTTGCCCATTTGGGCAGACAACGCCGGAAACGCAGCAAAACCTATAAAAAAAGGGGGATGATACCCAATAGGGTGCCAATGGAGAAACGGCCTTTGTCGGCCAACAAGCGCAGCCGCAACGGCCATATGGAAGCAGGCCTCGTCATTGGCAAAAAACACGGGTCGGGCCTACTTGTGGTGACGGACCGTAAAATGAGGTACACCCTCATCGGGAAAATAAGGACGAAAAGCAGCAAATATATCCTTGAAAAAATCATGGGGATAATCAGGGGCAACAGTTGGATCAGGACAATGACCTTTGACAATGACCTTGCATTTTCCGAACACGGGAAACTGCCCGTGGATACATTTTTCACAAGGCCTTATTGTTCGCAGGACAAAGGAACGGTTGAAAATAAAAACAAGGTCATAAGGGTGAAATACCCAAAAGGTTTTGATTTCAATGAACTGTCATATAAAAAAATCCAATTACTCGAAAAATGGATCAATAACAGGCCTATGAAAATGTTTGAATTTAAATCGCCCGCAGAATTATTTGAAAAATCTTTTTTAACTAACGTTGCACTTAATACTTGAACTTAGGATACCTTAAAACCGTTTTTTCTTTTAGTTCGCTAACGTATGTCATTTCGATTATATATTTTTTCAAAAATTTTTCCGGAACTCTTTTTTCTATTCCAGACATCCCAATAAAATCAATCCCTATATCATTAAAAGACCCATTATTATTGCTGTCTTCAAGATAAACTTTCATTTTCCTTGAACCAATATCCCTATTTTCCTATGTTCATTATATTCAACACTTCTTAATGATACTTCCATTAAAGTTTCATCCGTCAACATTTTTTGAGTATAGACATTACAAGAAAAAAATGCAAGTATTATAATTGCACAAGGATGCCATTTGTTATTTGATAGCATTTTCTATGATTAATTTATTAGCCAATTGACAAATATCCTTTTCGATTATAAGTGAACAAAAATTAAAACAGCTTCTAAAGCCTTTTCCTCACGTCACCGACGAACTTTTCATAATCAGATTTTTTATTACTTTCAATAAGGGTTTTACTATAAACATTGATAATTTTTCCCTTTTTATCAATTAAGATATTTGATGGGTAACCATAAGGCCAATTAAAAACTTCATCAATAAATTCAATGCCGTCAGCAACAACTCGATACGGAATCGGGATGATCTATAAGAAATTCATTTAAATCAGTTTCTGAATCTCTGCAAACGCTTATAATTTCAAAATTTTCTTCTTTAAATATTTCATGTATTTTGTCCAAACTTGGCATCTCTTTAATACAAGACGGACATCCAATAAACCAGAAATTCAGCAGAACTAATTTACCTTTAATGCTTTCATTAGAAATAATTGAGTCGTTTATATCAAAAATGCTAAATTGGGGAATTTGAACGCCGTTTAAAAAATCTCTGCCAGAACCTATGAATGATATTTTTTCCTTGAGATCCATTTTTGATAATTTTCCTTTGTAGTCCGACATCCGGTTATTATATGTGTCTTCAATACACGATGAGAAGATTAATAGGATATAAAAAAGAAGCAAACTTTTAGATATTGACTTGACTTTCATTTCGATTTAAATATTTTTAATTTCAGACGTAGTGACAAAATTACTGGTTGCATTAAAGTTAGGTAAACAACTTGATGGCTTTGCGCCTTTGCGCCGAAATACATGCCAACATACTAAAAAATGCCTGGCCACTTTGAATGGCCGGGCATTTCCGGGCGTCTGTTTTGATTTCAGGCCTGTTTTACCTGCCGTTTCCCTTCTCCACCAGTTCCTGCATGCCGTAGTATTTAATCGCCTTTTGCTTAAGCGGATTCGTGCTCCACTCCTCCCATTCGCAGGTGTAGGGGTTGTAGCCGCACTTGATGGGCTTGGAGTACATATTCTCTGGGTCTTCAATATAAGCACGGCAGTCGGTGCAGATATAGCGGAACTCACAGTCCTTGCACACTTCTATCTGGTCTTTGTTGATGTTCCAGTATTTTTTGAAGCCGGGCTTTTCGAGGGCTTCCCGTAGAGTGGTGTCTCGGATATTGCCGTAGCTTTCCTGCATGCTGGGGCAGTTTTTGATGTTGCCACTTGTATCTATTGCCACCTTCCTATTCAAGCAGTTATTAAATTGGATAGATTCTGTAAATAAATCAATATTTAAATTAAATAAACCAGTTGTGACAATACCACAATGCAAATTACTATAAATATCGTAGTCATGAATATTAATATTGAAATAACGATTAGACTTAGTTTCTACTTTTAATTTTTTATTATATAATTCTAAGGCCATTAATCTGAAATGACGCTTCCCTAAATTCAAGAGTTCATTGTCACATACTAATGAATGATTGATTTGGCACTTAACAAATATTGATTTGACATTTGAGTGTAAAAAATTTTCTAACATACTCGATAAATCGCTTATCGTGCATTCATAAAAAAATCTTAATTCAATATTTTCACACTGAATAGCGTTTAGCATATTTATAATATTGGATATTTCATGATTACTGTTTTTGTCAAAATCAATAATAGCGTTGCTAACTAAAGAAGGAAATTGCCAATCCAAGTTTATCTTTGGAAAATACTTGAGTTCTTTTTGATTCAAAAAGAAAATATACTCTTTTTCGTGCAAAAATGATATGTACTCGCATACTGTAATTTTATCTTCAGGCATTAAAGTTTTTAAGATATCCGATATGTTTTTTTTCTTACACTTCTCAAGAAATAAAATTAAATCATTTGGAATGAAATCATACTTAAACCTTTGAACATCAAAAATACACCCCCTTTTTGCTCCTTTAACTGCAAAACAATTTTCAAAAAAGTATATAAATTTATATTTATTTGTTTCAATTATACTATTCATATGAAAGTTAGTTAGGTTACATTTTTGATATTGGCTTAAAAAATGGGTGGACTGGGTGATCTTTTTTATGTTTATATTTTGGTATGTTTACAACCTTCTTCGTCATTGAAGCTTCACCTTTAATGATTTCTTTTTTGTCAAAAAACTGCAACTTATTAAAGAGCAAAGGAAGTTTTTCTTTGATTTCATCTTGATCTAAATATGACTTTATACTTTCTATTCTTTGATTTTGCATTGACCTTTACTATTTATTAATTTTCGAGCAATCTCTTTTTCGAGAAAAAAGTTACATGGTTTTGATGTCATCCCAAACTGTCCAATAGGGTTGACTTCCAAAAAGTAGAACTTTTCATCTTTTCCATAAATTATATCTATTGATCCTGAATTTAATCGCAATTTTTTCATTAATTTAATTAGTTTCTTTTTGTACTTTTTGGGAAGCAAAAAAGGAACTCTTCGGTTAGGCTTTTTCTTATCATATTTTCTAAAATCAACTTGAGTCTGGCTGTTTAATTGTGAAAAAATAGCCATAGAATAAAAGTTACCATCAATAAAAAAACTTCTTACTTCAAATCTTTTGTCGATCTGAGCTTGAAACAATGAAGGAAAAAAATTTTCAGACACATTGTTTAAATCGTCATCGGTAAACCCTTCAGTATATGCATATAAATGAAAATCATCGTTCCCAAAAAAAACATGTTTTATTGTTGATTTTGTTATTATCCTTCCATGTTTTTTTTTGAATTTCAATAGTTCATTTTTACTTGAAGTAATTAGTGTTTCTGGAAATCTAATACTACATCGACGCACTATGTCCAAAACAACTAATTTATTTAAATCGGATTTCAAATAGTTGCCGATATGATTCAGCTGGAAAAACTTAAAATGGAAGTAATTTATGATTCTTCGAAACTCTATGTTTAGGTAATTGGATAGCAAAGGGAGTACTTTAAACTCATCATCTTCTCTATGAAACTTTATCTCTTCGAAACCTAAGTTGCCTCTGCGGTACCAAATTCCTTTGATTTTTTTAGTATTTATTTTTTTTTGATTTATTTCAAGCGTGAAATGCCCATCATTCTCAATTTTATATATTGAAACTTGATTAGTATTTGTAACGACAATGCTTTCAATTTGATAATAGTTTAGCCAGTCTAATACATCACAAGTGCTTACATCATATTGATCTGTTATGATTATTACCATTATTTATTTTGATGATGATATGTTCGCGTAAAAACAATTTGATAATTTCCTAAATCATCCTGCTCATAAGGAGCTAATATATCTGACATACTGATCTGATTGGGAGGAACACCTTCTTTCAATAAAAAAGTATTCACATCTTCCAATATATTTGAAGCTTGGTTATTCACCTGATATAATTTAATGCTTATATGGGGATGTCCTCTTAGTACTTTTGACAAAATTTTTAGCTGAAACGAAGATTTACTAATATTCAGTTTTCCGTTTTCTACATATACATACCTCAATTTATGATATGGGTAACTTTTACTTTCAAAACGCATTAGCATATTCTGCATAACACTCTCTGCGGCATACCATTCTTCTTTTCCTTTCAAACAGGCATCATATATATATTTATAAAAAAAAATATTATCTTTCTCTGGAGCATGCATGACCAACAAGGTAGCATCTGGGTCAGAAAACATAACTGAATGACCTACCAGAGATATTCCAGGCCATCCATTCTCATTTACTATTGTATGAAGCCGTACCAAGTTAACAGAATCTATCTTATTGATAAGTGTTCCAAGAGAATCTGTTTTAAAGGTATCTTTTGAAATCCGAGCCTTATTGAAGCTTTTCCTATACCGTTGATCCTCTTTGGTCATGGCTATAAGCTCTTTTCTTAAAGTCGTATCAATAGTGTCTTCATACTGTTGCCAAAATTTAGAAAAATTATTCTTTTCTACAATCGGTTTGTAAATATCTTTTGTCAAGTATTTTAATTCATAACCTTGTGAAACAGCATTCCGCAAGGAAATTTCCGCTTTTGTTAATTGATTTAAACTAGCATATGCAATTGCCAAATAAACATTTTTACTTTTGCATAGTATTCCATTACATGTTATTTTTTCCAATATTGCAATTGCATTTTCAAATTTTTCCTCCCGCAACAAATGCCTAACTTCATTATAATTTTCCTGATTAACCAAATATTTTTCATACATAATCATATTGGCATATGTACTGTCGGATTGACATGTAGCGCAGAAACTCATTATTAAGCATGTAAAAAAAATTACTGATTTCATTCGTCTAAAAAGTTTAGATTCAATTACTTTATACAATATTTCGGTAACTTTTCTGAAAAACAGTTGATTAAAAAAAATAATATTTTGCAATTCGTTGATTATCAGAATTTTATAAATATTGGACAATATGTTTAGCATTTTATTTAAATCTGATAATCAATGAATTAAAAAAGTTACCGAAGTGTTGATTAAACATACTTTCACAAAATAGAATTTCCTTAATTCATTACAAATAATTATTCAATTCATTATAGCTTGGCTATCAAATAAGCTACCTCGGAGCAGAGCCCCGAAGTGCCAAATCGATTTATTAGATCCTTTCAGGGTAAGACCTGATTAATTTTATATAGGCGCAATTGGAATTTGCCCCCCATTCTAACTTGTTATTGATTGTCTATCGATTACAAATATTAGAATTCACCGCCATAAATTTCATGACTAAAAATCAATTTTATAATTGATTCGCAATCATGCAAATACAAACGCCGTTTTCAAAAAAGGGACAAACTCGGATTGCGCCCAATTTTATATGCAATATAAATCATCTGTCCTTGTATGAAAAACATTGCCATCATCATCAGATGATTTTGTTGTTTCGTCACCACAAGCATATGGGTCAGAAGGTTCATTAGTTTCTTTGGTACAAATAGAGAAGGTAGTCTCATCTGCGCCACCAAAAAAGCTATCAGGATTTACACCCAAAGATTGAAAAGCATTTAGACCTAATTTTTGAAGATTTTTCATATTTTAAATTTTAAATTTTAAAAAAATAAACAATTAATTATCACAAGTCCATTGCTCACATGTTTCTATTGTATTTCCATCATCGTCCGTTTCGGTTGTTTTATCATCAGTACAATTACCAAGATCACCAGTTTGATCGGGTCCTGCCGAAGAGACGTTTTCTTCATGATAAACATTTACAGTATCATCTGCCCCTCCATAAATATGGTTCATCGCCAATTCATCTATTTTACTTGATGAAAAATTTAAATAATTTTTCCATGTTTTTTTGTATTAATTTAGGCTTACTCTATTTTGATAGGGTTTTCAGCATCCCCCTTCGACAACGTTATCTCCCACAAAGGAAACCCTCCCCACTGCCATTTCTTGTCAGTCTGGAAAAAAATTCATCAAAAAGCCAAAATTTTTTCCCGCCCCGAGTGGTTGCCTTTTCATTTTCGTTCACCACACAGACCTCGAACCGGAAAATGACCTCTTTTTCATAATAATAGGTCTGCCTGATTTTTGCAATAGATGATCGGAAACCCTTTTGACTTCATCGCATTTATCAGTCGGAAGACCTGCCGCTCGGAATAGCCCAGCTTGTTGGCAAATTGTTCAGGTGTACCAGTTGCTTTCAACCGGATGAGTTGGTGCATTTGTTCGATTAAATTGATTTGTTCTTCAAAGGTCATTTTTTTATATTTTGAATGGTGAATGAATAATGATCATATTTCTTTTCGGTACAGGTTTTCAACGCAAGGGCGCAAGGAACGCAAGGGAACGCAAAGGTTTTAATTGTTCATTGCGTTGCCTTGCGTGCTTTGCGTCCTTGCGTTGAATCACGTTTGCACGGACATCAGCCGCTCAAACAGCCGTTCCATGATGCTCTTGTCCTTGGTGATGATCTGTGCCAGCTCCGTCAGCTTCTGACGGAAGGGCAATTCTTTTCCCGTCGCACTGATGATGGGCTGCGGCAGTCCGCAGGGGCAAAAAAAATGCCCGGCCACTTTGAGTGGCCGGGCATTACCGGACGTCTGTCTCGTTCCTTTTTCTATTCCTTTTTGGTTTCTTTCTCCACCAGTTCCTGCATGCCGTAGTATTCAATCGCCTTTTGCTTGAGCGGATTCGTGCTCCACTCCTCCCATTCGCAGGTGTAGGGGTTGTAGCCGCACTTGATGGGCTTGGAGTACATATTCTCTGGGTCTTCAATATAAGCACGGCAGTCGGTACAGATGTAGCGGAACTCGCAGTCCCTGCACACCTCCACCTGGTCTTTGGTGATGTCCCAGTATTTTTTGAAGCCGGGCTTTTCGAGGGCTTCGCTCAAAGTGGTATTGCGGATGTTGCCGTAGCTTTCGGGCATGCTGGGGCAGTTTTTGATGTTGCCCTGGGTGTCTATGGAGATTTTGCGGTTGAGGCAGGAGTTGTGGTGTTGAGATTCTGTGAAAAGAGAAATATTTGAACTGAAAAATTGTTCGGCAATTTTCCCGCAATGAAGATGACTATTTAATTTTTGTTGAGTGAAAATAAGCTGTGTATTTTTATGGACTTCCATTTCATTGCTTTTACTTGAATGTACTACGATTGATGTTATCCTTAAATGTTTATCAACAATATCCTGAAGCTGTCCCATACTGTAAAAGTCACTTCCAAAAGGTAGGAATAATTCAACGGATGTAAGCCTTGAGGTTTTTAAGAGTTTAAGCAGGTCATGTAAATAATTTGTATTTATTTCTGAGTAAATGCGAATCTGTAATGCTTTGCACCCCAATTGGTCAAGCTGGGAAAACACTTTTTCAAAATCGCTTTGGCTATTTTCATTAATATCAACTATGGCATTGGAAATCTTTAAAGGGGACTTCCAGCTTTTGTCAATTACAGGAAACAAATCTGGATTAGAGGTGAAAAACCCAAGGTCTTCCTTTACTAATTTTTCATAGAACTCTTCTATTTGGATGTCAAATTCATGGTTGAGGTGGGATTTCAATTCCCCTATTGTCATTGTGTTAGAATAGTCAATGATAGAGAGCAACGAATTAGGGATAAAGATGTAAGTATTTCTTTGCAAGTCACAAATAATGCTCCTTTGTGCCCCGCTTACAACCATGCAACAAGCAAAAAGATTAAAATATAACTCGTCCGAACATTGATAAAAAATCATGAATTAGAGATTTTGATACGATCATTCCAAAAAGAAAGATTTAGAAATAGGCTTATAAAAAGGCATTATGTCCACCACTCCCTGATGAAATTTACTCTCAGCAATTTTGATCACTTTTTTTTGATCAGCTTTTTTTTTGGTCAACCTAAATAAATATGGAGGAAAATGCTTCCTCAATTCTTTATCCTGAAGTGCCTTGTCAATATGGATTTTTTTCATAGAATTTATGTGGTTAAAAAATTCGCTACTTTTTCTTCAAGGTAAAAATTGCATGGATGGGAAATCATACCAAACTGCCCAACAGGGTTTACTTCCAAAAAATAATAATCTCCATCAGGGGTCAATATCATATCTATTGAGCCGGTATTCAAGCCAATTAAGTTCATAAGTTTATCAAGTTTTTCTTTTATCTCCTCTGGCAATTTGAATGGAACATATTTATTCCCTTCGTTTGGCCCAGTACTATAGTTGCGAAAATCTGTGATTGTCTTTTTGTTGTTTTGAGAAAAAATAGCCGCACAGTAAAAATCATTTTCACAAAAGAAAATCCTTAGCTCAACTGATTTTTCTATATATTCTTGCGCAAAACAAGGAGTAACGACATCATTTAATTTTTCTAATACATTATCATCAATAATGGACGTGTACATTGAAAAAGAATAACGCTTGTCCTCGGATGCTAAAAATGCCGGATTGTTTAGAGGTTTCGAAATCACTTTTTTGTGCCGTCCTAAAAATATCGCTATATCTTCTTTGGAATTGGTTACTATAGTTTGTGGAATGTTCAAGCCGACCCTTTTTGCCATGATTAAAGTCCTCATTTTATTTACGTCATAATATTCT
>CBDCVJ010000017.1:0-52110 GCA_965222975.1 Saprospiraceae bacterium | reverse complement strand
CTTATACGGCATGGCAGACAGAAATGCCGATCAGGCGGTCAACCTCATGGAGATCAGGGGGTATTTGGAAGAAAACGTTTCCATGGAAGTAGCACCCCAAAGCCAGTTGCCGATGGCCATTGGGAGTGGTAGGGAAAAACTCACCGATGTTTTTCCCAGACATTTTAGCGCAAATAAAAGAAGATAAAAACAGGCATTTGCAGCTATTCACCGCCACAGAAACACGGGGTATCGAGAGCGATGTTTTGGCGGAAGCCGATACCAATGTTGTAGAGCTATATTTTGCTTTTCAAAAAGCATTGGAGGACAAGCAATTTTTATTTGCAGAAAAAGGGCGAGCAGAAAATGATTATGCGGATTTTTATTTTGAAAAAACTGATCGCCGAGCCGAGCCTAGAGCGGTTGCATTCGTCCATGCGACGGAATTATGCGGCGGCGTTGCAGGACGATGCCCAGCAAACCATGAACGATTGGATGAAGTCCAGTAAAGACCAAATGTTGGAGGCAAAAACAGACGAGCAGAAAGACCGCCTCCCCAAAAAGGTTTTTACGGAAAAAGTCAGAACCTTCCCTGCCTACCTCGAAAGGGCTGCCGAACTTCTTGGTAAAGAGCACTACATGTACGCCACTCTACAAGCTCGCAAACATTTTTTTCCGAGGCTACCTCCTAACTAATTCCGACCGTAACCCCAACAAAGAACTGGGCAACAAGGCTTTGACTCAATTCCGTCAAGCACTCGAATGGCAGCCGGAAATGCCCCATGCCTATTGGCAAATGATGCTGGTGCATGGGTACAATTTACTTCAGCCCGATTCAGCGGAAGTATATGCCCAAAAAGCCATAGAACTTTATCCTTCCTGGTTAATACCCTATACCTACCTGGCCTTTTTGTTTTCCAACAAATACAAAGCGTTTGACCGGGCAAAACCTTATTTGGAGCAAGCCATGCGAATCGATTCAAGTTCAGCCTCTGTTTTGAATAACTGGGGAGTTTACTATTCCGATAAAAAGGAATATGAAGAAGCGGAAAAATATTTGAAAAAAGCCATCCAACTCGATTCAACTAACGGAGGTGTTTATAATAATTTAGGGCTTGTTTATAAGGACATCCACCACTATGAAGAAGCGGAAAAATATTTTCAAAAAGCCATTCAGCTCGATTCAACTCATGCTTTTTTTTACGCAAACCTGGGAGATGTTTACAGAGAGACCCGCCGGTATGAAGAAGCGGAAAAATATTTGAAAAAAGCCATCCAACTCGATTCAACGCATATCCACCCTATTAGTACTTTAGGCTTTGTTTATGGAAAAACCCGCCGCTTTGATGAAGCAGAAAAGTGTTTTTTAAAAATTATTCAACTTGATTCAACGAATGCCGGTATCTATAACAATCTGGGAATGGTTTACAGAGACACCCGCCGCTTTGACGAAGCAGAAAAAGCGGTAAAAAAAGCCATTCAGCTCGACTCAACTTCAGCCTTCTTCATCACCAATTTGGGAACTGTTTACAAAGATGCCCAACGCTATGACGAAGCAGAAAAATATCACAAAAAAGCCATCCAACTTGACTCGACTTTAGCGGATGCATATTACAATCTGGGAAATGTATATAGTTTCACCTTCCGCAATGACGAGGCGGAAAAATATATGAAAAAAGCCATCCAACTCGGTTCGACTGAAGTAGGGGCATATTACGTTTTGGGATTAGTTTATCATAGGACCCAACGTTATGACGAAGCAGAAACCTATTTCAAAAAAACCATTCAGCTCGACTCGACTTATATGGATGCTTATAATGGCTTGGCAGTCATTTATGCTTCTACCCACCAATATGAAAAAGCCGGAAAACAGTTTGAAAAAATCACTCAGCTTGATTCCACCTATGGGCGAGGATGGGTCAACCTTGGAATTATTTACTTAAAAACAAATAAACTTGAAGAAGCGGAAGCAGCTTTTCTAAAAACACTTCAACTAAACAAAAACAATCCGTACCTCCATCATTGGGCCTATACCGGGTTAGGATTGGTTGACCTGCAAAACCAACGATATGGTGAAGCAGAGGAACGGTTCAAAAAAGCACTTGAATTCAATCCCGGATTTACGGAAGCCCATAACCAATTAGGGCTGCTTTATATCAGGACCGGACGTTTGGATGAAGCGAAATCCTCCCTGGACAAAACACTTGAACTCGACCCGAATAATACAACCGCTCGTAAATATCTCGCCCAATGGGCAATAAAAATGAACCAACCCGAACAAGCCTGGGAATATTTAGGAGAGGCTTTGGAAAAGGGATACAATGATTTTGAGGAATTGCAATCCGAATCCGATTTTGCAGAAATGAGGAATGAGGCGAGATGGAAGGAACTTATGCATAAATACTTCCCCGAGAAAAAGTGAACAATGAAAAATGTAAAATGAAAAATGCAGAATGAATAATGGCCGCATAATATTTTTCATTCTGCATTTTTCATTGTTCATTATCAGGGATTCCCTTCAATTAATTTCCCATACACATATTGCCCCGGCCCCATTTGGGCTTCAAAGCTTGTGGGTTTTTTGGAATCATCTTCCTCGAATATTAAAAGAATATTGGCAGGTTGCGCAACAAAGCCATTTTTATAAACCGATGCCAGGGTTTGAGTGGGCATTCCAGTATCTTCTGACCATGCCACCAATTTGCCGTCTTTAAAATCAATATTCAATGTCCCGCCTGCCGATACACTGTATTTTCCACAATATGCTTTCGCTTCTTTTTCTGGCAAATCGACCGCCTCCTTGATAGGATTATAATCTACCCCAAGCCCTTTTAATATTTTTACACCATTTACATTTCCGGGGTTTATTTTAATTGATTTTTTATAGTATTTAATGGCAGATTCATTGTCACCCTTGGCCATATAGCCTTCTCCCAAACTGTCATATACATTGGCAGATTTTGGAAACCGCTTCACATTTTCCGCAAAAACTTCAATGGCTTTATCATAATTTTTATTTCCCAAAAAACGGTAACCTAAATTATTAAAATCACCTTCAGATGGCTTCATTTCATGACCTAATTTATCGGACATATTTGCATAATGTTTTTCTATGGCTGGTATGCCGCCTTCCACATACATTTTATCCAAGTCAACTTTATACCACGAATTAAATATGGCCTCCAGGCCGTAGTAGGTACTTCGGTGCGGAATCGATCCATGCGTTTCTTCCTCCATGGGTTTAAAGTCCCAACCGAAGTTTTTAGGTGCCTTTTCTTCAAACAGCGCCGCCAACTTCATCGCTCCGCCCAACATAGCTCCACCTTCGTTGCCCATCGTCATGTAGAAAAAGCCATCGAGTTCAGGTTTGGAATCAAGAAAAGCTTCTGCCTTATCCACCAGATTTTGTTGATCCCACCACATACTCGGGCTGATAGATATATAAGAATCAAACAGATCACTCTGTGTCAATAGGGCATGCACAGCGAATATGCCCCCAAATGAATGCCCCACCAAAACCCGATAGGAATTGGTGTTGTAATTTTTTTCAATATGAGGGATTAGCTCCTCTCTCATGAATTGCAACATATTATCCGCTCCACCCGCCGTGGGCATATTTTCAAGGGCTTCCTTATCTTTTTCAATCGGCGGAGTCAGGTCACGGGTACGGTCAGTGGTATTGGGGATGCCCACAATCATCATATTGGGAATGTTGCCTTGGCGCTTTAAAAATTGAACGATGCCGGAAGTGTGGTGGAAATGTCCATCACCATCCATTAAATACATGACAGACAACGGATTGCCAGTTGGACTATAATCATCAGGAAGATAAATCAGATAGGGACGTTCCTCATTTAGCACTTTTGATTGAATGGAAAATGATTCCCCAATTACTATATTCTGCCCTTTTGGCTGGGCATAGGAAATGGAAAAGCAAATAAACAGGAATAAACAACTAAGGGTAATTTCTTTCATTCTTTTCATGTGACTTTTATTTTGATTTTGGTGAATGCGAATATTGTTATTACCTCCGTATTATTAAAATAATAATGAGAAATTTTTTAGTCGACATTTTTAGATAAGTGTTTTTCATGTTTATTTAATGAATTAATTTATTTGTTTCACATATCCTGTGGAGGGCTTCTCGACCACAGAAACACAGGGGCTACGGAGAGGTTTTGCCTTTGGCAAAACTTTAAAACTCTGTGTTTCTCTGTGTTTCTGTGGTCGAGAAAAAGGAAAGCATTTTGTCTTTTACAAGATTTGCCCAAAACGATTTATTTCAACAAAATGACATTCCCCGTTTCCATTTTCAATTCGTTAGAAAAGCTATCCATATATTCCAAAAGGTAAACATAAACACCTGCCTGGGCTTTTTTTCCTTTAATAGAACCACTCCATTTTGCATCATTATCTGTTCCATCGAAAACCAACCCTCCCCAACGATTAAATATTTTTAAATGGAGAATTTCAAAACCTTCACCATATATTTCAAAAAAATCATTGATTCCATCATCGTTGGGACTAAATGCATTGGGAACATAAATTTTAGGTTCACATTTTTCAAAAGTTATCTCAATGAAACCTGATATGCTGCATCCTTCCAGCGAGCCAATCAATTCATATTGACCAGTCATACTGATTTCTCTGTTGCTGCCCGCTATCCCATCAGCCCATTCATATAGCAAACCGGCGGGAACATTAGGAGAAAGAGAAACCACGGTACCTTCACATTGAAGGATGGATGGGCCTAAGTCGAAATTGTTTGAAGAAAATAATTCTTCGAAAAAGCGCAATTCTATAGAGTCTGTTCCTTCACATTCGCCGTTGGCGACGGTGACAGCGTAAGTGCCTGATTTCGAAATCTGTTTTATTGGGCTATTAGTTTGGTCATTCCAAATATAGGTGTCTGCCCCTGCCGTAGTGGCATCCAATTGCAGACTTTCCCCCATGCAAACCAAGGTATCATTTCCAAGGTTGGGCTGAGCAGGTGGCACCACCTCTATTGTCAGTGAAAAAGAATCGATGCAGCCTCCAAAAGCTATGACTTGTTTTATTTCATAAACACCGGGTGTGGTTGCACAGATTTCTCCTGGGTTTTGAAGGTTAGAATTTGTGGGGGTGAGTCCACTGAAATTCCAGGCCCAAGTATCCGCCTCCGGTTGTTGGAGATCGGACAGTAAAAAGCAATCTCCTTCGCAAATACTACTTGGCGCAGAAAATACAGCACTTGGTTCTTCGGTAAATGGCTGGCAATAATCTTCAACTATTACGTTGGTTGGCATTAATGATAGTTCTATTGTAGTATCAACTGAAAGGTCACTCGTCGAATATACAGCTCCCGGCACTACATTTATTATTACATCTTCAAACATCAAGCAGGGGATTCGGGATTCACAGCTATCAACAAGTCCATTTTCATCGGTTTTCTTTAAAGTTGAAATGACCTTTCCACCGCTATCAAAATAACCACTGAGTAGTGCATATCCACCGTCTTGAGCAGCTATTGGGAGCCCCCCATTTTCCCATGCCCATTCCAGATTTCCATTTCCATCGAGTAAAAAGTAGGTATCAAAATATCCACATATGACTTTGCCAACTGGAGTGATTGATGGAAAAATATGAGAGTTGGCAGAAGGTAGATTGAGTCTTTTTGCCCAAATAGGGACACCTTGTTCATCCATCCTTAATAGAATAGAATATTCATCTATTTTTCCAGAAATCAGCAGATCACCATTTGGGAATGCTGCAATTCTAAAAGTAAAAAAATTATTAAAAGATTTTGTCCAAATAGGTTCACCAGTGGGGTCTGTATATATCAAATTTGAAATTTTAGTCGGCTCACTTATTTCTGTTGCAATTAATATATTATCGCTAGACGTAGTCATTATATCTATTAATACTTCACTTTCTCCCATATCATATCTTTTTGTCCAAAGGACTTCACCAGTAGAACTGATTTTACTACATTCTGCCCTAGATGAATTCGTAATAAATATTGATTGCAAGGTTGAATAACCAGCTACAAGGCCTCCATCAGATGTAGTGTTTAAAAGATTGAAATTATTAGAAAACTGGAAGAAATTTATATCACTTAAAATGATATCCCATTTTTTTTGTCCAAACTCATCTAATTTAATGACATAATAGCGATTATATTGACCATTATTAACAATCCCCATCAGGGCAATATTATTGTCGTCAGTAGCAGCTAAACCACTGACAATTGTTGAGAGTTGAAAATTTTCTGCGACCAAGCCCCAATTCAGTTGTCCGTCATTATTTAAATTAAAAAGTGTAAGCCCATCTGAGCTTGAGTCCCATGTAGCAGCAAAAACATAATTACCATTTGTGCATTGAACAAGTTTGGTTGGCAAATAACTCTCGGCCGTGATATATTGTTTGTAAAACGTATTCTGTGAAATAGAAATGAGAGGGGATACGGCAAACAAAACAGTTGCTGCGATGCAGAAATAGAGAAAGTTTTTCATGACTTAATACATTGTGTTTGTATGGGAAATGACTTACAGGACTTATTTACGCCAAAATAACATCAATATTTTGAATTGCAAATTTTAATGATGGTTTATTAAATTCATCAGATTGAACTGAATTAAGAAGATATTCCAATTTTGCATAACAAATTAAATTCGTTAAGCAAGCAATCAATTCTTCCATTTCCTATTTTTGCAAAAAAATAATGCGAAGAAAAGTAGTACTCACAGACGAATTGAAAAAAGCCATTGCTCAAATGCCCCCAAAGGAAAAGGACAAACTCCTTTTCCGCTTCCTACGTTCCCATCCTGACTTAGTGGAAAAACTCACTTTCGAGCTCCTCGAACCGGACGACAATTTGGAACTCCGCCGAGATGAACTAAAAGACAAAATCCTGCGCTCGTTCGAGTATTATAAAAACCAATATTATTCACCCGGCTATTTATTGCTCTTGCTCCGAGATATGAGTGGGGATATCAATCGCCACGTCAAAGCGACCAAAGATAAATACGGGGAAATAGAACTCAATTTCTTAATGCTTAATAAAAGCCTCGAATTGTTTGGGAAAGAAATAAAAAAGGCAACACCACAGCGCTCCCGTACTTATAATAATTATGTGGTAAAACGAGCCATTAAATTAATTGGCTTATTAGAAAAAATGCATGAGGATTTAAGATTGAATTTTTTGCCAGCTTTGAAAGAACTGGCAGGGCATATTAAAGAACAGCCAAACATGATGGCGGTGGCAAATAGGGAGGGGTTGGAATTAAAGCGGTTGGGTTAAATTCAATTATCAATTGGAAAAAAAATTCGAATGAAGGTTCACCTCTTTATTACTATCATTATTTTAATCGGTTGTGCAAAACCACGAGAATTTGCTGAACCCATAAATGTCGAGGAATTACAAAATACCAATATAGTATCCACTTTGGAAGAAAACATAGACAGCAAGAAAAATCAAATCTATTGCCCAACTTTATTATTCGCCTGGAACGAATTTAAAAAAGAATTAAATGGCGAAATAAAAATAAATAAAAACTTCACTGAACTCATTGCATTGAACAAATCAACAAACCATGAAAATTCACTGCAACCCGGCGAAATCAACAAATCAATTATCATTAAAGGTAACCTTATCAAAGTACGTTCAGAATTCAATAAATCTTTGCCTTTCGAACATGAATTCCAAAAAGATAATTATGATTTAAATTTTAATTCATTTCATGTTCGGTCATTTGGATTAAATGGGTTCGATAAAAATTTAGGCGGGCAAGTGAAAATTATTTTTTACAACGACGACCATTCTTTCGCCATCAAACTTTTACCAAAGGATACGCAGCATGAAATCATTTTATACAAACCTGAAAAGAACAATATAAGCTCAATAATTGCGATTTCAAACGAATTAAATCAAAACATAAAGACCCACAACCATCGCAGAGGAAATCGTAAAAACAATTGGGAATACACTTTTGAGCCAGATGACATTTTAAGCATACCTGTCCTTAATTTCAATATTGAAAAAAACTACAAGCATTTAATTGGAAACAATTTCCAGGTCAACAATCAGGAATATATTCTGGATGAAGTTTACCAGAGGGTTGCATTTATATTGGATGAAAAAGGAGCAAAAATTGAGAGCGAAGCGGAAATAACCTCAATCGCTGCTGACGCGATAAAAGGAGACAGTCCAAAACCAAAGCGTTTAATATTTGACAAACCATTTCTTTTAATTATAAAAAGAGTGGAATCAGAAAACCCCTATATGGTGGCATGGATTGTGAATGAGGAATTATTTGATGAAAAATAAAACCTCCTAATGTTAGAAATTAAAATCCAAATTACAATGTAACAAAATAAAACGGTTTACATTTTGCTAAATTCAAGCAATTGGCTCGGCTGAGCTTATTTTCTCCATACCATTTCCACAGGATATATAAATCGCTATTGGGCGAATCGCCTTATGAATCTTTGCTCAGATTAAGATTAGAGAAGGCAGTCTTTTTATTAAAATATAGACCAAACCTCAAAATATCGGACGTAGCATTTGAAAGTGGTTTTCCTTCTGTTGAAAATTTTTCCCACTTATACCCACAAAGGCAAATTATCAGAAATGCCGGAGCAATTAAAAAAATGCCTGAAAGGAAAATCATGTTTTCATATTAAAAAACTGGATGATGAACTGGAAGTGGCCATTAAAAATTTAGTCTCGGAAGCAATAGAGATTTATAAAAAAGATGGCCTGTTATAAAATTTTAATCAGGATTATTTTTTTCCTTTTCCCTAAGCTTTTATTTTCCGGTAGTTCTGGACACATGGAGCTGTGCCAAAGCCGCATTTGAATCCTCTTTTAAATTTTTTTGCTTGAAGCATTATTATTACCTGACAAATCCATAAGTTTGGTTTTAGTTTTAAATTAATTAATTTTTTAATGCAATGCTGAATTCAGCGGAGCAAGTTCATCCTTTCCAATAATGCCCTATCAAAGGACTTTCCTGATTTATTGGTTAGGGATGGGTTAAATCAAAAACCAAAAATATGAGCACATTTAGTCACACCACCGCAAAAATTGCCGCTTGGAACCTCGCAGGATGGGGAGGCATTCCCGAAGCCCGTCTGCTAAAACAGGTAGAAGGGCTGGCCTACCTTGATGCAGAAGTCGTAGCATTAGTAGAAATCAATCCTCCGGAATCCTTGGAATTTTTAAGAGAGCGCCTTGCTGCCTGTGGCGCTCAATACGAAGCGGTCATGCTTCCCCAAAATGGTGACCTTCATATCGGTGTCCTTTACAAAAATGGAATCACGGCCGAGAACCCACGTTTCATTCCAGGGTCTGACCTTGGCGATCCGAACAAACGGCAGGCATTTGCTGTGGACATGCGGGTGGGGAAATTTGATTTTATTCTCATCGCAGTACATCTTAAATCCGGTCGTGATAAGCCCGACCAACAGATCCGTGATGAACAAGCCAAGGTTATTGCAGCGTATATCAAAAGCATTCTTGATGTACGCAGGGAGGACATTATTTTAACGGGAGATTTTAATATGATTCCTGGGCAAGATGTCAGTAATTTTCACCATTTGGGAGGAGATGATATGATGGACTTTTTGTCTTCCTGGGATTTGCAAGACCGTTTTTCCCATATTTTGGAAAAGGGCAGGGCAAATTTATTGGATGGTTTTGCGATACAGCGGACTTATGCAAAAGAATACATTCGGGGAAGCCTTCGCCTTTTCCCCATGCACTGGTGTATGAATATTGGCCGAGAGCGGTTCAAGGATACTGTTTCGGATCATCTGCCCTTTGTCGCATCATTCAGAATTGACCGTGATCGCTTTTAACAGCGTTTATGCGGATTACATTTGATTATCAGTACAGAACAAGTCAAGTAGCGGATTTGATCATACTACTGAACTTGAGATGTTAGACATTAGATTTTAGTGCTATTTTACATTGAAAATCAAGTATTTAGAAATGGTATTTTGCCTAATGTCTATTGTCTAATATCTCATGTCCAGTAGTATGGGATTTGATAAAATCTGCCACCGCTTTGATCCATTTAGGATTGTCATTCAAACTCTCTACCAGTTGTACTTTTTCACCACCCAATTCCTCAAATTCTTCCTGGTATTCCACTGAAATTTCGATTGTCGTTTCCAGGCAATCCGATACAAATGCCGGGCAAAAAACCAATAATTTTTTATCACCCTTTTTCGCCCGTTCTTCAATGACGTCACTGGTATAAGGCTTTATCCAAACCTCCTTTCCGAGGCGGGACTGGAAGCAGGTAGTATATTGTCCTTTTTCCAACTCCAATGCTTTCACCAACGCGGCTGTCGTCGCATGGCATTGGGCAGAGTAGCAAAATTGGTTTTTGATGGAAAGTTGCTGACAGCAGTCGGTGGATTGGAGGCAGTGATTGCAGGTGTCGGCTTTTATCAACTGTCGCTGCGGCAGGCCGTGGTAGCTGAACAGGATGTGGTCGTATTTATTCAGGTCATGCTTTTTTCCATTTTCTGCAAAAATGTTGATCATCTCCGGCAGGTCGTGGTAGGAGTTGACCATTTTGATGTCAGGAATGGTCTGTTTTCTCCGCAGCACCCGCATCACTTCTTCATGAACGGAACCCGTTGTGGCGCTGGCGTACTGGGGAAACAGTGGAAAGATCAATATTTCCCTGACCTGTTTTTTCAACAATCTATCAATGGCTGATTCGATGGAGGGGTTTTGGTAGCGCATGGCCAGTTCCACTTCGTACCCGTTTCCCAACTCCTTTTTCACCCCCTCTGTAAGGCGCTCGCCATAAACTTTTAATGAAGAGCCTTCTGGCAACCAAAGCTGCTGATATAACTTGGTAGAATTGCCCGTTCTGAATGGAAGTATAATGCCCCGCACCAACAGGTTCCTTCCCAACCAAGGATAATCAATGACCCGTGGATCGAGCAAAAATTGTTTTAAATACCTGTAAACCGCACTCCATGTAGGCGCATCGGGCGTGCCAAGGTTGACAAGGAGGACGCCTTTTTTTCCAAACAACATTCTAATGGTGAGAGGTGAATGGTGAGGGTGAATGGAAATATTATTCACCATTCACCTCTCACCATTCACCATTAATAAACAATTATTTTTTCGGTGAAATTAAATTTCTTCTTAGCAGTTATTTTCAAAACGTAAACCCCTGGCTGCAAGTCGCTTACGTCAATGGAGTTGTTTTTCAATTCCTCTTTATCCATTAACCGGCCGTCCATTGAGTATATCCATGCCTTTGGCTTTTTCAGGTCGGGCATATTTTGCAGCATTATCAGCGTGTCGGCAGGATTTGGGTAAATGCGAATGCTTGCTGCTTGTTGTTCCGAAGCATCCGTTAGATCGGTGCCGTCAAAGAGCCAGAGATAGGCCCACGGAAATTCCCTTGCCCAGTACCACTCGCTGTGCTGCCCGTCCATGTGAAACGCCTTGTTGAATTCGTGAGCAGCAAAGCCGTTGTTGAACAAAGCAGTTTCCATCTGGTTCACATCAGCCATTACCGATCCACTACCTTCCGAGGTGCCTGCCAGCATATACACCTTCATGTCCGCCATTTTTGCTGTGTTTTTGCTGTGGTCAAAAATCTCAGGATCATTGAACCAAAAAGCAGGGGAGAAAACGCCCGCTTTGCCAAACACATCCTGATACTCCATCAGGCCATATTGGGAAATGAGGCCGCCGAGGGAGCTGCCAAAGAGGCAGGTATGCTCCCTCCCCATCAGTGTTCGGTAGTTGGCATCAATGTGAGGCTTGAGTGTTTCTACAATAAAATCCATGTATTCATCGCCATCGCCACCAGCCTCTTCTTCACTGTTCCACCAAGGGGCATATTCATCTATCCTTGAGGCACCTCCATTGTCAATGCCGACGACAATGGCACCGTGGTCGCCTTGGGCAAAAAGGCCGTTGAGCGATTCGTCCACTTCCCATTCACCGGAGAAACTGGTCTGTATATCGAACAGGTTTTGGCCATCGTGCATATACAAGACGGGATAATATTTATCAGAAGAAAAATAATCAGGTGGCAGGTAGATCCAGATGCGTCTGTTGCGGTCGAGTTGTGGGATGTAGAAGCCCTCATCGAGGATGTGGACGTTGTCGGCAGCAGTCGAATTGTTCGTGCCGTCCAAGTCCTCCCAGCCAAGAATTTCCAGTTCCAAAGTAGTGGCCGTTCCATTGTAGTTGTATTGGCGGTTTGGGATGAACTCTCCATTTTCATTGCCTTCCACCGAGTCCCAACCGCCACGTGAGAATTTGAACTCAATCGTCCCGACAGCAGGGGTGAAAGTGATCTGGTAAGTGCCGTCTGATTGCAAGTCGAGGATGTAATTGGGGTCTGCGGGATCCCAGTTTTGAAAGTTCCCGGCGATGTGGATATCGGCATCCATCGGGGTGTTATTTGGTACGTCGGTCACCTTGATGGTGAGTTGTGCGCTAAGTTGCCATGCCAGGCAAATAAAAAACGTTAACAGTCTGAATTTCATGGATTTATGGTTTGGTGAGGGTGTGTCAGGTGTGAATTTGGGCGGCAAAGGTAGTTTATTATTCAAAGTTAATCTTGACGACCTAACTTCCACCTTATCCATATCTCAATCACTACTAAATTCGGTATCCAGCAAAGCCACCCAACGATTTGGTAGGATTCAATAAAGGACAACCCAATCGCTCCTTGCAGTACTGGCAAATACATTCGTAACGTAACTGCCGAAAGTGTCAAGGCATAACTGCGCAGCATCCATTTTTGATGGGCATCAATTTCCTTTTGCCGGACGGCAAGGTAGGCTTTGGTGGTGGTGTAGAGCCAACTGACCGCCAACAAAGAAAAGCCCAATTGGGTGAACGAACCACCCGGTGTATATTGGGCAGCGGAAAGCCCTGCAACACCACTCAACAAACAAGCAATTATGTATAGTTTTCCGATCAGGCGGTGAGCAGCCATGTTTTTCGCCCTGAATTTTGGCCAAAATTGGAATGGCCCGCTCATTAGTGCTATTGGGCCGAAAACGACATGGCCGTAGAAGGAAACCTGAAACAGTTTGTCGGCAAGTACTTCCGGGGTTTTCATGGTTAAAAAATCAATAGTTTCAAAACTCCAGTAGCGCATGGAGACCAGTGCTACGCCAAAGGCCAGTAAGAACAGTAGGAAACGTCCAAGGAAGGTAAGTACCGTTTGCATAAGTTGGTTTTTTCCAGCTTTCAATATTGTCATGGCAGGTCTGCATTGTCAAAGTTATTTCTTCCCATACGCCACCTCCAGCACATCCCTAAAATAATCCGCAAAATGAACTGTCAATCCTTCCTTGATGTACTCGGGCAATTCTTCAAAATCCTTTTTATTATCAATTGGGAAAATGAGTTCTTTGATGCCAACCCTTCTGGCAGCGATGGTCTTTTCTTTCACGCCGCCAATAGGCAGTACTTTTCCGGTCAGGGTCAATTCGCCCGTCATGGCAAGGTTGTTTTTGATAGCTTTGTTGGTGGCCAATGAATAAAGTGCCAATGCCATAGTGATGCCAGCAGATGGGCCATCTTTGGGAGTAGCGCCTGCTGGTACATGCAAGTGAATAGCATTATTATCGAAAAACGTATTGGGCGGTTCTTGCTTCATTAATAAGGAACGTACAAAGCTGTGGGCAATCTGTGCGCTTTCTTTCATCACATCGCCGAGTTGTCCAGTCTGTTTGAAGCCACCACCTTTAATTGCGACAGATGCTGCTTCAATGTATAAGGTTGCACCTCCGTAGGCTGTGTATGCAAGGCCAAGCACTACACCGGGAATGGGTTTAGGATAAAGCTTTTCTGTAGTGAAGATGGGTTTTCCCAAATATGATTCAATATCTTTGGCGTTAATGGTGAAAGTCTTTTGTCCGTTCTCTGCTGATTTCATGGTCACCTTCCTAACGATCTTCCTGATCTGTTTTTCCAAATTCCTGACACCTGCCTCCCGGGCATATTTATCGGCGATCATGCGGATGGCGGCGTCCTTGAACTTTACATCCTTGGATTTAAATCCATGTTCCTTCAATTGGCGGGGGATCAAATACCGTTTTGCAATCTGCACTTTTTCCTCCAAAATATAACCGCTTAAACGGATCACCTCCATGCGGTCGAGTAGGGGAGGGGGGATGGTATCAAGTTGGTTGGCCGTTGTCACAAAAAGCACTTTTGAAAGATCAAAGGGGATGTCGAGGTAGTGGTCAAGAAAAGCGGCGTTCTGTGCAGGGTCGAGTACTTCCAACAAAGCACTTGCTGGGTCACCCCGGAAGCTGGTGCCAATCTTGTCAATTTCGTCGAGCATGATGACGGGGTTGGAAGTTTCCATTCGCTTCATGGCTTGGATGAGCTTGCCTGCCATCGCCCCTATGTAAGTTCGACGGTGGCCTTTGATCTCAGCCTCGTCCCGCATGCCGCCCACAGAGAAGCGGAAAAATTTACGCCCCAGTGCATCGGCTATGCTTTGGCCAATAGAGGTTTTCCCGACACCCGGTGGGCCGACCAGACAAATGATCGAACCTCCGATGCTGCCCCGTTTGATGATCGCACTGAGAAATTCAAGGATAAGTTCTTTTACATCTTTCAGCCCATAGTGGTCGTGGTCGAGGATGGCACGTGCTTTCTTAATGTCCTGATTATCTTCAGAATAGATGCCCCAGGGCAGTTCGGCGATGAGTTCAAGGTAGTTGCGGGTGACGCCAAATTCAGGCGACTGGGCATTGAGGGTTTTGAGTTTTTCCAACTCCTCGTTCACCACTTTTTGGGCTTCTTCGGAGAGTTGTTTGCCCTTTAGTCGTTTTTCGACTTTTTCAATTTCTGTTTCGCTCTCTTCCTTTTCAATGCCGAGTTCTTTTTTGATGGCCGTCAATTGCTCCCGTAGGAAAAACTCTTTCTGTTGTTTGTTTACCTGTGTATTGATCTCTTGTTGGATTTTCTGTTGAATCTGTGCGACTTCCAATTCTTCTTTGATCAAACGGAGCAAGTAATTGGCCCGCTCATATAGGTCAAATGTTTCCAATAACTCTTGCAATTTGTCAGCACTGGCCGTCAATAGGCTGGAGATCACATCCATAGTCAGTCCCGGTTCATCATAGTTGAGTTGGGAAACGACCATGTTGAGTTGCTCTTTGAAAATGGGGTTGAGTTGTAGCAGTGCTTTCAGCTCTGAGCCAATGGACAGCATGTAGGCTTTCAGTTCTGGGGTGACAGGCTCATTGTTATCGTAATGGTAGTTCACCTCCCATTTGATATGCGGCTGCACATACAGCACCTTCTTTTTAGTAAAACGTGTGATCCCCTGCCCAACCACCTGGATGATCTTTGGAGCAACCGGGGCTACTCGTAATATTTGAAATGCTGTACCCGTTTGATGAAATTCCATCTCGCCGGGCGTTTCTGTTTCTCTGGACAGCACCACTCCCACGTAACCTTGGTGCTTTTCAATGGCTTCTTTAATAGCGGCCAATGTCGCATCACCAGAAAAAGTCAGTGGTATGGGAATACCTGGAAAAACTGGTTTTTGAAAAATAGGAAGTATGGTCAGATTAGTGGGTAAGGTGCGCTTCAGTGGCTGCACTTCTTTACTGAACGGTGCCGATTCGATAATGTCGTCATTAGATGTAAGGTCTTCGATGAGGTCTTCTTCTGGTGTGGAGAATTTGAATAAATCTTTATTGGGCAGTGTCATATTCTAAAACCATGTAAGTTAAGCAGGCTCGAAGATAGGCGTATCATCACATAGTGAGATGGCCTAGGTAACCATCGCTTATGGGTTAATTGTTTTGTGGAGAAATAACGCTTGAAAGAGGTTGTGGTTTAAGGAAAGACAAGAAAGGCCATATAATAAGGTTTAATCAGCTGTATTCAGGCTCGACTGTTTTTTCAAAAAAAATTTAAATATAGGTACAAGCACATAAAACAAAATTACCCCAGCCGGGACAACCACCACCAACCATCCGCCAGCCGCAAGCAGGTTCGCTACCCAAAAATCATTGAGCGCCCCAAAGAAACTCGCCTCAAAAGCTGCCTGCAATTTTTCCAAAGAAAGCGGAAAGGGCGGCATTTCCCACATCCACTCTCCAAACCGCAAAAAGGGTATGATGAGCAACAACTGTACGGGCCAGACCAAATAACTAAGGGCCAACATCAAGGCCATGTTCAACCGCAATCGCAAGGCGATGATTGGGATGGTCCAGGTCGTGATGCCCAATACAGGAAACAAGCCGAACAGGATACCGAGCGTTGTACTCAAAGCCAGTGCTTTGGGAGAAGTCCCCTGCTTGAGGAGGTTTTTTATTTTTTGGAAATATTTTTTCACGTGAAAAATATTTTTGGGAGTTAGGGAAATTTCTCTCCAAAAAGAAAAAAACACCCCGCAAGGCGGAGTGTTCATTTGTTTCACTGATAGTTATTATTTCATCGTTCCTTGAAGCGATACCTAATTGCCCAAAAGGTTGAAGGAAGTCCCAATGAAAAAACCAAGTTCATAAGGATTGTTGGTCGGTATATCCCCAAAGCTATCGTCAAATTCATCACCCACTTGGTAGCCACGTGCCAGTCGTTTGACCCTTCCACCCATAAGACCCATGTTAAGCACCATTCTTTGTTTGGTGCCAAATATCAGGCTTGGGCCAAAAAAGAATTGAATGGATTGCCCTTCCTCTTCACCTGCCAACATAGGATATCCAATCCCAAATGAACCACCTATCGAAAGCTTTCTGCCATTGTACCTGTAGAAATGCAAGAAAGAAGTAGCGGCAGGTGAAAAAGCACCTGCATCATCTTCAACAATTGCATTGCCCCTGACGGAATAGGTCTTTCCGGGTGAAAAGTAGCGGCTAAAATTGAGGCCCACGCTGGCTGAGACTTTCAACCCACCTTTGGCTTCCAGCCGGAGGTGGCGGGTTTTGACCAACTCTTTTTCTTCACCAATGACCCTGTCTTTTTTTACCATTCTAAGGGTTATGTTTAGCACGTCACTTTGGGCATGCGTTCTTGTATGATAGGTGAAGTCGTTGGAAATTACTTCTGCGAGGCTGAACTGCAAATTGGCTAAATCTTGTTTGGAAGGATAACCAGCTAGGCTATTTGAAGAAGAAAGACCATCTTTCAATTGTTTGTCAAATGTTTGAGCTTCTTTACGGAAGGTTTGCAGGTTGGATACATATTTAAGGTAGTCCGTGTCGTCAAGGGCAAGGTTGACGAATTGTTCGTTGAGACTGGCCAGAAGGGTAACCTTGCTATGCAGTTTGTCGCTTGATGTGTTTAATTTTTTCAACACATTATCATAACGTTTTGGAATCTGTTGGGCCTCCATCAGTTCCTCCAGGGTCACGTCCGATGTGTTAGAGGAGAGGAATATTTTTCTATAATATTCTTCACACCTTTTTTTAATGAATGAAGGCTTGAGGTTGGGATGCCTTTTTAAACTGTCCACGTGAGCAAGTGCCATTAAAGCGACTTCCCTCGATTTCTCATAAGACTCAATTTCCTGCATTAGTTGCTGCACCTCTGTTTTTAGAGTGGCAATTTCTTGCATGGTCGTATTCGCCGTTTCCAGCATTTGGGCGGAGCCTCGGCTACCTCCAAAAATGCTTTGCAAGGTGATAGGGTTGTCGTTGATCTTCAGTAATGGCATTTCCAAAAGGCCTAAGCCACCAGTGGCCCCTGCTGTGTCGCCCCCAATGCCCACGCCCATACCTGGCAGGCCAGGATTGAGTCCTGCGAATTGGGCCATTTCCATAATGCCGCTGGATGATTGTATATCTTCCTGGGAAAATTCAAGTTCGAGGTCGTACAAGAAATTGTTGAATTCGGTGAAGTGGAAAAGTATTTCATGCCCATTGCGGAGTTTGGGTTCGTCAAGTACTTTGCCATCCATTTTATAAAAAAGGCTGTCATTGAACAGGTTGTAATAAACGTGCAATTCCTGAGCGTTGAGCGGCAATGCTGCAAAACTCAGCCCAAGAAGCACGCACAGCATTGTGGATTTGAACCGCATTTTGTAATTATTTGAATGAAAGTTGCGCCACTTAAAACAGCAAGCCCGCGTGGAAGAGTCAAATGTCCAAGTTTTGTAGAGCCTGCATATCCTTGTGTTTAAGTGTCCAAGTTTTGTTTGTTTTTTTAAAAGCAATTTTAGTATTTGGTAAAGGTAGAAAAATTAGGTTTTTATCAGCCCATAGCATTACGATCTGTTCATTTCCTAATGAATACCTTAGAATTGGGATTGGTTATCAGTACTGGTTGAAAAAATTTATCAGTAACCAAAGCCATAGTTGTAATACTGATGACTTGAACCGGATTGCGATAAAATATGGAAAGTAAAAATTAGGTAGCTTTGCCTTTGGCATAGGGTAATACCTTTTTAATTGATTCGTTTGGAAAAAATACAAATCAAAGTCAATGTCTGTCAAAGTAAAAAATTTGACTAAAGAATATGGCCAGCAAAAAGCTGTCAACGATGTAACCTTCGAAGCGAAGAAAGGTGAGGTGCTTGGTTTTCTCGGCCCAAATGGGGCTGGCAAAACAACGACCATGAAAATCCTGACCTGCTTTATCCCCCAATCGGACGGCGAAGCAGAAGTCTGTGGATTTAATGTGGAAACACACCCCATGGAAGTCAGGGAGCGGATTGGTTATTTGCCAGAACACAATCCGTTGTACAGGGACATGTATGTCAAGGAGTACCTCGGTTTTGTGGCGGGCCTTCACAAGGTGAACAACAAAAGCCAACGAGTAGCCGAGATGATCGAAATGACCGGACTTGGCAGGGAGCAGCACAAATTGATTGGAGCTTTGTCGAAAGGATACCGTCAGCGGGTGGGGCTGGCGCAGGCCATGCTCCACGATCCGGAAGTCCTCATCCTCGATGAACCGACCTCCGGCCTTGACCCCAACCAATTGGTGGAAATACGCAACCTCATCAAACAGATTGGACAGGAAAAAACGGTCATATTTTCCACTCATATCATGCAGGAAGTACAGGCACTCTGCGATCGGGTACTCATCATCAACAAAGGGAAAATCGTGGCCAATGATCCGATAGCGCAATTGCAAAATCGGATGAGCGGGGAGTCTGTCATAACCGTTGAGTTTCATCAAGTACTTAAATCCGTCCAACTGGAAAAAATAAGGCATGTCAAAAAAGTGAGGGATATCGGGAAAAATAAATGGCAGATTGTGACCGATGCGGATAAAGATGTGCGAGGCGATGTATTCCGGTTTGCTGTGGATAATAAATTAATATTATTGGAAATGCGGAAAGAAGTTTTTAGTGTGGAGGATGTTTTTCAGGTATTGACAAAGGGAAATTAAAATAAAAATAAAATTCATATTGAAGGCGTTTTTAAATATTGTTTTTTGTTGTTTGTCACTATTTGTTTTTTCGCAAGACAAGCCGCAGGTCGTGACAAAAAATTTCCATTTTAAAGATGGACTTTATTTATCGTTTGAAGAATTTCAAACAAATAGCCCTTCCTATTTAATGGAAGATGTATTTATCCGTTCGTTCACCAATCCGCAAACTTTTTTGACCCAAGTGGACAGCCTGTTTGATAAAAAAAATAAGGAGGAAATAAATCCCGAAAATTTATGGGCGATCTGCATTGATGGTGTGCCTTTTTTAAAAATACCCAAAAATGAAGTCGAAAAAAAATTGCCAACTTTTGCTGCCTTAAAATTGCGTGGAAAAATATGCTATTTCACCTACCCCGATTACCGGATAAAAAAAGTGCCTGTTGCTGCATATAACCCTTTGACAGGCCGCCCTTTTTTGAAAGGGGAAGTCGAACGGGAAGCCAAGGTAGTGATTGAAAAAATGCTGCATTTTGAAACGGGGGAAATAATAGATTTTAATGTTGACAATTTTTTAGAATGGATACAAGAAGACCGTCATTTAGTCGAAACGATTGAAAGAACCCCTTTAGAAGAAGTAGAAGAAAAACTATTTCGGTTATTATTAATTTATGTGGATCGCCACGAAACTACAATTAGAATGAATAATGAATAATTATTAATGAATAATTTTTTCAATTGTTTATTAATCATTGTTCATTCATCATTATTCATTAGATAAATGCTAACCATATTTTTAAAAGAAATAAATACCTTTTTCAGTTCTCTCATTGGCTATATTGTGGTCGGGGTTTTTTTGGGGATATTGGGCTTAATTATGTTTGTGTTTCCAGATACCAGTTTGCTGAATTACAATTATGCAACACTCGATCAATTATTCGATATAGCTCCGATGGTTTTTGTTTTTTTAATTCCTGCTGTGACTATGCGTTCGTTTGCGGAGGAGCAGCAAACTGGAACAATTGAATTATTGGCCACCCGACCACTTACTGATTTGCAGATTGTTTCGGGCAAGTTTTTCGCTTGCTTGTCGTTGGTCGTTTTTGCGTTATTACCAACGCTTTTGTATTATTATACGGTACATCAATTGGGCAGCCCAAAAGGTAATTTGGACAGTGGCGCTATTATGGGTTCTTATTTAGGATTGATTTTTTTGGCAGCGACATTTGTCGCTATCGGCATTTTTGCTTCGTCGTTGACCAACAACCAAATTGTCGGATTTATTCTGGCTACTTTTCTTTGTTTTATTTTTCATTGGGGATTTTTCTTTTTTAGCAAGCTGCCCATATTCGTTGGAAAAGTGGACGATATTGTCCAAATGGTCGGTATTGATTATCATTATATGTCGATCAGCAGAGGGGTGATTGATACACGGGATGTGATTTATTTTATATCGGTGATCGGGATATTTGTGGCGATGACGGTGACGTCGTTGGAGCGGCGGAAATGGTGATGTTTTATTATTTTTACAAAAACAAAGCACAAAGAGAGCATGCACGAGAAAACTGTTAAATTGAATGACCTTGACAAATGTTGTAAATTGTCCAAAGCGAGGTGTGACAGTTTTGGAGAAGCTGCCGCTGTTTGCTTGGAAAAATTTGGACATTTTTCTGGAATTGAATTAAAAATATTTGGAGATCATACAGGTACTGCCATTTTGTACTGGGATGAGCTTAACCAAAAATCGTATGATTCATGGTTGAATTTAGAGGAAGCAGTTGAAGATGCGGCTTATGGAATAGCCATGCTGGTGGTCTGGAATTTAACTCCATTTCAAATTATTAGGCAATCACGAAAAGGATCAAAGGTTGACTTTTGGTGTTGTGAAAAAGAAAGCAATTTCCTCTTCCAAAATTCTATTAAACTTGAAGTCTCTGGCATCTTGAAGGGTTCAATTGGACAAGTTAATTACCGCATAAAACAAAAATTACGTAGAGCTATTGAAAATAAAGATGAGGAAGCAACTATTATTGTGGTAATTGCTGAATTCAGTAAACCAATTGCTAAAACTAAAATTCAACAATGAAGAATAAAATTAATCAAAAAAAGTGTACGGAATTGCATGATAAGGCTATGCTTTTTGATGATAAGGCATTTGCAGCAGAAAAAGAGGGACAAATTGATAAAGCAAAGGAATATCACAAAAAAGCTTTTGAATTTGAAAAAAAAGCAGCCATGATCCTAATTAGTAATCTTGAAATTGAACCTACACGTTCTGTCTTGTTCCGCAGTGCTGCTTGGTTGGCTTACAATGCTGGAGAATACCGAGAAGCAGAACTCATGGCTGCATATGGCCTTTCGGGAAACCCTCCAAAAATGATAATGGACGAATTGCGGGAAGTAATGGAAGAAATATTGGCTAAAATAAAAGAGGAGAGTTTAGCCTCTACTGCTTAAAGATACTAAACCTGAACTGTACAGTGACCCGCTGCAGAAATTCATAAACAAATAAAATTGAGTAGCAAAAAACAACAATCAATATTTCAACTTGGCCTGATTATAAGCATCGCCATTTTCCTGAATATTTTGGGAAATGCATTTTTCACACATATAGACCTCACGGAGGACAAGCGCTTCACTTTGGCAAAACCGACCAAGGAATTGCTCAAAAACCTGGATGATGTGGTATATGTGGAGGTGCTGCTCGAGGGAGAATTTCCAGCTGGTTTCAAACGATTGCAGCGCTCCGTTCAGGAATTGCTCGACGACTTCCGCTCCCAATCGGGTGGCCTTGTTGATTATGCATTTACCGACCCAAACCAAGGAACTGCTGAGAACGTGAACCAACGGAAGATCGAGCTGGCGAAAGATGGCATAGTGCCCACTGTTTTGCGGGTGAAAGATGTGGAAGGTACAGCCGAAAAACTGATTTACCCTTATGCCAAAGTCCAATACCGCAACCGGACTGCTGTAGTTGACTTTTTGGACGAAGAAGACAGCCGTCCGCAAGAAGAAAGCCTGAATTATGCCGTCAGTGAATTGGAATACAATTTCGCGAATGCCCTCCATAAATTGAGCCTCGGTGTCAGGGAATCCATCGCCTTTACTATTGGGCATGGCGAATTGAATGCAAGTGAGCGAAATGAAATGGTCAAAAGCCTGCGCCCCTATTATGAAGTGGGCACATTCAATTTGGACAGTTCCACGATGATTCCACCGGATCTGGTAAAAGTATTGATCGTGGCCAAGCCGAAGGCACCGTTCAGCGATAGGGACAAATTTCTAATTGATCAATATGTGATGAACGGCGGCAAGGTCATCTGGCTCATTGATCGGCTCAACGTAGAACTGGACAGTATGCGCCGAACAAATAATTATGTGGCAAGAGATTACGAACTCGATCTCGATGGTATGCTGTTTCGATATGGCGCTCGCGTTAATCCCGATCTTGTACTCGACCTGCAATGTTCCCGAATTCCTATGGTCATTGACCCAACAGGGAAACAAGAACTTTTTAAATGGTACTACAACCCCATTGTGATTCCACGGACAAACCATCCATTGGTCAAAAGCTTAGATGGAATCAATTTAATGTACCCCAGTTCTATTGATACTATCAAAACAAAAACGGATGTCAAGAAAACTATTTTGCTGGCTACTTCCCAGTATGGCCGTATCCAACCGAATGTTACCCGCTTAAATTTTGAAATCCTCCGTTACGATCCCGATCCCGATAAATTCAACAAACCAGATATTCCTGTGGCAGTTTTGTTGGAAGGCGAGTTCCCTTCATTTTTTGAAAACAAGGTAACGGAAGGTATGCTTAATATGCTTGCCCAAATAGATCAGCAATTTAAAGAGGTAAGTGTAACAACAAAAATGTTAGTTGTTTCCGACGGCGACATTGGCCGACCCTTTTTCAATCCGATCACTGGCCAGTTTTTTAATTTGGGTTACAACCCATATGAACGTTACTCCTTCGCCAACAAGGATTTTTTGTTAAATGCCATTGAATACTTAAAAGACGAAAAAGGCATCATTGAAGCGCGGAACAAGGATGTTAAACTCCGCTTGCTGGACACTGCCAAAGCAGATAATGAAAAGGTGCTTTGGCAATTGGTAAACATCGTGGTTCCGTTACTTTTCTTAATTATATTTGGGTTTGTTTACAATGCCATGCGGAAAAGGAAATATGCCAGAACGGTCTGATCGACCCTAAGCAATTCGTTCAATATTTGTGACCAAATCCACTTCACCGCGTCTATACAACAAAAACTAAGCGTTATGAAAAAACTCCCCTTCTTTTCTAAAATAGCTGTACTGACAGCAGTTTTTATTTTTATCCTCATTTCATGTGCCCGCAATCCCGTTACAGGCAAAAAGGAATTCATGTTGATGTCCGAAAGTCAGGAAAAGGCATTGGGTGCATCCTATGACCCCCAAGTCTTGAGCCAATTTGGTCTGTATGAGGATGAAAAAATGCAGGCGTTTATCAATGAAAAAGGGAAAAAGATGGCAGGCATTAGCCATCGATCCAAACTGGATTTCCAGTTCCGTGTGGTTGACTCGCCTGTGGTCAATGCCTTTGCGGTGCCGGGCGGGTATGTATATTTCACCCGTGGCATCATGGCGCATTTCAACAACGAAGCAGAATTTGCTGGTGTATTGGGACATGAGATCGGACATGTTACGGCGCGGCATTCGGCTAAACAGTATAGCCAACAAATGCTGGCGCAATTGGGGTTTGTAGTTGGAATGGTAGCTTCTGAAAAATTCCGTCAGTACTCCGATCTGGCATCTGTTGGCTTGCAACTGATGTTTATGAAGTTTAGCCGTAATCACGAGAGCCAATCTGATAAATTAGGAGTCGAATATTCTACCCAGATAGGTTATGATGCCCACGAGATGGCCAATTTTTTCAAAACTATTGAGCGCATTCAGATTCAGGCGGGAGCATCTGTGCCTACCATGCTTTCAACTCATCCTGATCCAGGAGATCGGTACAACAGGGTCCACCAATTGGCAGCAAAAGAGCAAGGCAAAGCAGGTAATGCAAGCCTGAATGTGAACAGGGACTCTTATTTGCGGATGATTGACGGGATCATTTATGGTGAAGACCCAAAGCAGGGGTATGTTGAAAATGGGTACTTCTACCATCCGGAGCTAAAATTCCAGTTTCCTGTGCCCAACGGCTGGCAAGTAGTCAATTCTCCTTCTCAAGTACAAATGGCTCCCAAAGATGGGAAAGCACTTATCGTATTTACTCTTTCAGGTGAAAAAACACTGGCAGCCGCCGAAAAAGCTTCCGTGCAAGCCGATAACCTTCAAGTGCTAAGTAGCCGCAATGTTTCAGTAAACGGCAATAATGCTGTGGAAACAATTGCTGATCTCAATCAGGAAGTGCGGCTGATAATGTACCACATCCAATACAGTGGGAACATATATAAATTTGCTGGCCTCGCTGGAAAAGTGGATTTTAATGGGTACAAAAACTATTTTACATCTACCTTTAATAAATTCCAATCACTTACCGATCAGTCCAAGATCAACCGTAATCCTGAAAGGATACGGATCAAAGAAGTAACCCGGACTGCCTCCTTTAAGGATGTGATGAACAGCTTCAACATGCCTGCCAACCGCCATGAAGAATTGGCCATCCTAAATGGGATGGAATTGAACAAGCAGGTGAAACAAGGGACACTGATAAAAGTTATAGAGAAGGGGTGATTTCATTGTTCCATTGAAAAAGGGCGCCGGATGTTTAAATCGGCGCCCTTTTTCAATGAGACAATGAAGCAATGAGACAATGAAAAACACTACAAGCCAATAAGCCGGATTCTGTATCCCGATGTGAAACCGGGACTTCATCATTTATCTAGCCCCAGCGTCGCCGCTAGGGTCAAGCTGCCTACCCCTCAGGACTTTCACAAACCAGGCGAGCAACCCGGCTCCCGTTCCATACCCGAAGGCATTTCGCAGAAATCCTGATGTACGTGGCATTTCAACCCACAAGGTTTATCCACCCCCCGAATTGCTCCGGGACGCCGTGCGCTCTTACCGCACGTTTTCACCCTTGCCCCGATGCAAGATCGGGGCGGTTATTTTCTGTGACACTCTCTGTCCCCGATCTTGCACAGGGCCCACCCGTTAGGTGGTGTGGCGCTCTACGTTGTCCGGACTTTCCTCCCCGATGCGAGATCGGGGCGATGAAGTAGCTTGCAGTGCAGGGTAAAGCTACAATGGTTTTTTATATTGGGCAGTTCCTAATTCTACTTTGATAAAACAAGAATCAACTTGTTATGGTTAGGTTAAAAATCAATGGTTAAGACTGGCCGCTCTGCGTGGTTGATGATTGCTTCGACATTGCTACCAATTAACATGCGTTTTAGAGGATGGCGCTCATGGTAGGAGATGGATATGAGATCGGCATCGATTTTTTCGGCAAACGAACGAATACCGCTGTCAACGGAGAGGTCGGGGTAAATGTGGAGATGAGATATTAATGGCGAGCAGGCCTGTTTAAACGGTTTCATTGCTTCTATCTGAATAGGCGCAGGTGTCCCAATCATAGATTTGCTAATATAAACAAGGTGTATTTCAGGAATAAAATGTTTTATTATGTTTTTGAAAACAAGGAACGCTTCCATATCAGTTTCCTGAAAGGTAGAAGCAAAAACCACATTTTTAAATTCAATGGATGCTAATGGCTGTTTGATTACCAAAGTGGGGCAATGAACTGTCCTGATTACTTTCTGGGCATTCGACCCGATAAAAAATTCGTTCTTACCACTTGCACCATGAGAACCCAGAACAATTAAATCAATTCCATGTTTTTCAACACATTCTGCAACAGCTACAGGGAGAGAATTAGAAGTAGCGGAAGTTCCAAACTGAATGTTTCGGAATTTGTCTTTTAATTCATTTAATGACTTAGATGCATTTTCGATACTCTGATTGACTTTTGCCCATTTCAATTTTTCCCCTTCGGGCAAATTGTCCCAATAAGGAGGAAGGTTTTGACTGTTTAGGAGATAAACTTTTGCATTGAATCGTTCAGCAAGCTGAATGGCAGCATCAGTTGCATAACCTGCACAATCGGAAAAATCCGTCGGTACAAGGATACTTTTCATTGAGCGCCTATTTATGCATATTTTGGAATGACTGTTCCGACCTTTCCCCTTTTCCATTTTGATCGGAAAGCGTCCAATGATCTGTAGTAGTGGTTTGTAGCCACAAGTTGCCAGATCGCCGGAATACCTGGACATTTAGACCATATTTCTCCCAAAAACGCTCTTCCAATGTGTTGACTTTCATATTGCCTGCTATTCTTAGATCCCCTTCCGTATGGACGTTTCTAATATCTCCAAGATGAAGGTTTTCATCCAACTGCATTTCCGCTGGAGAAGGCTTACTGGATTCATGTTTGCCTTTGTAAAACTCAAGTTTTAAAAAGGGGAATTTCTGCGAAAATTCATTTTTTATCTCTTTCAATGTCTTTTGATCGGTGATGAGCATATCAATAGCAGTTTAATGGTAGGCATCAACTCAAATTATGGGCTATCTGCCAAGTATTGTTGAAATGAAATTTTACTCAAAGCTATTGTCGCAAAATATCGGAATAGGTGAGAAAAGTCAGTTTTTCTGGGTGAGAGTTATCATTAGGTTTTATTCGGTGGATAATAACGGTAGAAGGTTGATGGTTCTCTGAACAAAATAATAGGAAGCGCGTCCAATACTTGAATTTCAGGAGTCACTCCAATGGCAATGAAGTTTCCCTTACAATCCAGACCGGAATGTACTAAAATAAAAATAGCAACTTGTAAGAAAAATCAGCAGTAACCAATATCGCTGTACCCATCCCAAAAAAGATCGTTCGGTTCTTCTAAACTTTTTGGCCGGGAGGATGGAGGCAGGTCTTTTTTCGTTTTTGGATTCGCTTTTTTTTCAGGATTGGAAATGTTGTTCTCTCTTTCTTTTGCTTTGATAAAATCTATCAGCTTTTTCATGGGTTTGTAAAAATGGTCTTTAGCAGTTCAAGGATATAGTGTTTCAGTGCATGTCCAGTGAATTGCCGATGTGAGAAAATAATTTTAACAGGATTTTGCCGATGGATGTTCGGCTGTCGGGAGGAAAATTTCCCTAAAGTTAAAAAAAATTTAAACATCAGTCAAACGATTGTAAAATGAGTTTTTTTGAGAAGGATGTTTTGGAGTTATAACTAACTGTTAATCAGTGTCAATTTTCATTTTTAGACTGATATTAATTTCTCCCTTGTACGGGATTACGTTTCTTTGCAGTTACAAAGCAGCCTCTTACCATTGCCAAAAGGCTGCCTAAGTGTTTTTGCAATAGAAAATCTAAATTTAGCACGACATGAATTATTGGCTCGTAAAGTCTGAACCTGGTGAATATTCATATGATGATCTCGTAAAGGATGGCCGAACAATGTGGGACGGCGTCCGCAACTACGCTGCCCGCAACCACATGCGGCAAATGAAAAAAGGAGATCTTGTTTTGTTTTACCACAGTGTGAAACAGAAAGAAGTGGTAGGTGTCTGCAAAGTGGAAAAGGAGTTTTATCCAGACCCGACGGCCGAAAAAGGTGATTGGTCGGTTGTAGATGTTGTGCCGCTAAAGGAGTTGGTTAAGCCAGTTCACCTGCACACAATTAAATCAACAGAAGAATTACAGGACATTCCGTTAGTGAGGATCGGGAGGCTTTCAGTAATGCCTCTGGAAAAAAAGGCATTTGATAAGATTCTGGAATTAGGTGAGACGAAGATGTAAACGTATTGTTCAGTGACTTGAAATTGGAATACCCGTCACAATTATGGTTTTTTTAAGGGAGGGTGAAAAAAAAGAACGTTAGGACGTAGCAAAAGAATATTTTGTAAATTGCCCAGTATTAAAACACAATTTTTGTGACAACCTAACTTTGGTTTTACAAAACCGTGAATCCTAATTTTTAGGTTTAGTTCCATTAAAAAGCAAGCTTTCAAAGAGCTTTCGATTTTTTTAATCAAAAACTCTTTGATACCTTTGTGACAATTATCTAGAAAGACTGAAATTTCTTTTTTCCGTTTTGGTTGCATAATTTTGCGGCCTACTAATTTGACAACTTAAGAGCTGATTACATTTTCCCCCCTGTTAAATCTTGTATCCTTTGACCGATATTAAAGTTCTTTTTAAGGACTATTAGCATGGTTCTTCCTTCCCTCTCATTAAATGGTTGAAGCGTTTTGCTTTTGACATCAATGACAAATTCCCTCATTTAGGCACCAAAACACTTTAAGCATTTACCAATCGTCAGTCAAATTAACAACGGGAAATAAAATCAATTACAATTTTTAACCAAAACACACATGAACATGTACGTTCACAAGCAGTCTATCCTTATCATTGAAGACCATGACAGCATCCGTTTATTGTTAGGTTCAATGTTGAGCAAATACTACCATGTTACCACGATGAAGGACGGTTTAGAAGGGATGGCTTGGTTGGTAAAAGGCAATCTGCCTGATCTGATCCTTTTGGACATGAGCATGCCTCGCCTTGATGGCCATGATTTTCTCAAAAATATTAGACAAAGCGGTTTTTTCAGGGACATCCCCGTAATAGTTGTTTCTGGAAACGACGGTGACGACGATATAAAGAACTGCTTAAAATGGGGCGTACATGATTATTTGACAAAACCGTTTAATCCCATTGAACTGAAAAACAAAATCAACAAATTGCTGGCTTCCAATGAGTTGGCAATTGTATCATAATTGTTTCCCCTTTTTTAAATCCATTTGAGTTTCAGTTACATAATTAAACTTTCTTTAAACAAACAGTATCGTAAAAAAAGGCGCTATGAACCCAAATTTACCCTTGATTTCTGTTGATCTTGAAGAGATTTTTGTGTTAGGCTTTGACGGCTCTTTCGGGGAATGCCTTATCAGCCATACCCGTATTTCTGATGATTTCAACATCCGGGAATTTGAAAACTCCTTTATGGTTTTCCAACAGTTAGAGGATTGTATCAAAAATGGAGATTTTCACCAATTGCCTGTGGCTATTGTATGCGAATATGAATCATTGGAAGAAGAAAATTTCTTGCTGCTCCACAATGTTCGTAATCATTCAGTGCTGAAATATATTCCTTTCATTGCGATGAACAGGGATGGCTTAAACCATAAAATGGATGCCCTCCAATTAGGATTTGACGATTACTACGATGTACCAGTCAATTCTGAAGTATTGAAAGAGCGGATTCATTTCCTTTCATCTTTCAAAAAAGAAATAGACTCCTGTGAAATACAGGAAATGGAAAATTACAAAGTCCGTTTCTCTCCTTTCAAACGGGCTTTCGACGTTTTGTTTGCTGCTATTGCCATTTTGTTGTTAAGCCCTCTTTTCGCTGTAGTTGCGATTGCTATATGGTTGGAATCGCCCGGTGGCACCGTATATCGCTCGAAAAGAGTGGGTACCGGTTATTATGTCTTTGATTTTTTTAAATTCCGTTCTATGTACCAAGATGCTGACAAGCGCTTGGAAGATTTGAAAGATAAAAACCAGTATGGTAAAGACAATGGCATGTTCGTAAAATTTAACAATGACCCCCGTGTGACAAGAGTTGGTAGGTTTATCAGAAAAACCAGTATTGACGAATTGCCACAATTGTTCAATATCTTAAAAGGCGACATGTCCATCGTAGGCAATCGGCCACTGCCCTTGTACGAAGCAGAACAATTGACCCGTGATGTTTGGGCCAAACGTTTCCTCGCCCCAGCTGGCCTGACCGGCCTCTGGCAAGTAACCAAGCGTGGCAAAAACAACATGAACCCAGAAGAACGGATAGGCTTGGACGTGGCCTATGCAGAAAAACATTCTTTTTGGTACGACATAAAGATTATTCTAAAAACCCCTTTTGCTATTATTCAAGAAGAAAATGTATAATATGGTTTTGGGGTTATTGGTTTTTGATCTGAGGTTTATCTAACCAAAAACTACGAACCCCAAAACCAAAAACAACTATGAGACCACTCATTTCTATCATTACGGTCAATTACAATGCATTGGATGTCACTTGTGAAATGATTGAGAGCATCCGGAAAAATTCTTACCCGAACGTAGAAATCATAGTGGTGGACAATGCCTCCCAAGAATCCCCAGAGGCGTATTTTCAAAAACACTATCCCGAAGTCAAATTTATCCAAAGCGAAAAAAACCTTGGCTTTGCCGGGGGTAACAACCTCGGCATCCAAGAAAGCACGGGCGACTTCTTGTTCTTCCTCAACAACGATGCGGAATTGACGGACGGGGCATTGGAAACTTTGCTGGAAGTCTTTGTCAAGTTCCCCCGAGCTGGTATCGTGAGTCCGAAAATTTGTTATTATCCCGCTAAACCGGGCAGTGAACTTGACGTGATCCAGTACGCAGGTACGACCCACGTTCATCCGTTCACTGCACGGAATAGCACTTTGGGCGAACAAGAAATTGACCGTGGCCAGTTTAAAGAATTGAAAGAAACGGCCTATGCCCACGGTGCGGCTATGATGGTGCCGAGGAAAGCCATTGAGGAGGTGGGAATGATGTCTGAAGATTTTTTTCTCTATTACGAAGAGCTGGACTGGTGCGAAATGATGCGAAAGAAAGGCTATGGCGTTTATGTCGAACCCAATGCTAAAATTTACCACAAGGAAAGCTATTCGGTCAATAAGATCAGTGCCCTAAAAACCTATTACATGAACCGCAACCGCATCCTGTTCATGCGGCGCAACCGGACGGGGATACAAGTAATGGCTTTTTATCTTTTCCTCCTATTATTTACGATCCCCAAAAACACAATTCAGCTTTTGCTGAGTGGAGACATGGTGAACTTGAAAGCATTTTATAAAGCCATTTTTTGGCATTTCCAAAAACCCAAAAAATTAATACCAGTCTCTACCCCCCGAATTTTGAAAGTTTCGAGTGTTGAGTGTTGAATAAATCATACTCCACACCATAATGATAAACCAGTCTCTGCCCCCCGAATTTTGAATTAACAGCGTACTGGCTTTTAATTCCATCTTGATTCTTACTTCGGGATGATTTTATTAAGCAAGCACGATTAAGATATGACCAGTCTCTATCCCCCGAATTTTAAAAATAATGTGCTGCTTTGTTTTAAGTTTAAAATTAAAACAAGCATGATAAAGATATGATCAGTCTCTGCCCCCCGAATTTTGAATTAACCAAGTGCCAATTTTTTTATTTTATGTTTAAAATGAAAAAGCAAACACTATTAAAATATAAGACCTTAGCTCTACCCCTTTTTTTCCTCCCTTCTTTTTTGGTTTCATTTAATTTAAAAATTTTGCCCGTAAACGGCCAATAACCTACATCGTCACTGGTGCAGCCCCAATTTTCCAAAATCCCTTTAAAACCAGTAGTTTTACCAAATAGTAGGAGAATACAAACACATGGAAATAGTGAGTAACATTTACCTGCTCCTTGCAGTCTTTTTGGTTTTTTTTCTGGTACTTCCAACTCTTACTGTTTTCTTTTCCATTTTTGTAAAAGAAAAAATAAAGACGCCAGTAAAGCCAAGGGAATTCGATTTCGGCAACATCATTACGGCCTATCGCAATGTGGATATTGCGAAAGGTTTGGTGCAGTCACTTCTCAAGCAAAGCCACACCAAACACCACATTTACCTCGTTGCCGACAATTGTGATATTTCCACTTGGGATATTAAGCACGAAAGGCTCACCCTTTTGCGCCCCGACCCACCGCTTAATTTAAAAGCAAAATCCATTATTCACGGCATTGAAAATTTTGTCAGACCCCATGATTATATTGCTGTTTTTGATGCAGACAATTTAGCCCACCCTGATTTTCTACAAATAATAAATAAATACGCCAACGCAGGATACACTTCCATTCAAGGACAGCGCACCGCCAAAAACCTTGATTCATTGGTGGCAGGTGCCGATGCATTGGGCGAATTTTATAAAAATTATATTGATCGGTACGCACCGTATAAAATTGGTTCATCGGCAGTTATTTCCGGTAGTGGCATGGCTGTAGAAGCGGAATTGTACAAAGCCTATCTGGCCAGCCCAGAAATTGAACAAGGGAAGAACCAATGGAAAAAGATGCTCCAGGAAGACAAGATTTTGCAAAACTTCCTGCTCCGCAAAAACGAGAAAATAGCCTATGCTTGGGATGCCGTTTGCTACGATGAAAAAGTGGATGATCTTGGCGCAGTGGAGACGCAACGAAGTCGCTGGCTGTTTTCCTATTTTCAAAATTTACCAAATTCAATCGGTATCATTCGCCGGGGCATTTTCGGTTTCAGTTGGAACCAGTTACTGTTTGGCCTTGTGACCATTGCACCGCCAATGTTTATCATGTTGGGGCTGGCCTTGGCATTGGCTGCAATTGGCTATTTTATACAACCGATGATGTCACTTGTTTTAGTCGGGGCAATGGCTATTTTTGCGCTCACTATTTTCTGGGCACTCTATTTGAGCAATGCGCCCCAAGGGGTTTGGAATGCTGTCTGGGCACTGCCCGGTTTTGTTTTCGGACAACTTAAAGGGCTGCTTAAAATGGGCAACCCAAACAAAAATTTCAAGCACACGGAGCATAAGAAAAATGTGAGCATTGAAGATGTATTGAAATAGGCTATTGGTGATTTGCCATTGGCTTTTGGTAAGCTAATGACAAACAGCAAATAGCCAAAAAGCCAAAAAAATGCAGTATTCTGCCGAAGAAGTAATAAGGGTAATAAATTCATGGAACGAGGAAACGAGTGTTTTCTTTTATAGGCTTATTTCATCCAATATTACAATTTCCATCAGGGTTGTCTTGGAAGATGGAAAACTTTTGGAACAAGAAAAATTAAATGAAATAAAATGGTTGAATGAATTTCACCATAATTTATTGAGTTGGTTTCCTTTCAGTTTGGGCGATGGTAAAAAAGCACCAGATGCTTCCAAATTATTTGCCCAGATAAAATACTATGCGGAAAAAGCAAAGAGAAGAGGAGCCATCGAATACCCTGTAGCATCGGCATTTGAAACGACGAAAAGTAAATTCAGGAGCGAAAACAATTAAATTGAAAAATATTGGCTTTTACATATCCATACTTTTCAATTTGCTGTTTCTCGCAGCATTTTTAATTGCCTTAAATAAATACGGCGGTTGGAAAAACCTTTGGGCGAAAATCAATAACCGAGGCATCGAAAAAATATACCATCACCGCAAAAACCTTTTTGAAATGTTGCCTGAACGGGACAGTGGCATTGTTTTTCTGGGTAATAGTATCACTGCGTGGGGCGAGTGGGCAGAGCTTTTTGACAATAAGAATATCCTAAATCGGGGCATCCCCGGCGATCATTGCGACGGAGTTCGAAATAGGTTAGATGAAATAATAAAATTACGCCCACAAAAATTGTTTTTAATGATCGGTGTAAATGATTTGGCTTTTCATCCGCCGGAAACGGTTATTTTGAAATATGAAAAACTGGTGGAAGCACTTTTAGATAAAATGCCCAATACAACCATTTATTTACAAAGTGTTTTTCCAGTAAATAATGAGGTAAGTCCGACCCCTATAAAAAATGATGATGTGGCCATATTAAATAACGGCATAAAAAAAATTGCTAATAAATATTCGACGATATTTCTCGACACTCATCCTGTCTTGATGGACGCCGAAGGAAACCTTGATGCGAAATACACTCTAGACGGCATCCATTTAAATGGACATGCCTATTTAAAATGGAAGGGTTTTTTGGCTAAATGGCTAAATGGCTAAATGGCTAAATGGTTTCATCGCTCTTAACCATTAAGCAATGAAACCATGAAACCATTCAAAACATACTATGATTTTTAACAGCCTTACATTTCTGGTTTTTATAGCTGCTTTTATTCCCATTTATTTTTCGTTGAAGGGAAGGGCAAGGTTGTTATGGGCCTTGTCGGGGAGTTATTTCTTTTATGGTTGGTGGGACTGGCGTTTTTTGAGTTTGATTGCTATATCCACTATGGTGGATTTTTATCTGGGGGCGAGCATGGACAAAGAAGAGGATGATAAAAAAAGAAAACGGTTGTTGATAATGAGCATGGTGCTGAACCTCGGCATCCTTGGCTTTTTTAAATATTTCAATTTTTTTACGGACAGTTTTGTGTCCATGCTCCAGGGCTTCGGCCTCAACCCCTCTATCCATACTCTGAAAATTATTCTACCGGTTGGTATTTCTTTTTATACGTTCCAGTCCATGAGTTATACGATTGACATTTTCCGACGTCAATTGAAACCAGAACCCGACTTTATAAAATTTGCCACATTCGTCGCTTTTTGGCCACAACTCGTTGCTGGCCCTATTGTGAGGGCGAGTGATTTTCTGCCTCAATTCCAAAAAGACCACGACTTTAAATGGGAACGGTTCACTTCCGGCACGGCGCAGATTTTATGGGGCTTTTTCAAAAAAGTGGCCGTAGCTGATAGCCTTGCTCCAATCGTTGATCAATGCTGGGCCGAACCAATGGCATTTACTTCCATTAATCTGTGGGTGGCCGTTATTTTTTATTCTTTCCAAATTTATTGCGATTTCAGCGGTTACTCCGATATAGCCATCGGCTTTGCGAGAGTACTGGGTTTTGATTTTCCAGAGAATTTTCGCACACCTTATTTCTCCCAAAATTTCAGTGAGTTTTGGCGGCGTTGGCATATTTCGTTGTCAAGTTGGCTACGGGATTATTTGTACATTTCATTGGGCGGCAACCGTCATGGAAAATTCAATACCTATCGCAACAATATGCTGACCATGCTCCTTGGCGGACTGTGGCACGGCGCCAATTGGACTTTCGTTTTTTGGGGATTTTTGCACGGACTATATTTAATTGTCCAGCGTTTTTTGGGAAAGCCATTTGGAAAAATAATGGATGCGCTTTATTTCCCAAAAGCATTAAAAGTAAGTGTTAATATTGCCATCGTTTATTTTTTTACCTGCTTGGCATGGATATTTTTCCGCAGTCCTAATTTTGGCATTGCCACCGATGTCATTGCCAATATGGCCAGTTTTGAAGGGTTCAATTTTGTGAGCCTGATGAATAAATTTTTGGTGATGAAAGGCGTTATGCTGATCGGATTTTTATTAATGGTGGAAATATCGGACTTGAAATTTAACTGGGGTGGAGTAGTAATGCGAAGTCCTGCGTTCCGGGTGGCATCATTTGCGGTGCTTTTGTGGATGATTGCTTTTTTCGGAACGTTCGGTAGCAATGCGTTTATTTATTTTCAATTTTAATGAGAGAATGAATGAATGATAGAATGAGTGAATTTTATGGCATTTAATCATTTGTCCTTCTACTCTTTCATGAATTATTCTGTGAAAAATATTTATTGGGTTATTGCTGTTATTGCTCTCGCTTTCTTTGGCGACCGCATAGGTGGGATTATTTTGAGTAAAATAACTGCTGATAGTCAGTTCCGTTATTCTCGACTATACAGTAAGCAAGCAGGCTGCGATGTCTTGCTTATCGGCAATTCACGGGGGCTTATTTTTTATCAACCATATATTGAGGAAAAAACGGGGTTTACTACCACCAATTTAAGTTATAACGGCATGCCGATGGAATTGGCAACCCCATTAATAAAAGACCACATTGATAAAAACGGCGCACCGAAATTATTGATCCTCGATATTACTTTATTGGATAAAAGAATGGATGCCAGACTAACAACTGGTTTTAATTTATACACACCTTACTCCGAGCGCTTGTCCGAACTGATGCGGGATAGTTTTCCAACCAATTTATATGCAGGAAAAATCACTAATTTATTCCGTTATAATTCTGAGGTTTTTCAACGGGCATTATATTATTTAAATAAATCGGACGAAGATTGGTTGCTCGATCGGGTCATTTCCCCAACGCTGCAAAAGGACGTTGTAAAAGTGGATACTTTTAATTATGATTTTAATGAAAAAATGCTCGCCGATTTAAATGATGTGTTAAAATTCGCACAACAAAAAAATATAAAAGTAGAATTAGTGATTAATCCTTATTTCCCGCCATTTGCAGAAAAGATTTTTAATAAAAAAGAATTGATAAATGCGGTGGAAAAGTCTACTGGATTAAAAGTGCATGATTATGCTAATTCTATTCAAAAAACGGAAGGCTTTGGTGATTACCAACATTTGAATAAAAATGGAGCGAGGGATTTTATTGATCTTTTAGTTTCTGACGGTGTTTTGAACTTAGAAGCTTTGAGTAGCAATTAAATCCTAATTCCCCACCCTTTCCTCGTATTTTCTCGCAACTTCCCATTTGACCCCAATCATTTCCTCCAATGCGACTTTTGCCAATTCAATTTCAGTTTCAGCATCTAAGCGTTTCTCTATTGCACCATTGAAAGATTCCGATGCGCGGAGCAGGTCTTCCAAATCGAGGTCGGCATTCTTGAAACGTTGACTGGAAAGGTCATAGGTGTTTTGGGCGTTCTCTTCGGCTTTTACCCGTACTTTTAGCGTTTCGATGGCCAACAGCAATTTATGATAACGGGCAAGGGTTTCGGCACGGATGGCCATTTTGTATTCATTAGCTTGCATTTCTGAAATTTTCACATCGAATTCTTCAAGCTCTCTTTCTTTTTTGGTATTGGTAAAACTGCCCAGGCTTACTCCAGCGGACAATTGGTAAAGTGGATAAAGAACAAAATTATCAGGATCGGGCGCAAGTACATTTTCCAAACTCACTTCGTTAATATTGAACGTGAAGTCCACATCGTCCATCCATTCAGTCCGTTTTAAGGCCACTTCTTTTTCTTCTTTGGCTTTTTCAAAATTTAAAATCTGCCTTTTTGGACTATTTAACCAAGCTAATTGGACCAAGTAGTCTTCAAAATTATTGGGTCGCTGACCTTCTGGCACAACGATCTGGTTAAAGTCGATCGTTTGCCCAGTGGCAGGCAGGCAAAACATAGTAGAAAAAAAAGAAATAATTAAGAAATTGGTCTTCAACCCTTTAACTTGATAATGCATGAGAAACTATTAATGGAAATTAAAACCCCAAAAAGAGGGTTTCCAATTTCCGAAGTTTGTAACAAGGAAAATCCAACAATCAGGCCATAGGTATGGCAGTGAAGACGGTTTCAAAAGAATTCGCAAATGTACGGTTAGCACTTGATGGGTAAGGTTTTTTCCATTAATTTTGTGCTTCTGTTTTTCCCTCCCGTAATAGTTAGCTGATTTTTTGAAAACCTATTCAGCACCACCTCACATTTTCCTTGGCCTTATTCCAATAAAAGTCTTCACCAGAAATAGACCACCCTGTTAGAAAACAAACACAAAGCATTGTTCTTACAATTGCATAGCGAGTCAATATGAGCAAACACCAAAACGTACCTGAGATTACCTTTCCTTCGGATTGCAGCCTCCACAAGCTTCTTAAACGGGAAGTGGAGCGCAATCCTCATAAAACAGCTTTGGTCTTTCAGGACAAATCCATGTCCTACTTAGAGCTTGACCGACGTTCCGACCAAATTGCCGCATTACTCCTTCAACTTGGTATCCAATCAGAAGATTTCGTAGCTCTATACCTTGAGCGCTCCTTTGAAATTATCATCGGCATTTTTGGCATCCTCAAAGCAGGTGGAGCCTATGTACCAATAGATGTGGATTACCCCAAAGATCGCATGGCCTTTATGGTTGAAGATGCCCAAGCCAAAGTCGTCCTTACCCAAAAACACCTAAAAGAAAACCTTCCTGATACCCAAGCTAAAGTCATCTGTCTCGATTTCGAACAACAAATACCCAATACCCCGATACCTAATATCCCGATACCCAGTACCCAACTGGCCTACATGATCTACACCTCTGGCAGTACAGGCAAGCCAAAAGGCGTAATGATCTCACACGAAAATGTCTCCAACCAATTAGAAGGGCAGCAGGCCATCGCCCCTGAACCGATTGGTGCTATGATGCTCACTTGCTCCATCAGTTTCGATGTGTCGGTGCTGACCATATTCTGGACTTTGCTGCAAGGAGCAACTTTGGTCATACCTGAACAAGGAGAGGAAAAAGACATGACCAAATTGGCAGACACTATTTTTAGAAATAAAGTCACTCATATACTTACTCTTCCATCGCTATACACTTTGTTATTGGAGCAAGCGCCGGAAGCAAAACTTCAGACGCTCCAATTGGTCAACGTATCTGGGGAAGTGTGCCCTGTTTCCTTAGCACAGAAACACGAGCAGGTAGTACCGAATGGACAACTTTACAATCTATATGGCCCCACAGAAGCAACCGTCAACTGCACCTATTTCACTTTCCCAAAAGGATACAGCGAGGCCAAAGCTCCCATCGGCGTCCCAATCAAGAATTATGAGATTTTTATTTTAAATGAAAACCTTGAAGAAGTGCCATATGGAGAAGTCGGCGAGATTTACATCGGTGGTATCAAACCAGTAGTTGGGAGAGGCTATTGGAACAGACCCCAATTGACAGCCGAGCGATTCATTGATTCACCATTCACCGATCATAATTCACCATTCTACAAAACTGGCGACCTCGCCCGATGGATGCCCGATGGAAATATCGAGTTTCTTGGCCGCTCCGATTTTCAAGTAAAATATAGAGGCTTCCGCATTGAATTGGGCGAGGTGGAAACAGCCATTTCCAACCATGATGCAATTAAAGAAACGGTAGTTTTATTGAAAAATGAGCATGAAGTAAATAACCAACAACTCGTTGCTTATTTAACGGTCAATCAAGGATTTGAAATATCTGTTTCCAAAATAAGGGAGTATTTATCAGCATCGTTACCAGAATATATGCTGCCCTCCCATTTTGTTTTTCTGGAAAAAATGCCGCTTACTACCAATGGCAAATTTGATCGGAAAGCCCTCCCTGAACCTACAGGTGAACGACCCCATTTAGGAACGGATTTCGAAGCACCCGTTTCAACTTTAGAAAAAGAAATAGCTGCTCTTTGGGAAGGTTTGCTCAATGTTGCCCCAATCGGCAGGCACGATAAATTCTTTGAACTCGGCGGCACTTCCATCCAAGCTGCCAAGTTCATTGGCCAGATGATGGAAAAGCTGGATACGTCCATTTTTATCACTACTATTTTTGATTATCCCACAGTTGCCAGTTATGCTGCTTTTATAGAAGAAACTTATTCCCAAACTCTGAAAGACTACAATCCAATCTTAGTATCCCATGTGGAGGGGGAATGCGAAAGCCCCCTCCCGTTTTTAACCCAAAAGCAAATTGAGGATTTCCCCAAATGCATACCTGTGCATCTTACCCCAGCAGGCAAATCAATGAGCGGCTCCATCTCCCCCTTTGGAGGGGATCGGGGGGAGGATGCTCAGAAAGAGGCAGGTGCTAATCCCCTCCCCGACCCCCTCCAAAGGGGGAAACAGGGCGTGCTAAAAACTGAAAACTCAGAAGTAAGTTCTGGCGATCGCCCACCATCCACCGTCCAACATCCTCCAATTTTCATCCTCGCTCCTCCTCGCTCCGGCACAACTCTTTTACGGGTGATGCTCGCAGGCCACCCCGATCTTTTCGCCTGCAACGAGCTGCAACTCTTTCATTTTGAAACACTTGAAGAACGGGCAAAAGCATATTCGGGAAAATATACGCTTTGGTCGGAAGGACTGGTTCGGGCAGTCATGGAACTTCAAAACTTTACCGCTGATGAAGCCAAAGGTCTTTTACAAGATTTCGAAAAAAAGGGGATGACTACAACAGATATGTTCGTCCAACTCCAAAAATGGGTTGGAGATCGCAACATCGTAGATAAATCCCCTAGTTACTTGCTTGACCCATTGGCGCTCGAAAAAGCCATCCATGATTTTCCAAATGCCAAGTTTATCCATTTGGTGAGGCATCCATATAGCATGGTCAAGTCATTTGAAAAATACCATATGGATCAAGTGCTGTATTTAAATGACCATGACTACAATGCACAACAACTTGGCGAACTCGTTTGGCTGAAAAGCCATCAAAATGCCTTTGAGTTTTTAGAAAAAATACCTGTCAATCAAAAGCACCGAATTGTTTATGAAGACCTTGTACTTAATCCAGAAAAGGAAATGCGGTCTTTATGTAAAGCACTTGGCATACCGTTTCACCAAAACCTGCTGAACCCCTATCAGGATTTGGACAAAAAAATGACGGATGGCCTTTATAAGGACAGCCGCTCCATGGGCGACACTAATTTTGATCAAAAGAAAAGGATTGACCCTAAAAAGGCGGAAGATTGGAGAGGCGTTTTAGAGGATAATTTCTTGTGTGAGATGACATGGGGCTTAGCTGAACAATTTGGCTATGAGGCAATCAAACGTGATATCATACAAGAATTGAACATATCCGCGCAAGATGACAAAAGTGAAGTGGAAAAAGGATTAAAGTTCGAGCAACCAAAAACCAAAAACCAAAAACCAAAAACCGACATAGCCATCATCGGCATGGCCTGCCGTTTCCCCGGTGCAAACAATGTGGAAGGATTTTGGGAAAATCTTATCAATGCCAAAGATGTCAGTCGTACCGTGACTGATGTTGATTTAAAGGAAGAGGGGGTTACGCCAGCGGAAAATTATGTACGGAAAACGTATGCATTGGATGACCCATATTGCTTTGACGCTCGCTTCTTTGGCTACCAGCCCCGAGAGGCCGAACTGACAGACCCTCAGCATCGCATTTTTCTTGAAACGGCTTATGAAGCGCTCGAAAATGCTGGTTATGATCCATTTAAATATGATGGAAAAATTGGTGCATTCGGTGGCGTAGCAAAGAATACTTACTACCAGAACAACATAATAACAAATCCCGATTTACTTAAAGCAGCTGGCGGTTATCAGGAAATGATTGCAGCCGAAAGCACGTTTTCCATCAGTCGGGTTTCTTATAAACTGAACCTTCGTGGCCCAGCCGTCAATGTTCAAACAGCCTGCTCTACAGGTGGGGTAGCAGTCCATCTTGCCTGCCAGAGCATCCTCAGCGGCGATAGTGATATGGTAATCGTTGGAGGTGGTCGGGTACAGTCGCCTGTGAATGGAGGCTATGAATATGTGGAAGGCGGCCCATTGTCGCCTGATGGTACGCTCCGGGCATTTGATGAGAAAGCCAACGGCATGGTACAGGGTAATGGTATGGGCATGCTTGTCCTCAAGCGCCTCGATCGGGCACAAGCAGATGGCGACCATATTTGGGCGGTTATCAAATCATCGGCCATCAACAATGATGGTTCGAACAAGACGGGCTTAACTGCACCGAGTAGCAAGGGTCAAGCCGAGTGCATCGCCAATGCGCTCGAAAAAGCAGGTTTGACCGCTTCGCAAATTAGCTATTTTGAAACGCATGGCACTGGTACTTTCATTGGTGATCCCATTGAAATTCAAGGACTTACAACTGCAGCTAACTTAAATGACATTTCCCATAAAATTCCAATCGGAAGTGTCAAGACCAACATTGGCCACTTGGATGCGGGTGCCTGTATTGCTGGCATTATCAAAACGGCTTTGGCCTTGAAATATGAAATGCTGCCACCAAGCATGCATTTCGAAAAACCCAATCCTCAGCTCAACCTCGACCAAACGCCATTTTATGTTTTGGATAAAATGCAGCCTTGGCTTACGGGACACGAACCTCGACGGGCAGGAGTGAGCAGTTTTGGCTTGGGCGGCACGAATGCACATATCATTTTAGAAGAAGCCCCGATTTGTGACGCCAAACTCCAGTTTGGCAGAGTCATGTCGCCAAACTGGAGCTTGGCGCTACTTTCCGCAAAAACGGATGAAGCATTGGAACAAACAAATGAGCGTTTCACAGATTTTATAAAAAACAGTCCCGAAATAAACCTAAGTAATGTTGTACAAACTTTGGCTTTAGGCCGTCCTGATTTACCTAAAAGGAAAGCCTTGTTGGTAAATGAAGAGGATCAGTTAAAACAGGTCATCAATCAACCCCAGAGGAGCAAGCAACCGGCAACCAACTTGCCTGCCGGACGGGCTGGCAATCAAGAATTCATCTTCATGTTTCCCGGTGGTGGAGCTCAATATGAAGAAATGGCACGTGACCTTTATGAGTCAAACATGTTTTTCCAAAATCAAGTAGATACTTGTTTTGAAATATTGAAAAACAACCATGATTTGGAAATACAAGAGGTGGTATTCCCACCGAAAGGAATGACAATCAACGGTCAAAAATCAAAAATCAAAAAACCTTCCTATGCGCTTGCATCCTTATTTACCATTGAATATTCATTAGCCAAACTATGGCTGCATTGGGGCATTGAGCCGAACGAAATGATCGGCCATTCCATGGGCGAATACACCGCTGCCTGTCTTGCAGGGGTGATGACCCTGGAAGATGCACTCGGCCTTGTGACGGTCAGGGGAAAGTTATTTGAAACACTCGAAGGCGATGGCTGCATGTTGAGCGTTGCAATGACGGAGGCAGAATTAAAACCTTTGCTCGACCGTGACCATACCATTTCAGTTATCAATAAAAAAGACAGCCTCGTGGTCAGTAGCACGAAGGCAGGCATTGAGCGGCTAAAGGCGCGTTTAGACGGAAAAAATGTGGACAATCAGTTGATCCATATTGCTGTGCCTGCACACTCACCACTCATTGACCCAATCCTTGAGGAATTTAGAAAACACCTCCTAACTGTTGATTTTCAGAATCCTACGATCCCCTTTATTTCTAATGTAACAGGTACTTGGATCACCGACGAAGAAGCTACCGATCCCAACTATTGGATTCGACACATCCGCCAAACCGTAAGATTTGCCGACGGCCTCAATACCCTAATAACTAATACCCAATACCCCAATACCTCAATACCCAAGACTCGTATCTTCCTCGAAGTGGGACCCGGACAGACGCTTAGTTCGTTTGCCCGGGCCGTTCCCACTCTCGGTGAGGACAAGCCACTCATTTTGGCATCGGTTCGCCATCCAAAAGAGGTGGTGGACGATGTGGCATTCATTTACAAATCGGTTGGGAAATTATGGTGTTGCGGCGTGGAGTTCCAATGGGAAAACTTTTTTGAAAATGAAAATTTCCAGCGAGTGCCGCTACCAACATATCCATTTGAGAAGAAGAAATATTTCATTAAGCCAGGTGTAAGTTCGGCAGTTCGGCAGTTCGGCAGTTCGGCTGTCGCAAATGAAACGGAGTTGAACAGTCAGGAACAAATAGTCCCGCCAGTATTGTTCCCAGAACAAACTTCAGAAACACTTAACCCTACTATGAAAAGCGAATCACGTATCCCTATTTTAATCAAAGAAATACAACAATCCCTGCATGAATTGAGCGGTATGGAGCCTGCTGACATGCACCCGGAAGATACCTTCCTTGAATTGGGTTTTGATAGTCTGTTCCTCAGTCAGGCAGTTATTAAATTCAATTACAAATTCAAACTGAAATTGAGTTTCCGCCAGTTGTTTGAGGAAGCACCAACAATCGCAGCATTGGCGGAATTGGCGGATAGGGAAATTCCAAAAGAGTTGTTCAGGCCAGCACCCGTGGTGGTTACATCAACTCCTTCTGCCAATCCTCAAAATATTCCTTTAGCCAACACATTATCAGGCGATAACATCCAACCAATGATTGGGGCGCCTTCGGCAAATGCCAGCCAATTGGAGGTACTGATACAACAACAATTAAATATCATGCAGCAGCAATTGGTGCTGTTGCGTGGAGGGGCACAGCAAGAAACCCAAAGCCCCCTCCACCCCCTTACTTCTGAGACTCAGCCAGATTTGCTAAATTTTCAAAATTTAGTAAATCTAAATGACGAAAATAAAAACCAGGCAGAAAAGGAAGATTTACTAAATCTTCGAGATTTAGCAAATCAAGGTCAAGAAGAGTCAAAAATCACCCGCAGCAAAAAAGGCGTCACTGCCAAAATGTCGAACTACAAAAAGATCAGTGGAGGAGATGAATTGACCGAAGAACAAAAACAGGCACTGGATGCCTTTATACAACGCTATAATGCCATGACCAAACGGTCGAAAGACCTTTCGCAACGGCACCGCCAGTACTATGCCGACCCACGGAGCGTAACAGGGTTTAGCAAGTTATGGAAAGAAATCTGTTACCAAATTGCCCATGAGAAATCGAAAGGTTCGAAAATATGGGACGTGGACGGCAATGAGTACATCGACTACGTGATGAGCTATGGCGTGGCCTTGTTTGGCCACATGCCGGACTTTGTTGAAGAGGCGGTGACCGCTGCGATAAAACGGGGCAACAGCATTGACCTTTTACCAGAACAGGCAACGGAAGTAGCTCGCATTATTTGCGAACTAACTGGCTACGACAGGGTAACTTTGGCCAATACGGGAACGGAGGCCGTGCTAGGTGCGGTACGTGCTGCCCGGACTGCCACCGGCAAAGAGCGCATCGCCGTATTTGACACGGATTACCACGGCATGATTGATCAGTTCATGGTGAGGGGCATTCATTTGAAGGGTAAAAGCAAGACATTGCCTTCCTCACCCGGCATCCCCAATTACATGGTCGAAAGCACTTTGACACTTGACTATGACGATCCTGAAGTTTTACAAAAACTCGAAAACGAAATAGCGGAATTAGCAGCGGTGGTCATCGAACCAGTGCAGGCGCAGAACCCCCATTGGCAACACAAAGAGCTGATCCAAAAAATAAGACAACTCACTGAAAAACATGGCGTTGCGCTTATTTTTGATGAAATCATAAACGGCTTCCGCATGCACCAAAGAGGAGCCCAGGGCTGGTACGGAGTGGAGGCTGACATTTCCGCCTACGGCAAATCTATCAGCGGCGGATTGCCGATGTCGGCCATAGCAGGAAAAGCCAAATACATGGATGCCTTTGATGGCGGTGTTTGGAATTACGGTGACGACTCTTCGCCTGATGGAGTCATTTCTTATTTCGCCAGCACTTTTATCAAAAACCCGATCAGTGTTTCGGCGGGATATGCAGCCATCAAGGAAATCGAGCAGCTTGGCCCTGCATTACAAAATGACCTGAATGAAAAAACCATCCGTTTTGCGGAGCGTATCAGAGAGATTTTCCTGAAAACGAAAGCGCCATTCATGATCCAGTGCGCTTCCTCGTTTTTTATGCTGAAATATGCGGACAATAATCCTTTGTCAAAGCTGTTCAACTACTTTTTGCGGACACATGGAGTGAATGTGCGGGAGCGTCCATGTTTCATTTCTACAGCACATACAGAAGAGGATTTTGAAAAAACGTATAAAGGCTTTGAATTGGCCATAGCAGATATGTTTGAGGCTGGACTGGTTCAACCCTATGAAGGAGAAGATTTAAATATTATAGTTCGGCAGTCTATACCCAATGCCCAATACCCAGTAACAATACCTTTGACGGAAGGACAGCAGGAAATCTTTCTCTCGGATCAGATTTCGCCTGAGGCATCAAAGGCATACAACATTGCGACGGAAATCCGATTGGAAGGAGAGGCATTGGATGTGGAGCGCATGAAGGAGGCATTGCAATCCTTGGTAGATCGACATGAAGCATTGAGGACGGTTGTCAATGAAGGCGGAAAAACCCAAACGGTTTTGCCGAAGCTGGAAATGGATATTCCAGTGTTTGATTTGCGGAGTGCTGACAGCACTTTGGCTGAACTTCACAACGAGGAAGCAGAACATCATTTTGACCTGCAAAAAGGGCCGCTTGTTCGTTTCAAAATAGTTTTATTAGAAGAAAAAGTAAGTCTCGTTTTCATCCATGTCCACCATATCATATGTGATGGCTGGTCGTTAGGCATTCTAACAAGGGAATTGGGAGAAATATACGGCACAGCAGCCCACGGCTTCAGTCGTGGGCTGCTGGAATCCCCAAAGCCTTTAAGTCAATATGCCACCGAACAATCCAACCTCCATCTGTCCGACCTCTACCAAGAAAACGAAAAATATTGGCTCAACCAGTTCGCCAATGGCGTACCCATACTGAACCTCCCAACCGACTTCCACCGCCCACCTCTGAAAACCTTCCCTGGTGCTGTTGAAAAAATTTCCTTTGATGCAGATTTTGTAAAAGCACTCCGCAAATCAGCAGCCAAGCAAGGGACGACTTTTTATGTGTTCATGCTGGCGGCTTATCAAGCTTATCTCAGCCGCATTACAGGGCAAGATGATTTCGTAATTGGCGTTGCGGCAGCAGGCCATAACCTGCCCGGCAACCAAAACCTTGTGGCACATGCCATTGGCCTTTTGCCTGTTCGGACAAGTGTCGGCGAAGGCGTTTCCTTCACAGATTATGTAAAGACTGTAAGGGGAAATGTACTGGACGCCTTTGATCATCAGCAGTTTACATATGGTTCTTTGGTGAAAAAACTAAAGATCGAACGTAGTGCCAACCGCAATACATTGGTCAGTGTGGCCTTCAATCTCGACAGTCCGCTCGACAATTTGTTTTTTGGAAACATGCGGGCCAGCACAAGGGCTATCCCACGACATTACGAAACGTTCGATACGTTTATCAATTTAAAACCACTTGATCAAACGGTTGATTTCGAGTGGAATTTCAACACCGACCTTTTCCGGAAAGAAACCATTCAACTCCGTTTACAAGAATTCAAACAATTTTTGCAGGACATATTGGAAGGGGCAGAGTCGCCAATCGCCGAGTTACGTCTATTACCAGATTTTGAGAACCAACAAATCCATGCCTTTGGGAAAGGCGAGGAAGTGGACTTTCCCCTTCACCTCTGCCTGCACGAGTTGTTTGAACAACAAGTTGAAAAAACGCCTGATAACATCGCTGTAAAAATGACCGATGGGACTCAACTATCCTATCGGGAACTCAATGAAAAAGCAAATACCTTTGCTCACATTTTAGTAGAAAAAGGAGTGACATCAGGTGACTTCGTTGGCCTTATCACTGAGCGGTCGTTGGATATGATGGTCAGCATCTATGGCATCCTCAAAGCTGGCGGAGCTTACGTGCCGATTGATCCAAGAAACCCAAAAGAACGTATCCAATTCACTTTAAATGATGCTGGTTGTCAGTTGGTTATAGCCGATGAAAAATTTGCCAGTGAATTGGCCTATTTTAGTGGAAAGGTCGTTGTTCCGCAAGGATTGGAAAAATCTTCTTCAAGATCGGCAAAGAAAACAAATGGCCAACCTCCTTCTACACAACCACAAAGCCAAAAGCCAAAAGCCAAAAACCCTGCTTATATCATTTACACCTCAGGTTCCACAGGAACTCCGAAAGGCGCGGTGATCCGTCATGAAAATGCGGTGAATACTTTATTTGCTATTAACCGCCATCTCAAAATTTCCGGGGAAGGCACAGTGTATTCTGTGTCTTCCCAATCTTTCGACATGTCCATCCCTGATTATTTTTTGACCCTGATGACGGGCGCTACGCTGATTTTGGCTGACGAAAAAACCAAGAAGGATGGGTTTGAACTGAGGGCATCATTGGAACATTTCCGACCAACACATATGCAGGCCACACCAACCACCTGGCAAATATTGATGCTATCTGGTTGGCAGGGAGATGCAGGTTTGGTAGCTGTTGCGGGAGGGGAAGGGTTTTCTAAAGAACTCGCTTCGCAAATGGCCGCGTGCTGTAATAGAGTCTATAATGGATATGGCCCCACGGAGACGACCATTTATGCGACCTATCAGGAAGTAACGGAGGAGCATTTGGCTCGATGCCCAGGTGAGTATGTGGCCATCGGCTCGCCCATTGCCAATACGGAGATGTTTATTTTGGATAAAAATGAGCAATCCGTTCCGGTAGGCGTTCCCGGTGAATTGTACATAGGTGGGAATGGTGTTTCAAATGGTTATCTGAACCGACCAGAATTGACCAAAGAGCGTTTCGCCCAATCACCAATCACCAATCACCAATCACCATTATACAAAACAGGTGACCTCGTTCGCTATTTGCCGACAGGCGAAATTGAATTCCTTGGCCGCCTCGACGACCAAGTGAAAATCCGTGGATACCGCATCGAATTAGGCGAAATTGAAGCCGCCCTGCAACAGCACCCCTCTGTGGGGCAAGCTGTGGTAAATATTTTCAAAGATGCTTCCGGTAGCCCACAATTAGCAGGGTATGTAGTTTGGGAGAAAGGACAAAACATTGACAACGAGGCACTTAAAGTTTTTCTAAAAACTAAACTGCCAGGTTTTATGGTGCCAGCCATTTTCATTCAAATGGACGACCTGCCCATGAACACTTCCCTGAAAGTGGATCGGAAAGCCCTGCCAAAACCCGATCTTTCCAAATTGTCAACAGCTAAAAAAGAAGCACCAACTACCAAAGGCGAGGAGCTACTGACCAATATTTGGAAAGACCTCTTGGGTGTTGACGAGGTAAGTGTGCAGGACGACTTTTTTGAATTGGGTGGTCATTCACTGGCTGCCGTACAGCTTATGTCGAGGATCAAAGAGGCGACAGGCAAAAAGTTGCCATTGACCATGTTGTTCCAGCATTCGACCATTAAAAAATTGGCTGGCCAACTGAATGGCTTCAACACGCCCTTGCAAAATGGACATTCCAAAAAAGGCCAATCATCATCTGAATTTACTTCTCTTATTTGTATCCAAAAAGGAGGCAATAAACCACCCCTTTACCTTATACACGGCGGCGGTCTTCACGTCCTGTTTTATCAAAACATGGTGAAATACCTCGATAAGGATCAGCCCATTTATGCCCTCCAAGCGAAAGGTTTGAACGAAGGAGAAAAACCACTTGACAGCCTTGAAGAGATGGCCGCTCATTATATACGGGAAATAAAAACACAAAACCCCGACGGCCCTTACTGCCTCGCTGGCTACTCGCTTGGCGGCCTGATCGCTTGGGAAATGGCATCGCAACTGCAAGCTGAAAATAAAGAAGTTCCACTGCTTGCTTTGTTCGATGCAGTCGCTAAATACGAATGGGCAGGTAATGGCGGCAGTGGCAATTTGAAAAAGAAATTCAAGAAATTGGGTTTCAATATGTCGCTTATGTTGAAAGACCCGGCAAAAGCCATTGGGTACAAATCGTCGGTTTTGAAAATGCAGTTCCAGCATCTGAAAGGTAAATTGACGATGGCTTACCGCAACAACAAGACAAACGAAATTGAGGAGGGTTATATCCCCTACGGAAAAGAAGTATACGAAAAGAGCCTACAGGCTTATGACAAATATGTGCTCCAGCCACTGCAAATTCATGTCGATTTATTCAAGGCAAAAGAACAAATGTTTTATCTTCACGATCCTGAGAACTACGGTTGGGACCAATTCGCCCTCCACGGCCTGACCATCCACCAAATAGAAGGTAACCATTTGACCCTCTTTGATGACCCACACGGCCAGCAGGTGGCGGAGGCGTTGAAACGAAGATTAAAGGAAATTAGTGAATTGGTGAATTAGTAAATAGGTATATTTGGTACGCTCAACTTCCCTAATTTACCAATATACTAATTCCCTAATTCCAATATTCAAGCAAACACTATAAACAATGGAGAAACACTTAAAAGAAGCGATCCAGATTCTGGATCTCAGCGCCCACCCGGAGCTGAACGATGTGCGGGTCTATTTGATCAATGTGACGCACATGCCCAAGGAGGTTTTGGCCTATCTTGCCTCTACTTTATCACTGAAAGAAAAGAAAAAAGCTGTCCGTTTCAGGAGGGAGCTTGACCGCCAAGTATATGTGGCAGGACGGGGTATGTTGAGGGTACTGATCGGGGAATGCCTGAATTTATTTCCAAACGAAATCGAAATTGTTGACGAACGATTTGGCAAACCCTATTTGAAAGGCTATCGTGAATCATTCCAATTTAACTTATCCAATTCTGGCAAGTACATCGCCATCGCCGTCCATCCGGGCGAGCAGCAGATTGGTATTGACTTGGAGGCCATTAATAAGCAATTTGAATACTGGGAAGTAGCAGCCCATTATTTCACCTCTGCCGAGTGTGACGGCGTTTATTCCCACCGTGATTTTTATAAAATATGGACGAAAAAAGAGGCATTGTTAAAAGCTACAGGGGTCGGCCTGGTAGATGACTTGAATAAACTTGATTTTTCCAAAGAAGTCAATTTTTTGGAAACCTCCGACGAACGGCTGAAATTGTTTAAAAACAGAAAATATACTTTATATACACTTGGCAATGAGGAAGTTGTCGTGACTTTTGGTATCCGGGAGCAATTAACGAACAGTAGTCGCCTCGACACGGAAGTGGTAGAGGAAAACCCATTTCGAGCAGCAGATGTTTGCCATGTGTTTTTAGTCTAAATGGCACTAATAAATCCAAAAATATGAACAAACGCATTCGAGCTACACAATGGTGGCTGTCGATATTCTTTTCATTCATTCCCATTTTTGGATTTGCCCAAGACCCGCTCAACCGATCTGTACAAGTCAGCATGGAAATACAAGAGAGTCCATTGCAGTTCAATTTTTCATGGGATTGGGACTGGTCGGCTGGCGGCTATACCATTTACCGCAAGTTGCCCGATGAGCCAACTTGGGGTGAACCGATTGATAGTTTGCCGTGGGGAGATACAACTTTTACCGATGAAAATGTGCAGGCAGGTGTGCCGTATGAATATGCGTTTTACAAAAAAGAATTTGAAAAAATCGTCACCACGATAAATGTTCCCGTCAATGAAACCTTAGTCCTGACCTTTGAAAATGTGTATGGTGACGGCCTTTGTTGCAACTTCGGCTTCGGCTGGTACGAAGCAGAAGTTTGCGGCAATGTGGTGGCACAAGGCAGCCAATTTGGCTTTATCCAATCCGACACTTTCACCGTTTGCGATAATGGAAATCCAACCGAAACACTTGCTCTGACCATTCGCCCCGACATGCAGGTGAATAATTCCTGGTGGCACCTAAAAAATACAAACGGAATTGAACTTGCCAGTTCTGGCCCTCCCGGGACATTGCTTGATGAGCGACCCAAATATGGGTACATCCTTGCTGGGAAGGAATTGGCTGCAACGGAGTTTAGAGGCTCGATTTTGCTTTTGGTAGATGACGTATATTCGACTCCTTTAGCTGATGAAATTGAACAATTGGAAAACGACCTGATAGGGGATGGATGGAAAGTCATTAGACGGGGAGTCGATCGGAACGATGCCGTCGAAGAAGTTAAATCATTGATAATCAGTGTAAATGATGAAACTGGGAACTTGACGATGGTCTATTTGCTGGGGCATATCCCTGTGCCATATTCAGGTGAAATTTTCCCTGATGGCCACATCGAAAACCATTGGGGCGCTTGGGCTGCGGATGTTTATTACGGTGATCTGGATGGGTTATTTACCGACACTTTAGTAGATAACACCACAGCCCAATTGGCCATTAATCACAACGTGCCAGGGGATGGAAAATTTGACCAGTCGGCCATTCCTACCAAAGTCGAACTCGCAATTGGCCGAGTGGATTTGTTCGATATGCCAGCCTTTGGAATGGACGACATTGAGTTGACCCGCCGCTATTTACAGAAAGCCCATTTATTCAAAACAGGTCAACGGGAAGTGAACCGACGTGCCCTCGTTGACGACAACTTAAATATCGTACTCGCCAGCCCGGCAGCGAGCGGCTGGCGGAATTTTGCACCGATGTTCACGGCTGATAGTGTGCAGGCACTCGATTATTTTTCAACGATGCGGGACGAGGGCTATTTGTGGTCGTATGGCTGTGGCAGCGGCACCCATCATAGTGCCAATGGCATTGGAACAACGACCGATTTTGCCATAGATACCCTAAAAAATATTTTCACTATGCTCCTCGGTAGCCAGTTTGGTGATTGGGACAATTCCGATAACTTCCTTCGTGCCCCGCTTGCTTCACCGTCGTGGACGTTGA
>CBDCVJ010000016.1:0-42315 GCA_965222975.1 Saprospiraceae bacterium | reverse complement strand
ACGTAATGAGTATGCACACCACCGACATCGCCAACCACACTTGCCCCACATCTTTTTGCCGCTGACCGATGTGCCACCAAATGGCCATCAACGCTGCAAAGGCGAACAGGCATACTGCCATTTGCCACCAGCCGTAGAAGGATAGGAGGTGTGGGTCGAGGAGGTTTTGGAAGGTGGGGATGGGTTGCATGAACGGTGATTGATTGGAGGCGAAAATAGGGAATGTGAGAAGAATGAAAAGAAAATGAAATTTTAGACCTTTGGCGCTTTGGCCTTAAATTACTCAACATGACATTAATGGGAACACAGAGGACGCTGATTAAACGGATGGCCACAGGTTGATCTGCGGAAATCTGTCTAATCCGTGTCACCTGCGTTCCTATTATTGTTCAGTTTTGTTTCCAATTAGATTTCATGTTAAAAACAATCCTCCTCCTTATACTCGGCCTCATTGTCTTGCCAATGGTAGCTTACCATTATGACGCACCACTTGCCCCAGAACAAAAATCCGTGCTGCAAAACATGTTTTATTTAATGTGCGTCGTAGCGTTCACCTGTTTTATTGTGAGTGAAATCACCCGCAACGTCAGCCAAGTGGACAAGCTGTGGAGCATCATGCCGATCATTTATACTTGGTACTTCGCTTATGCTGGAGGCTGGGACGACCGTATGGTTTTAATGGCCATTTTGGTAACGATTTGGGGTGTTCGGTTAACTTTTAATTTTTGGCGCAGGGGCGGCTATCATTGGATACCTTGGGAAGGGGAGGAGGACTACCGTTGGCAAGTGCTGCGGGATATGCCTTTGTTAAAAGGCCGTTTCCGTTGGGGGTTATTCAATTTATTTTTTATTTCTTTTTATCAGCAAGGATTAATTTTATTATTCACGTTGCCTGCGGTGATGGCTTGGCATGGAAAAGGGCAACTACTTAATTGGTTGGATTATTTAGCAGCCATTTTATTTTTATTTTTAGTGATTATAGAAACCATCGCCGATCAGCAGCAATACAATTTCCAGACAGAAAAATACCGACGCATAAAAGCAGGAGAAAAATTGAATGAGGAGCAGCAACAAGGCTTTTGTTCAACTGGTCTGTGGGCAAAAGTGCGTCACCCAAATTATGCGGCTGAACAGGGTATTTGGTTGGCATTTTATTTATTCAGCGTGGTGGCTACTGGGCGTTGGTTGAATGGCTCTTTGGTAGGGGTTGTTTTGCTTTTGTTGTTGTTTCAAGGGAGTTCTGATTTTAGTGAAAAAATATCGGCGGGGAAATATGCGGGGTATGCAGATTATCAGAAGAGGGTGGGGCGGTTTTTGCCAAAAATTTGGTAAAATAAGAATGAGCTGATTGATGTCATTTAATTCTTATTTCGCAATAAATTTTTCTTAATTGGCATGGATGAGGTCAAATAAGATCAACTGTTTGATCCTATTTGACCTCATCCATGCCAATTAAGAAAAATTATCGTTATTTAAAAATAAAGAGGCTGTCTCATAAGTGCCTATTTGCTAAATCTCAAAGATTTAGTAAATCTATAACTCGCTGATTTTAAATTTACTAAATCTTTGAGATTTAGCAAATTATCGCTCCGAAGGTACTTATGAGACAGCCTCTTTTTTTAAATTCAAAATTATTTTTGGAAATAATTAATTTACTACTGTTTCACAAACCGCCTCGAAACAATCCGGTTCCCATTCGTCGCTTTCAATAAATAAATACCTGCCGAAAAGTCCTGCACATCCAAGCCAAATCGAACCTGCTGATGGGCTTGGTATTTTTCAAAAGCAACCAAATCACCCAGCGCATTAAACACTTCAATTTGCAGATCCCTATTTTCAATATGCTCGAAATTCATTTCCACTTGCAGAGTATACTGCACTGGATTTGGATTGATGCTGATACGAATATCATCTGGATTGATTTCAAAAGTGGAGACAGCGCAGAGTTCGCCGGTTGTGTCCCTGACGATGGTTACAAAATCGGAAGTCAGGACAAAGCACTCGTCCGATAGATCAATTGCAGCAGCGTCATCTCCCAGCTGGGCCAACAACATGCCCGTATAGGACAATCCCCAAACTCGGCAGACACCTCCTCCTGCACCTTCAAAGTCAACTACGTTGCCTGGAGGCAATCCAAGGATCATATTGTTCTCGTCGGTGACAACATATTGGAATTGACCCAAAGTACTGGTATTGGCGAAAAAGATGGAGTCAGGCTCACCATCGCCAACACAGATTGTATCAGCCACTGCACCGCCTTCTATTGTTACGATTCCAGCATCTACACCAATCCGATTCACGGTGATTGGGTTGGAGAGGTCGAAGCAGCCACTGAGGTTGCCAGCATTCATGCCTACTTCCGCACCCACTAAAGTGTCCGTATAACTCACATGCCAGACTAAGCAGACCCCTTCTCCGGCTCCTTCCAGGTCGAAAGGAGGTGCAGCAGGCAAGCCGAGGATTTCGCCAAGTGTATCGGTAATCACCCATGCGGAGTTCGTGCCTTCTACGCCAGTGAGCGTTACGTCAAATGCATCGGAGATGCCGTCGCCAGCGCAGATGGTCAGCTCTGTCAATGTATCAGTTGTGGTCAAATCACCTCCGTTTACGCCGTTGCGGATCACGGTGATTGGGTTGGAGAGGTCAAAACAACCGATTAGGTCACCAGCGTTCATTCCCACTTCTGCACCCATCAAAGTGTCTTCATAGCTCACATGCCAGATCAGGCAGACGCCCGTTCCAGCCCCATCCAGATCAAATGGCGGCCCTGGGGGCAGGCCGAGGATATTGCCAAGCGTATCGGTGATGACCCAGGCCGAGTTTGTTCCTTCTGTATCGGTGAGCAATACATCGAAAGCATCGGAGGCACCGTCGCCTGCGCAAATAATCAGTTGAGTCAAAGTATCAGTCGTTGTGAGCACACCACCGTCCACGCCGTTGCGGATCACAGTGATGGGGTTAGAGAGGTCATAGCAACCTACCAAATCGCCCGCGTTAGCCCCTACTTCCACTCCTATCAAAGCTCCTTCGTAGCTCAAGTGCCAGATCAGGCAAACGCCTGTGCCAGCGCCCTCCAGGTCGAATGGTGGTCCCGGTGGCAGGCCAAGGATATTGCCAAGCGTATCGGTGATGACCCAGGCTGAGTTTGTTCCTTCTGTATCGGCAAGTAACACATCAAATGAGTCGGAAGCACCATCGCCAGCGCAAATAGTCAATTCCGTCAATGTATCAGTAGTGGTTAGCATACCACCATCTACGCCATTTCGAATCACTGTAATTGGGTTTGATAAATCGAAACAACCCACCAAGTCGTTGGCATTTAAGCCCACTTCAGCCCCCTCCAGGCCGTCATCGTAACTCAGGTGCCAAATCACGCAAACGCCTGTGCCAGCACCGTCCAGATCAAAAGGCGGCCCCGGTGGCAGGCCAAGGATATTACCCAAGGTATCGGTAATGACCCAGCCGAAATTCATCCCAGCATTGCCCGTCAAGGTCACATTAATCGGATCGCCCATGCCATCGCCAGCACAAATGGTAGTTGGGTCGTCCGTAGAAATTTCCCCGGCTTCTGAATTGCAGATATTATCGCAGTCAGCACCCGAAACCCTGGTAATGGTGATCGGGTTGGACAGGTCAAAACAGCCATTTAGGTCATTTGCATTCATGCCGACTTCTGCGCCCATCAGGCCATCCTCATAGCTCAGGTGCCAGATCAGGCAGACGCCTACTCCCGCCCCTTCCAAATTGAAAGGAGGCCCTGCTGGCAAGTCGAGGATGTTGCCAAGATCATCGGTAATCACCCACGCCGAATTGCTGCCTTCTACATCTGTTAAATTCACATTTATAGGGTCATCCATGCCGTCGCCTGCACAGATGGTGTAGTTGGTAAAGCCATTGGACATGACTAAGTTTCCGCCATTGACGCCATTACGGGTCACGATGACCGGGTTGGACAGGGCAAAGCATCCCATCAGGTCGTTTGCATTATTTCCAACTTCTGCTCCCATTAGACCATCTTCATAACTTAAATGCCAGATCAGACAAGTACCAGCACCTGCTCCTTCCAGATCAAAAGGTGGTCCCGGCGGCAGGCCTAGTATATTTCCAAGTGGATCTGTTATCACCCATGCGGAGTTGGTTCCTTCTACATTTGTCAGCAAAACATTGAAAGCATCGGAGATGCCATCGCCAGCACAAATGGTCAGTTCTGTCAACGTGTCCACCGTTGTCAGCATACCGCCATTGACGCCATGGCGGGTCACCGTTATTGGATTGGAGAGGTCGAAGCATCCCATCAGATCGTTTGCGTTCATGCCTACTTCCGCACCTATCAGTCCGTCTTCGTAACTCAAGTGCCAGACTAAACAAACGCCCGTTCCCGCTCCTTCCAGGTCAAACGGAGGTCCTGGCGGTAGGCCGAGGATGTTGCCGAGGGTATCTGTAATGACCCAAGCTGAGTTAGATCCTTCCGTATTTGTCAGTAAAACATCGAATTCATCAGAAAGGCCATCGCCAGCGCAAATGGTCAATGTGGTCAGGGTATCAGCAGTTGTTAATTCACCTCCGTTTACTCCGTGTCGGGTCACTGTGATTGGATTAGATAGATCAAAACAGCCCACTAGGTCACCTGCATTTGCTCCCACTTCAACACCCTCCAGGCTATCTGCATAGCTTAAATGCCAAATGAGGCAAACACCCGTTCCTGCTCCTTCCAGATCAAATGGAGGTCCTGGTGGCAGGCCGAGTATATTGCCGAGTGTATCGGTAATCACCCAGGCCGAGTTCATGCCTTCTGTATTTGTCAGTAAAACATCGAATTCATCGGAAATACCGTCGCCCGCACAAATGGTCAATTCTGTCAACGTATCGGTCGTTGTCAGTTCTCCACCGTCCACGCCGTTACGAGTTACAGTGATAGGATTTGACAAATCAAAACAGCCGCTGAGGTTGGAGGCGTTCATCCCCACTTCTGCGCCCATCAAGCCATCTTCATAACTTATATGCCAAAGCAGGCAAACACCCGTTCCCGCATCTTCAAAATCAAACGGTGGTTCAGCGGGCAGGGCGAGGATGTTGCCAAGTGTATCAGTGACAACCCAACCAGAATTTGTCCCTTCTTCACCCGTAAGTATAATGTCAAACTCATCGGAAATGCCATCGCCTGCACACATGGTAAATTCTGTTAGACCTTCCACATCCGTTAGGTCACCACCATTTACACCAATGCGGGTTACGATTATGGCATTGGACAAATCGAAACAGCCGCTAAGATCGGCAGCGTTCATTCCTACTTCTGCCCCCATCAGGGTGTCCTCATAACTCACGTGCCAAATTAGGCAAATGCCAGAGCCAGCTTCTTCCAAATCAAACGGAGGCCCTGGCGGCAAACCAAGGATGTTGCCCGACGTATCGGTGATCACCCATGCCGAATTTGTTCCATCTGTATTTGTCAGCAAAACATCGAAAGCGTCGGAAACGCCGTCGCCTGCACAAATGGTCAGGGCTGTCAATGTATCAGTTGTAGTCAGATCACCGCCATTCACACCGTTGCGGGTTACGGGAATAGGATTGGACAGGTCAAAGCAACCAGTTAAATTAGCCACATTCACCCCTACTTCTAACCCCATCAGCCCGCTCTCATAACTCAAATGCCAGATCACGCAGACGCCACTGCCAGCCCCTTCCAAATCGAATGGCGACCCAGACGGCAGGCCGAGAATATTGCCAAGCGTATCGGTAATCACCCAAGCCGAATTGGTACCTGTATTGTTTTCCAAAGCCACGTTGATGGGGTCGTCAATGCCGTCGCCCGCACAAATGGTCGTTGGGTCGGTAGTGCTTATCGTTCCACCAATAATGTTTTCGGAGCAAATGGTGTTGCAAATTGTTATTGACCAATCGTCCGATGTGTCGCCATCCCCATCGAAACTCAGGGACATACCGTCGAGAATAGCTGGCGCAAAATCACCAACCGTCCAGATGCCTGCCATCATGGCAACAGATTCCCTTTGATGCCCTGCACTGCCCCACTGCACATAATCCACGATGGAAGCAGGATCGGTATAACTGGTGTTGATATAAAGCCCCAATTCCCCATCGCTGTTATTGAGGTTGTCGAACCCATCCACCGCAACGATCTCACCAGGGCCAACCACAGCAGAGCCGCATAAAAAATTCATTCCGCCGATCATGCTATAGTTTGGAAAATTGCAAAGTAAGTAAGTGGAAATATCAATGGCCTCGTCGCCAATATTTTTTAACTCAACGGTTCCGTTCGGTAATATTTCATTGATAACAATTTCTGCGGCCAAAAAATCATCCTCTAAGAATACGGTATTTTTTTCTTCATTTAAGTCGGTAGCAATAAAAGCGTCAGTCTCGTAGGAAAAAATGGGTTCGAGATAAATATTCAATGCGAATGTTGAACAAAATCCAAAACCGAATAAAATTAAAGTAAAAAGGAGTCTTTTCATAATGGGTATTTTTACGGTTTAAAAAAAATCGGTGAAAAAATTAAATAAGCAATCTGTTCGCAAGGATCGTGTTCCATGCAAGAATGGTAGTTCTGATCGGTTATTTGTTTTGAGGTAGGAAAATTAAAAAAGAAAAAAAAGTAAAATGCAAAGGCTATAACTATCGAAAACAATTTTGGTTCACATGTAGCCGCAAATTTATTTGGCGACCACATGCTTGGTAGTCTTTCCGAGGGTAAAAGCAAATGTAGCAGATCAATATCCCAATGGGTTCACAAAAATATCACAGAAATATCACAGCAGGGAGGGAAAGGCGAAATACATCAGTAAGGCTGTGAATATCAATGGCTTATGAAAAGATACGATTTTCTTTTGATGAAATTAAAATGCAAAATATCCTCAATTTGTAAATTCATTGACAAATGTTTTTGAAATCTAATAAGCATTGTAGATGGTAAGTTTTGAACTTGACCTATATTAATATGAATCTGACCTATTCGCAAGATGTTTTTTTCTAAAGGAAGAATAGACTTGTTGCCAAATAACAAACACTCATCTGAGAAAATCTTTTTGCGCTATTTTCCCTGAAAAAATAAGCCCGTAGCTACGGCTATGCACTGATTTTTTAAGGAAAACTATCACAAAAATCTAATTCTCATATAAGCATTTCTTATTTAGCAACAAGTCTAATGAAAAATTAAATAGTATATTTCTCAATAAATTAATTCACCGAAAATCATCATTATGAAAAGTCGGTTGCATTATGCAGATTAATATTTTGTTTTGCCCTTCCTATTTCACATAAATAAAATACGATATAGCCATTAAGGGTAAAAACCATTTTTCATCATTTCAATTCGTTCCACAACTCTTTCTGAATGGTTCAATTCAAGCAGTTTTAAAGTGACTGCACCGACATCTGTTTTTTCGATCAGCCAACCCGATGAAGTTACCTCAAAATGATCAAACCAATTTTGGGTGCGGGGATTGAAAAGAGAAATCAACTTGTTATCAGGGACAAGGATAGAAGAAATGTTTGGTCCTTTTTTCCAGTTGCACCAAGAACAGGCGAATGCAAGATTGGTTGTAAGTGATGACCCTCCATGTTGAAGACCAATAATGTGTTCGATGTGAAAATCAAAATTGGAAAGATACTCTAATATACGGCAATATTCACAACGCCCGCCTGCGCGGATGGAAAGGAGTTTTCTCAGATGCTTTTTCCAGGGTTCGCTCATGGATTCGCTTGGTTCAGTCTTTGGAGTGCCCTTGCTTTTGCTAGCCGTACCAGATGCTCTATCATCATAAAATAGCCCATTTCACCTTCTTCTTCAGGGGTCAAAGAGGTCTTTTTGTTTTTTGCAAGCAATTGATTCAAGCGCTCTTGCGCTTTGGGAGAGGCTTTGTATTCGAGCAATTTATGGGGGGCAAGTTTTGCCAAAAAATCGGCAAAATCTTCTAAGGCCGGAGAAATTGGTGCAGCAGTCATTTGTGATTTTTTTACTAAAATAGGCTAAATTTTCAAGAAAGCAAGTCATCCGCAAAAAAATTAGGCGGCCATTTCAAATGACCGCCTAATTAATACCCCAATACCTCAATACCCAATACCTATTTCCTCCGGCTTGTCCCACACCACCAAATCATTTTCATAATACAAATAAGCCGATGAGGCAGGCGCTTCATATTTACCGGGAATTTCCGCTTTTAAATCAAGGTGGATATTTTTTGTTTCACCCCCTTCCATGCCACGGAAATAAAATACGGCATAGCCATTTTTTATTTCATAAAAATCAAAAAGGTTCTTCTCCTGCATTTCTTTCACTTGCCAAGGCTGCACACTAAGGCCTGCAGGAATGCCAATCAGTGCAATGGGGTTAGGGACACCTTCTTTACTTTTATTCGTGAGTTCGGTGGAAAGCCGAACCGTTTCTCCCATTTCAACAGCCTTAGTATTTGACAAAGTAGTTTTTAAATCCAATAAGCAATTAGCATCACTTTGTGGCTGCTTGGTGTTATAGCTTACAGCAAGGTCGTAAGGCAATGCTTTTTGGTCTCCGACGAATTTTACCTCCACTTTATTTTTTCCATTAATAAAATGCTCAGTTAAATTTTCAAAAACGATAGGCTCATTTTGCTCGACATTTATTTTTTGCTCTGTAGCTTTTTGGCCATTCACAAAAATGGCGACGGGGCCGGCATTCATATTTTCCAACGTATTTTCGGCATGCTTCACCAATGCCTTCAAAGCCAGAATGGTCGCCTGTGTGCTGCCGAAGCCATAATGCGTTTTGGCAGTGGCTAAATAATCAACGGCGTCATTGATTGTTTTCGTGGCGGACCATTGACCATCCTCTGCAATCTGCAAATCGGAAGTTTTGAGGAACGCTAATGTTGCCAGCCCTGTCGTTTCGACCGTTAGATTTTTGCCTCTTGAATTGGTCATACTATGGGTCAGTCCTGTCCAACTGCCATCTCTATTTTGCAGTTCAGCCAATTGGGCGAGCATGCCGGCTGCCCGGTCATCATTCAAGTTGATGAGGATATTGGCTGCGAGGGCCATGATGTATGGGTCTTGCGTCGTATTGGCATCCTTGACTGTCTTTTTCACCTCCTGTGCAACTTCTTTACCATAGCCCGCCTCCGTCATGGCCCAAGTGATATAAGCATCGGCGATGGCGCTTTTTTGTTTCCATGAGTGCAGACCCTTGCGACCGTTGTCCCAACCACCTTGGCCATCCCGACGGGTGAGCAGCCATTTGGCAGTGCGGTCTATGAGTTTTTGTTCAACAGGGTAAACGGCTTGCATGTCCACAAATTCCATAAGGCCATAAGCAGTGAGCGCCTCATGGGCAGGTGGCTTGCCGTACCAGTCGAAACCGCCACTTTTCACCTCAAAGGTTTTAAGCCGTTTGTAGCCATAGTCGAGGTGGCCGTTGGCTCGCTGCACGAGGGCAGGAGTGGCATTATTGGTTTTTTGTAAAAAGTTCAAAACCAGTACATTAGGGTAGTTGCTGCTCGATGTCTGCTCGAAACAGCCACCTGGCTGGCGAATCATTTTTTCCAATCCCGAAGTCAGTTCACTCAGTACGGAAGGGTGGACGGTAAAGGTGGCTTCAAGGCTGCCCTCGACTGGATCATTTACCTCAAATTCGAAAGTTTGTGAGGGCTTGTTGCCACCGAAAACCTGATGAACAGGGAAACCCTTTGGCGAAATTTCGATGGTCTCGACAAAGGCATCCTGCAACCCTTCGGATTGGAAGGCCACTTGCAGGCTGCCCGTTTTGGCCTCGAAGCCAATGTTGTATTCGGGGTAAATGGTTTTGGTTTCCCCGGCCTTCAATTTAATGGTTTCGGCCAGCGGTTTTGCCAAAGAAAAATGAGGGGGCGTGTTGATATTCAGTTTGCCAGAAATAGGTTTATCGGAATTGTTCATCAATGTCAGTGGCAAAATGACCTGATCGCCCGTGAGCAAGTTGGTCGGTATTTTCACGTCCATGCCAAAAGGCATTTGGGTATAAAAGCGCTGCTCGGCGTGGCCGATACTGCCGTCCATGCCCAGTCCTTCGACGGTTGCCCGGAAGGTGGTGATGGCGTCGCTGTTATAAAATTCGATGGTGGCCGTGCCGTTGCGGTCGATGGTCAAGTTGGATTTCCAAAAGACGGTTTTTCTAAAATCATTGCGGGGTGCCGTTGCCGAGCGGTCGGCGGCTCTATCATATTTTGGAGCATAGAACTGGCGGGGGGCATGGAATTTAATGGCCTTCTCCGACAGACCTATATATCTGCGTTTTTTATCTTTAAAGTTTTGCCTGCTCTGAGTATTTTGTTCTTGGATTGGTTTCGGAATATCTTTCAAATTCTTCCTGACATCACCTTGGTATTGCCCTGCCAAGAAAGATTCTTTTTTATTGGCTTTGTCTTTTTCCATTGCTTCTTTCAAATTATTCATCCGTCGTATCCTGTCTTGCAATGCCCACAATTCCTCTTCCTCCAATTCTCTATCTAAATCGGGAAATGCAGCTGGTGTTCCTCCTTCAATGGTCTGCAATTCTTCGATATATTGAGCTGGTATTGAATTTCCAAAAACCCTAACTCCATCAATATAATAATTTGTTCCATTGCTTCTTGAACCTCGGATGTTGATTTGATTGCCGTCATCGGCTGTCGTTGCACCTGCACCCATAGAGGCCAGGGTATTGACATTGCGGGTAGGGAGGTTTTTGATATCTTCTGAAGAAAAGACTTTTGGCGCAGGTTTGTTTTCAGCAGGTGGAACGGGAACATGATCAGTAGCTATTTGCTTACGTGCTTCCTCCAGTTTTTTCTTTTCCTTTTTGTTCCGCTTTGCTTTTGTCCTGCTTGATTTTGCAGGAATTCTTGGCCCATCAAAAGTCATCACCCTGCTTTGGGTCGTATTGTCCTTTGAGATCATTGGCCGTTCATAAGCAATTTCAACAGCTGTAAGCGTTATGCCAGCAGACATTTTCCCATTCAGATGGTTCGACTTGCCCGATGAGACGATCACCCCAGCGACCCGTTGATCTTGGTAGCCCGTGTAAGAATAAACCACGTCATAAAGCCCTGGTTCCAACTCGGTGATTGAGTAAAACCCGTCAAAATCTGTCTCCGTGCCCGTTACGAGAACGCCATCTTTGTATAAGGCTACTGTGCCAAAAATGATCGCCTCGCCCGTTTCGGCATCTGTCAAAGTACCTTGCAGGGTAGTCACTTGCTGCAATTCTATTTTTTCCAGTGAAATCTGGGATGGCTGAATATCTGTATATTGTGCTACCACAAACGGCAACTGAATCTGTAGTTTGCCGTTTGTCCCATCGGCATAAAAACGTCGTCCTTCCCATGAGTGGTGCTTGACCTCCAATTGCTGCCCCGCTGGGAAAATGGTATCGAATTCGAACCGTCCGGTTTCATCTGTGAGGGCGGTCATCTCAGCATCTTTGAGGCTGACCAAAATCCTCGGCACGGGGTTGCCGTTTTTATCCACTACAAAGCCGTTCGTCACTACCCGTTCCCGCTCGTATTCCATTGCCACAGGCTGCTCCCACAACACCTCTTCCCAATTGAACCGGCGCCACCCCTGCGTCAGCATCAAATAATCCAATGCGAGCAATTGGTCTTTTTCTGGATGTTTTTCTTTTTTATCAAAATAAAAATTAGGCTCAACGACTTCTCCCTCCAATTCACTTTCCAATAATAAATAAGATAAAATATGTCCCTGCTTGTCATCGGCAAAAGTGAGCAGGTTGTCGTCGGCTACGGAGAGGGAAAATTGGCCTGGCATCGGCATGCCACGCTCGTCCGTCACGTTAATGGTCATTTCCACTTTTTCACGGGGAAGGTATTTTTCTTTATCGGTTTTTATTTCCACATTTAATTTTTTTATGTGGGATTTAAAAATACGAGGCGCTCGGCACGGGGGATTTCTTTGCTATCGAATAAAGTGATTTGTGAAATTCCGATCGGCAATGTTTGGGTCGGGATTTTTATTAAATGTGAACCTGACTGTGCAGGGAGGGTTTGGGTGAAATAAATTTCACCACTACTGACCAGTGCAACATTTAATGGTTCTTTTTCGGTGGAATTAATTTCCACACTTAATTCATTTTTATTTAAATTATTTACGCTTATAGCATAACCCCTCAATTGTGCTTCTGGCAGTTCATACGTTTCTGAAATTCCTTCCGGCTTTGTTAAATAGGCGATGTATTTTTTACCATTTTTCGGCGTCACTTCAAAAGCGCCCATGCCCTGATGGTAGCTACGGAAAGTCGTTATTTTATTTCCGTTTAAATCAGTGACGACGCCTTCCACATCAGCGGGTTTCCCAAATTCGTTTATTGCTTTAAATGCAATGGTGCTTTGTATGCCGGCCACTGGGTCGCCGCCCTCTGGCATAAATTGCAAATCAATTTTATTTAAGACAATCGGGATGCTGCGGCTGATGCTTTCGGTTTGTCCGTTGTATTCTATTAATACATTTAACAGGCCATCATTTGTATTTAATTTTTTTGGTAAATTAATTTTTACCATAGCCCGGCCACCAATGTCTGTCTGGCCTTTTATTTCCTGAAATTGCTCGCCATCGAGGCTGGCCTTTGCAGAAAAAGCGTAATTGGACAATGGCTGGTTGGCCAGTGTATTTAATTCAATTTTTGCTTCCACTTTGTCGCCAGCGCCGTAAGCTTTTCTTTGAAAATCCATTTCCATTCGCAGTCTTGGCAATACACTGGCTTGCACTTGGATGTCCCGCTCGAATGCGTCGTCGGTATTTTTTTGCCAATTGGTATAAGCCCTGATTTTGTACATGCCGCCTGTAGCCGCTTTGTCCAATTGGAAGTCGCCGGCTGTCCGGCCATTTTTTACCCTTATTGTTATTTTTTTGGAAACACTGCCGTTTGGCGCCAATAATTCAACGTATAAAATCTCACTTTTTGCATTGGTTTTCAACGAGTTGGCATTTCGCAAAAAGGCGTTGAACCAAATCGCTTCCCCCGGTTCGAAAAAAGTACGGTCGAATTGGAGGTAAGCTTTTTCAGGGGCAAAATGATCATTATGGGCAATTAATTTTTGTGTCAATTGTTGGAAAAAAGAAGTGAATCAATTAATGTTGAGATAGGTTGTCCCGAATTCACTTCGGGAGTGAGTAGTGAATGGTGAGATTTTGGTTGTTGATTGTTTTTTGTTGTTGATTATATTTTGGTCATGCCTTACATTGTGGATTTGACAAACCCGACGGAAGGACGGAGAGGTTCTCAAAATTTGTCTGAATCTGGTTGAGCAACGACTTGGGTGTTTTCAATTGCCATTTGTGGTGTTTTGAAATCCGCTAAAGGCGGATCAGTTGGCTGCTGCAAAAGCAGGTAGGCCAAATAGAAAAATAAAGTTGTCATGATAATAATAGTTTTAGTTTTAAAATAGCTTTTATTTGAAGTCCTGCTCGCCCCTTTGGGGCCGTCGAGGAGAGCCCTCCATATTGTCCCATGATTTGGGATTAAAGTCGAACTCGTGCTGGTCGAGTTTATTTTTTATGCCCCATGACTGAAGCCGTGGGTTGCTATGATTATTTTTATATTCCATTTTGGAATGGATTATTTTCTTGATTTTTTTCAAAAAAACATTTTGCTCAAAAAAGCCACTTTTAATTCCCTTTTAAATTTCCTTTTTTCCATCGCTGTCACCCATTTTCGTAATTGCTTTTTTGCCTCTGCCAAATGCCATTTCGAAGTATTGATATTTATATTGAGCATTTCTGATATTTCACGGTGCGTATATCCTTCGACAACATTTAAGGAAAAAACGGTGCGGCAAGTAGGCTGTAATTTTTGGATTAAGTTGAATAAGTCCTCTGCATATAAATCATCAATAGCCTGGGCATTTAATGGAAGGTCTTTTTCATTGTTAAAATCCATGACCTCCCGGTATTTTATTTTCGAGCGCACATAATCAATGGCCGTGCGCAAGGTGATGGTGGCCATCCATCCGCTCAGGCTGCCTTGTTCTTCGTACTCATTTATATTTTGGAAAATTTTCAAAAAAGCCCGGTTTAGCACATCCTCCGCTTCTTCGCGGTGGGAGGTGTACCGCATACAGATGCCCAACATTTTACTATAGAAGCGCTGGTACAGGTAGCGTTGAGCGAGCCTGTTTTGTTGGCGACACCCTTGAATGAGATGGGTATCGCTGCTTCGGTCGGTATAATTTTGCTGTTGCATCTGTATCTATTTTGGACAACGAGGGCTGTCGGAAAAATGGTTGGTAAAACGCGGGACTTATTTCAGATGCAGGATGTGGGGCTATTACATAAATGGTGGTAAAGAGGGGCAATGTGTTCTATAGTACCAAATAAGTTGACTCCCCCCTATTCTTTATTGTTCCTGATGACAAAACTCATCCACTGAACCTGACAAACAACATCTTTTCGTGAAATATTACTCCCGAATTTGGGATCAGAAATTAATTTTAGATAAGGGCCAGAAAATAAAGCTTGCCCAACTTTGGAAGTAATTTCAAATAACCTCCAAAGTTCAAAATCGACGACCAATGAATATCGAATATTCCACCTCCACAGCGTTGCTCCTTGCCATTGGGGCAATCCTCCTGACAGCGGCGTTGACCTTCTTCGTCAGGAATTATTTCAAAAACAAAGACCCTAAAGCAGTTTCTGAAAAGTACAAAGACACGGAGCGGTCTTTCTCTGCGGCTACCCGTAATAAATACCCAGAGATGGACATTTTCGCTTTCCGTAATACCTTTTTGGCCTATGGCCTGATGATCGCCATTGGCCTCATGATCGTTGCCTTTAGCTGGACTACTTATGAAAAAGAAATCGATTATTCCCTCCTGATAGGCGATATAGGCGATGAAATCGAAATGGAGACCCCCCGGACGGCAGAACCTCCTCCTCCGCCCCCACCTCCACCCCCAACTCCAACTGCCCTGCAAATTGTAGAGAGCGAACTGCCGGACATTGAAACCGTTGAGTTTGAGGATATGAGCATCAATGAGGATACGGAATTGGAAGGTAAGGTTGCACCCAAAGAGGTGGCGCCACCTCCACCTCCACCTCCGCCACCTGCGCCCGAAGTGGATGCAAAAGAAATATTTAAAGTAGTGGAAGAACAACCAACCTTCCGCGGATGCGAGGACATCTCCGACAAACTGGAACGCAAAACCTGTGCAGATGCCAAGTTGATGGCTTTCATTTACGAGAACATCAATTATCCTCCAACAGCGAGGGAAAACAATATCACCGGGATGGTTGTGGTGCAGTTTGTTGTGGAAACCGATGGAAGTGTATCTAATGTTCAATGTCTTCGAGACATCGGAGCTGGCTGTGGTGAAGAAGCCATGCGGGTCGTGAAAATGATGCCGCCTTGGAATCCAGGCAAACAACGGGGGAGGGCTGTAAGAGTTATGTTCACGCTACCAGTGAAATTCAAGTTGGCGTGATTAAATTTTAGGCTAATTAACCATATGACATAATTGAGATTTTGAGATAAATTTGTTATAAAGAATACATCTGAAAACCGGATCAAGTGTAATACTTGATTCGGTTTTTTTTTATTTGAGAGACCCTTCATGGCTCACTTCGATAATTCTTCCGAAATGGTAAGGTTGTTCAATAAAAATGGAAATTATCTACCCATTGTTTCCTCCTCCCAGCTCTCTAAGGAATGGTGATTAAATAAATGTGCATTTATTTGGTCACCATTCCTAATATTTATCGGGAAGGCTGGGAGGAGGAAATGGATTAGAACCCCTAATCTACGAATATCCCTAGTTAGAGCAATTATTGAAAATGCATTTTATTAAGGCTTTTTGACTCACTTGCTTTTATCGAGTATATGTTTGTCAAAAAAAAATTTGGCTATCTCAATTAAATGTTATTTCTTTAGCCAATAATTCGCACTTCTATAGACGTTCCCCTTTCTCCTAGACAATAATCTACCTCCTCATATTCCAATCCTTAAACAATCTTTTCCGATAAATTGATAGAACATACTGGACAAACAATTGGCAGGCAATGCTCTGGGATTTTTTATGCCATTACATCTGAATTTAAAATTGAGAAACTATAAAATGGAAATTGAAAATACTTATGAATTGAAATTAACTTTTCCGGTTCCTTAATTTTTTATTTTCCAATTATTTAAACAATATCGAAAAACATGAAAAAGTACATTGTCGAATTTATCGGAACATTTTTTCTGGTGCTGACCGTTGGCATGGCCAGTGGTACATTGGCACCTCTCGCCATTGGTTCTGCCCTGATGGTCATGGTTTTTGCCGGCGGCCATATCAGCGGCGCTCATTACAATCCTGCTGTTACATTGGGTGTGTGGATGCGGGGCAAGATCGGAGGTGGTGAAGTGGCGGGTTATATGATCGCTCAAGTATTGGGCGGGGTCATCGCTGCTTTGATCGCTGGTTTTTTGGGCGGGGGTGGTGAAACCCCAAAAGAGATCGCCACGGTACCGTCCATATTGGGTGAATTCTTGGGCACCTTTGCACTGGTATATGTAGTGTTGCACACGGCTACAGCCAAAGGCACGGCGGGCAATTCTTTTTATGGCCTAGCCATTGGTTTTACGGTCATGGTCATGGCTGTTGCGCTAGGCGGCATTTCTGGCGGAGCCTTCAACCCGGCTGTTGCGGTGGGAGCTTCTGTCATGCAGATGTTTGCATGGCCCAATATATGGGTTTACCTCCTCGGTTGTTTTGCTGGTGGAGCCGTGGCTGCCTTGGTTTTCAAAACGGTCAATGATGATGATGATTAAATTAATTAATTAATTAATTAATTAATTGGCGGTCGGTAGATGGCAGACAGTAGTCCACCCACCGTCCGCCATCTATCAAACTAAAACATCTCCCTCCCTAAATTGACCTTCCTCTCTCAGGCATGAAAACCAGCCTTTTTCAAAAAGTGTATAGTAGCTTAAGAAATTCCCATTGGTAGGGGATATAAAATGCAGGTGATGTAATATTTGAAAAAAAATAAATGATTATACTGAACCATAATAGGTTTTGTGCAAATGGGAAAATTGCTTTTAACTGTTAGCCATTTGCTGTTGGCTAATAGCTAACAGCCAATGGCCAAAAGCATTTGCACAAAACCTAAAGTGGTTGAGTATAATATGGGAGGCAATTCCAAATATGCCTCCCAATAATTCCAAGCTCTGGTTTCTCAGTCGGGTTATTTTTACTTTAATACAGTCAATTTTCCTTGTTTTAATATTTTTTTGCTGTTATGTATTTGATACGAATAAACCCCATTCATTAACCCTGTTAACTCAATGTTCTCAGAAAAATTTTCGAAAAGGCTTTTGGATATAACCATGCGACCAGCAGCATCAAAAATTCGAAACCCCGCATTTCCCAAGGCTGGCGGTAGGGTCACGTTTAAATAATTGTTGGCCGGATTGGGGAATACTTTTATTTTGTTTTCAACACTTATTCCTTCAGTGGGTGTTGGTCTATCAACCAACTCTACAAAGTCTACGGAAAAAGAGGCACCATGGTCGTGGGGGTTACAGGGATTATGGAAACTTATTTCCAATAATTCAGGCGTATCATCCGAGTAATATTCTATGGGTACTTCGACATAAGCATATTCTGTTTGGGCTTCTCTAAAAAATAATTCCCCATGCCCAATGTCAATTTGATCTTCACTTGCGCTGTCCCATTTAGAAAGGGTGATATATGCCCTCGCATACATAGCCGGGTTTGGACTGTCGTCCGTATAAGTCGTAAAATATTTATAATAAAAACTCATCCCATAAGGACGTTCTGTAAAAGGGATGCCTCTTGTAACTACATGGGAGGTGTCATAGGTTCCCAATCTTATATATCCAGCACTGCAAGAATTTCCAGATGATAAATTGTGCAGAGCAAATGCTGCTTCCCCTGAAAACGCTTCGTCGGTTTTTTCGCAAAATACATAAGTGGAGTTAGTGCCCACGTCTTTTGAAACCCAGCCTTCCGGTGTTTCTTTTCCGTTTTCCAAAGTGATCCATTTTTCCATGTCGCCGTTTGGCAGTTTTTGTGCGGTGAGGGTTACTATAATGCAATAAAATAAAGAGGTAAGTAAAATTGATTTTTTCATCGTGATTTAATTTTTTATGACTGGTGAATCTTTTTTCGATTTTATTATTTTAAATCATGGTGATTTTTAAAATCACCATGATTTATATTGTCCTATTAGTGCGCCACCAATTTTCCACTACCGATCAATTGTTCGCCACTTTTTATCTGAAAATAATAAACCCCGTCAGCTAAATCATTACGGTAAAAAGTCATATGGTGGCCTATAAAATCTTCATGCCTGACCACTTGGCCCAACTGATTGTAAAGCACGAAACTGGTAGGATGAATGTCTTTATTTTGTATTTCAAATATTGCTCTATCACCGAATGGATTTGGATAAACGGATATTAGGTTCTGATCATTTCCGGGAATAGGCTCATCCACATCCACGAAAATGTAATCTTCCCCGATGGTATGCCATGTTCTATTAGTGATGACGGCCGGGTTGAAATCGAAATAAATAGCTGCACTGTTGTAAATAACTGTGCCAGCTGGCAAATCCCTTTGTTGTGGTATGGTGAAAGTGACAAAACCGTGGGAAGCAGGCTCATTCACATTGCTATCAGGTAGTACAATGTCATCGAACCTGAACCGGAGGATACCTTCGTCCGTCACATCGAAATCATAAGAGTGGCTGGCAGCCTGTGGCCTTATATGGGCAATGTCAAGCAGGGGCGACAGGGTATCTATCAGCACCACTTGAAAGGCTGTGTCTGTACCTGTGTTTTGGAAGCGGATGGTGTATTCGATCTCCGAATTGGCTTCAATGAAATGTTCCTCCTCATAGCCAATCGGTTCGGCTGATTTGTCATTGGGATCCCAGGAACCTACTACCCGGTCGCAGTCAATATCAAGGTAGGGGTTTTCATCGTCCAATGGATATTGCTCCACAAACCCGAGGCTGAAGTTGCCATTGCCACAGGCTTCCACAAAAGCACTTGGGTTCGACCAGCCAGGATGAAAGCCTGCTTGGGGTGTTTCCAAACGGTAAAATGCACCCGTGGCTGCCAAGGTGAAAGAATGACTCTCCCCGGCATTCAATTGAAATGGAGCAGTCATCAAAATGGCGTGGTCTTCAATGACGATGTATTCCAACTGTTGGGCCATGTTGCCGAGGCCACAATTGGTGATCTCAAAATAGACAGAGTCGCCAATACATTCGGCATTTAGCTTAATGCTCGCACCTGACCACAGTGGGTCCTCAGGGATGCACAGGCTGTCGGGGAAAATATGTGCTTCGTTGCAAAGGTATTGCCCCATTAAAGTTGGGTCGCAGTCCACGAACACATAGATGTGAAAACTTCCCGTTTCCAATGAAGGAACATCTCCCAGATCAAAAACAATGGTATCGCCGACTTGGCTCAAAATGGGGAGGCTTGCAGAATCGAGGGTCAGGTGTTCATCCAGAATGACTTGTAAAGTGGCGTCTTCTGCGGTGGTCGTTCCGGTATTGGAATATTTTCCGTGGATAGTCCTTGGTTCACATGGGCGATACCACCAACCATGCAAACTCACCTCCATGCGGGGGCAATTGACGAGGGCATTTATTGGGAAATCTGCCTGTACCGTATCGGGCTGGTTGGCAATCACCACTTCAATGGGATCAATACAGTTTTCCCAAAGTTCGTTTGCCAAAATGGCTCTAACCTGATAGGTGCCAGTATCGGCTCCCATAGAGTAGTACCCGTTTTGGTCAACGGTGCGATAATAGGTAGTACCAAAGTTATCATTGGCCAAAACCATCCAGTCCTCAAGGGGAGCTTCGCTTGGGTCGGGTTGGCAATTATCGTTTTCGTCCAATATTACGAACCCTTCTATGAGGTTGGTAAAAGTTTGGCCCAAGCTGTCAGTTCTGATTAGATATGTTACAAATTGCTCGCAATCAGGTGCATTGGCCCCTCCTATGATGAGATAACCGCCGTCATTGGCCAAGGTCATCGAGGCTGCGTGGTCGCATAATGCCCCGCCATATTCTTTTTCCCATTGTAGTGAACCATTTGCGTCGAGTTTTTTCAGGTAAATGTTTTGCCATCCCAAAAGAGCCTCGGCATTTAGCAAGTAGGCGATGCCTCCATCGGGAGTAACATGAAAATCAGCAAAATCAGAATAATTAGGTGGGTCGAATACTTGGCGCCACAGCTCATTGCCCTGATCGTCGGTTTTGGCCAGCCAAGTATTGTAGTCGTAAGGGATTGAAGTGCCTTGCCTAACATCGCCACCTACATAGATGTCACCATTGTTGGCTATCATGACTTTTTCAGAACCCATTCCACCACCCAACTGACTGGTCCATAAAGAGTCTCCTTGGGCATTCACTTTCATCAAAAATGCACCTGGGTTAATAGGGTTTGCATTTGAGCCCGCAATGATAATGTCACCATTCTGGGTTTCAGCAATGGAGCCTCCGCTTTCCGAAATGAAAGGATTGCCGTAAGTTTTTTTCCACTGCAAATTACCATTTGCATCTGTTTTGATGAGAAATATATCGGTGGGCGGATATAACGTATCCACCCTCCAAGACCCCGTAGCCAAATAACCCCCGTCGGAAGTTTGTATGACTGCTCTGACTTTTTCATTGTAGAGGGTGTCTCCATGAACGACGGTCCATTCCACTATTCCATTGCCGTCCCTTTTTATCATAAAGAAATCTTCATCTGTATTGTTCCCCTGTGCTACTTGTCCGTTTGATATAACTGTAATGAGGCCGCCATCGGAAGTTAAATTCATTCTCTCGTCCCGTATATAACCAACTTTTCCAAGTTGAAAAGTTGTATCAATGTAATGCCCGCCTGCATCGGTCCGCAACATGAACATGTTGTCGTAATAATTGTATCCAAAGACTACAAGGTCGGTGTTAGGTTCCTCTTTCACTTTGAGTCCTATAACTGTCGCATCCAAATAAGTCCTTTCCCAACCCTGTGCATGGGCAGCAAGTGAAGCAATCAATAGAATGAAAACAGCCAGCATATTTGATAGATGAAAGTTCTTTATTTTCATTTTTATGAATTTTAAGTCGTAGGTGATTTTTTTTTGACCTTACAAAAATGGGAGTACAGGGAAGGGGAAACAAAGACAAAAATTCAATTTTGCATCATGATTGGTTTTGATAAAGGCAAAGAAAAGCTGAAAATAAAGACATGATTTATTTATTTTGCATCATAAATATTTTTATCCGCCATGCAAAAAAGCCGCCTTTTCGAAGTGTTTAGCTCGATAGCTGACAAAGAATTGAGAGTAGTGGGGAAATTTGTCCGTTCGCCCTACTTCAATCAGCGGGATCATGTGGTCAAATTGTTCGACTATTTGGTACTATGCCGCAAGGAATTTCGCATTATTCCGACCAAGGAACAGGCGTTCCGAGCATTGTTCCCTGACCGCCCTTTTGATGACCACAAATTGCGCCTCAGCATGAGCCTTTTGCTCAAGACTATTGAACGTTTCCTCTGCTGCCGCCAATTTTTTGGAAATGAAGTGCAAAGCAAAATCACCCTCGCCAGCGCTTACCGGAGCATGAACCTCCCCCGGCATTTTCAACAGACCTGCAAGGATGTCCAGCAACTGCAAAGCAACCACCCTTGGCGCAATGCCGACTTCTATAACAACCAATACCAATTGGAACTGGAACAATACTTTTTTTCCTCTACCAAAAAACGGATGGAGGCGCACAACCTGCAACAGGTTTCTGATACCCTCGACACAGCTTACCTGGCCATGAAACTGCGGCATGCCTGCTTGTCATTGGCACACCAAGCGGTCTATAAAACGGACTACCACTTTGGACTTCTCCCAGCGTTGTTATCTCACATTGAGGGGCAGAACTTATTAGACGTCCCTGCTATTGCTGTGTACTACCATTGTTACCATGCGCTGACCGACCCTTCCCAAGTGGCACATTTTCAAATGTTTAAGGAGTTGATTTTTACAAAAGGAAATCAATTCCCAATAACGGAACTGAGGGATTTGTTTTTGCTGGCTACCAATTACTGTATTAAGCGGATGAACGAAGGTGAGGTGCGATTTGCCAAAGAAGGATTAGACATTTATAAAGAGGGTCTGCGGCAAAACCTGTTGCAGATACATGGCGTGCTGTCCCGTTTTACCTATCAGAATATTGTTACCAAAGCACTGGGCACAGGAGAATATGCCTGGGCGGAAAGGTTTATGCATCAATATAAAAACGAGTTGGAACCTGCCCACCGGGAAAGCACCTTCAGCTATAACCTTGCCCGTCTGGAATACGAAAGGAAAAATTATGACTCGGCCTTACAATTGCTCCAAAAATCGGAATACAGGGATCTCCTTCTCAACTTGTCGGCCAAGACGATGGCTATGAAAATTTATTATGAACTGGAGGCTTTCGACCTGCTGTTTTCCCACCTTGATGCCATGCGGATTTTTATCAAACGAAAGGATTTTATTGGTTACCATCAGGAAAATTACCTCAACACGATTTATTTTGCCAAAAAAATACTGGAATTGCCGCCAGGTGATCGGAAGGCCATCGCTTCTTTAAAAAAAGAAATTACAGGGACGAAAGTCGTGGCGGAGAAAAATTGGTTGTTGGAGCAGATTGGGTAAAAAACGAGATTTACTAAATCTTACTTTCACTATTCAAAATAATTCACCCCCCTCTTTTAAATTCGTTGACGAACCAATTTATTATGTAATTAAATCTTTCGGTTTTTAAAGCATGTCCTCCTTCATATTCTTTATGAATAACAGAATTTTCGGCATTCATTTTTTCAAAAATCGGTTTGGTATTTTCATAAACACTTTTTGCATCTTGAGAAAATTTATCTTCGGTCGCCGATAAAAAAAGAATTTTTCTTGGACTAATGCATTTGATTAAATCTTCAATCTCATGTTTTTCTACAAACCCCGGAATTACTTCTGCCATTTTTACAAACGGGGTCGGGGCTATTGCCCCTAAATAATTCGACAATTAATTGTTGTGAAATCTATTTTTCGGAATTCCATAAGCGTTTTAGTATAGCAGGTTTAGAGCCTGCCTTCCTGTTTAAGTTTACTTATCAAAACTTCGAAAAGTTTATTTATAAAATCAAATTTTTGAATATGAGGTTCATATTTTTTACGAATAAGTTCTTCTGTGAATCCATCCTCATTTGTTTTTTTATCATCATTTAAGTTTGTAATACATGCATCAATACAATCAATTGCTTTGGCAAACTGTGACTCCCGGGAAAGTCGTGTTTCATATTCATGCATCAAAGACTTATACCTTGTAGAATCAGGTAGGACAGAAATGATTTTTTTCATTGCAACTTCCTCTTTTTCTTTTTTTACCTTCATCTGTTCAGGGTTATTGAATTTTGCATCGCCAGCATACACTTCTACAGCGTCATGGTATAATAATATTTCAAATATTCGAAGTCGATTTAGTGGTTCATTTATATAATCAAGAACAATATCTGCAATGAGCATACAGCTCCAAGAATGTTCGGCAGAACTCTCTTTTCGGGAACCAACATTAAGCCCTCTTTCAACTGTTTTTAAACGCTCCAGCTCTTTTAAACAAATTATTAATTGATCCATCAATAATCTTATATTAAGAGGTTATTCAAAAATTTCAGGTATTGTCGCACCTAGCGGCATAGTTCATATTGTCGACCTTTCTTTTTGTTGTGAGCCTAGAATGGCTTCATCCGCCGTCAAAGGTAACGAATGTCCTTGGTTTAACTATTTCCTTTCGCAACGCAACGTCTTAACTAAAACAGGCAAAGAAGATGGTTTTAGCATAAATTTTGCAAAGACTCTCCATGCAATCCTGAATACGCTGGCGAGTTTGATTTGCCCCACTACAAGGTTCAATTTATTTAACCACCAATGTCCAGATGATAGAAGTTCTTTTCTTAATTATGTTCACTTTCCAAATTGCGTTTGGCGCTTATTTCTATTTGCTGAACCCTAAGGAACTGGGATATAAATTGAACGCCGCTGTCATCTTCCTTTCAAGCTGGCTTATTTTCGTTGAGTATTATATTTATAAATGTGAAACAGCGGAGGCGTTTATATTCAACAACCACGCACATACAATATTGATTGCCCTTATCGGAATTTTGGAGACCTTTTGCATTTGGCTCTTTTCTAGGCCTTTTCGGGATCATCCGAAGGAGAAAGAATATACCCGGATTTTTTTTGCGGGACTTTTCATTTCCTTCTTCGTGGTCATTTTTCCTGCCGTTTCGACAGATCAGGTCATTATAGTCTTAAATGAAAAGGTAGGTGGCAAATGGGGGTATTATGTTAGGTTTGATACGCTTGCAGGTAAAGCCTTTATCGGTTGGTATATGGCCATGATCTTGGTAGTAAATTCCATGTTGTTTTTAGGTTACAAAAGATCTACTAATATAAAGATTAAACAGTGGAATTTCAGGTTGTTTTTTGTCTTTTTGATCGTAACCTTGGCCATGTTCAGTTTTTTTGTGCTGCTGCCTTCCACTGGTTCGCCTGCACGATATGAAATAGGTCTGTTCTATTGTATCATCGTTTTCTTTTTGGCCAATATTTTTTCCTACTACAAATTATTTGATGTTACGCCTAAAACCGCACTGGACAATATTTTGGATTCGGTTTCCAATTTGATTCTCCTAACCGATCACAACTTACAACTTAAGTATAGCAACAAGCTCGCAAGTGAAGCGCTCGGCATTAAGTCAAATTTTTCCAATGGTCTCAACATTCTCGATATTTTAGGTAAAGCGGGAACTGTAGAAACGCCTGAATTGCTCCATAAGGTCGGTGAATTAGGAATCGGAAAACGAACCGAATTTTCCTTTACGACCAAAAAGGAGGATCGACCTAAGTATTATTTTTTTGTCGTGACCAAGCTGATCAAGAATCAAGACCTTCACGCAGGCTATACTTTTGTAGGTACGGATATCACGTCGTTGATCGAAAAAGAAATGGAGCTGAAGGAGTACAATGAACAATTGGAGAAAACCAACCTAGAACTCGAACGATTTGCTTATGTAGCCTCTCACGACCTTAAGACCCCACTTCGAAATGTGACCAGTTTTATTTCCCTCTTGCGACGGGAATTAAAAGGACATGAAAATAAAAATGTTCAGGACTATGTGGAATTCGTTCAGACCAATGCCAAGACCATGTACACCCTCATTGAAGAGATTTTGGAATACTCAAAATTGAAAACTATGGAGGCGGCGGTAGCCCCAACGGATATGAACGCAGTACTCCAATCGGTGGAAAAAAACCTTTTCTTTTATAAAGAAACCAAAAATGCTGTTATTAAATACCATGACCTTCCAACCATTTTGGTTAATCAAAATCAGATGTTACGGTTGTTCCAGAATATGGTCGAGAATGGTTTGAAATACAATAAAAGCAATACGCCCCTCGTCCACATTACTTTTTATCAAAAAAATGAAGACCTTATTTTCAAGGTCGAGGACAATGGTATCGGCATTGCCCCCGCTTATCATGAGCAGATATTCGAGATATTTAAGCGGTTACACAGCCAAGCGAAATATACAGGGTCGGGCGTAGGCCTGGCCATTTGCAAAAAAATTGTTGAAAGCCACAATGGGAGTATTCATTTGGAGTCCCAGGAAGGCAAGGGGGCCACTTTTTATATTAGGTTAAAAGCCATAGTTGTTGATAAAGAATTCCATAATCTGCCGTCTTCTACTGAAATTGAATTCCCACGCAGGCCATCCAGTTCATCCTTAAACAAGATGGCATAAAACAGAGAACAGGGGATTGGGAAGGGTCACTCACTCCTTAAACTATTTACCGGATTTGTTGATGCTGCAAATCGCTTGATAACTTACTATCAATAAATTAATATCCAGCTGTCCAATGGCGGCAGTTACCACAAACGCCTACCAAGATACATTCAGTGTCGGGTGTATTCCATAATTGCCTAGCCGTTCCAGCGGGGTCAGCCAATAATTCTATGTAGGCCATTCAGGCCGATCCTAAAAATTGTCTTTGCTTCTCCTAATTTGTAAACATACCTCTTGGTAGTAATCTTAGAAATCCTCGTTGATAAATAACCATGCTGGGCAAAAACAGCTATGTCAAAAAGACAGGTTGCCACAGATGAGCGTTTATTTCTTTAACCTATCATATGATTTTGGTTCTTTTACTCCTTTAATTAAAAGCCATAATATAAAGGAAAATTCTCCGGTAAAAATAAATGGCAACGATATATTCCAGACTATACCCTGAGAATGGGGGAACAATACAAAAGTAAAACTTAGTAAGATGTAACCAATGCCGTTCAAGAACAACAATATTCCAAATATTCGTGGAATAAACCCTGATTTGTATACCAACAAGGCTAAAGGTATCAGCCAAAGTCCCCAATATATTTGTACCATTTCAATACCATATGCACCCATTTTTATAATAAGCCTGGACATTTCGTGAACCTGTTCTGGTTCAAAGGAATCCAGTCTGCCGCCTTTTAAAATCTTCAATGCCGTAATATTGCATATTTCTGAAAAGAAAGAAATTGGAGCCCCAAGAACCACAAACCCTACCATCATTTTTCCCCAGAATTTGTTTACATCAATGAATAGTTTATAAAGAAACATTGCCACTAAGAACATGATCACCTGCGTGGCAAGATGAATGGCTATGGCAGATCTAAACATAAATTCATTGGCAAGGATATTATTGGCAGTGGCAGCATTATCACCAGCCACAAAAATTTGGGACGGAACATACATGAGTGCATAAGGGGCAATGAGGGCAATTGCCAAATACAGCATGCCGGCGTATCTTGCTGTCCTCTTGAGTGATTTGTATTTTTCGTCCATATTTTTTGTTAATTAAAATAAACTGATAGATTCTACTTTGACACTTTAAAAAAAACACCTCACTCTGTTAGTATATTTCTCTCAGGCGTAAAAAAAAATGAATGATCACGCACATAATTTTAAAGTGACAAAGTAGAATAGAGAGAGAAATGAAAAAATAAAAAATTTACAATTTCATATTGTTTCCACTTCCCTCTTTTCTTATTTTTTGAACCACGAAAATTGCCAAAGAATTCTTTTTAATAATAACTATTAATTGGAGGTCTCTTTTTATTTTTTCGGCTTATTTGATCGTGACTTAGCGAGGCGCTGGGCCCAAGTCAAAGCCGAACTGGCAGTAACCGCCATTATGGCAGCGCCAACGTTAAATACAATATCACGGGGGTCGAACACTCGGCTGGGTAAGAATGCCTGGATGCATTCATCGAACACTCCGACCAGCGAGGTTATCAAGATGGCAAGCAGGGCTGGCAAGGGGACTTGACGCCCATTGCTCGCCCGCTCGTTGAGCGCTTCAAGGATAAAGATGGATACTACGCCGTATTCAATAAGATGACTTCGCTCTGTCGGAATGGCCATACGGACAAATACCAATAAATAGGCAGCTGTAATACCCAATGCAACGGCGGTTTCTATACCGCTAGGCCGTACTTTCAATCCTTGCGTCACTACTGCGGCCAGCACCAAAAGACAGCAAAGGATAAAGAGCCCGACACCCAACAGCCCATTGTCGTCCAACTTTTCGGCCAGCGTCCGTGCCAGGCCGAGGGTGGAAAAAATTGCAGCTACGACAACCAATGTCCAAAGCCAAAAGCGGCGCTCCCTATTAGAAGTGAAATTCATAATGGTTACAAACAACCAATCAAAGTACAGGCATCCAGAAGATCATTGCGACCATCGTCACTCCAGCGGCGAGCAAGACTGTTAACACGCCAAGTCCGATGGTTGCCACTTTTTTGATGCGCAAGTCCTTATGTGTTTTGGCAAAAAAGTACAGTTCCAAAATTAATAATGGGATTAACGAATGCCCAAAACTGAGGAATATGTCGAATGGGCCATTCAAATTTTCACTGGTGCCGGGAGCAGTAAAACCTGTCAGCAATATCCACAAGCCATACCCAACCCTAAAAAACCACACACCACTGACCATCAGGAATGCACGGATGGCCCATTTTTTATGCACCGCAAAATTCCGTTGCATGGCTGTGCGCCAAGCCATCACTGAAAATATCATGATAAGTGATGCATTTAAAGTATTGCCCAACAACATGGTGATGCCGCCATGTGCTCCTCTGGTATAGATCATGTAAAGTCCAGCAATGGAGATTAAAAATGCCGTTACAAAATAGATACGACCATTCCAACGGTGAAAAGTTGGAAACCTGTTTCGAATGGAGGAAAAAAATTGAATAGGGCCACCAAAGGTAATGACCGCAGCCAGTGCAAGATGGACGGTCAACATAAAATTCCCGATGCTATCGCCTTCTATGATACCATGACCGAGTTGCTCATTGATTTTTTCATAAGTGCCATTCACCACCACGCCGCCGTAAAAAGCAACGATGTAATAAACAAAAATCCACTGCCCAATGACACCTACGCTAAATAAAATTCGGGTGACCTTCTTAAAGGCTTTGTCGATTTTCTTGGTATTGGTTTCAACCTTATTTTCAATTTGAATTTCAGAGATCATGTTGTTTGCTTTTATTGATTCATAAAATTCAAATTTCAATGATCCATTGAGGCGAGGCAAAGTTGATATGCAAAACGGGAAGAGCTGTCTGCAAGATGGGGTTTTTTATCTGTGAAATGATATTAGAGATTAATTACCCGAAATCTTTGCAAAAAAATCATCTTTATAAGTAGAGGAAATAGGAATTCGCTGATCGCCAATAATAATACGTCCTCGTTCAATGGACTCGATTTTTCCAAGCGCAACCATGTACGACTTGTGTACTCGACAAACCATCTGGGAAGGAAGCATTTGTTCCAATTCCGTGAAATTTTGCAGGGTCATAATACTTTTATTTAAGGTATGGATTCTTCGGTAATCCCGCATGCCTTCAATGTACAGAATATCTGCTACCATGATTTTTTCCAGCCTGTTTTCTGTTTTTACAAAAATAAATTCGACAGCGAGTTCGGGTTTGGACTTGGATAAATTTTCTTGTGCCTTATTGACCGCCTGTAAAAAACGTTGAAAGGTAAATGGTTTCAAAATATAGTCAGTCACATTTAGCTCGAACCCTTTTAAGGCATATTGTTGGTAGGCTGTGGTGATAATAACCTGACTGGAAATATTGGAACTCTCCAGTAATTCCATACCAGATAATTCGTCCATATTAATATCCAAAAAAAGCACATCAACATGGTGGGATTTTAGGTAGGCCAGCCCTTCCAGAGAATTTTCAAAAGTATTTACCAATTCTAAAAAAGGTATTTTTCCCACGAAGCCTTTTGTTCGTTCCAAGGCCAGAGGTTCGTCCTCAATGATGATGCATTTATACCTTTCCATTTAGAATTGTTAGCTCAACGTTGTAATGACCATTTTGCCGACCAGCAACCAGCGTATGCTTTTCGGGATAAAGTAATTGCAAGCGCTTTTGAATCAGATCATTTCCCAATCCATTTTCTCCATTGGATGATAATTGATGTGGTTGGAATTTATTCTGGCATTTAAAAACAATAGAATGGTCTTCAATCTGAATGTCAATACCTACTGCATGGTCTATTTTTTTATTCTTGGAGTGTTTGAAAGCATTTTCAATAAAAGGGATAAAAACCATAGGTGCCACTTTTTTTTCTTTCGGCTCTCCTGACACTGCAAAATGCACGTAATTAGGGTTTGCTGTTCGGATTTTTTGCAACTCGATATATTTTTCAATGTATTCCAATTCTTTAGTAAGCGGAATTTCCTCGCCCTTTGTCTGGTAAAGCATGAAGCGCATTATATCCGATAATTTTTTCAAATAGTGCGACGCTTCCTTCGGGTTTTTTTCAATAAGTACATCAATATTATTCAAGGTATTAAAAAGGAAATGGGGATCTAATTGTGCTTTTACCAAAGCCATTTCCATGCGGTGGTTTTTTTTCCAACAATTCCTCTTTGAGTTTTAATTCTTTATACCAAGTCCCAAATCCTTTCAACACCAAGGCAATGATGCCGAATACAACAGCCATGCAAACTGTAAAGAAAAAAGCATAGGGAAATCCGGTTTTAATGCAATTGGCTGCCTCGGCATTGGTACAACATGAAAAAAGGAGTCCCGTCAATGCGGCTCCAATAGCGATCAGCAGGCCAAATACAATGGACAAAAATATTTTTCTATGCTGCAAGTATTTTGGAAACAGGTAAAAATAATGGGAGTAAAAAGAAATAACAGGTGGTATAATGGCCACTCCAGTGGCAAATGAGGCATAATACCCCATATCTTCTGCTTTCAAATCTTGTCCTTGAAAAGCAGCGAACCCGACGATCAGAAGGAAGATCAAATAGCCAAGCCAAAATCCAATATGCAATAATGTTTTAATTGATCTTTTCATGGTACTTGCTTTTATCGCTGGATTCAAACCCAACTCTAATCTCTTTAATTATCTGGGCTGCCCTTCTTTCACTTATTCCGAACAACCGTTCTGTTTTTAAAAATATGAAATCTGCTCAGTTTATTTCTAAAAATCAATCCATTTCTTTCACTTTTTGTTCGATGTTTCGTGTTTTATCAATTGCTTAGCCTATAATATGGAAGCCTAAAAGTTGGTTCAAACCCCAATTTTATAGCTAATCTGTAAGGGCCGATGTTTTCAAGGCTACATGACCATATTGGTTCGTAATTGTTCTTTATGCAATAGTCAATCAGGGCAGAACATGTATGTTTTGCAAATCCTTTCCCCCTGCACTCTTTAATGGCTCAACAACCTTGTAATAATTTTCCTTATTCAGCAGTATCATTTTGCCTATTTTTATTTATTTCAATAATTCTATAAGATTTGAAATCAATTTATCAACCTCTTTTTCAGTGATTATCAAAGGTGGCAAAAACCTCATTGTATTCTGCTTAAATCCAAAGACAAAACCTTTTTCAAAAAGGTTCTTGTTAAGTTGCTCTCCATCAAATGAATTTTGAAATTCTATAGCAACAAGCATTAATCCTTTTGCTCTAATATCCTTTACTTTGTCATCATTCCTTTTATGTAACTCAATCAATTGCTCTTTAAAATATTGTCCACTTAAAACACAGTTATTGATGGTACGTTGGCTGGTCAACAAGTACAAACGGTACCGAAGGCGTATGAAGGGGCACGGGCAAGGTTAAGGGAAATCGCCAAAGACTCCCCGAACCTGTTCGTGCATTGGCAATACGGCCATAGCCCTTGACTGTTTCTAATCCTGAAGAGCCGTGTGAATCGAGAGGTTCGTGCACGGTTCTGTGAGAGGGCGGGGGCTGCTCAATCCGTAGTCCCAGCTCTACTCGACTTTATTCTTTTAAAATAAGTTTTTTACCATTTTCTAAAGTTAACCCAATAATTCCATTAGGAATCTGATAATATATCTCATTTATTTTTGGCTCAACGTACTCTACATCAATAGTCTCGTAAGAACTATAAACTATCATATTATCAATTTTTCTTCGAAACACATTCGTATATCGTTCGCTTGAAATTTTATACTCATCTAATGGTTCTAAAATATTTATTGTATCTATCCCAACAAATAAGTCCATTGGAGGGGTAAGTAAATGTTCACCAGTTTCTTCATCTAATAATTCAATTGAGTAAAAGCAATTATTTGTAGCAATATTACCTCCTGGCAATTCAATTTGTTGATAGTAAATGATAAACTTAAAGTCTAATGAATCCGAAAAGTATTTTATCTTTTTAATTAATTCGCAGTATACTCCACTTGGGCTACTTGCTATTCCACATTCTGTATACGGTTCTGATAATTCCAATTCTTCAAATTGTAGTTTAGTTTCATTATCATTTTCATCTATAAAAACATAAGTGGTTTTAATCGTATCATCCATTATACTCCATTCAGACAGATTAAAATTGAACCTTTCACAATTTCGACAGCTTTCTGGGTCGCAAGAGACAGAGAATGTTAAAATAATAATGGCAAGAAACATTAATGGTTTGAATAATCCTAATTGCTTTATGTGTGCTTTCTGAGTCATTATTTATTTTTAATTATGTGTAACGTGGGCATCCCCTTATTTCAAGCGTTTAGCTGGATTAACGGGGATCTTTAGTTTAGCCTCCAGATCATATTCCCCAAAAATGGATGTATAACAAACTGGGCAGGGTTGCCCCGCCGCCGTGGGCTGTTGGCCGCCACCCCGTTTGTGCCCTAAAGGTACTCCTTTTTACTTGTTCCATTTGTCAGCGTAACTGCCCCACTGCTGTTGGTGGTCAGGAACGGTCTCGCATATACGGCGTGACCAGTTTTTGCTGGGCATGACCGTTATATGCAATGTTAGCCACAGGCTTCTATTAATTATGCGAATCAGGGGTTGAATTAGTTGACTGGTTTTCAGTTGATTGGAGCATGAAATCATGGTGATTTTCAAAATCACCATGATTTAAATTCTTGAAGATCAATGGTTTTTAATTTTCAACCCCTGATTCGCATTAATTATAATTTTCTATTAATTGAATAACCTTCTCGTTGAAATTTTGTCTATTTATTCCGATTAGGTCATCTATACCTTGAATAAATGGGGTAATGTGATTGGGCTTCGAACCAATCGTAAGTAGTTTGGTGATGCCCTCCATTCCATGCTTTTTATAGACTTCATCACAAATCAAACTGGAAATCACTCGTCCAACCTCAAAATCGGGAGCAAGGTGTTCATATATCCCACTTTTATCTGTCCAGAAATTATTCTCAAAGAGTACCAACAAGTCTACATCTTTGTTTTCGGCTAAATATCTTTTGAGAATATTCAGGAGTTCTTTTTGTTCTGCCATTTCCCCATCTTTTCTTGTGTAATATGCATTTCCCCAACTGTAAGCTAATCCTTCCTCTGTTACCCAATTGCGAACAGACCAATCATGAATTGTCTCTGAATAATAATGAAATAGGTCATGACTAAAATCTTCATTGTTCATTACTGAAAAAATAACTTCATCTCCAATAATACCATAGCCATCTCTCAATTTTCCAATACTTTTTGCATTGTAATCAAAGCCTAACAGTCTTAAAATTTCTTGATAATTTTCAACCATAAAATAACTTAGTGATTGGACAGGTTTTTTAAACCTTCCAGCGAATTCTATATTTTTTTGGGCAAATTTCTCTGCTCTATTTCTCTTAATTTCATCTCTATAATGATAAGTAATATTATTTATTTGCTCTTCCTTCCAAGTTTCAGTATAATAATTCAATGGTGTACTAAAAGTTATATTTCCATTCTCTCTATGGGCTATAACCGTAAGCAGAATTTGTAATGATTTTGAGCTATTCTCTTTTTGCCTATAATATGCTATTTGATTTAAGTGACGTCCTTTTCCTATTGGGTAACAATTTAATAAAGTAACGCTAATTTTATAAGAAGAGTCTTGGTAATATTTTTCGTAAGAATGGACATCTTCAAATACAACCTTGCTTATTTTACTTTCTTTTTGCCATAAAAGATTTTCGCTTATACTATTACTTCTTATTTGTACTACTAAGGAATCTAATGAGGTAAGTAACTCTCTTTGCAGGGTTTTATCTATACTTATTCTTAATTCTTCTGAACAATCTATGCTTTGAGCAAAAATTACTGAATTAAATATAGCTATATAACAAATGAATGTAAAAGAGGACTTGCTAATCATAATTTATTTATTTATTTATTTAAATTTCACAATATAGATTGATTAGCAACTTTCGATATTAAATGAATTGTTATTGATTGTTAATGAATTTCATTTTTTCTGCTTGTGGCAACGGTTGGTGCCGGCGTTCGTGGAGCTATGCGCCCCCACGAACGCCGGCACTTTGTTCCATGCTGTTTTTATTTCGTTTCTTTTTTTATTTCCACGATTTCCTTTCCTCCTCCACATCGACCAAATCCAATTCAAAATATCCTTTTATTTTAACTTTATCAGTCCAATGGGCAAATCTACCTTTGTGTTTCGCTTCACAATAATGTACGCCTTTCAGTTTTCCGTTATGTGTCAAATTGAAGTCTTCCAACTTTAAACTCTGTTCTTTGATTTTTAAATCTTCCCACCAAGTACAATCGTAATTTGTCAATTTAGCTGTATATTCATCTCCAACCATTTGGATTGATAGATTGTATCCACCGAGAAATCCCGCTATCAGTTGAACATTGATTGTATCTTTATAAAAGTATGCTTCTTTTCTTGAGTTAATATCAAATCCAAAGAAATACTCAGTTTCTATTCCGTCGATAAATTCAAATAGCATTATTGTGTCCCTCGGTTCTTCGCTTTCTTTTAATTTGACAAATTCAACCTTATCTGTTTTAGTATTCTTCGATTTAAGAAGGAAAAACGGAATTGCTGTTATCAGCAGGAACATTGATATGTAAAAATTTATCTTCAATCGGTGGTTTTGTTTTTTCTTTTTAATATCATGGAACGTTTTGAACTTTGTTAGGTAGCGTTTTCTTTTTTTATTCATTTTTCAGGTTAATAATCCACAAATCAAGCCTCCTATTAATCCCAATGCCATTATTGGTTTAAATGCCTTGGTAATCAAGGCATCAGGAAAACTCAACCCTCCGCCTATAATTAATCCTTTTAGCCAACCCTGAATTGGCAGGTCAATGTTGAAAATTATAAACCCTATTGAAAATCTATTCACAAATGAAGCAATAATTGCTTTTTGTTTATCTTCAAATTCCATGAAGAACATTGGAATTAGATGCAATTCCTAAAATCGTTCCTGCTATTATCCCTTTGGTAATGTTATTCATTTTTCATTTTTTTAACTCATATGCTGATTTCAACCAATTTATTAATTCGGAGTCAATATCGTCTTTTCTTTCTAACTTGATTGAATGTTTAATCCTATTTGCTGATATTCTTTCCGATTTTTCGATTCGATTATTTTTCAATTCAAAGTTTGTATGAAGTTTTAACAGGATATAATTTTTTCTTGTATAAACTCCTGCAAATCCAGATTGGGCATCTAAATGAATACTTGTCTTTTTTGCTGATTGAATAATAGTTCCGAACTTCTCACATTCAGAAATTAGTTTTTTATAAATTTCTAACACAATTGGTTCTTTATTTTCAAAATGGTCTTTTACCTTAAATTCCATTGTTTTTGTTTTTTTTCTTAATGCTACCTAAATTGTTGTTACACGCACTTTTGACCACAAAATGCAGTCAAAAGTGTGCATATTTGCCATATGGAACTTCTCACCCTCACCGACTGCTTCCGTCACTTCCTTAAAGAGCGTCCGGCCATTAGTCCTGGAAGGTTGGCAAATGAGTTAGGCATGGATCGGACAAATTTAGGGAAAATAATTATTGGCAGAAGGGAAATACCGCAACCACGCAGGGGCGCATTTTCCCGGATCATGGCAAAGTATGGCTTTGACGACCACCTGTCCCTTTGGGAATAGATCTCTGGTTCGTTTTACGCCCGATTAAAATACGGGATTTCTCATTGTTCATTTTTACTTATCCTTATAAACCACCCCATCCTTCATCACAAAACCTACCCTGAGCATCGCCTCAATGTCCTCAGTTGGATCACCGTCCACGGCAATGATGTCCGCATATTTGCCTTTTTCAATGGTACCCATCACGTCCAATTTTCCAAGCAACTCGGAAGCAGTGACAGTCGCCGAATGAATGGCCTCCATCGCCGACATGCCTGCCTCGTGCATGTAAATAAATTCTTTCCCATTGTCGCCGTGGTAGGAGACGCCGGAATCAGTACCAAAGGCGATCTTCACGCCATATTCATAAGCCTTTTTAAAAGTTTCCTGGATTTGTGGGCCGATGACCGAAGCTTTCAGGGCAATTACTTTAGGATAGAACCCTGGCACTTTTGACTTCTCCGCCACGAACCTACCTGCGGAAATGGTCGGCACATAAAACGTCCCGTGCTTTTTCATCAGTCCCATGATCTCCTCGTCCATGAAAGTGCCGTGCTCAATGCTTGTCACCCCGGCGATGATGGCTCGTTTCATGCCTTCCTTACCGTGGGCGTGGGCAGCCACATGGAAGTTATAGTCTTTGGCAGCTCGGATGATCTCGGCCAGTTCGGCATCGTTAAACTGGGGGTTTTGGCCAGAGGCAGCTACACTCAAAACCCCTCCAGTTGCAGTGATCTTGATGCAGTCAGCGCCGTTTTTATACCGCTGCCGCACAGCCTTCCAAGCATCTTCAGGACTGTTCACGACACCTTCTTTTGGGCCGGGGTCAGCTTTGAGATCGTCACGCACACCATTCGTTGGGTCAGCGTGACCGCCAGTAGTGCCGAGTGCTTTTTCACAAGTAAAAATGCGGGGGCCTTTCACCCATCCTTTATTGATGGCGTTCCGCAGCGAGACATTGACGCCCGACCCTCCAAGGTCACGCACAGTGGTAAAGCCTGCCATGAGTGTCCGTTCGGCGTATTGAGTTGACCGCAATGCTTTGTCCGCCTTGTTCATGCGGAATCCCTCTTCGTACCTTTTGGGATTGCTTTCGCCCTCGATGTGTATGTGCATATCCATCAGTCCAGGCATGACGGTTTTGTTTTTCAGGTCAATCGCTTCCGCACCTTTGGGCGCTTGGGCATAGCCTTTTCGCACGCTCAAAATGGTGCTGCCTTCGACGACGATGGTCATTTCTTTTTTCACCGTTTGGTCGGTGCAATCAATGAGTTGGCCGCAGTGGAGGTATTTTAATTGGGCATGCAGTGAAAGACTGATGAAGCAAAGAAGAAAAGTGAGTTGAGTGGCTTTTTTCATTTTATTAGTGAATTGGTGTATCAGTGGATTAGTAAATGGGGAGATGCCCAAAGATTATGTTTTATTCCGAATTTTAATAATTCTCGATTTCGTAAAAATATTATTAGACACTAATGGGAACGCGGATGACACGGATCAGGCGGATTCCCATTAATGTCCTTTCTCAATTTTAATGACAGGCTTAGTGTTTTAAGAAAATGGCTAAAATGTTGATTTATCTACCTCAATATCTGGAGAATTTCTAAAACCCATCATCGCATTAATTAATTTTATTTTTTTGAAAAAACGGAGATCGGAAAGCCGAATATCTTTTTCATGGATTTTGTTTTCATAGATTAATTTTGCCCGCCTCGTGCCTGCAAGCAAAGGGGTAGCAGGCGTGAGCCATTTTTCACCATCGAAAAAACAAAGGTTGGCATAAGAGGCATCAGTAATTAAACCATTTTTTACAATAATAATTTCGTCGGCGTTGCTTTTATTTAATAAATCTTGGAGGTAGGAACGGTCGGCGTATTTAAAATCGTAATCAATATTGTTCGCCATTACCAGTTTTATATTTTTAATTATTTTTTTTTGATAAGGGATAAATTCTATTTTTCGAATTTTTTTATCGTATAAAATCCTGCATTTATGGACATTTCGGGGAAGGTCACTTGGTATTTTTATTATTATTTTTAAATCTATTATTTCATTTATTCCAAATAAATATTTTCTGGTTTTATTAAAACGCTCATTGTGCCATTTTATATTTTCTAAATGGCGGTTGCGGGTGCGGATGGTTTCGATCAAAAGCATTGGAAGTACGAGTTTTTAAGAGATCCTATTTTTATTCTACACTAAAAATAAACTTTATTTTAAGAACTGGAAACAATGATATGTACAAGTGCCTATTAACTTTCCCTCTTGGCAACCTCAAGTTGTGATGTGCCGTATATTTTGACCAAAATGTACGGCGCATTATAACTTGAATTGGTAAAGCCCTTGCCAAATCCACCTTCAATTCGGCAAGATATTTTACCTTAGCTTTATAATCCCGGTTGTCCCATTCAATATTCCATGAAAAAGGCCTCTGCGATCTACATCTTTCTTTGGTTCTTTCCTTTTTGTGCTTTCACACAAAAAGCCACTTTCCAGTTCTACACCACCGCAGACGGTCTTTCCAACAACCGCATATGGAGCTGCACCCAAGACTTGCAAGGCTTTATTTGGGCGTCCTCTGATGCACTCAATCGATTCGATGGACGACAATTTTTGAATTATTCCAACCAGTCTGAAGCTATCTATGAAAAGCTGTCGATTGGTCGTGCCATTCATTCCATCGGCCATGACATTGTTTTTATAAAAGGGCAAAACCTCTTGGCCTTCAATATTTTAAACGGCGAAAAAAAGGTGCTGCCATTGAAAGCATTTCTTTCGCCTAATGCCATCCTCAAGCCCGGCCTTTCCAAAAAAATATCGGAAGAGGCCATTGTTATCCCTGTAATTTACAAAGAAAGAAAAGAGGCCGATTTTATCAAGTACGAACATGGCAGCCTGTCGAAGATGACGAGTTTGAAAGATGTGTTCATCAACTTTGAATTGGATGCAATGGCGGTATTTGGCAGCTTGAACAACTATCTTTTCTATATTGATGAAAAATTGGAAAAGGTCATCCTGATAAATGCAAATGGGGAAAAAACGAAAGAACTTCCAATGCCACAAAAAGGATTGGCCCAAGTCAGACCGGGGCAGCATAATTCAATCCTTCTTTATCAAAAGAAAAAATTTTATGTCTTGGACAAGGAGTCCTCGACTTTCAGGCCACACCCGATCAATAGCCATTTTGACGCTACCAAGCGCAACGTGGTGCATAGTTTTGTCCAAACACCGGAAGGGGATTTATGGGTATCGGGAGAGGATCGCCAATTGTTCTTTTTTGAATCTGAAACAGGCCGCTTGTTCGATTTCCATGAACAACTAAAAGAGGCAATTCCATATCGGTTGGAATTGGGAAATATTACTTTGGATCAAACAGGCGTACTTTGGATAAGCACCATCACAGGTCTGCTTAAAGTAAGCCCACAGCGGAAATGGTTCGACACCTATTTCACCGGACAAAATGATGAATGCGGCGGCCAGTGCAGTTTTCGGGGCTTCGCAGAAGATGAGGAAGGAAATGTCTATGCAAGTTTTTATTCCAATGTTTTTAAAATAAACCCAAAGAATAAAACCACTTCTGATCCGCTTTACCCCGAGGATCATACACCCTTTGGCCTCCACTATTCTGAAGGTAATCTGCTGTTGAACAGGGGATGGGTTTTTGACTTAAAGAAACAAAAAACCAGCAACCCTTTTTTATTAAACTTAGATCCCTACGACGACGGCAAATATGCTTTTGACAAAGAAAAGGGGCTTTGGCTGGCCTTTCAGGGTGAGTTGTTTTTTTTGGACAAAAGTGCTTCTCCCAATAGGTGGAAAAAGATAATGGAAGTGCTACGCAAAGATTTTATTATAGATATAAAATTTGACCAATCGGGCGATGGACTTTGGATTGCGACAACAAATGAATTGAAATACTATGCAGTTGAAAATGGCTCCATCCGTTTGGTCAAAGAAAAAAAATGGGAGGAAAATCTGTCTGCCCGATTCATTTACCCAGACCAGAATGGGCATATTTGGATAGGGACTGAAAGCGGGCTTTTAAAATATAACCCTAAGAGCGAAGAAGTGAAAATGTACACCACCGAAGATGGCCTACCCAACAATTATGTCGTCACCATTTTGCCGGAAGGCGATTCCTGTCTTTGGCTCGGCACACATCATGGACTGTCCCGTTTCGATAAAGCGACGGAATCGTTTATCAACTTTTACGAAGAAGATGGACTGGCCAACAATGAATTCAACCGACGGTCGGCGACCAGGACAAAAGATGGACAACTATTTTTCGGGGGCATTGCTGGGGTGTCTGCATTTTACCCGGAGAAAGTAATGGAAAAATATTGGGCAGAAAACAAAGCAGGCCAACTGTCCCTGGTTTCTTTTTCCAAAACCAATGTCGAAAAGGACACCACCTTTACCACCATTTTCAACGGTGAAAACCCGGAGGTCGAGATTCATTATCAAAACAAAACTTTCCATTTTGAATTTGCCTTGACGGACTACCACAACATTGAAAATGTTAAGTACAGTTACCAAATGGAAGGATATGATAATGTATGGTCAAAACCCTCCATTGATAATACCGCTTCCTTCAATTACCTGCCCGCTGGCAAATATACCTTTCGAGTCAAAGCCCTGACAACAAGGGGGCAATGGCATGGTCAACAACTAAGTGTCAAAGTCGATATCCATCCACCTTGGTGGGCTACTTGGTGGGCCTACTCCTTATACTTGCTTGTCATAGGAGGCATTACATATACAGTTTTTTATTTTTTGAAAAAACGGTGGGAACTGCAAAACAACCTGCAATTGGAACAAGCAGAAGCACGACGCCTCAAGGAACTCGATGCTTTTAAAAGCCGCCTCTACACCAACTTGACGCATGAATTCCGCACCCCGCTCACGGTTATCCTTGGCATGACGAGGCAAATATTGGCTTCCCCAAAAAACGGAGTGGAAAAGGCTGCCCAATTAATTGAAAACAATGGCCACAACCTGCTCCGTCTTGTCAATCAATTGCTCGACCTTTCCAAATTGGAGGACAAATCTTTCAAGCTGAATTTACAGCAAAGTGATATTGTGCCTTATTTACAATATGTGACCGAGAGCTTCCAGAGTTATGCCAATGGGCAAAACCTTTCCTTGCGCTTCTTTACCACTTTGAAAGATTTGGAAATGGATTTTGACCCCGAACAGTTGAAACAGGTATTGACCAATTTGATTTCAAATGCCATAAAATTCACGCCCTCGGGCGGTGAGGTGAAAATTGAAATTGGAAAATTGACTGACCCAAAAGAAGAAATAGAAAAACTGGAAATCATCGTCTCCGATACTGGCATCGGTATTTCATCGAAAAACCTGCCCCATATTTTTGACCGTTTTTATCAAGTGGACGGCACGACCACCCGGGCGGGGGAAGGCACTGGTATTGGCTTGGCGCATACTTTGGAACTGGTCAAATTGATGGATGGTAAAATAACCGTGGAAAGCGAATTGGGCAAGGGGTCTGTTTTCCGTTTGAATCTGCCCATAAAAAATAATGTTGAGGTGGCAACAATAATCCATGAACCAAACATTCGGAATTCCTTTCCCGTGTCAAATTCCTCACCATCACTGATTGCCAAAGGCGCCACTCAAAACTCAATACTCAACACTCAAAATTTCCCCACCCTGCTCATCATCGAGGACAACCCTGATGTCGTTTTTTACCTCAAAACCTGCCTCACCGACCAATACCAAATGGAAGTAGCATACAATGGTCGAATCGGTGTAGAAAAGGCAGTGGAAGAAATCCCCGACCTCATCATCAGCGATGTGATGATGCCGGAAAAGGACGGCTATGAAGTTTGTGATATTTTGAAAAACGACGAGCGGACAAGCCACATACCTATCATTTTGTTAACGGCAAAAGCGGATGCTGCTTCCAAAATCGCTGGATTGAAAAGAGGTGCCGATGCTTATTTGTCAAAACCTTTCGACAAAGAGGAATTGCTGGTGCGGTTGGAGAAATTGGTGGAGCTGCGAAAGAATTTACAGGAGCGATATGGAGGAGGCCAGATGTCGGACACCTCCAAGGTATCCGACACCTATGTGCTCGAAGATGCCTTTGTCCAAAAGGTGATGAAAATAGTGGAAGAAAATTATTCCAACGAGGATTTCGCTCTTCCACAACTCTGCCAGAAAATCGGCATGAGCCGTTCCCAACTTTTCCGAAAAATGAAAGCCTTGATGGATATTTCACCCTCTGAATTTATCCGCAACTACCGCATGGAAAAAGCCAAGTCCCTCCTCGAAATGGGCGAATGGACGGTCTCCGAAGTGGCTTATAAAGTCGGTTTTAAACACCTGCCCCATTTTTCGAAAAATTTCCAAGATACATTTGGCTACCCACCGAGTACAACCTCTAAGTGATTGATTTTCATCACTTAGAGAGAATTATTTATTCGTTGCATGCAACGAATCATTAAACTTTTTTTGTTTTCCTGAAACGGATATGTCAATGCTTGAACCCAATTTGTAAACAGGTTTGGAACGGCTGCGCCCACCTTTGCACTGTGCTTTTCACCAAATGAAAACACAATAGAAAGCCATCCATTCCTCTTCAATTATCCCCCGACTGGAAAAGATAGCTTTCTTCAAAACCGGGCTCAGGGTGGAGCGCTCCGCCCCCGGTTTTGTTTACCCCTTTGGGGTTTGAAACTTTTTTCTCAATTCCAAAACCATTTTTTTAAACAATCTAAAATTTAAATCCGATGAAAAAGAAAGCTTATCTGCAGCCATTAAATTTAGCGATGTCCTATTTATTCATAATTGGCATCCTTTGTTTGGCAACTACTTCAAATGCAACAACCTATCATGTGAAAACTTCAGGCGATGATTCCAATG
>CBDCVJ010000015.1:0-88212 GCA_965222975.1 Saprospiraceae bacterium | reverse complement strand
TCGGATTGGCTCATTGAGAGTGAGTTTTATTTGGATGATACGGCAAACGACCATTCCGCTGGCATAGTAGGAATGTTGGACCCCAATGTGGGCATATATGCCTTGATTGTTAATTATGTGGAGATTTACAGGTCTGGCGGATCTTTCGGCCTCCGTTCGTTTGTTTACCAGCCCAACTTGCCCGGTTTGCCCTATGTAGTTGAAGGAGCTTCCGTAGCCATACCAAGTAATAATGTAACTGTGAGGGTGGCCAAAATTGGAAATACCGTGGATGTTTATTACAGCCTTGATGCAGGGAGCACTTGGAATTTTCTGGATTCTGAAGTATTCAATAGCAACATTGTTCATCAGGTTGGTATGCATGTCGCAAATTATAACCAGGATGGGTCCATGCTTGAAGCCGCTTTCAATTATTTTACCATAAAAAGCTGTGGCGAATTCCCTTGCGAAGGTCAGGAACTTTTTGACTGGTATGTGGACAGCGATGGTGACGGTTATGGTGATGGGGAGTCCGTTACTGACTGCCAGCAACCCGGTGCTGAATATGTTATGCAAAATGGCGATTGCGATGATACGAATGCTTCCATTTACCCTGGTGCCAGCGAAGCTTGCAATGGCGTGGACAACGACTGCGACGGTTTGATTGGCAATGATGACCCCGATAATGAGGGATTGTGCCCTGATACTGAAATCTGCAGCGACGGCTTGGACAACGACGGCGACGGGTTGGTGGACTGTGAGGACGACGAATGTGCTACCCTGCCAAATGGGGGGTGCTCTAATTGCAACAACGATGGGCTTTCCTTTGCTGACATGGTCATTGAATATGAAAATACCTGTCCTAACAATTCAAATACCGACTTTGAATCAGCGGTAGGGGTGGCAGACGGTGAGCATGTAAGTCTTGGCAATGAAGGTTTTATCAAGTTGGCATTTACCAATAATTTGCTTTCCAATTCTGGCAACAGTGATCCTGATCTATTCGTTTTTGAAATAGCTGGTTCAGGTGGGTCGCCCGAAGGAACCGCTGTTGAATTAAAACCCTTCGATCAAGTTACTATTGACTTTTTGAACCAATACGGCATATTGGACGCTGATGGCGATGGATATTATGATTTTGGAAATATTGGCGGTGCAACTGCTTCTAAGAACATTGACGAGATGTTTCCTGGCCTACCATCTGGAGCGGTAAGGTTTGACGCCATCAAATTGACTGATCGCCCCGGTGACTGTAGCAGTAGCACGCCCGGTGCCGACATTGATGCGGTATGTGGTTTGTCGTTTCCACCGGGTGAAATTTGCAACGACGATATAGACAATGATGGCGATGGCCTAATTGATGGGGATGACCCTGATTGTTTGCAGGGATGCCCAATGTCAGTAGATCTGAATACTTGGAATCAGGAAGGCAACCCAGGTGCTGGGAATTGGGCCGTTGCCCCTGATGGGCAAAGTGTTACCCAGACCATTAATGAAGCTCCTACCTTTTACGTGGGGCCAGACGTATATTCCAATGCAGTGATAGAGGGTACTATCGAAGTCAACACAGGTCAGGACGATGATTTTATCGGTTTTGTTTTTGGCTACCAAGACCCAATTGGCATGGGCAGTGATGATTACCATTTCTGGCTGTTCGATTGGAAAAAAGATGCACAGACCGTTAGTGGCGACTTTGCAGATGAAGGAATGACGCTGTCCAAAATTACGCTTACCGATTTTGATGTCAATAACGAGCCTCAACGCAGAAAATATTTTTGGAAACACGTAGACGACCCTGGCATGCATGCTACATTGGGCACCAACTTAGGAAATGGAAAAGGCTGGGTTACCAATCAAGTCTATACATTTACCCTTGACCTGACGGATACATCAGCTATTATCATGATTGATGGCGATACCATATTTGATGTTCAGGACAGTTTTACGCCCGGCAGATTTGGTTTTTACAATTATTCCCAATCGCAAGTCAAATACACGTCCTTCACCACTTCGACCCCATTGGATTTCACCTTTATGCCTGACCCTACCTGCGTGGATGAACCCACTGATTTTTTCTTTGATACAATTTCCTTTTCCAATATCGAATCATGGACATGGTTATTTGGAGATGGAACTACTGTCGATGATGAAGCTAATCCTTCCCATACTTATTTATCAGCAGACACATTTGAAGTGAGTTTGAACGCCACAGATTTTAATGGTTTTAGTTGCAGTGTTTCAAAAATAGTTGTAGTTGATTCGGTATGTGTGGAACCTGAAATCTGTGATAATAGCATCGACGACGACGGTGATGGCCTCACCGACTGCGAAGACGCCGATTGTTTCTGCTTTTGCAGCGGAGGCAATGAAAGCTTTTTCGACCCATATGATGGCAACACACTTGATACAAATTGGGTAGTAGTGTCGCCACTGCCTGAGAACGATGTGAGCCTCACCGGCAGTGGCCATTTAAGGGTTGAAACGTTGGGGGGGGGATTGCTTGCACAGGCAAACCCTTTTTTGAACACCGCGCCAAGGGTCTATTACCCTGTAACGCCAGGCACTAATTGGACGATAGAAACAAGGGTACAGTTTGACCCAGACAATTCCGTTGATTGGCAGTCGGCTGGGTTGATTGCTCTCGGAAATGAGGACCCAGCGGAAAGGCAGTTCAGGAAATTGATCCAGCGTGTTTATAATTACAACTCGCCCGGGCATGGCATTCAGATGGCAGGTCAATTTTTTTCCCACCACCGACACCGATGTTTATTTAAGGGCCACTTTGAACGGTTTCGATTACACTTGCTATTATAGCTTGGATGGTACTAATTGGATTTTATTGGGCACTGCAAACCTTGGCATAATAGGAGAGGTACATTACGTAGGTGTTTTTGTTGAAAATTCAGACGACCCGCTCACCCTTCCCTCTGTAGCCACTTTCGATTATTTCAATCTGGAAGGCTGTGATGGAATCACACCCCCTAATTCTTGCGATAGTTTAGCCCAAGGGTTAATCGCTCATTACCCATTTGATGAAACTGCTGATGACCAAAGTGGAAATGGGCATCATGGTTCGATAGTAAACAATGCATTTTATTCAACGGGGAAAATTGAGGGCGCAATAAACTTTGATGGAATTGATGATTTCGTCAGTGTTGATGATCACGAAGATTTTACACTGGGCAATCAACCCTTTACAATTGCTCTTTGGGTAAATTTCAATGAACTGGATAATTTTAGTTCTTTTATTGCTCATGATGAAGGCTCTGGAGAATTCAATAAATGGATTTTTGCACATGAAAATGGTAACCTTTCATTCCATATAAATGGCCCAGCGCCTGACTATCCCAATGACGGAATTTACCCAATCCGACAAGCTTGGACACCTGACTTGAATGCATGGTATCATTTGGCTTTGACGAAAAACGGAAATGAGTATAATGCTTTTGTCAATGGAAATTTATATGCTTCAGGCACAGAAACTTCTGTACCGCCAAACCCCTCTACTCCGCTGACCATTGGATGGAGTGAAAATGATTTCTTCTTGAATGGCTCCTTGGACGACCTCAGGTTTTATAGCCGTGCGCTGACTCCAGAAGAAATATTTGCTTTATATGACGGTTGTGAGGATGATCCTACCAATGAGATTTGTGATGATGGTGAAGACAACGATGGCGATGGCCTCACCGACTGCGAAGACAGTGACTGCTTCTGCTTTTGTAGTGGCGGGGAAACATTTGAAGATGATTTCGACGGAACCGATATAGACTCAACCTGGACGGTCATTAATCCGAACGCCCCTGCTGGTTCATCGGTCAGTTTAAATGGCTCCGGGCAGTTATCTATCACGATGGATGTGCCGTTTTCCGATATTCTGACAAAAATTCTCCGCCCAGTTAATCCTAACACCGATTGGACAGTTTATACGAAACTTTCCCTGTTTGCCACAACAAACAATCACGGAGCAGGTATTGTAGGTGTGACCGATTCCAATATCAATTCCACCAATGTCGTCAGGTTGGCCGAATTGGTTCAGGTTGGCGGACACACGGCACAGTCCTTTGTTTATCCGCCGCTTTTCCCCGGCTTTCCACCTCAGATATTGGGCATGTCTGTTCCGTATTCCGACAATACCATTGATTTTAAAGTAGAAAAACAGGGTGCGACGTATGAATCATTTTACAGTAGCGACGGCGGCATGACGTGGGTTTCATTAGGGGCAATGGTCATCGCCGAAGACATACTGTACTTGGGGCTATACGGCGTGAACCCTAACGATGATGGTCCGATAGGGTCAGTACTGTATGATTTTTATCAAATAGAAAGTTGTGGCACAGCACCTGATTGCTCTGGTTTTACAGTAACAACAGTTACTACGCCTGAACTGGACAGTATGATGAACGGAACGGCGGCCGCCGTTGTGTCAGGAAGCACTGGCCCCGTCAACTTCGAATGGAATACGATGCCTGTCCAAACAACAGCTATGGCGACGTCCTTAACGGCTGGCGTTTATCAAGTTTCAGTGGTGGATTCCGTCGGTTGTATGGCTATAGCAGATGCCGTAGTCGGTTCGGACACTACCGACTGTGTTTCTACCGATAGTTTGCTCGCTTGGTTTCCATTGGATGGCAATTCAATTGATTTAAGTGGCAATGGCTATCATGGCACAGTGGAAGGCCCTGTATTGACGGAAGACAGATTTGGAAATCCAAATGGGGCTTATCTGTTCGATGGCACTGATGATTATATTCATGTCCCATTGAACATCAATCCCTCTCAGCACCCTCAACTCACAATTACAGCTTGGGCAAAAGCGAATGATGCTACGCCTATTCGACAGGTCATTTCCCATGATGATGGTGGCTTTGACCGTAGCCTCGGCATTGACTACCGCGGAGGTGGTGAGGGCTGGTCGGCATTCAGTGGGTCAGCTGGGGTTTTGGGTTTCCAGCCCGTGGAGTTAGGTGCGTGGACATTCCTCGCCATCACTTATGACCAAGTTAATTCCATAGTTAGGCTTTATGTAAACGACACGTTACAATTTGAAGAAACAGGTGCAATGGGAGAGGGGCATGATTTCTTACGTATAGGTTCGAACCCCAATTTTGTAGAGTATTTTGATGGCGCTATTGATGATGTGAAAATTTACAACAGGGTTTTGCTTGAACATGAAATTTCAGCACTGGCCACCAGTTGTGAAGGAGATAATTGTGCTGGTTTCTCAATCAGCCTCACCGCCACCCCCGAAATGGAATGTATGGCCGATGGCACAGCTACCGCATCGGTGAACGGAAGTACTGGAGCTATTACTTACGAATGGAACACCGACCCCATCCAAACAACAGCAACAGCAACGGGCTTGACAGCAGGTGTTTACACCATCAACCTGACCGATAGCCTTGGCTGCATGGCCATAGATTCCATAGAGGTCATGGCCGAATCCACATTTACTATCGAAACGGTCGTAACCGCACAAGCCTCTTGCTATGGAAGTTGCGACGGGCTGGCCGAGGTACAGGTAACTGGTTGCACAGGCCCATTTGAATACCTCTGGACAGATGACAGTACAGGTGATTCGGTTGCTGGCTTATGCCCTGACACTTATTATGTGACAGTCACGGATGCCTTGGGAAATAAAATAGTGGACTCAGTGGTCATCACACAACCGCCTGTATTGGAGCAGACCGTTGAGGTCATTGATGCCTCTTGCGAAAATATTGCAGATGGTCAGGTCATTGCACAAGCTGACGGTGGCACACCACCTTTCCAGTTTACACTGAACGGCATCATTGGTATGAGCAGCACCTTTGATAGTCTTTTGGCTGGCAATTATGAACTCATTACAACTGATAGTAATGGTTGCACCATCACCGATTCGTTAACAGTTGAATTTATAGAAACATTACCTGTTGCTGATTTTAACAGCGATACAATGTACCATACGGCCACCTTTACCAATCTTTCCAGCAGCAATGCTACTGCTTGGGAATGGGACTTCGGCGATGGGAACACTTCCACTCTCCAAAACCCTGAACATGTTTACGATACCTCTGGCATTTATGAAGTCTGCCTGATTGTTAGTAACGATTGCGGGCAGGACACCCTCTGCATGGATGTGACCGTGGACACCCCGAATGCCGTTTGGGAGGTGTTCAAAAACAGTGTCAAAGCTTATCCTAACCCAACAAAGGGACGGCTTTACCTCGAATTTCATATAGAAGAAAGCCTTCCCTTATCTCTTTTCGTGGTGGATATAACAGGCAAAGCAAGGAAAGTGGTTTTTGAGGAAAAAACAATTCCACTTGGCTTCCATCGGGAGTCCTTACAGCTAGACGATTGGCCGGCAGGGGTATATCTGCTAACATTACAATCTCCGAAGGGTATATGGACGGAGCGGGTGGTTGTTATGAAATAATAACCTAAAAAGACTAAATGTTATGGGGTAGTCAGCTTTGTGTTGACCGCCCCATTTTTTTTGAGGTTATTGGATATTGAAAATGGGTGAAAAAAAACCGTAGCTGTTTTTCCTCTATCCAAGTCCCGGAGGGACTTGGAGGGGGCATTCTCAGAAATTGAAATTTTATAAATTATTTCAAAAGCGGTTCACCTTTTTTGCCTATTTGGATTATTGATATAGAGACCCACCACTATCACCTATTGCTCTTTATTTTTTTATAACCAAAAATCGGTTGTGCTTCTGAAAGTATGGATGGCAATATTTTTCATTTAGAAATTTAAAAAAATAAAAAACCTATTGTACTGACAAAAGCACCACACAAAAAATGACATGACATGAAAGCGATCCCACAATTTTTAACCAGCTTATTGACCCTGACCTGTTTGTTTTTAGCATCTTCTGTAATGGCACAAAACACTTGGAAGGGGGGCATCCCTGGCGCCGAGACAGACTGGAACAACCCGCGTAACTGGAGCGAAGGCCGCCTGCCCGATTGGTCGGATGATTTGGTCATCATTCCAAATGTCAGATCACAATCAGGCTATTTTCCGATAGTGAAAACCCCCGTTCCTGATATTGCCTGCCTGAGCATAGAGGGTGGAGCAAAAATTACGATACTGTCCTCCGGCCACCTGACCATCAATGGGGAATCGACCTTTAACTATGGTATTCTAAACACTGGGGAAGTTTTTAATTCTGGCTACCTGACTATTTTGGAAACTGCCTTGTCGCCACTGGCGAACCATGCGGAAAACATTTATAATAATGGCATATTCGTCATGGACGACTTAAATAAAAATGAACCGCTTCCGGTTGCCATGCATGGAAATTAAGAGAGAAAGCGACTGAAACCGAATTTCGAAATCCATTCACCGATTACATCATGACCACTTCCATTCAAACACTCGTGGCCGAAGGCAATGCTGAAAAGGCATTGCAAGAACTTTTTCTTTTGGCACAAAAAAAAGGGCGCATCAAAGACGTCATCAACCTGCAAAACCAGTTGAACCAATTGCAGCGCAAAGAGCAACTGAACCTCCTATCGAATGAGCAGGTCACTGTTCTTTCCTCGCGGCTGAACGACGCCATTTTGGGGCTGGCCGATGATCTCGAACGTACTGAAACATCTATGGCCCAGGTTCTTCCAAATGCAAGAAAAACCGGAAAAGGGCTCCTTTACTTTTTGGCTTCGACCGGAGCCCTCACCATTCTCATAGTGTTCCTTGCCCTTAATTTTGGAGATGAAGTGGAAGTACCAGCGGAACAAGATTTCATAGCATCACCTGTCAAAGTTGCAAGCCCCAAAATTGCCAACAGAGGTCAAACTTTGGACGATTTATCAGCATGGGTCAAACAGGCTGAAAAAGAAACGCCTCATTTATTTCCAAAAGAAGCAGCTAAGAACCGCTTCAAAAAAGGCAAAAAAGAAGGCAAGTGGATCGAATATTTTGATGAAAATTGGCAACGTATTAAGAATGAAGGGCAAGCCAGTTATTACCGACTTATTGAATACGTTGATGGCAAGCCCAATGGATTGGTCAGGGATTTTTTCCAAAGTGGAAAGCTGCAATGGATCGGCGAACTTGCCGATGTTTCACCTGACAAACAAGAAGGGCCTGGCCTTTGGTACAATGAGAAAGGCGAGCCAGTTATTATTCGGCATCATGTCAATGGTAAATGGGATGGCATTTCGTACCATTATCCCATCAATGGGAGTTTCCCAATGGTCGAGCATTTCAACAGAGGGAAATTGGATTCTATTTTTGTTTTTAATTCCGATTTTTCAAAATTAGTATTTAAAGAAGCTATTGCTTATGGCCGAAAATCAAAACCCACAAAATCAACCTTATACTGGCAAACCCTGTATGACGATTTTTCTACCAACACTGGGCAGTGGCAATTATTGAATACTGAGACCGGGGGCATTTGGATGGAGGATAGCAAGTACTTTTACGAAAACAAAGTAGATGGCAAGGCTTTAATTGGCTTTCGGAATCGTTACTTCTACCTGCCCGAACATAAAGATTTCCAAATAGAGGTTGATGCCTATTGGTTTGGGGGTGTGACCAATATGGGCTATGGGCTAATATGGGGCGGGAAGGACATCAACAACCATCACCAGCTGCTCATTGCTGCAAACGGAAGCGTTGGCATTTTTGAAAAAGCGGGCGGTAAACTTTTTGGCCAATGGCTTCCCAATAATGCCGTGAAACAAAAATCATCCAACTTGCTTGTTATTGAAAAAACAGGTAATACGATTTCATTTTTTATTAATAATCAAAAAGTCCATTCCATGCCCTACAAAACCTTTCATGGCCAATTGCTCGGTTTTCATGTGGTGGGTCAACAAAAAGTAGCCTTTGATGATTTGAAGGTATTTGTTAAAGGGTGAATTATTGTGGTTTATAATTGATCTGTTTTCTGTATAAAGGGACTTTAGTATAATTAAAGATCATTGTTATATAGTTACAAGTCACTATGCACTTTTGCAATTCCTCCCCCCAGCCCTCCCGACGAATCGGGACAGGCTCTCCAAAGGGGGAGATAGACTCGTTCATTTAGATGACATTGTGCTATTATTTTTAGAATTTAGCAGACTGCCTCTCCCCCTTTGGAGGGCTGGGGGGAGGAATTGCAGGCTTTGGAAAAAGTGTTTAGTAATTTAATATTGTCAATTTATTTTGAATGAAAATTAAAATAAAAAATGAAAAGCGGTTTATTTAGATTGTAAAGTATTTAATTGCATTCTACTACTTATTTTTGCATTAACACCAACTATGCGTACTTTGCCCAAGGTTTAAAACTCATTCATTTTTGATATGTGCAAAGTACTCCCCTTTATTATTGCGATCATATCGATGTTCTTGCCCTGTCAAGGCATTGCACAACCTAACGCTGACCCTGTTCCCTTATTAAAAAAGTCTGTAGCATTTGCCAAAATTAATCAGACGGATAGTTTGGTTGAATCCCTTTACCCAGTGCGGAGAATGTTATTTTCTGCGGAGAATAGGGCTAATGCACAACCTTATTTGGATACGCTCCAAAATATCTTGGGAAGTGATGCGCCAGCCGAAGCTTTGATCACCCTCTATATTGTATTGAACGAGGCAAATCTCAATGCAGGTGATTACGATGCAGCAATTGATTTTTCGGAAAAAGCGACTTTTTTACAGAAAAATCTGCCTGAACCTGACCCTATTGAAATAGGTATGTCCTTGACCAGAACGGCAGAGAACTATTGGCGAAAAGGGGATCTCGCAAAAGCTTCCGAAAAATTAAAAGAAGGTGTTGAATTTTTAGAACAAAGTGGTGATGTCAATAACAAGGCGATGTACAACCTCTGTTATTTTTCTGGCATCATGGCTACCGAACGGGAACATTTGCACAAAGCCATTGATTGGTTTTCTCAGGCCAATTCCATTGCATTAAATGTATTCGGAAAAAAACATTCCACTTATGCCACTGGATTTTTGACTATCGGAAATATTTACTCCATAAAAGGGGAATTTGAAAAAGCTTTGCAATATCACCGACAAGCATTGGATAACCTTTTGGAAATTGCGGGTCCAGACCATCCGGAAATCAGTCCTTATTTCGCCAATCTGGCAAGGGATTATGCCCAGTTGGGCCAAAACGAAAAGGCGGAAATATATTTCAATAAAACGCTGGAGGCCGAAACCAGAATATTCGGGCCCGGTCATCCTTCCACTGCATTTACAAATAATAATATAGGAAAGAGTGCTTTAGATCAGGGCAAATTGGATTTGGCAAAAATTTATTTGGAAAAATCACTGGATTTATTTCTGGCAACTATGGGTGGGAGCAATGCTTATATCCCAGAAGTTTATAATAATTTGGGGAAATTGTATTTTGAGAGCAAAGAATTAGACCGAGCCATCGATTATTTTCAAAAGGCCATTGATTCCAATACAGGAGAGGTTACTGGCGACCCTTTGGAGACGCCTTTGCCTGGGACATATTTTCACCCGTTGCAATTAATAAAGTCTTTAATGCTAAAAAATGAAGCGCTTTTATCCCGTTTTGAAATCAATAGGGATGAGGATGATTTAATAGCTGTTTTAAATAATATAAAAAAAGGAGACAACTTGATCGGCCATTTGCGGCAGGCACATATTGGCCAACAAGACCTAATTAGTTTTAACCAGACGGCCAATAATTTTTACCAACAAGCCATTGATGCCAATTATATTTTTAACACCCAATCCACTGCCAAACAAATACCAGAACAGGCTTTTTTATTTTCTGAAAAAAATAAATCAATCGCTTTGTTAAAAGCTGTTAAAAGCACACAGGCATTGCATTTTTCCGGCATAGCCGACAGCCTTTTGGAAAAAGAAAATAATTTAAAAAAAGAATTGGCAAATTTGGAAGATCAGCTTATTGATCCAAAAAAGGAAGATCAATCAAAATCTATTCAGGAAAAATATTTTTCCATAAAAAAAGAGTATGCCGACATTATCAAACAATTTGAAACGCAATATCCTAAATACTATGACTTAAAATATGACTTAGAAGTGGAGAGTGTTTCCCAAATTCAGCAGTATTTGCAAAAAAACAATGCGGCTCTTATTGAGTATTCGATGGCTGATGAGCATCTATTTGTTTTTTTAATTACGCCCAATGATTTTAATGTCTGGAAAAAACCTGTCCGTAATTTATCAACGGAAATTTTAAATTTCCGAAATGATCATTTTACCGAAAAGGCATTGTCATCTTCAACTCCCGTAAACTTTGCATCTGATGCGCATGTGTTATATAAAATACTTTTAGCTGACCCACTCAACTCGCTTGATAAAAATACAAGCAATTTAATTATAGTCCCTGATGGGGCATTAGCTTATCTGCCATTCGATGTTTTGGTCGAAAAAATGCCTGAGGAAAAAAATGGCAGTTTTGCATCCCTATCTTATTTAATGAATCGATTTAATTGTTCCTATGCTTGGTCTGCTACCCTTTTATTAAATCAGGTATATATTCCCAAAAATAAATTTGCCAATAATTACGCTGGGTTTGCGCCTGCGTATGATCCTGAATCAAATCAATTGTTGGACAGCCTGGAATTCGCCCGAACAACATCCTTGGTTACTCGTTCAGGCTGGAATGATTTGCCCGCTGCACGGAACAGTGTACAGACCATTTCTGGTTTTTTAAAAGGCATTGCATATATCTCAGAAAGTGCCAATAAGGCCAATTTTTTTTCCAGTATTTCTGATTCCCGCATCTTGCATTTGGCCATGCACGGATTCCTCGATGACAACGACCCGTTATATTCTGGTTTTGCATTTGGCAATAATAAAGCTGAAGAAGATCAATTATTTGCTTGGGAATTATATAATATGGATATACCTGCGGAATTGGCCGTGTTGAGTGCTTGTCAGTCAGGAGTAGGGGAGTTGAAAAAAGGGGAGGGATTGATGAGCCTGTCGAGGGCATTTACTTATGCCGGTTGTCCTTCCGTAGTTATGAGTTTGTGGAATATACCTGATGAAGCCAGTGCAGATATCATTGTCGATTTTCATAAAATATTAAATGAAGGGAAACCAAAGGACGAGGCGTTAAAAAATGCCAAATTAAATTATTTAAACAATAGCCAATTGCCGCCGGAAAGGTTGCACCCGTTTTTTTGGGCAGGTTTTATTCAGACGGGTGATACAGCGGCCATAAATTTTGAAAAAACGTTTTTTAATGGTTCTTGGGGAATTGGTTTTTTAATATTGTTATTGATATTTGGTTTGATCTGGATGAGGAGAAAAGGGTAAATAATTTTAATAAATCTCCCAACTACGAAGGCGTGCTGAACTATTACCTTTATTTTATTTTGTCCAAAATAACCTTTGCCTCTCCGCTTTTCCATCCATCTCTTTTTTCAATGCTTTCCAAAATAGGAATTGCCTTATCTTGTTCCCCTGACGACAGCCACGCAAGCGCTGTGTACCAGTCTGATTGTTCGCCATATTTTACAGCATTCTGATTTTTTGCTTTTTCAAAATGGAATACAGCTTTTTTAACGGCTGGTTCTGATATATATAAATAACTCAATCCCAAATAAAAATGGGTTTCAGGTTTGTCGAGTTTTTTGGCTATTAATTTTTCCAGTAGGGGAATAACCAATTCATATCGCCCTTCCTGATAGGCTTTTACGCCTGCCCGCCAATCCCTATCGGCTTGCTCCGCTTCACCCATTACCATGACTGGGGATGGATGGTGTTGTGATAATTGTTGGGCCACCAGATCATTGATATTTTCAGAAGGCCATAAATAATAAGCAACCATCCCCACCAACAGCAGCGACGCTGCCACTGCCATCCAACGGAGGGGCAGGCGGCGGATGGTTGCCGTTTGCTTGGTTTCTTTCTCTTGAACGGGTAATTGGGACCAACGTTGTTTTGCATCCAGCCGTTGACGGGCTGCGATGAACACGGCTGCATCTACTTCTTCGGCAAAAGAAGGGTCATTTTTTCGCAGGTTATCAAAAGCTGTCTGTTCTTCTGCTGTCAAATCGTTGTGCAGAAATTTTCTCAATAATATGGCAGGTTTATTTTTTTCCATGAGTGTAGTGGTTTAGGTGAAAATGGTTTCTATCATGATAATCCAATAAGTGTTAAAAGGTGAACCATTTGACAAAGGTAAGTGGATATTCCATAGATGGATCTATTCTGTAATGATCTCGTCAATCACTATATTGGCGTTCCAAAAGCAATAACGAAATGCCAAGCCTTACCTCTTTTTTCCATAAATCCAACACCATTGCCAAGTCTGGCTTCAGTCGGTGGTTGGTGCCACCCGCTGCCTTGTCTATCCACCTTTGCATCGGGCAAATTTATGCATACAGTGTTTTCAACAAACCACTCGCACAGGCCATAGGCATTATTGCTCCTGCCGCAGGCGATTGGTCACTAGTAGAGTTAGGGCATATATTTTCCATTGCCCTTTTTTGTTTGGGAGCTTCGGCCGCATTGTTTGGGAAATGGCTGGAAAGAGTAGGGCCTCGCCTTGCCATGTTTGTTTCTGCTTTGTGTTTTTCTGGTGGTTTTGTGCTATCGGCTTTTGGGGTTTGGTTGCATGAGATTTGGTTGATCTATTTGGGGCATGGTGTTTTGGGAGGCATTGGTTTGGGGTTAGGATATATTTCCCCTGTTTCTACTTTGATAAAATGGTTTCCCGATCGCCCAGGAATGGCGACTGGCATGGCCATTATGGGCTTTGGTGGAGGGGCCATGGTGGCTGCGCCGCTTTCCATCTGGCTCATGGGACAATTTAGTTCGCCTGAATCAACGGGCGTGGCTGAGACCTTTTTGGTAATGGGTGGATTGTATTTCATTTTTATGCTTTTCGGCGTTCTTACCGTTCGCATTCCACCGGAAGGTTGGGCGCCCAAAGGTTGGACGCCAAGGGCTGGCAGAAAACCTGCTGGTCCAAACGTGGATGCAAATACTGCCATCAAAACACCGCAGTTTTACTTGCTATTTGCTGTACTGATGCTCAATGTTACTGCTGGCATTGGCGTATTGGGGCAGGCATCGGTCATGATTCAAGAGATGTTTTCTGAAAAAGTGGTTGGTGCTTCAAAAGCAGTGACGGCAGCTGCGGCAGGTGGTTTTGTGGGGCTATTGAGTTTGTTCAATATGATAGGCCGTTTCTTTTGGTCTTCGTTGTCAGACAAAATTGGTCGGAGAAATACGTACTCCGTTTTCTTTTTGTTGGGCGCTGTATTGTATTGCCTTGTACCACTTACTGGCAATATGGGCAGCATCGTATTATTTGTTGGGGCATTCTGCGTCATCATGAGCATGTATGGAGGAGGCTTTGCTACAATTCCTGCCTATCTGCGTGATATGTTTGGAACGATGGAGGTCGGCGCAATACATGGTCGTTTGCTCTTGGCTTGGAGCATGGCTGCTTTATTGGGGCCACAGTTGGTGAACAACATTCGGGCCTATCAGATCGAAACTTTAGGTGTGCCCGCATCGAACGCTTATTCTATCACCATGTACATCATGGCTGGGCTACTGATCATCGGTTTTATTTGCAATATCAGTGTGCAGCCTGTTGATAAAAAATATCACTTTAAATGGGGCATTTAATTGGAAGCCCTGTTCAATAACTCATCATGCAAGAACAAACAACATCCAAATTCCGCCTGATTTTGTCGTGGGCCTTTGTTGGTCTGCCTTTATTGGTAGGAGTGATCGAGACTTTAAAAAAGGCAGCGGCGTTGTTCATCAATTAATTGGAGGCGAAATCTCAATCATGGGATGGTTGAGATTTCGCCTCAAGGCCTTGAAATCTAAGTCATTAATTCAGGCCAATATTCAAGGGATTAATTACAATCCCAATTTCGCCATTTTATAAACATTCCCCTCCAAGTCTTTGGAAAAGAATACCATGCTGTTTGTTTTGGGCAAATGCTTGGTAGAAAGGTCGGCAGCATTGTCGAGGTTGAGTATTTTTTTCAATTCCAACGTTGCTCCATCTATTTCATAAGCATCCACAGCAGTAGTTCCACCGACGAGTGGATCACGAACAACGGCCACATATTTTCCATTCTCCGACGGATATGCTTTGAATTTTATTTTGTATCGCTGGTTGCCTTTGTCCGAGCGTTTGATGTGTTGGGCATGAGTTATTTTTCCATCTTGGCCTATTTTAAACAGTACAAACCCTTTTGAATGGATGGATTTTGTTTGTCCTTCCATCACCTCTTTTTTTAATTGATAAATGACTAATTTCGAACCGTCCTTTTGGTTGTAGGAATAATGATAATCCCAATTGACGCCACCGATTTCTGACGGAGAAAAACCAATGCCTTTTGCCAAAGGTGAACTTTCTTTAAATGTTTCCGAGCCTGTTAATTTCCCTTCGGAAAAATGAGTGGTATAAAAAGCCGCTTCCTTGTAACCCGTCACGGCCAAGAGGCTGATGTTATTGCCATTGTGAAATGCACGTACTACACTGGCTTTTTCGTGAGGTGCTTTAAATTCAAGATCAGCGACCACATTACCATTGGCATCCCACTGATAATATTTACGGGCAGATTTGTCAGGGTTTGGGTTTGCTTTTTTATAGCCCATTCCATAATTCTGCATGTAAACATGAATAATACCGTCTGTATGAATGAGATTATTGTTTGGCGTTTCAGTAAATAACACTTGGCGCAGGTCAAGCTTGTGCGGTACTTTGAATTTCATTTCGGTACGGTTCAATTCCTTTCCGTCTTTATCAAATGTGACCACTTCTTGTTCTATTTCATTGCTTCTGTTGCCCAGCGCTTTGTAATTGATATGGCCATGATGGACGTTCACCACGCCCGTTTTCGGATCGCAAACTGGATCGGACATTCTCATCCAATAGTCCCTTTTATCAAAACCCCGATAACCTTCCATATCAATTTCTTTGTCCTCTTTTTCGTATTTGCTGTTAGAACTAACCAATGCATCCCACAATCCTTTTTCTGATTGTTGATCTTTTTCTTTTAAGGTGTTTTTTTCAATAACAAATTCTTTTGGATTGCCCCGCATCATTGCGTAGTTGATGTAATTGCTGTAGTACATTTCTGGGCGGGCCACTTCCACCACCTCTTCTTTCTGTTTTAGCTCGGGGTATTTGTCGTACAGGTCATAATTGCTATTTACGCAATCGTCTTGCGTAGCAATGACCTTGGCATCTGTAATTCGTTTGTGATTACCGTCGAGGATGTTGAATTTTTTGAAAACGGCTTTGTCCGGTTTAAGGAAAGTTACTTCTTCATTGACGACTTTCATATCGCTCAAAAAATCAACTACACCGAGTGCCGATAGCCAAACTTTATCCATTCCGCCTGACATGACGGAACCCATTACTTTTTGCACAGTCCCTGTGCGTTTCATGACAAAAAAGACTCGCACGCCGTCATCTTTCTGCATATAACGATGTAATTTGATACTATCGAAAGTGATACCTTTTATGCCATTGGCAAAGGTGTGTTCCGATACATTTTGGGCTTGGCTGGTCATTACAAATAAGACAGCCAGAAAGAGAGTTGTTACAATACGTTGCATTATGTTGGTTTAAATTAAAAAATTAAATATTGATTGAAAAGTGTAAATTATATAAGTTGCGAAGAAACGATAAGGAAAGGATTTAAAGAGAGTTGTATTCGATTCAGATTAATTTAGAATGCTTTTAAATCCAAGTGTATTTTTATCGCAAAATTCTTTAATTGAGTGTAAACATCCTAAAGAATTTGGATTGAGGGAAATTCCATAATTGGGTGAGGGAAATAGTATTAAAGAAATTATTGAATTATTACATTTTATTAGGAACGCGGATGACACGGATCATGCAGATTTTCACAGATATTTTTAATTGTAAAAGATATCCGTGAAAATCTGCATGATCCGTGTCATCCGCGTTCCCATTATTGTCAAATATGTCATCAATTATTTACTGGCAAATGACTATACTTTTCCCCATACTCCAAATGCTGCTTAATAAAGTCATCTGGATATTCCACTTTTACATCTGTAATACTTCCGTCGTCACCCGTTACTGGAACTAGTTTAGGATTAATGAATCCGCCATAAGGAGGAATATTTAATTTCTCTGAGCGATCAAGCACCTCTTTATGAATGGCCGGGTCAACCTGAATGCCATAGCCCTCGAACAAATTCTTTGCAGCGGCGTAGTCGCCCTGCGATTTGATGCGCTGGACCTCTCTTAATAACTGACCAAACAACTCCCGCATTTTTTCATAATCCTTGATATCGATATAAGTCTTGCCATCCCGCTTTACCATTTCTACTGCTCCTACTTCGCTGCCTTTTTCAAACACCCAATGCGATACCATCGAGCGGTTGCGCATGTGCGCTTGCTCAATGGTCTTGCCTGGTTCGATGCGGCGGAGCTGAGTCATCATGCCATTTTTGAGGTAACTGTCGTATTCAGCCTTGCCAACTTCGAGAGACTCCATTAGACCCATTTCAACCAGTTTGTTGTCCATAATGTAGTAAAGGGCAACGAGGTCGGCACGAGCTTCCTCCAATGGCGAAGCAAAGTTTTGCAAAGCGGTGGCAGGATTTTCTACACCTTCTTCCAATTGACCACTGGCATGACCGATCACCTCATGTAGAGCGGTATGCATTTTAGCTGCCAGCTTGCCGTGCTTTTCTGAACGAGCGATTTCTTCCTCATCATGGGCAAATTCTTTCAAGATGCCGGGGCCGCTGGCATTAGCATAACCCTCTACGATGTTTCCGAGACTCACAGACTTTGAACCATGCCTTGCCCTGATCCAATTCGAGTTGGGTAAGTTTACGCCAATGGGAGTAGATGGGGATGCGTCACCGGCTTCTCCCGCTACATTGACTACTTTATAGGAAATACCAACCACTTCTTTTTTCTTATGCTCATCCATGATGGGCGAATTGTCCTCGAAATACTGGGCATTTTCGGCCACAACACTCATGCGTTGGCTGGCATCGAAGTCATTGATCTGTACGATGGTTTCATAGCTTCCTTTGTAGCCAAGTGGATCTTGGTACACTTCTATGAATCCATTGATATAGTCAACATCGCCTTCCGTTGCCTGGGACCAGGCAATGCTGTAAAGGTCGAAAGTTTTAAGGTCGCCTGTTTTGTAATATTCAATCAGCAATTCCAAAGCTCTTTTCTGTGGCTCATTTTCTGCAACACCCACAGCTTTTTCCAACCATTTGATGATCTCGGAAATGGCTTCCCCATACATGCCGTCCTCTTTCCATACCCGCTCTACTAATTGACCATTTTCGTCTTTGACCAATTGGGAGTTCAGGCCATACATGGGTGCATATAATCCACCTTCCTCGATTTTTTTGGAATAAAAACCTTTAGCTTCGGTAGTGGATACGTCGTCACCATAAAAATTGACAGCAGAGTTTTCGAGCAATTTATTAGGATCACTTTGGTCTATTTTTTTGGGCGCTACCGATGGGTCAAAAATCGCAGCCATCGCATCGTCGGAAAGAGAAGCACCTATTTCGGAGAGAACGGTGGTAAAATACTCTTTTGAAAATTCGGGCGTGAACTTGTCGTTGCCATAGTGGTGATGGATGCCACTGGCAAACCAAACCTCTTTCGCGTATTTTTCCAATGCTTTCCACTCGTCACTGCCCTTATCGCCTTTATAATCACGCATTACCTTATCCAGTGCATGGCGGATGGCGAGGTTGTGTTTGTAGTTCATGTCGTACATGATATCGCGGCCAGCGAGTCCTGCTTGGGTCAGGTAATAGACCAATTTCTTTTGCTGCAAGCTTAGTTTGTCAAAACCTGGAATCTGATAGCGGATAATCTTTTTATCAGCAAATGCTTCTGTTTGCCATTTAAAATCATCAGTGGTAGTGTCTGTCGTTTCGGGTGCAGGTTGGTCTTTACTGCAAGCCACCAGAATTAGGATGAGGGATAAAAGATAAAACAACTGTTTTTTCATGTCTTGTTCTTTTGAAAAATGATTTTATAAGAAATTAGAAATTAGAAATTGGAAACAGATCAGTTCATTGTACTTTTTGAATTTCTAATTTCCATTTTCAATAACCTTAATGAAGTTTGATCTAATGAAGAAAAAAGAAGGGTGAAATTAGTAGAATTTTAGTTTTTCAAAAGATTTGCGCTCCAACTTTATGCTGTGACCAGATTCGATAAACATTATTTGCCCAGTACTCAACAAACCCTACCGTTGGCTCAATTCCCCCTGACAAAGTGCGTTTCGCCCACCATATTTGTAATGTGATAAAAAGAATAACCACCTAAAACTCCACTAAAACAAGTCCAAATGAAAAATAATAATACTCATCTGATTCAAAGCCTACATGCTATTTCACATTCCTCCAATGATGCAATTATTTCCATTAACAGCCGAGGGCAAATCCTGACCTGGAACCCAGCAGCCGAGCGCATTTTCCAATTTTCGGAAGAAGAGGCAGTCGGCAGGCCGCTTGATTTCATCATCCCCAAAAAGTATCGAGAAGGGCACGATGCCGGCGTCAAACGGGCTGCTGGCGGCGGGGCATTTCATGTTATAGGTAAAACGGTAGAACTGTCAGGCCTGCGCAGGGGAGGGGAGGAGTTCCCCATTGAGTTGTCGCTATCCACTTGGGAAATAGACGGCGAGCGTTTTTTTGCAGGCATCATTCGGGACATTTCTGAAAGGAAGAAAGCAGAAGCGGCCATGCTCGAATCAGAGACCCGTTTCCGCTCCATCACTGAAACGGCCAACGATGCCATCATCTCTGCCGATGAAAGGGGGAATGTGATTTCATGGAACCGGGCCGCCGCGGAAATGTTCGGGCATACAGCAGAGGAGGTTAAGGGCCATTCGCTTTCCATCATTGTGCCGGAGCGATTTAGAGCGCACCATGAGGCAGGCATGCGACGGGTGGCGACAGGTGGTGACAAACATGTGATCGGCAATACGGTGGAACTGTTTGGGCTGCACAAAGATGGTCATGAATTCCCTATCGAACTGTCCCTATCCACTTGGCAGGTGGATGGGAAATCTTATTTCTGCGGCATCATCAGGGACATTTCCGAAAGGAAAAAAGCGGAGGTAGCCCTACAGAAAAGCAAGGACACTTTGAAAGCTAAAGCCCTAAAGCTCAAAAAGGCCCATAAAGAACTGAATGAAAAAAACGAACAACTGGAAGCCCTTTCGAACAAATTGGCCAAGTACCTCTCACGGCAGGTTTACGACTCCATCTTCCATGGCAAGCGGGATGTGAAAATCGAATCATATAGGAAAAAACTAACTGTCTTCTTTTCCGACATCCACAACTTCTCCGAACTCACTGATCGAGTGGAATCGGAGGTACTGACCAAAATACTCAACAAATACCTCAACGAAATGTCCAAGATCGCCATTGAGCACGGAGGCACCATTGACAAATACATCGGCGATGCCATCATGATCTTTTTTGGCGACCCAGATTCGTTGGGCGACAAAGAAGACGCCATTGCCTGTGTGAAAATGGCGGTGGCCATGCGGGAAAAATTGGAGGAGCTTCAGCAGGAATGGGAAATGATGGGCATTGGCATGCCACTTGAAGTCCGCATGGGTATCAATACGGGCTATTGTACTGTTGGTAATTTCGGCTCGGACGAACGTCTCGACTATACCATCGTCGGCAGTCAAGTGAACCTTGCCAACCGCCTCGAAACGGCTGCCCGGGTGAACCACATCCTCATTTCTCATGATACCTACTCGCTCATCAAGGAGCAGATCGTTTGTGATAAAAAGGAGAAAATAAAGATGAAAGGCATGGCCTATCCTGTCCAGACTTACGAGGTCATTGGCTTGCTCGACGATTTGAAGAAGGCCAAGGAACGCATGAAAAAAGAACTCCAAGGTTTCCGCATCCAAATTGATTTTGATAAACTCACCTATCCAGACAAATTGGCGGCAAGAGAGATATTGGAGAAAGCGTTATCGCATTTGGAAAAGGAGGAAATGATGGTATAAAAAGTAATTGTTAAATACGTGCTAACATTTGCAAAATATGTGCGGGTGGTTCAGCGCAACTATTTCTCACCTTTGTGCCAGTTTTATAACCAAATAGATTTTTCAAAAAAACAAATGAGAACGAGGGATTTCCATTTGACCCATGTAGATGGGGCAATTTTCAAAGCTCCAATTTTGCATGGTAACATTTACTTCTTCTTCCATGCTGAACAGTTGCCCTAAATATTGCGTAAAATGGTTGATAACCAGCAGGATTTTGGTTAAGTTCGCAACATGCTTTCCTCAGGATGTAGGATGCAGTCAAAAATGCTCTCTACCCGATTCCTCTCAGCTATCCTTGCTTTTCGTCCATCTCCTCTAAACGGCTCGATCTTTTTGTTTGATCCTGAATAGCAAATGCAAAACTGCCTCATTTTTTTTTCACTTAAAATATTTACCAACATGAAACAACAATTTTATTCCCTTTGCAAAGCTGCCGTTGCAGTTTTAGTCTTCACTTTTGTTTTTGGGCAGAGCTTACAGGCCCAAGAAAATGAAACCATTTACCTTGAGATCACGAAATTGAAAAGCGGCGATGATTTTATGGATGTCGAAAATGAAATTGTCAAGCCTTTCGTACAGGAACGCATCAAACAAGGAAATCTAATGGCTTGGGTACTGTACAAGGTTATGTACCCCCGTATGGAAAATGCTGAATATGATTATGTTGCTATGGAGGTCGTCAATAATTTTGACCACTTGAACATAAGCCAAAAAGAAGCCATGGGTATGGCCGCTAACGTTTGGCCGGATACAGATTTGCAACCCATTGTCAAACGCTATGACGACTCGGCAGAAAATGTCGGATCGGAGGTTTTTGTATTGAGGGATGAGGCCGTTGAAGGTGGCCCTGAAAAAGGAAGCCCTCGCAAATACGTCCAAGTCAACCACATGAAAGTTTCCGAGGCCAACAGCCGTGCTTATGCTAAAATGGAAAGTGAAATCTTTAAACCGGTGCATCAGGATAGGGCAAAAAATGGAACCATGAGCGAGTGGTTACTGTGCCAACGCATCTTGCCTTATGGCTCAGAATGGGATAATAATTTCATTACCATGGACTTCTATGAAAACTGGAGCGACATGGTGAGCGGGGGCGGCGATTTTAAAAAAGTGCATCCCAACAAAGACCCTGGTGCGATTTGGGAAAAAATGTCCAAACTGCGTGAACTGCGCCGTGCCGAAACCTGGGAGATCGTTATGGTAGTCAATAAACCCGCCGAAGAAGTGACTTATAATGTGGTGAAGGAGGGTTCTGGTGACAGTCCAATGAGAGGCCATGAAGTAACTTACCGAGGCAACATCATGAACAGCGAAGGCGAAACGATGGTAAGCTCGGAAATTTTGGGCTTTGATTTTTACCACACTATCGGCAGCGATCCCAATGCCCGTCATTTGGACAAGTGCCTCTTGCAAATGAAAAAAGGCGGCACCATGACCATGACTTTGCCTCCAGATGCGCAAGATAAAGTAACCAAAAGTATGATGGACGGTGAAAATGCGGTGATCAAAGTAGAAATGGTGGACTTTGGAGAAGCTAAACCAGATGGAGCCGCCATGCTGCAGCGTAAAATTGAGGCACACGGGCTTAGCACAGCCAAAGCCAAATACCAAAAGCTACAGTCTGATAATTCTAAAGGCTACGTTTTCCGGGAAGATAAAATGAACATGCTGGGCTACCAACTTCTCGAAAAAGGTATGACAGATGCTGCTATCTGGGTATTCGAAACGAACACTAAATTGTACCCGAAATCCTGGAATGCATGTGATAGCCTCGCTGATGGCTACCGGGCTGTTGGCAATTATGCCAAAGCAAAACATTGCTATAAAATGGCATTGGCGATCAATCCGGATTTTCAGGCGGCAAAGAATAAATTGGAGAAATTATAAAGCTCTTAGATACAAATGCTGCCATAAATACAAAAAGCCTGTTCTTAATCTTAGGAACAGGCTTTTTGCATTTGTATTTGCATCAATGACTAACCAAACTTCCCTTTTATTTTTTCTTGCAAAGTCTCCCAGTATCCACCGTCAATCGCTTTGACACCCCGCGACTTTAATTTTTCACAGGCTCGCCGGCTCCTATTGTCCCAAGCAGTGCATAATATGACAGGCCGACCCCAATCTACCATTAGTTTTAGCCAGTCGTCCAATTTTTCAAATGGGACATTTTTTGCGCCTTTTATATGGCCGTGAAAAAATTCCATTGGCGTTCTAACATCAACAATGATGTACTCATCCAATTCTATTGAATCTAACACCAGAACATCTCTCGATTCTACGTTATTCATGATACTGTGGATTTAATTTTATTTGGTATATGACTTCTTAAAAAGAAAATTTCGGTTTAATTGAATTGGGAAAAATCAGAATGGGTCTATGCTCATCATCAAAAGTATAGGGTTGTTCATTAAGTATAGGTAAGTAATTTGTGAAGTTTAAGTGATTTTTGTCAGGCGGGCAATATATTGGACAACAAATAGGTGACCAAAGTTTTATTTTAAATCGAAAAACTTAATAAAAAACGTATTTTATATCAGGATAGTTCAAAATGGAGCGCTTTCTTGAAGGCTACCAACTCAAATTCAAAAGGGGGAATGTTTTCATAAAGCATATCTAGTTGTTCATGCCGAAAACCTTTCCATACAACTTTTTCCCCATCCACTTCCACTTCAACGCTTACAGTCCATTCGCCGGGCACGCCAGTCCTGCCGTTTTCCAATACAGCTACCCGGCGTTCAGATATCTGATAATCATTTTCGGAAATACCCCAAAAATGCTGCTTGGGCGGCAGCGACAACAATGGAGGAATGCCTTCATACTGTCCCGGATAAGCACTGACATGAAGCAAGGGAAACAAAGACTGTTCTTCCGTTGAAATGATATTGATCAGGTTAAATCCATTGATGAATATATCAACGACTTCGTAGTCCTCGACGGCTGACTTTCTTGGTATGAATTCTATTTTATCCAAAACGGATTGGGTATTAAGGTATTGGGGTATTAATTACGGACATCGTTATCCGGTAGGTCATATTTTGCCCTTAAACTATCCAACTGTATTTTTAATGCCCGTTCAATTTCCTCATATTCCGAAACACCAGATTTATTGTCCAGTTCATTGGGGTCATTTTGGAGGTCATATAATTCCCAGGCACCAATATCATAAAAATTGATCAACTTATGGGTTTTCGTCCTGACACCCTCGTGCCTTTTCACCGTATGCCATGATTGGTCGGAATAATAATGGTAATATATGGCATCCCGCCAGTCGTGTTTATTTGGATTTGAAAATAATGGCAACAAAGACTTCCCCTGCATATCTGCAGGTATTTCAACACCTGCAATATCTAAAAAAGTAGGTGCCAAGTCGAGGTTCATGACCAGTTCATTGCAAATTGTTTTTGTTTTTATTTTTTTTGGAAAACGCATGGCCATTGGCGTACCGAACGATTCCTCGTACATAAAGCGTTTGTCATACCAGCCATGTTCACCCAAATAAAAACCTTGATCGGAGGAATAAACGACCAGCGTATTTTCCAATAAATTATTTTTCTCTAAATATTTTAATATGCGCCCAACATTATCGTCCACTGATTTAACGCAGCGTAAATAATCTTTAATATATCGTTGGTATTTCCATAGGGTCAATTCTTTTTCCGTCCAATTCTTTTTATTTTTTTTGTAAAATTCGTTGATCGGCTTATAATGCTCGTCCCAAACTTCTTTTTGTTCTAGTGTTAATTGAGCCAAGTTGCTTTGCCATTGTTTAGAAGGATCGAATCTTTCCATCCCTCCTGAATTATTATCCTCCTCATAAATTTCAGGATTTAATTTCATGTCGAGCGATAAGAACATGTCAGCGATTCGCATATCTGCATCTTTGGCAGCATCGCTTCGGGATGCATAATCATCGAAAAAAGTTTCAGGTACAGGAAGGTCGTTTTCAAATTCTTTAAAATAACGGGCGTGGGGCATCCAATTTCGGTGTGGGGCTTTATATTGTACCATCATACAAAAAGGCCGATCTTTATTCAGACTATCCATAAAACTTAAAGACAGATCAGTGACGATGTCCGTTGAGTGGCCGATATGTTTAGCAGTATCGCCATTTTCAATAAAAACAGGATTATAATACTGGCCTTGCCCAATTAATACATTGGAGTAATTAAAACCTGTAGGAGGAGAGCCTAAATGCCATTTTCCCACTATAGCAGTTTGATAACCAGCCTTTTGCAATAATTTTGGAAAGGTCTGTTGAGCGCCATCGAGTCGGTCGCCGTTTTGCCGAAAGCCATTTAAATGTGAATGTTTTCCCGTCAATATTACGGCGCGGGAAGGGCCACATATCGAATTTGTCACAAAGGCCCGATTGAATACAATTCCCTCTTTTCCAATACGGTCTATATTCGGCGTTTGGATTAATTTATTGGAATATAGACTCGTGGCATTTTTTGCATGGTCGTCCGTGAAAATAAAAAGGATATTGGGTGGTATATTTGTTGCGATAGGTACATTTTTTTCGGTGCAGGAAAATATTGTAAGCGAATAAAAAAATATTAGAAAAATTAATTGAGTTTTCATTTTTTTAATAATTGCTTTTGAGCAATAATTTAAAAGTGAATTTTTAGTCCTCAAATTTCCTCCCCCCAGCCCCCTCCAAAGGGGGCTGGGGGGAGGAAAACGGTAAGGGTTCCTTATATTTAGCCTGCACCATCATTTCACCCAAAATTTAACGCAAGTCGCAGAATTAATTGGAAGTTCAAATCCCGTCGGCGTCAATTCCCCTGTTTCATTATTTATCTTAAACGACACCAAATTGTTGGTTCCCTGATTGGCAACAATTAAAATTTTTCCAGTCGGGTCAATTTCAAAATCACGGGGCACTTTTCCTTGTGTGCCGATATTTCCCAAAAAAGTCAATACCCCTCCTGGGTTTTGGATAGAAAACATGGCAATGTTATCTTCATCCACTTCAGGAATTCCCCGGTTGGCTGCATATAAATATTTCCCGGACGGATGTATTTTAATAGCAGAGGAAGTAGCGGAATAAAAAGGCAATTCTTTTTCCAACGTACTGATTATTTGAAACTGTTCAAATGGTTTATTTTCCGAAGAATATTTATACGCTTCTATTTTATTGTTAAATTCCGTAATGACATAACAGCATTTAATGGTTGGGTGAAATACGATGTGCCGTGGCCCCGATCCAGCGGAGACTTTCGTTAGCGATTTTACTCCCAGTTTACCGTTTTCCCGAATGCGGTAATGAAGTATTTGGTCGGTGCCCAAGTCAACTGCAAATGCGCTGGAATCATTGATGGCCGTGCCGAAATAGTGGGCATGGGGAGCCTCTTGCCGCTCTTCGAAAGGACCATGGCCACTGTGTTTTATAGCACTTGATCTTTTTTCCAAAGCACCATCAGCCGTTATTGGAAATACAGTGACACCTCCATTCCCATAATTAGCTGCCAATACGTATTTATTGTCACTGGAAATGCTGATATGGCAAGGGTAGTCGCCGCCCGTATATTTTTCATTTAAGAATTCAAGCTGGCCATTTTCCAATATTTTAAACGCCGTGGCATAACCAGGTTTGTCGCCACCTATTTCATTGGCTGCATATAAATATTTTCCATTGGGATGAACTGCTAAATAGGAGGGATCAATTACTTTTTCAAAAACATTTAGTAATTTCATTTCCCCTGTCTCTGTATTGACGGTACAAGTTGAAATGCCCTTGCTTTCCTCTTTTTTTTCATTACTGGTATATCCTCCCACGAAAAACATTTGGTCTATAGCTTCTTGCGGCGCTTTTTTTTCGCACGCAAAAAAAAGGCAAAGTGCTATAAATAATAATACCGACTTGGATAGTTTATTCATTCTTTATTTTTGTTTGTTGCCAATACATCCCCCAGTGCTTCCAATTTAAATTTATCAATAGATGCCGGAACATGTTCAGCCGCAAATATGGTTTTTATTATTTTAATTAAATCAAGATTGGATAAAGAAACATCGTTTTGTTCCTGAATATCATTTTCAAGGTCATACAATTCAATTTTTAAGTTACCATCTTTTATGTCTTTTCGTACGGCTTTCCAGTTGCTCATCCGCAATGCTTGTTGCCCATTGTATCCGGGAAATTCCCAATATAAATATTCATGCTCTTTCTGCTTTTGTCCCAGCAAGGTTGGTAGAAAACTAATACCATCTGTTTCGGAATGACTTGATGTGCCAACCAAGTCACAAATGGTGGGCATGACATCGTAAAAACAGGAAATATGGTCAGTACGGCTTCCTGCTTTTATTTTCCCCGGCCAAGCTGCAATCAGTGGCACTCGGATTCCACCTTCATATACCGAACCTTTTCCACGTCCTTTTGCAGTGATAAAAGGGTGGGCACTTTTAAAAAATTCTGTATCGGCACCTCCGGTATAGGTTGGGCCATTGTCGCTTGTAAAAACAACCAAGGTGTTTTCATAAATTCCCAACTCTTTTAATTTATTGATTAAACCTCCGACTTGTTCATCCAAATAGGAAATCATTCCCGCATATGTCGCTCGGGGAAATTGGCAGGGAAAATAACTTTTTCCAGTATATGGTTTTTCATCACCCAATTTATTTCTGTAATAATTTACCCAACGCTCCGGCGCTTGCAACGGCAGGTGTGGAATGGGCGATGCATAATAAAGGAAAAACGGTTTGCTTTTATTTTCTTCCAAAAAAATTAATGCCTCCTCGTGCATTTTATCGGGCGCATAATCATTTAATTTAAAATCAGTATAACTGGCAGAATTATTGGGGTCGGCATCTCCAGCCAAATTGGAATGAGGTGCGATCATTTTATTGCTCAATAAATCCCGTTCTTCATTTTTCCATAGATGCATTGGGTAATACGTATGTGCTTGGCGTTGACAATTGTAACCGTAAAAAAAATCAAATCCTTGTTTGTTTGGAACTCCCTCAGTTGTTGGTGCGCCCAATCCCCATTTTCCCACTGCGCCAGTTTCATAGTTGGCATTTTGTAATATTTCTGCAAGCGTAATAATGCTGTCAGGCAATGGCCGTTGACCTTCCAAAAATGGATCGTTGAACATGGCTTCATAATCCCAGACTTTTCCCCTTGCCCCCCATTCATCATTGCCACGAACATGGGCATGGCCGGTATGCCGGCCAGTCATTAAAACGCAACGGGCCGGGGCACATACGGGTGCGCCCGTGTAATGCTGCGTAAATAACATCCCACTTTTTGCCAGTGCATCAATATTCGGAGTTTCGATTAATTTTTGCCCGTAAATGCCTAATTCGCCATAGCCCAGATCATCGGCGAGGATGTAAATAATGTTTGGTTTTGCAGGTTCTTCTTTTTTTTCGCTTTGGCAATTAAAAATAAAAATGCAAAGGGCGAAAAATATTGCTTTATTCATATTGTTTGAATAAAGGATTGAAAAAAAACAGCATACCGATTCATTGTGCTTTATTGTAAAATAAGTTTTACTATCCCGATAGAATCATCGGGATAGCAAAACTGGAGGGCTAACCGATTTGCTAAATTTTTGAAATTTAGTAAATCTATTTCTGAAATCGGTAAGTTATTTTTTCACCATTCCTAAGTATGTTGGTGTTGTTCAAAAAAATAAAGAAACTTACTGATTGTAACGTTTTGCGTAGTTATTAATAAAAGTGGTTTCGAATCTATAAATTTTGATAAATTCCCAGAGCGGCGGGGTTATTTTACCCCGCATCCAAGCACAAATTTTTAAACCTTGCTGGAAGTGCGGGGTAAAATAACCCCGCCGCTCTGGGAACTGCCTGAAATTTTATAGAGCTACGCAAAACGTTACAACCAGGAAACTTAATTTACACTGTAGTGAGATTGGAATCAAATTTATGTTAATTAATTTTCAACCCAACCAGTTCTTGCAAATTCTCCCCATTTTTCAATTTAATTAATTTATAAGAAATATTTTTGTCAAAAACCTTCGCACTAAATTTTCCAACAGGAGGCCGAATAGCGTAAATCAATTCATTTGATCCCTCATTAATTAATTGAATATATTCACCGGCCTCAATATTTATTTCCGGCAAATAACCTGCGACATTTTTTCCATAATTGTTTTCTTGAGAAACATGGATAGGCCATCCTTCAAATGGTTTATTTTCCCCTTCATTATTTTTTGGCGATGCCCAGCGTGGCCAAACAGATACCTCAATATTCCTTGTTTTTTTATCGAACACAATGATAGAATATCCCGGCGCTTTATCAAATATTTTTTCTGGAGAGCGCTCAATGTCATATGGGTTAGCAATGGCTTTTACCGATATTTTATTGCCAAAGCCATCCTCGAAATTGCCTGTATAAATAGGGTCGGTTTCTGTTCGGCCTGTTTTGGCTTTTTCCGCTGGAAACCAGCGCCTTGGCCATAAATTGGACACTGCTGGCGTAGAAACCCAATAATTGGCATCGCCATATCCGTCAATCCCATATTGACCAGTCGAGCCTAAATGCTGGTCGCCCGTTAAATGGATGGCAAATGCCTTGCGCATGGAAGCAATAGCCTTGTCTCTTTTATTTTGTGGCCAACCATTGGAATCAAAATCTGCGACAGGGCGGTCGTCGGGCGGGTAGCCGCCTTTTCTATAGCGGGGTAGGCCGGGCACATATTTATCGTGGTAAATATCCTTTGGCAAAGTGGCTACGTTGCAAAAAGGGGATTGGGAAATAACCGCTTTAAAATAAATTCCTTCTGACCAGTCGGCTGCCCATTTTTCCAAAAACAATTCTTGCCGTTCACCTAATAATTCTGCATCTGGATGATATGCCTGGGTTTTAGCGTCCCATTTTTTATTTTGTGGCCATCCATTTTCTATTTCTGCATCTGGCAATAATTTTTGAGGAGCAGATTTCCATTGCCGATCTCCCAATATGGCGAATGAAATACCCCCGTAATTCATATTGGTATAATAAACTGAAATGTTATTTAACACAGGCGTTGGATCGTATGGGGTAGGTAAATGTCCTGTTTGTGTGTGGTGTACCATATTGACAAATTCAGGCAGCTCTTTATATCCGCCATCGTCTTGGCTGTCGTATCCCCAACCTTTTGAAATATCAGCACGCTTGCCAGCTTCTCCCCATAAATTGCCATGAAAAACATCGTGGTCATCAGGGATAATAATGGTTGGTGTATTTCTTGTGAAATCACCAAATGACCAGCCCCAGATGTACCATTTTTTTAAATAATCCAAAACACTGCTGCGCTCCACCCCATATCCACCTACCCGCTCATATAATTGGTCGCCATGAAAAACAAAAATATCGGGTTCGTGATCTAAAACATTCTTGACAATATCTTGGTGAGGGAAGCCGACATCATCCACGCAGGAAAGAGATGCTACTTTGATCTTATTTTTTTGTGGGTCTTTTTTTATAATGCCTTTGTAACTATGTTTTTTTCCATTTTTGGAAATATAAACCACTTCGTAATTGTGGTCTTTGTTGCTGTCCCAATCTTCTATCATGAATATTCCATTATAACCTGTTGGGTCTATTTTCGTTTCTTGGTTTTTTTTACCATCGATCCATAATTCAATTTTATTTTTGTCATTTCCCATCGGTGCAAGTTGGGCACTCAGTTTTAATATGTTGTTGGAAAGCGTATGCTGGCACCACATAATAGGGCCGAAAGCTCTATCTGGATAGGAAGTTATTTTATTGCCGAATATTTTCCAATTAGAAAAAGAATGAAAAGTATTGCCACCTGTCCCCTTTTTTAAATTAGGAATATTTTTAAATGCTGGTTTTTTTGATTCAACCTGAACATTGTCAGGTAAATATTCAGAACTTGTAAAAGAGATCAACCCTACTAACCATGATTTATCAATGATGCTATTTATGGTTTGTTCCGCATATTGATTTTTGTAAATTAATGTCAATGAACAACTGGAATCACCAATGCATCGACCCGTTAATTTTATATTGTAATTGGGCACATGCTCTTTATCAGGTATTTTTTCTTTTTTATTTCCAATAAATAAATGCCCATCATTTGTAACGCCTACGCAAAATCCTCTGCCATGTACGGCATCGTCTCGATAATCATTAAATTGGCCTTGTAAACCAATTTGGAAACCTGCCCATCCACTCGTGTCATTATCATTTACATCTTCTATACTTACTTCCATTTCAAAATAATCGCCATCTTTATTTAATTCTCTTGTCAATAAAACACAATTTCTATCACCACCGGAAGAAACCACGTTCAATTTACCATCTTTTTGTTCCCAGGCCTGCAAAGGGTTGAGCCAATATTCAGGGCCGGCCCACAGCCTTTTTATATCTGGTTCATTCGACCAGTTGGACTGGAATTCATTAAGTGATAATTTTTCTTCTTTTTTTTCACAATTAGAGAATAATATAATTGAAAATAGAAAAATAAGTATAAATGTGTGTTTGTACAAAAGCATTGGTTTTAGTTGAAATTTTAATTAATTTTTAGAAAAGAAATAAGCTTCCCAGCCACCCGCTTTCACTTCTACTTTTAAATCAATGGAATAATCCCTTTTTATTAAATATTGGGTTTGGACATCATTGTGTTCCACTGTTGCTGTTTTATCTAACCCCGAATAATATAAAGGCACATTTATTTTCTTGGGTGAATAGAGGGGGTTAAATAGTTGGAGTAAGAAAGGTATTAAATGCCTCATATTAAGTGGGTTTGTCTAATGAAAAAATTTAACCAATTTCGTAACTAATCATGTAACCGGTAGATTTATCTCCCAAATGAAAATGGTGTTTAAAAAAAAAAACAGGAATTATTTTTCATATAGGATAGTGGATTCGGGAGATGAATCTACCGACTACATATACTTGCTAAATGATACCTAATTTCTCAGTAAATTCACCCTTGCCATAAATGATTTTACTTTTCCTTCCATTAAAGCATTTGCCCAATATCCATTTTCTTTAAAATAAGAACCAACAATCATCGCATCGCAGACAGATAAATATTCTTCAATATTGTCAATAGTGATACCCGACCCTACTATTACAGGGGTTTTACATTTTTCTTTTATTGCCAATATTTCATTTAAATCGGCAGATTTACCTGTCGCTATTCCCGTAACGACTAAGCCGTCACTCAGAAAAAACTCGGCCGCTTTGGCTGTTTCCACAATATCAACATCGGCAGAGATAGCATGAGAACTGTGTTTCTTTTTTATATCAGTAAATATGGCGATATTTTCTGCATCTATTTTTTTTCGGTATCGTAATAATTCACCGGCACAAGAATCTATATATCCTTCGTCGGCCAAGTGGCCAAATACAAAACCTTCTGCTCTGATAAAATCAAGTCCTGCACTTTTTGCAGCAGCCAATGCTGCTTTGTTTGCTGATGATAAAATTTGTATGCCACAGGGTAACCTCGTCCTTTTTTTTATTTCATAACCAATAATGGCCATCAAACTACTTATTTCATGATCCACTTCGTTTTTTAAATAAGGTGTGTCGTGCATGTTTTCAATGGCCAACCCATCTATCCCATTTATTTTATATATTTCAGCTTCCGCCACTGCCGTTTTAATTATTTCCGTAACATTGCCACTATATTTTGGTGTGCCGGGCAATGCCTTTAAATGGATCATTCCAATAATGGGATTGTTAACTTTGAATATCGAATTAAATAATTTCATAAATATGGTTTGCCAAGATGCAAATCTATCGTTTAAATGCAACAATACGAAAAAGAAAAAACCCAATCCCCCAATACTTCTGAATATGTTTGTGTCATTGGGGCTGCCAATGTTGACATCGTTGGATTTCCAAATGAGCCGTTGCGGTATAAAGATGACAACATTGGTAGGATGAATATTTCAATGGGTGGGGTGGGAAGGAATATTGCTGAAAACCTTGTTCGGTTGGGTTTGCGAACGAAATTAATTTGCCCTCTTGGAGATGATGTTTTAAGTAAACAGATAATTGCACACTGTAAACAAACGGGCATTGATATAAAAGACAGTCTTTTTCTTTCCGATGAAACGGCTTCAGTTCACACATCAATTATGGACAGTGATAACGATTTGGCATTGGGCATTTCCGATATGACAATATGTGATAAAATGAGCGATGACTTTATTTCTTCTAAAAAGAAAATAATTGCAAATGCCGAGATTGTTGTTTTGGAAACAAATATTCCTACTCCAGTATTGACTCAAATAGTAAAAGACAATCCCAATAAAAAATATTTTTTGGACACAGTTTCAGGCTCTCAATGTATCCGTGCAAATGACATCCTTGATAAAGTGTTTATTTTAAAAACAAATCAATTGGAGGCTGAACTATTATCAAAGATAAAAATATTGAATGAAAACAACTATTCACTTGTCGCTGAGAGTTTTCATGAAAAGGGAGTTGCACATGTTTTTATTACATTGGGTGCAAGAGGGGTTTATTATAGCAATGGAGTAAATGATAAAATAGTTGCTCCAAAGAAAACCAAAATAGTTAATGCAAATGGGGCGGGTGATGCCTTTTCAGCAGGTGTTATATATGGTTTTGTCAAAAAATGTCCAGTGTTGAAATGGACAGAATTTGGATTGTCCTGTGCTGAATCGGCTACCATGCATGCAGATACTGTAAATCCTAATTTGAATATACATGTTTTCAATGATATAATTTGACCTGTATAATCATAGCACAATTATTTCATCCATAAATACACGACTTTGCTTTCCTTGCCGATGATGCCCTTCATAAATAGGGTTTACCGTTTTTAGTTTTATTTTCAAAACCTTCAATTTGGTTTTTGGTAAATCAATTTTTGCCCGGTGGATATAGCGGCCTTGTACTTTTGCATTTTCCAGCAAAGACTTTTCTCCTAAAGGTGCAAATCCCCTCCCGCCAGTCGCAACATAATATGGGCCAGGATGGCAAGCAATTTCAGGATAAGGTGCTATTGTTGCTTGCGAATGACCGGGCATATCCAATTCCGGAACAATTGTTATAAATCGTTCTTCTGCATATTTTATAATGTCCCTTATTTCAGCCTGCGTATAGAAACCCCCATAGGTGGCCTCCTCTTCCGGTTTTTGTGTTGGCCGCCCCCACCATCGGTTGTGGTTTTCATCATGGTCGTTATAATCCACCCGCCATGCTCCTACTCCTGTTAATTTGGGATATTTTTTAATTTCTATCCGCCAACCCTGGTCGTCCGTTAAATGCCAATGGAAAGTATTTAATTTCAGCGCAGCCATTTGATCTAATATTTCATAAATATATTTTTTGCCGTAAAAATGCCGGGACACATCGAGCATGAAGCCACGCCAACCAAATCTTGGGCGATCGCTGATTTTTACTACTGGTAGAACCCACCGAGTTCCCTTTTGTAAATTATTAGAGGTAAAATTAATGGGCAATAATTGTCTTAAAGTCTGTAATGCATAGAAAAATCCAGCCCCGTTCATTGCCCGAATAATGATTTTATCTTTGGTAGTTTCCAACTCACACCCCTCTCCGAAACCCCTCTTCTTCTCAGGCCTGAAAACGGATTTATATTTTGAAAATCGTAACAGGACATTGTCAAGATAAGATCCTGTCAGGCAAAGGTATAATTTCGCCAGTGGATTTGTCAACTGGCATTTGGGCATCTACTTCCCGCAGGTAATCAGCTAATATTTTCGCTAATTCTTTCATCTTCTCAGGATTTGTTGCCACCAGATTATTTTCCTCCCCAATGTCATTTTTTAAATCATACAACTCGAAGTGACGGTCTTTATGAAAATAAATTAATTTCCAGTCTCCTTGCCGTACAGCGCTATAGGCACTGATGCCCGGCCCTGATGGCCCCCAAATATTTGGGTAATGCCAAAATAATGGGCGACTTGAACTCGATTTGTTTTTTCCCAAAAGCATTGGCATAAAACTTTGGCCGTCAATAGTTTGAATAGTAGTTTTATTTTTTACGCCTGCCATTTCAAGAATTGTCGGAAAAAAATCTTCAATAATTAAATAATTATTGCAAACGGAATTAGCCTTTATTTTTCCTGGCCATTTTACTAACATGGGTTCCCTGATGCCACCTTCATAGGCCGATCCTTTGCCGCTTTTTAGTGGTTTATTATGGGTGTGCTTTTCGCCACCCCTTGCCACTGCACTCAGCCCACCATTATCCGACATGAAAATAATGATGGTATTTTCCGATAATTTTTTTTCATCTAAATAAACCATCAAATCACCGAGGCTTTTATCCATGCCCTCAATCATAGATGCATATCGTGCTTCAATTGAATCCAATCCATTTTCCAGATATTTATTAAAAAACCTTTTATCTTCTTGAATAGGTGTGTGGACGGTATAATGTGCCATGTATAAAAAAAATGGTTGACTTTTTTGGGTTACTGTGTCCAACACATTTATTGCTTCTTGTGTCAATGCTTCTGTTAAATTAATATCCTTGCCGTGATATTTTTCCAATCCCGGAACGCTCCATCTGTTTTTGGGAGTACCATCTTCATTATTTCCAAAATAAGTGAGGCCATTATAACTGCCAGGTGCGCCTGCAGCATGCCCAGCTATATTTATGTCGAAACCACAATTGATCGGGATAGCACAAGGTGTATCTGTCGCTGCAAAATGCGCTTTGCCAACATGGATGGTTACATAGTTTTCCCTTTTTAATAATTCCGGTAAAGTATTCGCCACCACGGTATTATTTATTCCTTCAGTTGTATTTAATCCGTTCATATTCCATTCAGGCACTTGGATAATACTGTCTTTTCCATCGGACTTTTTATTTAAATTCAATGTCCAATTAGTAACTCTGTGGCGTGCGGCGTTCATGCCTGTCATGATGCTGATGCGGGTAGGGGAGCAGACGCTGGTGGCATAAGCATTGGTGAATTTTATGCCTTCACTGGCAAGGCGTTCCATGTTGGGGGTGCGGTATATTTTGTTGAAATGGGTGGTGTCGGTGTAAAAAGGGAGGGAAGTGTCCTGCCAACCGAGGTCGTCAACGAGGAATAAAATGATGTTGGGTGAAGGCGGGGGCTGTTCTATGTGACAACCCAATATGAATAAAAAACAAAATGCGAAAGTTGGAAGAAGGTTTTTCATTAATACTTTTTCCAAAGTAGGTGGACAGGATTAGTCGTATTTTTCTTTTGACAGGATTAACAAGATTTACATGATATAATCCTTTATAGCTACTTATTGGGAATATAGATGATTACATTTAAAATTAAAGCTGCTAAATCATGGAATTAAATTTCAAATGTAACTACCTATAATTAATCATGTAGGCTATTCTTCAGGAGGTGAAGATAGGAAAACCTTCTCTATAAAAAGAAGGCAAAGAAGAACGCCACCATCTTTTAAATGATTAAACAAGATGTATAAGCGGTTTCTTCTTTACCTTCAAAAACATATGTCTCTACTTATAATATCATTGATCGTCTCAAAAAAATAAAATCGTCTCAAAAAAATAACCTTTTTAAAAAATCTATCATTTGGAAAAAAATTACATGGCTCTAGGTGTTTGTCCGTTTATCTTTTTATTATCAAAATGCTCCTTCCATTTCATCAATGGTATCAAGCAAGGCAGCACGTATCCGGTTGTATTCGATGTTAGCTTGGCTTTTCGAAATAATGTTCATGTTCTTTTCCCGCTGCAATTGGTTCCAGCGACTTGCAAGTAGAATGATTTGGTTATTCAAATCTTGGTCATGGGAACTATGCGCCAATAACATTTTAATAGCAGGCTTTATATTGTTTTTCATGACCTCCGACTTGAGGGTGTTCAGTTCAGGGCTTTTCAATGGCAACCCGTGGGTGCTGGAGGCCTGTTCTATGTTGATCGTTTCGGCGATATAGACATTGCCTCCGACTTCTTTTACTTCGTATTTTTTGCCGATTTCCGTTTTATCACCGATATGGGCATTTCCACCAATTGAAATATTGCTTCCCTGAATTACATTTTTACTGTTCTCTATATGCACCGAATTGTCTTCCGTGCCACCAGCGTTTACTTTTTCCAACATGTTTTCCAAATCTTTTTTCAGGGTTTCGTTTTCGTTCAAGGCACGTTTGAGCTTGATTCGGATAGCGGCTTGGGCATCCTCGTCGCTGGGGTCGGCTTTTAATTCTTGCAGTTCATTGGACAGTAGGGGCTTTAACTTTTCCCATAATCCGCCTTGGCTTGGTAGCCCGTTCATTTCGGACTGGATAGCCGGGGCGATGTTTTCGTAGATTGTTTTGACCAATTCTTTAGTAGTCATAATGGGCAGGTTTAATTGTTTAGGATCAAGTTGGTACAAGAGTTCAAAAGTAAACGCTGCGGCATTGGCAGCGGCATGCTGCTGCAGCCCCCGCCCGTCGCCCTCCGATTTGTGATCGAGCAGATCCGAAATGCTCCTGATGTTTATGGTATGGATGTAGGGATGATTGGAAAGTGTTTGCCCGAACCCAGCGGCTTCCATTTCTAAGGCCACAGTATCGTTCAGGTGCAATTTGATATGGCGGTAATTGTCCGAATCAGTGGTCGCAATGACCTTGTCTCCGGAAGCGATAGGGCCAAATGTTGTTTTTTTCCCCTTCGCATAGGTACTCCGTTTTTTCCAAGCATCGTTTTTGGCAACAAGCCGTGCCAGTGCAATAAGTGGCCTACTCGATAAATAGACTTCTGGGCGATAGACGAAACCCGAAGCGGTGTCCTTTCCTGATTCGTAACTGTATGCCTTTGTACCGACCACTACGTCACCAATAGCCACATCTTTCACCCCTCCCGCAATACCCAGCAAAATGGCGATGGAAGGCCGGAATGCAAGCACTGCCCTTTCGGCGGCCAGGGCCACTGCGCTATTTCTCGGCCCGGTCTCGACCACTGTAACATGGTAAGATTGGTGAAGCCCCTCGAAATGACCAGTCAGGTAGGTAATTCCCCCGTCCGTTTGGTCGACAGCGCCTTGAAGAAAGGGGCGCACGGCATCTTGCTCAAGGGAAAGGGGGGTAAAAAGGGTGATGTTCAAAGTAGATTGTTTTTTGTTAAGGTTGAAAATTGAATGGCTTAAAGTGGTTGTCACATCAGAGTGAGGGTGATGCATAAAGCAGATTGAAGGGAACCGTTAGAGAGGAGATGAAAAACAGAAGAGAGGACGTGTTTTCTGTAAGAGTTGGGTGAAAGAGAGGGTTGTTCTGCCAATAATTTCAAAGCGCTTTAGCTTTTTTTTCTGTATTTCAAAATCCCCCATATGGTTCTTTCCGGGATGTTGAACAGGTCAGAGACGGTATGGACAGTTTGGGTTTTGCTGAACTGACCGCCTTCTGTCAACCTGACAATCTCCTCCGTTACGGCAAAGCGCTTGATGACAATAGGAGGGATCAGGTCATGGTCTATCAAAAAGGTCAAAAAACCTTTGTATGTCTGGTTTTGCCCATGTGCTTTGCAATAGGTCTCATATTTATGAAAGAGGTGTTCTTCGAATTTGTCAAGAATATACTTTCTGTGTTTGAACATGATATCCTATAATTGATCCCCTATATTGGGGCGTTTAATAATTATGTCGTTTTGCCGGTGTATAAAGTTGTCGACAGGAATTAGTCCTATTTATATATGAACGGTAACCAGTCATCAGGTTCATATAGTCGGGAGATTAATCTCCCGAGTCCACCATTCTATTCTTGAAATTAAATACCTGTTTTATCACCTTGGATACTGTTTGCTTTTGGGAGATAAATCTCCCAACTACATGGGCGGTGCTGAACAGTTACTATGGACAATTGGTTAACGGGAGTTAAAATTTGGACAATGATGGATTAAACAAGCTGGCATAAGGTGTTACATAGCATAACTGTTCAATATTCAAATTTATAACATTATTCGGTGGACATGAGTAGATTTTTCCCTGTAAATTTCCTGTGATTATTAGTTTATTTTAGGATGTATAAATGGCAGTAATAATTTGATGGTTTTAAAAAATATCGGCAAAACAAATATTTTTAGACATGTATTTATCTGTAAATGGCTTATTTTAAATAATTTATAGGAATTAGTATTTTATAAATATTTTCCGAACAAATAATTATATGTGTAAGAATGTTACAGTCACATTTATTTATTTCCCTGTGTTTTTTAAAATTCTTTCCTACCTTTCGCCATGAAAAATTCCAGATTTATCAAACTACTTGAAACTTTTGACAAAAAAGAAATGAATGGCTTTGGCCATTACATGCGATGCTTTCATCCAAAAAAAGAGCGGGCTATCCTGCTTTATAGCTTTTTGGAAAAACAATATCCGCGCTTTCCTGCTAAAAACCTGACTCACGCCTACCTATCAAAGACAGTTTACCAAAAAGAGGCTGACCTGAAAAAAGTACTGAACACGATGTCTGATCTATATCGTTGGGCAAAAGACTACCTCATCTGGCAACATCAGCTAAAGGATGAGAACAAAAAAGACCTGCTTTGGCTTGAGGTGCTGGATACCCGGAATATGGATCATGAATTTAATTTGAAAGCAACTTTGATGGACAAAAAACTGGCAGGAAAAAAAGTAACCGACCCTGAAGATTACCTTAATAGACTCACTTTTTACCATAAAGTTTGGGCACATCCTACCACCAAACGCCATACACCTGATTTCAAAGTGTTGGAAAATTGTTTATCTAATTTAGAATCATTTTATGAGGTGTCGAAACTGAACTATGGTGCAGAAATTTTGAACAGGGAGAGGATGTACAAGGCAACTGATGGCCTTACAACAAAAAGCAAAAAAAACCTTCCACCTGAGAATTTTTTACTTAAGGTTTCAAAGCTTCAATATAAACTGGTCAGGTATGGGGAAGAGGAAATTTACAAGGAATTGAAAAAATGTTATTTGTATGCAAGGAAAAGATTGTCATCAACAAGTAAATCTATTCTGCTTCTGCATTTAATAAATTATTCTGCCCACCAAATCAGGTCTGGAAAGCAAACTGCATATGTGCCGGAAGCATTTCAATTATATAAATGGGGGTTGAATGACGGGATACTAATCTCTCATGGGATTATACCCAGCCATACATTCATCAATATTTTTACCCTGTCCATGGACTTTGGTAAATTAGCTTGGGCCAAGAAATTCATTGATAATTATGCTCCTCTTGTGGAGCCCATAGCCCGAGAACAAACGGAATTGTTGGTACGTGCTCAGTTGGCTTTTAAATTAGGAAATCATAACTCCGCTTATTTTACCAAATTACAAACCGTCAATTTCTCTGACCCGCTCATGGCAATCAGGACAAAAGTGCTAATCATGATGAATTTTTATGAAGCCAGAACGCAGAGAGAGATGTTGTTACAGTTTAATACGGCCTTTAAATATTATCTTAAACGCAGTAAAAAAGTAAAAGGCAACATTTTGGAATCAAGCCTAAATTTTGCAAACTGCTATCGTCAGTTGGTGCTCAACAGGGTTTACCCTGAGGAGTTTAAAGCAAATGTGAAAAGTTACACCAACATTTTTCTTGCTGATTGGCTTTTGTCCAAGGCTGTTGATTTGGATGGGAGTGGAAAATGGGGGTGAACGACGCCCACCCCCAAAGGTTAATAGAGATTATAGTATTATTATATCGTCTGTAATGATCCAGCCCGATGTACTGCCGCCGCAGTCTGTTTGAAAATAAAAATCGTAAGTACCTGCTGTTAAGTTGGTAAAAGAAATAGAAGTGGAAGTGGTGTTGAACACTTCACTTGAATAACTACCATCCCTAACGTACTTGACGTTGTAGCCAACTGCGTTTGTCACTGCATCCCAGGTAAAACTGATGGCCCCGGTAGTTTGGGAACTGACGGATACATCTGGTTCAGGGCAGGTATCGTCGGCAACTGGGACATTTGCCGTGGCAAATGCAATAGGCAGAAATAAAATGAACAACAGAGCGGCCAACCCGTTGGACAATGTCCGGTTTAAAACAAGAAAATTTCCCATGTTAAAAATATTTTAGGAATAAAAAATCAGACGGCTGGAATGGGGGAATTGGCAATAAATAGCACCTCCTACCGGGAGTACCGATAGGCTTTTGGAGTGTGTTTTCCAAAACCACTTAAACCAAATAGGAGAGGGGAGTGCTGTTTTCTGACAACAGGCTGACAACCATCTGGCTCAACCTTGCCATTGCAACCGTCTTGTGTTTACAGGGACAAAGTTGAGAAGGAGTGGCATGGCATTTCCGGGAAAAAGGATTGATGTGAATTTATGTGAAGCGTTGTGAATTTACAGCATTCCTTTACTGTAGAAATTGCTTAAAATCAGTGACTTTCATTGCACCTTGGGTCAATTTTTCCAGGGAATTCTGATAACGAATGAAAAGCGAAGGATTGCCGTTGCGAGTGCATTCGATGACTGGGCAATTGGCTCTCAACTCTCCAAATAGATAATGAGAAACTTGCAACTTTCCATCGCGGGTATAGGGGTCAATAGCTAACATGTATTGGTGGGGGATGTGCCTATAGGTAAATACTTCCATCGTGCCCGGGAAGCCACATTCAGAAATTTCACTCAGGATTGTCTTAAAATTGCCGAGGGCTGTCCTGATTTTTCCCAAGCCCTCCTGTTCCTCAATGAAGAACTTTTTCCGATCTTCGAAATAGAGCCTTGCCTCATTGCAATTCGGATCAAGCAGGTAGCATTTAATGTTGACGCCCCGCTTTAGCAAATTGTGAATTGGCTTTTTAAACTCATCTTCATTTCTATGGAAAAAATAGCTGGTAAACGTGTTCAGGGTCAATCCAAATTCGATCATTTCCTTTTTTGCAGTTGAAAAGAACCGGGTCTTTTCCGAGGTAGTAAGCCTGCCTTTATGGTGAAACTTAAACCCCTTCTGTTGGTAAGCCATATCTTCTGACCATTCTTGTACCTCGGAAGGGGCACAGCCATTGATCTCTACGAATGTTTGTGCTGGCTCGTCCCATTGCAGGCAACATTCGAGGACAAGCAGTTTTTGTATGCCTGCTGCATTGGCCATTAATGCAGTTGGGCCTGCATCACCTGATTTTAAAATTTTGCTGAATGTGGCTGCTGCCGTTTGGAAGCCGAGCGCTTTTATTTTTTTGACAACCGCTGACTGGGTGTAGTTTTTTCTTTGCTTTAAAATGTCAAAGCCTGTTTGTATGATGTTTTTGTGTGCCTCGTTCATAAGTTAGTTCTTTTGGTTAAATGATTTTCACTACCGTACACTTTTTGGAAACGACTGATTTTCATGTCTGAAAGAAGGAAAATTTAGGGAGAGAGGTGTGTTTTTTTTGTCCCGATTTCAATCGGGACAAAAAAAAACACACCTCTCTCCCTCTATGTTTCTTCGCCTTTGGCCTGAAAACGGATATAAAACAAAAAGTGTACGGTAGTGAAAAATGATTTTATAGCAAAGGGCAGCCTCTACTCAGCACAAGGTACAACAAACATTAGTCAAAATTTAAATGCCAAGCCATTCAACCAGGCATAAGTGCTGGTCGGTGCATCTACAGGGAGCGATTCGTCTTTGCTGAAAGTAAAATCCGAGAAGAAGGAAAAGTTTTTCCCGATAGGTGTGTCGAGCCGCCATTCAGAGGCAAAGCGGTAGCTCGAAAAATCGGTAATGGCAGGTTGGTAGTAGGTAGTATTGACCAGCTTGATACCTCCTGGGAAGCGGAAGGTGAAAGAAATATAAGTGCTGAGCCGGTGCCAGTCCTTATCGGGGATGCCTTCCAAAAAGCGATTGTGTTCAAACAAGTACGCCAAACCGCCGTATATCCGTTGCCCGCCATTTTCGCTTTTCAATAACCGAAAACGCAGCCCCGCACCTGCCAGCGCACGCAACCGGATTAGCAACAATTTGTTGACTTGCGCCTGGCCGTAGGTTTCAGTAACCAACCAATCTTTGATCTTGTAATTGAAACGGAGATGGGAAAAAGCAGCTTCTTGAAATTCTTTGCCCCCTGCTCTTAGAAAATTGCCGTCCAACAGCAGCAGCGTCAACGATTTACCTTTTTTATACTGTACATGCCCAGTCGACCTGAATTGCAGTACTTGGTCCTTCACTTTGGAAATATTTGCTCCCAATCGCAATGATCCGTACCAATAAGTACTGTCATTAGTGCTAGTGATACGGCGTTCTTCAATGTTGACGATCTGGGCACTGAGGAAGCATTGGTGTAAGCAGAAAAGAAGGAGTAATAAACAACGTTTCGTTTTCATCATAATAGGATAGGGATAGTAGGAAATTAGAAATTGGGAAATTATTGAACTTTGAAATCAACCGCTTGTGCAATTTCCTAATTTCCAAAAACCACAAGCGCCTTGCAGATAGGTGTCTGCAAGGCGCTCGAAAAAAATGCCAATTAGGGCAATAGATTAATTTTTCGCTGGACGGATGTATTTTCTTTCCTTGATTTTGGCTTTCTGCCCAATAGCATCCCGTAAGTAATACAATCTTGCCCGACGAACCCTGCCACGTTTAAGTACTTGAATTTCAGCTATGTTAGGAGAAACGAATGGAAAAATACGCTCTACCCCTACACCGCCGGAAATTTTGCGTACAGTGAAGGTTTTGGTCGCACCTTCACCCTTTATCTGGATCACATCGCCCCGGAATACTTGGATACGTTCCTTAGACCCTTCAATGATCCTATAACTAACTGCAACATTGTCGCCGGCACGGAATTTAGGAAAATCTATTTTCTTGGCCAACTGCTCCTGAACGAAATTTATGGCGTCCATTTTACTTGATTTTTATCGTTAATTGAAAAGAGGCGCAAAGGTAAAGGAAAATTTCTTTTTTGGGAAGAAATTTTAATGGTTGAATGGCCATATGGTTAAATGGTTTTCTTCAAAGCAGGTAAACGGCCATTTGAAGTTGATGTTTCAAATACTGATAGTTGCATCCACTGCAAACTACCTACTGTCATCTGATCACCGTAGCGTATCCTTTGTATTCATGTGGTTGTCCTCTTGGCCCAGTAAAATTGACCGTATAAACGTAAACTCCCGCTGGAACTCGTTTCCCATTGTTGTCGGCCCGGCCGTTCCAGCCTTTGGTAGGGGAATAAGATTCAAAAATCAATTGGCCCCAGCGATCCCAAATTTCCATTTTATAACTTTTGATGCCCAACAGAATGCCATTCCCATGGAAGAATTCATTTTCGGAATCTTCGTTGGGAGTAAATGCATTGGGCATGAAAAAGGTCACTTCGGGCTTGACATCAATATAACGAGTGAGGGTGTCTTGGCAAAAAAACGGATGGGTGACTACAAGGGAAACGGCATGCAGACCAGTGTCCCGGAATTCGTATTGGAAATCCGGTTGTTGGGCTACTACTTGATCGTTAATGAACCAGTCCCAGCGTACCATATTTTGCGAGTAGTCAAAAAATGAGACCTCAGGTGCAAGGTTGCTCAATTCTTTTGGTTCATAATCGAACGAGGCGATGGGAGGCTCTGTCATTCGAATGTAGGCTGAAAATGTAGTATCGGTCGTACAGCCGATGGGGGAGTTGATCTGCATTCGCACGTCGTATAGGCCAGTTTCCTTATAAACATACACAGGGCTAATGGCGGATGAAGTCCCTCCATCCCCAAACTCCCAGAAAACGTCATAGGTTTCGTCAAGCGGTGAAGACAGGTTGGTAAAGGTGATTTCGGCAGGAGGGCAACTCAATGTATCGCTTGGCCGCACATCAATAGTAGCGGGAACTGGGAAATAAGTCACTGGATTTAGCATTTCGTCGAAACAACCATTTTCATCCCAAATCTCTAACCGGACTGGTATCACTTGTGGTTGTTCATAAACATGGACAGGGTTGGTAAAAATGCTATCAATAGTGCCATCGCCCAAATCCCAGATGCGGGCAGCTATTTTTCCATTGCCATCAATATAAGAGTGATCAAAAAACGAAACGGGGCCTGCCACACAAGTGTCATAGTCATAGGTGAAATCCGCCACAACTTCCGGGAATATGTCCACATGGATTTTAGCGGTGTCCCCACAAAGTTGATCGTCAGGATTGAGGATCAAAAGGCCATCATAGCTTCCGGGTTCGGGGAAGACAGCGGCCAAATCCCAAGTGCCATAGGTATAAAGGCTATCAGGAGTGCTGAACTCCCAGCGCACCTCGTCCACATTAGATGGGTCTGTACTTTCGTTATCTATAGCAACGTCCAGCCCATTGCAGATTTTCAAATAATATTCATCATTTTCCAAAGAAATATTGTTGGCATTCATATCGGCATGCACCAGCGCTTCACAACTGGCCACATTAAACTGAAAATCCCGCCTGATGATCGACATCAATTGACCATTCCGATACTCAGAGACGCAAACAGCAAAAACAAACTGCCCGGTTACGGTAGGTGTCCCAGTTAGCAAACCAGTATTGGTGTTGATGCTTACAGCGGGGTCGCCGCCCATCGGTTCGGATTCCTTGTAAGGCGGGTTGATAAATATGGCCTCATCATAAGGAGGCGGACAAGCTGGGTTAGGGGCTACAGCGTTACAAGGCCCTCCTCCTGCTCCCGGTGGGGCGCCGCCCAACAAGGGCGAACAAAATGAATACACTAATTGATCTCCCTCCAAATCAAATGCACTGTGGTCGTAGTTCAATTCCTCATTGGCGCAGATAACGATAGGCGGAAAAGTGTTGAAAGTAGGACTGTTGTTACAGAGCTGTTGAGAAGCGGGCAATATTTCTATGGTAAATGTAGCTCCAACATCATTCGGACTTTGGATATTGATAATAGTGGCGTTCCTGCAACAACGCTGATAAGAAATATGGTAGCTCTCCGTGGAAGGCCAATCGGCAAAGGTGTATTCAAATTCGTAGATACCCTCTTCTACGCATACATTTTCAGGAAGGATCAAACAAGGTATGGGAGGGGGATCAACGTCTTCCACTGACTGTACCGGAATACTAAGGGTCGTTATTTCCTGAGTCCCTTTAAAGATGGTAAAAGGTGCAAAGCTATCAAAACCAGCCCCGGTGAGGTCATAACAATCACGGTACATTTTCATGGTAAACCGATAAGTGCCGCCTCCAAGGCATTCATAGGAAACTACTCCACCAATAATGTGCTTTGAATAACCAGAGAGCTGTATAAAAAGAAGTAACGAGAGGGTATATAGGTATTTCATTGGGTTTAGTTTCGTTTAGTGTGTACAAATGTGCGAAATTATAACGGAAAATACAGCATGGGATTTTGGCTGTGTCGGGTTGTTTGCAACAAAAATTTTAATGACAGGGCAGCAAACAACGCAATGGTTGGGCGGAAGCCGGTGGGGGAGCAGTTGCTATTAATAGATAAACAAGTCGGTTGTGTATTAAATTTGTCAAAATTCCGAAAAGCCAAAACAATAATCCGAAATTTGGATTTTTCTTTGAACATTTATTCCTTTCTTTACATAATGTGAAAAATTTATCACTGAGATAGGATCCCTTTCCTATATTTTTTGCCTAATGCTACCTTGTAGTTTCCTATGATTAAAAACGAACTCGTAATGATTAAAAACCGAACACGTAACCTAATTCCTTTCCGAACATCCCTACCGTACCAAAAGGGTTAATCTTCAACGGATTAATTTTGAACATTTCCGACCTGTAATCTTCTACATAATATTTATTTTCTAAAATTAAAAATTCTCTAACATGAAAAATCTTTCTTTCAACCTTGGAGGGTGGTGGTTTACTTCCTCCTGTTTTAAAACAAATAGTTTATGGTTTAAGCTCTTATTTTTGCTTCTGATTATTGCTTCTTCTCCCCAATTGTCAACTGCTCAAATTGATATATGTGGAACTGATGATGAGTGGCCAGGTACAAGCAATTCTTCTCACTGTGACGACTCATGTTTAGAAGGTTCCCTCGATCCTGGAAGCCTTCCACTAATAACGATCAACGTAAACTTCCATTTTATTCAAGATGACAATGGGCAGGGCAATTTTAATGACCAGCCTGGATCACACGATGGTGTTGCCAGGGTTAATCAATTATTGCAACAAATCAATTCTCGGTTCTCCAATTTCAGCCAACCTACTCTTGGAAATGCCCAGCACATGCCAGAGTCTCGAATTAGGGTTCAGCTGTTTACCGATCCTAATAATTCAAACGACCTACATGGAGGTATCTTTTTTCACAAATCCAGTACTGTATTTGGAAACTGTGACTTAAACGGGACAATATTTAACACTGGGGTTCTAAAAAATATGTTTTCAGAATATGGAAATATCGTGTATGATTTTATACTCAACGAATGTGAAAGTAGTATGACTCCTGGTGCTGCTCCGTGTTTCCAAGGATATGTATCTGGTTTAGGAAATGGTGCTGATGCTGCAACACATATATGCGGATTATTTTATGTTCAACAAAACGGCAATCCCGCCATACCGTACGAAAGAGTAATGGTTCATGAACTCTTGCATTCATTAAGCCTCCCACACTCGTTTAGTTGTGGTTCAAATGCTATTTCAGATGTTGACCCTATAGCTGAATGCAATAACAGTGCAGGAACCTGTGGGGATGCCAATGGTTTCAATTGTAATGCATGGTTCAGCGGAAGTAATAGTTTGATGGGAGGCAATGGAGCCATGACGGGACTTTCGCCCTGCCAAATTGCACAAGCCAGAAATTTCATCCTCAACAACCCACCCCCCTCCGTCACCATCGACCCAGTCCAGCCAGCCAATGCTCCGAACGTCATCATCTCAAATGGTCAGAACATTACATGGACTTTTGAAAGGGATGTAGCAGGGGATATCATTATTGAGCCGGGCGGAAGGTTGACTATAAAAACAGATGTGACTTTTGCGGCAAACAGCAAAATAATCGTAAAACCCGATGGCGACCTTTTTCTGGATTGTGCCCATTTGATGCCAAATGATCAAAGTGATTTTTGGAAAGGCATTATCGTAGAAGGCGTTTATAATTTGCCGCAACAATTCGACCCTTTTAATGGGCAGCGCTATGTCGGCCTGTTGAGTTCTAATAGTTCGACCATAGAAAGGGCTGAGATAGGTGCCGCTGCACAAGGGGCAAGCCAATGGTCAACTGGCGGGGTTTTACAATGCCGCAGCACGACTTTCTTGAACTGTAAGCACCGCGCTATTGATATTCAGAGTTTTCAAAATACCAACCTTTTTAATGGGAAAAATACAGGTAACCTTAGCTATTTTACTGGTTGTGATTTCACTTTGGACGCAAACTACCCAGCTGCTTATAATAATTTTTTGGAAATGGCTTATTTGAAATTTGTGGATGGCATACGTTTCAGGGGTTGCAATTTTGTTAACAACTTTTATCCAACAGGCCAATCCTTTGCGAATGAAAGAGGTTATGGCATCAATTCAAGGGATGCGGGGTTCTTTGTTAATGGCCTTTGCAACGACAGCCCTCCTCCGCCTCTTGGCGTAAATTGTGGTGATTTTTCAAACTCTGAGTTTGCTGGGTTTAATCATGGTATCCAATCAAGTATAATAGGGACTGTTCACCCTATAGTAGTTACGGATACCGACTTTAGGAATAATTTGGTTGGAATTTTTGCTGCAAAAATCCCCCATGCACATATTGTTAAAAACAACTTTTATGTAGGGAGTGTCCTTCCCCCTCGTCAAGATCCATATAACCCTGATCTTGTTGTTCAAAGGGGTTTGAATTTATACCTAAGTACAGGTTATAAAGTAGAGGAGAATTCTTTTACGATTGATGCTAGTGCAGGTACAATCAACCCAGTTGGTATTCTTACCCAATCTTCGGGGGAAGCGCCAAACGAAATTTATAAAAACAGTTTGGATGCGTTGCATTGTGCCAACTTGGCCAATGGGAGGAACAAGAACACTTCAAATCCACTATTGTCTCACATTGGTCTTGAATACTTATGCAACCAAAATGAATCCAACACTTTCGATTTTGCGGTGCCAAAACAAAAAGGTGGGGGCAGCATCGCAGGGGAGCAAGGTTCAACCAGTGAATCCGCAGGGAATTCGTTCAGTACAGTTTTGTCTAATTCCGACCCGGAAATGCATTTCTTGAACAAGCAGGACCCAATCAATTATTTTACTCCTCCCGCACCTGCCAACTACACCACAACAACTATTACCTTATCATCTGGAAATCAAAATAATTGTCCATCCAAATTGCCAGGAAGCGGTCACGAAGGGTTCATATCTGGCCCTGAACGCCAAGGTTTTGAGAATGACTTCAATGGAAGCACAGATGCGGGGGAAAAGGCTTATGCGGCCAATATATTGATCCGGCACTACCTTATTGATTCGGTAGAACAAGACCTCGGCATGGCCCGGTTGTGGCTGGCCAATAAAGGCGGGCTCGAATCCCATTTTATGATTGTTGATTCGTGGCTACAGCAAAGCGAGCCCGACTCTGCCCAAGTGGCGCTGAATGGTATTCCGAATAGTTTTACCTTGACAGGTGAAAACCTCACGGAGTACAGCTTTTTCAGCACGTTCAAAAATTTGCAGATCAGTGCTTTGCAAAATGGGACAACCGAAACGGATATGGTATATAACAATCTCGCTGCCATCACACAGGTTGCCGATGCTGGGGAATACTACGCCTCCGTTCAGGCGCAGAACCTTTTGAACGATGTTATAAATGCTGGATACCAGCCTGTGTTCTTTTTACCCGACACCAGCCAGCAGCAGAACCTGATTGCCCCTCCAGCCAGCGGAATTGTTGAGGGACTTGACGGAACAGGTCTCAGCAGGGTCAGGGCAGTGCCAAACCCTGCGGGGAACGTGACTTCTTTCTGGTACTCAATTGAAGCTCCTTTTGTCAATGCCAAATTACAAGTAAAATCAGTTGAAGGTAAGGTTGTGTGGGAGTCCAAGCTTGAAAAAGAAAATGGTCGGGCTACATGGGAGATTGACAATACCTACAATGGTATTTACATGTTCAGTTTGGTTGTTGATGGAAAAGCAATATCAACAGAAAAACTGGTCATAGCTAATTGATTCTTAACAGTTGCAGGTGTCAAAATTTTGGTTTTGACACCTGTTACTCTTCCCTCTTGATATGAAAAGATTTCTACTAATATTGATCTCAATATTTTTCAGTTTGGAAAGTGCAAACGCCCAAACTACTTTCAACCTCCGGACGAACTACGGCTTCCCTGCCGCTGTGCTTACCAGTATTATCCCTACGGATAGCTGTTATTATACCACCGGGTTGATTGCCGATTCGATCTTTCCCCATAAAGCCGGGAATATTTTTTTGAAATTGGATTTGGGTGGCAACCCTGTTTATGCCAAAACATTAACGGATTCTATCAAAACCTTTGAAACTTGGTGGCATACCTTAACAGTATTGCCCAACGGGGATTTTGTAAATGCTGGATACTCCTATACAGATCATTTCAACGCCTTATTCATCAAATATGACCAGTTTGGCGATACGCTTTTTACAAAGGAATTTCAAAATCCCGGTTATCCTCAATTTGATTTTATGCAGGCTAGGGCATTTACCCTTACTCCTGATGGAGGGTATCTTTTTGCCTGCCCGATGCAAGTTGCACAGGTTGGCGTTTTTCAAAACTCTGATATTATAGTCATAAAAACCGACCAAGAAGCCAATACTATATGGACTAAAAAATTAGGAGAGACATTATGGGACTTGCCTATCTGCGTAGGAATAGATGAGGAAAAAAACTACTTGATCGGCGGGGGGAAAAGAAACAACAATTTGGTTGACGAAAACTACACCTACCAGACCTACATCATCTCCCTCGACAGCCTCGGCAATGAAAACTGGAGCTACCTCTCTCCCATTTCCGATGGCCTGCGTGATGGTGCCAACGACATGGTACTGCTCGACGACGGTAGCCTCGTGGTGGCATCAGGGATCGGGTACGAACAGGACAGGGCATCAGTAAATGATGTATTTTTCGATAAGTATGTTTTTAAACTCAGCCCTGACCACCAGATCGAATGGGAACTGACCTTTCCCGATGTACTATTGACGGGCAAGGCTTTCACAACCAATGTGGAACAGGTGTCGGATGGGAGCGGTTTTGTGTTTGCAGGGGTATCGAGTACGTATATACCTGCACCAGCTGAGGGCGCCCATACTGGCTGGATCTCCAAGGTGTCCAACATCGGCACATTAATGTGGGAGCGCAAATACTACTACCTGACCGATACGCCCAGCGACAACAAGATCTACGACCTGAAAGAAACCCCGGACGGAGGCTTCATCCTCTGTGGGGAGGCACGGGACATCGGCAGTGGTGCTGTTTATCCGCAGCAGGCCTGGCTACTTAAATTGGACAGCTATGGCTGCCTTGTACCTGGGTGCCACCTGTTGGATTCTACGGAAGAAGGTGTGGTGTCTGCCATGTCACTTGCTATTTACCCCAACCCGACTACCGACTACCTGAATTTTCAAGTACGGGGGAAAGGCGGCATTTCAAAAAGTGCCACCTTTCTTATTTCCAATATGGAAGGCAAGGTGGTACAGCAGGTCGGGGGCATCCGGGGAAATACGACCTACATCATCCCTGTTTGGGAATGGCCTGCGGGCATCTATATTTTACAATACCTCGAAGATGGCCTTGTCAAGGCAACTGAGAAATTTGTTGTTACTAAATAGTCATTTCATCAAAACCAACTTATCATGGAAAAGACCATTACACTTACTATTGCTTTCCTTTTTTCAATTTCCCTTTTTTCCCAAGATCAATGGGCGCCAGCCTGGGCAACTTGGTATTATGAGTGTTGGTCGGTATTCACCCCGCCACATATAGAAACCATTACGGTTACAGGCGATACGGTCATACAGGGAATAAACTGTAAAATAATGAAACGCTTTTCAGAATCTTATACCTACGAGGAAAACGGGAAGGTCTTTATTTACAACCCCGGTGATGCTACTTTCGGCCAACTGTACGATTTCAACGCACAGGCAGGGGATCAGTGGAAAGTCAAACTCAACGAAGCGCTTTTATGGCCGTTCGACTCCATGACCGTAGAAGTGGACAGTGTAGTAAACAGGGAAGTAAGTGGCCATAGTTTAAAAACACAAATGGTCAGTTTTTACGACGACCAAGGCGGCTTGATGGGCAATGACAGTATTTATGAGAATATAGGGAGTGCCCATTGGTTGTTGAGCCTTTTTGAAAGTATTGATCCCGACAGTGGCTATGCGGATGAAGGAGGCCCATGTAACCTCCACTGTTTTGATAATCCGTATTTTTTCCCCCTTGAATTCAATGGTATTGCTTGCATGCCTTTTAATGACAAAGAAAGGCGCGAAGAGAACAACTTGTTTTCCGTCAGCCCCAATCCCGCTATCGACTTCCTCCAAGTTTTGTTTAATAAAGGCCGTAACAGCTACAATGGCACATTCCACATTTTTGATATAAACGGCAAGTTGGTCGAAAACAGGCCTTTTGAAAATACTTCAATAATCGTCATCCCCTTGGACGGCATGCCCGCAGGGCTTTATTTTTTAAAATACTTGGAAAATGGAGCAGTGATGGCTGTTGAGCGGTTTGTTATTTCAAAATAATCACTTCACCAACGTAGCATACCCCCGCAGCTCTCGCTGCCTACCTCGAGGTTCAGTATAAGTGACCACAACAACGTAAACGCCTTGTGGGGAGAGTTGGCCAGTATTGTCCTTTCTCCCATTCCACGACTCGAAGGGGTCAGTTGTCTCAAACAGCATTTCCCCATAGCGATTCCAGATGCTTAAGTTGAAATCCTTTGAACCTTCCATCATGCCATTGCCACGGAAACCATCATTGAAGCCATCGCCGTTGGGAGTGAAAGCATTGGGAAGAAAATATCGGACTTCGGGAATGACGTCGAGGTATTGGATCATGGTGTCGGTGCAGCCGCTTTCGTGAAAAACGACGAGCTGTATCTCTTGCATTCCTGTGTCGGGAAAAGTGAAAACAGGATTCTGCTGAATGGAAGCCCCCACATCGCCGAACCTCCATTTCCAAGCCACTGGCTCGAATGATTCATCGAAAAAGGAAACGGTCGGCACGAGGTTGCTCGGCTGCACGGGAGAGAAGGTGAAGTCGGCAATTGGGCTTGGTAGCACTGTAATCAGGTCGTTCCAAACAGTATCAATGAAACAGCCAAGCGGGGAAGTGATCGAAAGGGAAATGGTAAACGTACCAAGGTCTTCATAAGTGTGGGTGGGGTCTATTTCGGTACTTGTGCCGCCATCGCCAAATTCCCAAAATATGTCATAATTTTCATCAACGGGAGTTGATAGGTTGTCGAAAAAAATACTTGCAGGTTGGCATCCTATAAACTCACTGGGCGCTACCACAAGCAGTTGAGGTACAGGGAAATAATTCACCACATCTGTTTTAACTCCAACACAATCATTGGTATCCTTTACCAATAACTGCACATTCATTGCTCCGGGAATTTGATAAGTATGAATGGGGTGTTGTTGGTCGGAAGTATTGCCATCCCCAAAACTCCAATCCCACGAAACAATGGTATTGGGGCCTGCTCCAGAGAAAGAAAGATCGGTAAAAGTAACCGGGCCTGCAACGCAGGTATCATAGTCAAATTCAAAATCGGCAGTGATTCCCGGAAATACATTTACTTCGATAAAAGCTGTATCGGCACATTCGCCTGATGGGACATTAGGGTTGAGGTACAGCTCCCCATAATAAGTGCCCAAGCCGGGAAAATTAATGGTCGGGCTCCATTCAGTACTTGTAGTATCAGTGGCCCCAAGGTCAAAATGCCACAAAACATCATCGATATTGGAGGCCTCAGTGCTTTGGTTGACGAACTGCACGGAATTGATGCCGCAGGCATTGACCACATAATACTGCTGTCCCTGCAATGTGACCGTATCATCTTCGGCAATGTCCGCCCTGACATTGAACTCACATTCCACTACATTGAATTGGAAATCACGGAGTACTTCACTCAACAATTCGCCATTGCGATATTCTTTCACACAAACCCCCACAACAAATTGACCCAATGAAGTAGGAACACCTGACATAAAACCAGTATTCATATTGACAGTAAGCGGTGGATTGGCTTGTAATGGGGAAAGGAACGAATATGGCGAATTGTATGCAACATTTGTAAAAGGAGGTCTTTGATCTGGGTTTGGGGCCACACCACCGGGAGCAGTTGCATTGTTGGTATCGTTGCCGCCGCCAACATAGGGTCTGCACAATTCATAGACCAGCACATCCCCATCAGCATCAGTGGCTGAATGATCAAAATTGATCGGTTCGCCTGCACAGATGACGATCGGGGGAAAATCGTCGAATACCGGACTGTCATTGCAAACGGCCTGAGCTTCGGGTGTAAGTTCTATGTAAAATGTTTCGCCCGTTTCTCCGGGGTTCTGGATATTTGTAATCGTCCCATTCCGGCAGCACCGCTGATAAACGATGTGATAACTCTGGTTATTCACGGGTAAACTGACATCAAAAATATAGACCCCCTCTTCTACACAGACATCGGTAGGCGGGTCGAGGCAAGGGTTGCTCAGGTTGGGTTGCACTACAGTAATAGAAGGTTCCGCCAATGAAATATGGTCTAACCCACCAAAATTCATTGGGGTAGAGCTGTCACCTTCATAAATGGAGACCGTGCCCGGAAATGGAGCACCCGGTGCAGAATCGAACGGAGCGCCACCCCCGAAACAATCCCTGTATAATTTTAAAGTGAAAGTATAATTTCCCGGACTGTTACAAACATAAGTAATGTCGCCTCCAATGATATGGGCAGCCTGCCCTGGCACTGCCGCAAGCAGCATAGTAACGATGATCGGAAATAACAGAGATCGCCCGTTCATAACTTTAAAAATTTTGTCAGTCAGGAGTAGAATTAATTTGTAAATGCCAAAGAATTCCTCTTTTACCTTTGCCCTTCTACTAATTCTTAAAAAAGAAACAATAGTATTGAAAAAAATTCAGTTAATGCAGGTGCAAAATGGCGGGGATTGGCAAACATCGCAATTGTCTTTATTTTAACCCCCAAAAACCCAAACGGTTTTCTATCTAAAGTTATTGAAATGACAATCCCCTAAAATGCAAGTTAGAAAACATTAGCAGGATTTTGGTTTTTGGTTCAGGGTTTTTGGTTTGTGAACCGACCTTTGAAACCAAAAACCATGAACCAAAAACCAAAATCCTGCTATAACCGTATAAACACCTATGCATACCTTTACAAAAACGGCCACGCCTATGGTCAACTACTACGATTTAGAACCAATTTTAGCTTGTCTTGAAAGCGGAGGAACCATCCTTTACCCGACCGATACCATCTGGGGTATTGGCTGTGATGCCACCAATGCAGATGCGGTGGCCAAAGTTTACCACCTAAAAGATCGCCAGCCGGATAAGCCTTTTGTACTTCTGGTCTCTTCCATCGAAATGCTCAAGGAATATGTGGAGCACGTACACCCAAGGGTAGAGACCTTACTACTTTTTCACGAACGCCCGCTGACCATCATTTATGAGCAGGCCAAAAACCTGCCTGCTATTTCTTTTGGAAGCGATGGCTCCATTGCCATCCGTGTTACACAAGATCCCTTTTGTAAAGTACTTATCGATGCTTTTGGCAAACCACTTGTATCCACCAGTGCCAATATTTCCAACGAACCCTTTCCTAATCATTTTGGAGAAATCAGTTCTGCTGTTATTATTGGGGTAGATCATGTGGTGAAATACCGCACGATGGATAAGGATATGAATCAGCCATCCGTCATTGCAAAATTGGGGGAGAATGGGGAGTTGGAATTTTTGCGGGAGTGATTACTGGTTAATTAAATGATATACTTCTTTTTCGTTTTCTTTAAAATTCAAAATACCTTTTCGCATTTTTATAGCAAATGTTTACTACCATTTCGCCTAGCCATTCCACATCGTTTGGCAATTCCCCTTGATGTACGTCTTGCCCTATCAGATTGCAAAGAATTCTTCGAAAATATTCGTGCCGGGGGAACGATAAAAAACTACGGCTATCAGTCAGCATCCCTATGAACCGACTGAGCAGCCCCATGTTTGAAAGTGTATTGATTTGTTTTTCCATGCCGTCTTTTTGGTCTAAAAACCACCATGCCGAACCCCATTGGATTTTACCAGCAGAAGTTCCGTCATTGAAATTTCCTGCCATGGTGGCAAATACCTCATTATCTCTTGGGTTAAGGTTGTAGAGGATGGTTTTTGCTAATTTACCTTCTGCATCCAAACCATTAAGAAAAGCAGAAAGACCGGTAGCCTGCTCGAAATCCCCAATACTATCGCATCCAACATCTGCCCCAACCTGATTTAATAAGCGGTTATTATTATTTCGAATAGCGCCCAGATGAAACTGCATCGTCCAACCTCTCTTATGATACATTTTGGCCAGTTGATGTAAAATAGCGGTTTGAAATACAGCACTTTCTTTTTTATTTATTGCTATATTTTTTTTCTTTTTCTGTAAAACCTCGTCCAAATAATAATTATTAAAATCAACTGCATATAATTGGCTTAAACCATGATCCGCTAACTGACAATCCAATGAATGGAAAAAGTCAATCCGATTTTCCAATGCCGATAATAATTCATCAAAGGTGGAAATATTGCTTCCGATTATGTTTTCTAATTTTTCTAAATAAATTAAAAAGTCATTGCTGTCAATTACCACAAATTTATCTGGCCGAAAAGTGGGCAGCATTTTTAATTCACTTCCAGAGGCTTGGTGTTTTTTATGAAATTCCAAATTATCAGTCGGGTGGTCTGTCGTACAAACCACCTCCACTTTCATTTTTTGCAATAATTGTTTTGTGGAAAAATCAGAAGTATTTAATTGGGCATTGGCATGTTCGTAAATACTGAGTGCCGTATTCGGTTGGAGTAATTCTTTAATGCCAAAATATCGTTGCAGTTCCAGATGCGTCCAATGATATAGTGGGTTGCGCATGGTATGAGGAACTGTTTCTGCCCATTTTAAAATTTTTTCTTTATCACTCGCATCACCTGTTATATATTTTTCATCGACTCCATTTGCACGCATCGCCCGCCATTTGTAATGATCACCATCGAGCCAAATTTCGGTTAGGTTGGCGAAGTTTTTATTATTGGCAATTTCATCCGGTGGTAAATGATTATGGTAATCAATAATCGGTTGAGGGTTTGCATATTCGTGAAATAACCGCTCCGCAGTTGAGTTTTGCAGCAAAAAATTTTCGTCCAAAAATGGTTTTACCATGCTTTGCTATTTTCTTTTTCCATTGATTTTAAAATCCCTAATTCCAATCCTCGCAATTCTGCTAAACCTCTCAATCTGCCGATGGCAGAATAACCGGGATTTGTTTTTTTATTTAAATCATCGAGCATTTTATGGCCGTGATCTGGGCGCATGGGGATAGATTTATTTGCCTTGTTCACAACCATCAATAAATTTTTCATGACTGCAAACATATCTACGTCACCTTCCAAATGATTGGCTTCATAAAAATTTCCTTCCGCATCTCTTTTAGTAGCACGGAGGTGGATAAAATTAATTCGATGACCTAATTTTCTAACCATCTCAGGCAAGTCATTATCAGGGCGAACACCGAAAGAACCTGTGCAAAAACACAAACCATTATTAGGAGAATCAATAGCCTGATAAATAAATAGAATATCGGCCTCGGTGCTAACAACCCTTGGCAAACCCAATAAAGGAAAAGGCGGATCGTCAGGATGGATAGCCATTTTTACATTAACTTCATCGGCCATGGGAATAATTTGTTTTAAAAAATAAATGAGGTTGTTTCGGAGTGCCTGTGCATCAACATTTTTATAAGTATTAAGAATTTTTTGAAATGCTGATAAATCTAAAACACTTTCCGTAGTCCCACCAGGTAATCCAGCGATAATATTTTTAATCAGTTTTTCTTTTTCCGCCTCACTCATTTCAGAAAAGCGTTGGGCAGCTTTATGTTTTTCCGCTTCGTTATAATCGTTTTCTGCATCGGGCCTTTTTAAAATAAATAAATCAAAAGCAGCAAAGGCCGTTTTTTCAAAAAACAAACCTGTGGAACCATCGGGCATTGGGTACTCTAATTCCGTCCGTGACCAATCGAGAACAGGCATGAAATTATAGGTGACGGTATTAATTCCACTTTTCGATAAATTGAAAATACTTTTTTTATAATTTTCGATGTATTCCAAATATTTACCTGATGCCCTTTTTATATCTTCATGAATGGGAATACTTTCCACTACCGACCATTTCAAACCCGCTGCTTCTATTTCAGATTTTCTTTTTTGAATTTCCTCCAAAGTCCAAACTTCTCCATTGGGAATGTGGTGCAAGGCAGTGACTACCCCGGTCGCTCCTGCCTGTCGAATATCCATTAAACTAACAGGATCATCAGGGCCATACCATCGCCACGTTTGTTCGAGTTTTATCATAAAAAGCTCATTTTCAGAAAATACTAAACCCCGCTAAAAGCACTAAATCCACCATCCACAGGAACAATGATTCCGTTGACAAAAGTAGATCGGTCATCACAAAGCCATAGCAAGGTACTGATTAGTTCTTCGGGTCTACCAAACCTTTTTGCTGGAGTTTGACTGATAATGGTTTCCCCTCTTGCGGTCAAAGAACCATCTTCATTCAAAAGCAAACTACGGTTTTGTTCTGCGATGAAAAAACCAGGTGCGATGGCATTTACCCGAATTCCTTCGCCATACTTGGTTGCCATTTCCACCGCCATCCAGCGGGTGAAATTATCAACTGCCGCTTTGGATGCAGAGTAGCCTACAACTCTGGTAAGTGGCAATTGTGCTGACATCGAAGAGATATTGATGATGCAGCCTTTACCTTGCTTGGCCATTGGTTTGGCAAAAGCAACCGAAGGAATTATTGTCCCGATCAAGTTCAAATCGTTTACTTTTCTGAACTGCTCAATGGACAAGTCGAAGATGGATTGGTCAGGCATTATCGTGGCGCCAGGCATATTTCCGCCTGCACCGTTGATTAAAATATCGACTTTTCCTGCTTTTTTTAATGCTTCATTTACTGCGGCTTCAACAGCATCCTCGTCCAAAACATCACAAGTAATTGCAAATATTTCCAGCCCCTTCCTTTTAAATTCATCTACCCGTGCCGATGACTTTTCTTTATTCCTACCAAGAATAAAAACAGTTGCGCCTGCTTCTGCCAATCCCTTTGCAAAGGCACTTCCGAGTGTTCCGTTTCCTCCTGTGATGACTGCTACTTTTCCTTTCATAGGTTAATTTTAATGCTTCTTTGACAAATCCCGTGGAAGCCACTCTGATAGAGAGGGAGATAAAAAATAAAAAATTTTCAATTTTTTTATTTTTTTATCTCCCTCTCTTCCTATTTTTTTTTCGCTCCACGAAAATTGTCAAAGAACCGTTAATTTTTATGAGAAAGCCCTTCTCAACTTTGTTAAATTTTTTGAAATAAAAATTATTGAATTACCCCTCTTTATTGTTTTCTTATCACAATACAGATGATAATAATTTGACATTGTCAAATCAAAAAAAATAGGGAGGCATTAGAAAAAATGCCTCCCTATCTATATCAAAAATTCAGAAAAGGGTCAAACAAAAAGATATTGAATTGACTTTCCTCAATTTCTGTCTGGAGTATTAAAAGATTAAATCATTTTTCCAGCCATTAATCATTGCTGAATGATCACTTTCTTGACGGCCAAGTTGCCATCTTCTGATTTCAGCTTCACAAAGTAAGTACCTGCCGATAACTTCGAACTGTTGACGAACACAGAGGTGCCGCCAATAAGGCGTTCAGTACGGCTGGTCACCATTTGCCCTACGAGGTTGTACATTTCAATTTGTGTTTCTCCAGTAAAGACATCACCCATAGTGGCAATATTGAATCCACTTGCTCCTGCTGGGTTTGGATAAATGGCAACAAATTCATTGTACATAACATCTGTGGTAGCAGTAGCTGTGTTCAGTGGGCCGCCGGCCAATTGTAAGTCACCATGTACGGAAGTATTGTTCCAGTTGTCGGCTGTTCCGGCCCAGGCGCTTTGGTAGTCACGGCCGATGCCTTGGTCACTATCGTTGTTGCCAATTGTGAAGCCCATCGTGCGGTTGCGGCCAGGCACGAAGCTAAAGTTGTCCCATCCGAGGCGCAATTCGATATTGTACCCTTCCGATGTTATAAACCAAATAGACTCGAAATTGGTAACAGGAACACCATCTGCTTTGACCCAAAGCATGCTTTCATTGATAGCATCCAAAATAAGCTGGGTATCGAAGTCGCCATCAAAAGCACCATCAGAATCGTGGTTGCCATCAATGTACATTTCAATGGCATCATTGTCCCAAGGGTTGTTGGTACCCTCAACAGGTGAGTCAACAACCTTGGCTGCGATGTACAGGTTGCCAGCATCCCAGCGAGCGCCCCATTCAACAGGGTTTATGGTGCCACTACCAGTTACGATGCCAGCATCCATGCCGTACTGGAGGTTGTATTCACTCAGATCACCATCAATGACAGGTGCAGTATCCGTGTAATCGGCATAGGCCACTTCATCGCTGGTAGGTTCAGAAGTGAAAGAGTAAGAACCGTCCAAGCAACCAAACGAAATCCTGTAACGCCCGGTGGTTACGGGAATGGCATCACCACCAACGATAGCCATACCAGTTGGGAAGTCAGTAGCTCCCCAAGCGACAGTTCCCTGACGGTCTTTTCTAAACAAAACATTCATGTCTGACTCGAACTCGTAAGTAGCTACATAAGTAGTTGGATCGTCGCTCAAGGGCCTTACATCCACATCCCCAATGTCTGGATTGGAGATACTAATGCTTCCACAGGCCAATTCTCCAAATAGCAAGGCGCCCAAGGCAGAAGTAGAGGTCGAATCGGAAAGGTCTCCATTCCAGAAAGTGTAGCTCTGGTAACCATCTGCATCTGCATCAACGACACCAATATCAAATCCGATTTGACTGCCCGGTGCAGGAGTAACACCCAGATCGGCCCAAGCGACGCTGGCTTCTACAAAGTATCCACTGGCTGTAGTAGTGACAGCGGCTACTGTAGTTGCAGTGCCTTGTACCATGGTAACATTGCCATCGGCATCTACACTGAAAGCAATATCGCTGGCATCATAGTCGCCCCCACTTTTATCACCATCCACAGCGATCAAAACGGCATCGTTGTCTTCGGCGGCTGCTTGTCCGGTCATGATGGTTGCATCGGTTATTTCAACCCCTACGTACAAGAAATCATCATTATAAGCTGCACCAAAGTTGACGACGTTAGGATCATCGCCGGCATCGCCATCTATCAATTTGGAGACAGGTTGATTGATAGTCCAATCTGCTTCATTAAGGCTACCATCTACATTAATGGCAAATACCTTGGGTGCGGCAACAGAACTGCCCAACCTTTCAAAATTGAAATCACCTGACTTACAGTTGAAAGTGATATCGAACGTACCACCTGGTATGTCGAACATGGTAACCCCATTGTCGTCAATAGCTGTACCAGCAGGGAAGGTACCTCCCCATACATCAAGAACAGCCGGGTCGGCATTTTCCCGAAACAGCATTTTTGTGCCACCGGAGAAATTATAGGTAAGGCTGAATTGGCTTGGATAATCGGGGTTTCTGACCAGCACGACATCCGATACTTCACCGCTACCACCAATACCCCAGCCATTAAAGTCACCTATCATGCCTATGTCACCACAAACATTATCATTAGTTGTAAAGCTGTAAGCTTTTGATTCGCAGTTGAAACTAACGTCATAGGTGCCAGCTACAGCTGGAATATTATCCCCACCATCTACTCCTGTACCAGAGGGCCATCCTGTGGCGCCCCAGTTATTATCCCAAGCGGCGTCTGCACGGAATTTCACCTCCACGTCATTGTCTGTGTCAAGATCATGAGCAGTGCTGAGCGATTTGATGACTGTCCACATGTTTGGATTAGCGGCATCCCTGTTCATGGGGAAGTCGCCGTTCCAGTTGTTGAACTCGCCGATCATGCCTATTTCACCGCAGGTGGATTCGAAGTTGTAATCACCTGTACTGCAATTGAAAGTCACCATATAGTCACCTGGTGGAACAAGGATGTTATCCCCGCCCGCAGTAGCGGTGCCAGAGGGGAACGCAGGATCACCCCAGTTGACGTCCCAACCCGCATTTTCGCGGAATTTCATTTCAATAATTCCATCCGCAGGATCAGAAGTATCATCTTCAGCCGTTACTTTTAAGATGGTAGACCACATATCTGGGTTAGAGGCATCACGGGTCATGAAATGATCACCTGCCCAATCTGTAAATTCGCCGATGAGGCCAATTGATCCACAAGTGGATACGAAATTATACTCGCCCGTGGAGCAATCAAAAGTCACTACATAATTTCCGACCGGCACAAGGACATTATCCCCACCAGCGGTAGCGGTACCGGAAGGGAAGGCAGGGTCACCCCAATTGACGTCCCAGCCTGCATTTTGGCGGAATTTCATTTCAATGATTCCATCAGCAGGGTCGGAAGTGTCATCTGCATCAGTAACGGAAATGGTAGTTGACCACATATTTGGATTAGAGGCATCACGGGTCATAAAATGGTCGCCTGCCCAGTCAGTAAATTCGCCAATGAGGCCAATCGATCCGCAGGTAGATTCAAAATTGTAATCGCCCGTGGTGCAGTTGAAGGTCACAAGATAACTGCCTGGGGGCACCAATATATTGTCACCGCCATTTGTACCTGTACCAGATGGGAAAGCAGGGTCGCCCCAGTTTTCGTCCCAGTTGTTTTCTTCCCGGAACTTCATTTCAATAATTCCATCAGCAGGGTCGGAAGTATCATCATCAGCTGTTACTGTTATGAAAGCAGTAAACATTTCGGGATTTTCAAAATCCCTGGTCATTAATAGATCGGCTGCCCAATCGGTCATTTCGCCGATCATGCCAATGCGGGTGCATTGGCCATAAGAGTGAGTAGAGAACAGTGAAAAAAACACTATTCCAATAAGGGTGTAAAATAATCGAGAATTCATAGATTAAGGATTTTAATAAAAAAATATATACACCCCTCCGGAAAGGGTAGGGGGTATTTTTTTGTGAATAAATTTATAAAAAGATTAACAAGATTTGGCATTTCAGCCCGCCAAATGAATCCCGATATTAAATGCGGGACAGGTTTTGGCGACTACATTATCAATACCCGTCATTCTGCTTCAAATTTGGATTTGCATCTATCTGATCCTTGGGTATGGGCCAGAGTCGTACATGATCAGAGCTTACCTCGTCTTTTTCCCAACGGGCGTCGAGGTATTTCCCAAAACGGATAAGGTCGTTGCGGCGGTGGCCTTCCACATAAAGCTCTCTCGCCCGTTCATTCAGGATGTCATCCAAGGTGACCCCACTCACAGGCATCAGCCCAGCCCTTTGGTGTACTATATTATAATAGGTGTCGGCGTCGCCGCCCCCCTGCCGCAATATTGCCTCGGCTTTCATCAATAGCACATCAGCATAACGGAAAATTGGAAAATCGTTGCTGAGGTAGCGGTCACTGTCAGGATCAAAACGCCATTTGTAAATCCTTGAGCCAGCCTGCCGCAGACAATCTGGCTCCAGCATGTTTATTTCAGGTGTCAAGTTCAAGCCAGGACCATCAAAGTCACGGGGGCATGTTGGGCACGTTGGGTCAAATTTTTCATAGTCCGGGTCTTGGATTTGGGTGCCATCTGGATTGAATTGCTGGCCGACAAGGAGGCCTCCTTTACGAAGGTCGTCGTCTTCGAATAAATTCACGAGCGACTCTTGCACACACAGGCCGTTCCAGGGCAATTGCCCCATTTCAAACTTGTCCTGTAAATTATAGTGCAAAGAGAACAGATGGATTTCCAAGCCCTGGGCATTCACTTCATCCATAGGCACGCCCATTAGTATTTCTTTCGAAGAAATAGGGGCGCCAGTGAAGTTGTTGAAGTAGTCGGCTTCCAGTTCGAACTCACCGGAACTGATGATGGAGTCCAAAGCACCTTCTGCTTTTCCCCATTGCGGCGTACCGGTATAGACTTCCGCGTTGAGGTACAATTTTGCCAATGTCATCTGTGCAACGTAGTAAGTTACACGGCCATAAGTATTTATGCCAGTTTCTTTCGACAACAACGGTAAGGATTCTGTAATTTCTTTTTCCACAAAATCATAGACTTCCTGACGGGTATTGTTGGTTGGTGCAAAATCGGTCGGCACGTCGAATTTGTCCACAATCGGCACATTGCCATAATAATCCAATAACCAATAATAGTACAATGCCCTAAAAGCTCTCAGTTCAGCAATGGCTACATTGGCCTCTTCCGTGCCGACGGCTTCAAACTGAAAGATCAGGGAATTGCAACGGTTGATGCCTTTGTACATCAGGTTCCACCAAAACTCAATGTAGGCATCAGTAGGTGTCCAACTGAGGCGGTGGTAGCGAATCCATTCCCCCCCATCGAACCAGTCGCCACCTCGCTGTGGGACAACGGTTAGATCAGTGCCGCAGTCGCGTCCCATACCATATTTATGGCCAAACGTCCAGTACAGGTTGGTGTAAGCTGTACCGAAAGCAAAAATCAGATTATCGGGATCATCGAAAAAATTCTCGCCGTCCAGTTCCGAAAAAATTTCTTCATCCAGATCGGTGCAGGAATTGGTAGTAAGCCCCATGACAACGAGCAGAAAAAGGGCTGTTATGATGTTGAAATTGAGATGTTTCATTTTTTATATTGTAGATCTTGGCAAATTCCGTGGACAAACAATTAGCTTTTTTATCGAAAACATATGGAAAACATATGACACGTAAGGATATAAAAATTTCATGAAATAAAATTTTTATAATCAGTACTAAATAGGCTTTTGTCTTATGCGTTTTCAAAATAATTATGTTTAATTCCTATTCCACTGAATTTGTCAAAGAACAATTATTTAAAGAACAAATTTTCCAAAGGGTTCGGGCTTTTGGAAAGATGAAAGCCGATGTTTAGAATTTCAAGTTCAGTCCAAATGTATAACCCCTCGTTGCAAAGTAAGTATTTTCCCTGTCAATCCCAGGGGCAAGCGGGTTGCCACCATCAGTATATCGGACCTCTGGGTCGACACCCGTATAATCCGTGATGGTAAACAGGTTTTGCGCCGTTACATACATTCGAATACTTGAAAAATACTTGCCTGCAACTGGGATACTGTACCCAAGCGACATATTGTCCAACCTGATATAGGAAGCATCTTCCACATGTACATCGGAGAAGATCGGCCCATTGGTAGCATCAATGAAATCAAGTGCCTGTGCCATGCCGTTTTGTATTGCAATAGCTGCTGGCACTCCGTATCTAGTATTGCTGACATTCAATATGCTATGACCAAAAACACCACGGATGAAAAAGTTTAGGTCAAAGTTTTTATAGGTGAAAGTATTATTGAACCCAAATTGCCATTTGGGCAAGCCATTACCCAAAACGGCTATATCGTCGTTGCTTTGAAACATGCTGTCCATGTTTATATCTTCGTAGGTCATCAAGCCAGCCTCATCGGTCCCTGTATAAACTGGCCCCACAATTTGGCCGATGGCTTTGCCTTCTTCCACCCTTACTGTTTGCACGCCTGTAAGGAATGGGGCACCGAGATCGCCCAACATCCTTGTGCCATCAGACTCTACCTCTGGACTGGTGATTTTGTCCAAAGTAGTTTCGATGTATCTGGTAAATGTCAAATTTGGGCTCCAACCAATTTCACCCAAGTTGAGGGTGGTCGTACCTAAACTGAATTCAAAACCGGAATTGGTCATTTCGGCCAGGTTCAGCACTTTGTTGTCAACCAGGTTTGGTGGTACACGGACGAGGAAAGATAGCAACAGGTCGGAAGATTTGGACTGGAAATAATCAGCCGTGACACTCAATTTATAATCAAGCAGGGAAATATCGATCCCGGCATTTATGTCTTCTTTTCTCTCCCATTTCAAATCAGGGTTCGGGTTGGTAATGGCACCATAAGCATTGATGTATTCCCCCTGGTAAAAGAAAAGGCCGTCCTGCGTACCAAATTTCAGGAAGGAGAGGTTCGTTTCACTGGGCGCATTGCCGGTTACCCCATACCCTGCTCTTACTTTCAAACGGTCAACACCGGGTATCCCTACCAAATTGGTCACATTTACACCGCCAGAAACACCGGGGAAAAGCCCCCATCTATTGTTGGGGCCAAATTTAGAAGACCCTTCTCTCCTCAAGGTGGCAGTTGCAAAATAGGTGTCCTTAAAGCTTAGGCTCAACCGCCCAAAAAAGGCAATCAAACGGCTCTTGTGTTTATAGCTGGAAACAAATGCCTTGCCTTCCTTCACATCGGTCGCTGCACCAAGGTTGTTGTAGCCAAAGCCATCGGTGATAAACCCTCCGGCCCTGGTGCCATGCCCTTCATCCAAAAAGTCCTGAAAGGAATAGCCAGCAAGGGCAGTTAAAGAAAGCCCCGCGATCTCTTTGCTGTAGTTTAAAGTTGATTCGAAAAGGTAATTGAACCTATCATCCGTAAACCTGGCAGCAAACCCTTTGTCGCTTTTAGTGGCATAAGGTGTCCAAAAACTGCGCTTGCTATAGTATTCCCCATAGAGGTCGTTTTCACTTGTCTGAGAGTAAAATGCGCCAAGCTTTAATCCTTCCAATAATTCATAATCCCCTTTTACGCTAAAGAGTAAGCGCTTCTTTTTCTTGTCCCTGATATTTTGTTCCAAAGCTGCTACGGGATTAAAGAAGCCGAAAGCATCCCTTTGGAAATACCCTCCCCATTCTTCAGCACCGAGAGAGTCTTCCGTCACAGGGGCAGTTGGGTTGTAGCGTATGGCGAACCCTAAAGCTTCTGGTACACCCAAATCTTCTTCCCTCACCGTACCCGACACGTTCACCGCAATGTCCAGTTTATCATTCAGGACTTTGGTATTGAAGTTGAGGCGGGCATTCAACTGTTCAAAGCCCGTTTTATTGACAACCCCTTCCCCGTTCCTGTAATTGGCACTGATGCGGAAACTGGATTTGGCATTGCCCCCGGAGAGGGTCAGGTTGTGTGTATGGGAGCGTGCATTTCTCGTCATTTCATCAAACCAGTCAGTGTCCGAACCGTAATCAGTTGTTCCTTCAAGGCTGAGGTATTCCTGGGCGTTCAGCACATCGGGCTTGCGCGCCACTTGTTCCGTTGAGATATAAGTATTGTACTCTACCGAGGTTTTGCCTTCCTGCCCTTTTTTGGTAGTAATAATGATCACGCCGCTCGCAGCTCTCGTACCATAGATAGAGGCGGCAGAAGCATCTTTCAAAACATTGACCGATTCAATGTCCTGGGGATCAACGGTTTCGAGGCTGGCACCTGGCACACCGTCAATAATAACTAAAGGAGAAGTGTTGGCCCCAAAGGTGGAAAGTCCACGCAGCCGGATGTCGAAGCCCGCATTGGGATCGCCCCCGGCCCGGGCGACTGAAAGTCCAGACACTTTGCCCTGAAGCAGTTGCAGCGGATTTTGGATATTCCCTTTGTTGAAATCCTCATTCTTAACACTGGCGATGGCGCTGGTCACCTCTTTGCCTTTTTGCGTTCCATAACCCACAACGACCACCTCCGTTAACACCTCACTTCCCGTGCCCAATTTTACGATCATGGGCTCAACGGTAATCGGCATTACCATAGTCTCATAGCCAGTGTATGAAAATTGAAGTTCCTTAACATCTGCCCCTAGCTCCATTTCGAAATTACCGTCAATGTCTGTGATGGTTCCGGTGGTTTCATCACCTACGGTCATAATGGTAACACCGATCAATGGATAGTCAGTGTCTGCATCAGTGACAGTGCCGCTCACCTTTTGCTGGCCAAAGACTTGGCCTACAACAAAAAAGAAAAGTAAGAAGCAACAGCTCTTCAGAAGTTTGAGTTTTGTAAAAGTTTCATTCATGTCAAAATAAATTATAGGAAAGTAAAATTGTTTGAAACATTGATGTCCAAAGTTCAGCTTTTATCAATGTTTTATTGATTTTATTTTGCTGACAAAAGACAGTATGTCGGGTTCAAAAAAAATAATTACTGTAAATCAGCTTTCTATCAAATTCAATAAAATAAATATGATAGACAATTATTTGTGTTTCAGCTTATTTCAAGTCAAAAGGACATTTAACAATGCTTCCCATGATTTTTTAAATCGCCTCGCGTATTGCGTCTTGTAGATCTTACATGTAAAAAGATATAATGTTGGGAATCAAATTTTCCCGAATAATAAAGGACTGCTCTTTTAAATATGCGTTCGGTGTTTTATCAACGCTAATGTGGTCGGTCTTGCTTGGTAATTAATAGGGCAATCCTAAACTTTTTGAATACGTTTTTGGGGAGAAGATTAAAGCTGAAGTCCATGGATGGGATTGACGGGACGGCAAAGCTATATTCTAGGTCAAATTTAGAAGAAAGTTTTATCTTGACCTGTTGTCTGCCCAGCAAATTAAATGCGCTTAATTTCCACCTAAAGTGCAGATTGTCAATATATTATTTCACAGTGTCCACTAATTGTTTGGTAGATTTGCGAGGTCATTTTTCGAGGAAGTTTCGATTTTTCACAAAAGCACGCCTTTGTATGAAGTTGCATTGAGAAAATGTTGACCGCTAAATTCGGCATTTCTTTGGGCTTTTTGAAAATTCCCCGGCAAGACGATTTTATTTGCAGGACATCGGTACAACTTCCTCCGAAACCCTAACTGATGGAAATTTTGAGCCTCTTATTACTACAGCTTTGTCACTATAGGAGAAAATCATTCAATGTATGCCTGAGGTTTGAAAACTTTTAGGGAGGTTTAGAATGGCTTTATAACAGTTGTAAAATGAGGCTTCATCGGAAAAACAATATAAGGCTGCTCTTGAGGTTGTTGGTCAGAATGAGTTACCTCACGTTCAATTTCCTACCTAAAAACCCAAAATGGGTTCTTTTGCCGCTTTTCTGGCTCGTTGGTTTACAATTTGTTCAATCACAAAATCATCAGTATAGTGTATATGATTTTGGCTCCCGCCTTTCCAAAGACCTCATCAAAACCATTATTACTGATAAATACGGATATGTTTGGAGTGCCACCGATCAAGGGATTATCCGTTTTGATGGCCAAGAGACTATTTTTTTCAGAGACGAAATCCCTGGAGGATATGCCAAGGCGATGTGCCGGGCTTCAAATGGGCATCTCCTTGTTTTACACGACCTTGGCCTAACAGAGGTAATTTCTGCACCTGATACGGTGGCATTCAACCTTCTTATCCCAGGTAGCCCAGAGGATACCGACCAGGCTTTGTATTTTCCTAAAACTATTTATGAAGATAAAAAAGGCAGGATATGGATTGGAGAAAATCAGTCAATAGTGCTTTTTAAAAATGGCGTTTTCAAAAAATTCAGACTAAATAGAAATCGACCTTTCGGGGTACTGACCCGAAGTTTTTCTTTTATTGAGGCCAGGGGAAAATTATGGGCCTTTTCGCACAGTGGTTATGTATTCACTTTTGACGAGGCTTCTGAAAAATTTATCGAACGACCACTAAACCTGGGATTGGAAGAAATCGCCAGCGTTACAGCTGTTGCAGATGGAAAAGTATGGGTAGGCACAAAAGAAGGAGTTTTTGAACTGAATCTGACGCCAGATGAACAGCCAATATCGGTTCGTAAAATTGGAGGGCCTCCAGGAATCTCTTGTTCCTTGTTATTGGATGGAAATAATTTTTTTGCTGGGACTTGGGACAGTGGAATTTATCATGCCCGTTTAACTGAGGAAAAACCCATTTTTAAAAAGGTGGGAAATCTTCCTTTCAATGATATTCTCGGTTTATACCATGATGACCGTCACGGACTGTGGGCAACTGGACGTGAAAATTCTGTTCTTTTGGTTCCGGGGCTTTTTGATGTCGTTGATTTGGGGGTTGAGAAGTTACCATCCATTACTTCTATGAAATTATCGGAGAACGGGAATATCCTGACCATAGGTTATGAAAACGAAATTAATAAACAAAAGATTTATGAACTGAAAAACGGTAAAATAATTTGGGAATATGGTTACCCTGAGACTGCTTTCGACAATGTCCTTATGTCAGTTTGTGATGACGGAAAAAATATCTGGGTTGGAGACCTTGAGGGAAATGTTTTTTATTTTGATAAAGAATCAAAAAACGTACAGGGAATTGGAGAAATAAAAACCAGCAACAGTGAAATTTCCATGATTCAGAAAGATGTTAATAGCAATATTTGGATCACTGGAAATATAAATCATGGTTTAATTAAAGTTCACCCAAATAAAACGCTTAATTATTATAAAAATAATGGATTAATTAATTCCGAGGTAATTTACATTTCTAATAGTGGAGATTTATATGCTGGTGGAAATCATTCCGAAAATTATCTATTTAAATATAATGAAGAAAAAGATGAATTCAAAAATATTAGTATTCCTTTCGAAAAACCCGTGCATGGACTTTTTGAAGTGAAAGATATGGCTATGGACGCTAAAGGGAATTTATACTTAGCTTCTAATAATGGTGTTTTTTGCTTTGGCGCAGAGAAAAAAGAAAATATTTTGTTGGGGCGAATTGATCTAAAAAAAGTTCCTGCCAATGAACCTTCCAATGCATTGGCGTTTGGGCCGGATGGCACACTTTGGGTATCCACAACAAGCGGGTTGGTAGCCTATCAGGATACGTCCTCTTTTTTATTCGATAAGGCTTCCGGGCTTCCGGCCAATAGTTTAACAGATAAAGGGCTATTATTTGATGAAGAAGGAAACCTGTGGGTAGGAACTGCCAATGGTCTTGCGTTATTCCGTAAAGAAAAAGCCAACTTTTCTGTTACTCCTCCACCTATCATTGAAACAGTAAAAATCAACTTTAGGAAAAAGAGTTCAAAGGCATCAGAAGGGGGCGAAATTCCATATAACACAGGGTTAGAAGTGGTTTTTTTGTCATTGTCTTACCCTACCTCTGAAGTCATTTACAAAACCCGTTTGTTGGGGCATGATTCTACTTGGTCCGATGCATCATATGCCAAGCAATGGTATATAACTGGACTTCAGCCGGGAACGTACACATTCCAGGTAATAGCCCAACAACAAAAAGGCAGGCAATGGAGCAAGCCTTCTGAATATACATTCATAATTGCAAAGCCATGGCATCAAAAATTATGGCCAGTTTTAATTCTGACAGCTTTGTCGGTTGGTTTTTTAATTTTAGTTGCAAGGTTGTATAATCTTCGATTAATTAAACAAAAAAAGAAATTAGAATCCGTTATCAAAAAAAGAACAGATGAAGTAAACCGGCAAAAAAATGAAATAATTGAACAGCAAAAGCAGATTATTAATCAAAATGAAATAATGAGATCTTTGGAAGAGGAAAAATATAAAAATGAACTTTCCTATAAAAATAAACAACTTACCACATATACACTTAATTTAATTCAAAAAAATCAGTCACTTAAAGAATTGCGATTGAAAATAAATCAGATCATCCGTAGCTCTTCCAAAAATTCGTATCAAGATATGCGAAGGCTGATTAATTTAATTGATTCGAGTTTTAGAAAAGACGAAGATTGGGACAATTTCAAATTGTACTTTGAAGAAGTACACATCGGTTTTTTTGAAAAACTCATCAGCCGTCATCCAAAACTCACTTCCCACGATCTTAGGTACTGTGCCCTTATCCGTTTAAATCTCAGCATCGAGGAGATGTCAACTATTATTGGGATTTCTACAGATAGCATCAAGACCGCCCGGTTTCGATTAAAGAAAAAAATGGATTTGGATTCAGGAACTGATTTATTGGAGTATTTAATGACGGTTTAATAAAATTATTATCACCAACCCGTCCGGTATTCCCGTTTCACAAATTGATTCGCTTCTTCAAAATTCGTGATCTTCATATTCTCCCCATCCCATTTAAGCTTCATGCGGCCTGGATAGTCGTAGGCAGCCCACCCTGCAGGGCTTTTTCCGGGTTTTAGTTTTTTCATATTAAAACACCGGACGGCAAGGTTGCCCATGAGTACCATTTCCGTAAATGGCCCTGCATAGTCGAACGCCGAGGTGGTTGGCGTACCTTCGGTGATGCCTTTTATCCAATTCATCTGGTGGCCTTCTTCGATACGGGGGATGGTCGGTTCAGGCATTTTGAAATAATCATGCATTTTGGTGGGGAGCAATTTAGGGTTGGCACCGTAACATTCGCACATCAGTTTGCCCTTCGTTCCTTCAAAGATGACGCCTCCGTCCCAATTGCCCATTTCCTCTCCATGTTCGAGTTCGTCAGGTCGGGGCGGCATAAGTCCACCATCGTACCAAATGACTTCAACTGCTGGCAATTCACCGCCCATACCATCTGGCCTGTTTGGAAAATAGATATGCACTTTGGAAGCAGGTGGGCAGGAATCCGCATAGTCAGCCTCATGAAAATCGCCAACCCATACTTGAGAGGAACTGGCCTCAGCAGCCACTGGGTATTTTAATTTCAACGCCCGGAACACAGGATCGAGCAAGTGGCAACCCATATCGCCGAGCGCTCCGGTTCCATAGTCCCACCAGCCCCGCCATTTGAAGGGGAGAAAGTTTGGGTTGTAATCCCTTGCCCTGGCTGTCCCTTGCCACAAGTCCCAATCAAGCGTTGAGGGCACGTTGAAACTACCTGTCGGGGTAGGGATTCCCTGTGGCCAAATAGCCCTGTTCGTCCAGACGTGTACGGTTTTTACATGGCCGATGACACCCGTAACCATGATCTCCATGATCTGGCGTACCCCTTCACCGCTCGCACCTTGGTTGCCCATTTGGGTGACGAGTTTGTGTTTGCGGGCCATCTCGGTCAACATCCTTGCCTCGTAAATATCATGCGTCAATGGTTTTTCAACGTAGACGTGTTTGCCCAGCTCCATCGCTGCCATCGCTGCCACTGCATGGTTATGATCTGGGGTTGCAACCACAACAGCATCAATGTCCTTCTGTTCCATCATTTTGCGGAAATCCTTGTAGCGGTTGGCTTTGGGGTGTTTGTCATAAGCTTTTTTCGCACGTTCGTCATCCACATCGCAGAGGGCTACGATGTTCTGTGAACTAAAAGCTTTTACATGGGAAAAGCCCCTGCCACCTGCCCCAACGATTGCCACGTTCACTTTGTCGCTCGGAGGCAAATAACCCTTGCCCAGAACATGTCTTGGTACCACCATGATGCCTCCAGCAGCAAGGGCGGTTGATTTGATGAATCGGCGGCGAGAGCTTTGCCCTTCTGTGTTGTTGTTTTTTACAGCCATTATTGATCAATTTTTTAAAATAGATAGTTTTTGCATTGCCGCTAAGGTATGGGTTGGAAGTGGAAATGAAGAAATTTGATTTTTTTAAATAAGGGTTAATAATGCGAATCAGGGGTTGAAAATTAAAAACCATTGATTTTCAAGGATTTAGATCATGGTAATTTTGAAAACCACCATGATTTCATGCTCCAATCAACTGAAAACCAGTCAACTAATTCAACCCCTGATTCGCATTAATAATAGAATATTTGTAACGGTCCAGCATGCCTTGTACCGCAAACTCCAGTTTGGCGGTTGTAATGCGCTTCGCTATAACACCGCCGGACTGTAGTTCGGCGGCATATTTTACCTAGGAAACAAGCACTATTTGTTACTTTCGACCCTGAAATCAAAACAACTATGAAAAAACGTGACCTTATCTGGAAGGGAGTTATACGAGAATTTTTTCCCTATTTTATCCAATTCTTTTTTCCCGACTGGCGGGAAGAAGTTGACCTGTCAAAAGGCTATGAATTCTTAGATAAAGAACTGGAACAAATACTTCCCGAAGCAGAGGCCAAGGGCAGGCGGGCCGATGTTTTGGTAAAAGTATATAAACCCGATGGCGAGGAGTTCTGGTTTTTGATTCACGTGGAGGTTCAGGGTTACTCCGATAAGGCGTTTTCAAAAAGGATGTATGCCGTGCAATACCGACTTTTCGACCGATTTGAAAAACCGGTCGCTGCTCTTGCAATTTTGACAGACGATGATCCAAATTTCCACCCTAAGTCATTCTATTTCAAATGTTTAACGAGCGAACAGAAGTACAGTTTTGCCACTTTCAAGATTTTGGAGAACCCGCCCGAACGACTGGAGCAATTTAAGCCCAATCCGTTTGCACTAATAATGGAAACGGCATGGTACGGGTTGCACTTCAGAAAGAAAAAAGACGCCGAAAAACTGGAAGATAAAACGAACCTTGCGTGGAAATTGATTAAAGAAGGATATCCAAGGGAAACTATTAGGGGGCTTCTGGGTTTTATAAAATACTACACCCCATTTGACGATAAAAATAATTACCTTAAATTTGATGAAAAATTTCAGCCGATGAAAGAAATACCAAATACACTACATGAAATAATTTTGCAAGATGCCAAAGAGGAAGGCATGGTAATAGGCAAAGCGGAGGGCAAAGCAGAGGGCAAAGCGGAAGGCATAGAAGTAACTCTTGCTATCATAAGAGCTATCAAAAGGGGTACCCCTGTTAAAGACATTGCAAAAAAAATGAAGGTCAAAATAGCCTTGGTGAACAAGATCAAAAAACAGATCGAAGAGGTTAATTAGCCATTTTTTAGCTTAAAACAAAAAAGGGCGTCTGATTCAGATGCCCTTTTTTGTTGGCTAAAATCCAAGCCTTTAAATTCCAGAATAACATTTTTCCAAAAAAACCTAACTTTCCGCCCGAAGCCTGTCTTAAACTATTTTCTATTCAAAACTAAAGCCTGTTAGGTGAATAACCGATGCCAGTAACGGTACGTCAAAAAGGTAGCAATCTGGATTTTTTTGATGTGGCAACCATCCATGGCTTACGATTACTGGGAACAAAAAAAATTAATTATGAAAAGAACAATTTTCTCACTCCTTGCCTTTCTTTTTTGCCTCCACCTTAGTGCACAAGAATTTTGGTTCGAAGCGGGTCTCAAAGGTGGTGTCGGTATGTCATTCCTCTATAACAAAAACATTGCTGACGATGGTGATTGGAATTACAAGCTCACCCCCATGTTCGGTGCGGGCGCTAAGTTTTCGGTCAATTTTGGCCCTTACCACGGCGTGTTCTTAGAAGGACTTTACAACAAATCAAAACAAGATTGGACCTTTAATACCGCTGGCTCAACTGAAGATTTTGATTATTCAGTAGAGTGGCAGAGCATTGACCTGTATATACTCTACCGAGGTATCCGCAACAGGACATATTTTGAAATAGGGCCAATGTATTCCCTCATCCAAAAGTTTGAGCAACCTGCCTTACAGGGAACAACGGAGACAACCGATTTTTATGAAAGTAGCAATATAGGAGCAGCCTTTGGATTTGGTGGTTATGTAGCAGGGTCAGAGACCTTTTCTTTAGGAATCGGTATCCGGCTCAATTACGGGTTTATAGACATGGTCAACGATAAGGGGCTAAGCGAGGGCAATGGCTTCCCCAACCCCGTAAAAGACGCCGCTTATGAGAGAGCCGAAAAAACCAATATCATGTTCGCCCAGTTTTTGGTCGAATTCAACTTTGGCGTGGGCCGCTTTGCGAAAACGGCTTGCAGTGAACGGTTTAAACGGATCAGGCGGAGGTGATAGTGTTTGCTGTTGGGTTGTCTTATTGATTTTAAATATTCTCAAATAAAATAAATGGCAGCATAAATTTGTTGCCATTTTTTTTGAAATGCATTTAATGCCAATTCAACAATCAACGACCAATTCATTCTACTTCAAAAACAACAGGTACACTGATATATTTTTCGACAGCCACTCCATCTTCTTTCACAGGTGTTATTTTTGATAATTTATTTAATTCTTTAACGACTGCTTTTCCCAGTGCCTTGTCACTCTTTCTACTGATAGAAATGTTTTTTATATCGCCTGTTTCGGTAATCTTGAAAGAAGTCAATACTTTTACATCGGTATTGTAAAACCCTAATATTTCTGGCGCTTTTACGTTATTGGATAAATAATTCTGCACTTCTTTTAACACGTCATTTAAATTCGTTATGGCAGTTGCATTGCTTGGTTTTATAAGTCCGTCATTGTAGATTGTCGTTTTTTCTGCATAGGCAATTACGCCATCATTTTGTGAAAAGGAAATAGCGGAAATAAATAAGAATGAAAAAACAAAAATTGAATTTAAATTAATTTTTTTCATGTCGGATAATTTTTTTTGGTGAACATTTAATCTGTTTTAGAAACAATACATGCCATCTTTACATAGAGCCTTTATCCTATGCGTTTCGTTTTTAATTAAGTAGGTATATTTTGTTTCTAAAATATTTACATGGCCAAATTTATAGGGTATATTAGCACAAGGAAATGAATAAGAAATGAATCGTCGAAAATTAAGGATGAATTGTAAATGGAAATAGCAAACTCAGGAAGCAGACAGTCAATTCGAATATTCTTGAATTTCTTTGCTAAAAGCTTTGACGGCTATTTGTTGTAAGTTAGGGCTCGCTGAGGTTCTATATAAAGCCTGTATCGGCTAACGACGGTGATACATTGGGTCAAAACGAGCAGTTGTAAGGCGTGGTATGTGGGTATTTGTAAGAGTGGATAAAATAGCAACGAACAAATTAAAACAATAAGTTTTTTTGTTTTTTATTTTAAATAAAAAGTTTAAATTTGCCTTTGTTCATCAAAATTTAAATCAATTAAAAATGGAAGCACCGACTACAGCACAACTCAACCCCTACCTCACCTTCGATGGCAATTGCGAAGAGGTCATCAATTATTACCATAGCGTTTTAGGAGGAGAAACCGACTTCAAACGGTTTAGCGAAGGCCCGTCAGATATGCCTGTGGCAGAAGGTCATGAAAATAAAATCATGCATGTCCGTTATACATTTGAAAGCTGCATCTTAATGGCATCGGATAGCGGTGGGCATTATCCTGTCAACGTGGGCAACAATTTCCATCTCAGCGTTTATTTGCCAGAAAAGGAAAAGGCGGCCAAAGCTTTTGAATCTTTCAGTAAAGATGGAGAAGTGACGATGCCTTTTCAGGAGGTTTTCTGGGGCGGTAGTTTCGGCAGCGTGAAAGATAAGTATGGCGTTAGCTGGATGTTTAGTTGTCCGTGATATTGGTACTTATATCACCATAAAAAAGGCTGCCTATTAGCACAGGCAGCCTTTTGTTTTTTTAGTAGATACTAAATGAACTATATTCAACCAATCGTTGCTTATAATTCATTGTTCACCTTTCAGCAAATAAAATGGTTTCAAAGATTATTAACCGTATTCAGAGACAGGTCGGTGACCCCAACCTTTTCGATGTGCTTGCAAATTCCCTTTCTGCCAGTGATCTCCAGTCGTTGCTGTTGGAGGTATATGCTCACCGTACAGAACGGTTGACACCTGCTGCCGTTTTAAAAAATTACCAAAACGATAAATATGTAAAACCTGCCAGTTCGGATCTTATGTCTCTGATGGCATTTGATGGAGTGGCATTTGAATTGGCGGATAAAATGGGATATACACCCCTTGAGTTATCTCCCGTAGCCCCAATCGGTACTTGCTCTGTGGTTGCCACTGCCCATCAGCATAAAATCATGAGCACAATACGCAATTCTGAGGTGTTGTCGGACTGCACCAATGTATTGGCACTTGAGAGCGCTTCAAGGAGGAAAGAAAAGTTAAAATCGAATCCAAAGAGCAGTGGGCAAATTCGACTTTGCGCCAGCCACCGGTTGGTGCGTACCCAGCCATTGCCCGATCCCCGGTTTTTACCTCATTTTAAAATATTTGGACTTTGTACCGCAGGGAGGGATACTGGCTCATTTAATTTTGAAATAAATAGCCTGAAAGAGCATTTGACCTTTTATTTAGAATTTATGACTTCGGAAAATATGCCTTATTTATTTAAAAATATTCAAGTACTTGTGACAAAGTTGCAACAAGGAGCAATGGCGGATTTGATTAAGAAAGAAATATTTATTCCTTTAAAAGAAAATTATTCGTCTGTATCATTTGAATTTTATCCAGAAAGGAAAATGGGAAGGGGCTATTATTCCGGATTATGTTTTCAGATTAATGCTGTAAATAAATCGGACGATCATTTTATGTTGGCAGATGGCGGTTTTACGGATTGGACGCAACAATATTTAAGCAATAAAAAAGAAAGGGTATTGATAAGTGGAATCGGATCAGAGCTGGTTTGTTTGTACTTTAAGAAATACTGATCTATAGAATATACGGCTATAAAAGCGCATCAGTTCCTTAGCATGATTATTCTCGTCGCTTTTTACTACTTTTACTAATTATTAAATCAAGGGCAATGCCCCCATGAATGCAATAACATTTGTATTTCAAAATGTTGTGGCTATTTTTTTAAAAACTCCGCTCATCTCCATTTATGGGTTAAACGAGTTTTACTAAATCTTTTAAGGTTTAGCAAATCCACAAGTATCCACCCTGATTTGCTAAATTTTCAAAATTTAGTAAATCTCATTTAAAGAACTTTCACCCTATGATGGGGGCGAGCGAAAAACTCTTTGCAATTCAAGTGCAAACAGGTGTTGCCAAATTTTGAAATGCAACCTGTAATAGCGACTGCACGTACCTTGCTGATAAACCTGCCAATAAGGGTAAATTAAAAAAATGACAAAAGACAAAGATCATCATTTCATGCAACGAGCTATTGAACTGGCCGAAAAAGGGATGGACAGTGGGGCAGGAGGCCCTTTCGGCGCAGTCATAGTCAATAGCCAGGGAGAGGTTGTTGGGGAAGGGTACAACCAAGTGACTACATTAAATGACCCAACTGCCCACGCCGAGGTCGTGGCGATCCGCAATGCATGTAAAAAACTAAACGACTTTCAACTGGAAGGCTGTACCATATATACTTCTTGCGAGCCTTGCCCCATGTGTTTAGGGGCAATTTATTGGGCGAGGCCCGCCAGGATTATTTTCGGTTGTTCCAGAAAAGATGCCGCAGGTATTGGCTTTGACGATGATTTTATTTATCGGGAAATTACGGTTGATATTCCCGATCGTAAAATAACCACCCTCCAAATACTGCAACATCAAGCGATTCAGGTCTTTCATAAATGGCGGGAAAAGGAGGATAAATTGGAGTATTAGGAAGCAACACATGTAAGTGAATGCTTAAATTTTAGGCTGAATGTCTAATCACTAATCAACTAATCACTAATCACTTCATCCCAACATGATTAAATTCCTTTTAAATAATGAACTTATTGAAACCGCTGCCCCGTCGGGCATGGCCATGTTGGATTTTATCAGAAAAAACCGACAATTAAAAGGGGCTAAATTAGTGTGCAAAGAAGGGGAATGCGGTGCGTGTACGGTCATGGTAGGAAATTTAATTAATAACCGGGTACACTATCAATCCATGACCTCCTGTATCATGCCTTTGGTAAATGCAAATGGAAAACATATAGTAACAGTGGAGGGATTTAATATGGAAAAACTTTCACCAGTGCAGCAGGCAATGGTGGATGCTTACGGGAGTCAATGCGGATTTTGCACACCGGGTTTTGTGGTCTCTTTGTCAGGTCATTTGTTATCGAATAAAAAAATGACCAAGGAAGGAATTATTGAAAGTATAGATGGAAATATTTGCCGATGTACAGGTTATAAGTCAATCGAAAGGGCAACGCAAAAAATAGTGGAAAAATTAGAAACTGAATTTGATAATATTTCAATTGATGGTTTAATAAAAAAAGGTTACATCCCAGATTATTTTAAAAATATTGCTGCTCGATTAAATGAAATACAACCTGTTTCAAAAAAAATAAAAAACGGCGTTAAATTAGGAGGCGGCTCAGATTTATACGTGCAACGGCCTTATGAGATGTATGAGCAAGAATCGGTTGCTGTATATGACCAATCAGAATTAAATCAAATTAATATTGAAAACGGCATATGCACTTTTGGGGCGTCATTGACAATGGGCGATTTGTACCGCTCAACCTTATTTAAAAAAGCATTGCCTGATTCCGAATATATTTTCAAACTATTATCATCAACGCAAATCCGTAACATGGCCACTATTGGTGGTAATTTGGCGAATGCCTCGCCCATTGGTGATTTTACGGTTTTATTATTGGGGCTAAATGCAGATATTATTTTAAATGATAATGGACATAAACGAAAGCTGCCCTTAAAAGAATTTTACAAAGGCTATAAAATAATGGATTTACAAGAAGGGGAATATTTGGAACAAATCCAATTTGAAATCCCAAAAACAAATGAGTATCATTTTGAAAAAATAAGCCAACGGAAATATTTGGATATAGCCAGCGTCAATTTTGCATCAAGTATCAAAATGGGCAAAAATAATATTATTCGTTCCATCCATTTGGCTGCTGGTGGTGTCGGTCCCATTCCCATGTATTTGCACAAAACTGTTTCCTTTTTAAAAGGCAAAAATTTATCAGAAGAAGTTATCGATCAGGCAATAGAATTCCTGTATTCAGAAATTTCTCCCATCAGCGATGCTCGTGGAAGTGCAGCTTATAAAAGGCTATTGGCCAGACAATTATTTTTAGCGCAATTTCTAAAAATTAACCCCGCTATATTTCCGGTAAAAAAATTAATAGGAGCATGACAAAAAATCCCGTTCACATAAAAAAAAGCAAATCGCTGAATATTGATTCGCCGTTGCATGTGACAGGCCGGACCAAATATGTGGATGACCTTTCCGAACTGGCTGGAACGCTTTATGCAAAAACCTATTATTCGAAAATAGCACATGGCACGATCACCCATTTGGATTATACCAAAGCGGAACAAATGCCCGGCGTAATTAAAGTTTTGAGTTACAAAGACATACCAGGCGAGAATCAAGTTGGCGGCATTATACAGGACGAACCTTTATTGGCTGAAAAGGAAGTTCATTTTATTGGCCAGCCTATTTTATTAATTATTGCAAAAAATGATATTGTCACACATAAAGCCCTCGAATTAATAGATATAAAAATAAAACCGAAAAAAATAATTGTTGACCCTAAAGAAGCGCAACAAGCAGGCGAATTATTGGTGTCTCCCCGAAGACTTAAATTGGGAAACCCTAAAAATGCTTTTGCAAAATGCGATTATATATTTGAGGGCACAGCCGAGTCGGGCGGGCAGGAACATGTTTATTTGGAAACTCAGGGTGCTTATGCCGTGCCCGCAAGGAAATGGTAGTATAAAAATCCATAGTTCGACTCAGGGGCCAACCGCCGTGCAGCGGATTGCCGCCCGTGTGTTGGGCTGTTCCATGAACAAAATAGAAGTAGATGTGAACCGCATTGGCGGTGGCTTCGGCGGCAAAGAAGATCAGGCGTCTGTATGGGGAACTATGGTTGCTTTGGCTGCACATATTACACAAAAACCCGTCAAATATATTTTGGATAGAAAAGAGGATTTGCAGATGACTGGGAAGCGGCACCCCTATAAAAGTGAATATAAAATTGGATTGAATAAAGAATTTAAAATTATCGCTTTTGAAGCCGTGTATTACCAAAATGGTGGAGCGGCAGCCGATTTATCCCCAGCCGTATTGGGCCGCACTTTATTTCATGCAACCAATAGTTATTTTATTCCAAACGTACAAGTAACTGCCTATTCCTGTCGGACCAATTTGCCTCCTAATACCGCCTTCAGGGGGTTTGGTGGGCCGCAAGGTATGTTTGTAATTGAAGCGGCCATTCACCATGCCGCAAGGGAAATTGGGATTGCGCCAGAAATGATTCAAGAAAATAATTTATTATTTGAAAATGGGGAATTTCCATACGGACAAAAAGCTAAAGATAGTGAAGCGCAAAATTGTTGGCATCAAGCAAAAAATAATTACGATTTAAATAAAATAAAAAAGGGAATAGAGGAATATAATAATGCAAATGAATATAGTAAAAAAGGAATGGCATTAATGCCCGTTTGTTTCGGTATTTCTTTTACCAATACGATGATGAACAATGCCAGGGCGTTAGTGCATGTTTATAGCGATGGTTCGGTCGGCATCAGCACGGGCGCTGTTGAAATGGGGCAAGGTGCCAGCTCAAAAATGGTTCAGGTTGCTGCCCAATGTTTTGGCATTTCTACTGACCGGATTAAATTGGAAACGACCAATACCACTCGTGTCGCTAACACCTCTCCATCGGCTGCAAGTGCCACTGCCGATTTAAATGGGAAAGCCTTACAAAATGCATGTAATCAAATATTAGAAAGATTAAAAAACTTATTGAGTTTAAAGTGGGATTTGGAAAACCAACCTGATATTTTGTTTGAGGGTGGGATGATACATTCAAAACTTGGTGTCAATTTGATTTCTTGGGAATCACTCATTAATTTGGCATTTTCCGAAAGAATTAATTTAAGCGCTAAAGGACATTATGCCACGCCAGTAATTTATTTTGACCGGAAAAAAGGAAAAGGCCATCCTTTTGCGTACCATGTATATGGAACTGCTATATTAATCTGTACGGTTGATTGTATAAGGGGTAATTACGAATTTGATGCCGTGCAAATTGTTCATGATTTCGGCACCAGCATGAACAAATTGGTTGACCTTGGGCAAATTGAAGGTGGCTTGGTGCAAGGCATGGGCTGGATGACTTTAGAGGATTTAATGTACGATGAAAAAGGCCAATTGAAATCAAATAGTTTGGCCAATTATAAAATTCCCGATATTCATTTTGCTCCAAAAAAAAGTGGACGTGCAATTTCTCGAAACAGAGGGTTCTGATATGGCCATATTAAAATCGAAAGCAGTAGGTGAGCCCCCGTTGATGTATGGCATTGGCGCATATTTTTCTTTATATAACGCCATCCTGGCTTTTAACCCAAAAGCCAAGATGCCTTATTCCGCACCGATGACGACGGAGAAAATATTGATGGGTTTGTACTCTTGATTAAAAATGAAATCAATATACAGTAATAAAGTATGGATTGACCAAATATTACAACCTGCCTCTATCCAGATAAAAGGCGAGAAAATAAGTGCAATAATAAAAGACAAAAAAATAAAAGAAGTAAAAGATTATGGCGATTTAATAATCATGCCCGGCGTAATTGATGCCCACGTACATATCAACGAACCGGGCAGAACGGAATGGGAAGGCTTTGAAACGGCCACTAAGGCAGCCGCAAAAGGCGGCACAACAACGCTGGTAGATATGCCATTAAATTCCAGCCCAGTAGTGACAACGGTTTCCGCTTTTGAAAAAAAAATTAGTGCTGCGCAAGGAAAATTATCCGTTAACTGTGGATTTTATGCTGGTTCCATTAATGCCAATATAGAAAATGCTATTGCTTTAATTAAAAATGGATGTTTAGGTGTAAAAGTGTTTTTGTCTCATTCTGGCATTGACGAATTTCCAAATATTTCTTTACCTGATTTAGACAAATTAATGGCCGCATTAAAACCTTTTGATGTACCCATTTTAGCCCATTGTGAATTAGATACCCTTCCGGCAGAATCGGATTTGATCAATAACCCAACGAGTTATCAGGAATATTTGAACTCCCACCCCAAAGAATGGGAAAATGAGGCCATAAGAACATTTGTAGAATTGGGTAAAAAAATAAATGCCGGGTTCATATTGTTCATTTATCTTCGCAGGATTGTATTCCATGGATTGTTGCTCAAAAGGAAGCAGGAGTTGATCTTAGCGTCGAAACTTGCCCTCATTATTTACTGTTCAGTGCAGAAAAAATTGCAGATGGAAACACCCTTTTCAAATGTGCCCCGCCCATTAGGGAGCGGGTCAATAATGATCAATTAAAATCTGTCTTAAAGTCGGGTGTAATTGATTTTATTACAACCGACCATTCCCCGGCTCCGCCTGAGATTAAAGAATTGGACAGCGGCAATTTAAAAAAAGCATGGGGTGGAATCGCCGGATTGCAATTTTTATTATCTGCCAGTTGGACGGCTTTGAAAAACGATTTGTCTTTGGAATCTTTTATCCCCTTATTGACCAGCAAACCTGCTGCGTTTTTGGGCCTGGACGACCGGATTGGACATGTTGCAGAAGACTATCATGCTGATCTGGTAATATGGCAACCTGATACTTCATTTACCGTAATACCTGAGGTTGTGGAACATCGGCATAAAGCGACCCCATATGCAGGCCGAAAACTGTTCGGCAAAGTCCACAGTACTTTTGTAAATGGCGAAATAGTATATTCGGAAGGGAATTTTTTTGAATTAAATGCTGGTAAAATAGTTTTAAAAAATAAATAAACAACTTGCAAGTAACATTAATCATTACGGCTGTAATTATTCTTGGCGTTTTGCTTTTACTCACCAAAGCAAGTTATAGCACTTTTAATATCCTTAATTTAATAAAGACGAACATTGAAAAAAACAATCTCTCCGACGCCGACAAAATAGCAAATTCACGAAATTTTATTTATGCCGGAATTATTGCTTGTTTTTTATCACTGCTTTTTATTGTTTGGTTGTGGTTAAAAGACTCCATATATGAGGGGCATTTCCATGAATGGATGAACATCATCGTGCGGTGGATGCACATTACTTTTGGCATAGCTTGGATCGGGACTTCTTTTCTTTTTTGTATTTATGGAAAACAGCTTACATCCCAACAAAAAAAGGCCAGAATTAAAAGGCGACCTTTGGATGTTGCACGGCGGCGGGTTCTTTTTTGTGGAAAAATATAAAGTTGCACCAAAGGTTGTCCCGAGGGAATTGCATTGGTTTAAATACGAGGCATATTTTACCTGGCTCACTGGCTTCCTATTATTGTTTGTAATTTATTATTTTAATGCGGAAGCCATGTTGGTTGATTCCCACATTTTAGATCTACCCGGAAATTGGGGCGTTCTTATTGGAATTGGTTCTTTGGTGTTAGGGTATTTTTTGTACGATTTAATGTGCCGTACACCTTTGTTGAAAAAACCATTGCTTTTTGGCATAATCGGATTTATTATATTAACGGGGTTCGCCTATTTTTATACTCAAGTTTTTAATGCCCGGGCAGCATATATTCATTTTGGTGCTTTAATTGGGACGTTGATGGCAGGCAATGTTTTTTTCGTAATTATTCCCAGTCAAAAAGCGATGGTAAAAGCGGCGAGGGAAAATACCTATTTAGACCCGTGGCTTGGGCAGTATGCAGGATTGCGGTCGTATCACAATAATTATTTTACGCTCCCCGTATTGTTCGTGATGATCAGCAACCATTTTCCAAGTACCTTTGGACATGAATATCCGTGGGCCATATTGGCGGCTATTTCGTTGGCGAGCGCAGGCATCAAGCACTATGCGAACCTGCGGGAAAAAGGGCAGTTGTCTTTTTACGTAATGCCTGTTTCTATTATACTTTTGGTGGCCATTGCATTTGTCACCGCCCCAAAACCAATTAATGGCAACTGCAACTCCTATGTCAGCTTCACTGAAATTTATAGCATATTCAACGAACGATGTGTCTCTTGCCACTCCTCTAAACCGACAGATGATATTTGGACTTCCCCACCAAACGGAATTGTCTATGATACACCACAGGATATAACCAAACTGACGGATAAAATCATGCAACGGGTGGTCGTCACTAAAACGATGCCGCAGAACAATAAGACTGGGATTACACCGGAAGAAAGGGAATTGATAAGGTGCTGGATTGAACAGGGAGCTGGTGTTAATGAATAATGCAAAATGCAAAATGAATAATAATTAATAGGGAATTATGCAATTTTATAATCATGTTTAAAAAAAATGAAAAAATGTATTCATTAAATGAATTTAACTCACTTTCAAAAAAGCAGGTTAAAGAAGATTTGTTTAAATGTTGTGGTTCTAATGCTTGGGTAAATAAATTAATGGAATATTTTCCATTTAAAGATGAGATGCTTTTGTTTAATCAATCAAGAATCATCTGGTACGAGGAATGTAAGGAAAGGGATTTTCTGGAAGCTTTTTCGCATCACCCTAAAATAGGAGACATTGAAAATTTAAAAGAAAAATTTGCATCAACTCAAACTTGGGCTGGAAAAGAACAGGCGGGTGTTTCATCTGCCGATGAAAACACCTTAAATGAATTGAAAAAATTAAATGAAGAATACTTTCAAAAATTCGGATTTATATTTATTGTTTGTGCTGCAGGAAAAACGGCAGGGGAAATGTTGCGTTTATTGGAAACCAGAATTGGCCACTCAAAGGAAGAGGAATTAACCGTTGCTATGGGTGAGCAATTTAAAATTACCTTGATCCGATTGAAAAAATTATTAAGGCTGGAAGATTCCTACTGGAGCGCTGTCAGTCAAATCACGACACATGTATTGGACACTTCAATTGGAAAGCCCGGAAAAGGAATACTTATTAAGTTAAAGCAAAAAATATCGCAAGAATGGCAAACAATATCGTTGGGCATCACAAATGAAGATGGGCGTATCGCCGACTTGTTGCCTGCTGGCAAAAATATACCTACCGGAAATTATCAAATGTGCTTTGAAACTTTGGGTTACTTCAAGCAATTAAATATCAAAGGGTTTTATCCAAAAGTAGAAATTCATTTTACAACGTTTGATGAAACCCATTACCATGTGCCTTTATTGATCAATCCTTTTGGGTATTCAACCTATCGGGGAAGTTGAGTCAGCAAATATTTTATGAAAACAGAATTTTATAATTATTCATTATCAGATTTTGCCTCAATACTGAAAATCACAAAATTTCACCGAAAATAGAAAATGAAACTAACCATTTCCAATAATAAAAGAGAAACTGTTTTTAATAAACTAAAAAAAGCGAACACCGCTTTTCAAAAAATATATCCCGGCGATCGGTCCGACCGTCAACCAGTGCATACAGTGTATGGCGGGGCGAATTTATTTAAATATAATACAGCGCCCATTTTGGGAAAAAAAGCATTGGAAACGTTTTTAGAATATGCGCCCGATTTTATTTCATTCGGAAAAATATTCCATATAAGGGGGGTGGAACAATTAATCGGAAATACCCAATCACTAAAAGATATACAAGAATCATTCAATGCACTTCCTTCTTCTATACAAAAAAAACACCCGGTATGGTTGGCATATGCGGTATATCATAAAGTAATTCAAAAGTTAAAAAAGGAAGCCATAGAGGATTTCCGCATTGATTTTGAAGATGGCTTTGGCAACCGCTCGAATGAAGAGGAAGATAGAACGGCTATTAATGCGGCAATGGAAGTGGCAAAAGGGATGAGAGAAAATACTTTGCCCCCATTTATTGGAATCCGTATAAAACCATTTACCGAAGAAATGAAAGAGCGGGGATTGCGGACACTGGATTTATTCCTCACCACTTTAGTAAATGAAACAGGCGGAAAATTACCGGACAATTTTGTGGTCATGCTGCCCAAAGTCACCATCCCTGAGCAGGTCAGTTCGCTGGTTGAATTATTTGCTATTTTGGAAAAAGAATTGAGTTTGGAAAATGGAATATTAAAAATGGAGATGATGGTAGAAACGACCCAGGCCATTTTAAATGCAGAGGGAATAAATCCTTTATACCAATTTATTAAAGCGAGTGAAGGCCGCTGCATTGCCATGCATTTTGGCACTTATGATTATACCGCCTCGTGTGGCATTACTGCGATGTACCAGGAAATGAACCACCCGGTATGCGACTTTGCGCACCATGTCACGAAAGTCGCTCTGGCCCACACGGGCATTTGGCTTTCCGACGGTGCGACGAACACCATGCCCATTGGCCCACATAGAGGTGAAGATTTAAGTGTGGAACAAATAATGGAAAATAGAGAAACTGTTCACCGTGCATGGAAAAAAGGTTATGACCATATTCGACATTCTCTATGGAATGGTTATTATCAAGGTTGGGACTTGAACCCTGCCCAGTTGCCCATGCGCTATGCCGCCGTCTTCGCCTTCTTTTTAGAGGGTTTTGACGATGCGGTTCAACGCTTGAAAACATTTGTGGAAAAAGCAGCCCGAGCCACTTTGATCGGCGATATTTTTGACGATGCTGCTACTGGACAGGGATTATTGAATTATTTTTTGATGGCATTAAATTGTGGCGCTATCTCAGAAGAAGAAGTCTTGCGAACTGGGTTGACATTGGAAGAAATAAGAGGGCGGTCATTTAAAAAGATTTTGGAAAACAGACTTTAGCGTAGTCGTCAAATTTATTTGGCGGACTCAAAAGTGGTGAACAAATCATTACCAATAATAATGATTTGTTTTACTAATAATTAAAATTTCTAATTATGACGTATTGCATAGATCAAAAGATATTTCAGGCAGTGAAGTTAAATTTAAAGTTCGTCAAATAAATTTGGCGACTACGATATGAAG
>CBDCVJ010000014.1:0-12651 GCA_965222975.1 Saprospiraceae bacterium | reverse complement strand
TCTATATGGTCGTTGTCCAAATCGGTGACCAACAATTTTTCACCATTGGCATTTTCCAATCCAGCAACATTGATGGTCTGAAACGACCCGTCCCCCAAGTTTTCATAAAAAATATGCTGTTCGTTGTTGCCGCCATTGATGCCTTCGGCATTTATCAGCATCAAGTCCAAGTCGCCATCCAAATCCATGTCCGACCATCTCGGCGAACGCCCCCTGGCACCTGAAGTAATACCAACTTCTGCATCCTTTCTTACCAGCGTACCATTATCATTCCTGTAAAAAACAGGCGGGGCAGGGTTAGTGCCATTTCCGCCGCCCAAAGAGATGACCAAATCCAAATCGCCGTCGTTGTCATAATCACCTGCCGCCGAACCGTGGAGGTCCATCAACGTCCACAGTGATAAATCAGGGTCTTGTTTGGAAAATGTGCCATCCCCATTGCTCCAGTAAAGCTTGCTGGGTGAGTCGTTGTGGTTGTTGAGGACGAAATCATAATCACCGTCATTGTCCATATCCGCGATGCTGGGGCCACCGTATTTTAAACTTGGTTCATCCACTATCCCGGCATCATCAGTTATGTCATTGAAATCAGGAAAAGAGATTCCATTCAGGTCGGCCTCATCAAGGCTATTGACGGTAATATCCCCTCCCGTTGCCACGAGCTTGATTTCTTGCATGCCCGTTGCATTGAATTTCGCCAATGCGTTGAGCGAATGGTCGCCGGCATTGGGCAAATCCATGTTGTCCACCATCAATACATCATCGGCATAGATACTGAGGTTGGCGTAAGTAGCAGTGGTGGAAACTTGCATTTCCAGCCGTTTTAGCAGGAAGCCTGTTACATCGTAATTGACGATGACAGGATCGGTGCCGATGGTGACGGGGGAGGTAATGATTTGGGCGTGGGAGTATTGAACCAAACAAAGCAGCACCAGTAGGATTGGGTATTTAAGCTTCATGTAATGCGATTTTTTTATTGTAAAATGCTACTCCCGAAATTGGGATTTAAGCAATGCTGACAAGATAGGATGCAGGCATGGAAATACGCGTTGGGGTTGGAGGCTTTGTTGGATTGTCTATTTTTTGTTTAGATGTTTTGGGCGGAATGAAGCGATTCCTTCCATTTGAGGTAGCGGATTGTTAGCACAGGATTGGCTGATGCAGGCATTGCGCTTATATAAGTTACGCTTCACTAAACATGCGGCAACTGATTTTTCACAAAAGACACAATTTGGTCTTTTGTAAATGTTTTTGGTTTTATTTTCTTTTTTTCTACCTTCACACAAAACAAATTCGTAATATCAATACAAACAATTGATGCCGAATGCACTTATATCTCCTTAAAATTATTTTCTCCGTTTTATGGCAAACAAAAAAGTAGAAGTTCAAGGCTTGGTCGTCCCCATACACTCGATTGATGAAGAGGACTTTATTAGTTTGACTGATATTGCGAAAAAATCAAGTGAAGAGAAACCAGCCTATTCGATTCAGAACTGGATCAGGAACAATAATACCATCCGTTACCTGACACGGTGGGAATAGGTGCATAACCCAAAACTAAAGGTCGTGCAAATGCACGACCTTTTGGAAAAATTCACCAATAACAGGACGGCAGTATCTGCTCAAAGATGGATTGACGAAACGGGGGCGATCGGAATCAAACAGAAAAAAGGCCGGGGCGGGGGCACTTATGCCCATTCCGATATTGCCCTGAACTTTATGTACTGGCTCAGCCCTGAATTTCAAATCTACTTCCTAAAAGAGTTTCAAAGGCTCAAAAAAGATGAGGGTCTTAGGCTGGGGCAGCAATGGACCGTTCGGCGGGAAATCTCTAAAGCCAACCACCCCATTTTTACGGAAGCCATCAAAGCCAACCTAGTTCCAGCAAAACTTCCCAAGAAAAAAGTAGGGGTTGTCTATGCCAATGAAGCGGACATTCTTAACAAAGCGGTTTTTGGATTGACCACCAAAGAATGGAAACGGAACAACCCTGCTGCAAATGGCAACATTAGGGACAACGCCTCTGTCATTGATCTCCTTATTATTTCCAATTTACAGGTCTTGGACGCCAGTCTGATACAATGGGACAGCGACTTTCAACAACGGATCGAAATATTGACAGAAAAAGCAGGTGAACAAAGGGCTATATTGGAAAAAAGTAAAGCAATGGGGCAACTATCAATTAGTAATAAATAGACTTTCATCGACTCATCTTTTAACGGAACACTCGCAAGTTGCAAACTTGCGGGAACTGTTAGCCCAGCGCAAGCAGGTTGAAAGGCAACATAAAACAGTTCTTCCTAAACATGTCAAGTTTATGTCTATTTGCATACTGCCGAATATAAATATTTTGCACCTAATTTTATATCCAATTAAATGGCCATACCAGCTTGTCCTTAATTGATCTTTTTGTAAAAAAACACCAGAATAATGAAATTTTATAGTCACATCCATTTAGTCACAATCGCTTTATTTTTATTTGCTTTAACCGCTTGCAATAAAGAAGAGACAGAAATCTCAGTAGTCGTAACTACCAAAACGCCCGAGAAAACAGCGGTTTTCTCAGAGGTTATCACTGGGGGTATCATTACAGGGGATGCTGGTGTAGCCATAACAGAAAAAGGTGTCTGTTGGAGTATAACCGAAAACCCAACCATAGAAGACAGTAAAAAAACAGATGGAACTTCTTCTGTCGATAACTTCACCGTCACGATTACGGGGCTTGATAAAAACACCACCTATTATATAAGAGCTTATGTTACCATAGATACAAAAACGATCTATGGCGATGAAAAAACCGTTGAGATAACCAATAATGTGGCTTTTTTACCTGATCCTGGAGCTGGGAAAGAATGGACCATACAACCAAACTTCACCAATGAATTTAATTCTGTTGATGGAAAGTCATCGCCTGAATTTACCGATAATTGGCAAGACAAATTTTTTAATGGCTGGACAGGTCCGGGAAGAACAATCTATACCCCCTCACAATCTTCAATAATTGATGGAGAACTTGTTTACAGTGCAACAATAGATGTACAAAAAATTAGAACAGGATGTATATCCTCAAAAGCAAAAGTTGGATACCCTTTATATATGGAAGCAAGGGCTAAAATCAGTGAATCTTCATTGGCATCAGCCATTTGGATGTTAAATGAAAAATCAACCCAAGAAATTGACAACTTAGAAGCCTATGGGGACAAAACAAACGATTACTTTTCCAAACGTTTGCATTTGAGCCATCATGTGTTTATAAGGCAACCATTTCAAGATTATCAACCAACGGGCCAAGAAACTTGGTATGTGGATGGCAATGGTACCCAATGGGCTGACGACTATCATAATTATGGTGTTCTATGGGAGGATCCTTGGTCTTTATCCTATTATGTGGATGGAGTACTTGTTAGAACAACACCAGTTAACGAAATAGATCCTTTGGATTATACCGATGGTACTGGCTTGAACGAAGACATGCACTTGATTATCAGTGCTGCAGCCCAACCTTGGAGAGAGAATCAGGGGATTGATTTCCTTACCGACCCATCTGTATTAGATAACGATCGGTCAACATTTAGGATAGATTGGATACGTGTTTATAAACCTGAGTAGGTTTGGGATTGCTGATTTTTAATAAAAACTGCTGTTACATAAATTCAATTTGCTACACATCCATGAAATGGAAGTTACCCTTCTCTATTACGTTCTTGCAAGTTTGAAACTTGCAAGCGGAGCGTTGCAACTGGTTGGAAACCAGCGGGAGCAGCTTTAATCGCATCTTCATCAAAACTCAAAAAAATACTTTATTTTTACTCAAAAATTCAGCGTATGAATATTCAAGCGATTAAAGAAGAAATTCAGCGTTGGGACAAATCCCAGCAAGCAGATTTAATGCATTTTCTAATTGAACTCCTAACAAACGACCAGTTCCAATTATCTGACGACTGGAAAAAGGAGTTGGAGAAAAGGACGCAGGCCCTGAAAAATGGTACTTCGGTTGGGCGTCCCGCCCGTGAAGTCATCGCTAAATATGCAGCAAAATAATGCCCTCCTACTATGTAATCATACAACCTGAAGCAGAACACGACCTCGATGATGCTTATGAATATCTGGAAACCCAAAAGCAAACCTTGGGCTTTGATTTGCTTGCGGAGGTTGCAACTATACTTGAAATATTAGAAGACAATCCTTACCTATATCAAAAAGTCAGCGGTGAAATACGTCGGGCCGTTACCCGTCGGTTTGGGTACAACATTCTTTACTTAATCGAAGGAACGGAAGTTTTTATAATGGCAATTATGCATGGGAATCGTGACCCAAGGCGATGGGAAAAGAGAAAATGATTGCCTTTTTTTAGGTGGCATGTGAAACGCTCGCAAGTTGCAAACTTGCGAGAACTGAGAGACCATCTAAAAAGCAAGGTCACTTCCTCCATAAATAAATCGAAAATGCAATATATTTATCTAAGCTCCTTTTTACTTGTTTTCTGCTTGACTGCTTGTCAGAAAAATCAAGATGCAACAGAAACCACTATTGATGTGGAATAGTCAGCACATTAGGGCAATGAAATAATGCGGAAGAAAACCATAAAATATTAAGGAATAAAATTTGAACAACAATGAAAAAAGTCATGATCACAACAATGAATTTCCTTCGAACCACCGCTTTATTACTTTTTATACTTTTAATTTATTCTGATTCAGCTGCCCAAAATTTCATTGGTGTGAAATCAGGTTTTCACTTTTCAAGATATGAAGTTGGCTATAATAGTGGGACAGCTTTTGAAGAAACAGGTATTATTTGGGGCTACGATTTTGGCCTAAATTTAAACACGAAAATTTATAAAGGATTTGAATTAAGATCAGAACTAAACATGGTTCAAAAGGGTGGAGGTTGGGGTGAAAAATTAAAATTAAATGTGGTGGAATTAGCCTTAATGGCGACTTATCAAGTCCCCATTAAACGTTTTTCGGTCTATGCAAACTTTGGTGGATTTATAGGGCACCTTGTTTCTGGCAAGCTTGTTCATCTAGCGAGCGGCAGGAAAAAAGATTTTGTCCTTGATCCAAGATTCTATAATAGATGGGACCGTGGAATAGCTGTTGGTGGAGGAGTAAAGTATAATTTTAGTAAATCTTATATTTTCTTAGAATCAAGGTACAGGTATTCACTTACATTCTTTAGAGATGACCCTGTATTTAGCGCAACCTTATTTGATGAATCTGAATTACCATTAATAGATTATTATAGAGTAACCAAACGTCTTTATGGTATGGGTCTTAATTTTGGATATGCACATAAGTTTTAGTTGTAAATTATTTTTGTTCCCTGAATTGGGAAAATTAGCCGTTATTACATTTGCAACCCATTGAATAGTTTTTATATTACTGCAATCCGGCTTCGTAACAAAGCCGTTTTGCCCACTGCTTAACTTCAACGAATAAATCCCAGACGGTTTAATTTGATTTGAGCAACATAGCGACTTTTTTATCCAACTCTTCTCCACGCAAATTCCTTCCTACTATTATCCCATTTTCATCTAATAAAAAATTATCGGGAATTCCTTTTACTCCGTATATAAGAACCGCCTCATTATTATGCCCATTCAATTCGCTCACGTGATTCCATAGTAGCCCACCTTTCTCTATTTCCTTTTTCCAATCGTTTTCATCTGCATCTAACGAAACTGCAAATATTTCAAACCCATCTTTTTTGAATTTTTTGTATGTTTTTACAAGATTGGGGTTTTCCATTTTGCACGGCCTACACCATGAAGCCCAAAATTCTAACAACGTAGCTTTGCCTAAATGGTTCGAGAGTCGCATCAATTTATTCTTCGTATTCTCCATCTCAAAATCAACATATTTCTCCCCAACTTGAGGGTTCTTATTTAATTCAATATATTTTCTTATATCCTCTCCATATATTGACTTCTTGTTTTCTTCTGAAAGCTTGTCAAATAATGCTCCTACTTGTGTTTTTTCTATATGTATAAAAATAAATGAAAGCACTGCCACACTTATTATGCTATTCGGGTTTTCTTCAATAAATTGGATTTGCAATTTCAGGCTTTCTTTAAGGTCAATATCGGCAAGCGTTTGGTTGAATTCCTCAAACGATTTTTGAATGTCCGATCCCTTAACTTCTGCCGACCTAAAATCAGAATTTGAAGCATCGAATTCCATTTTTTTATTTTCCAGCCATATAAACCTGTGATCCATGAAATCACTAGATTGTATTCTCATCATAACTGGGGAGTGTTTTAATTCGCCATTAAATTCAAATTTATTATCCTTGATAAAGGTAGAATCATAAATCACGTTTTTCTTGCCATCAAATAAATAAACGGGCTCTCCGTCAGCTAAATCTTTTGTCTTTCCTATTAAAGTAAATCCTATTTCTGAATTATCCAGGGCTTTACTGCACCCAAAAATTAAAAGGAGCAAGAAAATTACTTTGAATTGTTGTTTCATTTTATTCTTTTTAAAAAAGCCGAGAGCGATAAAACAGTCACCACCCGAACCAATTGGTTTTAAAATTTACATACCATTGCATATAAATTTTCATGATTATTCATAAATGCCTCACCTATTCCACTACAATTATTTTCGTTAATATTTCATGATTTTTTCTGGTCAAAACAATCAAATATATTCCAGCAGGAAAATGCCCGATTGAGATTTTATTTTCCCTATACCCTCCCAACATTACTTTTTCATTAAAAGCAATTCTCCCCAAAGAATTATAAATCCTCAAATCAAAATTTTCTGACTCCCTATTTTCAATTTTTATAAAAAAAACATCTCCCACTGGATTTGGAAAAACCTCAATTTTAATATCATTATTTAATTCCTTATTGGCAACAGGCGTGTCCGTAAATATTGGCGTCAACACCGCATCTGCATTGGCGATAAACTCAATCTCCGCACTCGCCTCCCCCGTCTCCAGCCAATGTGAAAAATAATAGCCGGGGTGTGGAACAACCTTTATTTTAATCGGCACATTTTTAAAATATTCACCAGCATAATTAAAGGGAATTCCCATTTCATTTTCATGGATAAAAATATCTCCATTGGTCACAGCATCATAATTAAAAGTCAAATCATAGCGGCCGCTCAGATTGAGGGTGCTTTGGAAAATGGACTTGATGAAAAATTCCCGATTGTTGTAAAAGCTCCTGAAATTTTGGACATAATCCTGCCATTTTGAAACCGAACCACCGGAAGGTGTGCCACTGCCCAGATCGTTGTGTCCCAGCCACTTGGTGATGTGCCGTTGCATTTCGGGCAACAATAAATTTTCCATGCTGTCCACCATGGGGATGACCCGTTGGGGGGCAAATATCAATTCCCGAAAAGTGCAGGTGCGTTGGATGAGTTCATTTCGGAAATTTTCATTTTTCATCATTTGCCGGAAAAGCCAGGTGCTTTCGGGGCCATTCGGCCATTGGGGAAAACCTGGTACGCCGCCAATGTTCTGGTCGTTGAGCATGTGGGACAGGGTATTATGGTCGGCTTTGCCAACATTAACCCCCCAGCTACTCCAGCCCGTGCTGGCGTCCGTATCGAACAGCATCCAGCGGAATTTGCCGCCGTTTTTATCACGCCATATCCGCACGTTATTTCCCGGCCAGTCGTAATTGGCCATATATATTTGTGTGATGTGGTAATTCAGATATTGCTGAAAATCAATCATTTCCCGCACAGCGTCAAAATGTGCGTCATCCTCCAATCCATTGTTTTCAATAAAATCTATCATGTTGTCGTAAGCCACAAAATCGCCTTCCCGCACATGGCTACCGGGACCATAGGGGTCGCCGAGCAGGTCAATGTTGTTAGGATCAACGCCGTGATGGCTTTCGATGTAGTATTTATTGTACATTTCCCGGACACCATGAATGCCCCAGTATTCGCCGTTTAAATAGACCCGCACAGGGCGGTAGTCCATTAAATCCAGATCAACGGTATTTTCCAAAATGAGTTGGTTCATGCCGTCGCGGAAAAGCATTTCATTCCAGTCGGTGCCGCTGTTACGGATTTTAATTCTTCTAAATTCTGTAATGTCTGAATTAGGGAAAATTTTGTAGTCAATCAGTTCGTCGCCGTAGTCGCCATTCCGCATGAAAAAATTGAGGCTTTTCATTTTCAGATTCCTCGAACAGGCACCGCCGATTTTCATGCCCGCATTTACCCGAAAACCCTGTGTGCCATCTGGCTCATAAAAGCTGAGTTCACAGGGGCGTTCCCAATCCTGGTTCCAATTGTTGATGACGTTGTCACAATAGTCAAGCGTACCATTGGTGCCGTGTACATAAATGCCCGTTTCATCGTCCCAAAAATTTTCGGGTTTTGACTGTACATTTAAAATGGCGATTTCAGTTGCCTCATCAATCAGATAAAATTCCGAGGTAACGCTACTGCTGACAAATCCCGGTTTAAATGCCTTCGCTTGCACGAGACTGGTCGCTCCAATTTCAATTGGATTTTGATATAAAAAACTTGAATTGGTGGGAATGCTGCCATCGAGGGTATAATAAATTTCGGCAGTTGCATCCGTAGTACTCATGGTGAGATCAACGCTATTATCATAAAATCCGCCAACATCTGAAAATATCACTTGCTCATTAAAATATTGCAGCTGTCCATTGTTGGAGGCATTGGGGCTATATTCTCCAAAAAACACCCATTCGTTTCCACCATCTTCTTTTCGTCCGTAAGAGACATTGGTAGGAACAGCTGGAAAACTCAAGCTATCTAAAATATATAAATCACCATTTAATTCTTGCACCAGTGCAAGGAATTCGCCGCCACTTTTTAATTTAAAATTGGCATGCAGGCCGCCCTGTTCTGGCTGGCCATCGGCCCAAATCATGCCGAAGCCACTTGGAGGAATATTGCCCAAAGCCGTCACCCGCCATCTTTTTAAATTATTGGGGTCATCAGTCAGATAAAGCCCTCCAAGAGCAATCGGATTGGGGCCGCCGTTGTAAATTTCCAACCAGTCATCCGTGTCACCATGCTCGTCTGACACTTGCGAGTTAGAGGGCATTATTTCATTGATAAAAACCTGCGACAGCAAAGTATCCGCCACCGGCAAGGCAGCTTTCAGCACCAGCCGGGGCGCTTGCGATGGATTTAAGTCATACGATGCGGCAATACGTTGGCCTGTTCCCTGAATGATAAATGCCAACACATTCCCTGCTGTCCAATCTGGTCGGTCAATGATTTCCTGCACGACTGATTTGAGTTCCCACGTTTTCTGGTTAGGAGCAGCTTCACCCGGATTGTACCAACCACCTGGCAACCATTCCACCTCAGCAGAAGTCAATGATCGGTTGCTGACGTTGAAGTTCGTTGCTTCAAATGGAGTGGCATTTCCGGTCGCTTCAGCAGCGATGGTCAGCTTGGAAAAACCAGAACTTGTTTCCTCGTCCGTGGTGAACTGGATATAAGCCTCCTGTACTTCAGTGCCTTGCAGTATCGGGATATTTACGAAGCGCAAGCCTACCGTTTGGTCACCATTGGTATTGTCGTAGATCAGTTCCAGGTCGGAACTGCCAAGGTCAATGACGCCGTTCGACCATTCTTCCACGTCGTCGGAGGCATTTGAAATGGGGATGGCAATCTCAAAGGTGAGGGTGTCCTGCGCCGTGAGCGTATCCGCCCAAAAGAATGCCACGGAAAAAATCAATATCGCTTGCGTTATTTGTTGCTGCATGGGTATTTATTCTTTCACTATTTGTTGGACAAAAATATTCTCTTTCGTTTCAACCCGCACCATGTAGAGGCCAGCGGCTGTCTGGCTTAAATCAATTGTACTGTTCACCCCGCTGATCGGCTGGCGTAAAACAGTAGCTCCCAAAATATTCGAAACCACAACATTCGCTCTGCCCATTTCCACCGGAAGGTTAATATGGAATAGCCTATTCGTTGGGTTTGGATATATTGAAATACCACTTCCCTCAATTGAGCTAATGGTAGCATTCGGCCCTGTAACGGTCACATTGTTCACCGCACAATGCCCATTGTTCGTTGTCCAATTGCCTCCCACTGCCCGTTTCCACGCAAAAACGGTGTAGCCTGTGCCAGGTGCAGGAGCCGTCGGAGCCCAAGTACTCAATTCCCGAAAAGTGACCGGAACTGTAGCAATACCAACACCTGGTTGCACCGTGACTTGCCCCTCACCTACCCACACGTTGTCGACATTCTTGATTTCGACGGCAATGTCAAATGTTTCGGCAGCAGTGTACTCGACCTGAAAATCCATTTCGATTTGGCTTTCAAACTCATCGGGAATCAACTGACAGAACACATCATTTTCATAATCGGCAAAAACGGTGATGAGACTGGAGTCAGTCAAACCACCATCTTCCGTGATGGCGATAATACTGGTCTCGCCAACGGTCAAGGCTGTTACAACTCCATCCGCATCAACGGTCGCCACCGCATCATTGGTGGATTGCCAAGTGACGTTTTGGTTGGTGGCATCGGCGGGTAAAACAGTAACGGTCATCTTCAATTGCTCACTGATGGCGAGTTCGTATGTTGCTGGTGTGAGTTCTATACCTGCCACTGCTATGGGCAATATGTCGGACACCACCTCAACGGTAGCGTTCGCCGTCAATCCACCATCCACAGTAGTCACGGTGATATTGGCCATACCAAGCCCCTCGGCAGTCACATTGCCAAATTCATCCACAGTAGCTACGTTTTCATCACTTGATTCCCAGGTGACTGCATGGTCGGCGGCAGAAAGAGGTGAAACAGTAGCAATGAATTGGAAATCATTGCCTACTTCCAGTTGTTTGAAATCAGGGTTCAGCCCGACACCCTGAACCGCCTCATCGGTGGATCGGGGGAGTGGCTCACTCCATTCATATACCCTCATGCTCACGCTGCTGATGTGGCCGCTGGCATCGTCAAATTGAACCGAAATCTCATTGTCTTCCCGCATGTGAGCGTATGGGATGCTTATTTCTTTCAGACCAAACCAACGATCACGTTGTGACTGGTCATCGCCGCTGTACTCGTCGGGTACATGAATTTCCTGCTCATTGATTTTCACTTTCGGTGTGAGGCTTTTGCCGTGGTCACGCCCGAATCCGATTCGCAAGGTAGCTTCACCGAATTGCGGCACATCCACGCCGTTGATGTGGAATTTATGTTCCGCAAAAGCGGCAATAGGCGTGAGGTGTTCCTCTGCGTAGTATTTCGACTCAGAAGAAATTTTGTCAATAACTACGGGATTCTCAAAGGTGTATTCAATCACAGTAGTTGCTTCTGGCTCAAGGTCGAAACTAAGCAGGTCGGTATGATTGGTTTCTTCCAAAATGGGGGCATCTCCTTCTAAGTACAGGTGCTTCACTTTGATGTTTTGCAAAGCATTTCCAGTTACATTGCCAAGGTTCAGGTCAGCAGTTGTGGTTTCAAAATTGAGGTTGACCAAAACAAGGTGCAGCTTGTTTTCATCCACAAATGCGATGCTCTGGATGTCGGGGTTTTCTGAACGGGTGTCCACCCTCGTGCCCCGCACGTCTTTCCATTGCTCAAACAATTTAACCATCTCGGTATAGACCCAATGGTTGCCCGTTTCGCCGGGTGCTTCGTTCGCCCGCCGCATCAAGCGCCAGGGGTAAGGGTTGCCAGTCTGTTGATTCGTTCCCCATTCAGCTTTGGTGATGATGAACGGGATCGTCTTCAACATAATGTGGGGCCGATCCATAAACGTCAGCCACATGGAGGACATGGATTTCATGCTCATCCAGTCTCGGTAAGGTGTCCAAGGGTTTGGTTCGAGTTCGAGTGCACGTCCTCCAAATTCTGAGATCAAAAATGGCTTCACTTCACCCAATGTCAAGTGGCTGTAATGTTCCATCATGTCAAAAGTAGCCTCATTGTTGCCGCCCCTCCGCAATCTTTTTTGCCCACCGGCAATAGAATTGAAATCATATAAATGGATCGTCCAGTAGTCCATCTTTTCGCCTGACATGTCCATGAAGAGCTTCCAACGGTTGTTCCAGCGCTGAAAATTATCCTCTTCAAAAATGGGGAAGGCGGGTGCAGTAACCACCTATTGGCACATCCACTCCCTGTGCACGGATGGCATCCGCCACATCGTTGTGATATTGAAAAACTTCGGCGGGGGAATATGGCCCATTGGTGGTGAACTCCCAGAGTGGTTCGTTCATAATCTCTATCCAGGCAGGATTTGGTTGGCCGTTGCCGCCGTGGAATTCATTAACAAAGCGCCCCATATATTCCCCTGCTGCATCCCCACTCGCCATTGCCCAACCCTGCCCCGTCAAGGTGCCATCGGGAAAAAAAGGATGATGCTGGGCAGCGATGATGATGTCGCTCCTCCATTCATAGGGGTGGATAGAGGTATTGTTTGCGTAGTTGTTCCTCACCTGCTGTCCTCGTTGGGCGATGTGGGCAGGATCGGCATAGCCGGGGCGGCTGGGTCTTCATTCATTTGGCCCAACTGCCAGGTAATGCCCCCTGTGTTCCGACCTCCATATACATCGTACCCCTCTAAAAAATCCTCCCGCAAGTTGGCAAAATTGCCTAAGTTGTTGCCACTCGTCCAGTCCGATTCCGTGTTGTCCCAATGGGTGTTTATAAAAACGGAACGGCTGAGGGTATCCACGCCGCCAAC
>CBDCVJ010000013.1:0-5694 GCA_965222975.1 Saprospiraceae bacterium | reverse complement strand
GGCAAGCACCAATAAATGAGGTAGTGGTCGGCTATTATATTTATAGAAAAGATTCTTTGTCCGGTGAATTTATCCGAATACACGATGACCCTATTACTGAAACTTCCTACTGCGATAAAATTCCGCCTGATGGATTAAATACTTATATGGTACGGACTTTAAAATTGGAAAAATCGGGGAGTGGTACTTATTTTAATTTAAGTTTGGGAATTATGGATACCATTAGTTTTCAGTTTATTAATTCAATTGAAAACAACGAATTAAATAAATTAGTAACTGTTTTTCCGAATCCGACGAGTGGGGAATTGTTTGTTAATTATCCGATGGAGTGGGGGAGGATAAAAATTGAATTAATTAATGCAGAAGGGAAAATATTTTTTAAAAAAGAAGTAAGTAATTCTGGGAAAATAAATTTAGGTGGAATTAATTCTGGGGTTTATTTTTTTAAAATAAAAAATGATAAATCTGTGATGGTCGAAAAGAGAATTGTTTTAAAATAGCCAATTATAGGTAGTTACATTTAAAATTAAAGCTGCTAAATCATGGTGATTTTAAAAATCACCATGATTTAGCAGCTTTAATTTTAAATGTAATCGTCTATAAAAAGTTTTTCTATCTTTTTCTGTAAAATTATGGTTCTATTGCAAAGCGTGTAGAGGCTCTTTAAGTCATTGCCTTTCATTCGGCCGAACAAGGGGTTTAAGGGGGCAGCCCAATATAAAATCAACCCCTTGTTACAAACAAATAAATGGGACGTTGAGCCCCATTTATTTGTTTGTAGGAGGCGGAATTTAGGTTCACCACGAAAATCGCCAAAGAACTATTTTTTTTAAAACGCTGGATTTAACTTGAAAAAAGATATTTTTGTCTCAAAATAGAATTTCACAAAATGCTAAATATTCAAAAAGTACTTATCGAGGCCTTTGTTAAAGAACTAAGTAAAAATTACACAGAAACCTTTGGTATTTTAGAACGAGAGAATAGCTATATTCTTTCATGGTTCGGTCGCCTGGCACTTGAAAATATCTCGAACAGCGATTTGCTGTATCACAATATTGACCATACTATAATGGTAACATTGGTGGGACAAGAAATACTTAAAGGGAAGCAATTGAGTAAAGGAGGCGTAACATCTTATGATTGGCTGCACTTTATAATAGCTCTTCTTTGCCATGATATAGGATATGTTCGAGGCATTTGTAAGAACGACAAAGGTGAAGTCTGTGCAACAGGTATTAATGATGAAATTGTTGAAATTTCTACAAATGGAACTGATGCTGTGCTGGCCCCTTATCATGTAGATCGGGGAAAATTATTCGTTCAAGAGCGATTCAGTCAAACCTCCTTTACTAACATTGACACTGGCCGAATCTGTAACTATATTGAAATGACCAGGTTTCCTATCCCTAAAGATAGTTTTTATCAGGACACTATGAGTTATGGAGGCTTGGCGAGAGCTTCGGATTTAATTGGGCAATTAGGTGACCCACAGTATTTAAGAAAACAACCAGCCTTGTTTTATGAATTTAGCGAATTAGGTCTCAATGAAAAATTTGGATATAAAAATCCTGGAGATTTGAGAAAAGATTATTCACGTTTTTATTGGAATATTATTCGACCCTATATTCAGGATGCACTGCGTTATCTACGTATTACACATGAAGGAAAACAATGGATTGCAAACTTGCATTCACATGTTTTTGAAGTGGAGCATTATGAAGAAGGTTCTTAAATGGTTTTCATGATAAACTTATTCGCATTTATGATGACCCAATTACTGAAAATACTTATTCTGATAAAATTCAACCTGATGGAATAAATGCAGGTGTTTATTTTTTGAAAATAAATAATCAGGAAAATAATAAGTTGAAAAAACAGGTGGTTATTAAATAATATAAATTGAGCATAAAATTCGTTTTAATACTTACAATGTTTAAATAAATTTCAATAAGATGTCAGTCAATCGCCTTTAGCTTGATTTTATCTTTCAGCCCGGCCGGATAGGAATCGATCACGCTATTTTCGACCACCCTGAATTTTAGCTTGTTTTTATTTTTGTTTGCAGAATATTTAAGTTTTTCTAAACGCTCTGCCCACGTGCAAAGCCCAAGTTTTGCCCTGTTCATGTTGATTTGTTCAATGTCTTCTTCCTTATAAAAAGGCACAAAAAGCCCTTGTTCTCCTTGAAGGCGGAAAAGCCCGGAACTGCCATGAGTGCCAATTCCACCAATTCTCGATTCACTCAAATCAAGATAATAAGCTACCCTTTCTGGAGTGATTTTCCCATCCCTGACTGCTTTCCTCAGGAAAGGCCTAAGGTCTGTCAGAGTTGTGTCCAATTTCCAGTTTTTCATGTGATGTAATATCATATTGTGATAAAAATCCATTCCGGAAACAGGAGTTGGTTTTCCCAGCATCTCTTCACTGGGAAAGCCTTTTTCAAGAATTACTTTGACCAAATATTCGATGTTGCCATTGTCAATTTTTTGGATAGCATTGTAGTCACCTCGATGAGTGTTTCTGACCTCTTGGTCCAAATTGTCCCTCCTTCCAAGTTCGCCTAAAACCTCATAATCTACAGTTATGAGATAGCTCTGTTGTTGGATGTACTCGTAAAGATCGAGGAACGACTTCCATTTTGGGTCATCTTTTATTTTTGAAAATAAAACAGTTTCGTTATAGGTAAAATACCATCGTTCTACGCCCTTGCCTGCAAGTTTTTCAAGGTATTTGAAAACACTATCTAAATCATCAACCTCTATTGCACAGAGCAGGGCATTGTAATAATCCCGGGCAAACCCGAACCTCACTTTATCAAAGGCTGATTGATACAATTCAAACGCTTCTTTATAATCCTCATGTATAATTTTCATTTCAGCCTTATGAATGACGGGGTGGTAAACAGAAGTAAAATCCGTGATCTGACCAAAAACCTGACCAATCGGAAATAGAAAAAACATTGTGATTAACCGGAAATCCATATTGGAAATATTTTGGTGAAAGCGTGCCGCCTATTTTTAATAACGGTATTTTAAACAAATATAATTTTCATTTTTCAAAACGTATATTAATTTGAACAAATTGCAACATTGGTTGGTGTACTGGACTTTTATCGCAAATTATGTGTCGAGATTTAGTTCTACTTTGGCATTCTAAAATTATGTGCGTGACCGTTCATAGTTTTTCACACCTCTCTCTGAATGATTCTTAACCCCGGCCTGAAAACGGAAGGTTGTTTTTTGACTGAAAGAGCTGGGGTGGTTGCAAGTGACCTTGAGATTTACAAAGGCTTTCGAAATTCATTTTGTTAGTAAATCGGAATCGTAATTTGGAATTCGAACATTTAATTATAACTTAGCTCAATGTTTGTCCTGTAAGTCATTTCCCATACAAATTTCAGGTAGTCATCATGAAAGATTTGCTTCTTCTCTATTTGGCAACAATAAGTCTATTTGTTGCAAGCCCGCTTATTTCACAAAATTCATTTTATAAACAAGTGGTATCAAATGGTCATAGCCTTCCTAACCAATTTGCCCAAAGCCCTAATGGCAATTATATTTTTAATAAAATATGGGAAGGGCCGAATAAGCCAACCCAAATTTACAGCCTTAATGATACTGGCAGTTTGAATTGGTGCGTAGAATTAAATGCCCCGGTTTCGACCCCGATTATTGAAGGTATGGCCATTGATGCCAATAATAATATCACTTTATTGGCAGAAACCCATGATGGCCAACTCACTCACCATTCTTTATTTCAATTAAACGAACTTGGTGAAAAAAACTGGGATATTGATTTGGACATTTGGATTAATGGCCCAATAAATATTTCATCCAATTTATTAAGCATTACTTCCGGCAACGATTTGGTTTTTGCCTATATCACTTCAACTTCATTTGCAATCATTTCTTTTGAGACTTTCATTTGTGGCAAGGTAAGTCAGAATGGGGAGATATTATGGAACAAAAAATACGAAATGGGGGAACAGGGATATGTGGCTGATATTTGTTCCATGCCCAGCGATGATATTTTATTAGCTATTAATACAAGCGGGCCAAACCAAAAATTCGAATTTATTGTACAATAACTCTTTTGGCGAAACTATATGGTCTAAATCGTATAATGACTTTCTGATCTACAGATTAGATCTTTTCCCTAATGGCGATTTGGCAGTCTCTGGAAGGATCGGTGACTATCCTGTTCTAATGAGGACAAACGACTTAGGAGAGCCTATTTGGGCTAAAGGGCTCAACCACCCAATAGGAAATGCAGTTGCATATATTACTCCAACCGTGACTTCTGGCAACAATATAATTTGTTCCTACTTTGGGTACTACTTCTTATTGGATGGTACTGGCAGCTTGATATGGGCATGGGACGATGGTGGACTTCCAATAGCAACCAATGACGGGGGGTATGCTTTCCTCAGCGTTTTTATTGACACGGGGGCCAATTATATTACTACCATAAAAAAAACCGACAGCAATGGGTTGGTGGAAGGTTGTGAACCCATTGCTCCTTGTCTTTCATTTGAAGATGTTGAGGTGACTGCTTTTTCCGGTGCTGTTTACCCTATTGCTGATGTAGTGGTTGATACAGCTTTAGACCTTACTGTTGTGCCGATCAATGCACTGATGGAAGATTATTGCCCACCACCTGTACAGGAACCGAGTGCTGAATTTACTGCACCAGGCAGTATTTGTGCCGGGGATTGTTTTAACTTGGAAAACCTCCTGCAACAAAATGCAGATGCTTGGACTTGGATTTTCGATGAACTCTCGCCAGCCAGTTCAAATTCCCAAAATCCCGGAGAAATTTGTTCATCAACTCCCGGCTTATATGAGCTAAAACAAATCATCTCTTATTTGGGCTGCATTGATTCTTTTTCAACAATTATTGAAGTGGTGCCTGAAATACTGCCTGACCTTGGTAACGATACATTGATTTGTGAAGGAAGTTCTTTGCAATTGGATGGTACGGCTACCAATGCAATTTCCTATTTATGGAATGACCAAACGGAAGGCCCAATTAGGGAAATTACCACATCGGGTGTTTACACGTTGAATGCTTCCAATGGTCAATGCGAAGGATCATCTTCCATTGAAGTTCTATTTTCGAAGAACAATTCCCGTCGAATACTTTGGATTTAGGGTCTTCTATAACCCAATGTGAGGGTACAGTCGTTTCGCTGTCACCAGTCGTTCCAGTTGGACTTCAATATGAATGGTCGGATGGCGTGTTAGGTGCTGAAAGACAAGTAACAACAGCGGGACAATATGAGTTAATTGGAGCTTTGGAAGAATGCATTGCATCGGGTTCGGTTGAAGTAACTTTTGAAAAATGTGAACCTAAAATTTATGTTCCCAATGCATTTAGTCCCAACGATGATGGAATCAATGATTTTTTTGAAATATATGGTGAAGGTTTTGAAATTCTCCATTTAAAAATATTTAATCGTTGGGGAGGGTTGGTATTTAATGGTACTGGAAATAATGCAAAATGGAATGGGGGAATTAAAGGAAAAAAAGCACAGTCCGGTGTTTATGTTTATTTGCTGGAATATTTAAATGTTTATAATAGTCAGCGAGAAATAAATTCTGGAAATGTAATAATTCTGAAATAAAAGGGAGCTTACTTTTCATTGGTGTCAAATTCAAACATTTTCATAGGCCTGTTATTGATCCATTTTTCGAG
>CBDCVJ010000012.1:0-6146 GCA_965222975.1 Saprospiraceae bacterium | reverse complement strand
TCAAGATGAGGAAGAGTGGACTCATCTGTGTCTTCCACTTAAAATTAGAAAATGATAAAATCGTCATTTTGCAAAATTGGACTGACTTGAATTTAGAAGACGAGTTGGAGGAATTGGGTATTGAGCGGTCAGATTTTAATCGGCAATTGCCTTTGCAGAGGATGGCGGCTTAAGTGCTGTTCTTTTAATTCCCAACGCTAACAAAAATATATTGGCATATGCCGAAATTGCAAGGGAACTCTGGAAAGGTTAATTTAGTTTCTTTATCTTTGCACCAACAATTTGAAACATAACCAATCTTCCATAATTATCAGCATTATTATCATCGAGCCACCGTGCAGCTTGTGAGTGCTGATCCCGATATAAAACCGGGACAAAAAGCCCTGACAAGTTGCGCACTTGCTGGGGCTTTTTGTTTAAGTTGAAAAATGTTATTTTTGTAGAAAATCAAAAATCATGGTAGCCACAAAGGTTCAGCAAAAAAGGTATAGCCTGGAAGAATATTATGCCCTTGAAGAAAAGGCAACCGAGAAGCATGAATACCATAATGGGAAAATCATCACTATGCTTGGCGGAACCATCCCCCATAACAAAATTGCTGTCAATATCATGATTGCTTTAGGCAATTGGATTGAAGACAATAATCTTCCTTATATCATACTGAATAGTGATACCAAACTTCGTATAGAACAATTCAACCGCATTGTTTACCCTGATGTGTGTTAATCATCTGTGAGAAATTGGAATATTGGAAGGGACGCAAAGACACCATCCTGAACCCACGGTTAGTTTTCGAGGTGGCCTCAGAAAGTACGGAAGACTATGACAGGGGCGGCAAATTCAATTTGTATCGTTCATTGCCATCTTTTCAGGAGTATGTGATGGTCAGCCAGTACCGCCCAATGGTGGAAAGCCATTTTCTACAGTCCGCTACCGAGAGCCTTTGGAAAATAACGACTGCCGATAAAGTGGACAGTTCCATCCTACTCCGCTCAATTGGGTTCGATTTACCATTGGAAAAAATTTATAAGCAAGTCCCTGAACTTCAAGGGGATGATTGGGAAGGTTGATTTTTTATTTACCTTTGCCATCAATTAATTTATATGTTACCATCTTCCATCATAATCAGCATTATTATCATCGAGCCGCCACGCAGCTTGTGAGTGCTGATTTATTTTTGGAATCAAAAAGCCCTGACAAGTTGCAACTTGTCAGGGCTTTTTGTTTTGTTACTTTTGCGGCCTTTTTTAAAATGAATAAAAATGAAATACCCTAATTTAAAAACTTTAGAAGAAGAAGTAAAAAAAGTGAGTTTGGAGGAAATGAAGTATTATCTGCTCACTTATCCTGTTTTTGTAGAATTCTTCAAAAACAAAAACCATTTGGCCAATAACGACGTATTGGTAGGCTACGGTTTTACCTATTCCTGGATGCCAACTATTCCGAAAAGGGTGAATAAAAACCTGATAAATGACTCTACAAAAATATTGAATGAAGCAAAGTTAAGTCGCAAGCTTTTAATAGGCCAATTTGAAGTTTTGAAAAACACATTCAACAATTCGATTGTCGGCGTTTCAAAATTGCTTCACTTCATTAATCCTGAAAGATTCGCCATTTGGGATAGCAATGTGGCGAAAGCCGTGGAATTTGCAAACCATAAAGTAAATACGGTTAAAGCATATCGGGATTATAATGCTGGATGCGCAGAATTTTTAACGAACAATAACTTTGATTCAATTTGGAGCTGTGTAAATAAAAAACTATCAACCAATGTATCTGCTTTAAGAGCGTTGGAAATCCTTTTGTTTTCAATAGGAAAGGCATAAAACCATCAAGAATAAAAGATATGTACAAAGAATTCAAAAACCTAAACCTCCCATCCATAGACCAAGAAATACTCGCCTTCTGGGAGCGGGAAAAAATATTTGAAAAAAGCGTCGAACAGCGTTCAAAAGACAACGCATATGTCTTTTACGAAGGTCCGCCTTCGGCAAATGGCAAGCCCGGCATCCACCACGTAATGGCACGGGCGATAAAAGACCTCGTCTGCCGTTACCATACGTTAACAGGCAAAAGGGTTGAGCGAAAAGGTGGCTGGGACACCCACGGCCTTCCCATAGAACTCAGCGTCGAAAAAGAACTCGGCATCACTAAAGAGGACATCGGGACAGAAAAAATCTCTGTAGATGGTTACAACCAAAAGTGCAAGGAGACAGTGATGCGCTACAAAAACGAGTGGGACGACATCACCCGCAAAATGGGCTTTTGGGTGGACCTCGAAGATCCCTACATCACTTATAAAAACGAGTACATCGAAAGTGTCTGGTGGTTGTTGAAACAACTTTACGACAAAGGACTGCTTTACAAAGGCTACACCATACAACCTTACTCCCCGGGTGCTGGTACAGGACTTAGTACGCACGAACTAAACATGCCAGGGGCTTACAAAGAGGTGTCCGACTCTACCGTTGTGGCATTGTTTAAAGTTCTTCGCAATGCCGAATCAGAAAAGCTTTTTGAAACCCCCGACGAGGATGTCCGCATCGCTGCCTGGACAACAACGCCTTGGACTTTGCCGTCGAATACTGCACTCACAGCAGGGCCAAAAGTTGATTATGTGAAAATCAAAACCCTCAACCCCTACACAAACGAACCGATGAGCGTGGTGCTGGCTGAGGCATTGGTCAGCAAATGGTTCGGGGGAAAAAAACAGCCAGAGATCATCGAAAAAAGCAATGCTATGAAAGGTGTCGATCTTGAAGGCATCCGTTATGAGCAGTTGTTGGATTTTGGCAATGAAATAGAACCCCTCCTCGGCAACGACGGCGAGTTTCACATCGACGCCTTCCGCGTCGTGCTCGGTGACTTCGTGACCACGGAGGACGGCACGGGCATCGTCCACACTGCCCCCAGTTTTGGGGCGGATGATATGAAGGCAGGCAAAGCGAACGGCATTGGCGCACTGACGCTGGTGGACAAGCAGGGCAAGTTCAAATCCAACGTCGGTGAGTTTTCTGATAGATATGTTAAAAACTATAAAGATGAGGAAGACTACCGCCCTGTTGACATCGACATTGTGATAAAACTCAAAACGGATAATAAAGCCCTGAACGTCACTAAATACAACCACAACTACCCCCACTGCTGGCGCACCGACAAACCAGTGCTTTACTACCCGCTCGATAGTTGGTTCATCAAAGCATCAGCTTGTAAGGAGCGCATGTACGAACTGAACAAAACCATTAACTGGAAACCTGCCAGCACAGGTGAGGGCCGCTTCGGCAAGTGGCTCGAAAACCTCCAGGACTGGAACCTCAGCCGCAGCCGATATTGGGGCATACCATTGCCAATCTGGCGTACTGCTGATGGTGAACAAGAGAAGTGCATTGGCACTGTGGCGGATTTGCGGAGCGAAGTGGAAAAAGCGAATAAGGCACTCGGCCTTAACCAAGAAGTACCTAAAGACCTCCACCGCCCATATATTGATGATGTGGTGTTGGTTTCAGATGATGGACAAGAAATGAAACGGGAACTCGACCTCATTGACGTGTGGTTCGACAGTGGCTCCATGCCTTATGCCCAATGGCACTACCCCATGGAAAACGAGGAGGTTTTCAAAAGGAACTTCCCTGCTGATTTTATCGCAGAAGGGGTTGACCAGACACGTGGTTGGTTCTACACCTTGCACGCCATCGCCACGATGGTCTTCGATAGTGTGGCCTTTAAGAATGTCGTTTCCAACGGCTTGGTGCTGGACAAAAATGGCAACAAAATGTCCAAGCGATTGGGCAATGCTGTCAACCCATTTGAAACCATTGAGAAATATGGTGCCGATGCGACCCGTTGGTACATGATCTCCAATTCGCAACCTTGGGACAACCTGAAATTCGACCTGTCCGGTGTGGAAGAAACACAGCGGAAATTTTTCGGCACCTTGTTCCAGACCTATAAGTTTTTCTCCCTCTACGCCAATATAGATAAGTGGCAAATGGACGAAATGGACGTGTTGCCAATGGATCAGCGCAGCGAACTCGACCGTTGGATCATCTCCAAATTGTACAGCTTGGTGGATGAGTACCGCACTGCCATGGATGATTACGAGCCGACCCGCGCCTGCCGTGCCATAGAGGACTTTGTGGACAGCCATCTCTCCAACTGGTATGTCCGCCTCAGCCGCCGCCGTTTTTGGAAAGGCGACATGTCAACCGACAAGCGGGCAGCTTACGAAACGCTGTTTGAATGCCTGATGGTCACGGGCCAATTGAGTACCTGTGTGGCACCGTTCTTTTCCGATTGGTTGTATAAAAACCTGACCGATCCGATCCGCGAAAAAGCGGTTGCTAACAATACACCTCTGTGCCATAAATCCGTTCACCTGACCGACTTGGTAGAAAGAGATGAAAACAAAATTGACAAGGCATTGGAGCAACGCATGGATTATGCACAGCGCATTTCCTCTTTGATCTTGTCGCTCCGCAAAAAAGAAAATATCAGGGTGCGCCAGCCGCTGCAAAAAGTGATGTTGCCAATTTTGGATGAAAGTTTTATAAAACATGTGGAAGGTGTAAAAAACCTCATCATGGCGGAAACGAACATCAAGGAAATTGAATATATCACCGACACGGCAGGCGTCATCAAGAAGAAAATAAAACCAAATTTTAAAACGCTTGGACGGCGCCTCGGGAAAAATATGAAAGTGGCTGCACAGACCATCGCTGCGTTTAATCAAGACGATATTTCCAATTTGGAAAAAACAGGTAATTATATTTTAGAAGTTGAAAGCGAAAAATACGAACTGACTTTAGAGGATTTTGAAATAACGGCTGAAGACGTGCCAGGGCTCTTGGTTGCTACCGATGGCCCATTAACGGTTGCTTTGGATGTTACTTTAAATGATGATTTAATTGCCGAAGGTACTGCTCGTGAATTGGTGAACCGGATACAGAATATCAGGAAGGGGAGTGATTTTAATGTGACGGATAAAATTAACATTCGTATGGAAAAACACGATGCGGTCATTAATGCCATTGCTAATTACAGTGATTATATCAAACAGGAAACACTTGCACTTGCACTTGATTTGGTGGAAAACGCAGATGGTGAAAAAATAGAATTGTTTGATGATGTTTCTTTAAGCATTAATGTAGAAAAAGCCTGAACCATTTAGTTGTGAAGCCCTTCCCTAAAAACAAAAAGCCCTGTTTTGCATTTAGCATTTCAGGGCTTTTTTAATGGACTGAAATTGAAAAAAAGAGATAGTCAGGAAATATATGATCCCGCTTTTGTCAACCAACTTTTTGAAAACATGAGTGGGACTTATGAATGGATGAACGTCATTTTTTCATTTGCTTTTAGCATTAGATGGCGACGCCAATGTGTAAAAGCAGCTAATTTATTGCCCGGCATGCATGTTGTTGACTTGATGTCAGGCATGGGCGAAGCATGGAAGCCAATTTTATATTACACCAAAAATGATTGTCGTATTACTGGAGTTGATTTTTGCAAAGGCATGATCCGTTTTGCAGAAAAAGAAAAATTGAAATTGGGGCACACCAATATAAGTATCCTATGCGAAAATGCATTGGAAAATTCTCTTCCTTGCGAAAGTGTGGACGCGGTCATCTCCACTTTTGGCTTAAAAACATTTTCAGAAAAACAAATTGAATTATTGGCAACAGAAATGATGTGGCTGTTAAAACCGGGAGGGGTTTGTTCAATATTAGAAATCTCTGTGCCGAAACGGCCAGTTTTAAAATGGCCTTACCTGTATTACTTGAAATATGCAATACCTCTTTTAGGCAGAATATTTTTGGGCAACCCTGAAAATTACCGCATGTTAGGTATTTACACGGAGCGCTTTGGCGATTGTTCAGGAATAGAAGATATTTTTATAGAAACTGGGTTTAATACTGTTTTGAAAGAATATTTTTTTGGTTGTGCCACGGGGATAATTGGCAAAAAGCCAATCTGATTTATTTTTACAGTTTCCCCCCCAGTGCCTCCTTCACTTTAAAATATTTCGTTTTCTCAGCAGGTTTTAATTCTTTCAAATCCGCTGTTTCTACCCACCGCAATGCTTTTTTAAGCAATTTGGCATCAACAGCCATTTTATTCATCAGGGCGGCATATTCAATAAAAAGAGCAGG
>CBDCVJ010000011.1:0-12388 GCA_965222975.1 Saprospiraceae bacterium | reverse complement strand
CGCTTATCGCCCAACGATGGTTCAGAAATTTTGAACCAACCCTTGATGGAAACTTCATAGCCGCTGGGGAGAGCCATTTACAAATCGGTGCTGATGAAATCCCTTCTGGTTGGATGATGAAATTTTCAGCTGATGGCGACAGCATCTGGTCGAGGTATGACATACCCGAATTTCCAATAGATAGTCTTGGGGATAATTTTTTCGGCGGGGTAGGGGTGCTGTCGAGCGGCAGCATCGTGGCGGGCGGTACGGCCACCCTGTGGAATGAGCAGGCCATCTGGCTGGTGAAGGTCACGCCGGACGGGTGCCTGGAGGTGATCGACTGCGGGCCGGCATGCCGACTACGAGTGAGGCCAACGGAGGATGGGGGGGTGGAAATCTATCCCAACCCGGCACATGAGCGAGTGCAAGTAACATGGGAAAGTCTTTCAAATGAAGCTGTCATCAGGGTATATGATCTGCAAGGGCAGGTCGTCGCCTATCAACAAATACTGCACGGAACACAGCAAACCGTTATCGGAACAGGGCATTTGCCAACTGGGGTATATTTTGTGGAAAAACGGGATGTGGATGGACACATTAGCAGGGAGAAGTTATTGGTGCAACATCATTGACCCCTCGTTATTTATTTCAGGGTAGAAAAATAAAGGAGCTAAATGAATTCATTTGGTCATAAATTTTTAAGAATGAGTTTTACTAAATCTTCGAGATTTAGCAAAACAGGGAGCAATGTCCGATTTGCTAAATTTTCAAAATTTAGTAAATCTTTTGACCAAATGAAATTGCATGGAACCAAATTCAAGCTGCAGGTAAGAATGTTCACTGCCTTGCCAGCAAAGCACATTTTAGGTAAAGCCAATTTTTAATCAACCATAATTCCCGTTTCCTTCCCATCAATACTCACCCTATTCTTTTCCTGCCAATAATTGCGAATCCCTTCCTCCCCTTTGTTTTTTGCCCACTCCTTCAATTTATCCCTTGACCCTGTAAATTCATAAAAAGGAACCCCAAACCCGCAAGATGTTTGAACCGTCTCCACTTCCATATCGAACAATTGTCTGGCACCCAGCATCGGTGGGAACAAGGAAATGAGTGCTTCCCAATCAGGGTCATTAAGGTGGACCGTTTTTGCTTTCCCATACAGACGAAGTATCAACGGCATTTCATCAAATGAGCAAAACATAAGTGTCATGCGGTTGCTGTCCAAAAGATGGGCAGCGGTCTCGTTGCCGCTGCCCGTCAGGTTTAGCCAAACGACTCTGTTTTTATCCAACACTCGCAACGTGTCCATGCCTTTGGGCGATAGGTTGACCCGCCCGTCTTTGGCAGCAGTGGCTACAAAGAATAGATGTAGTTTTTCGATAAAACCTTTAAGCGAATCGTTGATGGAGGTCATTATTTTAGCCATAGGGTAGTGATTAGTGACCAGTTGATTAGTGATTAGTTAGGTTGTGGCATGTCTTTAAACAGGATTGCACGCAGCTTGAACAGATCGAAATGATTTTCGCTGAATTTACTTTGCATGATAGAATATCTGTAATGTTAACCAGCCTAATCTGTGTGCGATCCTATCTATACGGCCAATTTACGAATAAAAATGCCCCGTCACTCAATGTAACGAGGCACTTCAACGCTTTCATTTAACTTACTGATGCTTACTTCATTGGTTTTGGGATGGCCAATTTTGCAAAAAATATGGCCGAACAGGAAACCCCATTCGGCCTAAATCAGGTTCTGGGAAAATTCATGGTATTAATAGGGTTTTATGGTTTCATTGCTTCATGGTTCTATTTTCCCTTTGCTGGCAATCCATATAGTAATAGGACAATGAAGCAATGGAACAATGGAACCTGAAAAAGCCTACCCCGACTCCCTGGGGGGGATGGTACCGGGGTAGCTGACATACTAAGAGCAATCTGTAACTTATATTATCAAAGGTGGCCAATATTGGGTGGGAAAAAACTGCCCCTACACACCCATCGGGCTTCGGGGCAGTCCCACACACTATTAGAACACCCACTATTTAGACGAAGTAATGATAGAATGAGTGAGTGATACAATGGGTGAATAAATGTTCCATGCCTCCTATTCTGTCATTCACTCTTCCAATCATTCTCTCATTGAAAAACCAGCCCTCTGCCCATTTGGGTTTCGGGCTGGTCCCACACACTATGAGAACACCCAATATTTTTTAAGTAGGCTCGCTATTTTAATACAATCATCCTTGTAAATGAGCTGCCTAACGATATTTCAAAACCTGCTTTCCACTTGAGGAAAGGTTAAAAAACTGCCCTCGTCCCGACAAGTCAGGACGGGGCAGCCCACACACTATGAGAACACCCAATTAAATCTTTGAGTTGAATTTAGTCGATCTGTATAATGGAGTACGAGGTTGGCGGTAAGTTTTCCCGTTGTGTTCATGTCCATTAGTTTTTGTTTTGTTGTTTGAAGCCTGGTCAAATTCTATTAAAACCCTTCTTTGACCTGGTCCTGTTTTTTGTTTTGTCCTGTGTCAGTTTGCCCGACTTTATCTTTTCCTCGCTTAAGACATCTGTAAGAGGCATGGCCACTAACAATTGCACACAAGCGCTTGAAAATATTTTTTAAGAACAAAAAAAAAGATACGTAAAGACTTGACCCTTAGCTGGTAAGTTCCCTTTTGTGTGGTTGGTTATTGAATTGCGATTCGTCTAATCAGCAAGTATTTTGCTGCTGGTATGGGAATGTGCGTGAAGGTTTTGCTTAAATAAGCTAATTTTGATCTCGCTAATTTAACCCTAAAATTCGGAAAAAATAACGAATGCAAAAGCATTTTAGTTGCCTAAGTTAGATTTTCTTGATTTTTTTTCGATAAAATATTTGTTAATTGCTGATTGTTGATTGTTTTTAGTCAACCAGCAACCAACAATTAACAACCAACAATCGATAATTCATTGATTCCACAGAAGACGGTTCAGGAGATATTGGAGACGGCCAAGATCGAAGATGTCGTCCAAGATTATGTAAACCTCAAGCGACGGGGGGTCAACATGATCGGGCTGTGCCCTTTTCACAATGAGAAAACCCCTTCTTTTACGGTTTCCCCCTCCAAAAATCTATTCAAATGTTTTGGTTGCGGTAAAGGCGGCGACCCAGCCCGCTTCATCATGGAGCATGAGAGCTTGGGGTTTCCCGATGCGCTGAAACAGTTGGCCAAGAAGTACCGCATTGAAATTGAGGAAGTGCAGTTGACGCCAGAAATGGCCGCCGAGCAGGCTGAATTGGAAAGCCTTTTTATTGTAAACGATTTTGCCAAATCATTCTATCAAGACCAACTGTTGAACACGGATATGGGCAAAAGCGTTGGCCTTAGCTATTTCAAGGGAAGGGGTTTTCGAGAAGAAACGATCAAAAAATTCGGCCTCGGCTTTTCTCCTAACCAGCGGGACACATTTACCCAAAAGGCCACCCAAATGGGCTATAAACCCGAGTACCTTACGAAACTGGGCCTCTCCAAAAACGGCAGGGACTTTTTTTGGAACCGGGTCATGTTCACCATCCACAACCTGACCGGAAAACCCATTGCATTCGCTGGCCGCATCCTCCAAAAAGATGCTAAAGCTCCCAAGTACATCAACTCACCTGAGACGGATATTTACACCAAAAGCAAAATCCTTTATGGTGCTTATTTTGCCAAAAACCATATCCGCAAACTCGATGAGTGCATCCTTGTGGAAGGTTATACAGATGTTATTTCCCTCCATCAGGCTGGTATTGAAAACGTGGTGGCCTCTTCCGGCACTTCCCTCACAGAGGGGCAGATTTTATTGATAAAGCGTTTTACCCCAAACATTAAGATACTGTATGATGGTGATCCGGCAGGTATCAAAGCTGCCTTGAGGGGACTTGACTTGGTGCTGGAAAAGGACATGAACGTGAAGGTCGTCCTGCTACCTAATGGAGAAGACCCTGACAGCCATTTGCAAAATGTGGGGGCAACGGCATTCAAGGAATACATAGACAAAGAGGCCAAGGATTTTATACTATTCAAAACCGACCTGCTACTTTCAGAAGTTGGCACCGACCCAGTAAAACGAGCCGGGTTGGTTCGGGACATTGTAGAGAGCATTGCCCGGGTGCCCGATCCGTTCAAGCGGGCATTCTATGTGAAGGAATGTGCCCGCATTATGGAATTGGAAGAAGAGGTGCTTGTTTCGGAAACCAATAAGGTTGTCAAGAAGATTTTGCAAAAGCGGGAATTTGACCGAAACCGCAAGCAGGGAACTCAAGTCAATATCGTAAGGGATGGTGAATTTCCTCCAGATCCTGATGCAGTACAAGAAATAACATCAGCCGTACCTTCTCCAAAAAAGGAATTGGCGCAGGACGAATTTCAAGAACGGGACATTGCCCGCTTGCTCATTGCCTTTGGAGGGGAAATATTTGACCCGGAAGAACAAATTACCGTGGCTGAATATATTCTGAGCAATATCGAAGAAGTGCTCAATGATTTTGACAACAAGCAGTATCAAACCATCGTAAAAGAATGTTTCGGCCGGGTGGTTTCTAAAAAAGAATTATCTCCGAAATATTTTATTGGACATACTGACTATGCGCTTAGCGCCCTTGCTATTGACCTCCTGCACTCACCTTATGAATACAGCCCAGGTTGGGAGGAAAGAGACTTGTACTTGCATTCGCAAAAAATGCCGGAGGAAAACTTTTCGAAAGACTCCTTGAGTGCTTTGTTGCGTTTTAAACTAAAAAAGGTAATGCGGCTTTGCGATAAAAACCAGCAACAATTAAAAGACCTTCGAGCTGAAAATGATGCAGCTAAAATGATGCGGCTGTTGAAAGTCCAATCCAAATTAATTGAAATGCGGAATGAGTTGGCGAATCAATTGGGTACTGTCGTTTTGAAATAATTATTTTCATTGGATTTTATTCACTTTTAGTAGGTTGCTTCTTTTTTCTAAACTTCAAAGTTTTGTCCACTTGCCCGCTATTTACTTTAATAAAGATAGATCGTCTATTCAATTCCAATTAATAAGGTTTCAATAACCGACAAACTATCTTTTATCTCTTTCACTACATCTGCATGTTATTTATATTTGATCCCTCAACCATCACATCAAAACATTAGATATGCGCCCATTTTTACTGCTACTCTTTTTTTCGTCTTCCATCATTATTTCAGCTCAGTCATTCGACAACGGCTTCCAGTTCTACCTGCCCCACGATGACAGCACCACGCAGCGGTTTTTGCCTAAATTTCCCAAAAATACAGCGGACAGCTATGTGACCATCAGCCCCGAAGGCTACTTCATGGCCGATGGAGAGCCTATTCGTTTTTGGGGGATGAGCATGGCTTACAGCGCTTGTTTTCCCGAAAAAGACGATGCACCGATAATTGCAGCCCGCCTGCGGAAAATGGGTGTTAACCTTGTCCGCTTCACCCTCATGGACACGCCTTGGACGGATGAAGATGGGACTATTTTCTTTGGCGAAACAACCACACAGGTTTTGAATTTTTTTAACCTTGATAAGCTGCATTATTTTATTGCCCAACTGAAAAACGAGGGGATCTATGTCAACCTCATTCTGCACCACAACCGAACTTTCCTGGAAGGAGATGGTGTAGTGCATGCTGATAGTATGTATGCAGCGGCAAAGACGGTGACCATGTTCGACCGTCACTTGATCGAATTGCAGAAAGATTTTGCCCTGCAATTACTTTCACCGATAAATGCCTACACTGGCCTTTCATTGGCCGAAGACCCAGCCGTGGCGATGGTCGAGATAACCAATTCCAACACTTTGTACGGTTATTGGAAATCAGATTGGCTGCGCCACCAATCACAAGGCGGTGACCTTATCCAACGGCATATTGACACATTGGACATGCGCTGGAACGAATTTTTACAAAACAAATACGCCTCGCAAGCAGATTTGGAAAACATCTGGAACCAAACTGCTGGCACTGGCGGCCAAAATGAACAGGTAACTGATGGTGGATTCGAATCGGGCGATCCATATGCTAATTACATTATGGAGCTCCACGACGCAGCTCAGGCAACCATTACCGCCGATTCGGACAACCCTTTTGAAGGAAATTATTGCGGTCGAGTGGATGTTTTGAACGTGACCAACACCAACTGGCATGTCCAGTTCAAGCAAACAGGTGCGACACTGAGTGCTTTAAAATCCTACCATATCACTTTTGCTGCAAGGGCCGAAAGCGACCGAGACATACTACTCGTCGCCAGCCGGGACAATTCGCCCTGGAATTGGTATGACGACCTTACCGTTTCATTGACGACCGACTGGCAGGAGTACTCCTTCGTATTTACTGCAAATGAAGACAATGATGCCAATTTTCGTCTTGGCTTTCAATTCAACGGCCAAGTGGGTAGCTACTGGTTCGACAACCTCAGCATGACGGACGCAGATATTCCGGGTGTATTACCAGGCGAGTCATTGACTGATGGTAATATTAGCCGTATGGATTATAGCGAGCGTTTTGACTATTCACCGCACCGCATGGCCGACAACACGGAGTTCTATCTGACTTTGCAAACTCAGTATTTCGATGAAATGTATGCCTATCTCAAAGATGAACTCGGGGTGCAGGCCAATATCAACGCCTCCAACACCTGGAGCGGCATCAGCGATATTTATACGGCAAGAAATATGGATTATGTGGACGATCATAGCAGTTGGGATTATATTCGTTATCCGAATGGCTGGTCAACGACCGATTGGTATATCGAAAACGAACCGATGGTGAAAAATGGAGACTGGACGCCCATCCAGCCTATGTTTGGTGGGGTGGCGATGAAAGGCAAGCCATTTACCATCAGCCAATATGCTCAACCATTCCCTAACCGCTACCAAGTAGAAATGATGCCCTGGATGTCGGCTTACGGAGCGTTTCACAATGCCAGTGCCATTACGTTCTATTATTACAATGATGAGGGCGACAGTTGGACTGCCGATCGGGTGGACGACTATTTCAGTCTCCATCGCAACACGGCACAAATGGCGCTCTCACCTGCCTATGCCTATGCCTACTGCAACGGGCTGGTCGCTCCCGCAGAACAGGTATTTGAGGTGGAATATAGTTTGCCATTTCTACGTGCCGCACCTCTTTCCGATTGGCATGGCCGATGGGGGAAATTTATCCCTTACGATACCCGTGTGGCATATACCCATGGTCTTCGCATCGCAGGTTTTGATGGAGTCGGTGCGCCCGATTTGGGACAGTTGCCGCCGTCGCAAGGCGATGTGGCGACTACGGATACGGACGAGACGACTATTGATTTTGAGCAGGGAATTTTGAAAACGGTTACGCCCCGTTTCATCAGCGTTTGTGGCTTTATGGATGAGCGAGAAGTGGATGCTGGCTCTTTACAGGTGAGTTCATCCAATGGGTTTGGCACAGTGGCTTGGTTATCCTTGACTGATGAGTCGCTCGGGCAATCTGGAGAAAGTATGTTGTCCATTTCTTCGAAATTGCAAAACACTAATATGGCTTGGGACGGCATTAACACTATTCACAATGATTGGGGTGGTCAGCCAACAGAATTGTTCCCACTGGAACTGACCTTGGAACTGGAAATGGATGCAGATTATTTACATGTATTTCCGCTTTCTGAAATAGGGGAAACTGGCGACCCAAAAGTGATATTGCCTGTTACCGCTGGGAAGTTTTTGATAAATATTGATCAGTCGGAAGACCAGACTACTTGGTATGGCATCGAGGCGTTGAATGGCACGCCCACCGATGAAGAACTCTTGGAAAGTAGTATTTCCATTTACCCTAACCCAAGTATAGAAACGGTTTTTGTGAAATGGCAAGAGGCAATGTCTATAGAATTAATTACCTTGACATCAGTGGATGGAAAAACTTTGAAAAATTGGAAAACAGATGGGTCAAGCAGTTGGCAAATAGAAGTGGGGCATTTGCCGAAAGGCGTTTATTTTTTGAGAATGCAAAATGAAGAAAAAGTGCTTTCTAAAAAATTGATCGTTCAATAACCTATCAAATTTAAAGAGAGGGGCGAGTGATTTCGGTTTCTGCAAAAACCGAAATCACTCGCCTCTCTCCGTCATTCTACCTTCTGGGATACACCTTATTAATAGCTTCCATCTTCGTCGTCACGTGCAATTTTTCATAGATATTATGGCAATGTGATTTTACCGTTTCTAAAGAAATGTGCAATTCAGCGGCGATCTGTTTATAAAGCTTCCCTTTCGATAATAATTGCAGCACTTGTTGTTCCCGGTTGGTGAGCATGTGCTCATAAGGATTGGCGATTTCCTTGGTCGGGCGTTGAAAGGAAGCAACAACCTTTCGGGCAATTTGGGCGCTCATGGGTGAGCCGCCATCATGGAGTTCCCTGATGGCGTCCATGATCTTGCCGGGCGGTGTGCCTTTGAGCATGTAGCCGCTGGCACCAGCAGAAAGGGCATTGAATATTTTGTCATCGTCCTCAAAAACAGTGAGTACCATGAATTGTATTTTAGGGTACTGTTTTTTGAGGTCTTCCATGACTTGGATGCCATTGATGCCGGGGAGATTGATGTCCACCAAGACGATGTCGGGCTGGTGTTTGGGGATTTCTTGCAGGGCGGATTCCCCATTGGAGTAGGCGAGATCGCATTGAAATCCTGGAGTGGCGTTGAGCATGATCTGGAGCGCCTTCCTGAATTCCTCTACATCTTCAATGATGGCAATTTTAATGGTTTCCATAAAGGTGGTTAGGATTTTAACAATCCACAAAAAAAGCGAATTTGTGTGCCAAATGCAATTTAAAAGCCTTTACAAGCTTTAAATTCCAACAAAAGGGGGATGCGCTTTTTAGATAATGTATTGTTATTTTAGCGTTTTCTAAAACCCTTTATCATACGCCTTGGATTCTATTTCTTATAAAAATCAAGTGCTGTGATGAAACAATCTACAAATAACTAATGGCTACACCTGAAAAAACTTCGACCATTTCTTTTTCGTCAACTACTCTTAGCGATAGCGACTTGCCTATCACTACCTTTTCCAAATCGGATCTCACTACCTTCTTAAATGGGGTGGCGTCAGGGTCCAATGTCACATTTTTCTTCGCCAGCCAAGGGGGCACTTCTTCTGATGTGTACTTGGTATTAGCTGAAGAGTCATTTGGTACAATCAGTGGTACGAACCAATTGCAAAGTGCAAAATTACCGTGCCCCAAATTCTGCAAGTAGTATAATGAAAAAAACGATCTTCATTGCTTGGTGGGCGGTAGTTTTTTATTACCCTCTTGCAGCACAATTGGGTAATATTACATTTAACCACTTGGCGGTTGAAGATGGGTTGTCGAAAGGAAACAACCACTTTGTGTATAAAGACAGGACTGGCTTTGTTTGGTTAAGCTCCGTTGTCGGGCTTAACCGCTTTGATGGGAGGTCAGTCAAAGTTTATCAAGCTGATGAGTCTGACCCTGATGCTATATCAGGAGAAAATATACAAAGTACTTTTTTTGAGGATGAGCATAGTAACCTGTGGTTCACGACTTATGATGGAGGCGTGAATAAATATGTCCGTGCGACCGATTCTTTTGAGCATTTTATTTTAAAAGATTCATCGGGGCAGGACATCGTGGGTTACTATGCTTTTTTTTTTGAAGGCAACCAAAAACTTTGGTTGATAATCGATAGGAGTGAATTATATTATTTTGATATCAAGGCCGAAAAATTTATTAAACAAATAAAATTGCCTCAAAAAGTAGTGCGGGCCAATGTGCAAATGGGCGATGGGAATAAATTATTAAAAATGTATGCTTATTCCTACCAGGACAAGGGTTTTTATTTAATTGAAATAAATTCTGGTAAATATAGTTTCAGAAAATATTTTGGTGAAGAGAGCCGAATTCAACTTGAAGTGAAATCGATATGGCCCGTGCATGATTCAATGATTTGGATAGGTGCCAGCAGCGGCCTGTATAAATATAACCTATTTACACAAGCGATTACTTCTTATGATACATTTAATAAAAAACAAGTAAACGATATTTATGCAATTGTGCCTTATGGGGAAAACAATCTTTTGGTTGCTTCAAGAGGGAGGGGGCTACTGGTTTTTGATACCAATGAGAACCTTTTTGTTGAGTTGGTACAACCCGATATAAGGGATTCGTATAGCTTGACAACCAATGATTTAGTGGCTTTATATCTTGATAGGGATAATAGCTATTGGGTTTCTACGAGCCAGTTGGGAGTGGATTATTTTTACCCTGAAAAAAAACGATTTGATTCCTTTATATTAGAAACTAATGTAGATGGCCAGCCTGTTTTATTAAAACCCAGCTCGATGGTGGAGGATGAAAATGGCCAGGTTTGGTGCAGTGTGGATGGTGCCGGAATTTGTGTTTTAAATAAAGATGGAGAATTAATAAAAAAAATTGGCCAAGAAAATAATACGCAAAATACAATTCCAGGGAACGATATTATTTTTTTGTATAAAACAAAAGATGGCCGGATTTGGATATCTACATGGGATGGCTTAGCAGTTTGGTTGCCTCAAAAAAAGAAAATAATAAGTCTTCCTTTTTTGGACAAAGCAATTATGAGCATGAGCCAATTAAAAGATGGGAGAATAATATTGGCGACTTTTGGTGAGGAAATGGATGGCGGGTTATATGAATTGGTTGAAAAAGAACCATTAAATTTTATTTATGATAAAATAGAAATGGTAGACCCAAGCCTGAATTACATTTATCTATGGGAAGACAGTAGAAGAAATCTTTTTGCCTGCAATTCACTAACCTCCATATCGGTATTGGATGTGGAAAATAATTTTAAGTTAAAAAAAGAAATTTTGATTAATGGGTCCGTCGAAACATATTTTGAAAACCCCGTGGATAATTCGGTTTGGGTTGGAAGCAGTACTGGATTGTACCATGTAAATGCCGAATTGGACAACGGCCAAATTGAACTGTTTACAGAAGAACATGGATTGCCAAGCCGGGTTATTTATGGAATTATTCCCGACGAACAAAACAGGTTGTGGATCAGCACCAACAGGGGGCTGGTTTCATTTGAGTTGGGTTCGAATAAAAAACAGGTGTTTTCCCAAACTGACGGCCTTATCTCAACTGATTTTTCCAGCCAGTCTTTTTTTAAACACAGTTCTGGCGAGTTGTGGTTTGGTTCTTCTGGTGGGATTACCAGGTTTTTTCCAGAAAATGTTCAACCAATAAAAACAAAGGCCAATCCAATAATTACCAAAATATTAATAAACGATCAACCTGCACTTGATTTGAAGTGCTCCAAAACGGGAGCCACCAATATCAGTGAAATAGAACAGCTGGATCTGGATTATTTGTCTAATACCGTCTCGTTCACTTTCGCAGCACTTGAATACAGCGATCCAGCAAAAACACAGTTTCAATACATGCTCAAAGGAGTGGATAAAGATTGGGTGGAAAACGGGATCAACAATACCGCCAGGTATGCAAAAATCCCTTTTGGTAATTATGAGTTTCATTTAAAGGCATCCAATTCGGATGGAGTATGGAGCAGCCCAATGTCAATGACCATTGATATTGCTCCTCCTTTTTACCGGACTTATTGGTTTTATTTTTTTATGGGCGCAGGATTGGTATCGTCGGTTTGGATGGTTGTTCTATTTCGCAGGCAAAGGAGAGAAGAGCTTCGGCGCCTGGAAGAAGAAAAACGACAAGCCTTGGAACAAGAGCGACAACGCATTGCCCGCGACGTTCATGATGACCTAGGTTCTGGGCTGTCGGCACTCAGTCTGCAAACAGCTATGGCTCAATACAAATCAAGCCCAGAAGAAATCAAATCGGAACTGGAAAAAATTAACACTGCTGCGCGGGATTTGTCAGGAAAGATCAGGGAGGTGATCTGGACTGTGAGTGCTAGAAACGATACGCTCGCCAACCTCATTTCCTATCTCAACCGCTATGCATTGGATTTACTGGAAAGCACAGAAATTGACATATCGGTCAGCTTGCCAGATGACATCCCCGATGCTACCGTCACAGGCGAATATCGCCGCACTACTTTTCTTGCTTTTAAAGAAGCACTCAATAACATGCACAAGCATGCCAGGGCATCTAAGGTTGAAATTAATTTCAAAACGGTTAATCAATGCTTGGAAATAGAAGTAATTGACAATGGGGTCGGCTTTGACCCCCAACTGTTGTTAGCTTCTACTGGGAATGGATTATTGAATATGCGTTCGAGGATGAATGAAATTGGAGGAGACTGCCAGTTCAAAACCAGCAACCAAGGGACAAAAATTACCTTCCTTTTAAAGTTGAAACCTACCTAACTCCCCCTTTTCTCCCCCATTCGGGGGAGAAACGCTGCAAGATTTCTCTTTTTATCCATCATTAGAGTGATTGCCCGA
>CBDCVJ010000010.1:0-4627 GCA_965222975.1 Saprospiraceae bacterium | reverse complement strand
ATCTTCCACGTGCATTTTGATAGTAAATAATGGAAAGTTCAAATGCACCCCGGCCGTTGGTAGGCGGTGCCAATTGGTTGGAGGCGATGTCATAGCTCATCCCTATGTTCCAGCGTTCTACTTCGAGAATAGCTGTAAAGGTAACAGCAGGAGTGGCAAGGCTGCCATTGGCATCTTTAACCAAATGCCCCCATGCTCCTGCCCGGATAGCCAATTCCTTCCAATCCCTGTTAGTCAATCTGACATTAGCGCCATATAAAGAAATAAGAGAAGGCCCTTGGGTGATGACAGCCACGGCAGGTAAGATGCTTAATTTTGAGGAGAAGGGGATTTCGCCCCCGATATGGCCTGTCATTTTATTTTCCAACGACACATTGCTATTGTTTGCGATGAAAGAAACACTGGGCTTGTTCAGGTGGTGGATCGCACCACCTACATAAATACTTTGGTTTTCATCAAAAACGGCATACCACAATAGTCCGGCATTAAAATTCAGGTACATATCGCTGCTGCCATCTATGTTTTCTCCACTTATTATACTTTGATCTACTTCTTCCAGTGACGTATTGAATTGGGAACTAAACCACAAATTTTCAACATCTAACGAATGCTGGCCAAAGCCCAATTGAGCACCGCCAATTAAATACTGGTCATAAGCACGGTAGCGACTTCCATCCAATTGTTTCATATAGGATAATGAAAGATCAACCGAGGTACGAGTATAATTGGACTTCCCTGCCTCGTCTCTCAAAGCCGTAATTCCATATGCAACAAAATCTCCTTGGCCCACTGCACTTTTTGCATCAAAACTGGTACTTATGGTTCGGAACGGGCGGGTGTCGAGGACGCTGTTCCACTGTTGGCGGTAATTAGCTACAGCCCGCCATTGGCCGGGGTGAACCCCGGTCATGGCTGGGTTTAATTGGAGGGGTGAAGCGTAGAATTGAACCAATTGTGGATCCTGAGCATTGGCATTTTCTGAAAAAACAATGGCCAAGATGGATATAATAAGTAGTCTTAATTTCATTTTTATTTTATTTTGATCCAAGTCAAAAAGGTTGCGAAACCTTCAGTGATTGGAAAAATGTCTAATTTGTTGGCGATCTTCTTTATTGCACCCTAGTGATTCTAAAACCTAATGGATATAGAAGAACGAGGATTAAGTTTTATCTGATTAAAGTAGTATGTCCTTTAAAGCTCTCAGTCATACCGTCCTCGTATTCAGCTTCCACATACCAGATGTAAACACCGGGGGGCATATCTTTGGATTTAAAAGTACCATCCCAACCACGAGAGGTATCATTGATTGGAATATCAATATCCTGATAAAGCAACTCTCCCCAACGGTCAAACACCTGAAATAGTTTTACCATTGTATTGGATCGGCCATGAACAGTTAACAGGTTGTTCAGGGCATCTCCATTGTTAGGTGTAAAACCAGTCGGAACCACAACAGACCGTATTTTTCTAACATGGATTTGGATTTGATCCTCCGCAATGCACCCGTTTCCATTTTCGATCGTCAGATAATAATAATTGGAAAAGTCTGGATTTGCCCACGGTGCATCACAAATCACATCTGTCGCGCAATCAGTAGTATCCCCAAAACAATAAAGTGTGCCGCACCAGCCGGCAGTCCAGTTATAAAAAATAATACCTGTCGTATCGTTCATGATGTCAGCTTTTAGGCGAACCTTTTCTCCCGAAAGGATGGTCAATTCATCAAAAGGTTCACCGCTTGCCAAAATGTCAACTGACAGTTCATCTGGCTCATTTACCTGAAAATCAGTATCGTAAACACAGCCATTTGCATCCTTCACGTAAACTGTGTAATCGTCAGCCGATAATGCTATCAAGGTTTTACTCCCATAAAACTGGGAATTGTCGAGACTGTATTGATATGGTGGGGTGCCTCCGTCGGCGGTTACGGTTACTGAACCATCCATATCACCAAAGCAAGAAACGTCCTCCACCATTGCCTCAATGGTAACCACGTCAGGTTGTTCAACAAATACGGAACCCTCAAGCGTACAAAAGTTGGCATCTGTAATAGTCACATCGTATTGGCCAGAGGGAATATCGGTAAGTTTTGCAGAATTGGTCCCATTTGACCAATTGAAAGAATAACCTGGCGTTCCACCTGTAACTTCTGTATCAATTGAGCCATTGCTCGCACCAAAACAATCATTTTTAACTATATCAAAATCAATATCAATAGGAGGTGGTTCGCCGACTGTATAGATCTTAGTTACAGAACACATCATATCATCGGTGATAACAACACTATAATCACCTGCTGAAAGACCTGTTGCGGTGGCAGTAGTTTGATTGCCGGCTGCTGAGTCCCATTGGAAGGTTGCATTACCACTGCTATTTGCAACATTTGATATGGTAATCTGCCCATCATCATAGCCATTACAGGAAGCATCAATTATTTCAGCATCTGGATCCATTGGAAGTGGGTTGGGAAGCAGTTCACAAGTAGTGGCAGTACAGCCTTGAGAATCGGAGACTGTTACACAATAAGTTTCTCCGCCCTGCAATCCATTGATGAAATCATCGGTATCACCTGTACTCCATAAAAAGGTATATCCCATGCCGGTTCCGCCAGATACAATGTTTGCAGCCATTTCACCATTTGATCCATCATGGCAGGAAGGCAGGTCGAAAGCAATACCCAATTCTATTTCTGGAAGATCCATTATAAAAACAGTTTCAGAAAGGGTACATCCAGAATCATCGGTAACGACCACGGTATAGTTTCCATTGGGTAAATTTTTAGCATCTGGCGTTGTATCCCCAGTTGGAGTCCACAAATACTGATAAGGCGGAGAGCCTCCATTAACAAATGCCTCAGCCTCATTCTCGCTTTGCCCAAAGCACCCTCTAAAAGTCGCCACACTCAGATCAAGGCCATCTAATGGTTCGGTAATTTGCACGTTGCCGATAACTTCACAACCCTTCGCATCTGTAACAAGTAAAGAATAATTACCTGCTTCAAGAGATCCTGTTGTTTGTTGATCAGGGGTGTCTCCGCCGCTCCAAGCATAGGTGTATGGCTGTGTACCGCCTGTTACTGTTACAGTTGCTGACCCATCGCTTCCTCCCTTACAATTAACATCCGTGGCAGCAATGCTTACTATTTCCAATAAGTCAGGTTGGGTGATATTGGCTACTCCAGAGCCGAGACATCCATTGGCATCCATGGCTGTGACGATAGCTGTGCCAAATGACAAACCGCAAACCGTATCACCAATGGACATATTTGGATCGTTCCAAGTATAAGTGAAGCCACCTACCCCCCCAAGTGCTTCCACAGTTGCACATCCATCATTTCCCCCAAAACAGCTTACACCCGATAACAAATTGGCGTTCACTACAATAGGTTGTTGATCCATCACTTCAAATTCAACTGTATCCATACAGCCGTCTGCATCAGAAACAACGACCATGTATTCTCCTGCGCATAAGTCTATTAGGTTCCCGTCATCAACTTGAGAGTAAGAATCCCCTGTAGTCGTATTTTCGACTAAGTAAGTAAAAGGCAATACACCGTTGAATGCAGATAGCTGTACTGATTCATCGCATAAGCCTTGGCAGGTCACTGCAAAAGGGGGTTGTGAATTTATAACAGCTTCAACCGTACAGAAGCTATAATTAATGAATGATAAACCAACGCCGACTGTGCAGGCGGTTGTCATTACGATAGACCTAACCTGCGCAGTGATGGTATTCCCAAATTGTAATCCGTTGATCATGTGTGAGAGATTTCCGTTGTTGGATGGTACCCATCCAGTGTTGTTGATATTTACTTCATAGAAAGTTCCAGGGTTTACATCATTCCACGTAACTTCAACTATTCCACCCAGGTAAGCTATCATCTGAACATCGGGTGCAAAGTAATCAATTTGTACTTGAATTTCTATTTCCTCAACTGTTGTACATCCGTATATGTCGCTGGCTGTCACAGAGTAATTAGTGGTTGTTCCAGGAGTTGCTGTTGGATTAGGACAATCAGCACAGCTCAGGCCTACCGTGGGAGACCAATTATAAGAAATAGTGTTGTCAGTTCGAAAAGTTATACTCCACCAATTAAGTATGCCCATAGTATTTACCCCAAACTGGTCGGTTACCTGCAATGACCAATCACCATTGATAGGGAGGCCAGATAAATTTGCCCAGTTATCCTCTGGTTGAAATGAGCCAGTGAATGGAGGGCTCCCAGCCACTATTGGTGTTGTCGCAGTCGGCGTAAAACAGGTTTGGGTATAATGATCTCCGCTACCACCATTGTTAGTTGAAAGTGCAAACAACTGGCCTGTAGGTGCAACAAGGTAAAGGTTAATATCTGCATCATAATCTGTTTCCAAATCTAAACAAATTGAGACAATATCTACTAAAGGATCATTAATTACAGTAGGGTTAATCGAATTAACTTTTATTGCAGACCGATAGGGAAAAGCAGGTGGGTGGTTGCTGGCCCCAATTTCATAATCATCGTACGATTCAAAGGTGACCTCGCCTTGTGAAAAAGGAGTGGAAACATCCATTTCTACAGAAGCGCCCAGACAAATCGTAGAATCAGGAAAAGGATTAAGAAGTCCATCACATTCATAACAATCGGGAT
>CBDCVJ010000009.1:0-26688 GCA_965222975.1 Saprospiraceae bacterium | reverse complement strand
AAAGAAGTCATCGAATTTGTGCGCCAAAGCGGAGGTATCGAATACGCCAAAAAAGCAATGGAAGAATATTCGCAAAAAGCGTTTGATATATTGCACACTTTTCCTGAATCTCCAGCCCGCCAATCGCTCAAAGATTTGGTCATATTTGTCACCCAACGGAAAAAATGATTGTTATTTGTTATTGGCGAGGTGCTAATATCTTAATACCCAATACCCAATACCCAATATCCAATATATTTGTGTCGATGAAACTACCGGACAAAATTTACCCTTATCTCATCTTCTGGGTCGTGCTAAATTTAATTCAGGCTTTTTTTTCTGAGCTGATCCACGATGAAGCCTATTATTGGTTTTATTCCACCAAAATGGACTGGGGATATTTTGATCACCCGCCAGCAATTGCTTTTTTTATTAAATTGGGATATACCCTTTTTGCAAATGAATTGGGTGTTCGATTGGCCATTGTATTTATGAGTACGGCCACTTTATGGCTGATATGGAAAACAATAAATGGGAATAGCCCTGCATTATTCTTTGCATTGGTTTTTAGTACGGCCATTATTCATGTGGGCGGGTTTATTGCTGTGCCAGATATTCCGCTTGTATTTTTCACTGCACTCTATTTTTATTTTTTTAAGAAATATTTGGAAAAAGACAGTTGGCAAACGGCGTTGTTTATTACTCTCGCCGTTATTGGTATGGCGTATAGTAAATATCAGGGGGCATTGGTCGTTTTATTTTCCATTTTGCCCAATCTGAAATTATTGAAGCGCTCCAGCCTTTGGATAATCCCTGTGCTGACCTTGCTTGCTTATATTCCGCATTTTAATTGGCAGCTTGCACATGAGTTCCCCACCTTCCGTTATCAGTTCCTCGACCGCTCGAATGTACCTTATAAAATTGAATTTTTCTTTAATTATATTTTGGGGCAACTATTGATATTCGGCCCGCTCATTGGCTTATTATTGTTTCCCGCTGCTGTTAAATACAAAGCAAACAATGATTTTGAGAAAACCATGAAATGGTGCTTTTATGGTTTCTTCGGTTTCTTTTTGCTTCAAAGCACCCGGGGTCGTATTGAGCCTAATTGGACAGTGATGGCTGCTATACCCCTGTTTTATTTTGGCTACCATTATTTGATTAAAAATGAAAAATTAAAAGTACGGGCATTTAAATTTTTATGGCCAAGTTTTATTTTAATTCTCCTTTTCAGGATATATATGATGGTGGATTTTTTGCCAGAAGGGTTGGTTAAAAGAAATGAATTTCATGGGTGGAAAAAATGGGCAGCATCAATTTCTGAAAAAATGGGCGACATCAATTTCTGAAAAAGCAGGAGACCTGCCTGTCATATTTCACAACACATTTCAAAAGCCTTCCAAATATATGTTTTATGCAAATAAATTTGCCCACTCTGCCAATGCTGTAAATTATGCCGGAAAATAATACGACTTGCGAATTGACATGGAAGAAAAAATACAAGGGAAAACTGTTTTCCGAATTCACGACCGGGGGAAAGACACCTTAAATACTGGCTCGGCAGGAGTTATAAAATATGATATAGAGCCGGATTATACTTATTACAACAGAGTAAAAATAAGAATCCCCCAAATCACTTTTGAAGTCCCAATTGATACCATATTGGAAATTCCTGTCAAAATTGAAAACCCAACTTCCCGTGATATTGATTTTTCAAAACACTCAAAAGGGGAACTGAGCATTCAATATTGTCTTTTTAAATATGGAGTGGTGCAAAAATATTGGCTCGCCACGGAAAAATTTCCCGTCCAAAAATTAAAAGCTGGAGAAAGCGTGGACATTAAAGTAAAAATTCGCACACCCCCTGAACATGGTAAACATTGGCGTTTTAGATTGGCCATAAATACAAGGGGTTTTTTTGGAAGAAATAGCAATTCAACTTTGTTTAAAACTATAGATTGGCAGCTCATAAAATGAAAAAATTGATTTTCATATTTTTTACACGAATTACTCTGTAAAGTATAATAATTGGCAAATAGTTCTGCCCTTCTTTTCAAATGCAACGTTATCAAGATAGTTTCCCCAACAACTTTTTACTTCCCGATGAAAATACTGGATTTCATTTCATTAAATTATACTTTTGCCCCCCCGATTGAAATGCGGGGATTCACTGCATTCAATTTTACATTTCCATGCTAAAAATCCTCGACCGCTACATCATCAAAAAATTCCTGGGCACCTTCCTGTTCGTGGTGCTCATCTTCTCGCTTATAGCGGCCATTATTGATTTTAGCCAAAACGTGGAGGAGTTCATTGACGAGCAATTGCCGGCAGGGCAAGTAATGAAAGAATACTACCTCAATTTTTTGTTGTTCATCAATGGACTGCTATGGCCATTGTTTGCGATGATCTCGGTCATCTTTTTCACTTCCAGGATGGCTTTCAATTCCGAGATCATTTCCATTTTAAATGCGGGCGTCAGTTTTAGGCGCCTTATGTGGCCCTATCTGATAGGGGCTGGGCTCATCGGAAGTGTGCATTTGTTGCTCAACCATTTCGTCATCCCAGTGAGCAACAAGACGAGGCTGGAGTTTTTCCATGCTTATATCATGAAGGAAAGCGATAAGGGCAAGACCAGGGACATCCACATGTTCATCGAACCTAATGTGAAGATCTATGTGCGGGACTATTTCAAAAGGGACTCCTCCGCCCGCAACTTCCGGTTGGAAAGATTGGAAGACAATCGCCTGACCTCCTTTATCGAAGCAGCAGAGGCCCGATGGAAGGGTGCGCCCAACAATTGGCAGTTGAGCAATTATGAAATACATACCATTGACGGACCGAACGAAAGCATTATAGTTGGCGGAAATGAAAAACTGGACACTACTTTTAATCTCACGCCCAACGATTTTGTGCGCTACGATGACACCCGCGAAATGATCCCTTCCCACAAATTAAGCGCATTTATCGAAGAAGAAAAACAGCGTGGTATTGGGAATACGAAAATCTACGAGATCGAACTCTACCGCCGGACAGCCGACCCTTTTACGTTGCTCATTGTGACTATCATCGGCATGTCGGTAGCATCAAGAAAGGTGCGGGGCGGTATGGGATTCCACTTGGCTTTGGGCATAGCGCTGGGTGCCATTTTTGTTTTCGTGGCTAAGTTTTCCATCACATTTGCGACCAACGAAGCGCTTTCTGCCATGGCCGGGGTTTGGATACCCAACTTTGTTTTTGCGGCCATTGCTTTGATTCTGATTAGCAAAGCACAAAAATGAAATTTTCAATACATTTTATATTTAATGTTTAAACCGCTAATGGACAAGGCTTATCTTCAAATAATGGGAATGCTGTCGCATTTAAATAGAGTTCATTTCAAATAATTGTTCCGGGAAGTCCAAGCAAGTTTGCAGGCGTTTTTTTAATCTTAGATAAAGGCAGGTTTGCGATTTAATCAATGGCGAAGCCTTACCTTTACCCTGCCAAAAACTATAACATTGATTTCCAAACCCCCTTTTTGTGATTTTCAACTTATTTAAAAAAAAGTCTTCTAAGCCATCAATTACTGATTTTTCCAAATTAGGCACCGACATGCACTCGCACTTGGTTCCCGGTATAGACGATGGAGCAAACACCCTGCAATCAAGCCTTGAAATGATCAAGGGTCTTATCGGGCTTGGTTATAAAAAAATCATTACTACCCCTCACGTTAGGCCGGAATATTTCCCGAATACATCGGACATCATCCTCACAGGATTTGATAATTTGAAAAAAGCGGTTGCTTCAGAAGGACTTGAAGTGAAATTGGAGTGTGCGGCTGAATATTTTGTTGATTATGAATTCAAAGATGCCATTGATAAGGGAGACTTGCTCACCTTTTCAGGCAAGCACCTTCTAATGGAGGTTTCCACTTTTTCACCGCCGCCCAACTTATACGACATTATTTTCCAGATGAAGATTAAAAACTACCAACCGATTATCGCACACCCTGAGAGATATGTTTATTACCAAATTGATGATTTTAAGAAGTTAAAAGATTTTGGGTGCATGCTTCAAGTAAATACTATGTCCCTAACTGGTTATTATGGAAAATCAGTAAAAGATTTGGCCTTGAAATTATTGAAAGCGGATTTAGTTGATTTTTTGGGTACTGATATGCATAACCCCAACCATTTGAAGGTTTTACAAAAAGCCTCAGGAAATGAAAATATAATGAACCTTGTTACGGGCAAAGAATTCAAAAATGCTTCTTTGTAAGAAAAGTAAAAACTGATTCGGACTGGCCTCCTGAAATAATTATTACTACTGAACTACAACGCAAAAATGAAGATTTTAGGAATATCGGCTTTTTACCATGATTCGGCAGCCGCAGTTGTGGAAAGTGGAAATGTTGTGGCCGCAGCTCAAGAAGAACGGTTTACTAGAAAAAAACACGATCCGGATTTTCCAACCAATGCCATTAAATTCTGTCTGGAATACTCAGGTTTATCGATTGACGAATTGGATGCCGTTGTTTTTTATGACAAGCCTTTATTAAAATTTGAACGCCTATTAGAAACCTATTATGGGTTTGCGCCAAAAGGGCTTAGTTCATTTATTATGGCCATCCCGGTTTGGCTGCGGGAAAAAATGTTTTTGAAAAGGGTCATTTATGAAGAACTGGGAAAAGTGGGCCAATTTGATAAAAAGAAAATAAAATTATTATTTCCTGAACACCATCTGTCTCATGCAGCGAGTGCATTTTATCCTTCCAATTTTGAAGAATCAGCTATATTAACTTTGGACGGCGTTGGGGAATGGGCTACTGCCTCGATATGTTATGGAAAAGGGAATAATATTGAAATAATAAAAGAACTGCATTTTCCCCATTCGCTAGGTTTATTATATTCTGCGTTTACCTATTTTTTAGGCTTTCGTGTAAATTCAGGGGAATATAAATTGATGGGATTGGCGCCCTATGGCAACCCCAAATCCCCTAATTTGAAAGAATATAAAAAAACAATAAAAACCCAAATAATTGACATTAAACCAGATGGCTCTATATGGCTTGACCAACAATATTTTAACTATGCAGCAGGCCTCCGGATGGTAAAGGAAAATAAATGGGAAAAATTGTTTGGTTTTCCAAAACGGTCGCCAGAAGATAAATTGGAACAGCACCATTGCGATTTGGCCTTGGCCATCCAACAAGTCACGGAAGAAGTGGTTTTTTTAATGGCCGAAGAAGCCAAGCGGCTAACAGGTTCTGAGAATTTATGCATGGCAGGTGGGGTTGCACTGAACTGTGTGGCCAATGGAAAATTAGTTCACCGTAAAACATTTAAAAACCTATTTATCCAACCCGCCGCTGGCGATGCGGGGGGGGCTTTAGGTGCGGCCTTGGCCGCCAACCATTTATATTTCAAAAATGACCGCCGTTTAAATGGAGCAATGGACAACATGAAAGGCACCTATTTAGGCCCAGAATATTCCTATTTGGATATTGAGCAAATGGCCAAAAAATATAAAGCAAAATATATCCACTATAAAAATTTTGATGAATTAGCAAAAAAAGTCGCCAAGTATATTTCAGAAGGGAACGCCGTCGGTTGGATGCAGGGCCGCATGGAGTTTGGGCCAAGAGCATTGGGGGGCAGGAGCATATTAGGGGACGTGAGAAATAAAGAAATGCAAAAGAAATTAAATTTAAAAATAAAATACCGGGAAAGTTTCCGGCCGTTTGCGCCTTCCGTTCTGGCAGAAGATTCTTTTGATTATTTTAATTTGGAAGGCCATTCTCCCTATATGCTTTTGGTAGCACCTATCCAAGATTCGAGAAAGGCCGTTTTGCCCGACAATTATTACGACCTGCCTTTGATGGACCGGTTATATATCAATCGCTCCGATATGCCCGCCATCACGCATATTGATTTTTCCGCCCGGGTTCAATCGGTTCACGAAGAGACCAATCCTCGCTACCATAAACTGCTCTCAAAATTTAAAGAACTGACGGGATATGGTGTTGTCGTTAATACCAGTTTCAATGTGCGGGGCGAGCCTATTGTCTGTACGCCAGAAGATGCCTACCGCTGTTTTATGCGGACAGAAATGGATTATTTAGTGATTGGTGATTATTTATTTGAAAAAACAGCTCAACCTGACTGGGATAAAAAAGATAATTGGCAAGAAGAATTTGTGCTTGATTAAAATTCAATGCTAATTGTTGGTTGTTAATTGTTTTTACGACATGTTTGCACAATAATTACCAATCATTTTTCTTGGATATAATTTCATGGAATAATGGTAAAAAAATAAATTCCCAGATTTATTTCTCAACCTTTACAAAAAACAACAAATATGGATTTCTTAACCGACCTCTGGAAATTTTTAAAAGAAAGAAAAAAATGGTGGTTGATGCCAGTAATCATTGTGCTGTTGTTGATAGGCATATTGATCGTAATTGGAGGAAGCAGTGCCGTTGCACCATTTATTTATACGTTATTTTAATAGTGGCTATTAGAAATTGGCAAAAACCAATAGCCGACTGTTAATTGTAGACTGCAAAAAATGGAAAGACAAAAACAACTAGAAACCTGCTTGGTCATTTCCACTGGCCTGATAGTATTTTGGTTTATTTATGAAGTAAAAATATTATTGACCATTGCTTTGGTCATGGGCCTGATCGGGCTATTTATTCCGGCATTGGCCAAATGGATCAATTGGGCTTGGTACAAACTGGCTGATATGTTGGGGTTTGTGATGTCCAAGGTTTTATTGTCTGTTGTTTTTTTTATTTTCTTGTTCCCTATTGCAATGTTGTCCAAATTATTTACTAAAAAAGACTCATTGCAATTAAAAAAGAAAACAGACACCTACTGGACAGAGCGCAAACACACTTATTCTTCTAAAGATTTGGAAGATGTTTGGTAATTAAAATTAGAATTAATCAAAACCAAAAAGGTTTGCTCCTAACATCAAGAGCAAGCCTTTTTGGTTTTGATTTCTTATTTTGATTATTAGAGTTGTTCGTAAATAAAAACTTGGAATTTGTTTCCATACGTTTCCTCCTCCCAGCCCTCCCGTATTTATCGGGAGGGCTGGGAGGAGGAAACACATTAGGATTCCTTATTTACGAACATCTCTTTATTTACCACAAGTCCATACCCTTTTCCCGCTCCCGTTCTGCTTTTGTTTTTTCAAAAACATCCCTATCAAGAAAATATTTTTTATCGGATGGCTTTTCTTCCCAAGAAGGATGTTGTTCTTCCTCATCCGCTTCAATCTGTTCTTTGAACCAATAGGCTGTAAAAATACCTATAATGCCTCCCAGCAAATGGCTCTCCCATGATATGCCTTCCTGATTGGGCAAAATGCCCAAGAAATACCCACTATAAAGCACCGTGACGACCAGTGCCAACACAATGGATTTTAAACTGCGCCGGAATATGCCCATCCAAAACACAAATGAGACCAGCCCATAAACTACGCCACTCGCCCCAATATGGAAAACCCGCCTGCCGAATATCCATACTGCCAGCCCCGTCAAGATGTAGATCATCAACATGCTCCGATTGGCCACTCGGGGGTAGAAATATACAATCATGACAGAAAGGACAAACAAGGGGGCCGAATTGGAAATTAAATGACCCAAATTGGAATGGATCAGAGGTGAGAAAATGATGCCCCGCAGCCCAAATGCTTCCCTAGGGAAAATGCCATATTTACCAAAATCCATCCCTGTGACAATCTGAAAAAAGTGGATGGCCCAAATCAACAGAATGAATTGGAGTGGAATACTGATGCTGTCAAGGATACGCTTTTTTTGGTTAACCATTGGAAATTTATTGATGGATTTTACTTCATGCCCTTTTCAATGAATAAAGATAACGACTCCCATGTTTTTCCATGAACAAAAATGACATGTATGTTTGAACCTTCTACCAAATAGGTCAATTTGCAGCGCAGGGCAAACAATTTCCCCAAACGAATCAATAGCCCGCAAACTTCTATTTATCTTTCCCGCCTAATTCTACTTTGACACTTTAAAATTAAGTGCGCGAGCATTCATGGTTTTTCCTGCCTGAGAGAAATATCCTAGCAGAGAGAGGTGTTTTTTTTATCCCGATTGAAATCGGGATAAAAAAAACACCTCTCTCTGAATGGTTCTTAACCCCTGGCCTGAAAACGGATGGTTATTTTTAAAAAAGTAGAACTAAATATCAAATTTCAATTTTATGCTACGTCTCATCATCTTAACAGCTACCATATGCTTGCTGTTTTCCTGCAATAATGAAAAACCTGCAAACCAGCAAAACGATGGCCAAACTACCGCTCAAACCGAACAACCTCCTGCCGCCCAGAAGCCGCCACCACTTCCCAGTGTGCCAATAGAATTGTTGCAGCGGATTTGGAATGAAGGCACAGGAGTGGATTATATTTACCACTATCAACCATTTACCGCCAGTCTCACCGAAAAAGCAGCTATCCAGAATGCGGTCCGGCATGTCGCTGAAACACCTGCACCCATCATCCCTGGCTGCAACCCTGCCGGCATTGTTACTTATCAAATAGATGGAGACATCGTATTGCGGGGCGATTTTTATTTTGACACCAATTGCACTTTTTTTGTTTTTTATGACAAAGAGAAAAACAAATACGGCAACTATATGACCCAGGACGGCGTCAATTTTTTCAATGGTCAAATCCAGCAGGCTCAGCAGTTGCAGCAAAAGGCACAGCAACAACAACAATAAACTGGTTCTTGGTTTAGGGTTTCCTTGACCTTAAAACCAAAAGCCCTCCTTCCATTTTTATGCGATTAGGTGTTATTGATTGCGGTACGAATACTTTCCATCTATTGGTCGTAGATGTGGACGATGAAAATGGGATATCCAGAGTTCACAAGGAACGGCGGTATGTCCGTATAGGGCAAGAGGGGGTTGAGAAAATAGGCAAAGCACCTTTCCATAGAGGCATCGCCTGCTTGGTAGATTACAAGCTGCTCATTGAAAATTTGGAGGTCGAGCGCCTGAAGGTATTTGGAACAGAAGCCCTGCGCAGGGCGTCAAACGGAAGGGCATTTATCGAGGCCGTTGAAAAAGAAACGGGCATCCAGATTCAGTTGATTTCCGGAGAAGAGGAGGCACGGTTCATCCATTTGGGCGTCATGGAAGCAGTCCCTTCCTTAGGGAGCAAAGGCTTGATTATGGACATAGGGGGAGGGAGCGTGGAATTTATTGTTGCCAGTGACAGAGAGGTGTTTTGGGCAAAAAGTTTCCCGATAGGGGTGCAGGTGCTTTATTCAGAATTTCACCAAGAAGATCCACTGCCAAAAGAGCAACTTCTTGCCATGGAAAAGTATTTTGAAAAAATGCTCGAACCGTTATTTGAAGTATTAAAAAAACACCAAACGCCTGTTCTGATGGGAGCCTCTGGTTCGTTTGAGGTAATGGAAAGTTTTTATTTCAAAAGCCGGCAGTACCCTTTGTATTCAGTGATCCCAGTTGAAGGTTATGCTAAAATACATGACCACATCGTTCGTTCTTCCTTGTCCGAACGCAATGCAATGGAAGACCTCCCGTCCGAGCGGGCAGAACTGATCGTGGTAGCGTTTGCATTAATTGATTTCGTTATAAAAAAAGCAGGCATTCGGGAAATTATTACTTCAGCCTATGCCATGAAAGAGGGGATATTACTTGAAATGATGCAGGAAGAGCTAAGAACATAAACAATCTTTTAGCAAACGGCTTTGCCAATTATTGCTCGCTATTTTCTGATCACTAAACTAAATTTGCAGCTATGAAAAAGAACTATTTTATCCTAGCCTTGAGCATTTGTATTTTTTTCGTCTTTTCATGCAGCTCCAATAACAGCCCTTCGGAGCCTTCACCTGAAACTGCCGACAGCCTATCCACTGGTCATCCAACCATAGACAAACTGACCCGGCAAATTGCCGAAACGCCCAACAGCGCTTCTCTTTATGCAGCAAGGGCAGGTGTTTTGTATGAAAATGAAAATTTCGACGAAGGCATTGCCGATTTGGAAAAAGCCATTTCCCTCGACTCCACCAAAGCGGAATATTACCACGTGCTGGCCGACATGTACATGGACTATTATAAGTCAAGAATGGCGCTTAAAACAATGGAACGTGCTGCTGGTGTTTTTCCAAAACGAATCCCAACACTGTTGAAATTATCAGAGTTCCAACTCATACTTTTAAAACATACCGATGCCCTTTTTACCCTCGAAAGGATCAGGGCCATTGATCCATTGAATGCGGAAATGTTTTTTATGTTCGGGCGGGTATTTAGGGATATGGAACGCACCGATGAAGCCATGAGCGCATTCCAATCGGCAGTGGAAAACGACCCAGACCTGATAGATGCTTGGGTAGCTCTCGCTCAGATCATGGCCGATAAAGATTTGCCGCAGGTGGAAAAATATTTCGACAATGCCCTGCGGGTCGATCCCAACAACATTGAGGCACTCCATGCCAAAGCCTATTATTTATCCAATAAAAAAAGTGACCTCGCAGGGGCGATCGAATTGTACAAAAAAATCAACACCGTTGACCCACAGTACGTGGACGGCTATTACAACATTGGCCTGCTTTACCTCGACATGGACTCGATAGACCGAGCTTACCAAAGTTTTGATATTGCCGTGAAATATGCGCCCCAGTACCCAGACGCCTACTACCACCGGGGTGTAGCCGCCGAAATGAAAGGCGATAAGGCGCAGGCATTGTCCGATTACAAGAATGTGTTGAATTTCGATCCGGATTTTGCGAGTGCGAAGGCGGGGGTGGAGCGGTTGGAGGAGTAAATTCTCTGTACAATGCTTCCAGTACTCCAAAGTACTGGAAGCATTGTACTGTCTTCCCACCTTGATCCTTATTACATTATAATTTTACCCTTTGCCTTCCCACTTTTTCCGTACCCTTTTTTAAATTGCCCTGTCATAATTTTAAAAAACAAATAATCAGCCATCGGCTGTTAGCTATTAGCCCTTGGTTCAAAGCGGCCAAGAGCTAATAGCCAACGGCCAAGACTCAAAACAAATACGTATGCCAATCAGAATGGAACAAGATCCGGAACGCCAACAGCCCCGGAGAAATAACGATCCACGAACCAACCGAGGAGGCGGTGGCTTCGGCGGTTTAGGCCAACTGCTTCCTTTGCTCCTACCGATGCTTTTTAAGAACAAGAAACTCCTGTTGATAGTCATACTGGCGGGGACATTCTGGTTTTTCTTTATGGGCGGAAGTGAAAGTCTTTTTGGACCATCTGAAGGTGGGGGAGGCACTGCTGGAGGGGATGATTATGTTGAGCAGTTCACATTTGGTGCAGCACTCAGTGAGGAGGAATACTACAAAGCCGATGTTTACGAACCACTTTCAACTACCACCGCTTTTGGCGACCCACAATTGTCAGCGCAGGTTTCTTTGTTGAAATATGCCCCCAAGCGCATGCACCAAGGGCGGCAAGGCTCTTGTGTCGGTTGGGCCAGTTCCTATGCAGCGAGGACGATCCTGCAAGCCCGTGCAACAGGACAAAGTCCTAACAATGTGGCGTTTAGCCCTGCCTTTTTATATAACCATATTGCTTTGGATGGCTGTCAGGGAGCTTACATGAACAACGCCATGGAGTTCCTCCAGCAAAATGGCGACCTGCCTTTCAGCGAGTTTGGTTACGATGAACGCTCTTGCAGTAGGACTGCCTCCGGTTCGCAGCAGACAGCTGCTGCCCAATACCGCATAAAGGGTTATAACCGCCTTTCCAATGGTGCCCGTGATTTCGGGGTTGACATGAACGGCGTCCGGCAACATATTGCCGCAGGCGCACCTGTGGTCATCGGCATGATGGTCGGCGGCACCTTCATGCACCAGATGGTCGGCAAAAACTATTGGCAGCCTACCCAGCGGGACTACCAACAATATGGTTTCAGTGGCCACGCTATGTGCGTGGTTGGATACGACGATAACAATCAAGCTGTGCAAATCATGAACTCTTGGGGCCCCGAATGGGGTGATAATGGCGTCGCATGGGTAAGTTATCGGGACTTTCAGAATTTTACCAAAGAAGCCTATGGCCTCTACCCTATGGGCAGCGCCGCCAAGTACGACCCGAACAAACTCGCCATTAAATTCGGCCTCGTGGAAAATACTACCCAAACGCTGATTCCATTGAGGGAAGTAGGCGACCGGGTTTTCCGCACCCGTACCCCTATGTCGAAAGACACCAAGTTTAAGGTGGCTATCACGAATTCCATTGAGTGCTATGTTTACGTCTTTGGCCAGGAAACGGACGGTTCGAGTTATGTGCTATTCCCTTACACGGAAAAGCATTCGCCTTATTGTGGCATCACAGGTACCCGCCTGTTCCCTCGCGACCATTCCATGACCCCTGATGACCTCGGCAACCGGGATTACATTGCGGTCGTCGTTTCCAAAGCCAAATTGGACTGGAACGTCCTTAACAGTCGAATCAATGCCAGCCGTCAGCCAGATTATATTGGAAAGGTGAGGCAGGCCGTCGGCCAAGAGGAAGTACCGAATGTGAAGTTTGCTTCGGCGGATGCAGTGGAGTTTAGGTGTGACCTGAACGGGAAGAATCTGGTGGCGACGGTGATTGAGATTGATAAGTAGGAGCGACTGATATATCAATCTATTTATTTCATACCTTCTATGTGCAAAACTTTGGAAGGTCTGTTTTGTAAATAGTAGTGTATATTTGTCAAAATATTAATGGCCTTTAAAAAAACAAAATGTCGATAGGAATATATTCATTTTTTTCGGGTTCTGGTTTTCTTGATTTAGGGTTTGAGATGACGGAGGGTTTTAGAATTGATTTTGTCAATGAACTACATTCCCCATTTCTGGAGGCATATAAATATTCAAGAAAAAAGTTAAATATTCTTTCACCTACTTTTGGATATGATAATAGCGACATTCAGGAATTTATTTTTAATAATAAATTAGATGATTATTTACCCGATTCAAGAATGAACCATGAATTAATTGGGTTTATAGGTGGGCCTCCCTGTCCGGATTTTAGTGTAGGTGGAAAAAACAAAGGAAAGGATGGTGAAAATGGGAAATTATCAAAAACCTATATAGATTTAATTTGCGAGTACAAACCTGATTTTTTCCTCTTTGAAAATGTAAAAGGTTTGTACCGAACGGAAAAGCACAGGAAGTTTTTCGAAAATTTAAAAAAACAATTAAGGGATAATGATTATGTTTTAACGGAAAGGTTAATTAATGCTATCGAATATGGTACTCCACAAGATAGAGATCGTATCATTTTAATCGGGTTTAAACCAACTGTATTTGATTTTTTAAATATAGAAATAACATCCGAGGAAAAACTGCAAGATAGCTTTAATTGGGGCAAACATACCAGCAATAAAAGAGAGAAAGTGTTTTCATTTAATTGGCCTACCACAAGTATTTTTGAAGAAGATAAATATTTGGACAAACCAAGTGATATACCAATTGAGTTAACAGTTCAATATTGGTTTGAAAAAAACGATGTTTATAAACACCCAAATGCTGACCATTGTTTTAATCCTAAAAGTGATAAATTCCATTATATATTAGAAGGTGACGATTCGAAAAAATCGTACAAAAGGCTTCATAGATGGCGTTACTCCCCTACAGTGGCTTATGGAAATAATGAAGTTCATTTACACCCGTATAAAGCAAGAAGAATTTCAGCATCCGAGGCATTGTCGCTACAATCATTGCCAAAAGAATTTGAGTTGCCTCCTAAAATGACTTTGACCGATATGTTTAAAACAATAGGAAATGGAGTGCCATATTTAGCAGGAAAAGGTTTAGCAAATACTATTATGGACTTTTTAAACAAAAATAAAAATGGAAAAGCTAACGGCAAGCAATATAGTAAGCTTCATAAATCAATTGCCGAAGAACCAGTCTTATAATTATATCAATCCGAGAACAAAAGGATTAATTACTATTGAAAATGTTGAACTCCCAGAAGGGCCTATAAAAATAAAACGCTATGACCCTTCAAAAGGGGGCAATAGGGCAATGGCAAAAGAAGAGTCTATTTCAACTGAATTGATTTGGCGGTATGCAAATGCATTTCAAAAAGGAATTCCTGTAAATGTTGATCGGGTGCTTGGTGCAAGCTATAATACCAGATCGGTAATAGAAAGCTTATTGGCAAACACCCCTCAGTTTTACTATGCATATCCCGGTAGGATAGAAAGGATTGCAGGTAAAGAACGAATTAAAAAAGGGCATAAACATTTAATCTGGATGCCTGACAGACCTCACCGTACAGGTAAAATTGAAGAAATAAAAACAGATATTATTATTTCAGAAGTCCCGTCTATGGACGTTGTTTATGATGCGGTGGTTTTGCCAACAAAGACTCTAGAAGTTGCAGCTCTAGATATTGAGATACAAAGAAGGCACGCACAGATACAAGTTGCTTTGTACAAAATAGGAAAACAATTGGGGTTCAGAACTTGGATTGCCAAAAATGACAAAGGTATCGTTTACGAGAATAAAAGGTTAGGTGAATCAGATGGAGTAATTTCAACCTTGAAAAATGAAAGGTTGATGATGGCTTATAGTGAGGCGATAAAAGCTGCAATTATGATTGATTGCATTTGGTTTAGAAATGCCAAATTCATGCCCGCAGTCATGGAAATTGAACATTCAACTGGCGTCACAAGTGGTTTGTCAAGGATGAAAAACTTCAAAGATAAATTTCCTCCTTTTCCGACAAGATATGTTGTAGTAGCATCTGATGAAGAACGAAAAAAGGTAGTTCAAGAAGCAAACAAAGAACAATTTAAAGATTTAGAAACAAAGTTTTTCTCCTACTCGGCAGTTGAAGAATTATATAGTTTGTGCGAGCGAAGAAAATTAAAAGGTGTTAACGATGAATTTCTCGACTGCTTTATGGAATCTGTTGTAGAAAAATAACTAACAATAAATTTCGCCTAAAATTACCCATGTTCTTCCTCGGCGTCCTCATTACCTTGCTCTGGATAGCAATAGTTTTGCTCTCCCGCTCCATCACCACCTTTTTCCACGAAATGGGGCATGCCATTCCGGCATTGATATTTACAAATGATCCAGTTACGGTTTATATTGGAAGTTACGGTGATATTTCAAAAAGTATAAAATTAAACATTGGCCGCCTCACCATTTATTTTTCATTTAATTTTTTTGCCTGGAACATTGGTTTGTGCAGGCATAAAGGTACAGGCATTTTAATTACCGAATTAATTACCATATTAGGTGGGCCATTGATGAGCATTATTGTTTCTTCTTTTTTAATAATATATATGGTTAAATATGGGGCGAGCGACGCAATGGCCTCTATTTTTGGTGTATTTATTTTATCGGCCATATGGGATTTTATCGTGAATATTTATCCAAGCAAATCTCCGTTTTACTTGCACGATGGGAGTTTTATTTACAGTGATGGTTATCAATTAAAAAGGCTTTTGCAAGAATCAACTTTTCCCAAAGAATATTTTTCTGCATTAAAAAAATATCATGATAAAAATTATAGCGGTGCGGTTCAAGAATTAAAAGCAATATTAAATAATGGTTTTAAAAAAAGAGAAATATACCGCCTTCTTTGCGATTGCTTGGAAAAAGATAACAATTGTTCGGATGCCATTAAATATTACGAAGAATATTACAACCACTTTAAATTCCAAACAGAAGACTATGCCCACCTTGGTTCATTGTTTTTAAAAAAAGGAGAATACCAGCAAGCACTCACCTGTTTGGATCAGGCACTACACAAGGACTATTCAAATGCCCGTACAGTCAATTATAGGGGCTTGGCATTATTGGAAATGGGGAATCCCGAATTGGCCATCCAAGAATTCACCTCCGCCATCCATTTTGAGCCCAAATTCGCAGACGCCTACCGAAACCGGGGATACGCAAAACTGAAGATCAACCAATTGGAGGAAGCCTATCAAGACCTGCAAGCGGCTATTAGGAAAGATGCAAGTTCCCCTTACAACCATCTCTATCTAGGGAAATACTTTGAAAAAAGATGGCAGTACGCGGAAGCTTTGGAGCAATATGAAAAAGCAAAAGCAATGGGCATCAATTATCACGGGATTGACTTTGACATAGCAGAGGTAAAAAAGCGAACAATGTAATTTGGCTATAATCTAAAAGTTCTTTTTTGGCAACATCTGAATCTCAGCCATGTCTTTTCAGCCAGTTGTTCTAGGACGGCCATTATTACATTGATCCAAGTCTTTTGGGCTTCCGTCTTAATTTTAGCTTAATCCCATTCAGCAATTACGTTAAGACCAACGGCTCTTTGTATCTTCGTTCCCGTTTTGCAGTTATTATAATACCTCAGCTTACCATTCGACTATTCACTAATCAACTATTCACTAATCAACTAATCACTAAACCATGAAAGGAAAAAACATTTACTCCCGCCTATGGATACTCGCTATAGCGCTCTTCCTCAGCAGCATGGCATTTGCACAAAGTGCCGACAAAGCTGTCAAACTGCCCGATGGCATCGAAAAAATCACCTCAGTGGAAGGCATTACTGAATACCTGATGAGGGATAACGGATTGAAAATCTTGCTCTTCCCCGATCAATCCAAGCCGACCATCACCGTCAATATCACTTATCTTGTGGGAAGCCGCCACGAAGGTTATGGTGAAACGGGTATGGCTCACTTACTGGAACACTTGGTGTTCAAAGGCACGCCTAATCACCCGGACATCCCGCAAGAATTGACGGAGCATGGGGCCCGCCCAAATGGTACGACTTGGTACGACCGTACCAACTACTTTGAGACCTTCAATGCCACAGAAGAAAACCTCCGTTGGGCACTTGATATGGAGGCCGACCGAATGGTCAATTCATTCATCGCTAAGAAAGACCTCGATAGCGAAATGACCGTCGTGCGGAACGAATTTGAAATGGGCGAAAACAGCCCCACCAGCATCCTCATGGAGCGGGTTCTTTCCACTTCTTATATCTGGCACAACTACGGCAACACCACCATTGGCGCTCGTGCCGATCTGGAAAACGTACCGATTGAGCGATTACAGGCATTTTACAAAAAATACTATCAGCCAGACAATGCAGTATTGGTAGTAGCAGGTAAGATTGACGAGAGCGAAGTGCTTGGCATGATCAAGGAGTATTTCGGCAAAATACCAAGGCCGGAGCGAAAACTCATTCCCACCTACACAAAAGAACCAACGCAGGATGGTGAACGGAGTGTGACCCTCCGCCGTTCAGGCGATGTACAAGTTGTTTCATGTACCTATCACATGCCACCCGGCTCACATCCAGAATATGCAGCCGTAGCCGTTTTGGATGAAATTTTGACCAACGAGCCTTCCGGCCGACTCTACAAAGCATTGGTCGAAACACAAAAATCATCCTCTGTATGGTCGTTTGCACCAGCACTGAAAGAAGGTGGCTTTATTTACATCAATGCCGATGTGCGAATGGAGAACTCACTGGATGAAGCAGAAAAGACCATGCTCGCCACTCTGGACGACATCGTAGCCAATCCTCCAACCGACGAAGAAGTCGAACGCGCCCAAAAGCGAATTTTGAAATATTGGGAACAAAGTTTTAAAAACACAGGCAGTGTTGGCCGCCGTGCCAGCGAGTACATCGCTATGGGCGACTGGCGTTTGTCTTTCCTTTTCCGCGACAATGTGGAGAAAGTGACGGCCGCTGATGTGCTCAACGTAGCCCGAAAATATTTAAAGCCCTCTAACCGCACCATCGGTAGATTTATCCCAGATAAAGACCCAGACAGAGCTGAAATTCCTGATGCACCTGACATTGAAAAACTTTTCGCCGATTTCACAGGCAAAGAGGCCATTGCCGAAGGAGAAGACTTTGACCCATCTTGCGAAAACATTGAAAAGCGCACTGTCCGTGGTGAAGCGGCTGACAAAGGCATCGAGTTCGCTTTGCTCCCAAAAGAGACCCGTGGAAATGCTGTCAACGCTCGCCTGACTTTGCGCTTTGGTGACAAAAACAGTTTGAAAGGAATGGAAACAGCCGGCCAGTTTGCCGCCCGAATGCTCGACAAAGGCACCAGTGATATGTCCCGCCAACAAATACAAGATGAACTTGACCGTCTGAAAGCAACAGTCAGGATATTCGGAGGTGCAAGTTCAGCTTCTGTGATGATCACCACAGAAGAAGACTACTTGGTCGAAGTAATTGAGCTTGTCGGGAAAATGCTCAAAGACCCAGCTTTCTCGGAAGAAGAATTTGCAAAGCTAAAAGAAGAACAACTGGCAGGCATCGAATCGCAGCGGAGTGAGCCAACGGCCATTGCCAGCAACACCTTTAGCCGCATCCTGAACCCATATCCAAAAGGCGATGTGCGGTACGTAATGACCTTTGATGAAGAAGTAGAAGCTGTCGAAAACCTGACTCTCGACGAAGTGAAAAGTTTCTATAAAAATTTCTATGGCACTACAGATGCCACGATGGCCGTCTCTGGCGACTTCGATGCAGATGCTGTGAAAAAAACAGTCCTCAATACTTTCAGTGATTGGAACAGTCCAAAAGGCTATACCCGTATTGCTGACCCGTACATGGAAATCAAGCCAACCAACGAGGCCATCAATACACCGGACAAAGCCAACGCTATGTTCCTGGCAGGCATGCCGCTGAACCTTAAAGACGATGATCCAGATTATCCAGCATTGGTCATGGGCAATTTCATACTCGGTGGAGGGTTCCTCAATTCCCGTTTGGCCACCCGCATCCGCAGAACGGACGGCTTGAGCTATGGCGTAGGCTCTAGGATCAACGCAAGCCCCTATGAGAAATCGGGCTCATTTACCACCTACGCTATCTATGCTCCTGAGAATGCTGCCAAATTGGAAGCTGCCTTTAAAGAGGAAGTGCAAAGGGTGTTGGACGAAGGATTTACCGCCGAAGAACTCGAAGCAGCCAAATCCGGTTATATCCAAAGCCGGGGCATGAGCCGTTCAGATGACCGTTCCATGTCGGGCAAACTCAATAGCTACCTCCAACTTGACCGCACCTTAGAGTGGGATGCTGAACTGGAAGAAAAAATCCAGACCCTCACCGCCGAGCAAATCCACAATGCGATGAAGAAGTACATTGATATAGACAAACTTGTCATCGTTAAAGCAGGGGATTTTGAGAAGAAGGTAGAGCCATAGGTTATCGGCTTTTTGCATATCATCCCGAATTTAGGCCTGTTCCTAAATTCGGGATTTTTTTTATAGTGAAACGGTATTGAGTAAATTGTATGTGGCTTTCATGTTGGAAGGTCATTATAACATTGTAGCTTCAACTTTATTAACCTTTCTATCATGAAAAATATCATTACAAAACCGCTTACCTTCTGGCAACTGCTAATTGCCATTTTCATTGTTTTGTCCTTCAACATGTTTGAAAAAAACAGCCAGCGAACGGTCAGCCTCGCTGCTGATAACATGAACGTCCTGTATATAGGAATCGATAATCCCATGACCTTAGCCGTAGAAGGCATTTCGAATGATCAACTAAAAATCGAAGCGGAAAATGCAGTATTGGAAAGCCTTGGGAAAGGGAAATTCATTGCCAAAGTATCAAAACCCGGCAGTGCAATTTTCACCGTTTCCGGTAAAGGTTTGCCTTCCCAAATAATTGAATACCGGGTAAAAAGGCTGCCAGCACCAGTGGCAGCTCTTGAACATCCTGAGGCTTTCTCTTATCTAATGCGGCATGGGCATTTAAGTCAAGCCATCCTGAAAAATGCTAATGGCATTATGTTGAACCTTGGAAGCTGCTTCGGTTTAGCAACCAATTTAGAAGTGGCAGGTTTCAAAATCATACGAATACCAAAAGAGGGTGCCCCTTTTGAAGTTTACAACCCACATGGGCATTTTAGTGAAGAATCAAAATTCCTATTGGCACAGGCGTCTCTTGGGGATATTTTCCGTTTCGAAGAAATCAGAGCCAGAACACCCTATTCATTGAATGAAGCTTCGTGGGTGCGGCTAAACAACCTTGAATTTAAGATAGGAGATTAATTGGTTTGTCTTTTACTATGGCCCAGAGAAAACCTCGCCCGATTCTCTCATTAAAATATGAAAGGCCGTCGAGAGGATAACCGACGGCCTTTGTCAAACCTGTGCCAGGGGTGTTCCCTGCCACAGGCAAGGTGTTTTTTAAAAGGGCTGACAAATATAGAGTATTATTCATTGATTGTCAAGCAGATAGGTGATTTTTTTTAAAAAGGCCGCTTCACCGTCAGAGGTCAGATTGGACTCACCTATCCTCTGGCAGTGAAACGGCCTTTCACTACATCGGCTTGAGTATGTTTTTCAAAACCACCTCTTCATTAGTCTTTGGTTCTATTTCTTCTTTTTCCAGTTCTTTTACCTGGAACTTTAGGGTCTACCAAATCGAATTATACTTCGTCGTTTACATATTCTTTGGGGAAAAAACTTTTTTTGAATTGCCATATATCAATAAAATCTCCGTTCAGTATCAGCATGTTAAGTTTGATGCTTTTTAAATGACTGAGCAATTCCATTGCATGACATCCATAAGTCCCTAGGTGTACATCAGAGATGATTGCTATATCAAGTTGTCTTTTCATATTCAATTGAGATGAAAAAATTAATTTTTTGGCAAGATGCAGCATTTCATAAACAATGGATAAAGCACTGTTTATGAAATAATTAAGTAAATGTTTGTTTGTAAAATGAACTGAAAGAGCAAATGTCACAGAAGGATTTAACAGCACAAAACGCCAACTCAGTTGTTCCTTTTTATGCGTATCGCATTAGTTTTTTTATAAAGTCAAACAAAAGCAAATGGCAGCCTTTCTTGGTTCGCCATCAACCGTCAACCCATATAGCTTGAACCACTACAATTGGATATATGTACCAGGGGAAGGGCGCAAAATCCCAGTCGGCTTGTACCATAGTAGCAAGAAGGGACACCTGTTGATATATGTGGGCAAAAAAATCACGACGATTGATTTCAATGTACTTGACTCAAAAGAGTACACCTTTTTTATTGACAATGAATTGATCCGCATAAAGCTGGAAAGACGGGGCGATGAGATGTATTATTTTTTTGAAATAGACAAAAAGGCAGATACCCCCATGAACCGAGCCCGCTGGGCCATGGAACGAAAGTTTCTCCGGCAATTAGTTGCGGGACTGGTGGTGTTTGTTTTTTTGGTGACCGGGTTCACTTTATACTTAAACCATCATCGGACGCCCGATTTTTCAAAAGCCGAAAAACTGCTCACTACCCAAGGTGTGGAAACAGTGGCCAAGGTGACAGTTGGCCCAGGCGACCGGCAGCCCGAAATCACCTATCATTTTGTCGCTAAAAACCAAGGCTATTCTGCCAAACCTCCCGTCCAGTCACAACCTTTGGTATTGTTAAAAAATGGCATGCCGCTGGAATCGGGCGATGAGTTTGTGGTATTGTATGTGCCTTCCAACCCTTCCGTCAACCGCATTGATTTTGAACGGCCTTCCAAACGACAGATTGACATTTACCAAAAACGGGCCGTCCAAAAACACCTGTCCTTGAACCCTAGCCAAGCACCGTCCATTGCAGAGTGCATGGTGAAAACAGCATTCGACATGGAAGGCATTACCGGCATTGCCAAATTTTATTTCCAAAACATGCCTCCCAGCGAGAACCCCACCCATAACGAAAACAGTTTTTTCCGCCTCGTCCGCAGTTTACCGTTCCAGAAAAAAGTACAAAAGGATTGTTGGCAATAGCAATGATAGAATGAGTGAATGATGGAATGAGTGAATAGTTAAACACCCTGGTAAAATATATACCTTTGCCGTCCTTTTAATCATTCATTCTATCATTCACTCATCCATTCATTAATTTGGAAAGATTATCACAACATATTGAGGCATTGATCTTTGCAACAGATTCGCCCGTTTCTTTTGATGAAATCAAGGATTGTATTGAGCAAACCTTTGAAACAGAATTTTCCACCGAAGATATTCAAGTAGCCATAGATCAAACAGAGGAAAGGTTTGCCAGTGAAGAGTCTGCCATCGAACTGGTGGAGATCGGAGGTGGCTACCAATTTATGACCAAAGGAGCATACCATGGCGTCATCGCCACTTGGTTGAAGCAGACGACGAATAAACGCCTCTCAAAAGCCGCCCTCGAAACACTTGCCATCATCGCTTACAAGCAGCCTGTGACGAAAAGTGAAGCAGAAGCAATCCGAGGCGTTAGTTGCGATTATTCCTTGCAAAAACTTCTGGAGAAAGAACTTGTTTCCATTATAGGCCGAAGCGACGGGCCGGGCAGACCACTGCTTTATGGAACCAGCCCTAAGTTCATGGACTACTTCGGCCTAAAGGACTTAAAAGACCTCCCTCAGCCCAAAGATTTCAAAGACCCAGATAGCGAAATTGGCGAAAGGGCACCTATTGATGAAGAGGTAAGGACAAATGGCGAAATGCCTATTCGGGCAAGGATCCGCATCCCAGAAATCAGGGAAGAAACCGTGGAGGGGATCGCATCTGCCATTGAATTTGGGATGTTTGATGGCGACAAGGGCGAGGAAGAATAGGCGAGTTGCAATCTGCCAACTAATCACTAATCACTAATTACTAATCAACTAATCACTTTTTGAGATATGGAAGCAGTGGATAAACCTTTAGTCAACAGAGTGGCAGCAAGTGGCCTGATCACTTTGAAACTCGAAGATTTCTTTCCCAAGGAAGAATTGGTTACATTTGACTTGAAAGACTATCTTTTTATGGAGCTGATCCTGAAAGAAAAGGATTTTAGGGTAGCCTTGGTTGAGCATGATTGGCAACAATATGAAGGAAAGAACTTGGTGGTTTTTTGCTCGGCAGATGCAATCATCCCGGTTTGGGCATATATGTTGGTGACGGTTTATGCAGCACCTTTTGCAAAAAATATTTTTCAAGGCACTGCTGATGAGTTTTATAAAATGGTTTTCCAACAGGCGCTTGCCACAATCGATGAAAAGGAGTATGAGGACAAGCGCATTGTTATTAAGGGCTGCAGCAACAAACCCGTACCGCCTTCCGCTTATGTAGAATTGACACGGAAATTGCAACCTTATGCCAAAAGCATTATGTATGGCGAACCCTGCTCAACTGTCCCCATTTATAAAAAGAAGCGGGAGAAAAACCAATAAGGGCAAATACTGAAACCGAATTTCAAACCTAATACCCAGCAGACTAACTACACTTATGACTAATTCCATAAAATACTACCTGTCAGCATTAACGGCTTTCATGACCGTTGTTATTTTCGCCTCTTACAAAACAACACCGCTGCCAACCGATCCCCCCAATCCACTCAATAACCGAACGATTTACGTTCCCCATGTGGACGATGAAGATGAATATTGGTTTGCGGGCGAGCGTATTCCAACTGAAAATTTTGATGTGCGGGAACGGCTGGAAAGGGAACTCATCGTCAACACTTATTACCACACCTCCACTATTTTAAATATGAAAAAAATGACCCGCTTCTTCCCGGTCATCGAACCCATATTAAAAGAGCATGGCATCCCTGATGATTTTAAATACTTGGCCGTGGCAGAAAGCAACCTAAGTAATGCTACTTCACCAGTTGGAGCAAAGGGTTTTTGGCAATTTATGAAAGGTACAGCGGGGGATTACGGAATGGAAGTCAATTCAGAAGTAGATGAGAGATACCATTTGGAAAAATCCACCCTTGCTGCTTGTAAATATTTAAAAAAGCATAAGGAAAAATTGGGTAGCTGGGTAAATACGGCAGCGGCGTATAATATGGGACCTACAGGTTTTCGAAATGAAATGGAGCGCCAAAAATTCGACAATTATTTCGACCTGAATTTAAATGAAGAAACAAGCCGCTATGTTTTTAGGATAATTGCCATCCGGGAAGTTTTGCAAAATCCAGAAAAATTTGGATACGATATTCCCGCAGAAGAAAAATATTTACCGCTTAATGATTTTTCCGTTATCAACATTGATGAACCCATTCCCAACCTCGGCGATTTTGCAAAAAAATATGGAACGACCTATCGCATGTTAAAAATTTACAACCCTTGGTTGCGGAGTTATAAATTGACCAATGGTAAAAAGAAAACTTACGAGATAAAAATACCAAAGCAAAAAAACTAAATTTTTTGTAGTATTAAGCAGTTTTAAAAAAGCGGGCGGAAATAATTCGCCCGCTTTTTTCATTTTTGCCAACAACAACCAAAAGTTAAATAATGAATTCTTTCAAAAATAAAATAGCGGTGATTACCGGTGCGGCATCGGGCATTGGCCGACAATTAGGCATTCAATTGGCAGCAGCAGGGGCATTTACGATATTGGCCGATGTAAATGAAAAAGGCTTACAGGATACATTAAATACAATAAAAAATGCAGGCGGTAATGCGTCTGTTCATTTAGTAGATGTTTCAAAAAGAGAACAGATGCACTCTTTAGCAGAAGAAGTTATTAAAACGCATGGCCATGCTGATATAGTCATAAATAATGCAGGTGTTGCATTGAGTTTATTAAAAATAGAAGAATTAAACTATGAAGAAATAGAATGGTTATTGGGCATTAATTTATGGGGCGTTATTTATGGCACAAAAGCTTTCTTGCCCTATTTGAAAAAAAGACCGGAAGCATCTTTGGTCAATATATCTTCAGTGTTTGGTTTATCTGGTATTCCAGGGCAAGGGCCTTATTGCATTTCAAAATTCGGGGTGCGGGGTTTTACCGAAACATTACGTGCTGAATTATTGGAAGAAAAAAATATGCATATAATGGTCGTCCATCCAGGCGGCATCAAAACCAACATTGCAAAAAACGCCCGCCACCGTTCAATTTCCCAAAAAGAAAAAGAAGGGTTTGACAACCGTTTTGAACAAAATGCCCGCACTACTTCCGAAGAAGCTGCCCGGCAAATATTAAAAGGGATCAAAAAAAAGAGGCCAAGAATACGCATCGGATATGATGCGTTATGGATCGATCGGATTTACCGCATAACACCGATTCGGGCAGTTGCTTTTTTTGCGAGGATGGTGAAGAAATTTGATGAGGGGAAAGGGTTTATTTGAAAAAAACTTAACTTTGACTAATAAGTGACTATTCAGAATGGCGGGAGAGAAAAAGAAAAAACTAAATTTTTTCTCAAAAAACAACCCGTACTGAACAGTTACGGCTAAAATTTAAATGATATGGGAGCAATAGCAGAAGGTAGAAAAAAACTGACAATAGAAGAATACTTCGAGCTTGAGAAGGCCGGCGAAGTGCGCCATGAATTTTACAAAGGGGAAATATATATTATGAGCAACACTACTAAAAACCACAACAAAATTATTGATAGGGTTAAAGATCAATTGAGGAAAAAGTTCGAACCGCAGGAATGTGGAGTGTATTCCGAAAGCATCCGCCTCCAAGTGGCCAAGGGAAAATTTTACACCTACCCAGACATTATCCTTACTTGCGACAAACGGGACATGGAGGGGAACGAGTACATGGTAGCCCATCCTTCCGTTATCGTCGAAGTACTTTCAAAAACAACATCCGATCACGACCACGGATTTAAATGGAAACATTATAAAAGAATTCCAACACTACAATATTATATGATGGTTTCCCAATATGAAACCTCGGTCGAATTATATTCGAGGGTCGAAGGCAAACGGTTTTGGTATTATCAGGATTTTGAATCAATGGGTGATATTATAGAATTGGATAGACTTGATTTTTCCATTTCCGTAAAATCCATTTATGAAAATATTACCATAGTAGCTGAACCAGACGATTTAACCACGGATTAATCCGCACAAAGCAGTGCCGCACCAAAAACGCCTGCACTGTCCCCTAATTTTGGTTTTAAAAAAAGCGTCTCCAATTTATCATTAAAAACATTCCGCCGCACTGACTCAAAACCATCTGTATATAATAAATCAATATTGCCAAGCCCCCCACCTAGTACGGCCACATCAGGGTCAATTACATTAATAACATTCGCAGCTGCCTGCCCAAAAAAATAAACAAGGCGTTCCATTGTTTCAGTCGCCCGGTTGTCCATTCCATTATTAAATCGCTCAACAATTTCTGGCAGTTTTAAATTGGTATTCATCAATTCATTATAATATTTAGTAAGCGCTGGGCCGGAAATAATTTTTTCCACGCAACCTATTTTCCCACAATAACATTTACCGCCACTTTCGTCCAAAAAATTATGCCCCCATTCTCCGCCGATGCCATGTCGCCCGTTCAGTATTTTTCCATTAACCACTATTCCCGATCCAACCCCCGTACCCATGATAATGCCCCAAACGACTTTTGCATTGGGCAGTACATCTTTCACCACGCCTAATTTTGTTTCGGCCAATGCAAAGCAATTGGCGTCATTGGCCATTTCAACAGGCATTTTCAAAAGGTTTTCAATATCCGATTTAAATGGCATCCCATTTAAACAAACAGTATTGGAATTTTTCAGTTTTTGCGTAGTAGGGTCAAGCGTACCGGGTGTGCCGATGCCAATTTTTTCTGGCTGCACCCCTATTTCTGCAACCAAGGTTTCTACCAATTTATATATCTGTCGAATAATATGCACATATCCTTTATCAGCCTCTGTGGGAAGCCGCATGCGCTTGAGCACGTTCATGTTCTCTATGCCTTCAATGACGACGCCCTCTATTTTGGTGCCGCCGAGGTCAATGCCCCAAAGTAGTCCCATA
>CBDCVJ010000008.1:0-37465 GCA_965222975.1 Saprospiraceae bacterium | reverse complement strand
GACCTATGCCCCGCAGTTGCCGAACAGTTACATTGATAGCTCGCATGCAACCGGATTTGGTTCTCCATCCGTGCGAAAAACGCTGCTACGTATGTATCGGGCACGCGATTCAAAGGACTTTGTCGGTTGGGAGAAGCAGCTTATTACCCTGCTGGAACAGAAACCGGCCATTGTGCTGTGGGGTGATCAAGATCCCTTCATCAGTCCGGACTATGGTGATCGATTTGGTAAGGCAGAAGTACATCATTTTAAGGAGTACAGCCATTGGCTTCCCCTTGAAGCCCCCGATCACTATGCGGCTAAACTACTACCCTGGTTGGATGGGCTATCCTGATCAGAAATAAAAGCGTGTAATCATATCAACTGTATCGCAAGGCTTCCGCCGGATAAATGCGCGATGCTCGAACCGCAGGCACAATTGTGGTTAGCATAGCAAAGAGATACGCGCCCAAGAGAATGAGGCTGATTTGTAGCCAGGGCATCGAAAAACCCTGACCTTCGGTAACAAAGGCATAAAATTCAGCAATAATGTTCTGACCAAGAATCAGCCCTGTAATTGCGCCGATGCCCAGACCACATAGGGCGATGAAGCTAGACTCCATCACAAATAATAGGGCCACCATCCGTGGCTGATAGCCAATGGCCCGCAGCATACCCACCTGTTGCCGCCGTTCGACGACGGTACGACTGCTGATCACGCCCAAAGCGGCAATGCCGACCAACAACCCCAACGCCATAAACCCTTGAAACAGTTGAAGAATCCCCCGGGTGAGGGCTTGACCAGCAGCAAATTCCTCAGCCATAACTGTCGCATCCAGACCGCTGCTCAGAAAGGCACGTTCAATGGCTTGAGCGACGGCTCTCACCTCAACCCCGTCATGAACCTTGACATAGAAGTTGTCAGGTGCAATAGGCGCGCCGGACAGGCGTTCAATGAGGCGTTCATTGACCTGGAAAACACCGCCGGCCAGGGTGGTATTCTGGGCCAGAACGCCGATAACTTGTACGGTCTGCGGTGTGCTGGTATCTGCATTTTGGAAAGTCGTCAACGATTGCAATTCAAGCATGATTTCCGGCATCGATGCGACGCTCGTCGGTGAGTCGGGCAAGGTGAGGTCCGTCAGACTTAAGCGAGGCAGGTTAAGTGCATCATCAGATGCATTGGACGACGTATCCTCGGTTACGTCACCGGTTGGGTCTTCAGCAGAAGCCTCAATTTGCTCGAAGATATCAGTTTGATCAGCGATGATCTGGGCACTGACAATGGCGACATCGTCACGTTCACGAAGCGCTTGCCACACGGCGGCATCACTCTCAAAGCCAGGGGCACGCATTTGGAAGGTGTATATTTGCTGCGCTTGCTCAAGATAGTCTTGGTTCAGCCCCGTCAGCAGAAGTTCGCTGTATTCGGTATCATCTGCACCAGGGTCAGGCTGTTGGGCAACAGTATTAAAGCGACTGATGCGGGCCACCGCAGCGACATCAGCGGCAGGGAAATCGGGCCGGCGAGCTATCTGGGCGGACAGATCAGTGATGGGGTTGAAGAAGCTTAATAGGGTTGAGCTGACCTCTATCTCGAACCCGGCACTCCGTTCGGCAGCAGGGGTGACGGTGGCTTGCGTCGCCTTGATGACAATCGCCATAATAGTTACAGTGGTGATGATCATCGCAAACAGGAGCATCGCCATGCCGGTGCGGAAACGGGCGTGAAGTGGATAAGCAATGGCAATTTTAAGGACGGGCGTCAGCGGGCCGATACCGCCAAATAGACGATTGACCAGCCAAAGCAACCCATCGGCGTTAAACATAACGGTCAAAATGGCTCCCAGAATAATGAGCGGCCCGGTCAGCGCGAAGGAGGCCAGCACCGCACTGGGATCTTGTTGGAAGATTGAGCCTCGCCCGCCGAGTAGTGAACTCCACGGTATAGCCCATATCGCCAGTAGCCCCAGCCCCAGCAGCGAGTAAACCACCCGGTCTCGCTGGTCTGGGCGAAATGCGGTGCGGGCTAAAATCCAGCTTAGTAACAGAGCAAGGCCCGTCAGCCCCAGCGATATACCTAGTTGTACTTGCGTGACTTCGAGTGTGCCGGAATCAAAGGCAAGGTATACCCCAGCGAACAGCAAAATTGGGGCTAAGATGATAGGCCAAAGGCGTCGCCAACGCGGCAAGCGTTTACTAAAGTTACTTTCCGGTAAGTCGCGGATGGCAGCGACAATGTTGAGATGGCTCATCCGCCACGAGGCAAAGGTTACTACCAAAAAGGTGAGTAACACCCCTAGACAATAAGCGATGATAACGGACGTGGGTACAATCTTGAAGCGAAAGGTGAAGAGGCTGCTCTGCACCTGATCGCTCAGGTTGCGGGCTAGGTCATTGAATAGACCGCCAATGAAGCCGATCATGGCGTAGGAAATAGCCAGCCCCAAGGCCACGCCCAACGCCGCCGCCGTCAGATCATAGACAATACCCTCGGTGACAAACATCTGCACCAAATGACGCCGCTGTACACCAATGGCGCGGGCGATGCCCATCTCACTACGACGTTCGGCAGCCAACATCACAAAAATCAGGAAGATCAACAATACAGCAGCCAAAATCGAAAAGATGCCAAATAATGAGAAGATGGAACTGGAGACCACGCCACCGACGTTGGCGGCGGTCACAACGGTCTGCTTGCTGAGTGGCTCCAGCAGTTCGAGTTCACTCAGGTGGCGGACAGCATCTTTGATCTCATCGGCGTGGGTCTCAGGCCAGTCAACATCTTCGATCAGCCAAATTTGTACAAAACGATTAGCCAGTGAGAGGCGCAGATCATCACTCAAATCCGGTTCATTCAACGCAGCCTGTAATCCCGTCAGATCGTTCACAAACCGATCAAACGGGATTACACTCTCGAACAAATTGGCGATGATAGCAGGCGGCGGATCACCGTCAAACAGATCGGCTTCAGCTTCAGCCGCGATATGTGTTTCAAGGACTATCTTGACCGCCGGCTCTCGTAGTAAGCTGAACAACCGTGTAACACCATCCTCATTGAGGGCCAGTACTCGCAGCCGCTCATTGACAGCGGCGGTATGCTCGATGCCCGAAACCGCATCACCCTGGTTGGACACGAGTACGGCGTTGACTTTATCCACCATAAAGAGCAATTGTTGGGCCTCATCGAGCGGCATAACGACGACGGGTGACAGGGCCGCCATCGGGCCGGCCTCATCAACGATGCCTGCCACCCGGTATGGCACAGGCAGAGGCCCAATATGAATTTCGACCGTATCGCCAACACGGGCATTGAGTCGCTCTGCCCCAATGCGATTCAGATAGACATCGCCCTGGCGCAAGGCCAACCCGAACTGTCCCAAGCGCTGGTCAATCTCCATGCCCAGCGTGTTGAGGTTAATGGTACTCAGCACCTCCGCTGAGAGCATATTGAGATCGGCTGGGTTCGTTAGCAGAGCATCCAACCCTAAATCTTCAAGGTTAGACTGTTCCAAGTTACCTCCACCGGTCTGACCAGTGAAGGCCATCCTCAGCATGGCTACCCCCGCCAGGAGGTCGGCTATATCCTGATCGCTCAGATCGAACTCAGTGATCAGCGGTGCCAAAGCATCCGTCGAACCGCTAGTTAGTGAAAAAAGGTTCGCAGACAGCTCAAAAATGTTACCCACACCGGGTCGTAAACGAGTCATATCAGCCGGTTCGCCATTGAGGGTACGCAGGCCAAATTGGGTCTGATATTCGTCATCAACGGCGAAGATGAAGCCAAATGGCTCACCTTGCCCACTATTGACGTCTCGGACAATCGTTGGAAAGATGATGGCGGGCGCAACACTTTCGATGAGGGGTTCGTCCGCAATCTTGGCGCGTAACTCAGCGTAACGGGCTTCGCTGATACCGGGCAACCCTTCATCAAGGAGGGCGAAGATGCTGGTCAGACCACCTTGAAAGAGGGCGGGGGTCGATTCGGCATTTGTCGCTTCGGATTCGTCGTCGATGTCGCTGGTGTCAACGCCAAACTGCGCTAACGTTGCCAGCAGCGGCGGCGACAGAATCTCATCAATTTCGCCATAAGCTTCAACCGCCTGACTGGTCACAGAATGATCGAGCGTATCCCCCGTACTGAGAGAACTAATAATGATGACAGTACTCAGGGTCAGACCGATGATGATCAGAAGCGACTGAGTCGGGCGGCGTGGAATGTTGCGGATCCCAAGTTTGGCCATAACCGGCTGGCGTAATGACAGGAAGATTAGAATGCCCAGAAGCAGGGTCAGGGCAATAACCAGAACGATGGCAATATTAGTCAGCATCGACAATTCTCCCATCGTTCATACGAATGATCCGATCACATTGCGCCCCAACATCGGGGTCGTGGGTGACAATGACGAACGTTTGTTGCTCGGCCTCATTGAGCCGGCGCAGGCTGTGCAGAATGTCCTCTGCGGTCTGGCTATCGAGGTTACCCGTCGGTTCATCAGCCCAAATGATGGCTGGGTTGTTGCCCAGGGCGCGAGCAATGGTCACCCGCTGTCGCTGACCGCCGGAAAGCTCCGCCGGTCGATGGTCGGCTCGGTCGGCCAACCCAACTTGATTGAGTACGGCCAGGGCACGTTCGCGGGCAGCTTTTGGCGCGGTGCCGCTGACCAGCAAGGGCATCTCCACATTTTCAACAGCCGTCAGGACGGGCAGCAGATTGTAGGTTTGAAAGACAAAGCCCATCCGTTGGGCACGGTATGTGGTACGGACAGTATCGCCCATTTTACGCAATGATGTACCCTCAATGATGACATCGCCGGAGTCGAAGTCATCGAGGCCAGAGAGACAGTTGAGCAGCGTGGTCTTGCCGCAGCCGGATGGCCCCATCACCGCCACCATCTCCCCTTTTTCTATGGCAAGATTGACGGCCCGCAGGGCTTGCACTTCAATCTTGCCGTTGTTGTAGACCTTGTTGAGATGTTCGGCAACAATGATGTAGCCGTTATGATTCTGGTTCAATTGTTGTGACATAACGCTCACCTCCTCCTCTTTAGATACGATCAATACGTAATTTCGTTGCTGATCTATCGTAATTCTGGCGAGATATTGGCTGAAGCAATTATATAGGTTCAGGTCAGTCTATGGAGGGATAGACGAGGGAAAAAATAGGTTTCGAAATACGAGGTATAGGTTCCGTTGGATGACGCACAAGGGTCAAAAAACGGGGCGAGTCTTGAAACCGGGACCCATTTTTCGGCATCTAAGGACCGTCCGATGGAACCGAAGGGCCGAAAAACAGCCTCTGAAAAGCAACGTTTCAGTATCCTCGACTGGATCGTTTTCTCTGGAACCGACCCCCACGCGAATACCCCGGAAGGCTCTGTGATCTTTCAGTATCCTCGACTGGATCGTTTTCTCTGGAACCGCGCAGCCTTAGTCCTGGTGGAGGCCGCTTTCTTTCTTTCAGTATCCTCGACTGGATCGTTTTCTCTGGAACCGAGCCAGAAGCGGCAGCCGCCGCACACGTGACACCTTTCAGTATCCTCGACTGGATCGTTTTCTCTGGAACTTGCGTCTTTATTTTTTCTCCATCCAGATCAATGATCTTTCAGTATCCTCGACTGGATCGTTTTCTCTGGAACCTGGATTTGAGTCACACGCAGATTACCAGCTTGCCGGACTTTCAGTATCCTCGACTGGATCGTTTTCTCTGGAACGCTCACGAACGAACCCCGGACACCCTACGAACAGGCTTTCAGTATCCTCGACTGGATCGTTTTCTCTGGAACTTTGCTATGAAAGCCATCGCTTACCTTATACCAATACTTTCAGTATCCTCGACTGGATCGTTTTCTCTGGAACATTGATAGCAACATGGCTTCTCTGCACTACAATCCGGCTTTCAGTATCCTCGACTGGATCGTTTTCTCTGGAACTTTTGAGCGGTCGCTTCAAAAGTAGCCGGATTAAAACCTTTCAGTATCCTCGACTGGATCGTTTTCTCTGGAACTTCAATTCCATTGGAATGAACTGGCTTATTATCTGCTTTCAGTATCCTCGACTGGATCGTTTTCTCTGGAACCTAAGCCTAAATTTGTCTTTGCAGTCGCCCGTCAGGTCTTTCAGTATCCTCGACTGGATCGTTTTCTCTGGAACTTTGAAAATGACCTCCGTGCCCGCAACCGGATGGGACTTTCAGTATCCTCGACTGGATCGTTTTCTCTGGAACACTACCCATTTGAGATAGAGAGCGAATGATACCAACTTTCAGTATCCTCGACTGGATCGTTTTCTCTGGAACTGCCCCACCAGCATAACGAGGGTATGGATGGACCAGGTCTTTCAGTATCCTCGACTGGATCGTTTTCTCTGGAACAAGGCAATATTCCCACCAAATTTATGCAGTACGCCAACTTTCAGTATCCTCGACTTAGGGTTTTACTCAACATAAGGTTGTACCGCAGAAACGGTAGACATTAAAAAGCAAACGATAGATAATGAGCGCCTGGCGATACTCAACATAAGATGAGTATCGCCAGACTTTCAACATCACTCGATAGAGCCTCAATAACCAACGAAACCCGTAACTCAACATAGGATGAATAGGGCTAAACGCGCAATGATGAGCGGTCTCCACTCAATAATGAGGGCTGAAGCGGTATCACCTTATGTTGAATAGGGCTGGCGAGTTAGTCGAGTGGCTCCTGCTTGAGGTAGCATGAACACGCCAATGCCAGCTATTACCTCAAACAGGAGACCCAAATGATCATACCGAACTTACAAACCCTACGCAACTGGTTCAGCCGACAACCGATGAACCCAACACCCACCCTACCTCTCCATCGACCCGACCTGCATACTTTAGCCCAACATCCCCAGCGGTTACCGAAGCGAGTGCAAGATTGTGCGGTGGCCCAGAAATATCTCAAGCTGTTAGGCCCTCTGGACTGGCAACACTTTCCAGAACGCCCCTTAGCTGGGGCCTGGCCGGGGCAAAAACCATTACCCCGGGCACCCTTTGTCGCTGCCTATCTGGTCAAACTGCACGAACAAAAATGCTATATGTCCAATCTCCGCACCTATTTGATTGAACATCCGGCCTTGATTTGGCTCTTAGGCTTTCCCCTCACACCGGCTGACAATACGTGGGGCTTTGACCCACCAGCCAGTGTGCCCTCGGCTCATCTATTGCTGAGTGTCTTGCGGACAATGGACAACCAGGTCCTCCAGGGTTTGCTCACCAATACCCTGGTCTTAATCAAACAAGCTTTACCGGACGATATCGAATTTGGCCGGACTATCTCTCTGGACACCAAGCATATCATTGGCTGGGTGAAAGAAAATAATCCCAAAGTCTTCCTTAAAGAAGACCGCTATGACAAAACCAAGCCCCCCAAAGGGGACCCCTCTTGTCGCTTGGGCACTAAAAAGAAGCGTAACCAACGTATCAAACCGGCCAAGACCCCCACCAAGGAACCGGTTTCAGCCCGGCATTACTCCCTCTCTGAACTCTACTGGGGCTATGGCTCGGGGGTGGTCGCCACCAAAATACCGAGTTGGGTTGAGGTCGTCCTGGCTGAGATGACCCAAACTTTCGACCGCAATGATGTCACTTATTTCTTCCCTTTAATGCATCAGGTCGAAGCACGTCTAGGCTTTCCACCCCCTAACGGCGCTTTAGATGCTGCCTTTGATACCTGGTACGTCTTCGACTATTTCCATCAGACCGGGGGTTTCGCCGCCGTTCCTTATTCGGGACGAGGTGGGGGCAAACGGTTCTTTGATGACCAAGACCGCCCTCTTTGCCAAGCCAACTTGCCCATGCCTATCAAAACCTCTTTTATGTGCCGAACCGATATGATCCCTCACCAGAAAGCTCGCCACGGTTGCCCCTTGCTCCTCCCTAAACCCAATGGTCAATCTTGTCCCATCAATCATAAGCAGTGGTCTAAAGGCGGGTGTATCACTTCCATTGCCACCGCTAAAGGCGCCAGATTACGTCACCAGATTGACCGCGATAGTGACCCCTACCAGCGCATCTACAAACAACGGTCCGCCACCGAACGCATCAACGCCCAAGCGGTCGAACTCGGCATTGAGCGTCCCAAATTGCGCAACCAGCAGGCCATCACCAACTTCAACACCCTCATCTACACCCTCATCAACCTGCGCGCTTTCCATCGTATTTGCCGTCAACGTGCCCAATCTAAGACCTGATTTTTTTTACCTCTGAGTCTCAATCCCTGATTAACCTTTTCGGCTCTACTCTGTTTTTGACCCCATTTTTTCAGCCCATTCTGCGAGCTGGTTTTGGCCTTTTTGACTCCATCCCAGAGTAGAGCCTCCTTTTGCTTCCCTCTCTCTGAAATCTCCCGCTTTATGTCAATAAACACCCCCCCTCAATATCTATCACTTTCCCCTATTCATCTTATGTTGAGTAAAACCCTCTCGACTGGATCGTTTTCTCTGGAACGTTTTCCAAGGATGAGATTGCATCGACTCCAGGGGACTTTCAGTATCCTCGACTGGATCGTTTTCTCTGGAACGTCGTAGACGGCACGCAGACCGAGCCGGAAGACTGCTTTCAGTATCCTCGACTGGATCGTTTTCTCTGGAACCTGGTTAGACGATGATGACAACTGGGTGTCTGGCTCTTTCAGTATCCTCGACTGGATCGTTTTCTCTGGAACATTGCGCCCCCCGATCTTCGACCAGCCAGGCTCGAATATCTTTCAGTATCCTCGACTGGATCGTTTTCTCTGGAACAGTCCCAAGAATTATCTTTCACCTCCACGAAAGTAGACTTTCAGTATCCTCGACTGGATCGTTTTCTCTGGAACGCAACGGACGGCCAAGATTGCCCGATCCAAAATACGCTTTCAGTATCCTCGACTGGATCGTTTTCTCTGGAACACAAATCCTGCCCAAAATCGAGCCGGCCATCAAACGAGCTTTCAGTATCCTCGACTGGATCGTTTTCTCTGGAACATCCCGGCTGACCAGACCGAACTCAACCGCTGGACCTTTCAGTATCCTCGACTGGATCGTTTTCTCTGGAACAATGACCGAACTTGGCATCTCGGTTTTTGATGCTCACTTTCAGTATCCTCGACTGGATCGTTTTCTCTGGAACTCAGCGAATAGGTACAGAGGTAGTCTTTGAGGATAGCTTTCAGTATCCTCGACTGGATCGTTTTCTCTGGAACAGGTATCTAACGTAGGATCAATTATAATCGGGAATTCTTTCAGTATCCTCGACTGGATCGTTTTCTCTGGAACATAATATTAATTTGCTAAGGCTATACTTGCCAAGAACTTTCAGTATCCTCGACTGGATCGTTTTCTCTGGAACTTGGGGGACGGGTACTTGATACCGCAGGTAATTTTGATCTTTCAGTATCCTCGACTGGATCGTTTTCTCTGGAACGTGGGATACAATGTTGGAATCGCAAGTTATTAAGATCTTTCAGTATCCTCGACTGGATCGTTTTCTCTGGAACGATGCAGCGGGGGTAATGGAATTATACTATGAATTTCTTTCAGTATCCTCGACTGGATCGTTTTCTCTGGAACTCCCCTGTTTGAGTGCTAATATCTACACGTCCAAACCTTTCAGTATCCTCGACTGGATCGTTTTCTCTGGAACGTAGGTGGAGTCTACACTGAATCAGAAGGTGTTAGTCTTTCAGTATCCTCGACTGGATCGTTTTCTCTGGAACATACGTTATTTGATCGAGAAAGTCCTACTGAGGACTTTCAGTATCCTCGACTGGATCGTTTTCTCTGGAACAAGATGCTTTCGATTTAGGCGATATTTTTGGATTTGCTTTCAGTATCCTCGACTGGATCGTTTTCTCTGGAACTTTATAGATAGTACGTTTGATTGGAGTATTGGGGGACTTTCAGTATCCTCGACTGGATCGTTTTCTCTGGAACACGGAATGTGTCAAGTAGTTGAGACACGAAAGTGAAAAAATTACCGTCTAAAGGTGGAAGTGTCTGCCCCAGGTTCCTGGTCGGGATTGATGGCAGCTGGGTGTTGGTCAGGGTCAAGGACACGCGGTGGGCGGTCTGGGGTTTTGCTTGCGCCAGCCTGGGTGTCTGGCTGAATAAGGTCAGGTGTTGGCGATGAATAGCTGGTTTGATGGGTGGCCGCTTCATCCGGTTTAGGTTGATTGATCCAAACTGCATCGGGTAGCTCAGGGGGGCTAGGGATGCCGCGCACAAAGCGTTCCGGGTGTTGGTCATAGGCGTGCTGCAAAATGAGTTGTCGTTTGTCTTGCACGGCTTGAGCTTGTCCGAAGTGAACGGTGGCTGGGGTGAGCAGTCCCAAGGCAGAGTGATAATGGTGGTGATTGTACCAGCCAAAGAAGGCGCGGCCCCAGGTGCGTGCCTCAGCCAGCGAGCCAAAGTGGTCGGGGAAATCAGGGCGATATTTCATAGTCTTGAACTGGGCTTCTGAATAGGGATTATCGTTGGGGGTGTAGGGTCTGGCGTGAGATTTGGTGACCCCCAGGTCAGCCAGAAGGAGGGCCACGGTTTTGGCACGCATGGCAGAGCCTTGGTCGGCGTGTAAGGTCAACTGCTCTGGCAGCACCCCTTGTCTTTGACAGGTTTGGGCGATGAGTTCTTCGGCTAAGGTGGCACATTCACCTTCAGCCATCAGCCAACCAACGACATAGCGACTGTAGATGTCCAGGATGACGTATAGGTAGTAATAGCTCCCTTTGGCCGGCCCAATCAGCTGGGTGATGTCCCACGACCAGACCAGGTTTGGCGCATTAGCCACCAATTGGGGCTTACTCGCCTGGGGATGACGGCTTTGCCGGCGTCGTTCGCGCACCTCATCGTGTTCAGCCAAGATGCGGTACATCGTGCGCCAATGACACAGATAGGTCTCATCTTCATCCAACAAGGTGGCATAGACCTGTCGGGGTGATTGGTCACAGAACCGCTCGCTGTTGAGGACCTCACGTACCTGCACCTTTTCCTCAGCACTCAAGGCTCTGGCTGGGGTTGGGCGCGGCTTTGGTTCAGACGGGGTTTCCCGAGACCGATACACGCTGCTGCGCGGTACATTCAGCATCTCACAGGCTGTTTTGAGACCGACCGTTTGGGCTAATTCTGCGGTTAAGTCCATCATTCGTTGCCGTCCTTCTTCGTCTCGGTGAGAGACATCCCAAAGAGGTGTGATACTTTTTTTTGCACCTCAATGATGGTTTCTGCCCGCTCCAGTTCCGCTTTCAAGCGGGCATTTTCAGCCTGTAGTCGGGCCAACTCTTTTTCCTGCACACTGGCCCCTTTGCGACCCCGTTTCTGCGGCGACAACCCCTGCCCCCTTTCTCGCTCGCGCCGCCAACTGGTCAAGTACGACGAGTATATCCCTTCTCGTCTGAGCAGCGCCCCGATTTCCCCCGGTTGGCTGCACTCATCCGCTTCGGCCAATATCCGTTCTTTCTCCGAGGCGCTGAATTGCCGGCGTTTCGCCACAGGCACCACTTCTGGCCCTTCTTGAGGGGGATGGTCTGGATGGTGTCCATTGACATTACTGCTGCTGCTGCTGCTGTTGTTGTTGTTGTTGTTGTTCTCTGTTTTTATTTGAGACATTGGTTCCTCCTAGCCCTCATGATTCTACACTAATTTCTTGTGGCTTCGTGTCTCATCTATCTTAGCACAGAGGGAACTTACCCCAGGAACATACATTCGAGCGCCAAAAACTAGCTTTCAGTATCCTCGACTGGATCGTTTTCTCTGGAACTTAGGTGGAATGGAAGTGACAGAGCTAATAGAAAATGACTTTCAGTATCCTCGACTGGATCGTTTTCTCTGGAACCTCTCGACCACATTTTAATAGTAGGTAGTTCTATATCTTTCAGTATCCTCGACTGGATCGTTTTCTCTGGAACCAATAACTATGGTTGGCGTTTTGCGCTCCTTCGTCCTTTCAGTATCCTCGACTGGATCGTTTTCTCTGGAACACTGAATCTCCACCTAAATCCTTAAAAAACATGTTACTTTCAGTATCCTCGACTGGATCGTTTTCTCTGGAACATCCCACCTCTTGTGAACATGACGTTTTGTATATAATCTTTCAGTATCCTCGACTGGATCGTTTTCTCTGGAACCCAGTTCGTCAATTTGTTTGACAAGCGACTGGCGAACTTTCAGTATCCTCGACTGGATCGTTTTCTCTGGAACTGCAATTATCCAAAACTATATCCCCGCGATTAGTGTCTTTCAGTATCCTCGACTGGATCGTTTTCTCTGGAACTTTCTGCCGTATCGTCTCAAGTTTTTAACTCCATATCTTTCAGTATCCTCGACTGGATCGTTTTCTCTGGAACGACATGCTTGATTGTATCCCAACAGAACTTGTTGGACTTTCAGTATCCTCGACTGGATCGTTTTCTCTGGAACCCTGGAGCGGTAGCCGCCCCCTCGGACGGCTTTTTTGTTGCGCTTTCAGTATCCTCGACTGGATCGTTTTCTCTGGAACCCTTTGATATGCCGCCCAATGGCTTCGGCCATAAGCGGCTTTCAGTATCCTCGACTGGATCGTTTTCTCTGGAACTGCACAAAGCCGAGCGATTCGGCTTCCTGTTCATTGCTTTCAGTATCCTCGACTGGATCGTTTTCTCTGGAACCACGTGTAGGGTCTGGTCAGCCACTCATAAAGATTCTCTTTCAGTATCCTCGACTGGATCGTTTTCTCTGGAACCCCCATTTCTCAAGAAGGAGTCGAATGATTTTACTAACTTTCAGTATCCTCGACTGGATCGTTTTCTCTGGAACCCGAAATTGACCAAAGATGGTAAACCGGAGACGCTCTTTCAGTATCCTCGACTGGATCGTTTTCTCTGGAACCAAGTATTATCCGCTGGTCTCTAATCTGACCGGGTCTTTCAGTATCCTCGACTGGATCGTTTTCTCTGGAACCGGTGTGCGTGGCTCCGTTCGGCGGCGGAGTGGCGTCTTTCAGTATCCTCGACTGGATCGTTTTCTCTGGAACTGAGTTCGCCTTTGAAAAGGCTCTGGGAAAACGAGCTTTCAGTATCCTCGACTGGATCGTTTTCTCTGGAACAAAATAGAGATGTGTTGTGGTATATTGAACCTTTTGCCTTTCAGTATCCTCGACTGGATCGTTTTCTCTGGAACCTTTTTGTGGTAGTAGAAAAAGAGATTGATACGTCTCTTTCAGTATCCTCGACTGGATCGTTTTCTCTGGAACCAGCCCCGAACAAGCGGGCCAGGGTGATGTCGTCAATCCTTTCAGTATCCTCGACTGGATCGTTTTCTCTGGAACCCAACCAGCGCGCTTGGGCTAGTTTGACCCATTCGGTCTTTCAGTATCCTCGACTGGATCGTTTTCTCTGGAACATCTTGGTATATCTCGCCGCATTGGTCACACAGCATCTTTCAGTATCCTCGACTGGATCGTTTTCTCTGGAACATCCTCATTCGGAGCCGGCGGCGGCTCCGCAGACTCTTTCAGTATCCTCGACTGGATCGTTTTCTCTGGAACTTGCCATTGCTCGCAAGATTGCCAAGGACGGCACGCCTTTCAGTATCCTCGACTGGATCGTTTTCTCTGGAACGAGGCTGGCCTACAACGGCAATGGAAACCATCAGGACTTTCAGTATCCTCGACTGGATCGTTTTCTCTGGAACAATCAGTATGATCATGGTAAATATTCAGCGGCTAATCTTTCAGTATCCTCGACTGGATCGTTTTCTCTGGAACCGGGCGGTGGGCAATATCAAAGTCGCCAACGACCTTCTTTCAGTATCCTCGACTGGATCGTTTTCTCTGGAACTTAATCGCTCTTTGAAACGCTTGACCACCAAAAATAGCTTTCAGTATCCTCGACTGGATCGTTTTCTCTGGAACATATCGTAGAACAGGCGATGGGTATATCTCTGAAAAACTTTCAGTATCCTCGACTGGATCGTTTTCTCTGGAACTTGCCGTCCGTCCAATCCGGCACAACGACTACAGACTTTCAGTATCCTCGACTGGATCGTTTTCTCTGGAACCTGCTTGCTATGCCTGGCAAATGCTTCTCCAAAGCGCCTTTCAGTATCCTCGACTGGATCGTTTTCTCTGGAACTTACAGCAGTTCGTACCCTAGCACGCAGCCGGGCGACTTTCAGTATCCTCGACTGGATCGTTTTCTCTGGAACCTTTGCGTCCGATTCCGATGACATCACCTCGCCATTCTTTCAGTATCCTCGACTGGATCGTTTTCTCTGGAACCTGACTTGGTGACATTGACCGATGAGTTAGACCGGCAACTTTCAGTATCCTCGACTGGATCGTTTTCTCTGGAACCGACGGCTCCCCGCATCCTCGACATCGGGGCCAATGATCTTTCAGTATCCTCGACTGGATCGTTTTCTCTGGAACACCGTCTACGTTCGCACGACGGGCCATAATTTCAGATCTTTCAGTATCCTCGACTGGATCGTTTTCTCTGGAACAATGATCTCCACAGCAGACTCATGTGCTTGGAAGTAGTCTTTCAGTATCCTCGACTGGATCGTTTTCTCTGGAACATCTTCAAACAACGAAGGTGCGACATACCCTATCACCTTTCAGTATCCTCGACTGGATCGTTTTCTCTGGAACACTGCATCACACGTTTACGGGAATAGAACTAAATGCACTTTCAGTATCCTCGACTGGATCGTTTTCTCTGGAACAATTTCATTGTCAGAGAGACTCCTGAATACGATTCATCTTTCAGTATCCTCGACTGGATCGTTTTCTCTGGAACCCCCAGACTGACACTCGAAACCAAGTTGTTTCCTCTTCTTTCAGTAGGGTTTTACTCAACATAAGGTTGTACCGCAGAAACGGTAGACATTAAAAAGCAAACGATAGATAATGAGCGCCTGGCGATACTCAACATAAGATGAGTATCGCCAGACTTTCAACATCACTCGATAGAGCCTCAATAACCAACGAAACCCGTAACTCAACATAGGATGAATAGGGCTAAACGCGCAATGATGAGCGGTCTCCACTCAATAATGAGGGCTGAAGCGGTATCACCTTATGTTGAATAGGGCTGGCGAGTTAGTCGAGTGGCTCCTGCTTGAGGTAGCATGAACACGCCAATGCCAGCTATTACCTCAAACAGGAGACCCAAATGATCATACCGAACTTACAAACCCTACGCAACTGGTTCAGCCGACAACCGATGAACCCAACACCCACCCTACCTCTCCATCGACCCGACCTGCATACTTTAGCCCAACATCCCCAGCGGTTACCGAAGCGAGTGCAAGATTGTGCGGTGGCCCAGAAATATCTCAAGCTGTTAGGCCCTCTGGACTGGCAACACTTTCCAGAACGCCCCTTAGCTGGGGCCTGGCCGGGGCAAAAACCATTACCCCGGGCACCCTTTGTCGCTGCCTATCTGGTCAAACTGCACGAACAAAAATGCTATATGTCCAATCTCCGCACCTATTTGATTGAACATCCGGCCTTGATTTGGCTCTTAGGCTTTCCCCTCACACCGGCTGACAATACGTGGGGCTTTGACCCACCAGCCAGTGTGCCCTCGGCTCATCTATTGCTGAGTGTCTTGCGGACAATGGACAACCAGGTCCTCCAGGGTTTGCTCACCAATACCCTGGTCTTAATCAAACAAGCTTTACCGGACGATATCGAATTTGGCCGGACTATCTCTCTGGACACCAAGCATATCATTGGCTGGGTGAAAGAAAATAATCCCAAAGTCTTCCTTAAAGAAGACCGCTATGACAAAACCAAGCCCCCCAAAGGGGACCCCTCTTGTCGCTTGGGCACTAAAAAGAAGCGTAACCAACGTATCAAACCGGCCAAGACCCCCACCAAGGAACCGGTTTCAGCCCGGCATTACTCCCTCTCTGAACTCTACTGGGGCTATGGCTCGGGGGTGGTCGCCACCAAAATACCGAGTTGGGTTGAGGTCGTCCTGGCTGAGATGACCCAAACTTTCGACCGCAATGATGTCACTTATTTCTTCCCTTTAATGCATCAGGTCGAAGCACGTCTAGGCTTTCCACCCCCTAACGGCGCTTTAGATGCTGCCTTTGATACCTGGTACGTCTTCGACTATTTCCATCAGACCGGGGGTTTCGCCGCCGTTCCTTATTCGGGACGAGGTGGGGGCAAACGGTTCTTTGATGACCAAGACCGCCCTCTTTGCCAAGCCAACTTGCCCATGCCTATCAAAACCTCTTTTATGTGCCGAACCGATATGATCCCTCACCAGAAAGCTCGCCACGGTTGCCCCTTGCTCCTCCCTAAACCCAATGGTCAATCTTGTCCCATCAATCATAAGCAGTGGTCTAAAGGCGGGTGTATCACTTCCATTGCCACCGCTAAAGGCGCCAGATTACGTCACCAGATTGACCGCGATAGTGACCCCTACCAGCGCATCTACAAACAACGGTCCGCCACCGAACGCATCAACGCCCAAGCGGTCGAACTCGGCATTGAGCGTCCCAAATTGCGCAACCAGCAGGCCATCACCAACTTCAACACCCTCATCTACACCCTCATCAACCTGCGCGCTTTCCATCGTATTTGCCGTCAACGTGCCCAATCTAAGACCTGATTTTTTTTACCTCTGAGTCTCAATCCCTGATTAACCTTTTCGGCTCTACTCTGTTTTTGACCCCATTTTTTCAGCCCATTCTGCGAGCTGGTTTTGGCCTTTTTGACTCCATCCCAGAGTAGAGCCTCCTTTTGCTTCCCTCTCTCTGAAATCTCCCGCTTTATGTCAATAAACACCCCCCCTCAATATCTATCACTTTCCCCTATTCATCTTATGTTGAGTAAAACCCTCTTTCAGTATCCTCGACTGGATCGTTTTCTCTGGAACTAATTTGGCTATTGTTGATGATGATTACGGATTGATCTTTCAGTATCCTCGACTGGATCGTTTTCTCTGGAACTCTTCTATCATCTCCATAAACGAAACGGCTTCTGCTCTTTCAGTATCCTCGACTGGATCGTTTTCTCTGGAACTGCATGGTTCCGTCTTCATATTCACAGTCGATGAACTTTCAGTATCCTCGACTGGATCGTTTTCTCTGGAACTTTACCCGCCAAGGATGGAGCAGAGTCCCCGTGATACTTTCAGTATCCTCGACTGGATCGTTTTCTCTGGAACTTTTTTGCTAATTCAAGTACAGATTCCAGGTCAATTACTTTCAGTATCCTCGACTGGATCGTTTTCTCTGGAACATCCCACCTCTTGTGGACATGACGCTTTGTATATAATCTTTCAGTATCCTCGACTGGATCGTTTTCTCTGGAACTTTTTGTCAAACAATTGTATCGTATTTTCTGTGTACTTTCAGTATCCTCGACTGGATCGTTTTCTCTGGAACTATACCCTTCCTCTGGAAGTAGATCCAGAAAAGCTCTTTCAGTATCCTCGACTGGATCGTTTTCTCTGGAACCCTTCTTTCAGCAGGAGAACAACCGCCAAGCGTGTTCTTTCAGTATCCTCGACTGGATCGTTTTCTCTGGAACTGGTTTCACTTAATACACATATTGCCAATGTTCGTCCTTTCAGTATCCTCGACTGGATCGTTTTCTCTGGAACCCTAACTGGTATTAAGCGATACACTTGGGCCGTCTCTGCTTTCAGTATCCTCGACTGGATCGTTTTCTCTGGAACCGGTTTCACTTAATACACATATTGCCAATGTTCGTCCTTTCAGTATCCTCGACTGGATCGTTTTCTCTGGAACAATTTCATTGTCAGAGAGACTCCTGAATACGATTCATCTTTCAGTATCCTCGACTGGATCGTTTTCTCTGGAACTTCCATCGTCATCTTGCCACAGAATTTTATCGTAGTCTCTTTCAGTATCCTCGACTGGATCGTTTTCTCTGGAACACCTATATAGTATGGCGATGGCATCATCATAGGCCAACTTTCAGTATCCTCGACTGGATCGTTTTCTCTGGAACCTTGCATGGTTCCGTCTTCATATTCACAGTCGATGAACTTTCAGTATCCTCGACTGGATCGTTTTCTCTGGAACTTTGGTGACTTTCTCGGACGTATTGTCTTCTGGTGTCTTTCAGTATCCTCGACTGGATCGTTTTCTCTGGAACCTTGATCACGGATCCGCATTTCAGTTCAAGCAAGATTCTCTTTCAGTATCCTCGACTGGATCGTTTTCTCTGGAACCCTTTCCATCGAAGTAGATAATAATCCCGATTTCTTGATCCTTTCAGTATCCTCGACTGGATCGTTTTCTCTGGAACCTCCTGTTCTGGTTAAGCCCTCTCTTTGGCTGGGGGACTTTCAGTATCCTCGACTGGATCGTTTTCTCTGGAACCTTGAGGGGTGTTGATTGTTTTATCTACTGTGGTGGGTCTTTCAGTATCCTCGACTGGATCGTTTTCTCTGGAACCGGAATGTGTCAAGTAGTTGAGACACGAAAGTGAAAAAATTACCGTCTAAAGGTGGAAGTGTCTGCCCCAGGTTCCTGGTCGGGATTGATGGCAGCTGGGTGTTGGTCAGGGTCAAGGACACGCGGTGGGCGGTCTGGGGTTTTGCTTGCGCCAGCCTGGGTGTCTGGCTGAATAAGGTCAGGTGTTGGCGATGAATAGCTGGTTTGATGGGTGGCCGCTTCATCCGGTTTAGGTTGATTGATCCAAACTGCATCGGGTAGCTCAGGGGGGCTAGGGATGCCGCGCACAAAGCGTTCCGGGTGTTGGTCATAGGCGTGCTGCAAAATGAGTTGTCGTTTGTCTTGCACGGCTTGAGCTTGTCCGAAGTGAACGGTGGCTGGGGTGAGCAGTCCCAAGGCAGAGTGATAATGGTGGTGATTGTACCAGCCAAAGAAGGCGCGGCCCCAGGTGCGTGCCTCAGCCAGCGAGCCAAAGTGGTCGGGGAAATCAGGGCGATATTTCATAGTCTTGAACTGGGCTTCTGAATAGGGATTATCGTTGGGGGTGTAGGGTCTGGCGTGAGATTTGGTGACCCCCAGGTCAGCCAGAAGGAGGGCCACGGTTTTGGCACGCATGGCAGAGCCTCGGTCGGCGTGTAAGGTCAACTGCTCTGGCAGCACCCCTTGTCTTTGACAGGTTTGGGCGATGAGTTCTTCGGCTAAGGTGGCACATTCACCTTCAGCCATCAGCCAACCAACGACATAGCGACTGTAGATGTCCAGGATGACGTATAGGTAGTAATAGCTCCCTTTGGCCGGCCCAATCAGCTGGGTGATGTCCCACGACCAGACCAGGTTTGGCGCATTAGCCACCAATTGGGGCTTACTCGCCTGGGGATGACGGCTTTGCCGGCGTCGTTCGCGCACCTCATCGTGTTCAGCCAAGATGCGGTACATCGTGCGCCAATGACACAGATAGGTCTCATCTTCATCCAACAAGGTGGCATAGACCTGTCGGGGTGATTGGTCACAGAACCGCTCGCTGTTGAGGACCTCACGTACCTGCACCTTTTCCTCAGCACTCAAGGCTCTGGCTGGGGTTGGGCGCGGCTTTGGTTCAGACGGGGTTTCCCGAGACCGATACACGCTGCTGCGCGGTACATTCAGCATCTCACAGGCTGTTTTGAGACCGACCGTTTGGGCTAATTCTGCGGTTAAGTCCATCATTCGTTGCCGTCCTTCTTCGTCTCGGTGAGAGACATCCCAAAGAGGTGTGATACTTTTTTTTGCACCTCAATGATGGTTTCTGCCCGCTCCAGTTCCGCTTTCAAGCGGGCATTTTCAGCCTGTAGTCGGGCCAACTCTTTTTCCTGCACACTGGCCCCTTTGCGACCCCGTTTCTGCGGCGACAACCCCTGCCCCCTTTCTCGCTCGCGCCGCCAACTGGTCAAGTACGACGAGTATATCCCTTCTCGTCTGAGCAGCGCCCCGATTTCCCCCGGTTGGCTGCACTCATCCGCTTCGGCCAATATCCGTTCTTTCTCCGAGGCGCTGAATTGCCGGCGTTTCGCCACAGGCACCACTTCTGGCCCTTCTTGAGGGGGATGGTCTGGATGGTGTCCATTGACATTACTGCTGCTGCTGCTGTTGTTGTTGTTGTTGTTGTTGTTCTCTGTTTTTATTTGAGACATTGGTTCCTCCTAGCCCTCATGATTCTACACTAATTTCTTGTGGCTTCGTGTCTCATCTATCTTAGCACAGAGGGAACCTGCACAAAACGCTAATACGTAGGCTGATATGATGGCTCTTTCAGTATCCTCGACTGGATCGTTTTCTCTGGAACCCACGTAGGCTGGTATGATGGCTGTGTCTGTGCTATTGTCTTTCAGTATCCTCGACTGGATCGTTTTCTCTGGAACGGTCATGGCAGTTGCTTGACCGTCTGATTTTGACTTCTTTCAGTATCCTCGACTGGATCGTTTTCTCTGGAACCCACATGAAAGAAACAGACGAGAAGTTTGAAGCATGGTCTTTCAGTATCCTCGACTGGATCGTTTTCTCTGGAACCCAGGCCACGTTTGAGAGTGTGTCCACCTTGCAAGAAGCCTTTCAGTATCCTCGACTGGATCGTTTTCTCTGGAACCGATGCGTACAGATTATGAGACAGGTTGAGGTGTAACCCTTTCAGTATCCTCGACTGGATCGTTTTCTCTGGAACCCTTGTGTGATCCTGATTGTATCAGAATCATTATTCCTTTCAGTATCCTCGACTGGATCGTTTTCTCTGGAACATGCCGCTCATCACGGCTATGATCTGGCTGCAAATGCTTTCAGTATCCTCGACTGGATCGTTTTCTCTGGAACCCCTGAAGGCACAGTAAATTCATGCACCTTTAGAGAGCTTTCAGTATCCTCGACTGGATCGTTTTCTCTGGAACCCTTAAACGTATTCTCAAGAGGAGGGGGGTAAGAATTTCTTTCAGTATCCTCGACTGGATCGTTTTCTCTGGAACCCTCCTTGACGCGAGGGTGACATCCGCCAAACATGACTTTCAGTATCCTCGACTGGATCGTTTTCTCTGGAACTCGCCCTGGCCCAACCATTGAAACGGCAACAATGAGCTTTCAGTATCCTCGACTGGATCGTTTTCTCTGGAACCATAGGGTAAAAGTAGACGATGCTGTTTTTTATTTAGCTTTCAGTATCCTCGACTGGATCGTTTTCTCTGGAACCTTATCTTTGTAAGAGTTAGTAGATTTATAAAATCTATCTTTCAGTATCCTCGACTGGATCGTTTTCTCTGGAACTCCTGAATTTCGGTTTTGAATCGCAAGCTATCTTCTCTTTCAGTATCCTCGACTGGATCGTTTTCTCTGGAACCCCCCGTCAAGAAACTCGATAACAATGTCCTTGGATAACTTTCAGTATCCTCGACTGGATCGTTTTCTCTGGAACCCCTGAAATTATCTATGTTGTACCAAACTATAAAACTCTTTCAGTATCCTCGACTGGATCGTTTTCTCTGGAACCCTCTGGTTAACTCCCCGTAAACCTCGTCATCATAGCCTTTCAGTATCCTCGACTGGATCGTTTTCTCTGGAACCCGTCAAACCGGCGTTAATTGCGCCGTGTTTCACAACGAACTTTCAGTATCCTCGACTGGATCGTTTTCTCTGGAACCCACCTTGGTACGGTAAAGTGTGGTTAAATCCTCCCTACCTTTCAGTATCCTCGACTGGATCGTTTTCTCTGGAACCAAGTTTGAAACTGCCTAATAAACAAACCATAGCCATCTTTCAGTATCCTCGACTGGATCGTTTTCTCTGGAACCCCCGAACGATCTATCAACGATTACAGATTCAGGGACCTTTCAGTATCCTCGACTGGATCGTTTTCTCTGGAACCCAAGTCGTTTTGCTAGAAAGTGGCTCAACTAATGGTCTTTCAGTATCCTCGACTGGATCGTTTTCTCTGGAACCGTCGTTACTGGAAAATTGACATTAAAATTATAGGTACTTTCAGTATCCTCGACTGGATCGTTTTCTCTGGAACAATGCGTGCTAATCTAGCCGGAATCCGCACACTAAAACTTTCAGTATCCTCGACTGGATCGTTTTCTCTGGAACCCTAATCCTTGACCATCTCCGGGGCGGGCCACATCTCTTCTTTCAGTATCCTCGACTGGATCGTTTTCTCTGGAACCCTCCTCTCGTTCGGCTGCCTCAGCCCCGCTTCCGGCCTTTCAGTATCCTCGACTGGATCGTTTTCTCTGGAACCGTCAGCGCGGCGCATGGGCGCGTATGCGGTTGGGGGCTTTCAGTATCCTCGACTGGATCGTTTTCTCTGGAACCCCAGACACCCCGGCGAACAAAAGGGCCAACGCGAAACTTTCAGTATCCTCGACTGGATCGTTTTCTCTGGAACGCTTCACGCGCATCATCAACGGCTTCGCGCAAGGTCCTTTCAGTATCCTCGACTGGATCGTTTTCTCTGGAACCGGCTAGAAAATGAAAAAGTATTGGCCGGATTCATCGCTTTCAGTATCCTCGACTGGATCGTTTTCTCTGGAACCCGGCGAATAATCGAAATGCGATTTGGTTTAGTTGATCTTTCAGTATCCTCGACTGGATCGTTTTCTCTGGAACGACTCGCAAGCCGCCATCAAGACCGATGACGTGGGCGCTTTCAGTATCCTCGACTGGATCGTTTTCTCTGGAACTCGGTACGGCCTCAACCGGCTTGGTTCGCATGGAGTCTTTCAGTATCCTCGACTGGATCGTTTTCTCTGGAACCCCCCGTTAATTCGGCCATTATCTCAGCGGCTTGGGCCTCTTTCAGTATCCTCGACTGGATCGTTTTCTCTGGAACCTTTTATCCAGGATTTTCCTGGGTTGGTCTTGATGAACTTTCAGTATCCTCGACTGGATCGTTTTCTCTGGAACCCATCTGGGATGTCCGTTATATCGGAGCCTGGTAAAACTTTCAGTATCCTCGACTGGATCGTTTTCTCTGGAACCCACGCGGCGAGTTTGACGAATGTTTTATTTTAGCACCCTTTCAGTATCCTCGACTGGATCGTTTTCTCTGGAACCATGAGCCGCCAGATCGGAATCGTCATATTTATCTTTACTTTCAGTATCCTCGACTGGATCGTTTTCTCTGGAACCCAACTCCTCGTTTCCGTTCCAGCGAAGCAAGATGGCCTTTCAGTATCCTCGACTGGATCGTTTTCTCTGGAACCCCGAAAAGCGACCGGCAACCTGGCTCAAGTTCAACTGCTTTCAGTATCCTCGACTGGATCGTTTTCTCTGGAACCCTATTGTCATCTTGCCATAGGCAAACATCGTACTCTCTTTCAGTATCCTCGACTGGATCGTTTTCTCTGGAACCTTTTCATTATAGTCTCCTCATTCAGCGGTCCGGTTCTTTCAGTATCCTCGACTGGATCGTTTTCTCTGGAACCCTCCTTAAAAAATGATTTTGGATACCTGATCATCGTCTTTCAGTATCCTCGACTGGATCGTTTTCTCTGGAACCCTTGGCTGGATTCACCCAGTAAGGGATCGCATTTCCTCTTTCAGTATCCTCGACTGGATCGTTTTCTCTGGAACCCATAGTATGACGATGATGAGAGATATAACGCCATAGGCTTTCAGTATCCTCGACTGGATCGTTTTCTCTGGAACTATGACCTGCCGCACTAAGCAGTGCTAATACTTGTTCTTTCAGTATCCTCGACTGGATCGTTTTCTCTGGAACTTCCGCTGTGATATTTGACGGAGATACCGTAATCGACCTTTCAGTATCCTCGACTGGATCGTTTTCTCTGGAACCCAATTTGGCTATTGTGGATGATGATTACGGTTTGATCTTTCAGTATCCTCGACTGGATCGTTTTCTCTGGAACCACTTGACAGGCAAAGCGTCTGTTTCTTCTATATCAACTTTCAGTATCCTCGACTGGATCGTTTTCTCTGGAACCATTGGCCGTGTCAGTGCGATGCGTCGTATTGGATATGCCTTTCAGTATCCTCGACTGGATCGTTTTCTCTGGAACCCGTTTTCGCCAGCGCGGGAGGGTCAGCTCTTTGTAGACTTTCAGTATCCTCGACTGGATCGTTTTCTCTGGAACCGATGTTCGCCAACCAACACCCCCCACTGTCCAGGCTCTTTCAGTATCCTCGACTGGATCGTTTTCTCTGGAACCATCCCCTCGATTAGCGAGGACGGGCGGCTCACTGACTTTCAGTATCCTCGACTGGATCGTTTTCTCTGGAACCAGAGATTGCAAAGATCAATATGAGCATGATAAAAAATCTTTCAGTATCCTCGACTGGATCGTTTTCTCTGGAACCCCGGTTCCCAGTATTTAAGAAATGTTCCATGTGAAGCAGACTTTCAGTATCCTCGACTGGATCGTTTTCTCTGGAACATGTGCTGTTTTTACAATCAAAGCGCTGGTTATTTTTCTTTCAGTATCCTCGACTGGATCGTTTTCTCTGGAACCCTGTTATAAGCCCTACTATTCCCACGGCAATTATGGTACTTTCAGTATCCTCGACTGGATCGTTTTCTCTGGAACTTGCGCTAACAACTCAGTCACCAGCGTATCGGCATCCCTTTCAGTATCCTCGACTGGATCGTTTTCTCTGGAACGACCTCAAGGCGCTCGGTTATTGGGATGCGGAAAACTTTCAGTATCCTCGACTGGATCGTTTTCTCTGGAACCATTTTGAATAATGCGCGTTATTCAGCGAGCAGCAAGTCTTTCAGTATCCTCGACTGGATCGTTTTCTCTGGAACCGCAGTAATGATACGTTAGGTGTTTATGCGTATAATTCTTTCAGTATCCTCGACTGGATCGTTTTCTCTGGAACCAAGACCACCCGATTCACCATAAAGGTACTCAGGCTAACTTTCAGTATCCTCGACTGGATCGTTTTCTCTGGAACCCCGCGATATGCGCCGACAATATTTTGAGGGGTTGACCCATTTTTGCTGCCAAAATCGCGCAAATCGCATTTTTTCGACCTCCTTTCTGCTCACTCATTTGCAAAATCCACCCTACTTGAGCCATATTTCGCAAATGATTTTTTGCCCAGAATCCCAGGGGATTTGCGAAGCTTTCTGAAAACAGCAAATGGTGGATCTACAAATAACTGAATTTTTATCCCATGCCAGCATCACTTCACACATCGTTGCAAAATCGCCGAAATTCACATCCGATACACTTCGACCGCTGTTTGGTCGGCTCCGGCATCAACTCTCGGCCGACAATCGTCTGCATCTCTGCCAGGCAACGCCTCAAGTCAGCCTTCAAGCGGGCGGTTAGCGGCACGGCCACCGCTCGCTTCAAGGGAATCAGGTACAAGAATCCTCGCTCCACCACCTCCGGCCTACTCTCGGCCAGCAACAGTCCGTAGGCCATCAATTGCAGTTTGAAATGCTTGCCGATTTTAGTCCGGGTCGAGAGTTTGTAATCGACCGGAATTAGTTCCGGCTGTTGGTGCGAGTTGTCGCTGGTCTTAATCACCAGATCAATCCGACCCCGCAGACCCAACGTTTCAGACTCCAGTCGCAGATCCACCAATCGCTCCCCCGATTTTAGACCATAGGGCCGCAGCGAACGCCGCAACTCACGATAGGTCTCGTCATCTTGAGCGGCCACACCGGCCTCCATCTTGTAGGTCGTCGGTCGAATGTTCGGTAGGCAGTGATGATAATAGATGATCCGCGGACAGAAGGCAAACTGTTTCAGATCCGTCACCGCAAATTGCGTCACTCCGCACCCCCTTTCGATTTTGCTTCCGCCTGAATCGGGGGCGTGATGATGAGCTGTAACTGGGCCTGCCAATCCTTGGCGCAAATCGGGATCAAGCGGATATCGGCCCCTTGTTTGCCCACCTTCTTCTTAATTTTCAACAAGAGTTCCTCCTGATGATTCCGCGACAGTTTGCCCAAAAAAGCCGAATGCTGAATCCGGTCCAGACCGTAATCCAGGCATAGATCAGCTACCTTGGTGCGGACGCCATCATGGGTGATGTCATAAATCAGCAAGACTCTCATCGCAACCTCCCCAATGTACGCTCGATTTGGCCCTTACCATTTCACAATAAACGGCTCATAGCACGCTCGGTCGCCCCGCAGGTAGGTAGCCAAATGACGCGCCTGGCTCTGGATGATGATCTGCAAAGGAACCTTCTTCCCCTCATACTTTTCCACTTTGTCTAAGCGATCCAAAACTCGCTCCGCAATCCGCCGCCGGCTTTCATCGATCAACAGTCCGTCCTCAGCCAGACTTATCTCTGACTTCTGATTGACCATGGCAAAAATAGTCCGGTCTACAATTGGCTGCCGAAACTCCTCAATCAAGTCCAGCACCAGGCTCGGCTTACCCGGTCGATCAACATGCACAAACCCGGCGTAAGGATCTAGCCCGGCCAAAACCAAAGCCCGTTCTACCTGACCGTACAAAATGCCGTAGCCATAATTCAAGGCTGAATTGAGGGGATCCACCGCCCCTCGACCTTTACGCCCCGGCCAACTCTCATCAACGGCCACGGCCAGCTTTACCCCGGCCCAATACTTCTTGGCCGCCCGACCCTCCAGACCCAGCAACTGGCTGCGGATCGCGTCGATGGTGGCGGCCCCGGTATCCAGCTTTTCCAGCCCGGCCAGATGATCCGTCACCTCCAGGGCCAGCAAACGGAGTTCCTCAAACGTAGCCGGCTCCTTCTCCTTGAGGTACTTGCCACGATAGCGAAGTAAGGCAGCTTGATTGTTGATTTTGCCGGCAGCAAAGGCCAGTCCCAACGTCACCCCCCGCGCATCATTGAAGGCCAGAATTTGCGCTCGCCGGGTCTGTACCGTCTGGGTCAATCCGGCGGCGTATAGGCTGGCATACGGCTTACCCTGCAAATTCATAAAGTGGATCGGAATCCCCGCCTCCGCACAAGCAGCGACCACATCGGCACTCAAACTGATCCCCTTACCCGTCACCAATACCTGCTCCAGATGCATCAACGGCGCTTGACACAGCACCTCCTTTCCTTTCTTAACCCGCAATCGCCCCTGATACTTGCTAACAAACGCTCCTCTTTCTTCAACAATTAGATGGGTAATAATTGGCATCGTTCACCTCTGGTGATGCTAGTGGCTAGCCGTTAGTTGTTAGTTGTTAGCTAACTGCTGACCGCTTTTAGTAAGCCTCTGATCATCTTCATTATCTCTTGTAACTCTTGAGCAATCTGCTGTGAGTCTGTTTGGCTCAGGTAACCGACTGCGGCGGCAATTTCAATCTGAGTATCGAGTTCGGCAGCGGACCCAAGGGCAATATCCAGGTAGTTGGCAAAGACTTTGTTGGAACGACGGATGTGCCCTTCAGCAATATTGGAGGGGATCGAGACGGCCGCTCGTCGCATTTGATCACTTAGGCCGTATTGTTCTTGTGGGGGAAATGATTTGGTTACTTGATAAATCTGCACGGCAAACCGTTTCCCTCTTTGCCAAACCTGTAAGTCTCGATAGCTCTTCAGTCCTATTTTCTGCATTTGAAACCCCTTCAAGATTAAATACAGCCATTAGCCAAAACTAACGGCTAACGGCTAACGGCTAACAACTGCCCTTAACTCGTACATTCCGCACCCCTTCACCGTATGCTTACCGACCTGAATGATGGTTCCCCAGACCAACCAGGGGAGGAGCGACGGCCAAATATTGGGGGTGGCGGCCTGGTAGGTTGCCGAGCCGAGGTAGCCGCCCAGCTTCTGGGTCTGGTTGAGGCGGCTGGAGTAGCCCTCGACATCCCACCAGGTGGTCTCATCGCTGACCAGGGTGACCTGCCGGGCCAGGGCGAGTAAGTGATCTCGCTCCGCTTTGGGCAACCGGGGATAGGCGGCGTACTGTTGGGCCAGGGCATCAAAGCGATCCACCAACCGAGTGAAGAAGGGGACAAAGTCAGCCGTTTTGACCAGCTTCTTTTGCTGAATAATGCGGGTCGGGGTCAGAAAATCGAGGGTGAGCCGGCCACTCCGGGCTTCGATGGCGGATTGCAGCCGGGCGCATGCTGCCTGGACGGCGTCCTCACCCAGAGGATCGGTCGGAGCTTGGATACGGGCCGTCTCCGGATCGAACAAGGGGTGTACCTGCCGGGTCAAGGGATCAACCGCCTCGATTCCTACCAGTCGGAAGTGTCCCCGTTCCCAGCGAGGACGGGCCTTCCGGGGGGGTTGCCCGTCATCCGGGGGGCTATCGATCCGGCGCTTCTTGCCCAATCCCTGGCTCTGCCCCATCTGCCCGACTGCCAGGACAATGTAGGGGATAAATTGCGCTGCCTCGCCAAAGACGGAGAAGCTGAATTGAAATCGCTCCCCCGGCGCAAAGGTCGTCGCCGAGTCCAGGGTGGGTTGGAGGGCATAGGGGCGACGGTCAGCGCCACTGCGGGTATCTCGACTGAGCAGGTAGCAGACCGGGCAGAGTGCCTGGTGCGCCCGGTCTGCTGTGTTCGTCTGGGCGCAATAGAGAGTCCGCAGGTGGCTCTCCCACGCCCCTCGGATGGCGGACCCTTTGAAGCGGTTGAGATCGATTGGGGTTTCTGTCTCTACCGTGAAGCGGAGGATGTGGGCGGTGAAGTTGTTCATACGGTTCTCCTGGTTGACCGTGGATAGGTGCGACTTTGAGTCGCACCTGAAGGCCCTTGGCCACGATGCCCGCCTGCGCGGGCCGGTTGTCTCCTGTCGGCGTAGGCCGACATCTCGGCTGTAAAACCTCAAGGGGCGATTTCAATCGCGTTACGCTTCACACGTACTTTCAAGCAAAGCTAATTCCAAAGCTCTGTCTCGACAAATCACTAAAATCAAGGCCGATTTCCTGATCATAAGGGACATCTACAATGGGCGGCCACTCCTTCGGCGGGGTTAATATCCGGTTTACATTCCGCAGTTGGTGAAGCCGCCCATATGAAATGGGAACCAACAACTCGCTGGCTCTAATTGGATCAGTTTGCTTCAAGGTCTGGTAGTCCTCTTGTAAACTCTCAGGTAATACCTCTGTACCGTCAAATGCCTGGTAAAATTGTTCAGCCAGCGTTGGGTCAGCTTCAAAAGCGCGGAGTCTTTTCAAGACAGCTCCCTCAAAATCTGCGGCAAAGTGACTGTATTCATCACGCCATCTATCTGCCACTTCGCCAGCGTAAATTTCATCCAGCCATGGGCCAACCTGTCCTTCATTGATAGGCTGCCCGTTGACCTGAGCCAAAATAGCTAATGTTCGCTTAACCAAGATTTCGTCATAGATTTTCTGTCCATCATCCGGCTCACGGAATACATGAACATCGGCCAGGTTTTTATTGAGACGCCGGCGATTAATTCGACCAAAACGTTGAACCAATGCTTCCAGTGGCGCCGGATCACTATAGATTGTATCTAAATCAATATCCAGGCTAACCTCAACTACCTGAGTGGCAACCAACACAATGGGACGCCTTTCGGTTGCACGACTTCCAGCACAATCACGCACCAACTTTTCCTTGTACAAGCGATGACGCATATTAAACCGTCCGTGCAGTAACTCAACCTGAATCTCATCATCAGCCAACGCATATTGTAATTGTTGATAAGCCTCTTGGGATCGGGCAACCAGGTTACAGACCACCAAAACAGATTGTCCGGCATGGACACGCTCAACAATTTGAGCCAGATTATCCTCATCCAACAAATCCCCTTCAAGAAGGTGCAGCCGATGGCGTTGAAACGCTGCAAATAACGCATCGCTCGCTTCAATTTCAGCAGGACTATCTAGGGCTGCTTGTAGCCATTCTTTGATTAAGCAAGGAAACGTCGCCGACATCACCAGAAAACGCGCTTGAAAATTCTGACGGAGGTATTCGATTGTTTTGAGGATCAGAGCCAAACGTTTTACCTCATAGGCGTGAATTTCATCAAATATAAATAGTGCCTGGTGGTAGTCACTCAACAGCGATTCATATCCTTTTAAGCGATACGCACCCTTTAACATCTGATAAGGACTAAAGACTCGGATGGGTGGATAGTTGAGTCTAGCCAAATTCCGTGCCCATCTAGCCTCTTTAGCCGCTTGATCAACTGTATAAGATTTTTCTTCAAGTAACAGACCATATAATGCCAACAAACCCCGCCCGTGCTGCAAACCAACCAGGCTTTGACCGCTGACCGGGTCTTGACCATAGGTGTTCCCCAATCGCAGATGCATAGCATTCATACTGGCCTGATAAGGTAATGTGTAGAAAAGCCGAGATACATACCCCATATCGGCACATTGACGCGCTGCCCATAACTCGCCCGCTTCTGTTTTTCCACTGCCGGTCGGTGCTGTTAGCAAGGCTGAACCAAGGGTTTGACCAGCTTGAGTCTGATGCTCAAACAGATCGTCCGGAGTAAGATTTCGGCTTTTTAGTATTCTCTCAGCCTTAATCTGAACTGTGGGCAACTGGCCGGCGTGAGCGGAGGCGCTATGATCTGCATTAATAAGGTAACCTCGCAAGGTTAGTGTACCGATAATCAGAGCCATATCTTTACTTCTGCTTAATTTGCGGACAAAGCGGCGATAAATTCTTAACCAGTCATAAACACGCGCTGCTCCTTGTTGCTGAACCAAAAAAATCGCTTCCGCCTCAGGCATGATCGACAACGCACCCACAGTTGCTTCATCTAAGTCTAACGCATCACGCCAAGCTAGAGGACACTCCGCCAACCAGCGCCACAATCCCTGCAAAGTTTCTTTAGGCAAATCGGCAATACAAGATAGAAGTTGATCTTCATCATCTAAATCATCCGGCTCATCATATCGTTTTAGAATCCAGGAAGCATCCCGGTGATGAGACACAACCGCCGCAACGAGCCAACTTTGCTCTTGTGCGGAGAGGTCAGCCGCTATCCAATCCACAAACGCCAGAGAGAGTACTTCGTGACGATGCGGCCACCTTGCGCCGCCCCGTAGTCGGTTTTGAAAACCACCTGTAGCCTTACCAAAATCGTGCAAAAAGGCCGACCAGAACAAGATATGCCAGAGGCGCGGCAGACCAAGCCGCGCCGGTAAATCAGGCCGCAAGTTGATGAAGTCTTTTAATCGCTGTAAAACATACCATGTATGTTGAGCCAACGTCTCCGGGTTGCCACCTTCGCCCAGATCGGCGCTCTTTGCCCAGACATCATTTAGCCAATCAGGCCACGGTGAAGGTTTCATCATCTTCTCCAATAAATCGGTGGAAGCAAAGCCCTAGATGCGCTTGATCAATTTCAGGTGAGGTTGGATCAGTCCAGTATCGGTCAGCCTGAAGCCAGACCCGGTCTTTAATAATCAGATACTGTCCAAAATGAGGCGCTCTGCCACGCTCATAATTCAAAAAGCGCGGCATCAAGACCATAATTCCTTGCATGACCTGATAGGCCATCTGCTGAGGAGCCAAAGTATGCTCAAAATAGGCCCGATTCGCCTGCTGTAAATCAACCACGCTAACGCTAGTATAGGTGAATAAGTCTTGCGAACGTCCCAGCACAACAGCATAGTGTGGGCTACGAAAGTTGGCTTCCCACTCGGGCCGGTTAATGTATAGCGTAAGCCTGGGCTGAAAAATGATTTCCCGATCAAAGGGGTTTACCGCTCCTTCCAGCACTTTTGGGAAGGATGTTCCTTTAAGTTTGCCGCTGCTGGGTGTGAGAACAATGGTATGTTCCACATCACGGACCGTATCTTGGAAGGCAAAATGATAGGCAAATTGCAAACCATCAGGGTCAACCCAATCCCCTAGAGCGCTGCATATGTGTCCGAATATAGTCGCCGGCGGGGGCATCTGAAAGCTGGGGTGAATCTGCTGCATAAAGTGCGGATAGCGGAATGATGTCGTCAGCCCCTCGGCTACAACTTTTAGTACACGCATCGCAGCCTCCTAATCCAGCCAGACCAGATTACTTTCTTGCTTCATATCCGTAATAAACGTTTGAAATGCTTGTCGCGGATGGCTAATCTGAATCGACCTGCCTGCCTCGGTCTGAGCAAATGCTTCCAATTTAGCCCGCTCTTCATCTAAATAGCCCTTCACCCAACCGACATAAACTGGAGAAAGAATCTCATCAGCGAAGACGGTGAGCGCTTCCTCAAGGGCTTCCACTTTGAACTGTGGTAACCGTTGGTTGTTGGCCCCGATGATATGCCCAAAGATATGGTTTCCACCTTTAGTTACTGCCATGATCATCAAAGCCGGTGAGACATCCGTATAATGGATGGTCTGTTTGGCTCCACCTTCCAGTTGAGCCAGACCGTCGAAGAAGGTTGTCAATCGCTCTAACCGCGTTTCGATTGGCAAGCGATATGACTTTTCAACCTCCAGATGAATCAAACCTTTCTCTTGGGCTTCTTTTAGTCGTTCATCATCCAGATTGCGATAGCCTGTTTTCTGCCGATAAGAGAAGGTTCCACTAGCGTGTAAGTCTAATGAATACAACCCTTTCAAGGTTGCTCGATAAAACTGATGCTCATGAGGCACCGGATCACCTTCATGGCGTGACATTGTGCCAAAATCCTCGGTAATCGAAACCGGTGCAATCGAGACTAGCGTACTTACGCGAAACGGAGATACCCGCGTAACCGTATCGGTTGTTGGTGTCGCTTCGGTATAATCCTTTGATTCGTCGCGAGCCGCCGCCGCGTCAGCTTTTTTCGATGGCGCACGCATGTAACCAAACAGATCATCATCCCAGTAGCGAATTGGATTAGCATCTGTATAGGCAACCTTTTTCTCGCGGAAAATAGGTGCTGCCTGCCAGCCAAAATCACCCTTTTCCAAGCTTGTCCGAAGCCAATAACGAAACGATTGGGCAGAGACATAAGGATAAGCCCCTTCTTTGGTACGAATCATCTTTACGCCAACGGTATTATCTGTGCGAGCGCCGGGAATACTCCCCAAGTTATTCAACGCCGAGGCGGGTGCATCAATTAAGAATAAACCAGTTACAAAAGCCATAATCATATCCTCCTGATAAATGTAAACTATGCTTGTGATGAATCTGTTTCATTTGTTTCATCTGTTTCTGAGATGACATCTGAATTCTTGCCCAGCCACCCCAAATTATAGAGTTGCTCAATCATACGAATGAGAACCAAATCACGGGCTAATCGCCAATCAGGCCGGGCTAAATCCTCTCCATCCTCAAAAACCCCAACATAAGTATCAAAGTTAAGAATAGGCGCTTTACCTAGTTTGGCATAGGCCAAACTGGCCTTAATAAGGGCAGTGCGGAGATAATCGTACCGTTGAAGCGTATAGAAGTCTCGAAAAAAACGACGATCATTCTGTTGATCAACGTACTCGGCCAGGGTATCTCCTATCTGCCGAATCAAGTTAATCCGTTCTTTATCCATGTGCATAATCCTCCTTAGAAATATGGCTGTAATCTTCCAAGACACCAGTTCCGCTTCGGTCTGTATGGAGTAACCGTCTCGCGGGTCGGTATCCACATTTTTAGCGCGTTGAAGCGCAATCCGTAAAAAATAGGTACGGATAAAACGGGCCGCATTCCGGGGCAAGTCAAACAGATCTTCATAAAGCCAATTTCGACGCGGTTTGAACGGCGCAGCATCTTTTTTCCGTTTCTTCTTTTTCGGCTCCACTTCCCAAGCTCGACGAACAATGGCTTGCCAACTCTGATAATTCTCGGCTCGCTGCATTACTCGCAAAAATCCCATCATCTCTAGCGGTAGGTGATACATATTCAAATCAGCGCCCTGTCCACTATTAGACAGATGGTATGCAGTCACTGAAGTAGGTGTTTCGTCAGAATCTATGGATTCTCGCTGTTCTTGACTGGCCTCCAACAGCGTATCGATCAATAAGGTGCGATAACTATACTGAGACTCAGGCATCTTCTTACTGCCAGCTTGTTGGGCCAATTGAATAGCGCGTTGATTCTGACGTAGGAATATCTCGGCGAAACGCAACATTAGAATCTGATTGTTCGAGTGAACGGCTAATAAGCGCCCGCCGCATTTGGCTGTTCCAAGCGGGAAAGCTTGAATAGCTAGTAAAGCTCCCCCCGAAACAGGCAACCCAGCATCTCCATAGGGAGAAAAGTTAATGACATTTTCACCAGTTAGTAATGGAATATGCTGACGAAAAGCCCGCCCCAATGGTAATCCTTTCTTATCACCAAAAGCAATAGCTACTGCGGGCTGACCGGTGAAGACGCATTGCACATCTAAAGTTGGTATCTCTGCCCGATAACTGCGTAACACTTGTTCCGCATAGTCTAACCGGCGCTGTGGCGTTTTCTCAAAAGCCGGCTGTGTAAAGCCAGAATTGGGAAAGGCTACTGTGAGAAACGCCTTGAGTGGCTGGCGCGTATACTCACGGGTGATATAGTCAGCCATATTCGCCAAATCTATTTCGGTCAGGTCTTGTGGATACTCCTTTTCCGCAAAAGCCGTGATGGTCGCCACACCAACATCGACCAAAGGGTGTCCAGTATATCTAAGCATAAAACCTCCTTTTATCAATCTTCATTGGCTTCCAGTATAATGTGGTGTGAAAATCTCTTGGCAGAGTCTTCGGAGTTTTCTGTTTCCCAAATTGTTGTATTATAGAAACGATCGTTTCGTGAAGCATTTCATAATTATTAACTTCTTGCTCGTGAGCAGCCGCTAACTTTCTGTACATAGCTGATCTAATAGAATGATACGAAATGTGTGTCTGACAACGTTGTAGGTTTTGTTGCAACTCGTTTAATGCGTCCCATTCAAAAACATTCATACAATCACCTTTTTCCAAATAGTATGGTTTATAGGGGATTGTACCAGAACTTCTGCACCTTTGCAAGAATCTTTTAAAGCTGCCTACGAGAAGACATTATGTCAGTGGATGTCAAATAGAGGGTATCGTAACAGATCGTCCAATTCTGGACTTGACATAAATACCTGACTCTAACCATTTGTTTAACATAATTTTGATAACATCACGATTTGCATGAAGATTCAAGTCACCTGTTCTACATAATAAAAGCAAGATTAGAGTTGCCAATAGAATTTTTTAAATCAAGACAAATGATGTAAAATTTTCTGACGACTCGTTATAGAGTACTGAAAGATAAACCATACTATTTGGCTGGCCGCACACTCGACTCACCGAGAGTACTAAGTGCGGCTTCTTTCATTCCCTATAAACCGCCGCTGCTTCTTTCATCTCCCGCGCAATACGCTCTCGTAAATCCGGCGGGGCGATGACCTCAACCTGGGGTCCCCACTGACGCACCCACGGGACAATCTCCAGCACGTGGGCGATCCACACTCGGAAGATACAACCGCCTTCGTTGTCCGGGTCATCTTCAATCTTCTGCGAAGGGTGCCAATAGCTTTCTCTGACACGCGGGGTGACAGCAGGAATAAAACGAAGCTTTACTTCTACTAATTCTTCCCCCGGCGTCTGGTACATAATCTCCCAGGCTGTATTGAGCAGGGCGACGCCATCAAAATTAGACGGGATTTGGTAAGGCTCATCGGTCACAACGGCATCGAGCGCCCGTTCCAGCTTTAGGGTGACGTAGAGACGCGCATCCCCCTTGCATGGCCCCAACACATAGGTGGAATGTCCCACCACAGAAGGCTCAATGAGATAGGGCGACAGATAGTAGGTCTTCACCCGCCCTGCGCTGTTTGAGAAGTAGTCAATTGCCACCACCCGCCGGGTTGTCCAGGCTGTTACGACGGCTTCAAAGACGCGGTCAAAGGTTGGGTTGGCCTTTCGCTGAGCCAGACTGTCGATGATGCGTTGGATATGAGGGGTCGGGGCTTCGGGCAGAATGGTCACCAGCTTACTCAAGGCATCAATCAAGTGCTGGTTCCGCTCATCAGCATAGCGTGAGAGTAGCCGAGCGGCAATGGTCAAGGCTACCGCATCTTCCAGATCAAAATTGACCGGCGGCAGCGTTACCCTGGCCCCAGGCATAATGAACCAGCGATAGGGTGGCCCCCTATCTCGATCCAGTGGTAGCCGGTAAGGTTCAGCTTGTAGCGCCCCCAAATACCGGCTAATTGTCCGGGAGGAAACGCCGCATAACTGGCTCAATGCCTGGCGACTATACCCCTCCGGCTTACTGACTAACAGCCGGTGAACAAGAAAAAGTTTGTCGGTTTTGTTGATGGCATCGTTGCTCATGTCAACGTCCTATCTATTTATGGCTCTAAGATATAACATGGGTTTGACAAAGTGTGTCCTACCCATCAAATATTTCTGAAACTGACTTCAAAAATCCACATCAGCGCAGAAACGCACATTTGGTTGTTAAAAACTGATTACTCCTTTATTGTATCACACATAGCGCCAAATCGCATGAATTGTCACGAGATAGCATGTTTTCTTTTCTCCCGCGATCATCGTATAATCCCTATCAGGTGATTGATATGATGCAAACCGATATGTCTCAAACTGTAAAGCTAACAATTGAACTTCCGGAACCCATTGCCCGTCAACTACAAGCGATGGCGGCTCTGACTGAGCAAACGTTGGAGGAGTTGGTGGCGCAAAGCATCACGGGCAATCTGCCGCCTGAGGTGGATACCATGCCTGGCGAGATGCAGCCCGAACTCCTGGCAATGCAAAAGCTCTCCATCAATGAACTCCTTGAAATTGCCAATAGTCAAGTATCCTCCGACGCCCAAAATCAACACCTCGACCTCTTAGAAAAAGGGCAAAATAGCACCCTCACCCCAGCGGAAAGACAAACCTTAACTAACTTACGGCAAGCAGCCGATCAGTTAATGCTCCGCAAAGCCTATGCCTGGAAGGTGTTACGTTGGCGGGGGCGTCGTGTGCCGACCCTACAAGAACTTCCCCTGAAATAAATATGCCCAGCATCCCCCAACCCTATCCGCCAATGAGTCTTTGCGGGAAGCCGACCATCGCTGTGAATACTGTCTCACCTCACGCCGACTCATTGGCATGCCGCTCATCATCGACCATATTGTGCCTCGCTCTGTGGGTGGTGATAACACTCGAGAAAATTTAGCCGCCGCTTGCTATCGCTGCAATGAATTCAAATGGGCTAAAACTCATGCCAGAGACCCGGTAACAGGTGAGCTTGTCCCCTTATTTCATCCTCGATTACAACATTGGACTGATCATTTCATGTGGACCAACGGTGGTACCCACATTGCTGGCTTAACCTCAGTTGGCCGAGCTACAGTCCTTGCCCTACAACTCAACAATGCATACATCGTTGAGTCACGCACCTTGTGGATTGCCCACGATTGGCACCCACCCACTTGAGCACCGCCTTCACCTTTCCTTCATCAACCTTGCGTCCCATCGGTGACACCTCCCTGGTCAATTTGTATTGTCTACAGGGTAAGGGAGGGCTGTTTCCCGGCACGGCAACAATCGGAAAAGATTTTTGTATTTTTTTTGCGTACGCCAAAGCGGGGCGTTGAATTGGGATAGCGAGGTTGGAGGGGTGAGAACCACAGAGGGGCACGGAGATGCGGGCGATATAATATCACATGCCATGCAGCCATTTTCTTTTTTTTCACGCTACCCAGTATAATCGGAAAAATTCGGGGCATCGATAA
>CBDCVJ010000007.1:0-14220 GCA_965222975.1 Saprospiraceae bacterium | reverse complement strand
GGACTTTTATCAATCAATAGTGAATACCCAACATTTTTCCATTGGCCTTTCCCGGCAATTTTGGCAGAATAGTTCTTTTCAATTTTTGATTGGCATTGAGCAGAATGAGTCCGAGCAGATTGATGGTACTTTTTTGTTTATGGAAAATATGAAAACAGAAGAAGGGATTTACGGAGCTGATCGAAAATTAGGTTTTGTGCCTTTCAGTATGCAATTGGATTTAGATTTCCGAGATGAAAAAGGGCTGCCTTATGATGGAGCAAGGCTACTGATGGGTTATGAAAACAATACCGTATTATCTGACGTCAATGAAAGTGGGAATTTTGGCATATTAAAAGGCCATATCGAATATTTCATGTCCACTAAAGAAAAACGCCCGCTCACATTAGGCCTAAGAGTAGGCGGCGCTCACACTCACGGTGATGTTCCTTGGTATAAATTGCCGAGCATTGGAACTAACAATGGCTTAAGAGGATATGTCGAAATGCGCTTTACTGGTACCTCAACTGCCTTTTTCAATTCAGAGTTGCGCTACCAATTGGTGCGGGCACGTACCCCCATCGTCCCTGTAAAAATTGGCTTGAAAGCCTTCTACGACTATGGCAGGGTCTTTTCGGAGGAACCAGATGAAAGTGGAGATTGGCGCAGCGGCTACGGTTTTGGTCTCTATATTGTGCCGTTGACTGAAACATTGACCGTATCTTTGACTTTTGGTTTTTCCGATGAAGAATCGGCGTATCCGGTGTTCAGTGTGGGAACGCCGTTGCGATGAAAAATTATTCTTAACAAATAACATGATTGCTGAAATAAAAGGAACACAGTTAGCCCTTTTTGAGAACCCCTCTAAAAAGGTGGATACGACCATGACCTTTGCAGATAATATGAAACTGCCTATCCATAAGTGGTTCAGGTATTCTGCTGGTTTTTCTGGTGCATGGGTCAGGGATTTAATAAATGAAAAAGAAGCATCTAATGTACTTGACCCTTTTGCTGGATCAGGTACAGTTAGTTTAGAAAGTGAATTTGCAGGTGTTCAATCTTTTGGAGTGGAATCTCACCCATTTGTAAACAGGATAGCTGGTGCTAAATTGAATTGGAAATCAAACCCAGAATCGTTTAAAGAAACAGCTCGAACTTTATTAGAGATAGCTAAAGGAAAACATATTCCAGACAAAGAATATCCAGCACTCATAGCAAAATGCTATCCGCCAGCAGTTATTTCAAAATTAGAAGCTTTAAAACTTGCGTGGAGAGAATTGGAATCAGAATTAGAACACATAGAATTGTTATGGTTGTTGATTACTTCAATTTTAAGGAAAACTTCCCCTGTAGGGACTGCATCTTGGCAATATGTTTTACCAAATAAATCGAAAGGTAAAGTTATTGATCCGTTTCAAGCTTTTGAAGAAAAGATGTATGAAATGGTTTCGGATATGAGGAACATGCAAAGAAAATATCCAAAGGCAACAGCATCAACAATATTAGTTGAGGATGCGAGAAACATGAAATCTGTTCCCGATGATTGGTGTGATTTGGTTATTACTTCGCCACCTTATGCCAATAATTATGATTATGCAGATGCAACTCGTTTGGAAATGACCTTTTGGGGGGAAATTGATGGCTGGGGAGATTTGCATCAGAAGGTAAGAAGCAACTTAATAGTCTCATGTTCTCAACATGCTGTAAAAGAAAAGCTTCAAATTGGAAAATATCTTGACTCAAAAGAATTAGAATCTATTAAAGGAGAGATAGTTGAGGTATATCAAAATCTGTCAGAAATAAGATTGACAAAAGGTGGTAAGAAAAACTATCATTTAATGGTGTTAGCCTATTTTCATGATTTGTCACAAGTATTCAAGGAATTACGACGGGTGACGAAAAAAGGTTGTGAACTTTGTTTTGTAATTGGCGATTCTGCTCCCTATGGTGTATATGTTCCTGTTGATAAATGGTTGGGTGAATTAGCGTTGGCAGCGGGTTTTAATTCTTTTAATTTTGAAAAATTAAGGGATAGGAACACCAAATGGAAAAATAGAAAACACAGAGTGCCCTTGCATGAAGGAAGGCTTTGGATAAATGGATAATTATGGCAACTTCACCTGCACATAAATGGGGGCAAATAATTGGTGATTTTTTAGAAACAACTTTTGAAAAAGAGCTTAAGAAATTTGCAAAAAAACACAAACTCTATTTTGATAAAAAAGGAAAACGCAAAGCAAGAAGAGGCATAAAAGTGAGTTGGGTTGATTCTTTTGGAAATGCCCATGATTTAGATTTTGTACTCGAAAGAAATGGTGCTGAAAATAGGATCGGAGAACCCGCTGCTTTTATAGAAAGTGCATGGCGACGATATACAAAACACTCAAGAAATAAGGCTCAAGAAATTCAAGGTGCAATATTACCTTTGGTCCAAACACATAAAAATTCTGCTCCTTTTATCGGTGTCGTTTTAGCTGGCGCATTTACCACTGGTGCAATCCGACAATTAGAATCCCTTGGGTTTCATGTCTTATATTTTCCTTATGAAATCATTGTAAAGGCATTTGCCAGATTTGACATAAATGCTGGTTTCGAAGAAAATACGTCTTTAGATGATTTTGAAAAAAAGATTTATAAATGGAAATCATTTAATGATAAGGATAAATTGTCTAAATATCTGCTTCGAATTAATTCAAAAAATGTAAAAGCATTTTTCAATGAACTTGAAAAGGCAGTGTCAAGATATATAGAATCGGTAAGAATTTTGGCTTTGCATGGTAAAATGCACAACACTGATAATATAGCACAAGCTATCCAATATATTTTAGGATATAAATCCCTTGATTCAACTGTTCCTGTTATGAAATATGAAATAACAATTTTGTACAATAACGGAGATAAAGTTGAAGGTGCTTTTGCTCAAAAAGAAAATGCACTGAATTTTTTAAATTTATATTCTTCTCCCATTCCCAAAAATAGAGAATGAGTTTCCCTTGAATTGAAAAATTAATTTGATTTATCAAATGAAATACATTTTTTTATTTCTGATAATAATTTTAGCAGAATCTATTTTCGCCCAGCTAAAACCCGATTTCTTCCCTGAAGACGTTGGCACACCGGGCGGTCAAATCGTTCGTTGTTTTTGCAAGCCCGGTGTTCGGAACAAATCCCGTTCAAAGGGTTTGGAATTGGCATATACGACTCGCGGGAAAGGCACATTCGGTGATGAGGAAAACAACGTCGAACGCCCTTATACAAAATTTGATAATTGGGCCAAATTTGAAGTTGATCTGAAAGCACCTGTTCTGATGAAAGATGGCTTCAAATTTTTGGTGGGCTACAAATACACAGGCGAATTTTTCAATATGGGTAATATTGGTGTCAGTTTTCCAGAAACTTTCCAACACCTTGATAATGTCATGTTAAAAACCAGTAATATCAGCGCCATTATCACTAAGCCTTTGAATGAAAAGAGATACCTCGCCTTCCGTTTTCGCTATTCAGCAAACGGCACATATGATGGCATTTTGGATTTCAACCAGCGGTATGCCATTTACAAAGCCATGGGCATTTTTGGCATCAAAAAACATGATGATTTTGAGTGGGGGGTTGGGCTGAATTTTTCCAAAAGTTTTCGTCAGTTAAATGTATTGCCGTTCATAGTTTACAACCGCACGTTTATCAATGAGTGGGGCTTGGAAATTGCCTTTCCCGGTTATGTTTATGGTCGCTACAACATGAGTCCAAGAACTATCTTTTTACTCGGCACAGAATATACTAGTGATAGTTATCGGATGGATCTTACGTCTTCATCTGGCGAAGCGCTTGACTATGCGCTTAACCATTCAGAGGTTTTGTTTTTGGTGCGCTGGGAACAGCAGATCGTTCCCTGGGTTTGGACGAATGTCAGGGCAGGTTTTCAAATGAATTTCAGTACTGATTTTGAATCAAAATCCATTGACACGCCTGAGTTCATGGTAGATCCTTCCAACTCGCCTTTTTTGGAGGTAGGTGTTTTTATTTCGCCACCGGATAAAATGTTCAAATGAATTGAGCAGTGATTAGTAATTTGTGATAGGGCAAGGAACATTGCACTGCTGGCAAATTTAACCTAACGTGAGGTATGGATTAAAGCCACTGAGGCGTAGAGAAGCACAGAATTTCTTTTGCTTTCGGTAAAGCCATAAAACGCTGTGTGTTTCTCTGCGCCTCTGCGGTTTGACGATCGTTAATTGGTCGTTCTAAATAAAAATTGCATTGGCAATTTTTACCTAATTTAAACGGCAGTCAATTCTTCCTTAACTAAGGTCTGGCCGTTTTGCTTTGCTTTCGTTTTTGCAGATGGTTTTTTTGCAATTTCATCTTTCTGCAATGAACCTCCTATTAAAATAGCTGCAACGAGCAACGTCAAATTCTTTATGATGTATTGGCCGACCAATGTCAATTGTAAGGAAGACCCAACTATGGCGCTTTCAGTAAGGCTAAAGAACGGGAGGAAGGTACATATAAGATGGATGTAAATCATCAGAACAGCATACCTAACGGTTGGTTTAAACAAGAGCATTAGGCCAATTACCACTTCCCAAATACCCAAGGCAGGGACAAACCATTCTGACGAGAACCAAAAAATGGATTGCTCAACCAGTTCAGAGGCAGGACTAAGGCCCAACGGCTTCAATATGCCAAACCAAATGTAAATGATGGAAAGTGAATAGCGTAATAAGTGCATTCCCCATTTCTGGGATATTTTTGCACTTAAATGATCAATTTTCTTGAGAAGTGTAAGTACATTCATGGGAGGATAAATTTTTTGATTTGAGAATTGTAAGTAGAGAAAGCTATTATCAATAATAGAAGTGCTGCAAATTTAGTTATTCCCAATTTCCTTGCCGCAAGGTTTATGATGATAAAAATCACCCTTCAATTGAGGCTAATTTATTATAAGTCCAAATTGCTTTACCCGTTTTGGGATACTTCCTTAACTTGCTCCTTTCTAAAAAAATCAATCAAACTGATATGACAGCCATTTCGTCCACCGTAAATACTGAAAAAAATAAAACGGGTTTTTGCGGTACAGCAAAAACACCAGTACAGCGTTGCCAGGACAACGGTAAAAGAACGCCGTAAAAAACTCCAACTCTTGAGTGATACGGTCATGAAATATCGGCAAGAAATCAGGGATGCTATGTGGAAGGACTTCCGCAAACCGGCAGCCGAGGTGGATTTGACAGAAATATATATCGTGACCAGCGAGGTCAAGCACACCAAAGCCAATTTGGGGCGTTGGATGGCGCCCAAACCCGTTGGTACGCCACTCGCATTGTTGGGCTCTTCATCTTGGATACATCATGAACCAAAAGGTGTTTGCCTCATCATCTCTCCCTGGAATTATCCCTTGAACCTCACTTTTGGGCCCCTCGTTTCAGCCATCGCTGCAGGCAACACAGTATTCATTAAACCGTCGGAGCATACGCCGCATACTTCGGCCATTATGAGAAAAATAGTGGAAGAGATTTTTGATGAAAAAGAAGTGGCTTATTTCGAAGGTGGGGTAGAGATGGCAACAGCATTGTTGTCCTTGCCATTTAACCATATTTTTTTCACGGGCGCACCAGAGATTGGGAAAATAGTTATGCGGGCCGCTGCCAATCATCTCGCTTCTGTCACCTTGGAATTGGGCGGAAAATCACCAACGATCATTGATGAAACATCCAATATTGCCCAAGCTGCCACTCGAATTGTTTGGGGTAAATTTTCCAACAATGGCCAGATTTGCATCGCCCCTGATTATATATTCGTACATGAAAATAAAAAACAGGAATTTTTGGATGAGGTCGGTAAGAAACTGAAAACTTTTTACGGCAATGACCCATCGCAATCACCCGATTATATGCGGGTCATTAATGAGCGACACTTTGATCGCGTAAATTCCTATTTAGAAAATTCCATTTCTAAAGGAGCAAAATTGGTACATGGTGGCCAAAAGAAGGAAGATGAAAATTACCTTGCTCCGACCGTCGTCTCCGATGTGCCAATGGATTCCGATTTAATGGAACAAGAAATATTTGGCCCAGTGCTGCCTGTATTGACTTATAAAAACATAGAAGAAGTAATTGATAAAATTAATGCAGGGGAAAAAACCACTTGCTCTTTATATTTATTCAAAAAGCAAAAAAAATATTAGGAAAGTCATCAATGAAACCAGGGCTGGCACCACCTGTATTAACAACAACAACGCTCATTTTTCAAATAACAACCTTCCCTTTGGTGGTTCGAACAATAGCGGTATTGGCAAATCACATGGCTGGTATGGCTTTGAAGCATTCTCCAATGCTCGCGCCGTTTACAAGCAAAACCTGCCCGGTGCGATTGAGATGCTGATGCCGCCATATAATGATTTTAAACAGAAGATTATTGATTTGACAATTAAGTGGTTTTAGCATTTAAATCACACCCGTACCAATTTAATTGGATACGTTTTTCCAGAATTCCACTGCGCCACATATAAATTTTCTTCGTCATCCACGCATACGTCATGAGGGTGCTTAAAAACTTTAATTGCTTGGCTCATGGGCTGCAATTTTCCGTTTTTATAAGTAGGTGTACTGCCACCGGGCGCAGAAACTAATTCGTCATTTTTATTTAATATGGAAATAAATCCCGTATTCGGCGGCCTATCCGGCCCTGACCAAATAGTAGCAACATAAATATTTTCCCCATGAATAACAGGTCGGCAAACAAAAGCACCGGGCAAATGAATTATCTCTATTAATTCCCCTGCCATATTAAATCGTTTGAATTTATTTTGTGCCCGTGCAGTGATTAATAAAGTCGGTTCGCCTTTCCGCATATCCACACAAATGCCGTGGACATTGTCAAAATGTTTTTCTTCCTCACCACGGCCACCGAATATATTTAATAATTCCCCTTTTGCATTATAATGTAAAATATATTGTAGGCCATAACCATCTGCCACATATATATCACCGTTTGGAGCAATAGCAGTTTCGGTGGGAATATATTGCTCGGCCTTTTCATATTTGCCAGAATCGGCAGGATAAGCGAGAGTCAAAACGACTTTTCCGTCCATTGTTGTTTTAATAACTTCATGTCTTGAATTATCGGAAATATATAAAAAGTCCTCCCCATTTTCGACATTTAATGTGAGGCCATGTGCGCCGGGATATTCCGTGCCCCACACTTCAATTAATTTTCCTTTTTTATCATAAACAATAACATTGTTTTTGGTGTGGTTGGTCAATAAAATAATGCGCCCTTTTGAGTCTTGCACCATTTCGTGGCAATCATTAACGGGATAAAAATCGTGATTTAATGCACCCCAGTTTAAATCTATTTTATATTTAAAATCATTATGCCCGATAATTAAATCCTGATATTGAAATAATTCATTTTTTTTAGAAAATAAATCGGGCATTAGAACTGTGCCTACCAATGAGGCAAGTGAATTTTGAATAAAGGTTCTTCTTCTCAATTTTTAATATTTTAATCGGGATTATTATTTTCCAAATCCCTAAGCCAATAAATCCTCCACTACTTCCCCCTCCACATCTGTCAACCTAAACCGTCGCCCTTGATATTTGTAAGTCAATCGTTCGTGGTCAATGCCGAGTAGGTGGAGCATAGTTGCTTGGAAGTCATGGACGTGCATAGGTTTTTCAACAATATTGTAACCAAACTCATCCGTTTCGCCATAGACTATGCCTGGTTTGATTCCGCCACCGGCCATCCAGATAGTAAAACAGCGGGGGTGGTGGTCGCGTCCATAAGTGGTATCAGTTAGCGCTCCTTGGGAATAATTGGTGCGGCCAAACTCGCCGCCCCAAATGACCAAGGTGTCATCGAGCATGCCCCTTTGTTTGAGGTCCATGATGAGGGCGGCGGAGGCTTGGTCAGTGTCTTTGGCTTGCCCTTTAATTTGGGTCGGGAGGTTTTCATGTTGGTCCCAGCCCATGTGATAGAGTTGGATAAAACGCACGTCACGCTCGGCCAAACGCCTGGCCAACAGGCAGTTAGCGGCATAAGTGCCGGGTGTGGTTGATTCGGGACCGTACATTTGGTAAATGTAGTCTGGCTCGCCGGAAATATCCATTGCCTCTGGCACGGATGTCTGCATTCGGTAGGCCATTTCGTATTGGGCGATGCGGCTGTTAATTTCTTCATCGCCGAATTCCTCATATTGTTTTTGGTTGAGTTCCGCTATTTTGTCAAGCATATTGCGGCGGCTTTGACTATCAATGCCATCGGGGTTTTGTAGGTACAGCACAGGGTCTTTACCAGAGCGGAACTGCACTCCTTGGTGGAGCGAATGGAGGAAGCCGTTGCCCCAAAGGCGATTGTAAAGTGGTTGCCCAAATTTCCGCCCAGTGCCTCTCGACAACAGTACGGAGAAAGTCGGCAGATTTTCATTCATACTGCCCAGTCCGTAGCTCATCCATGCACCAAAGCTCGGCCTGCCCGGCTGCTGTGATCCTGTTTGAAAAAAAGTAATGGCTGGGTCGTGGTTAATCGCTTCTGTATACATAGACTTGACGATGCATAGTTCATCTGCCACTTTGGAAGTATAGGGCAGCAGTTCACTCATCCATGCGCCGCTTTTTCCATATTGGCCAAATTCAAAAATAGAACCTGCCAATGGAAAATTTTCTTGCCCGGAAGTCATACCAGTTAGCCGTTGCCCATTTCTAACGGACTCTGGCAAGTCTTCACCCCTTCTTTTAATTAAGGTGGGTTTGTAATCAAATAAATCCAATTGGGATGGGCCGCCGCTTTGAAATAAATAAATAACCCGTTTTGCTTTTGGTGCAAAATGTGGTGCATCCAAAATACCTTTTACCCCTCCGGCTGTTGGAGCAATTATTCCGTTTTTTGTTTTATTAAAAAAACCATAGCCAAATAAAGAGGTCAACGCCGCAGTGCCAATTCCTATACTTGTTTTTGACAAGAAATTGCGGCGGTTCATTTGGTAGTGCTGGTCAGCAATTATTTTATTTTCCATTTTTTTATAAAATAAAATCATTTAAGTTTAATCCCTGTCTTATGATTAATTTCTCATCGAATATTCGCTCAAAGGGGTTTAATTTTTTTTCTTTCAGCTTGTATTTATTTTACCCCTCGTTATCGTCTCGTCCAAATTGAAAATAGCGTTTGCCACTACTGCATATGCCGCCATTTCCGGTTTTTCCAATAAATCTTTTTGCTCAAATTCGCCGATATTTAAAAATGCCTCTGCTTCTTTTTCATTTTTAGAAAAACGATTTAATTCTTCCTTAAAATAAACCATTAATTTTTCCAACTCTTCAGCTTCCGGGGTACGGGAGGTTGCCAACTCGAACATAAAGGCAATCCTTTTTTCCAAATCGCTTTTTTCTTCAATCGCTCTATAAGAAAGTACCCTTGCTGCCTCCACAATCTGCGGATCGTTGAGCATGATGAGTGCTTGCAGGGGAGTACTCGTCGTCTCTCTTTTCACCATACAAAAATCACGGGACACCGCGTCGAAGGTCATCATGCTCGGTGGTGGTACAGTCCGTTTCCAAAAAGTATAAAGGCTGCGGCGATAGAGTTTTTTGCCTTTGTCCTGCTCGTATTTGGCGGTACTGCCTCCACCGCCGCCGATCTTTTCTGCCCAAAGCCCTTCTGGCTGATAAGGCTTGACACTTGGTCCACCAACTTCCTCCACCAACAGTCCACTGATTGCAAGAGCATGGTCGCGGATTTGCTCTGCCGTCAATCGCAGGCGTGGCGCATGGGCAAGTAGTAGGTTTTCAGGGTCTTGTTCGATCAGTTCAGGGGTTGCTTTGGCTGATTGCCGATAGGTGGCTGACATAACGATATATTTCAAAGTCGCTTTGATGCCCCAACCATTGTCCCTCAATTTGACGGCAAGGTGGTCGAGTAGGTCAGGGTGGGTCGGTAATGATCCCTGATTCCCGAAGTCATAAGACGTAGCGACAATGCCCTTACCAAAACACTGCTGCCACAGGCGGTTAGCTATCACACGTGCAGGGATGGCGTTGTCTTTATGAAAAAGCCATTTGGCTAAACCGAGACGGTTTTTCGGTAACGATTCAGGGAAGGCCAAGATAGACGCTGGCGTAGAGGGTTCGACTGTGTCAGTTGGTTTATCATAAGCGCCTCTTTTAAGGATATGTGCCTGTCGGGGTTGCTCCATTTCCTGCATTACCATGAGTGGTATTTCTTTTAAGGTGTCGGCGTTATTGATGAAGGTAAGCACCCTTTCGACTTCCTCTTTGGTGATTTTAATGGCGGGTTCAGGGATAGCGCCCGTATTTTGGAATAAGCCCCTTCTCCGGCACATTGTTGAAGAAGGCAAACAGGCTGTAAAAGTCTTTTTGCGTAATGGGGTCGTACTTGTGGTCGTGGCATCTGGCACACTCGAACGAGGTGCCGAGGAAGGCCGTTCCAAAGGTCTGTGTGCGGTCGGCGACGTATTCCACCCGGTATTCTTCGGGGATTACACCGCCCTCCTGTGTGATCTTGTGGTTGCGGTTGAATGCCGTTGCAATGAGTTGTTCTTTAGTGGGGTTGGGCAGCAGGTCGCCTGCCAATTGCCACGTGACAAATTGGTCGTAAGGAACGTTGGTTTTAAAGGCATGTATTACCCAATCCCGCCACGGCCACATAACCCGCTCAAGATCGTCTTGGTAGCCGTGGGTGTCAGCATAGCGGGCGAGATCGAGCCATTTAGCAGTCATGTTTTCGGCGTAGGCATCAGAGGCGAGGAGGCGATCTATCACTTTTTCATAAGCGTTTAAATCGTTGTCATTCAGAAAGTTATTAATATCTGAAAGGGTAGGAGGCAAGTCTGTTAGGTCGAACGTAACCCGACGCAACAGTTGCTCCTTTTCTGCCTCTTCCGATGGTTTCAACCCCTCTTGCTCCAAACGTGCCAATATAAAATAGTCAATTTCATTATTGGCCCATGCTGTATTTTTCACCTTTGGTAAATGCGGTTTTTCCAATGGGAGGAATGACCAGTGCGTTTTCCATTCTGCCCCCTGCTCGATCCATTTTTTTAAAATGGCTTTTTCGTATTCATTTAAGGATAAATTCGATTCAGGTGGGGGCATCATTTCGTCGGGGTCGGAGTTGAAAATGCGTTCTATCAATGCGCTTTTTTCAACATCGCCTGCTACGATGGCATAGTGGTCTTTGTTTTCACCCAAAGCGGCAAATGCACCTTTTTTGGTGTCGAACCGCAAATCAGCTTCTCTGGCATTGGCATCGGGCCCGTGGCATTTGAAGCATCGGTCGGAGAGAATGGGCTTAACATGGAAATTGAAATCAACAATATCGGGCAAGCGTTTTTCGCTAATGCCTTTGGATGTAGTTTCAGCTACCTGGCAATTGTATGGCAGAATGAAAATGGCCAATAGACCTACAACCGCTAAGTAGAATTTTTTATTTTGAAAAAAGGCTGACATGTTTGGGAGTGCTGTTAGCGCTCCAGGTGCCAACAGCACTAGAGCAGCTTTATTCAAATGCGCTCAAATTTAGGGAAAAAAGTGATTTTCACTTTTCAAAAAAATCATAAACCACAGCCCTTATCAAATTCTAGTGGAGAAAGCTGTAGTGTTGAATGTAACCCTTCATCACAGGCTTCTAGCGCTTGCTGTTGGGACTCGTAATTACCTGACCCAATGCCCAATAGATTTGCGCAAAATCAGTAAAGATGGAAGAGGAGACAATCAACAAAAATGGCCGAAGGTTTTTCTTCGGCCATTTTTAGTTCCTTTTACTGAACTATCCAAGAAAGTTGATGGCATGATGTCTCATAAAATAAGTTGACAACAAAAGTGTGGAAAACTTTTCTCAAATTAGTGAATATGAAAAAGACAAGAAGAGTTTTCAGCGAAGGTTTCAAAAGAGACAAGGTCAAATTGTATGAGACGGGCAAGATGAGCGTGGCCCAAATATCAAAGCTGTACGACATCAGCGAAACGGCTTTATATAAATGGATAGACAGGTACCGAACCACTCCTTCAAGCGAACGCATCGTGGTGGAGACAGACAGTGATTACCTAAGACTGGTTGAACTTCAAAGACGCCTTGAAAAGATGGAACGGCTGATAGGTAACCAACAGATAGAGATCGAGTACCGCAAGGCAATCATAGAGGCGGCCACGGAACATTATAAAGAGGACATAGAAAAAAAGTTTGGCTAAGTGTGGTGGACAGGCTATCAGGTTTGGAACGTAAGTACAGTATGGAGAGGTTCTATGAAGCCATGGGAGGTTCCCGGCAGAATTTCCACCAGCGCATGGACAGGGTTCCGTAAGAAACAGAAGGTAGAAAAGCCAGGTTATAGAGCAGGTACGCCTATGGAGAAAAGATCATCCACGAATGGGCAGTCGTACCATGTACGGGTCCATGAAAGCGGCAGGCATCGATTTGCCAATCGGGGCAACGGCCTTTGAAAATTTGATGGCCGAATACGGGCTGACCATAAGAAAGGCCAAAAGATCATTTCCCCAAACCAGCGATGGAAAGGGAAACAGGAACTATCCCAACCTGGCCAACGGACTGGTATTAAATGACATCAACCAGTTGGTATCGACCGATATCACCTATTTTTGGGTCGCAGGTCAATGGTGCTACCTGTTTGTGCTTAAAGATGTGTACTCACAGCATTTGCTTAGCCTGCTACCCTCGCGGAACATGAACAGTGAAAATGCTGTTCGCATGCTCAGGGGAACTAGAAAAAACCAGGGGGCCAACCGATCTTGAAGGGTGCATACACCATTCGGACAATGGCTCCCAATTTGACAGCAGGCAGGTACTGGATCACCTGAAGCGCTTGAAAATGCAGGTCAGTCGGGCAGCCTCCTGTAAACAGAACGGTTCTTGTGAACAGATGAACCACATCATCAAGAATATGTACCTTAGGCATTTTGGCATCCGCAGTTTTGACGGCCTGGTGGCTGCCTGTCGAAAAACAAAACGGCTGATGAACGAACACAGGGCGGTCAAACAGTTGGGTTACAGGACCGTCCAGGCATTTGAACAACATGTCCTAAGGCTCCAGCCTGACCAGAGACCCAAAAAGGAACTACACGATTTTTTGCAAAAATCGTAGGTTTTTTTAGGCATGCAGACCAGGAAAAAATAAAAGAAGAAAGGGGTCCAGAAAAAGTTCCGGACCCCTCGCTTTTCCCAGTCAGCTACATTATTCCTAAAGAGTTGCTCCTCAGCATTGCTCTTGTCCGCTTATGTAGCTGCACAAATTTGTACGGTTTTTATCCTTTTAACCCGAAAAGTTTTTCACATTTAGTTGGGTAGTTTGGTCAAAACTGTCAACTGTTTTTATGAGAGTTCAGCAATTGTAATCAAGCAACATCAACCCTCTTCCTTCCCCTTCTCCAACTCCCTTCCACCTGCCGTAAATACCACCTTCCAAACCTCCCCATCTTTTTCCAGCAGCACTTCATAAGCTTTATCCCTTTCAGGAGTGGAAAGCATCACCACATCTGGATCAAGTTCATGTTCTGGATAACCGACTTTGATGGCTAGTAAAACAGCAGCTGGCATCTCATCTGCATCCATTTCCGTTTCTGTTTCAAGCCAGTTTCCCTCGCTGTCAAATTGAGCCACCATATTTGTTTTTTTCCACCTGAATTCTGCATCGTGTTCATTTTCTGCTTCCGGCTCTGGCCATTTCACGGATTTCGCACCAGGAAACATTTCGTCAAATTTTTGCTTTACAGCATCTGGGGTTTGGCCGAATGCCATCGCCGAGAAAAGTACCATCAAGGAGAAGCACAAGAGGGTTTTTATGTCCTTAGGTTTTGCTTTCATGTTATGATAATTTATTGATTAAAAGATTTTCTATTATATACTTTTTTATTGCTTCGGTTATCAGAGAAAATGAAGAATCTTTAAGTAGGGGTGTTTTTTTTATAAAAAACTTCCTTCTTCTGCGATATAATCTTTTTCAAGCTTGAAAACCAAATATTTAAAAAAGTATATAGAAGCAAGATGAAAAACCGCTGCAAAATTACTAAGGGATTTTGGATTAAATTGGGATAAGGTGCAGAAATTGCATAGATGTTATTGAGGGCAAAATCAACTGTGAAAATTAAAGTCCATTATATTGATTCTCATGTGCTAATAGCCACTCCTTTCTCCACAAACCACCTCCATAACCCGTGAGCTTTCCATCTGAACCAATGACCCTATGGCAAGGAACCATAATGGCCAAAC
>CBDCVJ010000006.1:0-34210 GCA_965222975.1 Saprospiraceae bacterium | reverse complement strand
GCAAACGGATTTCTGTAAATGGAAATGAAGTGCGGTGGGTTGCAAGTAGCAGCGAATCAACAAGTTATAAAAGTTTTAGGAAATATCTAAATATGGTTTTTGCTTATGCTGGTACACCTTCATTGGAAAAAGAAATGAAAATTGTTCCTACGGAAGAAATGCAGATTGGAGATGTGTTTATCCAGGGAGGTAGCCCCGGCCACGCTGTTATAGTAGCGGATATGGCGGTAAATAAAAATACAGGAAAAAAATTATTCATGTTAGCACAAAGTTATATGCCCGCCCAAGATATTCATGTATTAAAAAATCCAAATAATAATTCAATAAGTCCTTGGTATGAATTGGGTTTTGGAGAAATATTGGTGACACCGGAATGGAGGTTTTCAAAAAATGATTTAAAGCAATTTTAATTTAATTTACCCAATAGAGGTGTTCATAAATAAGGAATCCTAAATTATATCCTCCCCCCCACCCCCTCCAAAGGGGGAGATAGCCCCGTTTTTTAATTTAATAGTGTGCTGAAAAATAAAATTTTAGCAGGCTTTATCTCCCCCTTTGGAGGGGGTGGGGGGGAGGATATACCAAGGAACAAATTCCAAATTTTTATTTATGAACATCTCTAATGAATATTAATAAGTATTATTTTAATATGAATACTAAATCCTTTTTTAATTCCCCAATATAAATTTTCACTTCTGCCATTCTGTTGCCTTCCGTTCCCACCTATGATTTTTTAGTTCCAATAAAGTATCATATTTCAATCCAATCCCATCGCTGCATCTCATATTGGATTCCACATGTTTAATTTGCCGCATGCCGGGAATGACTGTGCTTACGTTAGAATTGCTCAAAATAAAACGAAGGGCCATTTCGGGTAAATTCATTTGGGGCGGAATAATTGGGCGCATGGCATCTGCACGTTCAACGCTTTCATTCAAATTTTCAGGGGCAAAATAGGTGCTACGCCAATCATTATTCGGAAAGGTTGTTTGTTTGGTTAAAACGCCTGTCAGCGTACCTTCATCGAATGGTACCCGTGCGATCACAGCTATATTCAGCTCCTCACATAAGGGAAATAACTCGTCTTCTGGGTTTTGGTCAAAAATATTGTAAATGACCTGCACCGAATCAATCAAGCCCGTCCGGAGGGTTGCCAACGAATTGTTTGGTTCCCATCGATTTACACTTATTCCCCAAGCAGACACCTTGCCTTGCTCAATCATTTTTTGAATGGCGGATTTCCATTCATCCCGGTTAGCCCAATCATCTTCCCAGACGTGGAATTGCATTAAATCAATTTGCTCCAAACCCAGGTTTTTCAGACTTCTTTCTACATATTCCACGATGTAATCATTAGGAAAAACATCATCAATGTTGAAGCCCCGACGAGAAGGCCATTTTCTGTTTTTAGGTGGTATTTTAGAGGCTGCATAAAATTTTTTGGAAGGATGACGGCGGATCAGATCACCTAACAGGTTTTCACTTTTGCCGGCACCATAAGCCCATGCAGTATCAAAAAAATTGCAGCCCAGTTCCACGGAACGGTCAAGGGCTTTTACCACCTCATTGAGGTTCGTGTCAGTCCAGCCAGCCATGCCCCACATGCCATAGCCAACTTCTCCGACTTGCCAATTCGTGCGCCCAAATCTTCTGTATCTCATTGAAATATGTTGATAAGTACCTGGATATATATAATCGACACTTTTGACGAGGCTATTATTTCGTTAGACGAGGCAAAAAATCTTTGCATAGCAGAGTTACGGAAATATTTTTTAACGAAGTATAACGGAAAAAGAGTCCGTCATAAAGTGTCGATTATATGTATTCAGGTACTTAAGTTACTGTACACTTTTTTTGCCCAAATCCGTTTTCAGGCAAAAGGAGAAGAGACTCATAAAGAGGGAGGTGTTTTTTTGATTTTTTCTGAAAAAAATCAAAAAAACACCTCCCTCTCTAAATTGACCTTCTTCTCAGGCATGAAAACCAGCCTTTTTCAAAAAGTGTATAGTAACTTAATGCGTTGATTATAAAAGAAGGTGTGAAATAAATACGTTGAAAGTTCATTTGATTATCACAACTTTGTACGTCGTAAAGCAAATGTATCAATGAATTGGAGGAAAATAGTATTTCACAAAAAAACTTTTTGGATTTGTTTGGGCACACTAACAGTATTGTTGAGTGCAGTCATGCCTCCTGATTTTGTGGAACAGTATTATAGCCGCGGGCTATTCTTGTATATTCGTAAAATATATGCTGCCATTACCAATTGGTCTCCTGCAGCCTTCGTGTATTTATTATTCTTTGTCCTGCTTTATTTTTTTATTAAATGGTGTATTCGTTTTAAAAACGAAAAAGGCAGTTTAGGAATTAAGTTAATCCATTTTAGTTCTGGATTGTTGGCCTTTTTTGGCGCTGTTATTTTCTTTTTTCAATTATTATGGGGATTTAATTACGGGCGTGTTCCATTGGAAACGCAATTAAAACTGGAAGTTCAACCCTTGGATGTCAACGACTTGAAAGAAGAATTGGATTTGGCTATTGAAAATATGGAAGTATATCGTCAACAATTGGACGGGGTAGGGGGGCAGAGCGTGCCCCGCTCCTATATGCCTGAAAATATTGAGGATACCATGAGGGTTTTATTGGCAGGTAATCTAAAAAAATTTGGTTACCCAATACCTGCAAAAGTTAGGGGTCGACTATTGTATCCAAAAGGTATTTTATTGCGGATCAGTACAGCCGGTGTTTATATCCCTTTTACGGGCGAGGGGCATATTGACCCAGGCCTGCACCATCTTCAACTGCCATTTGTGATGGCACATGAAATGTCACATGCTTATGGCATAGGTGGCGAAGGTGATTGCAATTTTCTGGCCTTTTTGTCATGCATTGGTTCTAAAAACCCCTATTTGAAATATGTCGGCTACCTTTATTATTTTCGATATGTTGCTCCTGATTTTAGGGCATATAGGCCAGAAGAGTACAAGGAAATTTGGGCAAGTTTGCCGGAAGGGATCAAAAACGACCTAAAAGCTATCCGTGAAGAAATGAACAAATACCCCGATATTCTACCTGCCGTCCGGGATGCCGCTTACAATACTTACCTCAAAGCACAAGGCATTGATGATGGTATAAAGAATTATGACAGGGTGACCATGTTGGTACATGCTTGGCATTCGAATATCAATCAAAACACTGAAAATTAAGTAGTTATAAATTTGTGAATCAGCGAACCATTTCAAAAAAGAAACTCCCCATTTCAGCAGTTGTCATTACCTACAATGTTGTGGACACCATCGGTCAGTGCCTCGAAGCCTTAAAAAAGGTGAGTGAGGACATTGTGGTGCTAGACAGTTTTAGTGACGATGGGACGGTAGATATTTGTAAAAAATTGAAAGTCCGTTTGGTTTCACAGGAATGGCTCGGCTATTCTCAAACCAAAAACCTCGGCAATGAAATGGCAAAAAACGATTGGGTTTTATCCATTGATTCCGACGAGGTGCTTTCCGAAGAATTAATTAATTCAATAAAAAAATTAGAGTTAAAAGACGGTCACGTTTATGCCCTCGACCGCTTAACAAATTTTTGTGGCAAATGGATTTATCATTGTGGCTGGTACCCTGAATGGAAAGTGCGACTGTTCAATAAAAAAAATATTAATTGGCGAGGTGATTTTGTACACGAAACCTTATCCGTTCCAGAAAATTTTACCGAAATAAAATTAAAAGGAAAATTATTGCATTATTCCTATAAAAATAAAAAAGACCATATTGAGCGCATGAAAAAATATGCCCGGCTATCGGCACAAGAGCGTTTTGAAAATGGAAAAAAGGCTTCCTTTGTATTGAGGTGGTTTTCCCCTTTGGCTCGTTTTATCAAGACATATGTTTTGAAATTGGGTTTGTTAGATGGAAGAGAAGGGTTTCTGATAAGTTGGGGGAATGCTTATATGGTTAAACTGCGGTATTCCATTTTAAAGGAGTTATGGAAGTCAAAAAGATGATATGAAATTAATTGATTGGGTCATAGGGGTAGCTTTATTGGTACTTACCTATTTGTTGGGTTTTACAGTTGCTCAAAATGATTTTGCAGAAATAATATCCTACTATTCCTTATTTTTTATTTTTTATTTATTTGTTGTAAAAAAATCCTCCGCAAAAAATAATGCCTTCTGTTTTAAATATTATATAGGCTTAGCGATAGTCCTCCGCATGCTGCTTGTTTTTACCATGCCAAATTTGTCCAACGATGTTTACCGGTTTATTTGGGATGGACGGTTATTGGTGCAAGGGTTCAACCCATTTGACCATTTGCCGATTTATTATTTGGAAAACGAAACAGGCGCAAAAGGCATCACCTATGAATTGTTTGAGGCGTATGGCAGCAAAAATTTTCATACCGTTTATCCACCTGTCGCACAGACCCAATTTGGGAGTGCTTGTTGGTTGTTTCCTCAAAGCGTTTATTGGTCGGCGGTAATAATGAAATGCTGGCTGTTTGCTTTTGAGGTAGGATCGATTTTTCTGATAATCAAACTGTTAAAGCACTTTTCTCAACCAAAAGTTAATGCCTTATGGTATGCCCTTAACCCGTTGATAATAATTGAAATAACTGGCAACCTGCATTTTGAAGGTGCAATGATTTTCTTTTTATTATTTGCTATGTGGCTGCTCGTTAAAAAGAAATTGGATTGGTCGGCAGTTGCTTTTGCACTTTCGATTTGTTCGAAATTATTGACTTTGATTTTCCTTCCTTTTTTTATATATCAGGTTGGATGGAAAAAAAGTATCCGTTATTTTTTGATTATTGGGCTGACTTGCCTTGTGCTTTTTTTGCCAATAATAAATGCAAGTTTTATTCAAAATTTTTCGAATAGCTTGGGTTTGTATTTTCAAAAACTCGAATTTAATGCAAGTTTGTATTATTTGCTTAGATGGATATTGTTTAAAATAACAGGCTATAATCAAATCGCAATGATTGGCCCCATCCTTGGACTGATTGCCGGGGTTGGTATTTTATATTTGGCATTTGCAAAACAAATAAAACGTTTTAAAAATAATTTTCAAAAAATAAATTGGCAGGAATTAATGCAGTATTGGTTGTTTGCCATTTGTGTATATCTTTTTTGTACTACAACTATGCACCCCTGGTACACGGCATTGCCCATTGTATTATGTGTATTTACCAAATTCCGATTTCCTATTGTTTGGTCCTATCTTATATTTTGGACTTATATTAATTACACTAGCCCTGTTTACCAAGAAAACATGTGGGTTGTCGGTATTGAATATATCATTGTATTTAGTTGTTTAATATGGGAATTTAAAAATTTAATTAAGAGGAGGGTGGTTGTTTAAATTTGTCTTTTAAAATTAGAACTATGAGCAAACCCACCGATAAACCCCACGACCAATTTTTTTCGAATATATTTTCGCTCCTCCCAGTGGCCAAGGATTTAATTGCTCAGTTTTTGTCTGCCGAAGATGTCGAGAAATTGGATCTTGAAACCCTTGCTTTGCAGCCTACTACTTTTGTCAATACTTTTCTTGAAAAGAAAATCTCAGACCTTGTTTTTAGCTGCCGCATAAAAGGGACGCGGGAAGAAGTATTTATCAGCCTCATTAAAGAGCATAAAAGCAGCAGGCCACGTTATCCCCATTTCCAATTGTTGGACTATATAGTGGAGAAATGGCGGAAGGAAAGGAAAGCCCGCAAACGCCCAACCCCGGTTATCTGCATTTTGTTGTACCATGGGAAGAATAAATGGCATTACAAGGGGATGTCGCATTATATTAAAGGTATTGACGAAGGATTGGCCAAATACAACCCACTGTTCGATTTTGTGCTGATAGATTTGAACAAATACTCAGATGATTTTATTCTTAACTTAAAAGCCGGATTTCTGATTAATGCATTGCTTGTTTTGAAACACAGCGGAGATGAGGAATATATACTGCGAAAATTCAACACTTTGGTTTTTAGGGCTGAAAAAATGATTTATGATGAAACCGGAAATTCCATATTAAGGACTATCTTTGTATACATCACTAAAACTACTATGATTTCAACTGAAAAATTAGAAAAGATGATAGAAAAAGTGCCAGCAATAAAAAAAGAGTTTATTTCGGGTTGGGACATGAGCATTGCCGAAGCAGAAAAGAAGGGCATTGAAAAAGGCATTGAAAAAGGCTTGAGCATTAAAGAATTGGCCATTATCCGCAATGGCTGGACTAAAGGCCTTGCCCCGGAATTCATTGCTGAAATCGGTGATATCGACATAAAAAAAGTCAAAACTGAAATAGCCAAATTGGAGACTGAAAAAAGAAAAAAAGGTAAAATCGGTACTCCTAAAAATAAAAGGAATTAAGTAACGGTTGAAGAATAACTTTTCGATCCGCCTTTCCGAAAGTTCACACTTTTCGGAAAGGCATGTTCTAAAATCGAAGACTTAATTTTATTAACATTACTCTGATTCTATTTAAAGTCTTAAAGTAGGACCGAGTAAGTAAGTCAAATGATAGCAGACAAGTTGGAATGGGCAGCTCTAATCATAAATCGAACAAATCATGCATCTTAATTCAAACTAAACAGATCTATGGTTGGAATCCCCAACTGAATAAAAGAAGTTAACAGAACGAAACACTAATCTTCCGGCATGCCCAATATTCTCACTCAACTCGAACAAGCCAAACAAAAAGGCCATAAAAAATTTGTTGTCCTCATTGATCCCGATAAAGTCCGCCTCGGCAATATGGATAATGTCCTTGACAACGCTGTAAAAGCCAAAGTGGATTATTTTTTCATTGGCGGCAGCCTCATCGTAAATAACCAATTAGACCAGTGCCTTCAGGTAATAAAAGAACGTTGTCACATCCCGATGATCCTATTCCCTGGCAGTTCATTGCAATTGAGTTGGAAGGCAGATGCCATATTGTTTCTATCTCTTATTTCTGGGCGCAACCCTGACCTGCTTATCGGAAATCACGTCATCGCAGCGCCATATCTAAAACTCAGCCCTTTGGAAATTGTGCCGACAGGCTACATGCTCATGGATGGTGGCGCTGACACATCGGTTTTGTATATGAGCAATACCCGCCCCATCCCTACTCACAAGGAGGACATAGCTGTTTGCACGGCTATGGCGGGCGAAATGCTCGGCCTTCGATTGATGTATATGGACGCTGGTAGTGGTGCGAAAACCCCTATTAGTGAAGAAATAATTCGATCTGTAAGTGGTGCATTATCAGTGCCTTTAGTCGTTGGTGGAGGTATCAGAACGCCAGAAAAGGCAGCCTCAAATGCCAAGGCAGGGGCCGATGTAATTGTAGTTGGAAATGCCATTGAGAAAAATCCTAACCTCGTTTTAGAAATGGCTGAAGCGGTTCACGAATTCAACACTTAAACCCATTACTATCACGCTCTTTTATTCCTCCAAAGCAGCCCTTATCTTCTCCAAAATCCGCATTAATAAACTCCGTTCCTCTGTGACGATGCGTGCGATGCCAACCATTTCCTGCTGAAATTCCAATTCTTTTTTATAGCTGGTGGTCATGCCATCGTTGAGTGAGATTTCAATCTCATAACCATCCTTTCCCGGAACACTGGCGATGCGGGACAAGCGACCGTTCAACACACCATACTCTTGATAAGGGTAGCTTGCCAGTCGGATGTGGACGACCATCCCTGTATCCACTTTTCCAGACGATCTTCCTGAAAGTTGTGCCCTGGAGACCACATCTCCTGCACTTGTTATAGGAACAATTGTGAGTACTGTATCATTTTGTTTTACGAATTGTTGATCGCTCCACGCATTCGTAAGAGCTACTTCGCCGGCTATTGGGGCAATGAGCAACCATTTTTGCTTCCACTCATCAATGGCTCCACCCAACCGTTGTACATCACTTTTAATCGTGAGCAAATGTTCATTTTGGTTGTCCGATTGCATTTGCCGCAAGTCCAAAATAGAAGCCTCTAATTGTTGGATTTCCAGTTGGTTTGAGGCCGACTCAGAGCGTAGCCTTTCCAATTGCCTGCTTTTCATCAAATGAACTGATTTGGTTTTCTCAAAATCTAATTCACTGACTGAACCATCCAAAAAAAGCAGGCTATCCCTCCTCACGCCTTTTTGGCTCAATTCCAATTCGTCTGAAAATAGGTCGATCTGTTTTTTAAGAGACATTTCCAATTTTTCAATCTCGACTATTTGCCTTCGTAAATTGCTGATCTTCTGGTAGTTGATGTCTTGTTTTAGAAAATATTGCAGGTCTGCAAAGTTTTGGGAAAACAAAGCATACTCACGTTGTAGGCTGCCTAATTTGAGGTCGGATGGAAGGTCGATAGCTAAGTAGGTGGAAGGGTCATCCTCTGCCAAATCATCAATCGTTCGCTCCAGCGCCAGCACATCAGACGAATTTGCAGGGTTGTTCAAAATACCCAATAACTCATCTTTTTCCACCACTGCCCCGTTTGCTGTTATCAAGGAATCAATTTGGGCACTCGCCCCTGCCACCAGCCTGATTGGTGGATTTTGAGTGGTCAAAACGATCGGCGCTTCAACGATGTCAGGGTAGCTTACAAACCAACTGATGCCCAAGAGCAGTGCCACCGCAACGAAAAGCACTGACATCCCCCAACGAAGCGTCCAGCCGGGTGGGTGGCCGATAATGGCTTCTAGATCGTTTTGCCGAGTGAGGCGGATGTCTTGAGGGTTGGTGATTGGCATGTCATTTTATTATTTTTCAATTGACTGTAAACTGTCAGCCGAATAAACTTTAATATTTAACCAATTTCAATACTTCGCCTTTTTTCCCGTCCACTGATATTTGTAAAAAGTAAAGGCCATTTGCATTTAATACTTCACCAAAATAAATTTCTCCTTTTTGTGAATTAAAAGAATGATTTGATATTGCTTCTCCAATAACATTTGTCAAAATAAACCGACCATCTTTAAAGGGCTGCCTTATGTCATAAACTATTTTTGTTTGACTTAAAAACGGATTGGGCGCAACGTAAAAAGAATTGGTTATTGTTTCATTTTCAAATGAATTGGTTGGAGAAGAAATAACGACTGTTTGGCTGAAAACACCTGTCCCACATTCATTGGAGATTGATAAGGATGCCTCATATTCACCAGTGTCAGGGTATATGTAAAAGGGATTTAAATCATTTAAAATGGTGCTCGAACCGTCTCCCATATCCCATTCGTAATTAATTCCAAGACCTGATATAGTGTTGAATTGAACCTCTGGCCCATTAACGGAAAATCCAAAATATGCTTCTGGTTCTGTTGAAACAATTACCAAGTCAGTTTCTATCAATTCACTCTCTCCAGCAGGATTGGTTATTTTAAGTGAAACACTGTAAGTGCCAGGAACTTCATAAATAACCGTTTGCATGGGTTCGGATGAAGTAGAAGGATTTCCACCAGGAAAATTCCATTCCCATGAATCGATGCCCCCCCCCGTTGACTCATCGGTAAATGTAATTTCCCATGGAACACAACCTACAGGAGTAGTGTGATCAATAGCAGCATTTGGGAAAATGAATTCGATATCTATTTCTTTTGAAATACTGTTTGTGCCGCAATCATTTATTGTTTCCAATACTACTGTATATATGCCAATGCTATCATAAACAAAAACAGGGTTGGATTGGTCACTGGTAAAATCGGTGGCATCACCAAAGTGCCATACAAGGCTATCGGCATTGGTAGAATTATTCGTGAAATCTACAGTTGGGCCATTTATGCTGAAATCAAAATCCGGATCAGGAATGTCTTCCACAATAATGACATCCAGTTCTATGAATTCGTTTTCACCAACTGGGTTGGATACTTTTAATGAGGCGCTATAAATACCTTTTTGAGAATACACTACCGTTGGATTCTGTTCTGTAGAACTGGCTGGATCGCCTCCCGGAAATGACCATTCCCAATTGCTTAATTCACCACCCATCGATTGGTCGAGGTATTGGACGGTCAATGGGGAACATCCGGTAGATTGGGTCACAGTAAAAGAGGCAGTTGGTTGAATGGCAGTGATCGTAACCGCCTGGGTGTCACTGACTGTCCCACATTCATTGGTAGCGTTGAGTATCACATCATAATCACCTAAGTCAGGAAAGGTATGCATCGGATTTTCCTGCGTAGAATTACTTCCGAGGCCGTCGTTGAAATACCATATAAATGTATCGGCATTCAAAGAAGTATTGTTAAAGTTGACGTCGGGTCCAGTTACATTAAAATCAAAATCTACAGACGGGACATCGCCCACTTCGACTATATCACAAATCATTGTCTCATCACTCCCAGCAGCGTTGGAAATACTTAATTCAACGCAATAAAGCCCCGCATTTTGATAAGTAATTACTGGGTTTTGTTCGGTAGAAGTAGCAGGGTCGCCACCTGGAAAAGACCACTGCCACGATGTTGGAACATGATTGGATTGATCTAAAAATTGAACGGTAAGCGGGCCACACCCAACGGAATTTTCAGCGGAAACTTCTACTAGCGGCGGAACGGCATCTATAACGACAGTTAAAGTGTCATAAGATGTTCCGCAAGTATTTGTAGCGGCCAACACTACATCATAGTTGCCTGCAGCCGGAAAAGTATGCGTCGGATTAGGTTCATCGCTGGTTGCTCCTGAACCGTCATTGAACGACCAAAAAAAACTGCCTGCATTTATAGAAGTGTTTTCAAAAAATACTTGCCCACCCATGTCTGCATAAGTAAAACCAGTGTTTGGAACATCCAATACATTTACTAAATCGGGATAATCAATTGAAAACACCGATCCCGTGTTGGTGGTGACTTCCAAATAAACATCATGTTGTCCAGGCATTGTGAATCCTACCAATTCATTGGAAGCATTGGAAGTTCCAGGATTCCCATTTTCAAAAGTCCAATCCCATTGATAGGCATAGCCAGAATCTTCATCAAATCCAACTTCAAGGACAGGACAGCCTTCGGTTGAAGTAAATTCAAAAGGTGGAAAGGCTGATTCTTCGACAAGAAATGCATCTATCGCAGCTTCCACAATATTACCGTTCCCAACGTCGTCAGTGGCCTCAAAAATGACCCTCATGTTATCAGTGATGGAGATAAAATCTGAAACCCTAAACTCCGAACGGCTGTTCCAAACAGGATTTGATGTCGTTATTGTCTCCAATACAACCTCTTCCAGGCCATTCGTGATCCTGACTTGAAAAGTATCGTTTGGGGCATTAGCGCCACCGGTATTGACAAACCAAGTATTATAGCTCAATACTGGTTCATAATAAATGGTTAAATCCATATTCGGGGAAATCAGCCTAACGTACCCTTCGTCCACATTGTCTTCGCTTGCAGCGCCGCCATTATTTCCAGTCATAAAACATTGGCTGCCAAGATCATCGGGAACATCGTCACTGGGATTGGCCGATTCGCCGTTGAAAATTGTCCTGATTGGAATGTCCCTCGTCCACCAGCCATTTGAAGCAGTCACTTCCGTTGTCCAGCCTTGACTGGAGAAGAAGTCGTCTTGGTAGCCGAGGTGCGCTTCGAGGGTAACAGAGTCAGTATTTTGGTCAATGAATAAATTCAACATGGAGGTATGCTTGAAACCCCATTTAGCGGCAGCCAAGGTAAACTCGTCCCTAAAAATATCGGTAAATACAAATTTGCCGTCAGTGTCCGTGATAGTTGAAAAACTAAATGTCTTACTTTCTAAAATGACATGGGCAAACGCTATGGGCGAGCCATTAATGGCACTGACCAAATGTCCTGAAAATTCATCAACTGACACAATTGGTTCAAGCTCCACATCAAGAATGGTCAAGACTCCATTTTCCAGGTCAGCAGAGACGGTTTTCGAAATATATCCCATGGCGCTAAAAGTCACTTCGAATGTGCCGGGGATGGCTTGGCCGGTTTTGTAATTTCCTACCAGATCAGCAGTTGAAAAATTGGCTTGATTGCTATTGATATTGACCTCTGCACCAAGAATGCCAGCTCCGGTCTCAGCATTTGTGATTTTTCCTTCCAACCAACATGCCCGAACATAATCAGCTCCACAAACAAGCAGACCTCTTTGCCGATCAGACAGGAGTACCAGACCCGATGGGAGAAAAGGATATGCTCCCCAGGCGCCATTGAAACCCCCATTGCCACCAAGGAATGAATCCCAATTGCCCACCTCAATGATGTTATTCGGGCGGGAGGCATCGGCGATGATGCCGCCATCACTGTAATAGGATATAATGAGCCAATTGTCCCATACATGGACATTGTGGGGAATTACTTTTTCGCCTAAAGTAGCGATAGGGCGGAACTGATCCAATTCTTGGATGTCGTTCAGATCAGTAATATCATAAGCTGTAACAGGGGCATTGGGTTTTTCATCAGTAGTGAAGGCAACAGAATTTTCTTCGTTTACCCATACATTATGGGTGAAATTTCGGGGCGTTGATTGGGAGGCAAGCAAAGTAATATTTTGCTTATTGGAAACATCGTAAATGCCCATTTGGCCCGCATTAATTTCTGATGCGTATAAAAGGTTGTTTTGTGCAAAATAATCGTGGGCATATGCTGCTTCCTCAGAATAAACAACAGAGGGGTTGGCTGGGTCAGTAAAAACATCCAATATGGTCAACATCCTTCCATTGTTCAAGTTGCAGCCGGCGAGGTAGCAATAGCCGAATTCGTCAATGTACAGGTTGTGGCAATCAGTCAATTCGCCCCACCCCGCAATATCAAATATTTTGTACTCCCATGTAATGTTATCGGGTGCGCCGGACATATCGATGACCAAAAGCCCGCCTCCCTTTTCGTTTGTTACGTAAGCAAAATTGTCCCATGATTTTATATCCCGCCAAGAGGAGGTTTCCCCACCGATAAATTGGACTTCCAGGATATTGGTCGGATCGGAAAGGTCAACTATGGAAACACCGGTATTCAGCCCGACAATAGCATATTCTGCATCACTGTTTGGATCGGCCCAGCCCCATACGTCATTGACTCCCGTGGAATAGTCCATTTCATCAAGCAGTTGCATATTGAGTTGGGTAAATGCAGTGACGGTTGAAAATGCCAAAAATATGGGAAGTAACGTTTTTTTCATGCAATTAAAATTTTATGGATTGTCAAAATAAAACCTCTTTGGCTAAAAGGGAAAATTTGCAATTTTTCCTATCTATCATAACCTATGACGTACCATTTTTATATACTGTTGATAGATGGAGTTTAGGTGTAGAATGGTAAAGGTAAAAAGAGGAAGCAAAAATCGGGCTTACTTAATCTTGAACTGTTGCGAGCCTACCAATTTGGATTTTACGCCCCCAATTCCAATTGTTCCTTAACCAAGGTATAATAGGCTCCTTTTAAAGCAGTCAATTCTTCGTGTGTGCCTTTTTCAACTACCTGCCCTTTTTCAAGTACTATGATTTGGTCAGCATTTTTCACAGTGCTGAGACGATGAGCTACCACGACGACCGTTTTCCCTTTAAAAAATTGGTTAAGGTTGCCCGTAATTATTTTTTCGGTATGAGCATCTAAGGCGTTGGTAGCTTCATCAAAAAAAAGATATTCTGGCTCTTTATAAACAGCCCTTGCAATAAGCAACCGCTGCTTTTGGCCTTGACTGAGGCCGTTGCCTTTTGCGCCTACCATTGTATTGTAGCCCAATGGGAGATTTTCTATAAATGGTTGGATATGTGCGGTTTGCACTGCTTTCAGCAAGCGGGTCTTGTCAATCTTATCCCACTCCCCTTCGCTTTCAGCTATATTTGAAGCAATGGTATCGGAGAAAACAAACCCATCTTGCATGACTGCCCCGCACTGCGCTCGCCATGTGGCAGGTGGGATATTTTTCAATTGAGTTGTACCGACTTTGATGGTTCCTTTATTGGGCTCGTAAAAACCGAGCAGCAATTTCACCAAAGTCGTTTTGCCGCTGCCACTTGTTCCGACAATGGCGGTGACCTTTCCTTCAGGAATGACGAGGTTGATATCTTTTAAAACAAAATCGGACAACTCATTATAACGGAAAGAGAGGTAGTCTATGAAAAAATTCCCTTTGTATGACTGTTCTATCAAAACCCGTTGATTGGCGGCTACCATTGATTCATCATCATCTTTTTCTTCCGCATGGATTTCGGTCAGTCGTTCGAGGCTGATGCGGGCATCTTGTGCTTCCCTCACGAATGTGACTATTTGCTGCAGGGGCACATTCAATTGCCCCAAAATAAACATGATGGCCAGCATCATACCGAGGGTTAGTTGTCCTTCAATGACGGCGGCCGCGGCAATGATAGTAATGAAAATATCTTTAATCTGTGTGATAAACTGCGCTCCGGCATCTTGCCATTGGGTGACAGAGAGTGACTTGATGTTTGCCCTGAATAATTTCGATTGAATATGTACCCACCCGTAGCGGCGTTTGCGCTCGCTGTTCTGCAATTTGATCTCTTGCATGCCCTGTATCAGTTCGATCAGGGCACTTTGGTTTTCTGACAGTGCCCGGAATTTCAGGTAATCCGCATCCTTCCTTTTTTTTAGAAAAATAATGATCCAGAGAAGGTACAATAAACTGGCTACTAAGAATATAGAGAAAATGGCAGTGCTGTAAACCGCCAAGACTACCCCAAAGACAATCAGGGTAAACGAGGAAAACAATATGTTCAATATGCTTACGGTGAGGAACTGTTCGATACGCTTGTGATCGCCGATACGCTGGAGAAGGTCGCCGGTCATTTTGGCATCGAAAAACTGAATTGGCTGATCCATGAGTTTTACCAAAAAATCACTGACAAGCGAGACGTTCACCCTAGTCCCAATATGCAGCAAAATCCAACTCTGCAAAAACTTGACGATCACTTGACCGATGAAGAGCATGAGTTGCCCCAAAAGAATGAGCCAAATAAAATGGAGGTCTTGGTTTTCGATCCCTATGTCCACTATGGACTGGGTGAGGAAAGGAAATAGAAACTGGATCACCCCAGCCACCAGTAACCCCAAAAGTAGTTGCCATATCAACCGGCGGTACGGGCGTAGGTAACGCAATAAAAAACCAAAACCGCTGCGATTCACTTTTTCGCCCTCTTGAGCAAAAAACTCAGGTGTGGTTTCAAATAAAATAGCTACTCCCTGCCCTACATCGCTGACCCAATGCCGCTGGAATTCAGCATAACCCATTTTCACTTTTCCCCTGCCCGGGTCTGCTATCCAAATATGCTTTTTCGTGATTTTGAAAACGACGACGAAGTGATTCTGATCCCAGTGAACAACTGCGGGTAAGGGAGCATCGAAAAAACTGACAGCCTCTGGATCGGTCTTTTCAAAAGGTATTTTTACAGGTAGTGCCCGTAGTCCAATGCTCTCGGCAGCCACGATGATGCCTCGCATGGAAACCCCTTCCCGATCTATATGACTCTTCTGCCGCAACTGCTGCAAGGTGTACCGACGGCCGTAATGTTCTGACACCATACGTAGGCAGGTGGGGCCGCAGTCCATTGCGTCGAGTTGTTGATAGAATGGGAAGCGCATTTGCTGGTTTTAGATTGAGTCACAAACATACCTAAAAAAGGAAGATTCTGTCTTTACGGAACTCTTTGCAGATTGTTGGGGTTTGCAAGCTGTTCCTTCAAACTTGATGCCCTGAAACGCTTACCTTCGCAGCCGTTTGCCGTTTATGAAAAAGATCCTTTCCATACTCAAAGCCTCCCTCTCCAGTGAAGCACGGGACTATACAGAAGGCAGTATTCGCAAGGCCATCGTGCTGTTGGCTGTTCCTATGGTTCTGGAAATGTTAATGGAAGGTTTGTTTGCCATCGTGGATGCTTTTTGGGTGTCTAAGATCAGCGTGAATGCATTGGCTACGGTGGGTCTTACGGAATCAGTCATCACATTGGTCTACTCATTGGCTATTGGACTTAGCGCTGCAGCAACCGCAACTGTAGCCAGACGGGTAGGGGAGAAGCGGCCTGATCTTGCTGCAAGAGCTGCTTTACAGGCAACTATATTAGCAGTAGTGATAGCGGTATCCATTGGTCTGCCTGGCTATTTTTACGCAGATGACATACTTCGAATCATGGGAGGCGAAGAAGACCTGATAGCGGAGTGTTCGGGATATACCAAGATCATGTTCGGTACGAACATCGTCATCATGCTTATTTTTTTGTTCAATGCCGTGTTCCGGGGAGCAGGGAATGCTACCTATGCCATGTATGCTCTTTGGATTTCCAATGGGATCAATATCGTACTCGACCCAATGTTGATTTTTGGTTGGGGGCCTTTTCCAGAAATGGGCATTGAAGGGGCTGCCATTGCTACTTGCATTGGCCGGGGGATAGGTGTGGTTTTTCAATTGGTTATTTTGCTTCGTGGGGTTGGGATTGTAAAAATGACTTATCAGCGCATCAAAATACACTGGCAGGTTATGAAAAAATTAGTAGATGTAGCGATCGGAGGGACATTCCAGTACATCATTATGTCGGCCAGTTGGATTTTCCTCATGCGTATCATTGCTGAGTTTGGCGCAGAGGCAATGGCAGGATACGTGACAGCCATCCGTATTATCATTTTTACTTTTATGCCGCTGTGGGGGCTATCGAATGCGGCGGCCACGCTTGTTGGTCAAAATCTTGGTGCGAAGAAACCAGACCGGGCGGAAAAGTCTGCCTGGCAGACAGCGCATTTCACTATGATGCTTTTGGTTTTTATTTCATTGACACTGGTCATTTTTGCCCCTTATTTCCTTCCTTTATTTAATCCAAAACCGTCCGTGGTAGGAGCAGGTGTTCTCACGCTCCGCATATTTTGTGTTAGCTATGTGATATATGCCTACGGGTTGGTCTTTAGTCAGGCATTCAATGGAGCAGGTGATACCAAGACGCCCACAAAAATCAACTTTATATGTTTTTGGTTGATAGAAATCCCGCTTGGTTATTTCTTGGCTATTGGTCTAGGTTGGGGGCTTGCAGGTGTGTGTTGGGCAGTGGCGTTTGCTGAAGCACTGATGTCGGTTATTTTTATTTGGTTGTTTAGAAAAGGAAAATGGAAGACGGTGGAGATATGAATGGCAGAATAGACTGTGCTACATCTTTTGTTATACTGCTCCATAATAGGTTTTGTGCAAATTGATTCCCGGAATTTTTATGCAAAAAAGACCGAAATGTCAATATTTACAAGCTTTTTGAAAAAAGAAGTTTCAGAAAACTCCATAGGCAAATGCACAAAACCTAAATTGGTCAAGTATAAATCAAGAGGTAAGAACGATTAAAATTCAAAAAAAGAGCCAACCAAATTGATGGTTGACTCATTGTTTTAGTCGGGGTGGCAGGATTCGAACCTGCGGCCCCCTGCTCCCAAACTTTCACATAATGGGGCAATATGTTTTTAAATATTCGTAAATGGCTGATAATCAATAATAATTTATTCAGATAGGATCAGATCGAACCAGATAAAGGCTATATTTGTTTGAAAATTGTTTGAAAATTTTTCCAACAACCAAATTCTTATGGCTTTGACTTCTAAGGTCTTTCTGGACAAAAGGCGCACAAAAAAAGACGGCACACAACCGCTGAAACTCCGTATCACCCTCGACCGCAAAACAATTGAAATCCCGCTTGGGTACACCATCCCACCTGATTATTGGGAGGAGGGGAAAATGGAGATCAAAAAAAACTGCCCAAATATCCAAAATGTAACCCGCCTGAACAACCTTGTCAAAAAACGCCATGCGGAAGCGGTCGAAAAAGTTATCCAACTTCAAGACAGTGGGGAAATAGAAGCACTAACCCTTAGGGACATCAAAAACCGCATAACGGGCAAACGGGACGAATCATTCATCATAGAATTTACCAATACCATCATCGAGGAGTTAGGGGAAGGGGGTAAGGTTGGAAATGCCAGGGTCCACAAGACCATGCGGAACAGCGTTCAAAATTTTTTGAGGGGCAAGGACATACCGATCAAACAGATAAATTTCAAGTGGCTCAAGAAGTACGAAGCTTGGTATTTGGGCAAAGGGAATTCCGTCAATGGATTGGGCGTAATGATGCGGACATTGCGGGCTGTCGTGAACCGGGCCATCAAACAGAAACTGTTATCGAGGGATGCTTATCCATTTGAGCATTATCAGGTGAAAAAAGAAAAAACTCGAAAGAGGGCTGTGCCAGCCATTGACATCGAAAAAATCAAAGCCTTTGTACCCCAAACAAAACAGCAGAAAAGGGCCAAGGACTATTTCCTGATGAGTTTCTACCTCATGGGCGCATCCTTTATAGACCTTGCTTTTCTCAAGGTGGACAATATCAAAGCAGGACGTATCGAATATAAAAGGAGAAAGACAGGTAAGTTGCACAGTATAAAAATTACAGAACCACTTCAAGAAATTTTGAATAAATACTTGAAAGGAAAGAAAAAAGGAGACTTCATCCTAAATGTCATCAAAAGCGATAACACTAAACAACAATACGTTAATGTAAGGGATGAATTGAGGCGCTACAACCGCCGTTTAAAAGAGATAGGTGATTTATGTGGCATTGAAAACACATTGACCAGTTATGTTGCCCGTCACTCATTTGCCACAATTGCGAAATTCAAGGATGTGCCAGTTTCGGTTATATCACAGGCACTTGGGCATACCAATTTAGAAACTACTGAAACTTATTTAGCGGAGTTTGATAATGAAATATTAGATAGATACAATGAGGACATTATTGGTCTTTAACAAAAACGTGTAATACGAAATGCTCTTTGCACTGTTTACTGTTATAAAGTTTCTCCTTTTAATTCTATTCCATATTCTTTTATCTTATTTCGCAAAGTATTATAAGCAATGCCTAAATCTTTTGCAGTCCTCAGCTGATTAAAGTCATTAATTTTCAACACCTTTTCGATATGCCATTTTTCAATATCATTAAGCAGTAAGGAATTTTTTTTCTGAGGATTAAGGATTCGTTTTGGTAAGTCGCTTGAGCGAACTATACCATTGGAATTTAGTACATAAAACCGTTCGATTAAATTTTCCAGTTCACGTATATTGCCTGGAAATGGGTAAGCAAGCAATTTGTCCATTAGAGGGCCTGATATGTCCAGCATTTTGGGCACGTTGAAAATTTTTTTCTTTTGTTTTAGGAAAAAATGAATTAATTCTTTGATTTCTTTACTACCACGTTCCTGAAGTGAAGGTAGGTTGATATCAACAACTGCCAGACGATAATATAAATCCCATCTAAATTTTTCCTCTTCGCATAAACGAAGGAGTTCTTTGTTGGTAGCAGCAATAAAACGAACATTAACTTTTTTTGGGGTTCCACCTATTGGCGAAACTTCCTTTTCCTGTAATACTCGCAATAAGGCCTGCTGCATGTAAGACGATACATCACCGATTTCATCTAAAAAGATTGTTCCACCTTCTGCCTTTTCTATGATTCCTGCTGTGTTCTTGTCAGCACCAGTAAATGCTCCTTTTTTAAATCCGAATAGTCGGGATTCCAATAGTTGATCATCCATGGCTGAGCAGTTAACAGCCCAAAAAGGAGCTTCGCTTCGAGCAGATTTGTTATGAATAAATCTGGCAATGTGCTCTTTTCCTGTCCCTGTTTCTCCGAGTATTAAAACAGTGGCATCTCTGGCTTGGGCTATTTGATAAGCTTTTTCATAAATTGGAACGAGGCTGGCTGTTTTAAGAATTTTTTTATCTGTGAAGATATCAAGGGGAGCGTCAACAATGGACTGCTTAATAATTACGCTTGCTGTGGTAGCATTTTGATCTAAATTAATAATGATTCTTTCTGGTTTTTTCTTCTTTTTGGTGAATTGTGCTGGCCTTACTTGAATTAGCCGAGTTTTCAAGTTTAGAGTCCAATGGGCGAGCATCCAAGCTGTTTGCATGGTAGGGGTGCCAGGGGAAATAAATAAATCGATGTTCTTATCTTTTAAACTAAGTAAAAGAGGTTGAATTCGTGCAAGAATTTGCTCCAAATCAATTACATCTTTAACGTCCATATAAACGGGTTCAACCAGATGGTTAGGAAAGCTACTTGATAGACTATTCAAAAGAAAATCCATTCTGGTGTCATCTCCTTTGGAAGAGGAGAGTAATAAATGCTTTTCATAGTCATCAAAAAAATGGCGATGAAAAGAAAAAGTGGTCCCTTCTTGATTAACTATAAGTCCAGTTTCACCACTTTTTTCTTTAAAGTCATTCTTAAAAGCCATCCACGAAATCAAAATTTTACCCATAATTTATTCAATATTTGATACCTGTTTTTCATATATTGGCACAAGTTAAGTGTTTTTTGTTGAAATTATTGATTTTTAACGCCTGGAACGGCATTTGAACACATTGAAGCAAATTATGATTTATGCTAAGACTTGCTTTACACAATCAAAAGAAAGACCTGAAGGACATTCTCGTTCAACATTGCCAGAAAAGATTGAATAGTACTGGCCTATTATTACTTACATTACCCACCGGATTTGGGAAGACGTATTACGTTTTGAACTATATTGCTTATCACCTTCGTAATGAATGCAACCAGAGAATTTGGTTCATCACCAACCTTAAGAAAAACCTTCCCTTGGACGATTTAAAAGAGATGATAGGTAATGAAATATTTAATCAACACGTAGTTTTTCTTAACAGTTATTCAGAACAAGTTCAAAACTTTTTTGGAGTTGGGAATGATGTGGACGAATCACTGAAGGGAAAGTTTAAGTCTTACCATAAACTACGAAAAGCAGTAGATGCTTTATCCAAAGCTCCTAACCATTCTCAATTTCGACAGTATTTACATGATGATTTAGTTGAAAAAGAAAGAGTATTCAGACAGGAGTTGAAAATTTTTTTGAAAGAATATTTCCCACCAAAATCTTCTTTTGACCAACGACTGGATAAACTACGAAGTGTACCGGAATTGAGATGGGTTGAAAAACTATATCCATCAGTTCAATATTTTGAAAAGAAAGTTTTTTTCTGTAGCATAGATAAATTTTATCGGTACGCAGACACCATCATTGGTCCAAATATTCATATAACAATTCCTGCTTACATAAAAGATAATATTGTTTTTATTGATGAATTTGATGCTACAAAAGCAAATATCAAGAATGCTATCATTGATAATGCCATCCAATTTAATCAAGATATTATTACTCTTTTCACAACAGTTTTATATGGTTTGAGCGCTCGTCCATTTCCTGAAAATCGGATAAAAAAGGCCAAACGAGGACATCTTCGATATTTAAAAAGAAAATTTCGAGACATAAAGAAAACCGGAAAGGAATTGTATGAAAATCATAAATTTCGATTTCACTATTATTTCCCAGGCAGTGCTAAATCAAATAGAGCATTTCTATTTCATGACTTTGAGTATCAAACTATTTTTGATGGACAAAAAGTAGAGAAAAAAACAAGATACCTAACCAGGAATTTTAATCCTAAAGAAAAAACTAATTTTATTGGAATTGAGGAAAATCAACCTATTGATGAAAGTAAGAATTTGCTTTTCGTAATAAATCAGATACGAGGGTTTATACATTTATTTTCTTATTTTATCAATGATTTTGCCAGAGTATATAAAGAAGTGCATGATAAGGATAACCAAGAAGAAATAAGCATCGAAAACGCTATAAAGACTACTTTGGACTTGTTTGATGTTAAGGACGGAAAAACTCAAGGATATTTCATTGACCATATCTTCCACCAAGTCCATGTTACTAAAAGCAGTATAAGCACACAATTCGATTTATCTCCTGTCAATAAAGGATTCCGATTTTACAATATTGTGAATCGCAAACAGCATGATGCTACTACACATATTTTATATGCGGATACTTTGACAACTCCGGAAACATGGTTAATCAATCTCTGTCAACATGCTACTGTTATTGGCGTTTCGGCAACTGCAGGTTTTGATTCACCAATATCAAATTATTCTTTAACTCACCTTAAGCATCATCTGGGTGAGATGTATCATGAAATAAGTACAGATGATAAAGAATTGTTGAAACAAGAATTTGAGTCGAAAAATTTATATTCAAAAAGGCGCAAAATCAAACCAATTTCTATAAATGTAAAATCAAGCAGAATAAAAAGCTTGGGAGAGCTTTTTATCGAGAAAGAAATGGTGAACCACTTTCTCGATGCGTTTAGCAGTTTAGAAGACTTTCAGGTTCAGAGATACATTAAAACAGGAAAGTCTTATCTGTATTTTCTTCAAAATCGTGATATCCATTCCTTCTTATGTATGTTAAATAAATTCCCAAAGGAGGGGAAACTGGAAACATTTCAAGAAAGCATTTTGAAGGATTTATTCATAGAATTGCGAATAATGGAAATGAATGAATCAGAGAAGGACGCAAAGAAAGCTGTGCATAGAGAAGTAAAAGTTCTTAATAGCAAGGATTTTGATACGAAACAACAAAAAATTAATAAGTATTTGGAAGCAGGGGAGCGAGTATTTGTTATTTCTACTTATCAAACTATTGGAGCAGGACAGAATATCCAATATCAAACGCCCGATAATATTCCTGCAATTAAAATCAATAATATAGAATATGGGAAAGGAAAGAAAGATTACGATGCTATATATTTAGAAAAGCCCACTTATTTGCTCCATTATTTTCCAGAAGGAAGTGAAGTAGGTGACTATGAATTATTAGACTACCTTTTTGAAGTTGAATACTTGACCGAAGGAGGGGCTATCAATCAGCAAGAAAAAAGAGAAAGGATTCAATATGCTTTTCGACGCAGGCACCATAATTGGGAAAGAGCCCCCTCCAACCAAATGCTTTATCAAAGACGTGCAGTAGCCTTGCATTATTGCAGAGTTATTCTTCAAGCCGTTGGGCGGTTATCCAGAACTAAACTCAAAAGTCCGATAACACATCTTTTATATGATTCATCTATAAAAGATTATTTAAGGCATTTTAGAAAAGGAAATTTCCTGTTGGTAAAGGAATTTGAAGTTCTACATCAACATTGTTTGTCAGAGGTGAATAATTCACTGTCGGACAATTGTAATGTTCAAAATATTAATATTTTCAATTCTTTTGCTTTGGCAACTATGATTCGACGCTTAGTGCGTAAAATACCAAATTGGAATAATGAAACCATTAATTTCTGGGGGAATTTGCGCCGATTTGTGCTTTGCCATCCTACAATTTCTAAAGATGATTTGGCAAAATCAGGATTGTACAAATTTTATTTGCAAACTCCTGAAGGGCAATTGTCAAATCATTATTTTTTCCGTTCTGAGGATGATTTTCATCATGATTTACAAATTGACTTCGAAAAACGTATTGGCAAAGAAGTCTCAGCAGAAGGGGCTTATCTCCCCAAACTACTTGATATAGATTTGGTTAAAGAATGCTTTGAAAAGGAAGAAAATAATTTTGCCATGTCTTTTATACCGAATCAATACATTCTCAGCCCTCCCCTTTTTCAAAATGTTTATTTAGGAGCATTAGGAGAGGAAATTGGAAGCCATATCTTGAAACACTTTGGAATATACTTACAGAAAATGGAAGAAGAAGAATACGAGTTGTTCGACTTTAAAATTTCAAACAAAATTTATATCGACTTCAAATTTTGGGGTCCTGGCACTTTGGTAGAAGCCGAAGTTCAAAAGAAAAAAATAAGGCTAAAAATGGAGAAGGTAAGTGCCGTTCAAGTCTTGATTATAAACATAATTCGACCAAATGAAAGCCTTCATCCGGTTTTTGGCGATGATGGTATAGTTGAGGTGCCAGGTATTATTTGCTTAGAAGAAAAGAAAGTAATTTCAGAATCAATACAATTCATTCATCAAATTATTAATAATCATGCGTAAGCTCGGCTTTAATCAATTCGATTTAGACATTAATTTCACTTTAATCAATCGTGATTTTATCACTTTAAAATTCACAAAAGATGATAGATGGCTATCTTATCAAGATGTAAGTGAAATGGATGTTTTGCTTACAAATGATGATTGTAAAGCTATGTCAGTTTGTTTCACTGGAGGCACGATGGCTTATGCGCTTTATCGGAGGAAGGAATTTGGCAATAAAAAACCGATTAGCATATTAAAAGATATTGAATCAAAACTCGATGTACGAGTTGAATTTGCAGAATTTGAGGAAATACAACCTTACCGAATATTCCAACTTTTTCTAAACGCCTGTAACAACTCCACTAATCCAAGGTATCGATATAACAATCTAAATGGATGCCTTTTCATCACTTCTTCTGAATCGACTTTACACAATAAAAAAGACCAAAGTAGAATAGCAATGGAGGTGAAAGTGCAAAAACAAAACATTATAAAATTGGAAACGGTCACTTTTACTTCACTTCGTAGATATAAGGATTTAGTGAAGGATGAATATGGCAAGGACAGTGCTGAACGTAAACAGAAATTGTTTAATTTACCCCAATATTATTTCGATTCAAAAAATACCACTTTTCGTAGAAATTTTGATAAAGACAAGGCAGGATGGGATGATTTGTATGTCAGAATGCGGCCAAAAGAAAGGTTTAGAAAAGGCAATAAAAAGAAAAATCAGATTCCTTTTTTGAATCTTCATCCAAAGAAGTATTCTGCTTCAAAAGTTGGGATGTGGGCATCTCTACTAATGGAGGCTTTTGAAATACATTTTGGAAAATATATTCAGGTTCATCAAAAAATTATTAAGGGTGAACGAACCAAAGTATACAATCCTAAACAAAGTTTATTTGAACCACTCAATGAAATACCAATATATTTAATCAACAATGTTGGTGAACGTGAACTAATTGAAAAAATCCGTGCGTTTTATCAAAATGAATTTGGAATCAAAATACAAGCTTCCAAAAAAATTAATAAAAATGGAATAAATCTTTTATTCAACCATGACAAAGAATATTATACACTTACAAAAAATGTCATTGACCCATACAAAAAATCCAAATTGGACTGCCCTATTCAAAACTTCACAAAGCAGGAATATATATCGAAAGGAAAGAACCAACTATTTAAAACCTTGTTAGAAGCTCATATCAAATATGATATTACTAAAGGAAAATTAAGTGTTTTTGATTGGTCGAAACTTGGAATGAAGCAGGACTGGTATTTTGCTATTGCCGAACAACAAGAAGATCGCAGGGAGTTGATATTTCATTTTCTGAAAATAAATTCTGAAGGGGGACTAAAATTTTCAACTTTAGAACAATCTGCGATTTTGGAAACTTTACACAACCGAATGGTTGCTGTTTTCAATGATAATCTTGATAGAAAAGGCAAACCTAAAATAGATGGAGTTTTGTTTGACGGTGGCGGAAATCTTAATACCATTTCACAAACATCCATGTTTACTATGCCGGAATTGTCCAGTCTTCATTTCAAAATTATGCAAGGTTCAGATTTGGCAGATGAAGCTATTAGCCGTCAGGAGTTACTAACTTTCACTCAGAATTATATAGAAAATTATGGTAGCAACAATCAAATCGAAAGTGCTTTAGATTTTCTTGGTTCCTCTAATAAAAACTCTATTCCATTGACAGAATTTCAATCCTTTTTTAAAGGACCAGGTTCTCGAAAACTAACTATCCAATTCGTACATGAATTTTGGGGAAATTTTGGATTTTGGTTGAAACAGCTTGCAAAGAACAAAACCGCTACTGCTGCTACTTTTGGTTCAATGGTAGATTTGCATGCGGTTCGACGGGGGAAAGAAATGCTGTTTTGGGCAAATAAGAATATGGGACGTACCCAGGGGGCATTTCTAAAAACAAACATTATTCGTAGCCTGAAGGCATGGGGCAATAGCAGCTTATTATTTAACAACTTGTTAGAAATAATGGCCGTTGATTTTGTAAGGGTGGATGCACCCTCAGTTATGCCTTTTCCGTTTAAAATGTTAAGAGAATATCAAAGAATCGTGGATAATCCAGAGGTTAAAGCGGTTGATTTTGGTGAGTTTAATTTCAATGTTTAGAAAAGTACTTATATTTAAATGTTGAATTCGAAATATGTACTTTGAAATACTATTCCACGCTACACTTTCAATTAAACTACTTGTGAGAAAGCTAACAGAAATAACCCTTTAAAAATAATAAATCTGTTAGTAGCATGAAACATATCGAAAAACAGCAAGGTAAACTCCTGTTTGAAAGGGTAATAGAAATCCTTTCAGATAAGAGATTAAATGAAAAAGAACGCATCCCAAAATATCGGACTGCTCTTGAGTACCTATATAAAGAACTTACGAAAGATGCTCGACGGTATTTTGGAGACCTATTTGCCAGGATGAGGTTTGTTGAAAGGCAATACCAAGTGCCTTCAAATATTCTATCTAAAGTTCATCCGTTAAGGACATTTGGTAATAAAGTAGTTCATAATTCTGAATTCAAACCTCAAGTCTTGGATGGGCTAAGGTGTTTGTACCAACTGTCCGAGGCTATTAGTTTTTTTGCCCAAATTGAAGTACCTGAAATTATCAAGAATCGGTACTCAATCCATATTGAAAAATTTGAGAAAGAAGTAAGATTGAAACGCCCACCTCTTCCTTCCTATGATTTTTTTGCGGTTGTTGAGGATGTATTTATACCAAATGGAAAGGCGAGTACGAAATTTTGTGTTCTCACCTGCAGTACAGACGAATGGGGAATCATAAAGCTTAAGCTTTGGAATAAAAAAAATGAAAAAGGATTTGGAAGTGACTTGACCAAATTTGCCAATATTGTAGAACCCTTCCAATATATATATATAACAGAAGTCAAAAAACATCCTGACAAAGAAGATGAGTTCTTTGCTACCTCTCAGTCTTATGTTGTATTAGAGCCAGATTATTTGATTGAAGCCAAGCAATTATCAGATTGCCGTCAATATCAAGGTGATAACCCACTTCTATTTATCCTTAACAGATTTAAAAAAGGGGAAATCACTGACCGCATTATGGTTGGAAATATCGTAGGAAAAATGCTGGACGATATGGCCACTGATCCTGATTACAGTTATAAAAAGTCGTTTGAAACAGTCATGCGATTGAATTCATTTGGAATGTTGTGTATGGCCAATAATAATGGCAGTTATAATAATTTAACTGTAAAACAGGTATATTTAGAAGCTAAAGACCACCAGAACACACTGCAAGGATGTTTGAATGAGTTTAAAAGAAAACAATTGATTATTGAACCGACTTTTATTTCCAGCAAATTTGGATTGCATGGACGTTTAGATTTGATGATAGAAGGATCAAGTAATCGTAAGGACATAGTAGAATTAAAATCTTCGAGAAAATATCCAATTCTGAAAAAAGGTTTATGGCCTAATCATGAGGCACAAACAATGTGTTATGATCTTCTTTTATCTTCAACTTACCCAGATCGGCTTGGATTAAGTTCCATTCTATATTCCAAAGCACCTTTAGATGAAACTCCTATGAGGAATGTAAGTGAAGAAAAGTATCTATCGAAACAAGAGTTGCTTATGCTGCGAAATGAGGTTGTAGCTGCCGAATTAAAACTAGCCAAAGGTGATTTTCATCCACTTTACGATATTCTTTCTGAAAATTTTGGCCCTTTCCCTTCTTTCCTAAAAGACCAAGTTTCAGATTTTATTAATACAATAAAAGGTCTGAACCCTCTGGTGAAAAGCTATTTCGAAGGTTTTTTACAATTCATTTATCGTGAATTGCAAGTTGCTAAAGTAGGTAGTGACGATGGATATGGTAAATCTAACGGGTTCGCAGATTTATGGAAGTTATCCAAAGCAGAAAAAATAGATAATTACAATGTATTGGTGTATTTAAGTGTGTTAGAGGTAACCGATGATTACCATATAATATTGGAAATGGAATCAAATCTATTTACTGCAAATGTTACTACTTTTAGAAAGGGCGAAATAGCAATTCTTTATCCAACGCCTGATCCCGAGGTGCTAAACCCGTTGAATAGTCAAATTTTGAAGTGCACTATTCTCTCCATAGAAAACAATCGGGTGGAAGTGAGTCTGGTTAATAAACAGATGAATAAAAATTACTTCCAAAAAAGTAAATTTTGGGCATTGGATAGAGATTTTAGGGAGTCAAGCTTTAAACAAATGCTCCATTTAAGTTATCAATTTTTAAAAGCAAGACCAATGTTGATCAACTTGGTTTTGGGATTAGAGAAGCCCCAATTTAATCCGCCCGTTTCTATTCCAAAAGATAAACTAAATGACGTTCAGCATGAATTAGTCAGCAAAGCTTTAGCAGCAAAAGACTACTTTCTAATACAGGGTCCACCAGGTACAGGAAAAACTTCCAAGGTGCTGTGTCAAATCATAAATCACATTTCTTCTGAAGATAGGAATTTAATGGTCATTGCTTTTACCAATCGAGCAGTGGACGAAATATGTCACCAGCTTTATCAGATGAAAATTGATTTTATCCGATTAGGAAGAGGTGATGCCCCTTACTATTGGTCAAAATTAGCAGGAGAACTAAAATTGGATGAATTGTATGAAAAGGTTGGAAATACAAAGGTGTTCATATCAACTCAAGCAACGTTTGCAGGAAGTCTTGATCTGTTGAGCTTCAAGAAATTTGATACTTTAATTGTAGATGAAGCTTCTCAATTATTAGAACCTCAATTAATTGGTATCATCAAATATTTCAGAAGGTGGATTCTGATTGGGGATGAAAATCAGCTGCCTGCAGTAGTAATACAAAGCGAGAAAGACAGTGACTGTTATGATTTGGAATTGCACAAAATTGGTTTAAATAATTTTCGGGAGTCTTTATTTAGTCGGCTTAAGAAAAATGCAGTCAGTAAAGGTTGGAATGATTGTCATGGAATGTTGACTATCCATTACAGGATGCATTCTGACATTGCCGAATTTCCCAATAATATGTTTTATGAAAGAAAGCTCAAAACAGGTTCAGAAAAACAAAAGTTGGATCTTCCTAAATATCCCAGCTTTAGTGATTCAGCGATGCATAGCGTTTTTTCAATTTCAAGAGTTGTTTTCATCCCTACAAAAAGAGAGACTAAATCAAAAATAAATGAAGGTGAGGCTAAACTTGTTAATGCAATTGTAAAATATGTGCACAAAATTTACGGAAAAAATTTCGACCAAACTAAATCCATTGGTGTAATTACACCTTTCCGTGCTCAAATTGCCACGATCAAAAATGAATTAGGCGAGGATTATAAAAACATTACTGTTGATACTGTAGAACGATTTCAGGGTGCCGAAAGAGATATTATTATTATTTCATTTGCCTTAAAAAGTATAACTCAGTTAAAAGCTATCCAATCTATAAGTGAACAAGGTGTTGATCGAAAATTAAATGTAGCTATAACACGTGCAAAAAATCACTTAGTGTTACTTGGTACTGAAGAAATTTTAAATAAAAATCAAATTTTTAAAAACCTTATCACTTCAATAAAAGATAAAGGCGGCTACCTGCTGAATCCGCTGCAAGTTAAATCAGTTCCTATTGATTTATTTTAAACCTAAATAATTATTTCATGGAAAATTTAATCAATCGTTTAAATCAGGCTATTGACATTGAATATGATTCTAAAAATGCTGAAGTTGATGAAATAAAAAATCTGCCACTTGAAGAACGGGTAATGAAAGGGGACACCATATCCAACATTAAGGCTGAGTTCTTTCCAATAAGCAACACTGCATCAGGAATAATATTTAAAAAGGTGACTGTAAGGTGTAAAGACAATTTATCTAAATTCAGAGAAGGCAGCCCTATTGTTCTTCATGGACACGGACATTCATTTGCACTTGATGTGTTAGCAGACAATGGGAATACTATGGTTTTACTTTCAGGGTACCACGTCTATTCTTTGCCCATAAATTTGAGAGAAAGTGAAGGTTGGGAATTAGATATCGCAAAGGTTGATATCCGTCATATTATTAAGAAATCGACTGCAATTCTAAGTTACAACCATGAAAAAAAAGAATACATTTCCGGAATTTTTTCAGGACAAATATTACCAAAATTTTCTTCCATTAGATTAGAAGAAGCCACACAATTAGTTGAGAATACCGGACTGAATGCAATACAAAAAAGGGCTTTTGTTCAAGCGTATTCAACTGAAAATTACTATTTAATTCAAGGGCCACCCGGAAGTGGAAAAACTTGGTTATTAGCACATTTAGCAATAGCTTTTGCCAAAGAAGGAAACAAAGTTTTAATTACTGCTCCTACTCACACTGCCATCAATAATGCTCTCCAAAAAACATCTTCTTTATCCCAATATCAACATATAATTAAAGTAGGAAAAAGTAACCAGAAAGAGAATCTTAATTATAATGGTTCTACTGCTAAAAATGTAGCTGATTTTAGAAACAGCGGATATAATAATACCAGCAGGGGTGTTATTGTCGGTGCTACCTGTTATTCTCCTCATACCAGAAAACTTGAATTCATGGATTGGGATATAGTAATTGTTGACGAAGCTGGCCAATTGAGTGTTCCTCTTGCTGTGGCTGGAATGGTAAAAGGTAAAAAATTTATTTTTATTGGCGATCACAAACAACTCCCACCTATAATATCTGCAAATCAGAAAGATCCAATTTTTTCAAAGTCAGTGTTTGAATTACTCTTTCAACATGCTCCTGGAATAATGCTGGATGTGACTTACAGGATGAATCACGCTATTAATCGCTTTCCAAGTAAGCAGTTTTATAAAGGCGAATTACACCCCCATCCTGATAATGAGAATTGGGTATTGGATGTGCCTCAAATATTTAATAAGCACAATGAAATTTTAGACCCACTTAAACCTGAAGTTCTTTTCAGTCACTTTCACCAAAGTCAAAATACCCGATCAGAATTTGAAGCCACCCTTTGTGCTGAATTAGTTGAAGAATTGCTCAATAATGGAATTTCGCCTGATGAAATTGCTGTAATCACGCCATTCCGGGCACAGGTACGACGAATAAATAATGCTTTAGCGATTAAGATTAGAAATATCGATCAGGGGGGAAATGTATTTGTAGATGTAATTGAACGCATGCAAGGTCAAGAAAGGGATGTCATCATTTTTTCAATGGCAACTTCCAATCCAATCCAAGCAAAACAGAGAGCTGAATTTTTTTTTAATCCCAACCGATTAAATGTAGCAATAACACGTGCCAGAAAAAAAAGGATTGTCATTGCAAGTAAAGAACTTTTTGGATTGAATTCACCCGATTCAAAATTACAGGGCTTAATAGACATTTTTCGGTCGTTTTATAAAGATGCTTATTTGATTGAAGAAAGTGATGTAGGTGTGGATTTATTTTAACAGAATTAAAGATTTACACATATGTGCTTTGATTTCCTAAAACTTCGAGAAACATGGATGATGTCCGTTCAACCTATCTGAAAATGCTCTGGCAAAAAACTGAGCAGTCCGTTTTGAAGGAGTATCCTGCGGTGCAAGAATTTGGGTTAGAACCGTTCCACTTGGTCAATGCCTACCTTGTCCGCCGGGCCATTGAGTATAAAATCAATTCGCTGTTTCTTCTTCCGGGGAAAGATTATCGGAGTGCCTATCACACCCCCACTTTATTAATGTTGGCAATAGAGACCTTTTTAAAAAACTGGGTGGAGAACCATTATGAGATAGAAGAAGGGGATGTTTTATTGGAAACAAATGGAAGCACCCGAAAAATCATTTCAAAATTTGAAAATGAATTTCACTGGAAAAGGCTGGACGGTGCAAACACAAGGGGGCGAATGACAGAAATGCAAGCCAGAAAATACCCCATCATAACTGGCGATTGGCGGCAGTCAAAATTGAAGACTAAACCGAAAGCCTATAAGAGCTTTTTCATGGAATTGTTCGGCTGTCCAGAAAATGAAATCCCATACAAGTTCAGGGAAAAAACCTTGGTCATCGCCTCAAAAAAAGTGACCGAAGAACTGAAACGAATTTCATTGAAAGGCAAAAGCGTTTACAAATCGTTTCCATTCGAGTATATCTGGCAAAAAAGGGATGGGAGCATTGGCAGGGATTGCAATTTGCCGATTGAACCGCTGATTTACATCACCAATGATTTTGAACTGGCAAAGGACCATCTTTTGTCATCAAGCCATGAAAAAATTGAAACCGTTGTCCTCGTCGGGTCTAGTCAATACAGGGACAATATTCCCAACCTCACCAATGCTTTGAACCGGCACCAAATAAAGTCCGTCATTTTGGTTGGCAGTGAAGACGTTGACTACTTGCCCAACCTCCACAAATGGAGGTGGTATGCCCCTGAAATCAACCTGTTGAACGGTCAGGAAAATAAGTCAATCGAAGTAGTTACTACAGAATCTGATGAGATTAGACTGGCCTTGGAAAGCACCTCGTTTGCCATCAAAGCCATTGAAGAGGATTATGAAATCATGCTCCCCGGCCTTAATAAACATCTTCGGGATTTTTCAAAAATCATCGTACCAAATGCTGACAGCAGGTTGAACCAGCTTGCACAGCAAACTTGGGAGCGGTTCGAGTTGGAAGGCAATGAAATTGTAAGCAATGCATTTTACGAGGTGGGTTACTACGACGAGGATGCCGAAAACTGGCCTGTCCTTCTGGGGCAATTCGAAAGATTGTATGAGGCGGTCGTCCGTTCAAGGGATAAATTTCAAGCCTTGAAGGAACATGGTGGAATAACACATATTGTGGTTTCGAAAAATCAAGTCGAGGCTTGGGAAACAGAAGTAAAAAAATTGGGTAAAGTCAAATTCATCTCTTTTGCCGATTTCAAAAAATTGCATACTAAAAAGCCTTCCTCTGTGGGTTTCATAGGGTTCTACGGAATGCAACAATTGAGGACAATGCTTAAAAGCCTCCATCGCTGCATCCTGTTTCTGTACCCGCACGAAGAAGATTTTTTTAAACTCTGCCAGACCAAATATGAAAACAGCCTGCTTGCCGAACTTAAATCCGATTGGCGAAAGAAACTATCCGATGTAGTCTTTGAAATGCCGCCAAAAGAAGAAAAGCCTATCCGATTTGTTGAAACGTTTTGCGGAAAACGGTTCGTCGGAAGGAAATCTATATTCACGGGATGGGAAAGACCACGAATTGCTGATTCGGTTTGAAAACGGGGAAGAAAAAGCAGTTTATTCCAATCAACGCTTTTTGGTAAAAAACAGCAATGGTTATAAAGAAATTGCTGCTAACTTTCTCAAAAAGGGCGATACAGTAATCGAGTATAATAATACCGAAAAAGAAAAACTGTATGAAGTCGCAATGCAAGCGGATACAACCGATGTCTTTTCAAAAATCGAAGAGAGTTCCTCAATTTGGAAAGATGAACTGCGGTATCATTTTCAAAAAACAAGATTAGAGGAAGAAGCATACCACCAAAAATTGAAAAACCTTGGGCTTAAAGTGAGCCTTGGAACATTCAGAAGTTGGCTCCATCCAAATTGCCTGGTCAGGTTTCCTCAAAGGGAGAAGGATTTACACGCTATCAGGGGGATGACCAACAGCCACTTGCTCAATGCGAAACTAGGTGAAATTTTTCAATACCGGGCAAATTACAAAAGCATAATGATTGCACTCGGACAGGGATTGAGTGATGAGACAACAACCTTTTTGAAGTCTGGTCAAAAGGGCAAAATGTTCCGCCAGTTTTCCGACAAGCAAATTCAATCCATACTGGACCATAACATCCAACACAAAACCATTTCCCAAATAAATGTCATCAACAATGGACAACCAATACCAAGCATGTAGAGACCTGTTTCAACAGCGCATACAGGAAGGGCTGATAGGCCCTGGCTCTGATGTATTCGTGCATGAAGAGGACGTCAACCACGAAATCATTTCCGACTACCCACTTATTCGTTATTTCAGTGGAGTGCTTTTTCCTGAGCGTTCCCAGCCTGTCACCCAGTCAGGGATGGACGACGCCGAAATGGAAAATGAAACCAACGAAGAGGAAACCGATGTAGAATCAGGTAAAATCCAACAGGAAGACGATGTTTATGCAGTTGATACTTCAACCAATAGAACCAATCACAGAACCTCCGACGCCGATGCCACCCAACTATCCACCAACAATTTTTTCCCTACGAATATGGGTATCACTTTTTGCGTCGTGGACAGCACGGAAAAGGTTGATGTGGAATTTGGTTTTGGGATTTATTTCCCTGAAGATAAAGATCGGAGGATTGCGATAAGGAAAGAGGAGTTTGAGAAATTCGTGGAGCATCCCACATTCCCCTTCAAGGAAATTATCAGTTTGGAAGATGGGTATATGATTTTATCCAGAAAACTCA
>CBDCVJ010000005.1:0-17300 GCA_965222975.1 Saprospiraceae bacterium | reverse complement strand
CGCCTCGAAAAAGAAGGGAAATCTGTCGGGGAACTCGCCTCGATTTTTGGACGGAATCGGGGTGCGATTACTTCTCGATTGAGAAAAATAAATGAAAGAAAATAAAGAAGAAAAAGAACACAGCCGCTAACAATGCGCCAGCGGTCATGGGGGCTATGCGCCCCCACGAACGCCGGCGCTGACCGTTGCCTGCAAGCAAGAGAAAATAAAAAACAACAATCCAAAAAAAAGTCAATTAAATATGGGATACTGGGGAACTGGAATAAAAGAAAATGATAACGCTGGAGATTATTTAGTTTTTTATTTTGAATTGTATGATAAAGGATTAGAGAAAGATGAAATCAGAATGTTGATGGATAAACATTTTTCTGGCGATAAATTCTACGAAAATTGGATTTATTTAGCATATGCTCAATGGAAATGTGGGGAATGTTGATAATGATATTCTAAATGAAGTTTTAAGAATTCAATCAAGTGGAATAGATAAACAATCATGGATTGATGGAGGAGCAAGTGAAGAAGACATAACTGAAAGGGAAATAGCTTTAAATGAATTCGTTGAAAAAAATTCAAACCAAAAGAAAGAAGATACGAAAAAAGAAAAACTAAAAGGATAAAAGCATATAAGAAAAAATATTTTGTTGGGGATTGTTTTACATTTAGAGTTGGATACAATTTATATGGAGGAGCAACAATCATCAATGAAACAGACAACAGAGGTTATGAACCTAAATATTCTTCTTGTTATGAAATTGCGAATCTTAAAATTGTTCAACCTTCAAAACTTGAAAAATCACAATTTCGAAAAGAGGATATTGATTTTAAAAGTGCAAATTACATTTTAATGAATGATTTTGAGGATGACATTAGATTTGAATTCGTAACCAACATCAAATTGGATTATATTATTACAAATGAAATAATCCTAAGCAGAAAGGAAACTGAAAAACTTATTGATTATGAATTATATTTAGATGAGTAAAAAGAAGCCAGCAGGCAACAAAGCATACAACGGTCATGTCGGCTAAACGCCGCCACGCCGGTGTATGCAAACCGTTTAGGCAACATTAAAATGAAAATAAAAGAATTAAAAACAAGGATAGCAAATAATAAAACCAAAGAGGTTATAGACACCCTTATGGATTATTTGAGCGAAAACAATAATGAATTTTACAATGAAATCATTGTGCTCTCTTCGAAATTTGAGCAAACTAAAAAAGAATTCCGAGGTGGAAACTTAGCTCAAGCAGATAGGAATACTGAAATTGTGAGAATCAACTATGCACTGCTCGAAATGATAGATGAGATTTTTGCAATTGATTCACCAAAAAACACTTTGAAAAAAGCTGTAGATAATTTAAAAGTAATATCGAATAATAATCAAAAGCTTTTTATATCTACTGAAGGATTAGAACAAGCTATTAAAATTCACATTAAAGAAACTTCAACATGGGCAAGGGTAATTAGTTTCAAAGACGTAAAGCAAGCAAAGTCCACTCAAAATGTTTATGTAGAACTTGATTGTTATGTAACCCCCAAACGAACACATATTGAGTCCGATAACTACTGCGAAAAAAATCAAGCTTTCTAATGTATTTAATCATACAAGTACACATATTGTTTTTACTTGGACAACCAGGAGCAGGAAAAGACAACTTCAATGAAAAATTTAGTCCAAGAAATTATTAGTGGTACAAGTGTCGGCAAATGAAAATTTTAGCTTCCCTATTGTAATAAGATTTCGAGATTTGAATGACCAACTTGCAGATAACAAGCTTAACAGACCGATATTGTCGTATATATTAAGACTTTTAAATATTACATACAGTTTTAAAGACGAAGCAATTCTAAAAACAACAAGCAATAGCACAGAAAAGATTGGATACCCAGGCTATTATAATTCATTCTTTCTGAGCAAAATGGCAATCAATTTTTTAGACGAATTAAAAATATTGTTAATTCTTGACGGGTTCGATGAGCTGACAGTTAACGTGAAACAATTAGTGTTAAAAGAAATTTCTGATTTCAGCATAGGTTTCAATAATTCAAGAATTAATAATCACCTCTCGAATCGCTGAAATAAAAAAACAAATTGAAAACACTTCTGAATATGAAATTACCTCATTAAATGATGACCAGATAAAAAACTTTATATATCAGTGGCTTGATAACAAAAGTGAAGTAAACAATCTTTATCTACAGATTAAGTCTTCTCCTTTTTCAGATATTGCAATCCGTCCATTAAATCTTGCACATTTGTGCGCACTTTTTGAGAGGTACAAGAAGATACCCGAAAAGCCCAAAGAAGTATATCAAAAAGTCATTAAATTGCTTTTAGAAGAGTGGGATGCCCAAAGAGACATATCAAGAAGGTCGAATTATGGCAACTTCGATATAGAAAGAAAATCTGACTTCTTATCACATTTATCTTTTCAATTAACAAAAACCCATTATAAATCTATTTTCAGTTTAGGTGAACTGGAAAAGTCCTATATAGAAATTTGCCCCAATTTCAATCTCCCTAAAAAGCAATGCAATGAAGTAGTAGATGAGCTTGAATCTCATACTGGTATCTTTCTGCAATCTGGATATGACAAGTACGAATTTTCTCATAAATCCCTTCAAGAATATCTGACTGCAAATTACATTGTTAAATTACCTTCAATCCCTGCAGAAAACTACATAGCAAATATGCCATCAGAATCTGCTTTAATGGTGGCTATATCTTCAAATCCAACACTTTTCTTAGGGCAGTTTTTATTTGGAACGCTAAGTCAGATTGAGTTTTCCCCACAATTCATCAGCAGCTTTTTTTGAGAGGCTAATGTTAGAAAAGCCTGATTTTTATGATTATCCAATCCTTGGAATATCTATATTATACTTATTTACTATTTGCAAGATAAAATTAGCTTGGGCAAATGATGATTTCAATATACTTTTAGAACTCAAAGAAAAATGATTCTTTTAAAAAATCAATTAGCAAAATCAAAGAGTACTATAAACCAATTAAGAATCCAACAGTAATTAGTGAAGAGTATACTAATTTGAAAATGCATTACAAAGTAGATAGAAATTCCTATTTTTTTTCAACAAAGAGTATTTAGCAAATAACGAAATTATTATTACTTAAAAAAATTAAAGACTTTGAATACGGAATAAAGATTAGTTCGCCAATTTATCTCATGACTTCAAAAGAATTAATAGAAAACGTTGCCTAACACTGCGCCAGCGGCCATGCCCAGCAAAAGCTGGGCACGTCGCCGGCACGGGACGGTTATGCGCCACCTGCGAATGATTTTTTTTAAAAGAAAAAAGGGAAGGCGGCGCATAACAAAGTGCAGCTGTCAATATTGCTTAGGCAGCAAATACTGCAGCTGCACCGACCGTTAGGGGTAATAAATAAACAAATAGAATTCAAACAATAACCAACATAAAACTCTTCACAAAATTTAACGAGAAAACAATGGATAATTTATTTGGACTTCTTGAGAAATGGACGATTAGCAGAAGCACTTGATTTAATGGCTTTAATGTTCAAGAACAAACCTAAAATGTATCAAGATGTAATTCTATTTCAAACCAGATACAAAAATTTAATTACTGAGGAATACAAAGGGGTGATTACACAAGAAAATGCGAGGGTAGAAAAAACTAAAATTGTTTCGAATATATTATCTTGGATAAATGAAACAAAAGACAAGGGAAATAATCGTAAAGCTGAGAATGAAGGTTTAAAAGTTAGTTTTTAAACTGCGATTCTCCTCAAACATTTAATAGCTCTGAATTTCCTTCTAAGAACTTAATTCTTAACCCTCCAAGGCAAATACATCTAAATAAGAACTTTATTTTTGATGCCAATCTTTCAATAATAAGAGGTAATTATGAAAGTGAATACTTTAATGACTCCTACGGATTGGCGATGCTTTTTTGTAAGGACAAAATGTATGAATTATCTCAAAGAATATTACACTTGTTGATTGATGGTGATTCCTGCGTTTGTAGCATTTCCAGCCCAAATGGCAATAATGTTCTATGTCCACCAAAGAGACTAAAGCTAAAACCAATAAACAATCTATCAATATCAAGAATAAACAACATATTAGAATGTAGTATAAATGAGGTAAACTTGGTAAGAGATGAAGTATACTTTGAACTTAACTATGCATTCCCAGGAATTTACATCGGAAATTCTAAGGCAATTGAGCTTTTAAGGTACAGTATATATAGCGAGGAATAATTATTTTTTAACCAAATTAAATATACAGAAATGGGACAAATTTTTAAGAAATCTAAGAATTCATGTAAGAGGAAATGGCAATTATTCTGTAGACCCTGAAGCAGGTGGCGGTGGGTGGTATCGCCAAAGTCACAGCGTTTGGAAGTGTAGATTTTCATTTCAATATCTTACCTCAGGTGAAAAGACAAGTTGAAGTGGCTATTTTAAGTTCCTTTCAAAGTGGTGACCCTGAGCCAGATTTTGACATAATATTAAATTATTATGATTAGAATAAAAAATACTACCCCTAACAAAGTGCAAAACGGCAAGTGGGGCTATGCGCCCCACCTGCGTTTGCACAGACCGTTGGCGGTCACTAAAAAATAAATAAATGCAAAATAATAATCAACACAAAAAAATACGCTGAAATTATTTCAGATAAAGGCATAGTCGGGATGCCAAAATCTGAATTAGAAAAAATAGAAAAAGAATTGAAGGAAATTGGAGATGATGCAATAATCAAGGAAACCAATCTTGGTGTTGGGGCTGATTGGATAGTAGTTCTTGCAATAATAAACTCGATAGCAAATGTATTTCTGGTAGGAGATAAATTAATTAAAGGAATTGAGGGATGGGTTAAAATTGCAAAAAAATTGAAATCATTAATAAAGAAGGGTGATGTAGCTTATATCGATGAAGACTCTGCTTCTCTTTTATCAATTGAACTTATTTCATCTAAAGAAAAAATAACATCACTTGAAAAGATTAATGCAAGCGAAGTTCCGTTGATTGATTTGTCAGAAGCTTTTTCAGATAGAAATCCAGAAGATTTTATCTCAAAACCACAATCTTATTTCTTACAGATTTACAAAGTAAATGACGATAAGATTTACGTAATTGGGATAAAATCTGATGGGCGAATAAAAAATATAGAAACTTTTGATTTAACTGAATTGAATCCTTTGGGATATAAAGATGAAAAATAAAACATAAATAAAAAAGAAAGCGACCGCCAACAATGTGCCAGCGGTCATGGGGGCTATGCGCCCCCACGAACGCCGGCACGGGACGTTCGCTTCCATTAGAAAAAAATAAGAAACAATAAAACCGAGAATGAAGAAAGTATTGAAATATGGATGTTTTGGGATTTTGGGAATATCTCTTCTTTTCTTAATTAGCTGCCCAATTTTAATAAAGCAAGCTTTCGGACCACTAAATGAAATTATTGAAATAGACCAGGAGATAGGAGGAAAACTAATATGCAAATCAGAATATAATGCAGATATGGCTTCTTGGTTCTACGATATAGATTTTGAATACGAAACAGAAAATGGAAATATCAACAAAATTGGTAGCGGAGAATATTATGGCAGGGATTGGATGAAAAATGAACAAATAATCGAAGTTGGAGAATGGATGATTTTGAAAACAGGTGGCGAATTTAGTGCAGATAAATTATTGATTGGAAAGATAGGCGAAGATGAATGGAAAGAATTCAAAATTTCACCATCCGTAATAGAAAAAGATAGCTTATGGATTTCAAAAAATATTTCCGTGAAGCAAAATTGGAGACCACAAAAATCTATAGTGAGAGAAATAAATGGAAGTAAAATTGAAGTCGAATATTCATACAGAATTGGAGAAACAGTTGAAGAACAAGAGACGAGATTAATCACGTATGAAATTGATGAAATAACTGGAATTCCAAAGATGAATAAAATAGAAATGAAAAAATAAAAACAGAAGCGAACAAAGCATAAAATGGTCATCCGCCCTATGCGGGCGCACGCCATTTATGCAAACCGTTCCCTTCCACCAAGAAAAAAAGAAAACAACGGAAGATGCTTCGATTTTACGAAATCGGTAAAATTCAAAAACCAGTTTTCATTCTCGGCGGATAGATAAACGGAATCAATTTTTAAAAACAAAACCAAAAAATTATGACGGTCTTTTTAGGTCTTCTCAGCTTTCTCGCTTTCATCGCTTTAATAGTCGGGTTAATCAAACCTGCAATAATTCTAAAATGGGACAAAAATCCGACGAGGCTCAAAGTCTTTGGATATTGGGTTTTGTCATTGGTGGTAATTGGAATTTTAGGGGCAGTTACGACAAGTGATGAAGACATTGCCAAATCAAAAATTGATGCCGCCAACAGTTTCATCGAAAAGAAAGAATACGATTTGGCTAAGTCAAGCCTGAATTCGATAGAAGCAGAAAACAAACTTTATTCAGAAGCCCAACAATTATTAACCAAAGTGGATAGCTTAAAAGCAATCAGCGACGAAGAAGCAAGGTTGGCGAGATTGGAAGAAGAAAAAATAAAGGCAGAAGAAAACAAAGGAAAATTAAAGGAATCGTTAGAGAGGGAATTGAAATCTTTTGACGAAGGCATTGATTTCAGCAAATACCGTGGTTCGGTCGAGAGCATTCAAATCGAATTGGTTTTGTTCGGTGCATGGGCGAATAACATTGCCGAAGGAGAGGCATCGGATGATGAAGAAATTCAAGCACTTGCGAAAAAGCTAAGGTCAAAAGTCACGAGTACACAAGCCAAAGAATTTCCATTGATGCGGAAAGATTATGCGAAAGTGGTAGCCGCCAAAATGTGGGAAAATGATATTGACGTTTCTTCGAGCGGGTCAGGTCATACGAGGATAAATTTCACGGGTGGGATTTTTGCCGCTAATAAGAACAAGCAGGATTTCCAGAATACACTTCACGAAATTTTGACAATGCTCAGATTTCAACAGGCGAGATACAGGTGGTACAAAGGACAAGATGAATATACCTATTGGGATATAAAACCACCGAAGGATACTGAATTGGTTGATTTTAAAAAATAAGAAACGTGGTTTCAAATCACCTTTCTGCTAAAATATAAACTTTCCGTTTTCAATTTCGGAGAATAATAAAGAAGAAAAAGAAGGCGGAAGGGAACAAAGTGCAGCCGTCCATGCGCCCTATGCGGGCGCACGGCGGCTGCACCGACCGTTATGCGCCACCTGCGAATGATTTTTTTTAAAAGAAAAAAGGGAAGGCGGCGCATAACAAAGTGCAGCTGTCAATATTGCTTAGGCAGCAAATACTGCAGCTGCACCGACCGTTAGCGGCTATGAGAAAAAAATAAGAACAAAAAACCATCGGATATGAATCAGCGAATCGAGAATTATTTAGCCAAATACGAAAACGAAATAATCAACGGCGAATGGAAATTGGTCGAAACGTTTCCAAGCTGGGCAGATAAATTCGAATCGGCGGCTGGCGTTTATGCCGTGAGAGAAGAAGGGGAAATCTGCTATGTCGGCGAATCAGGAAATATAAAAAAGAGGATGCGTGATTTACTTGACACGAGAAACCATTCGCTGAGGAGAAAAATAGGAAGCATCAAATTCGCTGGTCAAGAAGGATACGAAAAAGCCACACCGAGCCGAAAATTCCCACCGAAATTTGAAGATGAACTGAACAGGATATTCGAGGACAATTTTGAAGTCTCAGCGATAGCCGTGCCGATAGGTAGAAAGGAAGTCGAAGAGCGGTTAATCGAAAAATACAGACCAAAATATAATACGAGAGAAAAAAGAAAATCGGAAGAAAACGAAAAAGCATATTCGGTCGCCGAGATAAGAAAAAGCCACGGAAATGCTTACAGACCGTGGACTGCCAATGATGACGAAGAATTGGAACGCCTCGAAAAAGAAGGGAAATCTGTCGGGGAACTCGCCTCGATTTTTGGACGGAATCGGGGTGCGATTACTTCTCGATTGAGAAAAATAAATGAAAGAAAATAAAGAAGAAAAAGAACACAGCCGCTAACAATGCGCCAGCGGTCATGGGGGCTATGCGCCCCCACGAACGCCGGCGCTGACCGTTACTGGTCATAAACAAAAAAATGAAAATAACAGGAATCGCTTTAATCTGCATACTGTTTGCATGCAACCTAACTACTGATGAAAAGCAAGAGACTTCGTATAATGATAAGGAATCTTATTCATCCCCAATTGTCAATATTAATGATAGCATCAAGATTGTCGTTCGGAGTGATAAGACATTTTACCAAACAGGTGATTCAATTAAATATGCCATTGAAGTAATTGGGGCCAATCCCGATTCAGGCCAGTTAATAGTTGATGGTCATTTGATTTCTGTCGATGCAAATGGCATTTATCATTGGGAAAGCATGGAAAAGGTTCTATCGGGAGAATATTGGAACAAAATAACATGGACAGACAAGGATAGGGTGATTTTGTCGGAACTGATTTCAAAAGTTTATATTCTGCCTCCATTAGGGTACATATCTTCAGAATATGGGGATATACTTTACAAAGGAGTGGAAAACAAAATTACTGGCTTTTGTGTAGAATACAACCATGCTGGGTTAGTTGGGAGGGCAAAAGGAGGAACAATAAAGAAGAGCGGTTCAAATGAATATTTAGTAAAGCCTGATGATACAAGTGAGGTAGTTCAGATTTCAATAAGATGCAAAGTCCCAACCAAAATTAGTGAGAACTTTGAAGTACGAGATTTGCCAAACCCGAGCCTTTCTTTATCTGAGAATGGAGATAAGATACGGTTGGATGCAATTGTGAACTTGCCAAGTCAACGTCAATTAAAATGTGAGATAATAGAGTTGACTGGTATTGAAATAGAAAATAGACAAATTGAAGAAATTAGTTTTAAAGAACCGCCAATAGAAATAGACAAATCAAGAGAGATATATTTTAGTGAGATGAGATGCAAATGTCCCGGAATTGATTCCGCCCAAGTAATTAAATTAGGAATGAAATACGACCAGTAACAATGTGCTGCTGTCCATGCCGCCTATGCGGCGGCACGTCAGCAGCACGGGACGTTCTCGGCTATTAAGAAAAAAATGAAAAAAAAACAAAAACAGAAATATCTAATTTCCATTTACACAATCGTTCTGACATTGTCAGTAATATTATTGATGTTGGCGAGGGGAATGACAAATACTCAAAGTGATTTTTGGGGAGGAACTCTGTTGAATTTAGCAACAGAATTATTAGGAGTAGTCTTTGTGTTTTTCATAGTCAATTACATTTTTTCATTGGATGATTGGGAATTGGGTGATAGAATTGAAGCTTTAATTTCAAAATTCGAAAAACAAAAAACAACACTTGCAAAAAATTTCTTCCACAAGAAACATAGCTTAGAAGATTATATAGAAATATCGAATGAAATACATCTATCAGGTGTTACATTAACTTCAACTTTGAATCGAAATATTAGTCTAATAAGAGATAAGATATTAAGTGGAAGTCATGTGAAAATTTTATTAATGGAGGATACTTCTGATGCTTTAAAAATGGCTGCATTAAGAAGTGAAGTGAAAGACTCAAATTATTTCAAAAGAAAATTATCTACTTCCCATCAAGACTTAGAATATTTAATGGGTGTTTGTGAGAATTCAAATCCGAAAGGAAAATTAGAAATAAAAACAATCCCTTATCCTGCTTCTTTTGGGATAAGAATTTTTGATGCAGAAGAAAAAGGTAAACTTGCAATAATTGAGATTTATTCACACCACGTTGATTGGGGGAAACCACCTGTTTTTACTGTAGATAATTCTTTTGATGAAGAATGGTTTCAGTTTTTTAAGAGACAATTTGATGCTATGTGGAAGGAAGGAAAAGATTACGTAAAAAAATAAAAACAGCCGAGAACAACGTGTATGTGTTCATGTCGGGCAAAAGCCCGCCACGCCACATACACAAGACCGTTGGCGGTCACTAAAAAATAAATAAATGCAAATAATAATCAACACAAAAAAATACGCTGAAATTATTTCAGATAAAGGCATAGTCGGGATGCCAAAATCTGAATTAGAAAAAATAGAAAAAGAATTGAAGGAAATTGGAGATGATGCAATAATCAAGGAAACCAATCTTGGTGTTGGGGCTGATTGGATAGTAGTTCTTGCAATAATAAACTCGATAGCAAATGTATTTCTGGTAGGAGATAAATTAATTAAAGGAATTGAGGGATGGGTTAAAATTGCAAAAAAATTGAAATCATTAATAAAGAAGGGTGATGTAGCTTATATCGATGAAGACTCTGCTTCTCTTTTATCAATTGAACTTATTTCATCTAAAGAAAAAATAACATCACTTGAAAAGATTAATGCAAGCGAAGTTCCGTTGATTGATTTGTCAGAAGCTTTTTCAGATAGAAATCCAGAAGATTTTATCTCAAAACCACAATCTTATTTCTTACAGATTTACAAAGTAAATGACGATAAGATTTACGTAATTGGGATAAAATCTGATGGGCGAATAAAAAATATAGAAACTTTTGATTTAACTGAATTGAATCCTTTGGGATATAAAGATGAAAAATAAAACATAAATAAAAAAGAAAGCGACCGCCAACAATGTGCCAGCGGTCATGGGGGCTATGCGCCCCCACGAACGCCGGCACGGGACGTTGGGCGTCATCAGAAAAAAATAAATGAACCATTCAAATAAAATACTGATACTGCTGATTTTGATTTGTTCTAATTTGGGACGAGCTGAAAAAGTAATTGAAGTTACGGACGGAGATACTTTTGTTTTGATGAATGGCGAGAAAGTTAGAATGATAGGAATAAATGCTCCAGAAGAGTCTGACATATTTGGAATCGAAGCTACAAATTACCTTTCAAAATTAATCCTGAACAAAGAAATCGTACTCCTCCCTGATAATGTCGGAAAAGATAGAGATAGATACGGTAGATTGTTGAGATATGCAATCTTAGATTCAGTCGATATAAATAAAAAAATGATTGACGACGGATATGCTTTTGCTTACTTAAAGTATAAATTCAGCAAAGATGATGAATATCGAAATGCACAAATTAATGCTCAAAAGTCTGGCTATGGAATTTGGGATAATTCATCAAAAAAAAATGAGCCAGAAAATGAAGTGATTGACAAGAAAGTAACAATATCAAATAATCTTATCATGCTCATAGTAGGAATTGTCGTCCTGGTTGGAGTTGGAGTAAAAGTAATGGTAAGCAAATGAGATATTATTCTGAAAAAGAGATTGATTTCAGTACCGAGTACATAAATTATAACCAATTTTTATTGCAGGAATTTTTTAATTCTGATGCTGAAACTTGGGGGAAAATATGCAGGTATTACAGGAGTGTACATGGCAATCGTTCACTTTCATATTTAGCGAGGAAGTTTAATGAATGGAAAAATGGAGATTATCACTTAACAGACTTAATGGAGTCTCGTATTTTAGAAACGATGCCGAGATTTCTCACAAAGCAAGCTAAAGAAAAACTTAGCCTAAATGACTTTCTTTCCTTAATCAAGAGAAGCATAAAGTCATTTGAGAGAAAGCAAAAATCTCGAAAATATAATTTTTCCGACTTGACCGATATTAATTCCATAATTGAGATGTTTAGAGAGGAAGTCAGAGAAATTAATGGGTTAATAGTTCAACAAACAAGATTCGGACTTTTAACCGACGACGAAAAAACTGAAGCTAAGCAAATTGTGAAGTACATTCTCAAAATAAAGCTACAAACTGTTTATAGTCAATTAAAAAATGATTTGAATGTTATATTGCCATTCATTGGGAGAGTAACAAGAGGTAAAGTTTCAATAAGTTATCGACTAAGAGGTCTTAACGCAAATTTCAATTTCAGAAACTCGAAAATAGTATCTGTTCAGTTCCCGAAATTTGAAATTAAAGCAATGCATTCAAAAAGTAGATTCGATGCGTTTGCAAATAAATATCTTGCTTACGAGATGTTAGAAATTCATAAGAAGAGTTTGGAGACGAAATCTGACGGATTAATAAACGAAGTGGATTTAAAAATCTTCTTTGACCAATATGAAGAATTTACCTACGGAGAGAATGAAGTGAAAATGGATTCAATATTTAGAGGAGAGGGGGGCGAATTAGCCATAAATGCAAGCATTATCCCAATAAAACTATTGAAATTATCAATTTACAAATCGATTTATAAAATTTTGATAACTGTCCTTGTTTTGGCAGGTATCATTGGCTGGCTTGCAAATGATAATAATCTTATATTGTTGGCAGCACTATGGTTTATTACCATTCCTGCTGTAATTTTTGTTTACAGCTTTCTTAAAGAAGAAATCAGTAGCATCATTCGACACAAAAATGAAATAGAAAATTATGGATAATCAACTTTCAAAATTTGAGAATAATCGGATACTTGACATAATCAAAACAATGCCCGATTTAACAGACGAAGACAGAAGAGATTTGCAATTGAAAATGGCATCGGATGATGTTGAACTTCGAAAGCAAGCTCTTGAAAAGCTGACCAAAAGTCAATTAGCGCAACATGATTTAGTAACAATCATGGGAGAACTTACCGCTTTGAATAAAAAGGGGATGTACATAAAATCAAAACAAACTGTAGAGACTGGTTCAGGTAAATTTGAAATTGAAGTAAAAGGAGGAGATACGAAACTAATAGTTCCTGTCTTGATAGTTGTCGGAATTGTAATTTTAATCGCCTTGTTCTTTATGTTCGGAAGATAAAAAAGAAGACGAACGCCCAACAAAGCATCTATGTCCATTGCCAGCAAAAGCTGGCAACGTCATAGATGCAGACCGTTAGCCACAATTACAAAAAAATAAAAAAACGCCAATCGTTAAGGGCAAAGCATCTGTTAAAAGAAACAGGCAATTGATATGAAATACAATTTGAACTTGATAATTATAATCTTGGCTTCATTTATCGGATGCAATGAATCGAAATCTCAAAATGAAAAAGGCTCTGGAAAAGAGATAGAAAAGATTGGGATTCGAAATGTTGAAAATGACTGCGAGAGTGGAAAACGAGATGCGGAAAAAGATTTTCAAAATAATGAATTAGGATTATATTTTTATGGACTTCCAAACCCGAGGTTCAATACTTGGGTGAGATTAATGAAACAAGAATACAATCTAAAAGTGAAAGGAGGGGGAGATATTATTGACGAAGAAGGAGATTGTTACAATCAAGTAATGCGAGAGAAAATAAGAGAGAAATTCGGTAAAGACGCTTTTGAACGAGTCGAAATGAAATTAGATAGTCTATACGACTTGGGATTGGGAGATAAAGAACCTGAATTTGTTGGAGGTGAATCTGAACTTACGAAATATATTTATTGCAATATAGGGGATGAATTACTTGCAGATGATGAAATTATCCCAGTTATCGTGATTCAAATTCTAATCAAAAAAAATGGAGAAGTTCAAAATAAAGGAATCGTTTTTCAAAATAAATTCGCAAGAGAATCAGAGAAATACGAACAGAAAGCAATTCAAATAATTGAACAAATGCCAAATTGGATTCCAGCAATCGAAAATGAAAAGAGAGTTGATTTTGGGGTTTACAGTATCCCAATAAAATTTGAAAAAGAAAGAAAAAAAGAAAACTGTGGCTAACATTGTGTAGCTGTCCATAGCGAGCAAAAGCTCGCTACGGCAGCTACACGAGACCGTTGGTGGTCATTAAAAAAAATAAAATGAAGAATCGATGTTAAAATTCTTTCGAAGAATTAGACAGAAATTAATTGATGAAGGGAATCTGAAAAGGTACCTGCTTTATGCTGTTGGGGAAATTTTGCTTGTTGTGATAGGAATTTTGATTGCCCTCCAGATTAACAATTGGAACGAACAAAGAAAGGATAAGAAAAAAGAAGGGCATTTCATTAAAATGATACTTTCTGACATGGACGGAAGCATCGAAGATTTGGAACATTCCGTTTGGGGAGCGAATCGTCAAATTCAGGGAGGGAAACTGATACTTAATGAATTAGGACATTCAGAGGAAAATGAGGAAGTTGATTCATCGTTCTTTAAGCCATTGTTTGAAACTCTCTCTGACTTATCTTCATCAATCCGGTATCTAAGCATTACCCGAACTTTTGAATCCAGTCATTCAGCTTATGACGAATTGATAGCCTCGGGAAATATTGATGTCATTAAAGACCCAGTTGTCCGAACCAAAATCGCACTTCTTTATAAGGAGCTCGGAGATAGGGAAGGAGTGAATCAGTTTTTTTTGGCGCATCAGGAGAGATACACTCAGGCGCTACAGGATGTTGGCATTTCACTTAAGGAAGAGCTTCCGGACCCAATAATAAAACAGAGACTAATGGATTCTCCTGCGGTACTTGCAGCAATCAAAAATCAAATGGTTTCAGCACAAAGGCAAATCAATGAATGTACAAGCACAATGAATCTTATAACTACGTTTAGGAATGAATTACTATCTAATTATAGCAACTTATCGCAAGATAATCCAAATACCAATGAAGAGTTATGAGGTATTATAAATAAAAACGAACCACCAACAAAGTGCAAAATGTTCATGAGGGCTATGTGCCCTCACGCCATTTGCACTGACCGTTCCCTTCCATTAGAAAAAAGAAAAAATGATTTCAATAAAAGAAGTTTCAGACGATAAATATTCAGTTTTTGTTTTTGGCAAGGAAAAGGAAGATGTAATCACGTCTAAATATTTATCAGAACATCATGATATTTCTTTTAACAAAGATTCTTTAACGGGAATAGAAATAGAAAAACTGTTTTCCAAACCAATAAATAAATTGGTAGATTACTCAGATAAGAATTGGTATATATGGATAAGTGATTACAAATTAACAGATAAAAACCCAGTAACTGTTTCGATGTTCGGTTATATCAGATTAAGCAATTTAAAAGGTGAATATGAAATCGAACTCCATAGTAACGAGTTAGATGAAATTCTCTATTTCTGGGATTTGAAGTGGTCAGCGAAACAGACCTTTAATAAATTTGTTGAATATGCCCAGCGTACTGATTTGAAAATAAAGCCTCATAAATTCAATGAAGTCTTAGATGCCTTTTCCATAATAATTGACTGCAAAAATAACGAGTCAATTTTGAACAACATAAAAGATGTTCAAAAGAAAATTTCTAAAATTAATAATATTATTCTGGAAGATTTTCATTCTTTTTCTTGGGAAAGAAGATATGAAAAGAACGAAGAAGCTTTCTCAAAACTATTGATATTACCACTTTTAAGAAAAATGAATTTTTTAAATGTTAACTATAACCACGGGAGAAGAGAGTATGGAAAAGATTTTACATTTTCAGAACTAAATAATTTTGGTCAAATAGTCAACTATGCGGTGCAAGTTAAAGCAGGAGACGTTAATGGAAAAGTAAATTCTCAAATAGATGAATTAATTGGTCAAATTGAAGATGCATTCACAATGCCTTATTTTCCAATCGGTTCAAAAGAACCAAAATATATTTCAGGATTTTACATAATTATTAGTGGAAAATTTACAGAGAATGCTAAAGAAAAGATAATGTTCAAAACAGATAATAAACTCAGTAAATTAGTAGGAGCAGTTTATTTTGTTGACAAAGAAAAACTAATTGAATTAATGGAAAAGTATTCAAAAAAATAAAAACGGAAGGGAACAATGCATACCCGTTCATTGCCAGCAAAAGCTGGCAACGACGGGTATGCGGGGACGTTCCAGCCAACTAAGAAAAAAGGGGAAATGACCTCCGAAGATGATTAGGTTGATAATAAATACGATTCTTCTTTTGGCGATTAATCAAATAGCTTTTGGTCAATCGAATGAAGATGTTTTTAGAGATTCAATTAAAAATCTAATCGTCGGGGAATGGGTATATAAATCTCACGTAATCAAGCTTGCAGAGCATTTGAATTATTACGAAGAGATGCCAGATTTTGCGAAAAGGAAATTAAACAGAATTGCGGGGGCAGAAATTGAAGAAGCCTTGAAAGTAGAATTTAACCAAGATGACAGATTCAAAATTTCGAATTCCGAGGAAGAAATAGAATATGAATTTAGCATTTATGAAGAATACGTTTGGATATCAAGGTCAGATTATGTGATTACATTGTATTATGATTTTGACGACGAAAGGAATCTACTTTTAACAAGCAAACCAAGAGTCGGAGAATCCAAAGTCAAATTCAAGAGAAAATAAAGAGACAAATTTAGAAGATGATTCGAGGGAATTACCTTCGAGATAAATAGAAAAAATTCTTCGAATTTGAGTCGGTTGATAAAAAGGAAAATCAGTTTTCCGATTCGGGCAAATTGAAATAAAAAAAGAAAGCTGGCTGGAACAAAGTGCTGAACGTTCATAGCCAGCAAAAGCTGGCTACGGCGTCGGCGCTGACCGTTAGCAGCAAGTAAGAAAAAACAAAAAATGACAATAGCGGAATTCATAGAAGAATATCCTGATTTAGATAGCTATCTGAAATTGGTTAAAGAAGAGCACGGAAATAAACTGAAGCTCTCCAAAATCATAATTGAAATTCCTGTTCCGTTAATAAATGAGAGAATCAAAATCCATGAATCACAATTAAATAAATTAATCTACGGTGAAGAACCTGACAATATTCCAAGTTTTAAGTATATCAATAGTCATGGAATAAAATTTAAGAAATACTTTGAATTTTGTATCAGTATCCAAAGTGACGACTATGGTTGGTTCGAAGGTAACGATTGGAAAACTGAGCCATTAAGATTTAAGATAGATTCTACTCAATTTGAAGTCGGACCAATGTCTTCATTAATGGTACTTTTAACAGAACCAATTCACAGAGACTCTGATTTTCATTATGATTTTGATGAATTCGCATCAATAAAGATTGCAATATCAAATGGGAATGATTTCAAGGATGAATTTTCAAAGGGAATTTACTATCTAAATTCATATTATCTAAAACCAATATCATTCTATGCCTCCTTAAAAAGTGTAGAATTCAATGATGATGACCCATTAGAACTATTCAGCAGAGTTGACCCTGAATCAATTTTTGAAGTTGCCAAAAGAAAGAGAAATATTAAACGTAAAGATTTCCAAAAATGTGAACCACTAAATCTTTACAATTACGCAACTACCAATCAAGGAGAACAAAGATTTTTATCATACTATAGAGTACTTGAATTTTTCATGGAACAAGCATTGATAAAGAGAGCCAATAAACTCCGATTTAATAATTCAATTTCAGATGAAGAATTGGTGAAAGAACTAAGCATTCGCCAAGAAGAAGAGCAATTAAAAACATTACTAAAAG
>CBDCVJ010000004.1:0-67370 GCA_965222975.1 Saprospiraceae bacterium | reverse complement strand
GCACGGTGACCGATTTTACACTCACCGCTGCCAATGGCTGCGACTCTGTCGTTACGGTGACCGTCAATGAAGTGGTGGCATTGACCGGGACTGATGAATTAGAAGCCTGTACCGGAACAACTGTAACCTACAACGGCCAACAACTTGCTTCGGGTTCTGTGACTGATTTTACGCTACCTGCCAGCAATGGCTGTGATTCGATCGTGACGGTGACAGTGGTCGAAATATTTGCTCAGAGCGATCATGTTGAACTAACAGCTTGCACTGGGGAAACGGCTCTATACAACAGCCTCCCACTTCAGGCTGGAACAACTACTGATTTTACTTTCACTTCCTCTCAAGGCTGCGATTCCATCGTGACCGTGACTGTTGAAGAGCTATTTCCACAAACCGCCTCTATACAATTACAAGGTTGTGAAGGAGAATCTGTCCAATATGGAGGACAGTCCATTTTGGCTGGTACAGTGGCCGATGTGACTTTGATAGCGACCAATGGCTGTGATTCGGTCGTTACTGTTGCGGTGGCCGAACTTTCTTCATCGGTTGGATCGGTAACCATGCAAGGATGTGAGGGTGAAATATTGACCTATAATGGCACGCCAGTCGCCGCTGGAACGAGCATGGATTTTACTTTGGTAAATGCAGTGGGGTGCGACTCAATAGTGACTGTCAATGCCCTTGATCCCATTCCTTTTGTTGAATCATTTGATACCATCAAAGTGTGCGACGGCGAATCGGCTCTCGTATTTGGTCAGGCCATTTCCGACCCCGGTGTTTACTCTGAAGTTTATACCTCACAGAACGGCTGCGACTCCATTCACTACATCGCATTGGATGTGGCCAATGATTTGACCATTGCCTTTCAGGATAATATTGAAATCGGATTGGGGGACTCTGTTATTTTGCGACCGCAGGTGATAGCGAACCCTCCTCTCCTGTATGATTGGCAGGAAGACCCGACCTCAGTTGTTTTGACTGCCTCTTCCCTGTAGCTTCACCATTAAATACGACGACCTATTACCTGACTGTTACCAATGACCAAGGGTGTCAGGCGGATGGAGATGTGTTGGTTGCGGTACGGAAGAAACGGGGCGTTTACATTCCCAATTCTTTCAGCCCCAACGACGATGGTCTCAACGATGTGTTTATGGTGTACAGTGATCCGAATGCTGTGGCTAATGTCCTTTCATTTAGAGTGTTCTCAAGATGGGGCGAAACCATGTTCGAACTCTACAATTTCTCACCAAACAACCCCCTGTTTGGCTGGGACGGCAAGCACCGGGCAGAGGCATTGAACCCTGCTGTGTTTGTCTATGTCGTAGAAGTTGAATTTGTAGATGGAGTGACGAAATTGTTCAAAGGGGATGTGACTTTAGTGAAATAAATACCCAAGAGCTTTCAGCACTCCAAGTGCTGAAAGCTCTGCTCGATAAAGATTATTCTCATTTTTAGAAATAAAGGTTTGTTAACTTTTGAAGGTTTGACTACACTCTTAAAAATTGAATTTGACCTCAGTGTCAGAAAAGCGTTTGACCCTTTCACCGGAGATGGGACTTATCTCCCCCTTTGGAGGGGGTTGGGGGGAGGATACTTGTGGTTAAAGCACAATAACTCCTCCCCCCAACCCCCTCCAAAGGGGGAGATAGAGCCTACTAATAATTTATATTTTTCACTTTTTTTTAAAAGGCTATTTAGGATTATCAGACCTATTAATTTGCTATTCTTTCTTTTATTTTTTTTTATAAATAAACCTCTCATTGCACAGGAATTTCAATTCCTCGATATCCCTGTTTATAAAAACAATGAAAAAATGCTGTACCCATGGACAGGCGGTATGAACGCACCGCAATGGGCTTCCTTTGATATAAACAATGATGGGAAAAAAGATTTATATGTATTTGATCGGACAGGTAACGTCCACCTCTCTTTTTTAAATAATGTAACCACGCCCGGTGAAATTAATTATTCCCATTCCCGAAATTATTTAAAAAATTTCCCTTATGTGCAAAATTTTGTTTTAATGCGTGATTATAATAATGATGGAGTGGTGGATTTATTTGCCAATTCTTTTGATGAATTCCAGCGAAGTGTAAAAGTGTTTAAAGGCTCTAAAGAAAATGATTTTTTAAATTTTGACCGGGTATTATTTCCGGAATATGAATTTGATATGTTGTACCATGAAACTGCGGATACGGTAGTGGATTTATTAAAAGTTTTTTTACCTGTGGATTATCCAGCAATAGATGATATTGACAATGACGGCGACCTTGATATATTGACCATGAGCCAAGCAGGTGATAAAGTTGTTTTTTATAAAAATATTTCCCTCGAAAAAGGATATACAACCGATACTTTAATTTATGAATTTGCCGATGATTGTTGGGGGCGCTTTGGTTTGCTCCCCGATACCCAAGCACTTTCCCTTAGTCTTGATTTTAATATGTGCGCTTTTTTTAGGGATCCATTTAATGAAAATGATCGAAATGTTCATGGCGGCACAACGCTCTGCACCTTTGACAATGACAACGACGGAGACAAAGAAATACTTTATGGCGACCTCACCAATCAGTATATTATTTATGGGAAAAATAATGGCAACCTATCCACTGCCTGGATGACGGAACAGGACACAACTTTTCCTTCTTATAATACCTCGGTTGACATTCCTGTTTTTTGCGCTACTTATATGCTCGACGTTAATAATGATGGAGCGAATGATTTAATCGCTTCCCCCAATCAAATATGGTTTACCCCAGATATTAAGACGGCGTGGTTTTATGAAAATATGGGCAGCGATGAATTTCCTGATTTTAATTTGGTGCAAAAAGACTTTATGGGGGAACATATGCTTGACTTCGGCACTGGTGCCAACCCTGTGTTTGTTGATGTGAACGCTGATGGATTGATGGACATCGTTGTTGGCAATCGGGAGCAATGGACAAACGATACAATTGTTTCTCGCCTGGTTTATTTGCAAAATATTGGAACTGAAACCGAACCCACTTTTGAGTTGGCCGATGAGGACTGGCTCGGACTGCTGCAATATGCACCTGCCCTTAGAGGGCTTGCCCCTGCCTTCGGCGATATTGACAATGATGGCGATGAGGATCTTTTAATGGGTGAGTTTGATGGCAATTTGCATTTTGCAGAGAATATAGCTGGACCGGATGCGCCCATGCAATTTGGCCCTTTTCAGTTCTTTTGGAAAAATATAGATGTCGGCATGATTTCTACCCCATATATCCACGACATAAACAAAGATGGCCTGCCCGATTTATTGGTTGGTGAATTAAAAGGCACGGTAAATTATTTTCCAAATATTGGCACACCAGAAAATCCAGATTTTCATCCCGTGCCAGAAGAGTCACCAAATAATTTCTTTTTTGGGAAAATAAATACACAACCCATCGGTAGTACGGTAGGTTATGCACAACCTCATATTTTGGAAATGGGAGATACCATGTATTTGGTGTCAGGCTCGTTCCGTGGTTGGATAAAAAAATATTTAATTAACCCTGATAGCCTTGATGCCGGTACTTTTGAAATATTGGAAGAAGAATGGGGCGGCCTGCGGGAAGGAAGTGCTACCCGTATTGCTTTTACTAATTTAAATAATGATAAATATTTGGAGGCTATTATTGGAAATGACAGAGGAGGGCTTACTGTTTTTCAATCACCTGTAGCTGTAAAAGATTTTGTAAATAATGATGAAGTTATTTCTGGGAATAAATTGGCCTATAAAATATTTCCGAACCCAACCCATGGTTTATTGAATATTATTTGCCAAGAAAAAATTAATGTGACTATATATGATACATTCGGCAGGGAAGTTTATTTTTTCGAAAAATATTATGGAAATGAAAATGTTGATTTAAGTAAATTAAATAATGGGATTTATTTTTTGAAGATAGAAAATGGAAAAAAGGTTTTTAGTGAAAAAGTTCTATTGGTAAAATAGAATGCTTAATTATACTGAACCACTTTAGGTTTTGTGCAAATCATTTTTTTTTGTTGAGATGGTTGAGGAGGTTTAGACGGTTGAGAACTCAACCGTCTAAACCTCCTCAACCATCTCAACAAAAAAAAATGATTTGCACAAAACCTAAAGTGGTCGAGTATAACGTGAGTTTTGGATAAAAATCTTTGCTCCACTCAAACCTTCGCATCAAAATTCACCAACTGCACAAATTTATTTACCCGGTTTTTGATATCAATCGAGGTGAGGTCTTGCAGGCGCTCCGTACCGAATTTTTCCACACAAAAAGAAGCCATGGCCGAACCGAAAATGACTGCCCGTTTCATATTCTCGAAAGAAAGGTCGCCTGATTGGGCGAGGTAGCCAATGAAGCCACCAGCAAAAGTGTCGCCGGCACCTGTTGGGTCGAATACTTCGGCGAGGGGCAGGGCAGGAGCAAAGAAAATGTCACCGTCGTAAAAAAGCAGTGCGCCATGCTCGCCTTTCTTGATGACCAAATATCTTGGGCCCATTTTTAAAATAGCATCTGCCGCTTTTACCAAGGAATGCTCGCCACTCAGTTGGCGGGCCTCCTCATCGTTCACGATGAGGCAATGAATTTTTTTCAAGACTGCTTTCAACCCATCGAGGGCATTGTCCATCCAAAAATTCATGGTGTCCATGGCCACGAACCTGGGGCTGCCGTTCATCTGCTCAATGACCCGCATTTGCACATCGGGGGTCAGGTTGCCGAGCATGACAAATGGGTCGTCTTTGTAGTGGTTTGGTAGCACGGGATCGAAGTCGGCGAGTACGTTTAGCTGGGTGTCAAGAGTGTCCCGGCTGTTGAGGTCGTCGTGGTATTTGCCGGCCCAGAAGAAGGATTTTTCCCCTTCCTTCACTTGCAGGCCATCTAGATTGACGCCTTTGGATGTCAACAAATTCAGCATATCCTTTGGAAAGTCATCCCCAATGACGGAGACAAGGTTTATACTTTTTACAAAATAAGATGCGGCGAGGGAGATATAGGTACAAGCACCGCCGACGACTTTATCGGCTTTGCCAAGAGGGGTTTCGATGTCGTCAAATGCGACGGTTCCTACGGTCAGTAAACTCATTGATTGGCAGTTGGCAGTTGGCAGTTGGCAGTTGGCAGAAGCGAAATGCTAAAAACCAAATGCTAACGGCTAACAGCCATAAATTTATTTGGCTGCGAAATAACGAAGACTGGGGATTTTTTACAAATAAGTACCTGAGCATATATAATCGACACTTTTTCGCTTTATTGTTATTGGCTATTAGCCTTTTGCTTTTAGCTATTAAAGCCAATAGCAAAAATCCAACAGCTAATGGCATTTATAAAAAGTGTCGATTATTTCATTCAACCTACTTAACATGAATCTTGGATAAGAATCTTCTCTTTCCGTCCTATCGTCCCTAATGGGACGTAAGTTATTGCAAGTCCCTGATTGTCAATGACTTTATCCATAATTCACGTTACAAATAGGAAGGAGGATTGAAGGAAAGATGCATGAGCCGACCTATCAACCTGCCTTGCCGAAAAGCGGGCAATCAACAACCATCAAATCACCTTGTTCTTCCAGTCATTCACAAAAAATAGCAGCCGCATGAAATACTGTTCGCCAGGGCGATCTATGAAAAACCTGCCGTTTTTCTTTTTCAATAGGTTTTTCACCGAAAGGATATTATGGAAAGTCACAGTAGGTTGGCTGATGTCCACGTCGAATTCAGCGCTGAAAAACAGGTTACGGGAATGCCCATTTTCGATGATGGGCAGCACGAACATTTGGTTGTCCCATTTCCGTTTCCGCTGTACTCTGAAAATGAAGGTGTCAGGCGAGGGGTGGGTCAAAGCATTTTCGAGGGCTTGTATGGAAGTGTCCAGTTTTTTTGCCAGTTTTTCCAAATGTTTTTCCAGATTGTTCTCCCCTTTGGGCTGGTGCAGCTCTTGCAGAAAGGCGTCGAACAACGGCCCGTCAGTAAGGAAATCGGGCGGCAATATTTTGAATTGGATAACAGGACGGCCATCCTCATAAGCGCCTTTCAACTGTACCTCTAATTGGAACAAGTTTTCCTTCTTGGCAAGCAGTTCCTTAGTGTCTTCTTCGGTCGGTTCTTCTCTAATGATCTTGCCTTCTGAAGTTAGCCGCATGCGCACGTTGACAGCATAGTCGGTCAATTGGTAATAGGGGAAAAAAGGACACAATGGGTGTGTTTCGTCAATGTAGGCATCTTGCATTTTTTGGGAAATCGTGAGGAAGTTGTCCGAAAGGGTGCTCAAGATTTTTTGGATTTCGCCTTCGGAGCGACTAAGGTCAATTGGAATCAACGTGGCCGTTTCACCATTGGCCCACGGGCGGATGGCTTCAAGCATGGCCTCGAACCAGGACAACGGTGCATCAACGGCTACCTGTTTTTCAAATTGGGCGCTCCTGTTTTTAAAATAAAAAAGAAGAGATTTCTGAAAGCCTTTCGAGGCCACGAACGCAATAGCCAGCAGATCGTTGCCAAGACTCATCCACAGCACATTGTCGCGGTTGGCGTCGTTCATTGTCTGCACTACTATCCTCTCCAAACGGTGGGGCGGGTTCAGTTCAAGGAAGACAGGGGGTGCCCAAAGATGGCCAAGGAGAGTGGGCAATAGTACAGGTGGCTTATTTGCCGCAGGCGAAATGGAGAATGAAATATCGGTAATAAATGAGTTGTCGAATTTGAATTTTTTTTTCCTTCTTGAAAAAAAGAAAACGAGTTTGCCTTTTCGGTTTTCCAAAAACAACTGCCAATGAATGTTGGCTCGGCCCATCTGCACATATGTCGGCACAGCGCTTTTCGGAATACCTTCAAGCACTTGGGGGAAAGAATGCTTGATAATGCGTTGGGCAGCGATGGGGATCTGTGCCGTTCGTTCTGCGAGATCGTCGGCGAGGTGGTCCAGCAAACCCAGTTGCTCTTCCGTTAGCTTTTTGTTGGTGTTGCTCACGACGACAGCAGTTTGGATTGTTGCTTGCTGTGGGCGACGATGATGTCCCGCAGTGCCTTGTAGTTTTCGCCTTGGCGGTTGGAGGCGGTAAATTTTAGGATGATTTCAAAAACGGGTTTTTGTTGGCCGGAAGGGTCTCTGAGCAGCGACCAAATGCCGACATTTTTCTCCCCCTCTTCATTGGCAAATAGGATGAGATAATTGTCGAAACCTTTTTTCAGCCTGGGGCCAATCTGCAACATCAGCACCTCATTTTTGCTGGCAAGCAGGAGTTCTATTTCTTTTTTCAAACTGGTTTGTTCGGGCTTGGGTTGGTATTTTTCAATATCAGAAAAAATGCCCTGTCTGACTGTTGGCGAAAAAATGAAGCCGATGGTGGGTATTTCCCCAGAGAGGGTTTGTTGATAATCAGGCGGTGGTGGCACGGAAATGATCTCAAAGTCAAGCGACTGGTTCAACGTCCGTTCATCTTCTTTACGGCGTTGGGCAACGATAATGTTGAAACCCTCACCCTTTGATTTTCTCATGCCAAACTTGATGCTGGCCGATACTTTGGGCAAGCGGTAGATGGCAGGAGTAATATGCTTATTGCCCTTGATTTGTTCCAGGTAGACCCTTGACTGCTCGTCGAGTTGGCGTTGGGTAGCCACCACGGAATCGCCAATGTCGGAGAGGAAATCTGCAAAACCGATTTCATCGTGGGGTACGCCCAACTCTTCTGCGAGTTGCCCAATGGAAGCGTCGGTCGTGGCATCCAATTGCATCAGGAAATTCAAAAGGTTTTTCCTGTTGGCCTTTTTGCTGAGATCGTTTTGGTTCATCCATTTGCTAATGGAATTGATCCGCGATTTAAGTATATTGATTTGGTCAGTGTCCGCAGCCATGATGTTGTTTTGTTGAACGGTTTGTTTGAAAATCAAAATAACTGCCCCAACACCTTATAGGTTGCGAAAACCTATAAGGTGTAATTGAGCAGTTCTATTAAGGCCTTTTACGAAGTAGCGCCTCCGCTCTTCTTTATGGGCTTTGGAAGTTTTTTGGGCTTTGCACCTGTAGTCCTTTCAAAAATTTCAGCGCTTTTTTCCATAAACGCTTTATCTACTGCTGATGGATCGGGCATGTCGAGTACTTTATCGTTCAGCGAATTGGCATTGGCGATGAGCGTTGCCACTTGGGCAGGGTCGAAAGGCACTGCCTGCAAAACCGTTTTGATTTCCGCTGCTGCCCGGTAATTGGAGGAAAAACCCTCGGTCATGGCAGCATTCAAAGTGACCGCTCCGACACTGACGCCCAACTTGGCAGAGGTGCCCCGTTGTACCGATTGCGCCAAATCCAGCCGCACTGCCAGGGTGGTTTCGGTAAACTGGTAGCGGTACGGCGCCATCGTTGTGACCAAATTGATGAACATGTCCTTAAAGGCATCCCGGTTGGGATTGTCTTCCCCGTGGATCATTTTGGCCATTGCAAACAGTTGCTCAAGGCCGTTGAGGTATTCCACATTAAATGCCTTTTGGGCGGCAGAGATGCCCAGCCCCAAACTGCTGATGATGTTGGGGACATTCGATAAATCTTGGATCAATTGACTGGGTTGTGCACTCATTTTGATTTAGTTTATTAGATTATTAATGATTAGTTGAATAGTGATTAGTGCATAATGTTCATTCTCTCATTCTCTCATTCTCTCATTCTCTCATTCTCTCATTCAATGTGTACAGGTATTTGTTTTATGCTAAATTTCAATTGGCAATCTTGTGAGGTGTCCCGTTGGAAACGGAGATCTGCCGAAATATTAAGGAGGTGAACACCGATGGCGATGCTGCCCCCTATTGTTTTTTCCTGCTGCAATTGGATTCGGGCTTTTACTTCAAAATTGCTTAACCGTTGCCGGGGAGGCGCAAAAGGCCAGAGATATTCTTGATACCCTTCTGGAGTGTTGGCAATTAGTTGGCTGAATCGTTGACAGTCTTCCTCAAATTGGGCATCTATGTTTTTTTGCACAGTCACAGCCTCTGAGGCGAGGTTGGAAATCAGGCGGGAAAGGGGGGCGGCATTTGATTTTTTCATAAAGAATGGGATGGTTCAATGAACCCGAAAATTAGAAACATCTCCTCATATATACAAATGGTCAGTCATGTTTGGTGGAAGCTACAAGGGTATATGATAAAGATCATTCTCCTTATAGCAATCGGCAATTGGCCTTTGGACGTTAGCTGTTAGCATATTCAAGGCATAATAGCGACACTTAAAAAAGTAGATTCACATGAATTACCTTTGAAGGCTTTCATCTCCGTATTTTGCCGCATATTTTCAATAAAAACACTCAAAATGAAAACCTACACCGATCTGATTGATCCCACCAAAATTGCTGATTTCAATCAATTAGAAGATCGCCAACCCATGCATGCCCTCGTCGAGCATACCGACCTCGTCATCATTCGCTATGAGGATGAAGTATCGGTTCTTTATGGCCGTTGCTTGCACCGGGGCGCTCTGCTCTCCGATGGCCATGTGGACGGCGACAACCTCATCTGTGGAGTGCATAATTGGGACTACCGCATTGATACAGGGGTGAGTGAATATAATAATTCAGAAGTATTAAATAAATTCAATTCCGCTGTTCATGAGGGAGTTGTGTATGTGGATAAAGCTGATGTGATAGCCTTTGAAGAGTTGCATCCACAGCCATTTAAGCGAAATGAATATCTAGGCCAGTACGCCGATACCCATCCTGAAAGCACCGAACCCTATACCCGTTACATTAATGAATTGGCGAAAAATGGCTTGAAAAACTGGGGGCATCATGGCCCTGCCGAGGCAATGGGTGTTGATCGGAACACCTTGCCTAAATGGGAGGATATCCAGTTCCTGCCTGCCCAACTGCACTACCGCCCATTGCTTGACGATGAGCCTGTCTCTACCAAAGTGGTCATCGGACCTAAAGCGGATAAGCCACTGGAAATTGAAATCCCACTGTTCGTTTCTGATATGTCTTTCGGTGCTTTGTCAAGGGAAGCGAAGATCGCTTTGTCGAAGGGGGCAGAAATGGCAGGCACAGGGATTTGCTCTGGCGAGGGCGGCATGCTGCCCGACGAACAGGCCAACAACTCCCGCTATTTTTACGAATTGGCTTCTGCCAAATTTGGGTTTAGTTTTGAAAAGGTAAAACTCGCCCAAGCCTTCCATTTCAAAGGAGGCCAAGGTGCGAAAACTGGAACAGGCGGCCACCTGCCCGGAAAGAAAGTGACAGTAGAAATTGCCTCTGTACGGGGATTGCAGGTTGGTCAGAACGCCATATCCCCTGCCGCATTTCCCGATCTAAAATCACCTAATGATTTTCGTGAAATTGCCAAAGAGGTGCGTCTTATTACAGGCGGTATCCCCGTGGGCTATAAAATAGCGGCCAGCCATATTGAAAAGGATATTGACTTTGCCCTCGAAGTAGGAGTGGATTACATCATCCTCGATGGACGGGGCGGGGGAACAGGCGCAGCACCCACCATCCTCCGCAACAATATCAATGTGCCGACCATCCCGGCCCTCGCCCGTGCCCGTCGCCATCTCGATAAGGTCGGTGCAACGGACGTGACGCTTATCATAACAGGAGGTTTGCGGGTGGCAGAAGATTTTGCCAAAGCCATGATGCTTGGTGCAGACGCCATTGCCGTTTCCAATTCCGCTTTGCAAGCCATTGGTTGCCTTGGCATGCGGGCCTGCAATACCAATAACTGTCCCGTCGGTATCGCTACGCAAAAAGACCATTTGCGTGCCCGTTTGGAAATTGATAAGTCAGCGAAACAGCTTTATAATTTTTTCCACGCCACGAATGAATTAATAAAAGTGGTTGCCCGCGCCTGCGGGCATGATGATGTTTCCAAATTTAATTTTAATGATTTGAGTACTTTTAATTATGATATGCACCGATTGACAGGGGTTCGGTATGCGGGTGTTTTTTTAGGGGATAGAAAATTTTAGAAAATGCACATAGGTTGACCAAATTCACTGCATGCAATGACCAACATCATAGATTTTTTTAGAAAATATAATGAATAATTGATTTTAAAAACACAATTATTTTAGAGGATAAAAAATATATATAATTACAATTCCAGCGACCAATACATTGAGGGTTTATCTATTGTGAAAAATTAATTTAAGGATGCTAAGCAGCCGCCTTAAAGAAGGGGTGCTTTTTAAAATAATTACTCCCTCGTTCAGAGCTTTAATCTCAGGACTGAAAATGAAAAAAAGAAAACTATATTCCAGTATGCTTATTTTTTAAAAACAATATATCATGAACCAAAAAACACATATCGAAAAAGAAAGCGAAAATACGTTGGTCATTTCATTTAAAGGACTGCGAAAATCAATTGGTTTTGCAGGAATTGCAATGCCGTTTTTTATGGCATTTGGGGTAATTATTTTTAGTGACTGTACAGAAATTCAAAGATCCATCAGTGCCTATTACCATACGGTGATGCGGGATGTATTTCTCGCAATTATTAGTGCCTTTTCGTTTTTCTTGTACAGTTACAGGGGGTATGATCGAATGGACAATATTCTAACCAAGGCAGCATCTGTTTGTGCCATTGGTTTGGCTTTAAGCCCGACGACTTACAGGGTAGTTGAAAGTTGCACCTGTGAGCCGGGGTTTGGCTTTGCATTTTCCCAAATCTTCCATTTGATTTTTGCCATTTCTTTTTTTCTTATTTTGACCTATATCTCCCTGTTCCAGTTTACCAAAACCCATGAAGACAAACCAATGACCAAAAGGAAAAAGGTTCGAAATATGGTCTATAGAATTTGTGGATACGTGATGTTGGGCTGTGTTGTTGGGGTCGCTCTTTATTGGTTGTGCGAGTCAAAGGGCTGGGGCAATTTTGAACAGTACAAACCGATTTTTTATTTTGAATCCCTTGCTTTGATTGCGTTCGGGTTTTCCTGGTTGGTGAAGGGGGAAGTGATTTTGCAGGATAAAAAATAGAAGAATAATTTAATATACTCCTGCCCGTGCAGTGAGCATCATGAAATTTCCGAATTGACGGAAAGCAATAGAGTATAATTGTCCCCCGTTTTATATCTTCACCAAACGTTTTATGAGAAAAAGATTTGCCTCGATCATTTTATCAACGCTGGCAGCAAAATAAACCTATGACTCAAACTACCCTTATAGAAAAACTTTCCTTGCAATGGGACTTAAGGCTCGGCCCTTACCGTGGCTATTTTCCCGAGAGCGAAGAAGCGGTGCAGACTTGCCTTCAGATGGTTGGTTTGGGCGAGGAAGGGTCAGCAGGTCTTTCAGAAAATGAGTCCCTTCAACAATTTGCCGCCTGTGAAGATACCCGCTCTAATGAAATTGTCGCTTGCCTTTATCTGAATGACATCGTGAAACTGAGTGAAAATCCCCCAATCCAAGGAGGCTTACAATCTTGCTCTTTTCCCAGAAGAGTGGTTTTCTGAAATCGCCGTGCTTTCCCCGATTTACTTTCGGACAAACGAGCAAAAACACTCATTTCACAGGTGCTGATCAGTCATTGTTTTATCGAAACTTTGAAAGCAGGGGACAGGCATTGATCATTCCCTGCGACATCGGCTTTTTTTCGATATATAAACGTTTTGGGTTGCGCCCGATCGGTTCGCTTCGAAATGATACAAGGAATGGGCACTCCATTCCCATGATTTTCTTGCCCGATTGGGAATACCTTTCGCTTATTCATTCCCCTGTATTGGATTTGGTGAGAGGGAGTAATTTTCCTGCTTATCAGTCTATTTGCCAATGGTATTATAAATTGGTGAGGGAAAACAGCGAGTTGCAGATAGGTTCGGCCTTCCACCCTGAGCAGGAAGAGGATTTTGAAAAACACCATGCACTTACAGAGGGTTTGAGTGCAGAAGGGTTTGAGCAATTTTTGAGCAGTGCAATGGTGGTGAAATGCCGGGAAGGAGAAGTCTTGATTACTGAGAATGACGCTGGTAAGGCACTTGGATATATTCAAAAAGGAATTGTCCAGGTAGTCATCGGCGGCAAAACCGTTGTCATGCTCAGCGAGGGTGACATATTCGGTGAAATCGCTTTCATTCTCGGCACGAAGCGTTCGGCCAAAGTCGTCGCTGCCGGCCCAGATACGGAAATCGTTTTGTTCAGTGCCAAGGCTATCCATTCATTGAAAATGATGACAAAATGATCGTTTGGCAAAACCTTGCCCGGGTGGTGGCACAGCGGTTGGTTTTGACAAATCGGTTGTTGGATTGAATTTTATCTGTGATCGATTTTTGATATGTTATTATTTAAGAACCCAAAATCCATCCGGAACAGTCTTAAAAGCAACAGCCCTTTATGAATTTGATGGCGTCGAGCCATCAAAATTGAAAGTAACGATAATCTTGTCCGATTACTTAATCTCATTCAATTAACTCGAAGTTTTAGTCAGTATTCTTAAAATCTAATTCTTCTATTTCCTTATCATTAAGGGTGTTGAATAATAAATCAGTATGTAATTCAATGTACTTTCCAAATACATTAGGTTCTGGTTTTTTATTTGGATTCTCTATATACTTTTTCGCCTTTTCAATTGACTTTCCGGTGTTAAATAAAGTGCCGAGAATAGACGGAAGCTGACTAATATCAATATTTGCATATTGAACATAATTTTGATTGATATCGTAAAGTTCTTGCGCACAATACTCGATATTCAATGCAGGAACCAATAATGATTCCATTATTGATTTCATATTTTTGGGATTTCTTTGGTTTCTTTCTGCTAATTTTTTTTCAATTTTATTTGCCCTCATTGGTGTTATTTGACAAACGCCAATTGACCATGTCAAAGGATGGAAGAATTTAAATAAAAACTCATGTTCGTTTTTTCCGTTTCGGATTCTTTCTTTAATATCATTTTCAGTGTTTTCAAACATCTTTTCTAATTCCTCATTTGTTTTTTTCAAGTATTTATTTTTTATTCTGGATTCTTCCCATCTATCTATTGGCCCTGGATCCAAACTCATTTCTGCTAATATTATTCCTGCAATGGCTATTGCACTGACTCCATAATTTTTTGCGGCTTGTTTGATAATGTTTTTATTTTGTGATATGATTTCAATGGCTTCGTTACTTACAGGCCTTTCTAATTTAGGAATGTTTCTTCCTAATTCAGATAATAACCGATAGTCTAATTTTATTATTAAAAGAAGTAAACCGATTAATAATATACCAGTTAAGATTATTCGCTTTGTTATTCTTTTTTTTCTTTTAGTCATCATTCAGAAATCAGGTTTTTCATAATTGTAGAAACGGGTAAGCGTCGGCGATGTTCCGGTTTTCTTGTTTTCTCACTTTTCAAACCTATTCAAAGTCCGAAAAACCAAATCCTTTTCTCCTTCAGTCGCCAAACTGGAAATAATGCCTCCTCGTTTTGCTTTGGTCAAAAAGCCAAAATAGCTGTGGTTGATGGTTTGTACTTTATTGATGCCATAGTTTTTTGCGGAATTCTTTTTCATTTTATATTGCCAATGTTCGCTTCCAGACAGTTTCATGTTTTTGAATAGTAACAAGTGACCTACCACTTCGTCTTCAACGTAAAAACGAAAATATGGATTACCCACTGATTAAACTTAAATACTATCACGCTTTATTAAAAGACATCTTCAATTTTATCAAAAAACCTCACAATGTTGCCGCTGGCGATAAGAAATCAACAAGAATCAAAATATATGACACAATAGGACTGTACCTGCTAAAATTTATTTTTCTGATTCCACTAATCATTTTCTTTGCATTAGTGTACGATCCCGAAAATGTACAAAGTGAAAACATGGCAGACCGCTTCTTCCCATTCATGCTTTTATTAGTTGGGGGTGTGATTTTACCACTTATTGAAGAAATTGGGTTCAGGCTTTCCTTAAAATTCAAGCCCATTTATTTTGCGCTATCTTCAAGCGTACTTACTTATTATTTTTTAACGAAGGTTATTTATCAAACGAAAAATTCCGCAGTGGATGAAAGTTTCTTGACGAGAACTTCAATAGCCATTATATTGGGTTTAATTCTTTTCCCAATATTTAATGCCAAATTAATTAAAGAGAAATTGGCTGATTTTTGGAACAATCATTTTCCATGTATTTTTTATCTTTCCTGTGTAGTTTTCGCCTGGATACATATCTCCAAATATGAGGTAAATTTGGTTAATGTCCTTTTGCTGCCCATTCTTACTTTACCCCAATTGATGAGTGCCATAATTTATGGCTATACAAGGGTTTCGTTTGGTTTCAAATACCCTTTGTTCTTACATATGTTCGTGAACTTATTTGCCATCAGTTTATCTTTTTTACCGCTTGCAGATTAGGAAGGTAAAAACCTATTAGATTTTTAAAATCCAACAGGTTTACTGCACAAGAGGAATTTGTGTGTCAAAACGGTATGTTTGCATTTTATATCTTTATGAAATGAGTTTATTTAAAAAAATAATACAAATACTACAAAAGCCCTTCCCTCAAGAAGAAAGTAATGTTGCTTACTTAAAAACCATAACAATTATTAGTGTATTTGTAACGCTGTTTCTCTATATTTTCCAACCTTTTGGTATTAATACTATTAAGTCGGGCAAGTTCCTGATTTGCTTGGGTTTTGGCATTACAGGGTTTTTGGCTATGGCGATTTATTTATTTGGAATTAGCCGATTGCTAAACCTTAAAGGATCACAAGAGCATTTCACTTTTGGCACATGGATACTGGATTTGATAGGTATTATGTTGACGATTAGTTTAGCCAATTTCTTTTTCGCCCGAGGTGTTTTGTTTGGAAACATTAAATGGGAGCTTTTGCCTCAAATGATTTACGCCACCTTTACCATAGGCCTCTTCCCAATCATTGCAATCGGGGCGATAACGATGATAAGGAAGGAGAAAAAATACCAAACAATAGCGGATGAAATCAATCAAAAGAAAAAGAATGCTACTACTGACATCGGCCAAAGAAATGACCTGTCTGTTTTTGATATTCCGGTTAGCCGGATCAGATACATAGAAGCATTGCAGAATTATGTAAAAATAGGATATATCAATTCCGAAGGCAAATTGATGGAACAAACCGAAAGGGCTACTTTAAAAAGTATTTTGGATGAAATTGAAGGAAGCCCAGTTGTCAAGTGCCATCGGTCTTTTCTGGTCAATCGGGAAGCCATTGTTTCGACCTCCGGTAATGCTCAAGGACTGTTGCTCACGCTTTCCGATTGTGATAAAACAATTCCTGTTTCGAGAAGTTATGTGGCTGTTTTCAGGGAGGCTTAGATCTCGTTTCAAAGTCATTTCAAATGCCCTTGAAGCTTGAATATTAATTACACCATTAAATGACTGGGGCACTTTGAAATGACCCCGTCATAAGGCTTTTTCCCTTTGTCATTCGTCCCACCTCTTTGTAAATCATCACTTTCGGTTTGTATTTTATCCCACCGAATGCCGCCCGTCACAATGTCCTTGTAGTGATGCGGAAATGCTAATATGTTTGGCTCATCATTTCATCAAAAACACCTTATCATGATTGAGTTATTGCACAAAGCATTTCTTTGGATTCACATTCCATTCGGCATAATGAGCCTTATTTTATTTTGGGTTCCAGTTGGCGTTAAGAAAGGGAGCCCTGTACACCGTAAAGTAGGTCGGTATTATTATAACACGATGTGGGTCGTACTCACTTCCTCCTTTCTACTGAGCATTTGCAATACCATTTTGGGCAAATATATCGCAGCATTGTATTTGGGGTATCTCACCATCATTACTGCCTATCCACTTTGGTATTCTTATGAAATATTAAACCAGGACAGGGAGTGGTCGGATCGGTATTTCACCATTAGAAAAATATTCCTGTCGGTACTTTTTGTCTGTGGTCTAGGAATGATAATGTTGGGTGCAATAAAATACCACTTTTTAGGAATGGGAACGATGATGGTCTTTTTTGGCTTGTTGGTCATGCCAGCAGGAAGAGAGGTTTTGATGACCAAGAAAAAGGCAATGAATAAAGAAACTAAATTAAAAATGCACATCCAAGGTACGATCATTTCAGGCATTGCGGCTTACACTGCTTTTTTTGCCTTTGGCGGCGCCCGGATTATGGTGGGTGTATTGCAAATGGATGCTCAATGGATGGTCATTCCGTGGACCGCCCCTACTTTGCTGGGGTTGATTTATTCCTGGTATATGAAGCGGAAATATCAAGCAGCTTAACTTGACAATGAAAATTAGTTTCCATTGAAATATAAAAACTGTTTTTCATGGCCTGAGAGAGGGGGCTTTTGGAGAGAGGTGTGCAATGTTCCTGAGTGTCGGCACAGGGTACAGCCACTGCGACAGCATGAAGACTTTGCTTGAGGATTGAAAAACAATCTTTGGTTGTTGCTTTTTATAAATTTTAACTGGGCAATTTATTCCTACCCGCTTGCGCCGGGTTTCCCAACGATATCAAGCACAGCCCACAGGCTGGCGCAGCGGCTGTGCCCTGTGCCTAATTTCAGGCCTTTGGCAAATCGTTCGACCATATTACAGGACTGTTCAATTGTGGCAGTGAGCGAATTAGTTGGTTTTGGACGTTTTTTAATTTTTGAGCTTTTGCCGAAGGATCGGCACAGGGCAAAGCCGCTGCGCCAGCCATGAGATTGTTCTTTCATAATTGGGCAACCATTATTCCCGCCCCTGTATTCAGTGGGCTTTTGACTTGCAGGTTCAGTTTATTCCTGCACAAGCGGGTGAGTACCACGCAACTTAGATTATTCTTAGGAAAAACGAATCCATTCTCTGATATATTGATTCCAAATAAAAGCATATATAGCATAGAATAAAATATTGCTAATTAAAAAACATTGCATGAAATACCCAACTGGGTTCAGCAACTCCCTCTCATATTGCAAAATTTCATTGATATCTATATGGTTCTCTCCAATAATTTCAAAATAAACAGATAAAAGCAACCAAACGAGGATGCCAATTAAAAATGTAACTGCGATTGAATGGATGCTGTTTTCTATAGCACTATTTTCATTTTTAACTGAAAAGATATAAAAAAATATTAGCGAAATTAAATTTAATATTGGGACAGCATGGTATAAAAGCAAAACATATAAAAGTGTTGTACCTAGTTCTGAAATATTATCTATATTAAATCCATGTGTATAAAATAACTTTGAAATAATGTGAAACACGATAACAAGTAATAAATGCTGTAGGCTGATTGCAGGGATAAATTGAAGAAATAATTTCAACCACTTCATTGTTATGACAATTTTTACAATTAAAAAATATAGTCGCCCCAACTTTAAGTGGGACGACTATACCGACTAATTACATGATACAAAATTAACTGGCGTTTCTGAATATAGTTTTTCTTTAACTTTAGAATAGTCAACATATTCTACTTGCTTTGGATTTGCGGTAGCAGCTCCTCCATTCTGGATTATAAAATTTGCAATTTTATTCTGGAAATTTGTCCATGTTTCAACAGCAAGCGCATAATAGTCTGTATCATCACAGGTGTCAAAGAGAAAATCAAGCATAGCGCTAGTGTGAGCCAAGTCAATAGCTTTTGTGTAAACTTCAAAATTGCCATTATCATTCAACGTAACCCCAAATTGTCTGTTTCCTGAAAATGGTTGGCTCCCAGATAAAGGTGTTTCTATTGTAGAAAATACCCGCTTGCGCCGGGTTTCCCAACGATATCAAGCACAGCCCACAGGCTGGCGCAGCGGCTGTGCCCTGTGCCTAACATCAGGCTTTTGGCAAACCGTTCTAACATATTACATAACAGTTCAATCGTGGCAGTAAGCGAATTAGTTGGTTTTGGGTGTTTTTTAATTTTTGAGCTTTTGCCGAAGGATCGGCACAGGGCAAAGCCGCTGCGCCAGCCATGAGATTGTTCTTTCATAATTGAGAAAATATTATTCCCGTCCCTGTATTCAGTGGGCTTTTGATTTGCAGGTTCAGTTTATTCCTGCACAAGCGGGGTTACTGACTTGTTAGTTTGTTTTATTCCGGCGCAAGCGGGGCACAGCCGCTGCGCCAGCCATGATAACTGGACTAACCACTTTTTACAGAATCATGTAGATAGGATTTGTCAATTATTTTATTTTTTATCAAAATCTTATAAAGAATAGAAGCTTGTTCAATTATTTCGTGCTCCATAGGAGCAGCTTGTTTAGAATACTCCTCTTTATAAGATGAAAAATCGTATCCTGCTTTTTTTAAATCTTCTTCAAATAAGTCTAATAATGGGACTAAATATTTTTTTTGTAGATTATGCCAATCTTTGTCGAGGGACACAAAAATGCCATTCTCCCCAAACGGTTTTTTGATTATATATTCAATCCATTTCGACCTAAATAGTTCAAAGCTATTTATTGTTGTGTTTGAAATATATTTAGTTGTCCATTTATTCCTACTAATAAAATGATTCGCTCTAAGGATATTATAACTGTTGATCAATTCATCCATTGAAGTGTTATACCCTTTATGGCCTTCAGTTAATAATACTTTTAATTCACAATAAAAATTATGTACCTCCTTAATTTCTAATTGTTTATTTTCCATGTTAAAATGAATATGGTAAGGCATGCGAAAAAATATGTTTTTTCGCATGCCTCATTTTGATTAGTTAAAGAAATCATCTAACCATTGATCTTGAAGTTGGTCAATAGGTATATGAGTCAAATTTTGGAAATCATCATTGGGCATTGTACCAGTCCTTGCAAGTGTTAAGGCGAAATTTATGGAGCCGTCACTTGCAACCCTATCCGCACATTATTAAATAAAAACCTTAATCAGCTAAAAGAAAAAGGCATGGCAAGTAAAGTTACCCCCATTTTTAAACCAGTGACGTCGAATATTTAGTTGGTAAAAAATATGTTTTCGTTCCAAAATAATGTTCGGCTGGTGGTATCCGGTTCAGGCTCGTGTGCCTGCGCTCAAAATTGTAAAAGCGGATGTATTCATTTGTCTGATCAAATAGTTCTTTTCCACCGTTTGGGGCATTCAGGTACAAGTACTCGTACTTGAAGGAACGCCAGAAACGCTCAATGAAGATGTTGCCCGCTTGCGCCGGGTTTCCCAACGATATCAAGCACAGCCCACAGGCTGGCGCAGCGGCTGTGCCCTGTGCCTAATTTCAGGCCTTTAGCAAATCGTTCGACCATATTACAGGACTGTTCAATTGTGGCAGTAAGCGAATTAGTCGGTCTTGAGCGTTTTTTAATTTTTGAGCTTTTGCCGAAGGATCGGCACAGGGCACAGCCGCTGCGCCAGCCATGAGCTTGTTCTTTCATAATTGAGCAACCATTATTTCCGTCCCTGTATTCAGTGGGCTTTTGACTTGCAGGTTCAGTTTATTCCAGCGCAAGCGGGTAGGCTTCTGATAATAGCCTTTTATTTAAATTATTGTGATCTTTTCGCCTGTACGAGTCCAAATATTCAAACCTTTCAATTTTGATAGTCGTTTCATCCAATTTACAAGCGCTTAACATAATGGCAACTAAGAACATTGTAATTATTACCGCTGCGCCAGCCCATGCGTTGTTCTTAATAATTTGAGGAACCATTGTTCTCATCTCTGCTAGGAGGGGACTTTTGACTTGCCGATTCATTTTATTCTGGCACAAACGGAAACACTTGAATGCCACCGATTCCACATTTAAGCTTGTGGAAGTACATTCATTAGTTCTTCTAAAGGTATAAAATCCATTCCTGTAAACCCTTTATCCTCTATGGCGTTTTTTAGCCTTTCACTAACGAAATAACTTTGTGGAGAAAATGGTCCAATGATGCGAAACATGTCATAAGGGATTTTATCAATATCAAAGACCAGTTTGTCAACAATGACTTTTAGCCTATGAGGATTGGACTTGACAAGGTATGGATATTTTTTAACCCAGCTCTCAAATTCTTCCAGAGAATTGATTTCAGGGAAATGCGTAGCTACGGGTCGACCAAATGGAACCAATGCGAATGTTGAACGAGCAAAATCAATAAATTGATAACTATTGTCCGGGAGATAGAACAAAGAGTAGCTGTATTTTTTTCCTCTGGCTATAATTGAGGTTTCAAATACTTGTGAGCGGGGAAGGCTATGCGATTCCACCAACTCTTTTAACCTATTACTAATTAATAACATATAGCTAACACCTGAAACTATATCCGTCCTTTTTGAATGTCCGTGAAGAATAAAATCTGGAACATTTAAATCTGAAGTAATTTCTTCCCAGCTGCTTATGCGATAAATTGAGTTCTCAGATTCTCTATCATATTCTTCTGGACTTATTATATCGTGAATTTGTGGAAATCTTCTTCCTATAATTTTAGGATCTGTTGAAAGGTTTAATTTAAAAAACTGCATGATTCCATAATTTTTATCGAGGGCAAATCTTAAATTCAAAATTTGCCCTCGATTTTTGATTTTAGAGGAACGTTGTTGCATGAACATTTTTTCTTTGACCAAATCCGCCTTTCAATCCTGTTAATTTTTTAAAAGGCCATCTTTGTTAGAAAAGTTGGCGAAAATCAAATAAACCAAATAAAATTGTTTTATGCAACAGCGCCATTTTAGAATATTAAATCGTTAATATGGGTATTTGGATTATTGTTCATTAAAGTACGAATTTCGTCCATTAATAAATCTAATTCAGTGATTGCATCTTGTGCGGATATATTATTACCATGCTCGCTGTTAATTTGATCTAACCTAGCTTTGACTCTAGCATTATAAAGGTTATGGTTTCCATTATGCCTTGCCAAAGGTAAATTAATACCATTTGCCAATTCATTTGGATGCCATGCACTATTACCGAACCCTTTAGCAGCTGATTGAATTACAGGGTGTGAGTTAGAAGTTACATGCTCTAAAGGAATGAGGTGATGTGCCTGCTCTCCGGAAGGAGTTTTTAATATTCTTCTTAGCTGACTTCGCAAGGCTGAATTAGAAGCAAAAGTTACTTGTGCTCCATCTCTTATCCAAACAAGCTTTATTCTTGAGCCAGGAATAGCTTTCACAGCCCATTTGGTACTAGTGGAAAACCAACCAGCAACTGGGATCATTGATGCAAAACTTAAAGAGGCTTCAAGGTATTCTCCTTCTAAAGTATATATTCCTCCGTTCACCAGATCACAAACTTCTCCTGCCCCCGGCACTAAACCAATAATGTCTAAAGTAAGGTGCAGCCCTTCCAACAATACGTTACTGTAAGCATATAATGAAATCTTCCAATCAGACCAATCTGGATGCTCTAACTTTAGTGAAGCCATTTCAAAGCTGACAGCAATAGTAAATGCAATTGTATTTATATTTTTTTCTTCTAGAATTGCTTCAAAATCTTCATCGTAAGGTCCGTTGATAAGGCCAGCTTGTTCAATATCTGAAAGAAGTTGGGTTGCAGTTAATACCGATTCAAAATCATCCTCCCCTAAATGTTCAGTAAGGCCAAAGAACGCAGCCGCAATGCAGGCGTCTAAGGAGCCTGTATTTTCATCACAATTCTTCGCAACAGAAGCGTTAAGAGCAATTTTTTCAAGCTTGGTTAAGTCAATATCGTGATCTTCAAGAAACGTATTCACAGCATCCACAAGGGCATCGTCACCTGTAGGTTCAGGATCAGGGTTGGTAGTCCCATTATGATCGTCCACACAATTATAGAAAGCGGTTTCATTGGGAAGGTGGTGAATACAGTCGTCGGTAATTTGAGTGGCTTCTGACTCTCCATAACCCAAACCTATTAATGCAGTTCGATATATGTTAAAGACAGTCTCATCATAAATGGTCGACGTTGGGCCAGTGTTGGTGTTGGTATCATTGCCGCTGCCGCTGCCGCTGTTGTTGCCCATGTAGCCGCCAATGCCATTGGTGTTGTTGCCGTTGTGGATGTTCGTGATAATTTCAGGGATGTTGGAGCCAAAGTTTGAACCGTTCTCATTATCATATATAATGACCAACGTTCCGTCGTCATCGAAGGTAAAGCCAAAGTTATCCCACCAACCACTTGAAGGCACATAATTGGTCCCGATCCTGGTGTCGTCAACTGCACCGCCGCCGCCGGTCCCGTCAAGGGGGGTATTGGGAAAGAGGTTGTACCAAGTGCACCCGGGGCAACGGTCATCCACGATGCCGCCATTAAAATTGCTGCTGCTGTCAGGCGAATGGTAATAACCTTCTGTAGGGATGCCTTGTTGGTAGGAAAGTCCGCCTATTTGACCGAATGTAAGGTCAATTAGCGAGAGAAAACCAGTGAAGTTTTGTACGTAGAGGTCTGGGTCGGTAGCTGCTGCAAAATAGTCTTCGTCGGGGAGCAATGCGAGCAGGTAAACTTCCAACTCGCCATTGCCCTCCTGCCGGAAGACCAATCGGCTTGTACCGATGTGCCCCATCAGGAAATGGTTCGTTGGGATACCCAACTGGATGACGCCACCATGTTCCACCAAGTGGAGGCTGAGGTTTGGGCCGTCCAGTACTTCCCAGGCTGGGTCGATTATTTCAAGGATGGCCGTGTCATAATCTGGGTAGTGAAATGAAATGTACGCCTCGAACCATTCTGCCAAATCTGCTGAGATGGTGCCGGCGCTCCGGGAGGAAAGCAGGTCGAAGGATGGGACCCTGTTCCGGCCGTTTGTCCTTTCAACCTTCCCGCTTTCCGGTGATGCCCCTACAACGGGGTCTTTTTTACAGGCGGACAGCAGAAAGACGGCCAGTAAGGCCAGCGAAAGTGTTTTGAAGTTATTTAACAATATTGTTACATGGGGGGGGGTAGCGGTTATCCGCGAAGAAGAAACTGGTTTGTGTACCATAATTGGAAAAAGTTGGTAGAGAAAGACGCAAAATGGATAGCGGGTGATAAAAACGGACTGTCCATTAGGGTGGCTTCTCTTGTGGTTAAACAATAAATTTATTTGTAATGTCCGGGTTTAGGTATTTATAAATATAATAGGATAATTTTTTGGCAAATCATTTTAAAGATGCATAAACTGGTCCGAAATGAAGGTTATTTGCTGCTGAAAAAACTTTAACATATTAAAAAATAAATAAATTGAAATGCGCACTCAGCATACCCAAAATTGGGTCATCTTTTAGAAATCAGCATCAGCCCAACCATCGTCAGCACGCCGTTCAGGGCCAGGTTCAAAAAGCCCCAATCAAACCCCAGCAATGATTTTGACCACACGGCAATGGCCCAAGTCAAAAAAGGGGCAATTAATCCGAGCATAAATATGATGCCGACGGCTGGTGGTAAATTACCTATCCAATTTAGGCGGTTATTTCAAATAAGCCCCTGAGTTCTGCACCTTCCCATTGGGTAGATTATTTTTTTGCTCATAACATTTTCTTGAATTTATACTTTTCAAAAAGCACCAAGGTTATTGCATTTTCATCTTTGGTGTCGAATACCAATGAACCTCCGTCATCTGTGTTGACAAACTCATTTTCCCCAACTGGGAGAAGCCAAAATTTGTAGTCTCCGTCCTTGCCAACCAATTCTCCATCTACTACTTCAAATACCAGCTTCCATTCCTCATTGTTGGTCATTATATATTCCCCCGCTAATAGTTTCAGATGTTCAATAGGAACTTTCACGATTAATTCAGCAATAGATACTCCTAATTCTGTCAATACCTTTTTACCGTTTTCATTGCCCGGATTTAATTGTACAGATTTCTTGTAATTTTCAATTGCTTCTTCCCTTGCACCATGTTTTAAAAGTGCTTCGCCATAACTATCGTACACATTAAAAGCATTTGGAAAAGCCTCTATATTTAATTTGAATATTTCAATTGCCTTTTCAATGTCATCCTTGCCCAAGTAATAGTAACCTAATTCATTTAGTTGGCTTTCAGTGAAATCGTATTTATCCGGTTGATTCTTTTTTAATTCCGTGTAATTCCCTGCAATATTGTCAATGCCTATACTATCAATAATGTTTTTCAGTTTATTGGCGACAGGGGGCTTTACATGGCACCAATCCCAAGGTAGTTTTCCTGTTTTCCAAGACAACCAATCACAATATATTTGATAGCAAATAGTGTTTCCTCTGCCTCCATTTGTAAGCGCCAGGAAACCATCATTAGTTACGGGATTTACTCTGAAAATGGCATGCCAGCCTGTATTGTCGCCTCCATGCCCGCCTAAAACCATTGATGCCACTTGATCTACCTGATATCCCATTCCATAACCAAAACCTCCATCAGCTTGCGGCACAGGCTCCATCATTTGCTGAATGATATTGTCGGGTAAAATAGAGGAGTATTTTTCTCTGTCTTTATTTCGATAAAGGCTTGCAAAAGCAAGGCGTGTGAAATCTTCCATAGTCGTATGTAATCCCGCTGCGGCTTGAGCAGTAAATAGCTCAAAGTCAATTACATCACCGTAATTATTGTATTCTAAAGAAGATGCAGCCATAATTTTGTCGTCTATTTTATAACTGCTGTTGGTCATGCCAAGTGGGTTTAATATTTCTGCTTGCATATAATCCTCAAATTTTTGCCCCGTAACTTCCTCAATGATCAATTGAAGCATAGTAAACCCGCCGCCGGAATATTTATATTTCGTCCCAGGTTCCATAATAATTTCCACTCGCCCGGGGCCATTGTTTTTACCGTTCAAAGATTCTTCAATGGTCGGTAATGTATCGTTGGGAGACCATCCCGGATAGCCATGTAATGATAAACCTGCCGTATGGCTTAACAATCTTCTTATGGTAACTTCATTTGAATTAAACTCTGATTCCGGTAGGTGCCATCTGGTCAAATATTTTTCGGCAGGCGCATCCAGTTCAATTTTACCTTCCTGAACTAATTTCATCACTCCCCAAGCGGCAACCGTTTTTGAAATTGATCCTATGTTAAAACCAGTTTTCGAATTGACCTTGATTTCTTTTTCAATATCTGAATAACCATATCCCTTTTGTAAAACAATTTCACCATTTTCAATTATCGCAACGGCTGCTCCGGGAACAGTAAAGTCATTTAGCAACTGAGGTATTTTTTTATCTAATTCATTGACGAACTGTTCTAAATTTTTTGATTCCTCTTGAGCATTTAAAATAAAAGGAACGAGAAAAATAATAAACAGTATTAATTGTTTTTTCATTTTTATTAAGTTTTTTAATTATGGTTCTTTGACAAATCCCGCTGGCCAATTCCACGGGATTTAATAGCGGTCGTTTAAAAAAAAGGAACAGTGAATTGTCGAGTTTAACAAATTTAAACATTTGTTTAATCATGTTTATCGTAATGGCCTTGCCCAGATCTGGGTGTCAAGATGCGAGCTCAGCAACCTTGCTTACCGAAAAAGAAGACCAGTTCCTGATCGACTTTCTTACCTTTCGAATTAGTGGCTGGATTCCATTTCCTCGGCAAGTTGGTAATTAGTTTCATAAGTTTTTCATCAACGGAAGGGTAGCCCGAGGTTGAGGATAGTTTGACATTTGCTATGGTTCCCTCTTTTGTAACCGTAAAATTCACTTGGCCAGGCTGGAGTTTATCCTCCTGGATGATGGACGTCGCTTTTTTGCTTTTTTTCCTCAGGTAAGAAATAAGTGCATCGTAACCAGCCGTATATTCTGCCTCTTTTTCCGGGATAACGGTTAAATAGTAGGCAAAGTCGAATTCATCCTGGTCGGAGTCCTTCAGCCCTTCAGGTCCACCGTCCTTTCTTTTGCCCCTGCCCTTCAAATAAAAATTGGTGGAATAATCAATGGATTGCAAAAGCTTGGTTTGAGCTGCGTTGAGTATTTCATTATCTCCTAATTCACGAATTTCGTCATCGCCCTGTAGGACAGAAACTGTCATGTTTAGGAAAGATATTTTTGACCACTCTGCTGTCTTGGGAACAATATCAACGACTGATTTTGCCTTGTGCAGGTTTTCTTTGGTGATTGTGGCCACAAATCTGGAATCCACATTGTACACTAAGTCTAAATCGGCTTTTTTATCGTTCCAATTCAAATAGCTAAAGGCGGTCAGGCTTAGGGCAATAATTGCTGTACAAAAAATAAAAATGTTCTTTTTCATTTCTTATTTATTTGATGATTAACTTGACAATGTTAAATTATCGATTCTTTTGATATGAGCGAAGAAAACACACCTCCCTCCAAAAGTCCCCCGCTCTCAGACAATGAAAAACGGAATTCATATTATGGAACAATCTAATCTAACAATGTCAAGATAAATGGATGATTTAATTTTCATCAAATTTAATGCGGATAACTGCCTCAAAGAGCAAATCAAATGTAAAATGATGTAAATCTGGTGTAAAACCTGATTTGATCATTTCGTTTTGCATGACTCCATTTTTTGTCTTTAAAAACTTGAGGGGTTGACTTGATGTGTTGTTTTAGAAGATTTTTGCCAGCAGGTGGGCGTTTTATTCAGTCCATAAATGCCCGACAGAATAAGTTTTTGCTTGTCCACCTTTATTAAACCTGTTGTCGTGTATATGAAGAGGAAGTATCGGGCAGCTTTGCTGGCTAACATAATCAAGGCAGTTACAATCTCGGTATAGTCAAAATTTCCTCCATCCTGCCATCCAAAAAATAAAAACCGTTCTCCCCATAAACGCCGTCTTCTTCCAACATGATCCTTACTATTTTCCCCCATTCTTTTACTTCGGTAGCGGCAAACAATTCAATGGAATAAGCCGTATTTTCAAACAGTGGATAATCCCCTCTTCCTTTAACGCCGCCTTGCGAATCCCACATGCCAATCGTGGGGCCAGCAGCATGACCATGTAATCCAATGGGATGGGTATAAATGGAAGCAGTCAACCCTTCATTTTTTGCTTGATCTAATGCGGCCAATAAAATTTCATTGCCGGTTTTACCTTTTTTAAAATTTTCAATTAAAATATCTTGGACACGATTTCCATTTTTAAAAGCATTGCTGAGATATTCCGGCACTTTTCGTTCTCCTGGTTTTAAAACATAAAAATGTTGTTGTTGGTCGGTGTTTAATCGGAGGTAAGTGATTCCAAAATCAACATGCAATAAATCACCAGCAATAATTATTTGGTCTTTTGGGCGATTGGAAAAGGAACGCAAAAATTCTTTGTTGCCTTCATCCGAACGCTGAATCGAAACAGAGGGATGAAACCAGGTATCCAACCCATAATCACGAACCAATTGTCTTAATGCCCATTCTACATCACCCGTTGTCGTTATGCCTGGGTGAATATGTTTTTCGGATAAACCTTCCTGTAAAATAGAATGTCCCATTTTACAGATCAAAGGATAAATTTCCAGTTCTTTTTTTGAACGGGTTTCCAGCCAGGCAATGGCCAATCGCTCTGCCGATTTTATTTTGGAGTGAAAATTTTTTGGTAATTTTTCCATAAATGTTTCATACTCTGTTCTAACCAAACCATCTGCCAACGCAAAATCTTTGGAATAATTTAATCCAATGGATGCAGGGTTTTTCTCTATGATTAAATTCATCAATGCCTCCCATTGGTCGGGATAAACATCTACGTTCCATTCCCCTTTTAATAATTTTCCCACGGAATATCTCGCAATGGCAATTTTTTCCAATTCACCAGAACTTTTATTTTTATTAAAGACCATAATGGTTCTCCTTCTTGCGGAGAGCCAAGTGCTTGGCAAAATGGTTTTCATCACTGGGTCTTCATTATATTCCCTGGAAATCAGAATCCACATATCCAAGCCTTCCCGTTCCATTAATGTTGGCAGTAAATTATCCAATCGATCCTCCAATATTTCATCCACTATTCGAGCCCTTTCTTTTTCGGAAAGCAAAGGCCAATCATTTATTTGTGCTAACGTTGAAAAGGAAGTGAAAAGTAAAAAAAAGAAAGTCAGGATGTTTTTCATTTTATTTTTTTTTGGGAAAATTAGGATATTAATTTGAATATGCTTGCAGCGTTTAGTTAACCATTCCATTACCCCAGGCCCCAGGCATCCATTAGTTTAACTTCGAGCACAGGTGGGGTCAAAATTCCTGCATACTACCCTGCGCTGCTGTACCGCCAATCCTTCGCTTCCCGTACCAGTCCAGCACGGACAGGGTTCAAATGCAGGTAGTCAATTTTTTGCCCCGTTACCTTTTGAGAGTACAATGAAATTGGATGGTTTTCATGTTGCCAAACTTGGTGAACTTGCCCTTTCTTCCTACCATACCACTTGAACAACTTTAAAAGCCACTCCTTCCTCGACTCGGTGCCCTGTTCAATTGTTTTAATGATTTCCTGTGCAGTATGTCGCTTAAACGAACCAAGCACGTCTACTAATGGCATATTCTCCGTCTCGGCGACAAGGTGAATGTGGTTGGTCATAATGACATAAGCATAAATGTGAAGTCCTTTGTTTTCAACGCACCATTTCAGGCTGTCGATCACAATGTCCCGATAGTTCTTTCTACTGAATATATCTATCCACCCGACAATTGTGGATGTGGTGTAGTGCATGCCTGTCGGGCTTTGGAATTTGTATTTTCTGCTCATAGTAGTTTTTGGTGCAAGGTAAGCTTTCCCATAAAATGTGAAAATAATGTGTAACCTGATCAGTTCGGCCACCCAACAATTCTCAAGCAAATGCACAAAGCTGGCGTAGGACTGTGTCCTGTTAAGCTTTCCCATAAAATGTGAAAATAATGTATAACCTGATCAGTTCGGCCACCCAACAATTCTCAAGCAAATGCACAAAGCTGGCGCAGGACTGTGTCCTGTGCCTACCTTCAGACTTTTAGCAAACAATAGGAGATTTTATAGTACTGAATATCGAAGCAGTGACCAATTTTTCTGGTTTTGGAAGTAGGTCAATATAGGAGCTTTTGCCTGATGAAAGGCACAGGACGCAGTCCTTCGCCAGCCTCGTTCACTTTCTTTTATTATTTAGACAGCTAAATAGCGGTTCATTTATTTTATTGAAATAACTCCTGCGCCAGCGGGTTTTTTCACAGTCTGACGGTCGGCGCATATGCCGTGCGGCTGTATGGGAGCATGGAATGCACTTTGTTACCCATAGTATTTTGTTCTGCTAATAATTATTTTTTAATCTACCCTTTAGGCCCAAATACCAACGCCTTGTCACCAATCTTCAAAAGCTGACAACTTTTGTTAAAACTACTGTTGTTTAATTCGAGATGAAATCTTAGTACTGATTCATTAGGAGAGGAGTCAATGGGCAACCAACGGTACGGCAAATCCAATTCCGTTACTTTCGGCTCCAATAAATTAAGAATAGCATACTGTCCTTTTTGGTACTGAAGTCCTTTTGGTTTTTCAAAGCTCAATTCAATCGTACCTTTATCAATCTCTTTTCGTTCCCTAAGTTTAACAACCCTTTCGTCAACGTATTTATTTGCATCTTGCGCTGACCATATTTTGTCTTTATTCATTTGCAATGCAGCTAAAAACCCAGCCATAATAGATCCTTCGAACCCTCCACCCGGAAACGCCCATGCGGATGCGAAATAAAGGTTTGGGATCAGGAAATTATTTCTAAAGCGTTTAGTGCCTGCTTGCTCCTTTGATTGGGTGAAGCCGTAGGGAGTACCCTGTGGATTTAAGGTGAATCGCTGCATGGTTTTGGGCGTGGCCAATTCAGCATATTCAATGCTGTCCCGTATGCCCGGAAATTGTTTTTCCAGGCGTTGTAATAAGACTTCGGTTACCTCTTCTTTTTTTGCTTTATACTCCTCTTTATTGAGTCCTTGCCAGTCTTTGAGATAATCTACGCCACAGATTGACCCCACAGATTTTCCTGGAGGGGCGAGTTGGGCATCTATCTTACCATAATCTACAAAAATGAAACCTCGCTTGGACCAATCGCCCAGTTGGTTGGGGTGTACGTCCTTCAAGGTCTTCACATCATCTCCCTGAATAAAATTTGAGTAGTACTTTACACCGAATGCTTTCACATCCGTTTTAAATCCTAAATAAAGGCTTAATAGCGAGCAAGAAATTTTCTGTGAACTTATTTTTTGTCGGAGGGTGCTGGCATGGGGTTCGTCCAGCAATTCAGGCACTAAGGGTATGGCGCAATTGGCCACCACGTTATCACATGGAATAGTAACAGATTCCAAGCTTTTGTTAAAACTGTCACGGAAGGTAACTCCGGTTACTCGGCCATTATTAGTAATTATTTTCTGTGCCTTTTTCCCCAACAAAACACTGCCGCCTTGTTTTTCAATATATGCGGCGAGATGATTGGAAAGCTGTTGTGAACCACCTTTTATAAAGTGGCCACCGTTCTCAATAAAGCCGGAGAACGGCATACCAAAGTAAAACATCGACAAGGTGTAAGGATCATCGCCCCAATAACCAATATGCGCTGTCAGGTCGAGTTTTGCGTTTTCATTGGTAATGTATTTATCTAACCAGGAGCCAACCGTATGCCGGGATGCTTCTACAAGGTTGGGGTAAAGCAATGGCATCAATGGATAAATGAGCTTGCGCTTTAATGGTGTGCGAGGCAAGCTGGTTCCTTCTTTTCTGATACCAGCTATCAATTTTATAAACCGTTTAATTCCTTTTTCGTCTTCAGGATATCTGTCGATGAGTGCCTTGGTCGCTTCTTCAAAGCCGTGAGGAAATACAAAGTCCCCTTTATCCGAAAGCACTGCGTAGAACTCTGGTACTTTCTCAAATTGAACGTGCTGGTCCACTTCCAGCATTTTGAATATTTCCTTTATAGTACCAGTTTCATTCAGGCCGCTCATCTCATGGAGTCCGACTTCTATGATGAAATCTTTTCGCTTAAAAGTAGTGGCGCACCCACCTGGTTTGTGGTGTTGCTCCAATAGGAGAACTTTCTTTCCGAATTTTGAGAGGGTGGCTCCGGCCGTTAGTCCCGCCAAGCCTCCTCCAATGACAATTGTGTTGTATTTCATTTTGAGGTATTTTTTATCTTTTATTGTGGGTAAATGTTTGTGTATTGCACATGATCGGAATCTATCTTATAGATCGGAGATTATATCCAATCCGCTTTTGGGCATATCACTCAACTATTTTCATGATTTTTATTTTAAAACTGTTGCAGTATGCAAAGCAGGAATATCCCACGCTTCTTTAATTTTTTCATCAATAATATGCCACAATACAATGGCGTCAATTTCCATTTGTTTTCCATTTAATGCCATCGTGTCCTTAACATGCACAACGACAAATTCATCTCCAATAGGGGTGATGGATAAAGGGTTTACCTTAAAGGTACCATCCGTATGCCCTCCCATTTTTTTGAAGAAGTCAGCCAAGCCATCAAGACCAAAATAGTCTCCTTGTACCTCGGGCAGTTCAGGATTAATAAAATGCCAAACAAAATCTTCTGCTAAAACCTCAGCCATAGCAGCAATATTTGTAGGGTCGAACCTCTTGAGAACCTCGATATTGGGATGTGCTTTTTTCATGATTCTAATTTTTAAGAAGGCAGCTTTTTAGCGTGAAGTCCATTATTTAAAAAATGAAAGAACCATGTATTGATCTTGATCAATTTATTCAATGATTTTTCTCAATATTTTCATGTACGGTTTGAATACTGTCTTATTAAAAAAGGGAAGAAATAATTTGGAACAATATCTCTTGTGTCTATCGATAATCAAGCGGTTGAAATTTTATTCTTTAATCCATTATGTAACGGCTGTTGTCTTACCATAACCTGTTGGAGCTGAAACAATAATATTAGGTGGTGCGTCAAATGTAATGCTGGCATTTTTGCCAAAGCATCTTTTGAAAACAGAAAACCAATTTTCGGAAATATTAAAAAAACACCGGACGCTTGAGCTGTAGCCGATCGGAGATATTTATCTAAAATCCGAAAACACTTTTGACAACCACCAACACAGTGATTTTAAAATGGTAAAATTATTTGGGGCGATTGCATTATTTATTTTGCTATTGGCCTGCATTAATTTTATTAATTTATTTACCGCCAAATCTGCCAACCGTGCCAAAGAGATCGGCGTGCGAAAAGTGGCCGGGTCTTTCAAAGGGGATTTAATTCGCCAATTTTTAATGGGCTGCCCGTTGGTGATACGGATAAAATTGACCCGATAGACGTTTTCGGCATTTTCATGGTAGGTGTCGAATTTGGCGACTACATTGTTATAAGCGCTTTTATTTATTGTCACCTTCCAACAGCCAGCATGCATAAGCAATTTTCCATTGGCCATCGTGTTTTTCCATGAAACGGGTCTCTCGACTCAGGCCGGGCATATCCATCAATTCATCCCCTGAGTCCACGCCGTATTGGTCGTAGGTGAGCCACGCCACATCTTGGTAAATTCGGATATTGATGTTTTCCCGCCTGACCTTGGTGGCATTGGGGTTCGGGTCAGGGCTTTTTTCGAAATGGGATTTGGTACGCTTGCCTCTTGCTTCCCAGCCTTCCACTACATTAACGCCCCCGGCAGGCCACCAACCCATGGTACGGAGGTAAGGTTCGTGTACCCAATATGAAGCATATTTTTCAAAATCTTTGTTCCAAAAAGCGGCTGATTCAGCTGCTACCGCCTCCATGATGGCCGCTTTTTCTTTTTCAAAATCAATGACGGGAGGTGGGGTTGGAGTATTGTTTTCATGCTTGGTTGAACACGAAAATAAGAACAGGAAAATCCAAAAAATAAAAAAGTTTGTTGGTTTCATGATAAATTGTTTCGATAAGCAGATGAATGATGTGGATAAGTCTTAGTATTCTAAAAACCAATTGTCAATAAGAGGCTAAACCTACAAAAATTTTAAGATGCCAACACAAAATAAAAAGTGGTACTGATAATCAGTACCACTTTTTATTTCAATTATTCTTGACGCTTGATAACCGGGATCATTGCCTGACCCAAACAGAATTGGAAACAACTTTGACAGTTGCGGTAGTACCACTTTGGGTAGTTTCCATTTCTTCATCTTGTGTAATGATCAACTCACCGTTCCCATTGATTTCAAATTCGGCTGTTTGCCCTTCATCGAGGGCAGTGTAGTCAACGCCGTTGGCTTCCAGTTCGTAAAATGCCCCATTGATAGTAATGATATTGCCATCGGTTGAATAGGTTCCATCGCCTGAAACGTCGGTCACAGACTGTTCAGGCACGGGAAATTCCACTCCGTCAAAAGTGACATCGTAAGAAATGTCATAACTGCCATTGGTCATGAATGTTGTTTCGTCAAAAGTGACCTCGTAATCGAGGTTGCTGCCTTCAATGGAAGACAAGATAGTGGTTTCTGTCCCGAAGAAGTCAGTCGTGGTTTCAATCTCGGCATCAAACGATACCGCTTTCCATGTGCCTATGATAGAGTCATCAGTGACGGTCGGTTCGTCATCGCCTCCGCAGGAGCTTAAAAATGCTAATAGAGAGAAGGCTAAAAAGAGCTTTGTTAGTTTAATCATGTTTAAGATTTTTGATTTAGAAAATGTAATTGATTAATAAATTGCTTGGGGTGGTTGCAAATTTCTTTCCCAAATCAAATATCTTTCCAACGTAATTCACTTGTTACGACCATGCATGCCAATAGGTTAGCCTGTAGGGCTGGCAGTTTCAGGATAGGCGATCGGCATATTTTGAATTACGCTTTGGCATGTTTGAAATATTGTTTTTTTAAAATACGCAGCTACTTTCCATTTTAAAAAACAAGACCCCTTGCTCAACCGCAAAGGGGTCTCTTTTTCACAAGCAAATTGTTGTTAAGAAAAAAAAGATTGCTGATTGTAACGTTTTGCGTAGGCTATTAATAAAAGTGGTTTCGAATCTATAAAATAACCCCGCCGCTCTTGGAACTGCCTGAAATTTTATAGAGCTACGTAAAACGTTACAATCAGAAAGATTGATATTAATTGTTAATTGTTTTTAGTTTAACTTGAATTCGGATTGTCTTTGTGTTTATTTGATTTTTATTTTTTTAAAATCTTTCCATTTTACAAATTGCCCAATTGTTTTTCATTCCCAATATTATTTATGCAATTCTATTTTAAATAATAAAAGCTACTGAACGGGAATAATTGCTTGCTGAAATAGAAGGGTTTGCTTTTGTAATAAAGCGTCGAAGATGCCTGCAAATACTGCTGTTTCTTATAAAGTTGCCTCTTATGTTGTCCTGTCGTTTTCCTGTTCTTCCCGTTGGGTGGTTTTTTATTCCTGTTCAACCTCATAGAGTGGGAATGCCCCTTTATGTAGATGTATTTTTATCAAAAAAAAACAGCCATTGTTAAATGTGTTGCGATTTTTTAAACAGATAAATATGCATCCTCCTTTATCCAAAAAATGTAACCTAATATTTATTTTAATTTCCTTTGCGATAGGTGCGTTTGGGCAGCCCGTCTCTTTTAGCCCTGATTATTATTCGTTGAATTCAGTTTCAGGTTTTACGGCTTATGCGGATTGTGGGGTGGATATGAACGGCGATTTTCTCGACGATGTGGTGCGTGTTGGGGGCAAAGGGATTCTTATAGATTTTCAGCAAATAGACGGTTCTTATATACAGCAATTTTTCCCACTCCCAATTCAATCGCTGCCAGGATGGAGTGTTTGTGCAGGGGATATAGATAATAATGGATTTAATGATTTATTATTTGCCAATAGCTCGACTGTTTCTTTTATAAAGGTAAATAATACGGGAACAAGCTACGCTGAATCCCTCATGCCCGACACCATTTTCAGCCAGCGCTCGACCATGGCAGATATTGACAATGATGGTTGGTTGGATGCATTTGTTTGCCATGATGAGGGTCGTTCTGTTCCATTTCGAAATGATGGCACTGGAAATATGTCATCCGATCACACCTTAATCAATACGGCCAACTTGCCTGGCAATTATGCAGCAATATGGACGGATTATGACAACGATCAGGATATCGATCTTTATATTTCTAAATGCCTAGCTGGTGCGCCTCCGGGCGATGTAGTGCGCACAAATTTGCTCTACCAAAACGACGGTAACGGGACTTATACTGAGGTGGCTGCTGCGGTTGGCTTGGATGACAACTCTCAATCATGGAGTACCGTATTTGAGGATTTTGATAACGATGGTGATTTCGATGCTTTCATCGTCAACCACGATAATCAGAACCTGCTTTTTAAAAATAACGGAGATGGGACATTTACTGACGTGACTGCCAATTCTGGCATTGAGCCTTTTGATTTCGGCGCATGGGAAAACGCTTCAGGCGATTTTAACAATGACGGGTTCGTAGATATTTTTTCAGAGCTCACTCATGAACTGTATCTCGGCCACGGCGACCTGACTTTTTCTGGGCAAAGCTCACCTGTAAAACCCGGAGCCATCGGCGACTTTAATAATGATGGATTCCTCGACGTGGTGCGAAACGGACAGCTTTGGGTCAATGAAGGTAATGCCGACAACCATTGGATAAAAGTGAACCCCTTTGGCCTTGTCAGCAACCGCAACGGCATCGGGGCAAGGGTCGAAATCTATGGCGCATGGGGCATGCAGTCGAGGGAAGTACGGTCAGGGCAGAGCTTTAGCCCGATGAGTTCGCTCACAGTACATTTTGGATTGGGGCAATATACCCAGGTGGATTCCTTGAAAATAAAATGGCCTTCTGGTATCAGTACTACTTTGCATGACCTGACAGGAGATTCAACTTATCTTGTACCAGAAGCTGCCTGCCTGTTGCCTTTTACTTTTTTAGAAAACGATGGACACGAACTATGCCCAGGCGATTCGATACAATTGGAAACCCCAATGGGTTTTGCCCAATACTTATGGTCGAATGGTAGCACCGATGCGGCTATCCAAGTCGCTCACCCCGGTAGGTATTTTGCAGTATTGACAGATGCAAATGGCTGCGTTTCGTTTTCTGATTTTATAGATATAAAAGTAGCGGAGGAAGTGCCTCCTACCATAGCTGTCTCTCCAGCTAATCAGGTTTGTGAAGGCGACACCGTTGTTTTATCAATAGTTGCCGGACAAAACCCTATTTGGTCAAATGGCAATGAGGGGCAAAGCATTAACGTCACTGAATCAGGCAGTTATACTGTGAAAACTGATGCAAAATGCACTTCCGGCCAATTGGAGTCCTTGCCGTATGAGGTAAATATTTTACCATCGCCAGCCCCTTTTGCCACAGACGCCATCATCGGTCAGGGCGATTCCATATTGTTATTTGCCGATGGCGAAAACTGCCATTGGTACGATGCTGAAATGGGTGGCAATTTATTGCATGTTGGATGTGAATTTCAAACACCAGTGTTGGCTGCCAATGAGGTTTATTACGTAGAAAGCCATCCTCTTTTTTCGGGAGAAATACAGCTGGGCGGAAAAATGGATACGATAGGAGAGGGAGGCATTTCGGCTCAAACGGGCTTCCTGTATTTTGAAGCATGGCAGCCATTTACCCTGTTATCGGTTAAGGTGTACTTGCCTCCAGGCTCTTCGGAGGGCGTTCGTTTCATCCAGTTGTTTTCTCCTGATACCCTTTTGGCGGTAAAGCAATTCTATGTAGAAACAGGTTGGAACGTGTTGGAGCTGGGCTTCGATGTGCCCATAGGCCAATTGTCTTTGCACTGTCCATTGGGTAACCTTTTCAGAAATACAGAGCCACTTAATTACCCATACCCCATTGGCGAGGTTGGACAAATTACATCCTCCTCTTTTGGTAAAAACTTCTATTACTATTTCTACGATTGGCAGATCAGAACACAAGATGCCGAGTGTATTTCTGAAAGAGTGCCTGTGGAAATAACAGTGACGGGAACAGCAGAAACCGATCCTCAAAACAACATCGAAATTTTTCCCAATCCCACTGACGGACAGCTTTTTATAAAAATGAAAAACACACCTGCACAGGGCGACCTACTGCGTCTGTTCGATGCTAATGGTCTGGAAGTGCTTCGACAAGAGGTAGGATCAACCTCATCATTTTTCTTTAACCTAAATGACTATGCAGCAGGCATTTACATGATCCAGATTGGTCAAAGAGGACAGGTGTTCAGCCAACGAATAGTTGTTTTGTAATACCCAATATCCAATTCCAAATACCCAAAATAGTCATAATAACTTAAACTCTTCAGATATGAAACGAGCAATTACAAGCAGGTTTTCCAAAAAATTATGGAAATATTTTATTGTCCTATTAATGGTTGGCGGACTGCAATCCGGTGCTGATTTATACGGGCAATGTCAGGGGTTCAATGTGTCCGTTGACGCACCGCCTTGGTATTCATTCTGTGCAGGCGAGATGATAGATCTGGTCTCCACTGTGTCGGGGGGTACGGGGCCTTATACTTACAGTTGGTCAACGGGAGGTACTGGGCCAATAGAAACCATTCCTGGACCAGCTGTTTCCATGAATATTTTCTTGACTGTCACCGATGCAAATGGGTGTGTGGCAACTGCTTCGGCTCATATTAAACCTCAAAACATGAATATCTTCATTTCGGTATCTGGAGGTCCTGCTTGTGAAATAGTGGAGTTCATTACACTGCAAGCAACAGGTGGCCCTACCTATACTTATTTGTGGTCAACAGGTGAAACCACCCAATCCATTGATGTAAATACAGCTGGTACTTATTCAGTAACGGCGACTGATTCAGACACTGGTTGCACAGCAGAAGCATCCGTCACGCCGACGTTTTTCCCTCTACCGACACCTGAAATTATTGGCGATATTCTGGTTTGTACAGGTGTGCCTACTACTTTGAGCGTAACCGGGGGCCCTTATGCCACTTACCAATGGGGGCCAAATGGAGGGTCATCTCCAGAATTGATTACTGATGTGGCGGGCAATTACACCGTTACAATCACCGATGATAATGGTTGCCCTGGTGAAGATGATTTTGATGTCTTGCCTTTCACCGAAATCCCCCCAACGCTTTCTGCTCCCCCGTTTTTATGTCCAGAGAGCAATGGGACAGTAGAAGTTGTCAACGCATCTGATTATGTGTCTTTCAGTTGGAGCAATGGACAGCAATCTCCCAGTACGATAGCCTTTCCGGCAGAAAATTATGAAGTGACCGTGACCGATGCCAATGGCTGTACAGAAACCCAATTTGCTTACGTAGGCATGTACGATGTACTTTTTCCAGGTATAGTTGGTGATTATGAAATATGCGAAGGGCAGGATACCACTACATTGACCGTTTATCCTCCATTTTCAAACTATAATTGGTCAACGAATGAAACAACCCAGGCCATTGATGTTAGTGAACCGGAATTATACTCCATCACCGTAACTGATGGAAATGGTTGCACTACGACTGGCGAACATATGGTTCAGCCAGCTCCTTTTCCGGAACCTGTGATTCCAGCTCCCCCTGCTTCTTGTACGGGCAACCCTGTCCAACTGACGGTAAGTGGAGGCCCCTATCCAACTTATGAGTGGTCAACTGGGGAAACAAACGATACGATCACGGTGGACTCGTCTGGGAATTATGAAGTGATGGTCAGTAATGTTTTCGGCTGCACCGCCAGCACTAACTTAGAGTTGACCATGTCCACTGGCCCAACCGCTACCGTTTCATCTTCTCCTTACAATTGCGATGGTACGATGACTTTGACTGCTACTGGAGGCGATTCTTATGAATGGTCGAATGGGGATTCGACAGCTACCACTATAGTGCAGAACAATGGTACTTATTCAGTAATAGTAACTGATTCGGCAGGTTGTACAGCTACCGCAGTGGATACAGTCACTATCCCAACTATTCCACAGGTTTCCATTAGTGGCCCAATGGCTTTGTGTGTTGGTGCGTCAGGCAATTTGATAGCCAGCAGTGGTTTCACTCAATACCTCTGGCCGGGGGGTGAAACGACGGCAGAAATTTCCGTTTCACAGCCTGGCAATTTTAATGTAACTGTTACGGACGCCAATGGCTGCACAGCGACTGCGAGCCAATCCATTGCCCAATCACCTTCCCCTGAACCGGCAGTAACTGGCCCAGTGGGTTTTTGCGAGAATGGTTCGGCTACTTTGCAACTCAACCAGTCCTTTTCGCAAATTATTTGGTCAAATGGTGATGAAACACAAAGCATAACTGTATCGGAACCAATTACTTATACTGTCACCGTAACCGATGTGGCTGGTTGCACGGGCACTGATCAAGTGGCAGTAACGGAGTACGCCCCACCGACAGTAGCCATCACTGGGCCCACTTCGATTTGCAGTGGCGGCACTGCCAATTTTTCGGTTTCCAATAATTTTTCACAAATAAATTGGAGTACAGGCGAAACTACTCAAAGCATTAACGTCAACACCGCAGGCAACTATCAAGTAACTGTAACCGATGCTAATGGTTGTACCAATACTGATGTGCAAGAATTGGAAATAGGGGCATCACTCACTCCAGTCATTGCAACTACGGCCACCTCCTGCGACGGAGAAATGACACTTGACGCAGGCATCGGTTTCGACACCTATTTATGGTCAAATGGAGAAACAGTTCAAAACATCACTGTCAATGCCAATGGCTCTTATTCGGTAACGGTGAGCGATGGTACAGGCTGTACAGGTGAAGACAGCGAAGCAGTGACCATGCCTGTCCCTCCAACCATAAATATCGCTGGTCCAACAGCAGTATGTGAGGGTGAATCGGCCAACTTGACAGCAGGTGCAGGCTTTACCTCCTATGAATGGTCAAATGGAGAAACGACCGCTACTATTAGCGTTTCCCAACCAAATACTTATTCTATTGTAGCCACCGACGCTAATGGCTGCACGGCTGAGGCGAGTTTGGTTTTTGAAAATAATCCTTTGCCGACGGCCAGCATCAGTGGCCCTTCCTCTATTTGCATTGGCAGTACGGCAAGTTTGGAAGTCACTGGCAGTTTTTCTCAAATAAATTGGAATACAGGCGAAACGTCACCAGTTATAGACGTCACTCAATCAGGCGCATATTCGGTAGTAGTAACCGATGCCAATGGCTGTACCAATGAAGCTGCTCATGAAGTTGAAATAGGCAGTTCACTCACTCCGGCCATAGTTACTTCAGGTAATGTCTGCGATGGCATGGCGACCCTTGATGCGGGTGGTGGCTACATAAATTACTTATGGTCAAATGGATTGACAACACCTTCTATCACGGTTACCACTACTGGCAGTTATTCTGTAACTGTGAGCGATGCAACAGGATGTTCTGGTGAGATCTCTGAAATGGTGACTATACCTACACCACCACAAGTGAGTATCACTGGGCCTGATTCTGCATGTGAAGGAGTAGTGGCAACGTTTACCGCCGATGCGGGGTTTGCTTCTTACCAATGGACAAATGGAGCAACCACCAGTAGCATTGATGTTTCTCAAACTGGCATTTACGAAGTTATAGTTACCGATGCGAATGGCTGTACCGCCTCTTCCAATAAGCCATTTGAATATGTCCAAGCTCCTGCGGCGACCATCATTGGCCCTTCCTCCATTTGCACAGGAAGCCAGGCACAGTTGAGTGTATCGGGAAATTTCGCACAAGTGACATGGAGCAACGGAGCGAATACAAATGATATCACCGTTTCGCAGGCAGGCACTTATTCCGTCGTAGTTAGCGACGGAAATGGCTGTTCTGTCGAAGCGACACACAATTTAGAAATTGGTACTTCTCTCTCTCCCGTGATTACAACTACCGACGTCTCTTGCGACGGTTGGGCCATCCTTGATGCAGGGGGAGGATTTTCAAATTATAGTTGGTCAAATGGGGAAGTAGGGCAAAGTATTATCGTAAACGGTGAGGGACTTTATGCTGTAACCGTGAGCGACGGCACGGGATGTTCAGGTGAAACAACCTTAATGCTTACCCTGCCAACCCCGCCAGTGGTGGACATTTTAGGATCACCTACTATGTGTACAGGCAGCAGCACGGAGTTTTCTGTTCCAAATAATTTCACCCAAGTCGTATGGAGTACAGGAGAGTTGACCAATTCCATAACTGTCTTTAATGAAGGTATCTATACCGTTACAGTCACCGATGCGAATGGCTGCACAGCTACTGACGAAATAAATTTAGAAGTGGCCAACGCCTTGTCACCTGACATTACAAATACCTTGGCAGACTGTGACGGCACTTCGACCTTGAGCGCTGGCGGTGGTTTTGACAGTTACTTATGGTCAAACGGTTCGACCAATCCGACTATTACCGTTACATCGAACGGCACTTATGCAGTAACCGTGAGCGATGCCAGTGGATGTACTGGAATTGCTACTATTGACATTACGCTTCCTGTTCCGCCGATAGTCAGCATTGCAGGGGCTCAGGGCTTATGCGTAGGAGACGAAACCATGCTTGTTGCTCCCGGTGGCTTTGATCAATACCTTTGGAATACAGGCCAGACGACTCCTTCCATAACAGTCTCATTGGGAGGCATCTATTCGGTTACCGTTTCTGATGAAAATGGATGTACCGCTACTGATGAATGGTTATTGGAACAATGGCAAACAGACTACTCTTTCATCGAAGAAGAAGCCTGCTCTACCCTTGACACTGGAACGGTAGAGACCATATTTACCAACCAATTTGGCTGCGATAGCTTGGTCATTACCAGTATTGTTTTAGCACCTGAGCTGACGACAACTATATCCCTTTCTGCATGCGAAGGATCATCTGCCGAATACAACGGCGTGGCCATTGCAGCGGGTGCTTCCCAAGAGTTTGTTTATAATGCCTTTAATGGTTGCGACTCTGTGGTGACGGTCAGCGTCACTGCAATGCCTTCCGTGGATTTTGAACTTTCTGCAACAGAAACCTGCTGGAATGCCCATACGGGTTCGATTCAGGTAGCTATGCTAAACGGCACAGCACCTTATCAATACGCGCTTAACGGCGGTGGAATCCAAACAACCTCGGTATTTACAGACCTTCCGGCTGGGCAGCACCTCATTTCTGTCAGCGATGCCAATGGTTGTGTTTTATCAGAAACCATTGACATCCTGCAAACCGAACCCGTAGATATTTTGATTGAAGAACCGGAACTCACTTGTGATGAAAGTGCCGTCCTCTTGCAGCCCACAGTAGTTTCTGGAGACATGACCAACATCCAGTGGCTCTGGCCCGACGGTATTACCGATCCATATATGATGGTAGAACAAGCTGGCAATTACCTACTGCAAGTGGACGATGGCTGTGAAATGCAGGAAATCCCCATCCATGTCTCCTGGGCAGACGAACGAAGGGATGGTGACTTCTTTTTCATACCCAATACTTTCTCCCCGAATTATGACGGTGTCAATGATTTGTTCAAGGTTTACCCCGGCCACGATTTTGTAATCAAATCTTTTGAATTTAAAATATTCGACCGCTGGGGCGACATGATGTTTGGTACCACAAATACAGAGGAGGGATGGGATGGCATGTATCGCCATGTACAAAAGCAGCCGGGTGTCTATGTCTGGTTTGTAAAGGCGAAGCTCGAACTCTGTGGTGGACGGGAAATGGACTATTTTAAGGAAGGAGGCGTGACGATCATGCGATGACCAATAAGATGAATTATTAATTCAAGTTTTTATTTTAAGAGGATTTATTCTGCGGGCAGCTATAAAGCTGCCCGCAGTTTTTATAAAAAATAAGTAACTATTCAGAATAGCGGGAGAGAGGAAGAAAAAATAAAAATTTTTCTTCCTCTCTCCCGCTGGGATGGGTGTTTTTTGATATAAATTGAAAATTTTTATCAAAAATCCCTATAAGGCGCATCTAAAAACGCATTTGCTTCTACCTCTGCAAATCTTGCCGTCTTATTATCCCAATGCAAGGTTTTATTGGGGAAACGACCAGCGATGACCCCTAAAAGAATGGTTTCCGTTAGCCTTGCTGAGTAAGAAAACGGCGCCGTGCATTCTCCTTTTCCCAAACAGGCATCTACGAATTGGTGATAATGCAAAGGGCTTTCCTGTGCGTAATTTCTAATGGGTTCACCTAAACGGTGCTTCTTTTCCATTTTTGATATTTCGGCATCTATATTTTCATATTTACCTCCAACTATCAACCTGGGTGCTTGCATAAAATGGGGAAGTAGCAGCCTGCCTTTTTTTCCAATAAACATAGCGCCTTGATCTGGCAATTTTTCATTATTGGGTAATCGTAATTCTTTATGATCTTCGGGAGCACCCGGGCCATCGTACCAGACCCATTTTAAAGTTTTAGTGGTGTGCTTGGTTCCGGGAAATTTATAGGTGACAATGTTATGTTCTGGATATCCAAAACCTGTTGGTTTTCTGCATTTGTTTTTAATTGTTTTGGGCACATCCAGTTCGAGGGCGTTGTAAGGGGTATCAAAAATATGCACCCCCATATCTCCAAGGGTGCCACAACCATAATCCAACAATTTCCTCCAATTGCCTGGATGGTAAACATCTTCTTTGTAGGGTCTTTCTGCCGAGGTGCCAAGCCAAAGGTTCCAATCTAAATGATCGGGGATCGGATCACTTCCTTCGGGCGCCGGGCCATCATAACCCCAATTTTTGGGTGACCATGCCCTTACACATTTGACTTTCCCAATGATGCCAGATCGAATCAATAAAGTAGCTAATTTATAATCATAGAAAGAATGCACTTGAATCCCCATTTGGGTAACCAGTTTTTTTTCTTTCGCCAATTTCCACATGGCCCTCGCTTCCGTCACGTGGTGGGTCAACGGTTTTTGACAATAAACTGCTTTGCCTTCATGCATGGCCATCATAGATGCGGGAGCGTGGGTATGATCGGGAGTAGATACTACCACGGCATCTATCTCATTTTTCAATTCACTTAACAGGATTCGGTAGTCAGCGTAAGTTTTTGCCTTGGGAAACAATTTCTTTGCTTCGGCCAATGCATTTGCATCTACATCGCAAAGGGCAGTCACTACTACTGTTTTATGGGATGCGATGGCTTTGAGGTCTTCCATGCCCATTCCTCCCACTCCAATATGTGCTGTCCGCAACATGTTGCTTTTTGTTGATGCCCAGGCAGAAGCAGGCAAAATGGATAGGGTGGAAATGGCTGCGGTATTTTTTAGAAAATCTCTTCTTTTCATTTTAATGTATGAAATTCAAAGCGGCAATATATAAAAATGTCTGAATGGATGGAAAAAAGGATTTATCTCAAAAGGGCGTTCCCGTTGTTGCTTTATTTTCATCCTGCATTTTATATGGGAAAGTTCTATTTACCCAAAGAGCATCGAGTAATGGTGAGGTGAGAAACAATGTTTACCTGACTCTAAAATTAACCGCCGCATTCACCCCCACACTGTAAATCTTCACATGCCCATGTCCCACACCTGATAGCGGCATTTGCAAAAAAGGCCCAACCTGAAAGGAAATTTTTTTAGAAATATTGTAATTGTACCCAAAGGAGAGATGGCCGATGTTCAGCCAGTTGCGTTCGTGGTCAAAGGTGCCCCAATAAAAAACCGGGTCGGGAGGAGGATTGTCATATTTATACCAATAATGTTCTTCTGTAATAATATAGGAAGCTATCCCAGCGGCAGCAAAAAATCCATTGTTTTGATAGCCTTTAAAATGATAGCTCAAATGCAGGGGTATTTCCAACATATTACACTGCCCGCGGGTAGATTCGGGTGCGATGCCATCTACCCAAAAACCTTTTTCGGGGATATACTCTCCTTCCCCGGCGTCGTACCACATCTTTATATAGCTGACCCCTGTGCGAATAGCAAACCTTCGTTTGAAACGGTATTCCAGTTGCAGGCCATATTTCCAGTTTCTTTCGGTAAAATCCCCGAACCCCACGGAGTTGAATTCGGAGGCGCCGGTCAGCCCAACCAAGAAGGCATTTTCACTTGCATTGGGGCGTATTTTTTTATCTTCATTAAAATCAGAAAACAGTGGTTTCAGCGACGGCGGGTCATTGTTTATTGGAAATAGGTTGATCGCCAACAATGGCAAATGATCCGGCAAAACTTGCAGGGGCGCTGCCTTCCTGCTGGGCTTGGACAAGTCATCGCTCTCTTCCTTATTTTTTGAAACAACAAGGTCATTACCTACCGATTCAGGAGCGACATCCAATTTCACACCTTCGTCTTCCCCGATGCCGCTTTCGGCAATTGGTCTTGAAGGTAGTGATTTGTCTTTAGCTCCTTTTGACTGTAGCGACTGGTCAGTCGCACCAGTCCGGGCAGGTGATTTTTTTTGAGTGCTGATGCCTTGTACTTCCCCTTTGCCCAGGTCGTTGGGCAGCGCCTGTTCCTGCTGAATGGTTTCGCCTAATCCATTTTCTTTATTGTTTTTTTCTGGCCTTATAACTGCTGGGGGGGGGGGATTTTCGGCGTTGCTTTTTTGGTCATTGAGTGTCGGGGTATTTTCGGAAGCGGTTTGCGTTTCAATGTTTGTTACATTTTCCTTCAAGAACAATGAAGCAAATGCTATGGTAAATATTATAACTGCTCCCACGCCAAATATCCACCATAGCACACGGCGGCGGCGCTCCTGTCGGGAAAGCAATTGATCCATTTGCTCCCAGGCTTCCGGGTTGTATTCGAAGTCATATTTCTCCGAGCCATCCTGGAACAATTTGTCCATGTCATGATCCGACCACTTAGGCATAGCGGGTATTCAGTTTTTTTATGACCAATTCCTGCAACCGGGCCCTGGCACGGGTCAGGTTCGATTTGGAGGTGCTGACGGTAATGCCTAGTTGTTTGGCTATTTCTTCGTGCTTAAACCCGTCAATTACGTACATATTGAATACGGTACGGTAGGCTGTTGACAGTGATTGCACCACCTCCATTAGCTCCCGGTAACTGATGCGGCTCAGGATGTCTTCCCGGTCGGGGACTTGTTTAGCAGTTTCCATGCTGACTTCCATTTTGAATTTGTTTTGCCGTTTGATGTAGTTGATGGCCGTATTGACCAATATTTTCCGGAACCAAGGTTTGAAGGGCAACTCTGCGTTGAATTTTTTGATGTTGAGAAATACTTTTAAATAACCTTCATTGAGTACCGAAATGGCTTCCTGTTCGCTCTCTACATACCGAAAACAAACGCCCATGCCATAGGCATAGTACCGTTGGTACAGTAACTGCTGGCACCTTCGGTCGTGTTGTCGGCATCCGGCGAGTATTTGTTCTAATTCAGGTTCAGCGATATTTCTCATGTTCTATCTGGCCCCGGTTTATGGAGCTATACAAAGGTATATATTGAAAGGCTGCGTAAGCGTAAAACAAGTCTGGATGGGAGGGTTCTCTGGTTGAACGGGTTTTTGCAGCAGATGAATTGCTTATTCAGGGGGTTAAATTTCCCGTTCGGGATATTTGCCATGGTTTGAATTAGATCTAAAGCTTAGGTTTGGGCATTCTTTACAAGTGGTCTTTTCGCCTAAGTTTCTTCCTAAATAATGGCCGTTTGTTTTGAATCTCATTTTGTTTCGCCTTCTTCCGTGCCTCAGATAAGGTTTCCTTTTCTGGTATTCTTCCCCTTTTATTTTTAGCAACCCATTTTGAATATAATGTTGAGGAGCAAAAGAACTATTTAGATCAACAGTGCGGTTGTCAAAGCTGCAATCATTACAGCAGCTTTAGGTTTATTCTCATTGAAAAAAGATTTTGGTTATAGGGGTATTATCTCAGGCGTCATTGTACACCTGGCCGCTCTAAAAGGCAGCTGGTGTGCAGCCTGGGATTTTTGGAATGGAGGAATAATGAGCAGATAGTTTGTTATTTTTTTCAGTAGAATGTTATGTGTGGGCAGCTTCCGGGTTGCCTGCATTTTTTACGGGCGGCTGCCAGTTTTCAAAATCGCAATTTCACCTCCTTCCATAGCGACCAAAGTACCGGTACCAAAAACATGGTCACCACCTGCAATAGCATCCCACCAACAGAAGGTATTGCCATTGGCAACATGATATCCGAGCCACGCCCCGTCGAAGTCAAAATCGGGAGCAAGGCCAAAATGGTCGTGGCCGTCGTCATCATGGCTGGGCGCACCCGGCGCAGACCACCTTCCACTACGGCATCCCTTATTTCGGAAATAGTCTGCGGGTTGTTTTTTTTAAAACTGTCTTTCAAGAAAGTAGCAACGAGTACCCCATCATCGGTAGCGATGCCAAAAAGGGCAAGGAATCCCACCCATACTGCCACACTCAGATTGACATTCTGCACCTGAAACAAGTCCCGCATGTTTTTTCCGAAAAATTCAAAGTCTAAAAACCAAGGTTGGTTATAAAACCAGATCATAAAAAAGCCACCTGCAAAAGCAACAAAGACCCCAGAGAAAACCATCAAGGAAACGGGAATGGAACTGAACTGAAAATAAAGGATCAGAAAAATAATGGTCAAGGCTATCGGCACTACGATGCTCAGGCGTTTGTTGGCCCGCACCTGTTGTTCGTAATTTCCGGCAAAACGGTAACTGATGCCCAGCGGCACTTGCAACTCACCGCTTGCTATTTTTTCGGATAGATATTGCTGGGCATTGTTCACCACTTCTACTTCCGCAATTTCTTTTTCCCTGTCAAACAATACATAGCCCACGAGAAAGCCATCTTCACTTTTGATGGACTGCGGCCCTTGTTCGTATTTGATGTCCACCAGTTCGCCAAGCGGAATTTGGCCGCCCATTTTTGTTGGCAGTAAAATTCGTTTGAGTACTTCCGGGTCGTTTCGCAATTCCCGCGGGTAGCGGATGCGGATGGCATAGCGCTCCCGGCCTTCCACGGTTGAGGTCATGTCCATACCACCTATAGCTGCTTGGATGTAGCGCTGTACCGTTTCGATGGTCAGCCCGTGTCGGCTGATGGCGTTGCGGTCAATATCGAGCAGTAAGTAGGGCTTCCCGACGATGCGCTCGGCAAAAACGGCAGGGGCTTTAACGCCTTCCACTTTTTTTACATGTTTTTCCAATTGCAGCCCAAATGCTTCGATGGTGGCCAGATCAGGGCCTTTTACCTTAATGCCCATGGGGGCACGCATACCCGTCTGCAACATCACAAGACGGGTTTCGATGGGTTGGAGTTTTGGAGCAGAGGTGACGCCTGGGAGTTTGGTCACACGGACAATCTCATTCCAGATGTCATCGGGGCTTTGGATCTCGTCCCGCCATTGGCGGAAATATTGGCCGTTAGGGTTGGGAATAAGTTTACCATTGTCGTCACGTTCATACTCACCAGCGGCATCTATCTTGTAGCGCAAACGATGGCCGTTTTCATCTGTCTTGTATTCCGATTTGTACAAAATGACATTCTCGTACATTGACATGGGCGCCGGGTCAAGGGCGCTTTCAACCCGGCCTGCTTTACCAACAACCGTTTCTATTTCGGGGATAGCTGTTACTGCCATATCAAGCAGGCGCAGGTTTTTGATGTTTTCCTGCATGCCGGAGTGCGGCATAGAGGTGGGCATGAGCAGGAAACTGCCTTCGTCGAGGGCAGGCATGAATTCTTCTCCCGTATTTCTAAAAATACTCACACCTAACCAAATGAGGGCTGTAATGAGCAGGAGGAAGGGCAATTTAAATCGCAACAAAAAGCGCAATATTTTTTCATAAAAATGGATGACCAGTTGGAAAAAACCGAGCAGCACCGCAGCAATCAAAGCGACAAAAAAGAAGTTGGTAAAAACACTCTTATTAACACCAAGTGGCATCCATATCCGGGCGAGCAGCCAGGTGACAAGGAGGGCAAGAAGGAGCGTTGGAAGGTATGCACGCAATCCTCCCGCCAGCCCCCTCCAAAGGGGGAGATCTGCCATTCCTTTATTTTTAGAATTAGTTAAAGGATCGGTTCGATTCTTTTTTCCCGTTGTCAGCTTAAGGCTCTGTTTCTCCCCCTTTGGAGGGGGCTGGCGGGAGGATTGCTTTTTCCATTTTGGCCATTTAACAGAAAAAAGCACATGCGCCAACGCTGGCAAAATCGTAATCGCCACAATAATAGAAGCAATCAGCGCAAACGTTTTGGTAAATGCCAATGGCCGGAACAGTTTCCCTTCCGCTGCTTCCATTGTAAAAACAGGAAGGAAGCTGACCACCGTGGTAGCCACCGCTGTAATGACGGCAGGAGCAACTTCAATGGTCGCTTCGTAGATGATTTGAAACCAGTCTTTATAATTCCGGTCTTTTATACCAATGGAAAAACTGGCGCTGCGGGCTACCATGCTCTCCGTCAGCACGATGCCCATATCCACCATAGTACCGATGGCGATCGCAATTCCCGACAGTGCAACGATATTGGCATCTATCCCAAAATAGCGCATGGCGATGAAACACATCAGCACCGCAACGGGCAAACTGACCGAAATCAACAGCGACGACCGTATGTGCCAAAGCATCAGCAATACAACAATAATGGTAATGAGGATTTCCAAGGTGAGCGCTTCTTGCAGCGTACCGATGGTCTCGTTGATAAGTTGGGTACGGTCGTAAAAGGGGATGATTTTTACTTGCGATTTGGTGCCATCCGGCAAAATGCGGCTTGGCAGGCCGGGTTCGATTTCGGCTATTTTGGCTTTTACATTATTAATGACCTCCAGCGGGTTCGAGCCATAACGTGCAACCACCACGCCGCCCACCGCTTCTGCCCCCGATTTATCCAGTACGCCCCGGCGAGTGGCAGGCCCAATGTTCACCCGGGCAATGTCCTTAATTCGGATGGGCACATTGTCAGTGGTTCTTACCACACTTTCCTCAATGTCTTCGATGGTTTTCACATAGCCAAGGCCGCGCACAAAATACTCCGCCAAATTGATCTCAATGGTCTGGGCGCCCACATCAATATTGCTGCTCTTGATGGCTTGCATTACTTGCTCAAGGCTGATGTTGTTGACCTTCATGGCATCAGGGTCAACGTCCACTTGGTATTCTTTCACAAAGCCGCCGATGGAAGCCACTTCTGAGACACCTTCCGCGGCGGACAATCCATACCGCACATAAAAGTCTTGGATACTGCGGAGTTCGTGCAAGTCCCACCCACCCGTTGGATTACCATTTTCATTCCTTCCCTCCAGTGTGTACCAAAAGATTTGGCCAAGCGCGGTAGCGTCCGGACCAAGGGTAGGGGATACACCTTCTGGTAGGAGGTTGGCAGGCAGGGAATTCAGTTTTTCCAAAATGCGGGAGCGGCTCCAATAAAATTCAATACCCTCCTGAAAAATGACATATACACTCGAAAACCCGAACATGGAATTGCTCCTGATACTCTTTACTCCCGGGATGCCCAAGAGTGCCGTCGTCATGGGATAAGTGACTTGATCTTCGACATCCTGTGGCGAGCGGCCAGGCCAGCGGGTGAAAACAATCTGTTGGTTTTCACCAATGTCGGGGATAGCATCTACTGGGACGGGGTCACGGGGCAACCAATCTATCTCGAAATCAAAAGGTGCGGTACTTAATCCCCAACCAATAAAACTCAACAGGAGCAACCATGCTACCAGTTTATTTTCTAAAAAGAATTTTATTACAGCGTTGAGCATATTTTACTTTGGTAAAGTTGGGAATTATGAAATTGGTAAAGTTGTAATTTATCTAATTGGAGACCCTTACCCTAAAAAAATGTCCCCCCAATTCCCTAATTCCCTAATTCCCTAATTCCCTAATTCCCATCATTCGTTTCCATATGCATACCAGAAGTCAGGTCATAATTCCCATTTTCCTTCGGTGTTATTTCAAAATAAAAAGCTGTTGGTGCTTTATAATCCCCATATTGCCTTACACCTTGCATATCGCACTGCATATTATAAATCCTGATTTTTCCATCTTTTTCCGCCACGGTATAAAAGCCTTGGGCAAACCACTTCATGCGGTACACCAACTCATCGTCGAGTCCTTCCAATAATTGATCGTTGATGGGAAAAGAATGAAATTCAATGTCATTGCCTTTCCACTCGGAGTATTTTCCTATGTGAAGCGAATTTGCATCTTTAGCCACTCCATACCAGACTCCATTTCCGACTGCTACTGGTACTGTTAGCAAGCGAAAAGAAGGAATATTTTGTACTTCTAATTGGGATTGAAATATTTGTTCGACATGTTGTTTATTGGCAAGCGTAAATAGCAAATAAATTGTGCTGACTATCAAACCAATTGCATTTGGCAACCCTCTTTTCCCTCCCTTTTTTTTAAAATAAAAAACACTAATTAAAACACCCGCCAATAATGGTATGGTGTAAACAGGATCTATTATGCTGATGCTGTCAAAACTAACCCGCCAATCGGTCAGTGGCAAAAATAATTGCGTGCCATAACTGGTAAATGAGTCTAACAGCACATGCGTAATTAACGCCAAAAAACTAAACATATAAAGCCGAATAAAAGAAATATTTTCTGCCCATTTTATTTTACTCAAAATATAGGCAAATAAAAATGCTCCGAGCAAGCAAAATAAAATAGAATGGCTGTATCCCCGATGCACACTGATGCGCTGCAAGCCATCATAAAATGGAACAAGAATAATATCGAGGTCAGGTATGGTGGCAATGACCGCACCAGCTACAGCTGCTTTATGGCCGACTTTTTTTCCTAAAACTGCTTCTCCTACTGCTGCACCGAGAGCTGCTTGTGTGATGGAATCCATTCTTTTATTTTTCTAAAAAAGCCTGGCCTTTCAATTATTAATTTGAAAAACCAGACTCAATAAAAAATTGATTTTTGTTGTATTAATTCAACTTAAAGGATCAGTGGGTATGGCCATCTTTAACATGTTCATCTTGCTTGACATAATCCATCTCACAGACCGGGCATTTGCCCATCTCATCGCTGCCGCTCCCTTCGCAATGCATGGGACACACATATGCGGAAATGTACGCTGCCCCCTCACCATGAGGGTCGGAAGATTTTGCAGAATTACTGCATGCAGAAAATAGAAGACTGGCGCTTAAAAGAAATCCAGTAGCTATTTGGAAAAAATATTTTTTCATGGTTGATATATTTTGAAATTGAAAATTGAAAATTGAGAAATTGAAAATACTTAAAAAAAGGCATCATTAATTCCTGGGTGATAATTTCTAATTTCTCAACTTCCAATTTCTATCAGTAGGTACACAAAATAATTTCAGGCACAATTATGCACCCAAAAAACAGCTTGGAAAAAAGAGATTAATTATTTCTAACAGCGAAAGATTTGGAAAAGCACCGATATGTCCCGCAGCACAATGGGCGGGCGGTAGGTAAGGTAGCGGAGTGTTTGGCCATCCAAAATTGGTGGCACGTTAAAATTAAATAAAAAGGGTTGGGGAAAAATGATTTGTGGGATAGGAAATTCAATTCCAAATGGCGGTAATTGTTGATCTTGGTCGAGTTGAAAATACTCAAACTCCGTATGGCAGCATCCTTCTTCGCAGCCACCCAACGAGGCACAGGAAGCTACCTGTTTTCCCTGGGCTTGTTCCATGCGCTTGCAATGGTTTTTGCCCAGCCACACCCCGGTCGAACTGAAGAGTACGGAACATAACAAGACGGTATGTAGGAATTTGGTGATCAACCCGGTCTTTATTTTTTACAAAGGTAAACGATTGGAAGGAGTATAAGTTGAAAATTGTAAACTTCACCTTTTCGAAAGTTCTAAACTTTTAGAATGGCAACCTCACAATAAACCATTAATCAATACCTTTACCCCAGAACAAAACACTTTAAACAAGTTCTATTAATAGTACATGAAAACGACACCCTTCCTATTTTTCCTTTGTTTGCTCACTGCATTCATCGGAACTCAATGTACCCAAACAGAAGAACCGGCCCTCCCCGTCAAAAAAGGCGACCACATCGTACTCATCGGCAACAACCTCTGTTCCCACATGATGAATTTTGGCCATTTTGAAACGGAGATGCAATTGCGCTATCCTGACAGCCTGTTGTTGATTAGAAATATGTGCGATGGTGGCAACACACCAGGGTTCAGGCCGCATTCGGGGAGGGGAGTGCCGTGGGCATTTCCGGGAGCGGAGCGGTTTCAAACGGAATTGGGAAATCCTTCTCATAGTCAGGGCCATTTTGAAATGCCAGACCAATGGTTGACCCGATTGAAAGCTGATGTGATCATTGCCTGTTTTGGGTTCAGCGAATCCTTTCAAGGGGAGGCAGGTTTGGAAAATTACAAAGCTGAATTACAGGCATTCATTGAGCATACTTTGCAGCAAAAATACAATGGCGTGGATACTCCCCATTTGGCCATCGTTTCCCCGATTGCCTTTCAAGACCTTTCAGACAAATACGATTTCCCGACAGGGGAAAAAGAAAATACCAACTTGTTGCTTTATACGGAGGCCATGCGGGAGGTGACCGATAGCATGAAGGTACATTTTGTTGATGCTTTTACCCCTTCCCGAAAGTGGTTTTCAACTGGCGAGCTGTTAACCTCGGATGGCTCTCAACTGAATGAGAGAGGTTATCAAAAATTCTCCAAACTCCTTGCAGATGGCGTTTTTGGAAAAAACAAACCCAAAGCAAAACAGCACCGCCAATTAGTGCAGAAGGCTGTTTTGGAAAAAAACTGGTATTGGCACAACGATTTCAAAATCCCCAATGGCGTACATGTTTTTGGCCGCCGCTACGACCCTTTCGGCCCCGATAATTATCCTTTTGAATTGAAAAAAATTAGGGAAATGACGGCCATTCGGGATACAGCGATCTGGGCTGCGGCAAAAGGAGAACGGTTCGATGTAGCGGCAGCCGATCAGAATACCACCCAACTGCCACTCGTCGAATCAAATTACGTTCCCGGTGATTATGGCAGGGGTGAACAAACCTATCTCTATGGCCAAGATGCTTTGGATAAAATACAAGTTGCTCCCGGCTATAAGATCGAATTATTTGCCTCCGAAAAAGAATTTCCCGACTTGGCCAATCCAGTTCAATTGAGCTTCGACAATAAGGGGCGCCTTTGGGTCGCCGTCATGCCGACCTATCCGCATTGGAGACCAGGTGACCCAAAACCCAATGACAAACTCCTCATCCTTGAGGACACCGACAACGACGGCAAGGCCGACAAACAGACCGTTTTCGTGGATGGCTTGCACATTCCCGTTGGTTTTGAATTTGCGCCCGAAGGCGTTTATGTCTCGCAAGGCACCAATCTTAAACTCTACACCGATACTGATGGGGATGATAAAGCCGATAAAGAGGAAATCATTTTCAGTGGCTTCGATGACCACGATACCCATCACGTTATTAGTGCTTTTTGCGCCGACCCGTCAGGGGCTGTGTATATGGGTGAGGGCGTTTTTCTGCATACCAACTTGGAAACCTCTTATGGCCCTGTGCGGGCAACGAATGGGGGCTTTTTTCGCTTCAACCCTCAGCGGCGACATTTGGAGCGAACGGCGCAGGTGTCCATCCCCAACCCGTGGGGCATTGCCTTCGATGAGTGGGGGCAAAATTTTTATGCGGAAACATCGGGACCAGTGGTCAGTTGGATGATGCCTGCTTCCATAAAGCCCCGATATGGTAAGGGCAATCCTAAATCCCCCAACCTGACCCCCGAAGACCACAAGGTGCGCCCAACGTCCGGCCTCGAATTTGTCTCCAGCCGCCACTTTCCCGATGAGGTGCAAGGTGACCTGCTCATCAACAACGCCATCGGTTTTTTAGGCACGAAGCAGCATGCAGTGGCTGATGATAGCACAGGCTATAAATTCTCTTTCCGCCAAGACCTAATAACGAGTGATGACAAAAATTTCCGTCCAGTGGACATGGAGTTCGCTCCCGATGGCTCGCTATACTTGGTGGATTGGCACAACGTCCTGATCGGCCATATGCAGCACAATGCCCGCGACCCTTACCGCGATCATGTGCATGGCCGCATTTACCGCATCACCTACCCTTCCCGACCTTTGGTCGAACCAGCAAAGGTGGCCGGGGCGGGCATCCCCGAATTGCTTGACAACCTAAAGCTGCCAGAATACCGCACCCGCTACCGCACCCGCAGAGAACTCCGTGGCCGTCAAACGGGTGAAGTACTTTCACAACTGAAAACATGGACAGAAGGGCTTGACGAAAATGATCCACGTTATGAACACCACTTACTTGAAGCCCTTTGGGTCACTTGGGGGTTGAATAAAGTGGACGAAGAACTTATCCATAAATTATTGAGAGCCAATGGCTTTCAGGTACGTGCAGCTACCGTTCGAGTTTTGCGCTATACAGGCCACCAAATCACCGACCAGCCTCTTTACCTTCGGGAAGCTGCCCTCGACGAACATGGACGGGTGCGACTCGAGGCAATCGTCGCTGCATCTTGGTTGGACAAAGAGCAGGGTTTGGCCATCTTGAATGAAGCAGCAAAAATGTCTTTGGACAAATGGATGGTAGATGCACATGAGACCGCTGTTGCACACCTTAATGGGAAAAATGTGGGCGAGAAAAAATCAGAACCCATCGCTACACACCTCGAAGGTGCGGATTTGGAACTGTTCAAAAAAGGCCAAGCCATTTTCGAGCAGGATGGCTACTGTGCCACCTGCCACCAATTAAATGGAAAAGGGTTGGGGGCATCTGGGTATCCACCATTGGCTGGCTCGGAATGGGTGACAGGTAGTGAAGACCGGCTGATTAAACTTACCTTGAAGGGACTGGTCGGCCCCATCAAAGTGCTGGACAAGGAATACCCCGGCCAAGTACCCATGACACCTTATGAGGGTTTGTTAAAAGACGATGAAATGGCTGCGGTGCTGACTTTTGTGAGAAATGCTTTTGGGAATAAAGCGTCTGTTGTTTCGTCGGAAAAAATTAAAGCGGTACGAGCTACAATTAAAGATAAAAAAGGCTTTTATTCGGAGGAAGAATTATTAAGGGAACATCCGCATGAGGAAATGGTGGAATAATAAACGGATAACATTATTTTATCAAAATAAGTAACTATTTATTAGCCCCCTCCCTGTATTCAGGAAATTCATTTCCTGAAAGCATTAAAACTGGGAAAGGGGAGGCTTTAAAACACACCTCTCTCCATCGGTTCTTTCCCTTTTGCCTGAAAACGAATGGTTTGTTTTCTTAAAGTCTTAAAGTAGAAATAAGTACCAAAATAATTAAAATGAAATTAATCTTGAATATCGGTTTGTTTCTAATGACGATTTTTCTTTTTCAGAATTGTGAAACAACACCAGCCAATATCAAACCCAATAGGCAACAACAAATTGAACAAACCGCCAAAGAATTTTTCACCACTTTCGCTGAAAGAAGCGATTGGGAAAAATTATGCTCCTTTTACAGAGAGGACATGGTATTTGAAGACATCATGCTGCAACTTAAATTAGACAGCCTTTGGCAATTCAAGCGTTTTTATAAATGGGACGATGAAGGCGAAAATTTCAAAAAACTAACTCCTGAACAAGAGCATCTTACGCTTTATTCACTGGTTGCCAATGACAGTGTGGCCGTAGCTCGGGGCAGGGTCAATCCATTTTATTATTATGGTGAATTAATTGATGAGGAATGGGGCATGGAATTCACCATCTGGCTTTATTTTGATGAAAATCTAAAAATCAAAAAACAAATAGATTGGATGGAATATGCTCCTGATGTTTTTGAAAGTGTGGTAGAACGGGTCAGAGAACATGGAGTGGAGAAAATACCGGACTGGCTGGATTTGTCGAGGTGATAAAGAGGTGAAATGCCAAATTTTCAACCCGAACTGCATCCCTGTCATACAACCAACTGACAATTTTTCACCCACCATGAAAATGGTACCAACTGGCACATAAGTTGATGCCCGGTTCGCATATTGTTTTTCGGCTGTATCTTAGCGGCCTTTTTCCGAAGCTTATCGGAAATCAAATAACTACCGATAAAATATTGATTGACATTAAAATTAACTACATGTTTGGTAAAGCCAACATTTGTATTTCAACACATTGCCAAACTAATCACTAATTACTAATCAACTAATCACTACCAAAGAAGCATGAGCGTAGCCATTGATATTCAAGCATTAAACGAAAAAATCCACCAGGAAAGCGCAGTGGCCGAAATGATCCAAATGGAAATGGGCAAGGTCATCGTCGGGCAGAAGCATTTGACTGAGCGCCTGCTGATCGGCCTCTTGGTCAATGGGCATATCCTCCTCGAAGGGGTGCCCGGTTTGGCCAAAACACTGGCCATCACCACGCTCGCCAAAACGGTGGACGCCTCGTTCAGTCGCATCCAATTTACGCCTGACCTGCTCCCTGCGGACTTGTTGGGCACAATGATTTACAGCCCAAAGAACGAGGAATTTTATGTAAAAAAAGGGCCCATCTTCGCCAATTTCATCCTTGCCGATGAAATCAACCGAGCCCCTGCAAAAGTGCAGAGCGCCCTCCTTGAAGTAATGCAGGAAAGGCAGATAACCATCGGTGACAAGACCTTTAAAATGGAAGAGCCTTTCCTCGTCATGGCCACCCAAAACCCCATTGAGCAGGAAGGGACTTATCCGCTCCCCGAAGCACAGGTCGATCGATTCATGCTAAAGGTCATCGTGGATTACCCCAACCACGAAGACGAGATGCGCATTATTGACCAGAATATTTCCAAAGAAAAACCAGAAGCCAATAAGGTGCTGACTCCTGAGCAAATTCTCCAAGCAAGGGACGTCGCCACGGAGGTCTATTTGGATGAAAAAATCCGTAAGTATATTGTGGACATCGTGCATGCGACCCGTACACCTGAAAAGGCAGGTTTGAAAAAAATAGAAGCATTCATCCAATATGGCGCTTCGCCAAGGGCGGGCATCAGTATGGCACAAGCGGCCAAGGCCCATGCCTTTATCAAGCGTCGTGGTTACGTCATCCCCGAAGATGTGCGGGGCGTCTGCCACGACGTGATGCGCCACCGCCTCGGCCTGACCTACGAGGCTGCCGCCGAAAATGTAAAACCCGAACAGATCATTGATGAGGTGCTGGACACGGTGCCGGTACCGTAGGGAATTAGGGAATTGAGGAATTAGGTATAGCGCCACCCCAATTCCTCAATTCCCTAATTTCCCAATTCCCAATTCCCAATCATGGAAACTTCCGAACTACTCAAAAAAGTCCGCAAGATCGAGATCAAGACACGTGGTTTGTCCCGCAACATCTTCGCGGGCGAGTACCACAGCGCTTTTAAGGGCAGAGGTATTGTATTCAGTGAGGTGAGGGAGTATCAGCCCGGCGACGATATTCGGACGATTGATTGGAAAGTGACCGCCCGTTTCAATAACCCTTTTGTCAAAATATTTCAAGAAGAACGGGAATTGACCCTGATGCTATTGGTGGATATGAGTGGTTCGGAGTCGTTTGGCACAAAACATTGGTTCAAACGGGAAATGATTACGGAGATCGCAGGCGTATTGGCTTTTTCCGCATTACAGAACAACGATAAAGTAGGGGTGATTTTTTTCAGTGATAAAATTGAAAAATTCATCCCCCCTCAAAAAGGAAAATTGCACGTCCTGCGCATCATTCGGGAACTGATTGACTTCGAACCAGAGAACCAAGGGACAGACATTGCCGAAGCGTTGAAATATTTCTCCAATGTGATCCGAAAACGGGCAACGGTCTTTCTCATTTCCGACTTCATCGGCGGCGGTTTTGAGGATGCCATGAAATCTGTCCGCAGCCGCCACGACCTGATTGCCATGCAGGTCTTCGATCCCCGGGAAACGGAACTACCACCCATTGGCCTGGTGAAAGTACGGGATGCCGAAACGGGCCAGGAACGTTGGCTTGACACCTCTCGAAAAAAGGTGAGGACACATTATAAGGCGTCATGGCTGAAGATGCGTGGCGAACTTGAAAAGTTCCTCAAAAAACAAGGCATTGATTTTATCTCCATGCGCACTGATCGGGACTATGTAGTGCCGATGATGAATTTTTTTAAGAGTCGGTTTTGAATTATGGGAAAAAGGGAAATCCCTCTGGGACTCGGAGAGAAAATATTTTAGAAAAACAAAAAAAACGGATCTCTGATTCGAAGATGATAAAACGACGACTATACATATTAATATTCCTCCTCGACTGCCTGACCGCCAATGCCCAAGAGGTCAGCGTCAAAGCAACTCTTGACTCCACCTACCTCCTCATCGGCGGACAGATGAATGTGACATTGGAGGCCAGTCAGCCAATCGGGGAAAAGGTACAGTTCCCCTCTTTCACAGATACCTTGACCCGCTCTGTTGAAGTACTGAATATTACAGATCCAGACACCTCATTGACCGACGACCAACACAGCCGCATCTCCCGCCAATTGACCATCACCTCGTTTGATAGCGGCTATCATGTCATACCCCCTTTCCCTTTTTTGATAAAAAACAACAATGGCGGAACGGACACCTTGTTGACCAACCCTTTGGGGCTGGAAGTGCTGTTTGTCCCTGTGGATACTTCTCAAGCCATCAAACCGATCAAAGGCCCAGCCGATATGCCTTATACTTTAAAGGATGCCATGCCTTGGATACTAGGGGGCTTACTTGCGGCGGCCATTGTGGCGGGACTGTATTTTTATTTCAAAAAGAGAAAAAAACCGGAAGAGGTGGCGGTGCGAGCCAAACCCAAAGAAGCACCACACGTCATTGCTTTTCGGGAGTTGGATAAATTAAAAGAGGAACATTTGTGGCAGTCTGGTGAACTGAAAGCCTACCACTCCCGCCTGACGGACATTGTTCGGGAGTACATCGAACACCGCTTCCAAATCCACACCTTGGAACGCACCAGTGAAGAAATATTAACCTCTTTTAAAAATACCGGACTGGATAAGAATGTGCCTTTTGAAAGCCTCCAGCAAATGCTCCATCAGGCTGATTTGGTAAAATTTGCCAAGGGCAAACCACAACCGGAGGACAATGTGCGCTCTATGGAACAAGCGTATGATTTTGTAAAAAAAACGATAAAGAGAATGGAGAACGGAGAATTGAAAATGGAGAATTTGAGTGCGTAAAAGCGACACGTTTAATTCTCAATTCTCCATTTTCAATTCTCAATTAATAATCATGCCCGATTTTGTTTTTAAGAATCCTGAAATGTTTTGGCTGCTGGCGGTACCAATGCTGCTAGGTGTTGGGTATGTATTGTATCAATCGAAATGGAACGCTACGGTGCGGCTATCCAGTTTGCGGCCATTGCAAGGAGCGCCGACTTCGTGGCGGTACTACTTACGCCATTTGCCAACTATTTTACGGTTACTGGCGATAGGGCTGATCATTACCGCATTGGCTCGACCGCAGTCGTCGGAGAGTTGGTCGGACAAGGAGGTGGAAGGGATTGACATTGTGATTTGCACAGACATTTCAGGCAGTATGCGTGCCCGTGATTTTAAGCCCGATCGGTTGAGAGCGGCCAAAGAAGTGGCCGCCGAATTCATTGCCAGCCGCCCCAATGACCGCATCGGTCTGACCATTTTTGCAGGCGAAAGTTTTACCCAATGCCCTTTGACCACCGACCATAAAGTGGTAGCCAACTTGCTCTCTGACATTAAAAGTGGCATGCTTGAAGATGGAACGGCTGTCGGACTCGGTTTGGCTACTTCCGTTGCTCGCTTAAAAGACAGTGATGCTAAAAGCAAGGTCGCCATTTTGCTAACAGATGGCGTCAACAATAGCGGCGAAGTCTCCCCCCAAACAGCAGGGGAAATTGCACGTGAATTCGGCATCCGGGTTTATACCATCGGCGTTGGCACACGTGGTCAAGCACCCATGCCCGTGCAAACCCCTTTCGGTGAACAGACTCAAATGATGGACGTCGAAATTGATGAAGAAGTGCTTACGGAAATCGCCCAAATGACAGGTGGCAAATATTTTCGAGCCACCAATAAAGTCGCATTGGCCGATATTTATAAAGAAATTGATGAACTGGAAAAGACCCGCATCAGCGTAATTGAGTTTAGTGAAAAAAATGATGAGTACTTGCGGTTTGCGACGTTGGCGGGGTTGCTGTTTTTGTTGGAGATTTTGTTGCGATATACGGTGCTGCGGACAGTGCCATAGATTATAATAACTCAAGTTGCAATGAATAGGCTTTCAAAGAGTAAAGTGGTTTATCGGTGTACGGTTTATCGGCAGTTAAAGCCTGATATCCGGTACACCGATAAATTGTTATACCGATACACCGCAACTTGAGTTATAATAATGTAAAACTTAGAGCAATACTGTTTGATTAACGATTAAAAGATTAACGAATAACGATTTTTGATTGGGTGCTCGATTAAATCAAATATCGTTGATCTCTATTCTTTTAATCTTTAATGCGAATCAAGGGTTGAATTATCTACTTGATAGTTAGTTGTTTAGGAGATGAAATCATGGTGATTTTAAAAATCACCATGATTTAAAACCCTGATAATCAATATCATTTTAATCAAAATCATCATCATCATTAATTGAAACATTAGAATTTCATGTTTCGATTCGAACATACCACCTACCTCTACTTGCTCGGTCTTGTGCCTGTGCTGATCGGCCTCTTTGTCCTCGCACGGCATTGGCGCAGAAAAGCTATTCGGGACTTTGGAGATTGGCCTGTCATGCAGCGGCTCATGCCAGAGTACTCAGCTATCCGCCCTGTGGCGAAAGCAGTGCTGATATTACTGGCTACGTGCTTCCTTATCCTCGGCATCGCCAATCCGCAAATGGGCAATAAGATGGAGACCGTTAAGCGGGAAGGGGTGGAGATCGTTATTGCATTGGATGTGTCCAATAGCATGATGGCCGAGGATATTAAACCCAGCAGATTGGAGCAGGCCAAACTCGCCATTTCCCAACTGATCAAGCGATTACGGAATGACAAACTGGGGCTGGTCGTTTTTGCCGGGCAGGCGTATGTGCAAATCCCTTTGACGACTGACTACTCTGCCTCTCGGATGTTCCTCAGCAGTGTCAACACAAACATTGTCCCAGTGCAAGGAACTGCCATTGGTGCAGCCATTGAGCTAAGCATGGAGTCATTCGATCAAGATACCAAAGGCAACAAGGCACTGGTCATTATTTCCGATGGCGAAAACCACGAAGATGATGCTATTGAATTGGCCAAGACAGCCCAAGAAGCTGGCATTCAGGTGCATACCATTGGTATCGGTTCGCCCGACGGAGTGCCGATCCCCGTTTACAATCGGTACGGCCAAAAGGACTTCCGTCGGGACAACGAGGGCAATGTCGTCATTACCAAACTCAACGAGGCGATGATGCAGCAGATCGCAGCCGCAGGAGGTGGCACTTTCGTTCGGGCGACCAATGTGACGGCCGCATTAAAATTGGTTTTTGATAAAATAAACGAACTCGAAAAACAAGAATTTGAAACAGCCAAGGTAGCGGATTACGAATCGTGGTTTCAGATACCTTTGGCCATTGCGTTGTTTTTCTTGGTACTGGAATTTTTAATTTTACCGAGGAAAAACAAATGGCTGTCAAGGGTGGATGTTTTTAAAATGAAAGTTTGAAATTAATGGACACTCGGATGACACGGATTAAGCGGATATTTCACGGATTTTTTTTGATCCGTGAAATATCCGCTTAATCCGTGTCATCCGAGTGTCCATCACTCCTAATAATATATGCGAAGACAATTTTTCATAACCTTCTTAATAGTTGGAGTTAGCCAAATTGCCATTTCTCAAACCGAAGGCAAGCACATCCGTCAGGGTAACAAAGCTTACAAGCAGGGCAATTACGAATCCGCTGCGGAGGCCTACCGCAAAGGGGTGGAAGAAAATGCCTATTCCTACGAGGCAAATTTCAACCTCGGCGATGCACTTTACCAGCAGGGCGAATACGAATCCGCTGCCAGCCAGTTCGATCTGTTGCGGCAGCCGGGTATGGACAAATACCAACTCGCCAATGTCTATCACAATCTCGGTAATAGCATGATGGAACAACAGAAATATGCCGAGGCGGCCGAGGCATATAAGGAGTCGCTGCGAAATAATCCGAACGATCCTGACACCCGTTACAACTTGGTTTATGCTTTGGAAAAATTGAAAGAACAACAACAGCAGCAAGAGAATCAAGATCAGCAGCAGGATCAGCAAGATCAGGAAAACCAAGAAAATCAGGAAAACCAAGAGCAACAGCAGAACGAACAAGACGAGCAGGAACAACAAGAAAACCAGGATCAGCAACAGCAACAAGATCAACAGGAAGGGCAAGAGGAGCAGCAACAAAACCAGCAACAGCAAGGAGAGGAAGAACAGCAGCAACCGCAAGAGCAACAACCGCAACAGGGAAAGCCTAAAGATGAAATTTCACGAGCCGAGGCTGAACGAATTTTACAGGCTTTGCAAATGGATGAAAATAAATTGCACGACAAACAAAAAAAGAAAAAAATGCAGGGCCAGCGGGTGCGTATATTAAAGGAGTGGTAAAAAATAATTAAACACAGACATAGAAAACATAGTTTTTTAAAAATAATCTATGTTTTCTATGTCTATGTGTTTCAAAAAATAAATGTGTTCTTTATTCTAATGAACAACAACTTTTTACGATTTGTAAAATATTTATTATCGGTTAATTGGACTGAAAAGTACCCATTGTGCAAAACGTTTTAATTCAATTAATGCTTGATTTGTGGTTTTAAAAATTCGTGGTTAAAGTGAATATTTAACCACGAATTTAAAAAACAACGAATTTATACAAACCATAAAGGATTTAACCCCTTAAATTTCAAATTCTTAAATATTAATAAAAATTGTTGTTCAGTAGAATAGTGTTCTTGCATTTTTTGAAATATATAAATATGAAAACAAATGCAATAAAAATTTTTTTTTATTTAAAAATCCTGCTATTCATTGGAGGCTTTTTTTTAGTAAATAATTTAAATGCTCAAAAAGTATCTTTCACTGCCAAAGCTCCAAGAGTTGTAAGTGTCGGTGAGCAGTTTCGTTTTGTTTATACCGTGAATGCCCAAGGCTCTAATTTGAATTCGGGTTCGTTCGAAAATTTTGCTGTATTGTCGGGCCCCAATACCTCGCAAAGCACGAGCATGCAAATTGTCAATGGTAAAATGACCCAGAGTTTTGAGATTTCCTACACATTTATTTTACAAGCAAAAAAAGAAGGGAAATTCACGGTCACGCCGGGCAGTATCAATGTGGAAGGAAAAGAATACAACTCCAATCAAGTGACCATTCAGGTGGTGAAGGGGAAAGCACCGTCAGCCAATAATGGGCGAAGCGGAAATGCAAACACTCCTTCTGGCACTGTTTCTTCTGACGACCTGTTTTTGCGAATGCTTGTTTCCAAGCGGGAAGTGCGGCGTGGCGAACCAATTGTAGCTACTTTGAAGCTCTACACCAAGATCAACCTTTCCGACCTCGGTGGCTTTAAAGCACCTGATTTCAATGGGTTTTGGAGTGAGTCGCTCCAGCAAGCTACCAGCCTTGATTTCCAGCGGGAAAATGTGAACGGACAGGTCTATAATGCTGCCGTTATTCAGCAACATGTTTTGATTCCTGAGCGGACAGGCACCTTGACCATCGAACCTGCCGAACTGACTGCCGTAGCTCAGATTGCCGTGCAGCGACGACGCTCAAGGAGCTTATTCGACCAAATGTTCGGCAGTTATCAGAATGTGCAAAAAGTACTAACCTCTTCGACCATCAAAATTGCTGTGAACGACCTGCCACCGGGTGCCCCGGCAGGCTACAATGGTGCCGTCGGCAATATCAAACTCAACGCCACCCTCGACCCGCCCGAAACCAAAACCAATGAGCCTGTTTCCTTGAAGATTACCTATTCCGGCACGGGCAACCTGAAACTCATCCCCGACCCAAACATCAAATTCCCTACAGATTTTGAAGTGTATGACCCCAAGGTGAGTAATAATTACAGTGCCGGGGCGAGTGGCTTTTCAGGTAGAAAAACTTATGAATACTTGCTCATCCCCCGCCACGAAGGGGATTTTGAAATACCTGCCATCAACTTCTCCGTGTTCGATCTGGAATCGGGGAAATACAAAACCTTGTCCGCTGGCCCCTTCCCTGTCCATGTGGAAAAAGGTGAGGGCGGTGAAATTACGGCCATTGACCCAGGCCTTTACAAGGAAGATGTACAGGTACTTGGTTCGGACATCCGTTATATCAAAACCAGTGATATTTCATTGCGCCAGAAAGACCGTCCATTTTTTGGCTCGTCTACGTTTCATTTATCCTATGCGGCCTCACTCGGATTATTTGCTTTGGGCCTGGTGCTGATGCGCCGACAACGGCAGCGCAGCGAGGACGTGGTTTTTATGAAAAACAAAAAGGCAGGACGAATGGCGCAATCGCGATTGAAGCAGGCCAAAACATTCCTTGGTCAGGGTGATCGCAATGGTTTTTACAAAGCCGTCCTCGATGCCCAATGGGGGTATATTTCTGATAAGTTGAATATTTCTCAGGGAAAATTAAATAAGGAAAATGTTCGCCAATCACTCGTTGAAAAAGGTATTGAGGAAAACCTTGTCAATCAATATCTGGAGTTGATGAACCGTTGCGAGTTTGCCCAGTTTGCGCCGAGTGGTGGCGAGGGTGAATTGTCCGGCGTGTACGACAAGGCGGCTGATTTGATTGGGAAAATGGAAGCGGCGTTTAAATGATGTCGCTTCATGGACTTCAAAAACATATTTATAGAATGAAAAAATTTTCTATCGGAGCATATATCTTCTTCTTTTTATTTTTTCTAAAAGCTGCGTCTGCTCAGGACGCCAATGCCCTCCTCCAGCAAGCTGCCGATGCTTATTCCAACGGCGATTACAAAGCGGCCATCACCCAATATGAACAAGTCCTCGCCAAAGGACAGCACGCTTTCGAAGTCTATTATAACCTTGGTAACGCATATTTCAAAAATAATCAGATCGCTCCGGCCATTCTGAACTACGAGAGAGCTGCTCTTCTCGATCCCGCCGACGCCGACCTTCAGCACAACCTCGCCATGGCCAAATCCCGCACCGTGGATAAAATTGACATATTGGCCGTTCCGGAATTTGTCACTGGTTATAAATCATTTGTAAATGCCTTGCCTGCTGACCGTTGGGGTACATGGAGCATTATTGCTTTTGTATTAATGTTGGGGGCGATTGCGGCATTTTTGTATTTGACCCAGCGGTGGATGAAACAATTGGCATTGGGTTCGGGCGTATTATTGGCGTTGTTGGCCATTGTTTTTTTCTTCTTCGGTTGGCAGCAGTCCAATTGGTTGAACAGCCGCAAGGAGGCCATTATTTTCCAACCATCTATTACTGTGACCAGTACGCCGGATAATGCTGGTGAAGAATTATTCGTATTGCATGAAGGGACGAAGGTGCGGATTGTAGAGCGCTTTCGGGACTGGGTGCGGATCAGGATCGGAGATGGAAATACGGGATGGATGCCAGTGGAGGCCGCAGAAGAGATTTGAATTTTTTATTGAAAATTATGATATGATAAATTGATTTATAAATTAGCACCCTCATCCAAAATTAGGCTCTGTTGACTGTCCTGTGAACAAATTCATTTCATCTCACATAATATTGAAATCCGAGCAGTTTTACTTAATGTTTTCATCGTTCAACCTGCGATAAAAAAATTATTCAATAAAAATAAAAAATTATTTACTGGCCAGTGGTTGAACAGCGGGTTCCAAATTCCGAATTATTATAAATACACTCTAATGTAAACGTTGGCATCCGTGCCAATAAATTTAATTCTGTTG
>CBDCVJ010000003.1:0-75759 GCA_965222975.1 Saprospiraceae bacterium | reverse complement strand
GGGTCATTTGTGATTATCGAGAAACCATAATAGCATCACAAAGGCTAATATTATTTAATGATCATAACGACTTCAAAGTAATGAAACTCGAAGTTTTAAATATCCAAGGAAATCCGACAGGCAAATCAGTTGACTTGCCGGACGACGTTTTCGGAATCGAACCGAATGAACACGTTGTATGGTTGGCAGTGAAAGCATATCTCGCCAATCAGCGTCAAGGCAACCACAAATCGAAAGAGCGGAGTGAAATTGCCGGCTCAACGCGGAAGCTTCACCGCCAAAAAGGTACAGGTGGTGCTCGTAAAGGTGACATCAAAAGCCCTATCCTCCGAGGAGGTGGTAGGGTGTTTGGCCCAAAGCCAAGGGACTATCGTCAGAAAGTCAACAAGAAAGCCAATCGGTTGGCTCGCAAATCTGCTTTGTCTTCAAAAGCTACTGCTGGCGAGGTACTGGTAATCGAGGATTTTTCTTTCGATGCGCCTAAAACAAAAGCTTATATTGATATTCTCAACTGCTTGAATCAGCAAGGCAAAAAGACTTTGCTCGTTACAGGGGATTATGAAAAGAATATCTACCTGTCCAGCCGGAATTTACAACGTACCGAAGTCAGGATGGCAAATGATATTAATACTTATGATATCCTGCATGCCAATACCCTGATATTATCAGAAAGTGCAATTGAAAAAATAGTTTCAAACGTTTAACGCGGCTTTGGTTAGCGGCTTGAAGCTGCCTGCCAATGACCACCATTACCGATAATAAAAATGGCCAAGCAAATATTGATAAAACCTGTTATCTCTGAAAAAGCGGATCGGCTTTCTGAAAAGCAAGGCAAGTACACTTTTGTGGTAAACAGGGATGCCAATAAAATTGAAATCAAAAAGGCGATTACTGACCTTTATAATGTGGAGGTTTCCAAAGTAAATACGATGATCATGCCTTCAAAGCCAAGAAGCCGTAACACTAAGGCGGGTATTATCAAAGGAAGTGTCTCTGCTTTTAAGAAAGCTATCATCACCTTGGAAGAGGGAGAAACCATCAACTTTTTCGGCGATATTTAAAGTAAACTGGCCGTTGGCTTTTAGCTTTTGCAGCTAACGGCCAATAGCTAAAAGCCAATAGTAAACTTTACAGTCATGGCACTGAAAAAATATAACCCGATAACACCGGGAATGAGGTTTAAAGTAGGGGTTGCCCGTACGGAAATAACGGCGGACAAACCCGAAAAAAGCCTACTTGCTCCATTACATAAAACTGGTGGCAGGAACAATGCTGGAAGGATGACCGTCCGTCAACGTGGTGGTGGCCATAAGCGCCGTTACAGGATCATTGATTTTAAAAGAAATAAAGATGGAATCCCAGCAACGGTGAAAACCATTGAGTACGACCCGAATCGTTCTGCATACATTGCTTTGGTATTTTATGCAGATGGTGAAAAACGGTACATTCTTGCACCGTATGGGCTACAGGTAGGCGACAAGATTATGTCTGGTGAAAAAGCCGCTCCAGAAATTGGGAATACCCTTTTCCTTCAGGATATACCTCTTGGTACATCTATCCATAATATTGAATTAGAACCTGGCAGAGGAGCAGTCCTTGTTCGTTCGGCAGGTACATCTGCCACTTTGATGGGGCGGGAAGATCGATATGCTGTGGTAAAATTGCCTTCTGGTGAAACCCGTCGCATCCTCGTTACTTGTAAAGCTACCATGGGAACCTGCTCAAACCCTGACCACGGGTTGACCAACCTTGGTAAAGCAGGGGCTAAAAGATGGATCGGTAGAAGGCCGCGGGTCAGGGGGGTCGCAATGAACCCTGTTGACCACCCAATGGGTGGGGGCGAAGGCCGTGCTTCAGGCGGGCATCCTCGGTCTCGCAAAGGGTTGATGTCGAAAGGTTTCAAAACCCGGAACAAAAAGAAGAAATCTTCTAAACTGATTATCTCCAGAAGGAAAAAATAAAAAACGGTTGATGGTTCACGGTTGAAGGCTCAATGGCTCAAACCAAAAACCAAAAACCAAAAACCAATAAAAAATATGCCTCGTTCAATAAAAAAAGGGCCATATATCCACCACAAGTTGATGAAGAAACTGGAAGCTGCCCAGGGCAGCAAGCGCAAGCAGGTCATCAAGACATGGTCACGTGCTTCTATGATTGTTCCAGACATGGTAGGACAGACTATTGCTGTTCACAACGGTAAGAACTTCATCCCGGTCTTTATTACTGAAAATATGGTTGGGCATAAATTGGGTGAGTTTTCACCTACGCGGACTTACAGGGGCCATGCTGGCCACCGTAAGGGCTAAATTCACTTTGCTTGTAAATTGATAATTGATTTAAAATCAAAATAATGGAAGCTGTTGCAAAACTCAAGAACGTCCCAATGTCCCCCCGTAAGATGCGGCTCATTGTGGATAACATCAGGGGCAAGAAGGCCGATGACGCCTTGAACATCTTGCGTTTCACTAAAAACGAAGCAGCTGAGTGGTTGGAAAAGCTATTGCTATCAGCCATCGCCAACTGGGAATACAAGCTGGACGGCGCTGAAAGTGCCGACGATTACGATCTCTACATCAAAGAGATTTTTGTTGGCGAAGGGACTATGTTGCGCAGGTTTCGTCCCGCACCACAGGGACGAGCCCAAAGGATTCGGAAACGGCGTAACCACGTCACCTTGAAATTAGAAAACAAAATACCGCTTGAAAGGGACTTGGCTACTGATGATGAATATGAAGAAGATGAGGACGAAATAGAAGTAGAGGAAGTGGAAGCCACCGAAGAATAAATTTTTAATTGCTGATTGTTGATTGTTATTTGCTATCATCAATCAACATTTAGCAATCAACATTTAATATAAATGGGTCAAAAGACTAATCCGATTGGAAATCGCTTAGGCATTATCAGAGGTTGGGAATCCAACTGGTACGCCGATCATGATTATGCTGACAAAGTTGTCGAAGACGAGCGTATCCGTATTTATTTGAAAGCCCGTATTTCAAAAGGTGGTATTGCCAAGATCATCATTGAAAGAGCACTCAAGCGCATTACCGTAACCATTCATACTTCCCGTCCCGGTATTGTGATTGGAAAGGGCGGAGCTGAAGTGGACAAAATCAGGGAAGAGTTGAGGAAATTGACTGGTAAAGAAGTCCAAATCAATATAGTTGAAATACGTAAGCCTGAATTGGATTCTGCAATAGTGGGAGAGTCTATAGCCAAACAGATAGAGGCAAGAATCAATTATCGCCGTGCCATCAAAATGGCTATCCAATCGACCATGCGGGCTGGTGCTGAAGGGATCAAAGTCCGTATCTCTGGACGTTTGGCTGGTTCGGAAATGGCCCGTACCGAGGAATACAAAGAGGGTAGAACTCCACTTCACACATTCCGTTCAGATATAGATTATGTACTTACGGAAGCACTTACAGTGTATGGTATCATTGGGATCAAAGTTTGGATTTGTAAAGGTGAGGTGTTTGGAAAACGTGAGTTGAATCTTAATGCAGGTCACGAAAAGAAAGAAAGAGGCGGTCGCAGAGATGGAGGCCGTGGCCGCAGGGACAACCGTGGCGGACGTGGCGGTAGAGGCGGCGGACGTAGAGATGGCGGACGTGGCGGTAGAGATCGCAGAGGTTAAATTTTCAATTAACCATTGATAGGAGAATCAGGAAATTCGCTGTACTTTTGCAGCCATTTTCAAAAAACCAAGCTGAAATTGCATTTATTTTTCTGTATTTCTATCAGTACGGAAAACAAAATACAGGTAAAATGTTACAACCGAAAAGAATTAAATACCGGAAGCCGCACAGGGTCAAACTAAAGCAAAAGACCGTCAAAGGCAGCACAGTTTGTTTCGGTGATTATGGCCTGAAAGCCACTACTGCCGGAAGGATCACCAGCCGCCAAATCGAATCGGCCCGTATTGCGATGACCCGCTATATGAAAAGGGAGGGGCAGGTCTGGATCAGAATTTTTCCTGATAGACCAATCACCCGTAAGCCTTTAGAAGTAAGGATGGGAAAAGGTAAAGGATCACTTGACCACTATGTGGCAATGGTTCAGCCTGGCCGCATCATGTTTGAAATTGATGGTGTGACAAAAGAGGTGGCAATGGAAGCACTTCGTTTGGCTGCACAAAAATTACCTGTATTGACCAAGGTGACCATCAGGCCCGAAGTCGTTGAATTTTGATTATCTTAATATAAACTAATAAAATGGCATCCAAGAAATTTCTTGAACTTCAGGAATTTACCGACGCAGACCTGCTTACCGAGTTGGAAGGGGTCGAGGGAGAGTACCATAAGATGCGTTTTGACCATCAGGTGCAGGGTTTGGACAACCCCATGGAAATGAAAGAACTCCGCAAGGATGTTGCCCGGCTTAAAACTGAAATTCGTCGTCGCGAACTGGCAAAAATGTCTGAAGCTGAATTGGCAAAAAGAAGCAAGATCAGGGCTCGGCGAAGTAAGAAATATTAGCTTTCAACCAATTTATAAATTCCATTCATGGAAAACAGTAGAAATCTTAGAAAAACAAAAATCGGGATTGTCGTTAGTGATAAAATGGACAAAACCATTAACGTAATGGTAGAACGCCGTTTGGCTCACCCGATTTACGGAAAATCCGTAAAGCTTTCCAAAAAATTCATGGCCCACGATGAGAAAAACGAGTGTACCGTCGGGGACAAAGTGAAAATCATGGAAACCCGTCCTTTGAGCAAGCGCAAACGTTGGCGCTTGGTTGACATTTTGGAAAAAGCCAAATAATCCACCATGCTGAGCAAGACAGGGTGCTTCATTTTACGTAAACCAAATTTTAAACTCAATATAAAATGATCCAACAGGAATCCAGACTTAAAGTTGCTGACAATAGCGGTGCAAAGGAAGTGCTCTGCATTCGGGTGTTAGGTGGTTCGGGTCGTCGCTATGCATCTATAGGTGATGTGATCGTTGTTACCGTTAAGGCTGCCTCTCCTGGAGGGGTAAAAAAAGGTACGGTTTCCAAGGCAGTTGTCGTCCGCACAAAGAAAGAAATCCGCCGAAAGGATGGATCATACATCCGCTTTGATGACAATGCATGTGTGCTGTTGACACCTACGGATGAACCAAGAGGGACCCGTATATTTGGCCCGGTTGCGCGCGAACTCAGGGAAAAAGACTACATGCGGATTGTGTCTTTAGCTCCCGAAGTTTTATAATCATTTTACATAAAAGAAATTAACGCGATAATTCACTGATTATCATGGCAAAAAAGAAAAAAAAGACCAGGTTTGCTCCAAAGTTGCACGTGAAAAAAGGAGATAGGGTAATGGTGATTGCTGGCAACGATAAAGGGGAAACTGGGGAAATTTTGGAAGTTTTCCCATCTAAAAACAAGGCTATTGTCGAAAACCTGAACATGGTCAAAAAGCACCAGAAGCCGACTCAGGATAATCCGGGAGGCATTATTGATATGCCAGCCCCTATCCATCTTTCAAACCTGATGCACCTTGACCCCAAAACTGGTGAACCAACCCGCATTGGACGAAAATTGGTAGATGGCAAATTGGTAAGGTTTGCCAAGAAGTCAGGCGAATTAATTAATTAAATTTTCTGAAAAGACTAACCTGTTGTAGAAATGAAATATACTCCAAGGCTTCTTAACAAATACCATAACGAAGCTGTGCCAGCTTTGAAAGAACAGTTCCAATACGGCAACGTAATGGAGATACCCAAGTTGGTTAAGATTTGTATCAATCAGGCAGTTGGCCAAGCCACCCAAGACAAAAAACTCATTGATATTGCCCAGAAAGAAATTTCTCAGATTGCAGGTCAAAATGCAGTGGTAATCAAAGCCAAGCGGTCAGTATCAAATTTCAAGCTAAGGGAGGGCATGCCCATTGCTGTACGAGTTACGCTTCGCAAGCTCAAGATGTGGGAATTTATGGATCGGCTGATCACAGTTGCATTGCCTCGTGTACGTGACTTTAGAGGGATCAATGATAAGAGTTTTGATGGCCGGGGGAACTATTCCATGGGGATTTCAGAGCATATCATTTTCCCTGAAATTGACCTCGACAAAGTAAATAAGATTACTGGCATGGACATCACTTTTGTCACTACGGCCAAAACTGATGCAGAGGCAATGGCTTTACTGAAAGCTCTTGGAATGCCTTTTAAAAATAGATAATAACTAAGGCTTTTAAAAGCCTCATTAAATAATATCAAATGGCAAGAAAATCACTGATAGCAAGGGAAAGAAAACGGGAAAAACTGGTTGCCAAATATGCAGCGCTGCGCAAGAAGTTGAAAGAAGAAGGCGATTACGAGGCACTTGATAAACTTCCTCGTAATGCAAGTCCAGTCCGATTGCACAACCGTTGTAAATTGACAGGACGCCCCAAAGGATATATGAGGAAATTTGGCCTCTGCCGCGTGAAATTCAGGCAAATGGCTTTAGACGGAAAAATCCCTGGCATAACTAAAGCAAGCTGGTAATTCCAGTCGGCAGTTTCAGTCCGTAGTCAACAATCTATTACTGCCCACTGCCCACTGCCCACTGTAAACTGATATTCAATGATAACAACTGATCCAATAGCAGATTTTTTGACTCGCATCCGTAACGCTCAAATGGCTGGGCATCGGATTGTTGATATTCCTGCATCCAATGAAAAAAAGGCTTTGACAAAAATCCTTTATGACAATGGATACATCCTTAAATATAAATTTGATGATGATGCCAGTATTTCAGGCGTTATTAAAATAGCTTTGAAATATGATAAGGTGACAAGGGTTCCGATTATTCGGGAATTGAAGCGAGTAAGTCGGCCTGGTTTGCGCCAGTACAAAAAGGCAAAGGATCTTCCAAGAGTGATCAATGGATTGGGGATCGCTATTATTTCAACATCTAAGGGAATCATGACTGACAAGCAAGCAAGAGACGAAAATGTCGGCGGCGAAGTGCTTTGTTATATTTCCTGATTCTAATTGTTTAATTATCAATTAACTGTAAAATGTCACGGATAGGAAAAATGCCCATCAACATCCCTGCTGGTGTGGAAATAAAAATAAGCGACACCAAACTGGTAACAGTTAAAGGACCGAAAGGCGAGTTGAGCCAGCAAGTTGACAAGGATTTGAGTCTTGACATAGATGATGGCGTCCTTACTGTTAGTCGGCCTACTGACCAAAAACGGCATCGTGCCTTGCATGGGCTGTACCGTTCACTCATAAATAATATGGTGGTCGGAGTTTCGGAAGGCTTCGTGAAAGAATTGGAAGTAATTGGTGTCGGTTACAGGGCTGCTAATACAGGGCAGTTATTGGAATTGACATTGGGTTATTCTCACCCCGTCTATTTTGCCATTCCGGATGAAGTAAAAATTACTGCGGGTCAAGAGAAAGGTAAAAACCCGATCATCCGCCTTGAGAGTGCGGACAAGCAACTGATTGGACAGATTGCAGCTAAAATCCGATCTTTCCGTAAACCTGAACCGTATAAAGGAAAAGGTATCCGTTTTGTCGGAGAAGAAATCCGTCGCAAAGCTGGTAAAACTGCTGGTAAATAATTGAAACATTAATTTCATTTCTAATCAAGACATAGGACAATGAAGTTCAGTAAAGAAAAACGTAGGAAACGAATCCACTACCGGGTACGCAGTAAGATAAAGGGAACCGAAGAGCGACCACGTATCAGCGTATTCCGAAGCAATAAAGAAATTTACTGCCAATTGGTTGATGATCGTAAAGGTCATACCATTATAGCTGCCTCTTCGCGCGACGGGAGTTGCCGTGAAGCAACTGGCTCCAAGGTCGAAAGAGCCAAAATGGTTGGAAAAGCACTGGCCGAAAAAGCCTTGGCGGCCAATATTACCAAGGTTGTTTTTGACAGGAGTGGTTATTTGTACCACGGTAGAGTCAAAGCCTTAGCAGAGGGGGCCCGGGAAGGAGGCCTTCAATTTTAAAACATAAACTCAGCTTAGAGTCCATAAAAAAATATCAATGGCAAAAAGCAACGTTCAAAAGATTAAAGTCGTAGATTCTGAAATAAAAGAAAAACTCGTCAGCTTGAACCGGGTCGCTAAAGTGACTAAAGGTGGCCGTACATTTAGTTTCGCTGCTGTGGTTGTGGTAGGTGATGGAAACGGTAGGGTTGGCCAGGGACTTGGCAAAGCACGTGATGTAACGGAAGCAATCACAAAAGGCATTGCTGATGCTAAAAAAAGCATGATAAAAGTACCCATTATTAATGGGACAATCCCTCATGAGCAAAAAGGTAAATACGGTGCAGGCAAAGTGCTTATCCGCCCCGCTTCTGATGGTACGGGGGTTATCGCTGGTGGTGCGATGCGTGCGGTACTCGAAATTGCTGGCGTTCACAATGTATTGTCAAAATCAATGGGATCTTCAAACCCTCATAACGTTGTGAAGGCGACTATAGACGCACTGTCCAAATTGAGAAGTCCTTATGATGTTTCACGTCAAAGAGGAATTTCAATGGAAAAAGTTTTCAATGGATAACCAACCCTGTTTCAGGGCAAACAATAGGAAATCATGGCCAAAGTTAAAATAACTCAGGTAAGAAGTATCATTGACCGTTCCAAACGGCAAAAGGAAACCATGAGATCACTGGGATTCCGCAAAATGAACCAAACGGTAGAACACAATGCGACTCCTCAGATCTTGGGTATGATTGCAAAAGTCCAGCACCTTGTAAAGGTGGAACACGTTTAACAATGTAAATGACTGTTAGCTATTGGCTATTAGCATTTGGCCATTAGCCAATAGCGAATAATAAAAAAATGGAACTTCATAATTTAAAACCTGCAAAAGGAGCTACTAAGAAAAGAAAAAGAATTGGAAGGGGGCAAGGCTCTGGTTATGGTGGTACTGCTGGTAAAGGGCATAAAGGGGCTAAATCCCGTTCAGGCTACAAAATGAAAAGGGGATTTGAAGGTGGACAGACCCCATTGCAGCGCCGTATCCCCAAAAGAGGGTTTAAGAACCCAAACAGGGTGGAATATGTAGCAGTCAATATTGGCCGTTTGCAAGAAATTGTTGATACCTACAACATGACCGAGATCAGTCCTGAATCACTTCGGGAAAAGAGGATCATTAAAAGGAACGATAGGATTAAAATATTAGGCAAAGGCGAATTGAATGCCTGCATTCAGGTAACCTCTCATGCAGCATCTGCCACAGCTAAACAAGCTATTGAGGAAAAAGGCGGGAGTATTAATATACTTGGGGCTTAATTCACAGTGACTCCGCTTGTCCAGATTTTCAAATAACTGCACACATTTTCACTGAATTTGAGCATCAGACACATCTTCGTTTGCTCAGGTCAAAAATAAAAAGCACAGGTTTAAATTTATTGCGCTGAATGTAGTGGCATAATTTTACTTTGGCCTTTTTACTTTTTACTTAAGTTTTCCAGCAAACGTAATAGCTTTAAGAATTTCCGATGAAAAAATTTATTACGACTCTCCAGAACATCTGGAAAATCAAAGAACTGAAAGAAAGGATAGCTTGGACATTGTTAATGTTGTTCATATTCAGGTTCGGTTCTTTTGTCGTTTTGCCTGGTGTTATCCCCGCTGCTTTGGATCAGGCTGGCGCCGGAGGTACTGCCACCGATTTGCTTGGGTTGGTTAACCTTTTTACCGGTGGTGCTTTCCAAAATGCCTCAATCATGGCCTTGGGCATCATGCCATACATTACGGCATCGATCATTGTTCAATTGTTGGGGTTTGCCATGCCCTACTTCCAGCGGCTTCAACAAAAAGAAGGAGAAAGCGGCAGGAAGAAATTACAACAGATTACTCGATTGCTTACAGTTGCCATTACCCTCGTTCAGGGGGGAGGGTATTTGACATATATCAATTCCATTCCGGGAGCTATTGACCCAGAAGTCGGTAAGGGTATATTTTGGTTGTCCAGCACAATCATTCTTTCAGCAGGAACAGTGTTCGCAATGTGGTTGGGAGAAAAGATAACCGACAAAGGAATAGGAAATGGTGCTTCCCTTTTGATAACTATCGGTATCATCGCTTCCTTGCCACAAGCTTTAGCAGGTGAAATCGCACTCCAGATCAGTACGAACGGTTTCTTCATGTTGATTCTCGAATTGGCTTTATTCTTCTTGATCATTATGGCTACAGTTTTGGTGGTGCAAGGAGTTCGCAAAGTGCCAATCCAGTTTGCTAAGCACATGGTACAACGAGGAGCTACCAATATTCCTGCAGCAGGCCAAAGGGACTACATCCCAATCAAAGTGAATGCTGCTGGTGTGATGCCTATCATCTTTGCTCAAGCGTTAATGTTTGTGCCTGCTACCGTTGCCCAATTTGCTGGAGGTAGTGCGGCTGCCCCGACTGGCATCATGCGGCAATTGATTGATCCATTTTCTTTTACCTCTTCCGTAATTGTTTTCTTATTGGTAGTTGGTTTTACTTATGTTTATACAGCATTGATTGTGAACCCAACCCAATATGCTGAATATTTGAAAAGGCAAAATGCTTTTATTCCTGGTATCAAACCCGGTAAGCCTACAGCTGAGTTCATTGATACAATTACTACTAGGGTTACATTGCCTGGTTCCATTTTCCTTGGACTAATTTCTATTTTACCCGCTGTTGCCGTTGCTTTTGGCATAAATCCCGCATTTGCCATATTTTTTGGAGGAACGTCATTGCTGATTGGGGTGGCTGTAGTATTGGATACATTGCAACAAATAGAAAGTCACCTGCTCATGAGGAGGTACGACGGATTGGTGAAATCAGGCAGGTTACAGGGGCGGTCCCGAATGCAAGGAATCGGTTCAAGTATGTAATTTAATTTTAATATCTGTTTCAGACCAGGGGTTCGACAAGGATAAAAAAAAATCATTCGTGCTGTGGGGGCCAATTCAATGAAATCTATAACTTTAGATAATCTCCACAGCACGAATTTTTTTTGCATTTTAAATATAACCTAATGAGGTTTAGATTGAGTTAGGTTTATTACAACCTGTTTGCAATTTTTGTGTTTTAAAATGTTAACTATCTTACTATTCACTAATTACTAGTTAGTTTGAGAGGATTAATTCATCGACCAAAGACTAATAACGTCATTTATAAAACGGATGAACAAATAGAGTTTCTGCGTGAAGCTTGCCTATTGGTATGTAAGGTGCTTACCCATGTTGGCGAAAACATTCGTCCTGGCATTACTGGAGAACAATTGGATAAGGATGCGGAACAAATTATCAGGGATCATGGAGCTATTCCTGCCTTTAAGAACTATCGTGGCTTTCCCTCAACTCTTTGTGTCTCAATAAATGACGTTGTTGTTCATGGAATCCCTTCTAAAAATGAATTCCAAGATGGCGATATAGTGTCTGTTGATTGTGGTACTTTGCTACCGAGCGGATTTCATGGTGACGCTGCCTATACTTTTCCATTGGGTGATGTAAGCGAAGAAGTCATGCAACTATGCCGGGTCACAAAAGCTTCCCTATACAGAGGAATTGAGCAGGCAGTACAAGGTAAGCGTTTGGGCGATGTGAGCTATGCGATCCAGCGTTATACTGAAAGGGAAAATGGGTATTCCGTTGTAAGGGAATTGGTTGGTCATGGCGTTGGCAAATCGTTGCATGAAGACCCAGAAGTTCCCAATTACGGAAAACGGGGAAATGGTTTGAAATTAATGAAGGGCCTTGTAATAGCAGTTGAACCAATGATCAACCTTGGAAGGAAAGATGTAAGGCAAGACCGTGATGGATGGACTATTTATACCACAGATTCTTCGCCTTCTGCTCATTACGAACACACGGTAGCTGTAAGAAAAGGCAAAGCAGACATTTTATCCAACCATGTACCTGTTGAAGAAGCTATCGCAAAAAACCCCAATGTAAAAGAAGTAATATCGGCCGATGAAATTTTAGAAGTGGCTTGATAGAGCATGTTCCTTCAATGCTATTAAAATTTTTTTACAATAGTTTTATCTCTAACTGATTTTTGTATCTTTGCGCTCCGAAAATTTGAAGCATGGCAAAAAAGAACTTGATCAAGCAAGATGGGATCATCGAAGAGTCTTTATCCAATGCTATGTTCAGGGTAAAACTTGAGAATGATCATATGATTGTGGCAACGATTTCCGGTAAAATGCGGATGAATTATATTCGTATTCTTCCTGGAGATAAAGTATCTGTTGAAATGTCACCTTATGACCTTACGAGGGGAAGGATCACATACAGGTATAAATAATTTATCAACCTAATTATTTTGAATTATGAAAGTCAGAGCATCGGTTAAAAAGCGTTCATCAGACTGTAAAATTGTGAGAAGAAAAGGGAAGATCTACATAATCAACAAAAAGAACCCTAAATTCAAACAGCGTCAAGGATAAAAATACTCAGCGGTTTTGGTTCGACCTGAGAGTTCGATCTAAACCTCGCTGAAGATTTTCCAAACAATATTCTTTATGGCACGTATTGCAGGTAATGACTTACCACGGAACAAAAGAGGTGTTATTGGTTTAACTTACATTTATGGTATTGGCTTAACCAGAGCCAAAAATATTCTGGCCAAAGCTGGGATTGACGAAAATGTAAAAGTGAACGATTGGTCTGATGACAATGTCCGTTCTATTTCTCAGATCATCCAAGAGGACTATAAAGTTGAAGGTGAATTGAGGTCAGAAGTCCAGATGAGTATTAAGCGTTTAATGGACATAGCCTGCTACCGTGGGCTTCGTCACCGTAGAGGCCTTCCATTAAGAGGCCAGCGCACCCGTACCAATGCACGTACAAGGAAAGGCCGTAAGAAAACGGTTGCAAACAAAAAAATGGTTAGTAAATAAATTTAGCCTACGGCTATTTGTTATAATACGCTTTAAAAACTCATAACCAAGCCCATTAGACAAGCAAATTAATTCAAATGGCAAAAATTAGATCAAAAGTAAAAGCCAAGCGCAAGGTTAAAGTTGAACCAGAAGGTCTGGCTTATATCCAAGCTTCTTTCAATAATATTATTGTTACCCTTACCAATCGGAAAGGCGATGTGATCAGTTGGGGGTCTGCCGGAAAGGCGGGGTTCAGGGGGTCAAAGAAAAATACGCCATATGCTGCTCAAGTTGCGGCAACTGATGCAGCCAAAACGGCTTATGAGGCAGGTCTTCGTACTGTTGTGGTTTATGTAAAAGGGCCAGGCTCAGGGAGAGAAGCTGCTATCCGTTCTATTGATCAGGCAGGCGTAAAGGTCACCAAGATTCAAGATGTAACCCCGATCCCTCACAATGGATGCCGTCCACCTAAGCGCAGAAGGGTTTAAATTTTTATTTTATTGGCTATCGAATAACTTAATAATGGCAAGATATACCGGACCGAAACAAAAAAAGGCAAGAGCATTTGGTGAACCGATTTACGGTTACAGCAAAGCTTTTGAAAAGAAAAAATACCGCCCAGGTCAACACGGCAATTCCCGTCGCCGTCGGCAGGCTTCTGATTATGCACTCCAGTTGATGGAAAAGCAAAAAGCCAAATATACCTACGGTGTATTAGAACGTCAATTCCGCAACTTGTTTGAGAAAGCAAGCAGTAAGCACGGCGTTACAGGTGTCAACTTGCTACAATTCTTGGAAGCAAGGTTGGACAACACTGTTTTCCGCCTTGGTATTTCTCCTACAAGAAGAGCTGCCCGCCAATTTGTCAATCATAAACATATAGTTGTCAATGGCGTCGTCAATAATATTCCTTCTACTCAGCTTCGTCCAGGTGATGTGGTTGAAGTAAGGGGACAGGCCAGAAATCTAACGATTGTCCTTGATCAAATTGGCAAAAAGACAGACATCAAAAAATATGGGTGGTTGGAATTCAACCCAGACAAAATGAAGGGTGTTTTTCTGGCCTATCCAGAACGAGAGCAAATACCGGAGAAAATCAACGAACAGTTGATCGTTGAACTTTACTCTAAATAATAAGGGCGAAAGGATTGACAGGCATAAAGCCTGTCCATCCTTTTTGCCGTTACAAGCCAGGCTGCATTTCACAAAATGAAATACGAAAGACTGGTTTTTGGCCATTTGCTTATACCTGTTTTCTTCATCCTATCTAAAGTTTTCATTATCATATGAGTATTCTAAATTTCCAAAAGCCTGACAAAATCATTATGCAGAAAGCAACTGATTTTGAAGGTACTTTTGAATTCAGGCCATTAGAACCAGGTTTTGGTCAAACCATTGGTAACTCTTTAAGGAGGATTTTACTCTCCTCATTAGAAGGTTATGCCATCTCTGCCTGCCGGATTGCAGGTGTTGACCATGAATTTGCCACCATTAAAGGCGTTGTGCAGGATGTACTTGACATTGTGCTCAACCTCAAGCAGGTTCGCTTAAAACAATTGATACAGGGTGAAGACCTTGCCAGTGAGAAAATCTACCTGACTATTAGTGGGAAGGAAGAATTCCGTGCAGGTGACATAGAAGAACATACCAATGTTTTTAAAATCATGAACCCTGAGCTGCTGATATGCAGTATGGAGCCGTTTGTCAATTTGGAGTTAGAGTTGACAGTCACTAAAGGAAGGGGCTATATTCCTGCAAGTGAAAACTTGCCCAAAGATGCCCCTATCGGAGTAATTCCTTTAGATGCCATTTATACACCTATAAAAAATGTAGCTTACAAAGTGGAGAATACCCGCGTGGGCCAGCGGACAGATTACGAATTGTTGACCATTGAAGTAAAAACCGATGGAACTATTCATCCAGAAGACGCCATCAAGGAAGCTTCAAGGATCATGATCCACCACTTGATGCTCATTACGGATGAGTACATCAGCATGCCGGATGAATCCAGCCGTCGCGATGATGTCGTAGATGAACACGTGCTACACATGCGGAAGCTCCTCAAGACTTCTCTCGAAGACCTTGACCTTTCTGTTCGTGCATATAATTGCCTAAAAGCAGCCAAAATCAACTCTTTGTCTGAATTGGTAAAATACGATACACACGAGTTGCTCAAGTTCAGGAATTTTGGTAAGAAATCGCTTGTGGAAATTGAAGAACTGTTGCAGGAAAAAGGGTTAACTTTCGGCATGGACCTATCGAAGTATAAACTTGATGAGGAGTAAATTAAATGGCCGAATGGTTATCTAAGTATTCATCTCTTTAACCATTATTATACAATTACCTGTTGAGCTCTTAGAGGAGTTCCAAGTGTTGTGAGGATAACTTAAAATTTAAATATTAAATGAGGCACGGTAAAAAATTTAACCACCTTGGAAGGAAAGCGGAGCACCGCAAAGCACTGCTGAAAAACCTGTCAATTGCATTGATTGAACACAAGAGGATCGAGACCACTTTGGCTAAAGCTAAAGCTTTGCGCCGCCACATAGAGCCGCTCCTCACAAAAGCTAAGACCAACTCTACGCATAGCCGTCGTGTTGTGTTTAGCTATTTACAGAATAAAGAAGCCATCAAGGAATTGTTTGGCCCTATTGCTGCTGAAATTGGCGACCGTCCTGGCGGATATTGCCGTGTTATTCGTACTGGCCATCGTAAAGGAGATGGTGCAGAGATGGCCTTGATCGAATTAGTTGATTTCAACAAGGACTATACTGGAAAAATATCTGGTGAAGAAGGAACGGGCAAAAAGAAACGCCGTCGCCGTCGTGGAGGTAGTAAAAGTGCAACTGCCGCTACAGCTGCCGCCGTTGCTACTGCTGAGGTTGCTGATGATGCAGCTAGTGAAGAAGAGTAATTCATTTATATATATTCCTTAAACGGGCAGTGAAACTAAATTCACTGCCCGTTTTTATTTACTCATAACTATGGTCTTACAGCCACACTTCCCGCCAATTTGTTTTTAGAATCCAAATAGTCATACCATGCGTTTTTTGGCAGTACCAAAAAAATGCCTGATGAGCGAGCGGGTGTATAATCCTTTTTGAAGGAAGGATTTAACTTGCGCAAGGTGTCCATATTGACCCCAGTAGCGGATGAAATGCTATTTAGCGAGACGGACGAATAGATGCGGCCGGCCATTGGCTGAAAGTGGAATACATCGGGTGTCTGCGGAGTAATTCCATGTAAATTGTGAAAAGTACCAGCATAACAGGCAGCAATATATCGGCTGATATATTTTTGTGTTTCTCTGGGCAAACCGTCCTTTATTTCCCAATAGTCTTTGCTGCCATAGGCGCGGATGGTACGATTGAGGCGGCCTGGCCCACAATTGTAAGCAGCAAGTGCTAATTCCCATGTGCCGAACCTTTTATATAGTTTTTTCAAATACTTAATGGCTGCCTCAGTTGATTTGTAAGGGTCTTTACGTTCATCCAAATACTTATCAATGATTAACCCCATATACTCACCAGTGGCTGGCATAAACTGCCAAAGACCAGCGGCTCCTGCGTATGAAACAGCATAGGACACCATAGAGGATTCAATCATTGGAAGATACTTGAGTTGTTTTGGCAACCCGTGCATTTCGAGGTAGTGTTCAAAAATCGGAAAAAGGATTTTCCCTTCTCCAAGCATCCGTTCCGTATCCTTGTATCCATAAGTGAGAAAACGGCGAAGGTAAGCAGCAACATCGTTGTTGAATTCAGCACCTACTGGGCAGTCCATCATTTCAAGCCTCAACTTGATGATCTCATAATCCAGCCTGCTGCTAGGTGGATCGGCAGAGCTAGGTGTGCCGTTGGCAGCATGCATGGAATTACATGCGATGCAAAAAAGCACCGCGAGGATTAATGTACATGGGTTGGTTCTCATAGAAGTTAGGTATTGTTCATAAAACTGTTACGCGTTCGATGTGGGGGAAGACTTAGGGAGTTATTTGATAATGCAGGCTATCCTTTCACAAAGGCAAAAGAATTTCCCTCCAGCATTGGGCTGAATTGAAAAATTATTGTAATGGCTGCGGGAATTGAAGTTGGGAAATCGTCTAGGAAACTAATGTATAAGCCTATAAATAAAGGACTTATGAGGAGGGGGTAGGAGCCTTGACAGTTTTTTAAAACTACTCTATCATCGGCATCTGAAGTTGGTATATTGAAAAAATGCTGCCAAAAATTATAGGTATGTGTTCATTATTGTTTTTCCATGCTTTAATCGAAGCGTTTGAATGCATTCAACAGTCGGTCAGGCAAATCACCATTTGAGGACAAAATATAGTCGTTGTAAGAGCAAGGGATAAGTCGATGCCTAGTCAGTTTTTTATTGGTTTTGACAGGTACTTGTAGCCACCAACGGCCTGTCTTGTCACTTTTCCAAAATGTGAGCTGTTGTTCATATCCTTTCAGGTCAACAATATATTCGATCAATTGGTCCATAGAAGCAGGAAAGTCTTTTTGGCGGTTGTTGAAGCCATCCAGAAAGTACCAAACCAATTGGGCTACCGTATGGGCTGTGAGGCCATTTTTATCTAGCTGGGATTTGTATCCATAGAACCCTATGGAGGTCAATTTATCGCTCATACCGGCATATCGACTTATCTGGCAGGCTTCTTCACTGAAAAATCCGCTCGGAGAGGCATGTTCAGAGGCAGGTGCATCGGATGCTTTTAAAGCACTGATATGGTAGCTTATCATATCAGCATCACGGATAAAAGGTTCGAGTTCTTGAAGATTGGCTTTAGCTTTACCGAGCCGCACACAATCAAAGTGGCATTTATCCATAAATTCATAAACACTGCTTTCAACAAAATGTGATTGACTGCCCAATGTACTAAAATGGAACAATCGATATTCCCCCTCTAGGATAGAATTGAGGTAATACCCATCCGTTTCAGATTTTCGTGGGTGGTATGCAATTCGTTCTTTCACTTCGGTCAAGCTGACAGATGGTTGACAAGCATGATGGGCAAGGAATTGTGCCTGTGTAAATTTACCGTCGTGGCCAATTATGACCGGGCAGACCCCCCCCTCGATCAATTCCCTGATCAAAGGCGTAATAAACCCATTTTCTTCTTTTCTTAAATTTCCCAGGTCGGCAACTTTGATTTTTGTGAAAGGAAAGGTCATCTTATAAAGTGCCGATCTTACAGCATTTGCTTCAGCTTCCCCAACACCTATGATGGCCAATTGTGTTTTTTTGAGGATTGGCACCTCATCAACAAAGCATTGCAAATGGTTTTCTAACTTGTCTTTATCTTTGTTCCCACTGAATAATTTTATGTCTAACGGTTTTAACCAGTTTTCTAACATGTTGCGTAAGGATCAAGTGTTAAATAGATAAAAAGAAAAAATTGAATAGCAGCCATTCTGAAACCAATCTGGTTGTATTAATTTTTTCCTCCCTTATTTTGCAAATGTATAAATAGCTGGCATTTTGAAAGCCGTTAAATATCAGATGGAAAATTTAGTTGATATGCTAAAAATAAAAATTTAAAACCCATTGAAAATCAGTTTTTTTTGAAACATTTAAAAAGGGAATTTCTTATAAAAATTTTATTTTGATTTTTTGCCAATGATTGAAATCAAACTTTAACTTTAAAACAACCAACTTACCACCGCCATAAAGAACATTTTACTGCAATATCCTTTTTGTTGGGCTCTCGGTAACATATTACCTTAATTGCTCGTACATTGCATGAATTTTAAGACTCTTTTTCGGATTGATCCTAATGTTATACCAATTAACCAACAACCTCTTTACATGTTTTTAGCTCACTTGATGGCTTGTTTGAGTAAATTCATATTTTGTTCAAAAAAGGCATTGACCACTTAATTTTGAAAACAAATTTGCATGGATTTGTTGTTATTCGGCACTCTATATGAGGGGTGGGAATAGAAATAAACAACCTGTTGTTCCTCTCCCTTCATGAAAAAGCGATTACAATGTTGAGATACGAAAAACTGTTTATCAGCACCCTTATATTTGGCTTTCTTTCTCTCCCTATTGGATTTTCCCAAAATGAATCCCTTCTGGAACCTACTTACCTATCTAATGCTGGTGTTACTCCTGCTCATATGTGGGAACTTGGGGCTCATATTGGTAGCCCATTGGCGTTGGGAGATGTTGACCCTTTGCCAGGCATTGGGGGTGGCATCCATATCCGCAGAGCCTTGGGCTATGTGTTTTCAATGAGGAGTGAACTATTGTTGGGCAGTTTTAGAAATGAGGATACCAACGATGGAAAGACCAAAGCTTCATGGCAAAGCGGTACTTTTGAAATTATCGCTACTTTGAACAACATGGTTTTGAAATCTAATAATATTCATAAGACTAACTTTTATGGCATTGTTGGAGTAGGGCTTAATCGGTTCAAAGTTGATGTGATACATGCTATATCTTCTGAAATTAGAAAAAAAGAATACAATGTCCAGTCACATGGCTCAGTGGGGTTGGGTTTTTCCGTTCGGTTGAATGAACGGATTAACATAGGTGTTGAAACTAAGGCATTGGTTCTTTTTGGCAATGATAATGACCGTCTTGATGCTGTTAAACGGCAGGAGGGTGATGTTCTTTCCTATTCCAGCCTACGCCTTAACTATAACATTGGTGACAAAAAGAAAAAATCAGAACCATTGTACTGGGTCAGTCCAATTGATTTGTTGATGCAGGATATTTCAGAACTAAAAAATCGCCCTGTTTTCGACCTTACTGACACCGACGGTGATGGCGTCATTGACTTGCTCGATCAGGACAATGCTACCCCTCTCGGCATTCAGGTGGATACTCGTGGCCTTCCGCTCGATAGTGATGGCGACGGAATTCCAAACCACAAAGACGCAATGCCTTATGTCCCATCGGACGAAGCTGGCGATGAACTATGGGAAGAACCAGTTGCTACTGAGGCTGATGTTGAGCGGATAGTAAATGAACGGTTAGGTGAATATGACCGTACCGGTATTGTACCTCAACCTGGTATGGAAGAAAAAGGTGGCAGTGACCCTGGGGAATCCAGTAACTTGTTAGGAGAAAATGGACAGGCAAGCCGGAACGCAATGGCCAATTGGTTTTTGCCTCTTATCCATTTTGATATTGATAGCTATAAAATAAGATTTGCGGACTATGGCAACCTTGCAAGTATTGCGAAAATGATGGCCGCTGAACCAAACCTCCGGTTGGTTGTGACTGGCTTTACCGACAAAACTTCCTCTAAAGGGTACAATGATGACCTTTCCCATAAAAGGGCGAAATCAGCCATAGACTTGCTGGTAAATAATCACAACATCGAAAGGGACAGACTGATTCTGCAATACAACGGTGAAGATGACCCGCTGGTACCATCTACAGGAAGCAGCTTGATGAACCGTAGGGTAGAATTCCGTGCAGCAAATCCTAATGATATAGAGATGCCTGCTCCACCGCCCGTTTCTGTGAAAAAAAATAGGCGGAAGGGGTATTGAGATGTTGGGTATTGGGTATTAAAAAACCACTGTGTAAATAACCACACAGTGGTTTTTTAATACCCAATACCCAACATCTCAATACTCCCCCGTCGCCAACATCACCAAATTGCAAGCGACAACCACTTCGATCCCGGCTTCTTCGGCTTTTTTTATGAAAACCGGATTTTCAGTGCCGGGGTTGAATATGATCCGTTTCGGGTTCAAACTTAGAATATAACTATAGTAATCTTCTTGTCTTTGCGGGTTGAGATATAAGGTTACAGTGTGAACATTTTCAATCATAGGCTTTCCATTTACTAAAGGTATGCCTTCAACTTCACCCGTTTTGTTGCCTACGGGAACGACTTCAAGTCCCAGCTGTTTAAGCCGTCGAACCGCTGCATATGAGTAGCGGGTTGGATTGTTAGATGCTCCTAATACAAGTGTTTTTTTCATAAAAACTTCTCTTTGTTTCTTCCTGCTTTCTCATGGGGTCACAAAAAAGCTGGGAAGCGCAATCAAAACGCTTCCCAGCCTCACAAGTTCATTATTATTTTTTTCTAAACGAGCAATCGGATCGGTTCTTCCAAAATACCTTTTACAGTTTGTAAAAATTTGGCACCAGTTGCTCCGTCCACTACGCGGTGGTCGCAGGAAAGGGTTACTTTCATCATGTTGCCCGGTACGATTTCATCGCCTTTTACGATTGGTTTTTTAGTAATCGAACTTACTGCTAAAATGCAGGCATCCGGTGGGTTGATGATGGCCGTAAACTCCTCGATACCGAACATGCCTAAGTTGGAAATAGTGAACGTATTTCCACTCATTTCATCTGGTTGCAATTTTCTTTCTTTTGCCTTTCCGGCCAGTACTCTCACCTCTTGATTGATTTGCGACAATGATTTCATATTTGCATGGTGGATCACCGGTACGAGCAGCCCTTCATCAACAGCAACGGCTACACCAATATTAATATGCTTGTTATAGCGGATCTTATCCCCCAGCCATGAAGAATTGACCGCTGGGTGTTGCTGCAAGGCGACAGCACAAGCCTTTACTACAATATCGTTAAAAGATATTTTCACTGGTGAAATCTCGTTCAACTGCGGCCGTACTGCCACTGCTTTATCCATGTTGATTTCGATAGTCAAATAAAAATGCGGAGCTGTGAACTTGCTTTCGCCCAAGCGGCGGGCGATCACTTTCCGCATTTGGCTCAATGGTTTTTCTTCAAAAGATTCTCCGGCTTCCATCGTAAATGAAGCTATAGCTGGGGCTGCGGGTGTTTCTTCAACAGCCATAGGGGCACTTACAGGGGCGGCAGCAGGTTTTGTTCCGATGAACGCCTCAATGTCCTTTTTCACAATGCGCCCATTTTCACCGGTACCGACTACGGTTGAGAGATCAATACCAGCCTCTCTGGCTATGCTCTTCGCCAGTGGCGATGCCATGATACGGGAGGTGTCATGAGTGGCGGCCTGACTGCCCGATTCTACTTCTGCCAAAGGAGCAATTAGAGCAGCTACTTTTTGTTCCTCTACGACCGCAGGCGTTTCACCGTGACCATTCGAAGTTGCCTTTTCGCTTTCGAGTGCAGCCTTCCAATCCTCTCCTTCTTCACCAATTACAGCGATGATCGATTCTACTGGGACGGCTCCCGTCTTTACAGCTATGTGCAACAAGTGACCTTCCCATAGGCTTTCAAAATCCATGGTTGCCTTGTCAGTTTCAATCTCTGCGAGCAGGTCGCCCGGTTCGATTTTGTCACCTTCGTTTTTGTGCCAAGCGACTATGTTGCCTTCTTCCATGGTGTCGCTCATACGGGGCATTTTTATTACTTCGGCCATTCTTTTTTAGTTGTGAGTTATGAGTGTTGAGTTAATGAGTTAAATGGTTAGGCGTGCTTTTGTAGCTAAGATTCGCAAAAATGCAATATTTTCGCTTTTCCATAGGAAGTATTGCCTTCCTTTTTGAAATAACATGCTGGCTATTGGCCGATTACCAATAGCCGACAGCTAATTACCAATAGCCAACAGCTAACCTAAAAAATGAATTTTTCTTCAAAACTGATAGAGAACGCCGTCGAAGCTTTCGCCAGTCTGCCAGGCATTGGACGGAAAACAGCGCTGCGCCTGACCCTGCACCTTGTAGGTAAAGAACAAAAGGAAACCGAACTGTTGGCTGAAGGTATCCTAAACATGCGCCGGAATATTCAGCATTGTTCTATTTGCCACAATCTCTCCGACCAATCCATCTGCAACGTCTGTTCAGATAAACGCCGGGAGCGCAATTTGGTTTGTGTAGTGGAGAGCATTCGGGATGTGATGGCCATTGAAGACACCTCGCAGTACCGGGGGCTTTACCATGTGCTCGGTGGCCTCATCAATCCATTGGAAGGTATTGGCCCCAGTCAACTCGAAATCGACTCACTCCTGCAAAGGGTAGGAGAGGGGGAGATCAAAGAAATCATCCTTGCCATCTCGCCGACCATCGAAGGTGACACGACGATGTTTTATATTACCAAAAAATTGAGGGATTATAATGTGAAAGTAAGTTCTATTGCACGGGGCGTTTCTTTTGGTGGAGAATTGGAATATGCGGATGAGGTGACGTTGGGAAGGAGCATTGTGGCGAGGGTGCCTTATAAATTGAATAATGAATAATGATGCTAAAACTTTTAGTTATTCGACTGGCCAACTTGAAGAATTGGTTTTATTCTGTAAAGAATTAGGTTAGAGTATGACTACAATCAGCGCGGTAAAGGTGTTTTGCATTATTCTCCAATTATTAGTGAAACTGTTTTTGAAATATACCCTTTATAAAAAAACGAATAGAATTAAATAATTCGACAGGATTTGGTTTTGAAATAAAGGATTTTGATGAAATATTAAAAACTGTTTCTGATTTAAATATCTCATCAAGACCAAAAGAAACGCAATGAGGGAAAATGGCCGTTCTGAAAGATCTGGATGGCCGAAAAGTAGAAATTTATAAAAAAATGAATTTGGTGGCACAAAATTTTTTACTAATAAATCCAAATAATGAAAGTCAAAAGGATAAAATAAATTATTAAAAAAATGAATTAACATAATACTTTATCATAAATGACTTTTCTGCCTTAATGATCCTCTCCATCATCATCGTCAACTATAACGTTCAATATTTCCTCGAACAATGCCTGTTGTCCGTAGAAAAAGCATTAATGGACATAGAAGCGGAAATATTTGTGGTTGACAACAATTCCGTGGATAATTCCGTGTTGATGGTGAGGGAAAAATTTCCTAAAATAAAATTAATAGAAAATAAAAAAAACACAGGATTTGCCGTTGCAAATAATCAAGCAATAAAAAAGGCTAAAGGAAAATATATTTTATTATTAAACCCAGATACAGTGGTACGGGAAGATACGTTTAAAAAATGTATCGGATTTATGGAGGCGCATGAAGATGCTGGTGGTTTGGGTGTGAAAATGATAGATGGCTCCGGCAATTTTTTACCGGAAAGCAAACGGGGCTTCCCATCTCCGTTCGTCGCATTTTCAAAAACATTTGGTCTGTCAAAGTTATTTCCAAAATCTAAAATATTTAATAAATATCATTTAGGTTATTTAAATAAAGATGAAACGCATGAAGTAGATGTTTTGGCAGGCGCTTTTATGTTGTTGCGAAAATCAGTATTGGATAAAATAGGTTTATTAGACGAAACCTTTTTTATGTATGGGGAAGATATTGACTTGTCCTACCGCATTGTTAAAGCCGGATATAAAAATTATTATTTTGCGGAGACGACGATAATTCATTATAAAGGGGAAAGTACCAAAAGGGGAAGTTTGAATTATGTCCGCACTTTTTATAATGCGATGATTATTTTCGCCAAAAAACATTTTCAAGGAGGGCAAGCGAAATTATTTATCGCCTTGATTTATGGCGCTATTTATTTTCGTGCAGGGTTGACTTTGGGCAATAATTTTTTTAGAAAAGCGGCCTTGCCTATTTTGGACGCACTGTTATTATTTGGTGGCCTTCTTTTTTTAAAATATTTCTGGGCGAGGTATTATTACGACGATCCTGGATATTATGACCCAACCTTCGTTTTTTTTAATATTCCATTTTATACCATTATATGGCTGGGGTCGGTATTTTTTACCGGCGGGTATGACGAGCGGTACAATTTGCGGCGGCTCGTCCGTGGGTTGGTCATAGGGACAGTAGTACTTTCAGCTGTGTACGGTTACTTACCCCTTCATCTGCGGCCTTCGAGGGCAATTGTCTTGCTGGGAGCGGTCTGGGCAGTGGTTGGATTGACCGGGCTGCGGATGATGATCCATTTTTTGAGGCAGGGCAATTTTGATGTTGGCAAACCACGTGCGAATAACTTGGTCATTGTCGGCTCTGCGGAGGAAAGTGAAAGGGTGCAACAATTGCTGGGGCGTGCCCAAGTCCAGAAAAATCTGATCGGCAGTGTTTCCCCTAAGAAAACAGAGGATGTTAAAACCTATTTGGCGGATATTTCCAGATTGGAGGAAGTTGTCCAGATTTTCAAAGTGGACGAGGTGATATTCTGCTCCCGGGATGTCAGTGCAGAAAACATAATGAAATGGATGACCCAATTGGGAACGGACGTGGAGTATAAAATTGTGCCTAAAGAAAGCATCAGTATCATTGGTAGCAGCTCGAAAAACACTTCAGGCGAACTATATACAATTGATATACGCTATAAAATTGCCACTCCAATGGCTCGGCGCAATAAACGGCTTCTTGACTCGCTGTTGGCAATTTGCTTTTTGCTACTTGCCATTGGGCTGGTGTTTTTTGTGAAACGGCCTTTAAGTTTTGTCAGAAATATTGTTCAAGTATTAGCAGGCAAAAAAACATGGGTAGGATATTCTATTGGTAGCTTGCAATCGGCGGTTGGCGATCAGGTTCAGACAGTAGAAAGGCCAGAGTTGTTGCCGAAGTTGAAAACGGGTGTGCTTTCACCGCTTGATGACCTTGGCAAAATGGATTTGGATAATGCTACTGTGCAGCGCCTTAATTTTTTGTACGCCAAAGACTACGACATAGGGCGGGATTTAGAAATCATATGGAAAGGGTTTCGGAATTTGGGACAGAATAAATATTGGACATAACCTTTCACGGTTGTATCCTATTCTCGGGTCATTGCGATATACCGATGGATTTTGAAAATTCAATGATGTCTTCCATGCTCAGTATGAGTAAAATAGTTACTGCAATTGAAAACAAGATGGCTAGGATGTTTTCCAAAACCATTTGCTTGTCGTAATTGGATGCAGATTTCCTTTTCATGATTGAATGAATTTGAGGTCAACAAAACCATGTGCCCAATGCGATGGCTTGCAGGTTTGTGGCTATCAGCCAGTCGGGTGAAAAATGCAGTCTTGTGTTTAAATGAATTGGTTGGATAGTGCCTGTAAGGCTCAGGGTGGACAAGGTTTCATTTTCATTTGGTTAAGGTTATTTTGGGTTCGAAGATTTTAGCCTGAATAAGTCGTTGATTAAAACGAACGTTTTATAGAGTACCAATTACCGTTTTTTCATATATAAGGACAATGTTTTATCTAAAAAGATTCCTATGTGTTGTTTTTTAACGGTTTCTTAAAAAACAAAAAGAGCATGTAGTTCATAGGGGCTAAAAATTTATTCACAAAACTGGGTATCGGAAGATTGTTTAATGTGGAGAAGAGCTTACTTGCACTGTTTCAGCTTGTTTCCCTTTCCCTTTTAAATCTCAAAAAGAGTTATTAACTGTCTTTACATAGATCATATCAATCGAAATGGTATATTGCAGCCCTCTGTTTACCTAATAGAAAATTTCCACATTACTAAAGAAACCATCTATTGTTTTGGGATTTGTTTATGGTAATTGAAAATTCTTTCCGTATGTTGCCCCCAATTTATAATTTCCAGACAAATCAGTGAAACGTTGGCAAGAAGACACCTGCTACAGCAGTTTTTTTAAGAATCTTAAATATCATCTAAACTTTAAAATCATGAAACTTAACATTTACTCTCGCATGATCCTGATAGCCTTTGCGCTAATAGGATTGTCAAATGTTGTTTGGTCTCAAACCACTATTTCGGGCACTGTGTCCGATACGAATGGGGATCCGCTAATCGGTGCCAATATTCTTATTAAAGGGACTTCTATTGGTACGGTTACTGATGTTGATGGAAGCTTTGCCCTTTCTTCTTCCAGGGATTTACCCATTTCCTTGGTTATCTCTTACACAGGTTACACAACTCAAGAAATTACCGTTACGGACAGGACGCCACTGGTCATTACCTTGACGGAAGGCATCCTTGCCGAGCAGGTGGTTGTATCCGCTTCCAGGAAGCGGGAAAAAGTCCAGGAAGCACCGGCTTCTGTTTCCGTTTTAGGAGCAAGGCAATTAGCTGGTACACCTCAAGTAGAAGCAATAAGAAACTTGGTAAACGTTCCAGGGGTGCAACTTCAACAACAAAGTGCAGCTAGGATCAATATTGAAATGCGGGCTTCTGCGGGGATTTTTGGAACTTCCGTTTTCCCGATCATGGACTACAGAAGTTTGGTTGGTCCCGGCCTTGGTACATTCCAGTCGGATGCTGCTGGTTTGGTTACCATTGACATGGATAGGATAGAAGTGGTTCGGGGTCCTGGTTCTGCTCTTTATGGACCAGGTGTGACCTCGGGTGTGGTACATTTCATTACCAAAAACCCTATTGATAACCCTGGTACAACAGTACAAGTAGGGTATGGGGAGCTCAATACTTTCATTGGTGCTTTGCGCCATGCAGGCACCAACGAAAAGAAGACATTTGGCTACAAGATCAATGCTCAGTACAACCGAGGAGATGAATTTACCTTGGATGGCTCAGAAGGAACGCCTAACACCTCTGGCGGCACTGATTTTCAACTCGATAAGTTCAAAACTCAAATCGTTAAACCCATTATCGGATCTGATGGCAGGGTTGATATGACTCAATACAATAATGCTCCTGTCCTCTTAGATCAAAATGATCTTGACCCTGATAAAGATGGGAATATGATGCAGGACGACTATTTCAATGTAGCTTTCAATGGTACGTTGGAATTTCGCCCACAAGATGACCTCTCTGTTGTTTTATCTGGTGGCTACAATGAAGCTTCAGCGGTATTCTATAATGACTTAGGTGAGGGTCTTTCTCAGGCATCTGAAATCTGGACCCAAGCAAGGGTGCAAAAAGGCGGTTTGTTCGGCCAAATATTTTTTGTGGATAATAACGGCGGGACGGACGATAAACCTACTTTCTTGTATCAGACCGGAAACGTCTCTCCAATTGGTAGGAAACAAATAGAAGGTCAGTTGCAGTATAATTTCGGAACTCCAAGTTTTCTCGATGCCGATTGGACTGTTGGTGCTGACTTTCGACAAGCTTTAAGTGATACCCGCAATCAAACTTATGGCAAAAATGAGGATCATGATGATTACCGGATTTTTGGAGGGTATGCACAAGGAAAATTCGCCCTTGCCGATAAACTCGACATGATTCTGGCCGGCCGCTACGACGATTTCGATTTCATTGAAGACGGCTTTTTCTCGCCAAGGGTAGCCTTTGTTTTCAAAGCCAGCCCAAGGCACACATTCCGTGCTTCTTTCAACCGTGCGGGTAATGCAGCTCAAGGTTTGGAATATTACATTGATTTCCCCGTGAATGCACCTATCCCTGGTTTGTTAGATTTTTGGCTTTCTGGACAGAATGATATCCAGAACTTTTCAGATAACCCAATGATTGATGTCACACTGCCAGGTGTACCACATTTACCTTGGGGCACACCTGGTTTGCCTTTGGCTATACCTTATAGCCAGATAAATGATGCAGTCTTAGCACAATTGATACCTGCACTTGAAGCAAACCCTCAAACAGCGCTGTTGGCACCTGCTGTTGATCAATTTTTGAGAAATTACAACCCGACCACTTTCACTGGCTCTCTTGTCGGGGTAAACGTATTTGAAAACAATAGTTTGTTAAACGATCTCATCCCTACAAATGAGTCAACCATTTCGGTTTCCAATACCTTTGAGGTGGGCTATAAGGGCTTGATAGAGGATAAGTTAAGTGTTTCCCTCGACGTTTATCGGGTAACTAGAGAAGGTTTCTCTGATTTTACCCAAATTGGGCCACTTGTCACCTTGCAAGGAGCTGATATTCCTGGCGATTTAGGTTCTGATGTCGCTGGTGCCATTACCCCTTCTCTTGTTGAATGGCTGACTCCTATCCTCGGACCTGATGGTGCCGCCGCCGCCGCCGCTCAAATCGCCCCTCAAATTGGTGGAGCCTATACCTTGGGAGGCCAAGGATTTGTAGATCAGGTTAATGCTGCGACACCTGGTAACGATGGCGCTTCCCTGTTCCTTGGTAGTATTTTTGGTGCCGTTGAAACAGACCAAATGCCGCAAGAGGCCGACCCTGCACAAGACATCGTTCATGTACCGGCAGGCTACCGCATTTTCCCTGACGCAAAAATGGAGTACTATGGTATTGACCTCGGACTGGAGTACTATTTCAATTCTGATATTTCTGCATGGTTCAACTATTCCTATGTAAGTAAAACAGAATTCCGGGGAGAAGATTTGGGTGAAGGTGCCGATTCTCCACTTGCTGTATTTCTAAACGTGCCAAAGAACAAATTCCGTCTTGGGCTCAACTATTTGCCGGAAAACGGGCTCCGTGCTAATATCTCTTTCCAGCACGACGATTCTTTCGAAGCCAGTGTTGGGCAATACTCTGGTAAGACTGATAGCAAGAACCTGATTGACATGGGGGTTGGCTATGACTTTGGCAACGGCCTTGCCATTGACGTTGTCGGTAACAATGTCTTGGACAATAAATACCGGGCGTTCAGAAATATGCCGGAAATCGGACGGCGGATACTTGCAAAAGTGACTTATACTTTTGGTGCCGAAAATTAAGGCATTTTAATACATCTTTGGTTTTTTATATGAACGGAGGCCTTCCCAGATGGGAAGGCCTTTTTTGCCTAACAGAACTCAAATACATTATATTTGTAGGCAAATAATTTTTCAAAATGCCCAATCCATACGACGATATATTCGGAGATAAGAATGAAGAAAGCCAACCACATGGCAAGTCCACTCCAGCCTTCCAATTGCCAAAAGACAATTACCCTGAATACGATAAAGAACCGCTCGACGAGATTATTGAACTGATTAAAGAATTCCAGAAAAGAGCCGAGAGCTTCTCCGAATTATTGACCCATACCCGCGCCGTTGACCACAAGGTGGAAAACCAATTGCTGGGCAAGTTTATCGTTATTGATGACCCTCACGACAAGGGCAACCTATTCAATGAAAGAGCTTATTATGGCGAATTGGAAAAAGATTTCCATCAGATTATTAAACCTATGAAACTGCTGGCGGAACTGCATTTGGAAACAGTTAAAAAATTCAACTTGCATATTGATGAAAATTATTACTCCATTGAAAAAGAGGCCGACCAGGTAAAAGCAGAAATAAAATATGCCCAGGATGGCATCAACCTCCAAAGAAAAATACTCGCCGATGCTGCTGAAGATTTGATCATTTTAAAAGGGGCATTGGAACAAACAGAAAAACGTTTCAAAAAATATATTGACGTAGGTGGCCAAAACAATATTTCTGCATCCGAAGTAGAGTTGATTTCCCGCAAGCGACTGGCACTCACCAATGGCTCAAAGCACCAATTTGACTACACTTTTTTTCAAATTAATTTATTGGACAAAGCCGCCATGTCACTGGGCTTTTTTATGAAAGAAACGTTCAGCCAATATTTACAAAAATTGGAGAAAGCATTGTTAAGTTGATTTATAGATGATTACATTTAAAATTAAAGCTGTTAAATCATGGTGATTTTTAAAATCGCCATGATTTAACAGCTTTAATTTTAAATGTAACTACATATAAATATTGCCCCGCCTCTCCTTTTCTTAATATTTTCATTCTATATTGTTAGAAAACAGTTATAAGCCGTTGTTTCAAGCAGCATTTTTTCCTTTGATGCGATTCGTTTAATAGATAAAAACCTAAAGCATGAAACGCCTTCTCATTTCCCTTTATATCATTTTGACCCAATTGATTGCCTTTGGCCAAGTGCTTAACGACCGGGCATTTGTCGTCCTAAAATTCACACCCACCAGCCTTCTAAATCCAAATACTGGTACATTGATGGCAGGCATGGAAATATGGCCTGCCAAGCGCTTCAACTTGCAGTACGAATATGGCCATCAATGTTCTGTTTTTTCAGAAAAAGATTTTCATCCGAACAAAGAAGACAGGTATTACCGGAAACATAAATTCGGTGCGAGGTATCACTATTTTCCAAGCCAGATACGAAATAGGTGGTGGCGGTTAGGCCGCAGAAGTTGGTTGCCCCCTGATCGTCGGAGCTTTGTTGGCGCGGACGTTATCTTCATTCCGCAATCGTTTATTGACTTAAACGGTGCTGTCGTTTTGGAGAATGGTACGCCCGTTTCCTATTCGAGCGCCTTGCTTCACAAAAATGCAGTGGCAGCTACGGCGGTGTTTGGCAGTCAGGTGCCCATCGGAAAGAAATTATTGCTCGAAGCATATATCGGGTTTGGCCTGAAATGGATGAATGTAAAACACGACCTAAATTTTTCGGTAACATCACCTGTCGTGGGTATGTCTATCTGGCAAGCAGGCGGGTTTTCATTCGATCAGCAGGATGGCCAGGTCGTCCTGCCTTACCTTGATTTGGGCATCAAAGTCGGCTTTGAGGTTTTCCACAAATAATGCTCCGTTAATTTTTGGCAAATGCAAGGGCGGTATGGTTAAGTTTGCCGTTGGTTTTAGAACTTTTTTCAAAACAACCAACAATTAACAATCAACCACCAATGCATCGCATCGCCATCTTTTTTTTCTTTTTGGTAAATGCCTTTCCTGCATTTTGCCAGTTTCCCGGCGGGGGTAGGAGTGGCGGCGGCTTTGGTGCTTTCGGCAATATCGGGCAAGGTGGCGGCTCCGGCAGTATGGGGGAAGTAACGCTCGATACCTCCGACATTTTTTTCTTTTTTGCCGATAATCTCAATGCGATATTCCCTTTTGAAGATAGCCTGCTCGGCAATTTCCAGCAATATGACCCCATTCGGCAGGGAGCGTTCGATCAGGCACACCTAGGAAATTTGGGTTCAGCCAGCTACCCCCTGTTTTACCAACCCTCCTTCAGGCGGGGCTTCGATGTGGGGCTGCACCAGTTCGACATATACCAGATGAAAACCTCCGATGTCCGTTTTTATAAGATCAAACAAGCTTACACGCAAGCAGGTCACTCGCAGGGGCAGACGCAGGCCGATGCTTTTACCAATGTGCGTTTCAGCCGCAACTTTGCCAACGGCATCAACTTTTCAATGGAATACCGGAAAATAGACAACGCAGGCGCTTACGACAATCAAAAAGCAGAAAATGCAGATGTGGCTGTGGGGCTTTGGTTTCACAATAAATATAACACTTACGACGGCTTTTTCACTTTCGTCTCCAATTCGGTTGAGCAACAGGACAACGGCGGCATCGAGGACGGAGCAGATGCCGTTTATGAGGATGCCTTCCGCCTCGATGTCAACCTCCTCAATTCCGACACCCGCCATGCCAACCGGGAATATGCCTATACTCAGTATTTTTATTTAAATAAAATACTCAGTGAGGAAAGCATCAAGCGCCGCACCCAAGCCCGGAAGGCCCGGAAAGAAGCCAAAGAAAAAAGAAAGGAAGAACGCCGCCTCGAAAAACTGATGGCCAAAGATTCGACATTGCGTGATTCTATTTTAAAAGATTCCACTTTGGCTATGACCGATTCGTTAGGCGTTATTGATTCTTTAAAAACCAAAACCCCCAAAGACTCCCTTTCGCAAAAACCGACTGCTCCTAAGGCAAATGGCAAAGCACCGTTTCCCCCTGGTGGCCGACCGCCCATTTCCCGTCTCCCTCCGGGCCGCTCCCCAATTCCCCAATTCCCCAATTCCCCAATTCCCGATTCCCTCCAGTCAGCAGACGGCAACCGGCTGTTGGCAGTTCCAGAGGGGAGGGTTTTTACATTGTACCATCAAATGGCTTGGCGGAAGGACAGCTACAAATTTTCCGCCCTGCCCTCCGATTCGCTCTACTTCGGCGATTTTTGGGTGGATGATAGAGGGCTGCGGCAATTCCTTGAAACCAGAAAATTGCAGAACACTGTCAAGCTCCAAACTTTCAAACTCCGGCAAGCCGAACCCGATTCGACAGGTCGCTCATTGCCTGCCGAAAGTGACTTGTTGGAAGTAGGCCTCGTACATGCTTTTCACCTTATTGACCAAGAGCCATTGGAGAGGGATCGCTTGAACAACCTCTTCCTCACTGGTAGCTTCAATTTCTCCCCCAATGACCACCTCCGAATCCGCACCTATGGTCACCTCGGCATTGGCGCCAACCGGGGTGACTTCCGCCTGAGCGGCGACCTGTTTTTGAATTTTAAAAAAATCGGCAACCTGCGCTTGGAAGCCATCAACCAATTGTCCACCCCATCGCTCCTGCACCGTCAGTTTTATGCGACGGAACAACAGATTTGGAAAAATGATTTTGGTAAAACACTGGAAACCAGCTTGAAAGGCACTTATTCCTTGCCTGCCTTCGATTTGGCAATATCGGGTAGTTATAATTTGGTGAACAATTTGGTTTACTTTGATACTGATGGCATGGCCCGACAAAATGGATCGGTAATCAATGTTTTGCAATTGTCGGTGAAAAAGGATTTCCATACCAAACTGGTACATCTGGAAAATTGGCTGGGCATACAGGAAAGCACCTCTAACACCCTCCGCCTGCCGACTTTCTATTCCAAGCACAGCATTTATCTGGAAGGGAAAATTTTCAAAAAAGCCATGCTTACACGCTTCGGTTTCGATGCCCGCTTGAATACTGGTTATTCGCCTTACAACTACCACCCGCTCATTGGCCAGTTCTTTTTGCAAAATGATCAGACCTTGCCTTTTACCCCACTCGTTGATGTCTTCCTGAATTTTAAGGTGAAAACATTCCGCTTCTTTTTTAAGGTGGAAAACTTGCTGCCTTATATGACTCGGCAGTATTATTATCAGACAGCCGATTATCCGATGCCTTTTACATTTAGTAATGGCGGTATGCGGATGGGGGTGAACTGGCGGTTGGTGGATTGAAGAACATAACATTAAGGTAGGGTTTATCAAATTGATACAATCAGTGAAATTTATTTTTCAAAAATCCCTTAATGCCCAATTCACGTGTTATAGTTTTGGCGCTTATCTGATCTTAGATTGTACGCACTTTTCAATAATGGAAAATATTTTATGGACACGGACAATCACAGCATACTCCGCCTTCTTCATCATAGCATAAGCCCGTCCCCAAAACCAATTCATCATCAAATACTACTACATCTGTAGTAGTTGCCTGTCCATTTCGGTTAATTGTAATGACAAATTTGCCAACGGAGGGAATATCCTTCCCCAAATTCTTCCCTATTATTTTTCCCATTTCATCTATTTTAGGTAGAATTTCCTTTCTTAATTTGATCATTTGTGCCTGATCCTCTCTTGATAATTTAACAGATTTGTTTGGCTGATCGTTTTTTTTACCATTACAACTTGGGATTATAAATAGAGATATAAGTCCTAAACCCAAGGTTAAAATGAATGCTCTTTTTTTCATAATTAATGAATTTTAAAGGTTAACTTTTATTTTAGTGAAATTCTCCATGTATTATAATTTGAAATGAAATTTGAAAAATTTTTTACATTACAAAATTCAAGACTTTCAATAGATTCTGTTTGTACATATGTCCCAACCACTTTCACAAATGTTCCAAATCCTCACCTCCCTCACGCCAATCCATGGGGCAAACTCCAAACACCTCTTTAAACCGCCTTGAAAAATAACTCTGGCTATCAAAGCCGACTTCCAGTGCAACTTGATAAACGCTCCAATGGGGGCATTCCCGCAGCAAACGAGCGCCACGCCTTAAACGAATGTACCTGACATATTCCGTTGCCGACATGCCGACCGAACGTTTCAGCTTGCGGTGCAAGTCGGTGCGGCTCATGCCAACGAGGCGGGTCAGTTTTTTTACGTTAAGGGAAGTATCGGAAAGGTGTTGTTCGATTTGGGTTTTGAGTTCAATTAAAAAATAGGGAGCTGGCGATATTTGAATTTGGGGGTACATAATGAATAAGTTTTTAGGGGATGAGGAAGCATAATTGGCTAATAAAGGTATGGTTCGGACACCCAAAACATCAGATGCCCGAACACTTGCTAATTACAGTTTAACAATTTTTTCCCGCCAGATCATCTGCCCACTTTTTTTCAAAACCAATAAATAAAACCCCGGCGGCAAAGTGGACAGATCAATAGTTGCCCCGATACTTTTCTCAGATAAAACCCGCTGACCCCACAGGTCAAAAACCCCATACTGATCGAATGCAACATCATCCGGGTTTTTCAAAGTCAATGTCCCATCAGTGGGGTTGGGGAAAACGCCAAACCGGGCGGCCTGTGGTATCTGGGCATCTTCCACATCCGACACCACGCAGCCCAACACGGCCATGAATTTTGGTGCATCTCCATCGGGCTGCCCCGTGTACTCTTTCAGCCCCCAACTGCCACTTGCCCTGCACGATGAAATAGAATTATAGTGCATGAATAGACCTCCACCCTGTGCATACCAATAATTGAAGTAATCGCAATACATCTCGCCCATTCCATTATGGCGGTTGGCTTCGCAAAAAATTTCAGCCAATGTTGGGTTATTGCTATCCAGATGCTGCCCACCTTCGTAGGCGATAAGCGGTATGTCCCACTCGTTGTTGGCCAATAGGTTCAGGTGGTTATCTATGCGCTCAAAGGCCATCGTTTCCATGCTCGTCCGTGCCTGTGCCAAGGCATCGTCAACATCGGCGGCAGCTGCGATGAAATTGCCAAAGTAAGGGGCAATGGCTAACGCATCAACGCCTACGCCATCAGGGTTCACGTTTTCCACGTTGTTCAGGAAGGCATTCACCATGGTTTGGGCGATGCCTATATTGCCTGCCTGTGCGGCGAGTACTTTTACCAGGCGGCCGCTCGCAGCGCCAAAAGCGGTTTCAAAAATGCGGAAGATTTCAGCCGAGCGTTTGGCGGTGTAAAGGCTGCGCTGGTTGGATTCCGGCAGCGGATATCCCATTGCTTCCCCTTGCTCCATTGTCCAATCGTGCTGTCTTCTGAAATCAGGCGCACCGTTCCACACTTCATTTGAATATTCGAGGTAAATTTTCAGGTCATCATGGAGGTTGTCCCGTAAAAAAATGGCAAACTGTTCAACGAAATTATCGTCCGCTTCATGCGGGATGTTTACCCATGCATCCTTGCCAAGCAGGTTGCACAAGGCCGTCAGGTGTTCATAAGCCACACCACTGAAGGGAATGTTTCCTTCAAAAAAGGGCACCGTCTGGCTGTAATAGTCAACAGGGGTTCGGTGTTCCCAGCCAGTGATCGTAGAATTGTTGGTACGCATCCAGTCCATGAAACGGATGCACTCGAAGTTTTCCAAAAAAGATAGAAATTCGGGATGGAAAGGTTCGGCCTCATAGCTGTCCAAAAAACCGGGCATGACCAAACGGACATTGTTTACAGGGTTGCCCATTTCGGATTCGAGGATGTCAATGATGAAGTGGCCATCTGTTTCTTTGGGAAAAACCAGACTGCCGGGGCTGTCAAGGAACTGCCATCCGCTCCCACCAGACTGCTGGATGCGGATTCTTCCGGTGCCTTCGGAGAACAGGGTGTAATCACCTTCTGGCAAAGGATGTACTTGTCCTGTAAAAACAAAAGTCCGTACAGCCAATTGGACACCCCCGCTTTCAAAGGGCAAAAATTCAGGGTAGCCGTCGTCGCGCAGCGGGATCACAAGGCCATCGACCACGGCTGCATTTGCCCGGTTGATCTGCGTCCACTCACGGCACATCTTGAAGGCGTCCTTAAAAGCAAATTCTGATGACCACTCACGGAACGAAGCAAGGTTGACACCAATGGGTTGGGACTGGACGGGATGGAATGATTGGATAATGAAGAAAAGGATGAGTAAATTCTTTGTGTATTTCATGATAAATGGTTTTGAGAATTAAAAAAGGCCGATGGGTGGTGGCGCCCCACCGGCAAGTTTTTGAGGGTTAGTGGTTTTCACTGACCATTGCGGTCAGTTGGGGATATACAGTAAATCAAGCTCTATTTCGATAGTACTGTCCTCGTTACTTAGGACTAATGGATCGGGGAAGCCATTATCGCTGCTGTAAATTTTGAAATCTATTTGACCCATTTCCTCCGAATCCCCCACACAATCACTGCCACTATCACACTCCCAGAGGTAGAGCTTGTATGACTCAAAAACATTGTAGAAGCTCTCGTCATTACTAATCGTCAGTTCATATGCAGCCCCTGCTGTAGCGCCGACGATGTGTTCGGTACGGAAAATGTCAAACGATGAATTGGCCCGACGGATGCTCAGCCATGGGTCGGGCGGTGACCCGTTAGCGTCCCATACCGCGCCGTCTGGACGGTGGGAGGGGAACTTGTTGACAGTGACTTTTTCGATTTTGATATAGTCCGGCGTTACTTGCTTTTCGCAAAGGGCGCCTTCGTACCACTCTGGGCATTGACACTCGCAAGTTGGCAAGAGTGTACCTTCGTTGAGGCACTCCAATCCATTGCAAGGGTCTTCTGGTTCAGGAGAATCATCCCCTTTGCCACATGCCGACCATCCGGTGACCATTAGAGCAAACAAGAGAAGAATAAGAAATTGGGAAAATGTGTTTTGGAAAAATGCAACAGGGGCATGCTTGCCTTTCCCTGTTGCTTTAAGATAATTTTTCATGGTAAAAAGATTTTGGTTAATAATGAGGTCTTTTTCGGTACTGTCAGTTTTTGGAAGTGGCCACCAGTTTTTGGGGAGTTGGTTCCTTTTTCAAACTGCACTTCTTATAATGTTCAATCGTATCCGGGAAAAAGACAAGGCAAAGATGGGCTCGCCCACCTTGCCCAGCTTGCACATATATGCCAAGTGCTTGCACATATCTTGAAAACTTGGAAAACAGGAAAAGAAGCGGCTATGAAAGGCAAAAGTTATACTTGTACAAATGATCGAATTATTTGCACAAATATTGAAAATGGTCACTTTTTGTTTTGCCCCTTACGATAGGCGGATGGGCTGATGCCAAAAACTTTTCTAAATTCCCGACTGAAAAATTGCAGGCTGTTGAACCCCACTTCAAGGGAAATTTGGGAAATGGTCAATTCCCCGTTCTCCTTTAGCATAGCGGCGGCTTTGTGCAACCTTATGTGCCGGATGTATTCTGTAACATGCATGCCTGTAAGTGCGCTGGTTTTTTTATAAAGATTGCTATATGAGGTGAGCATTAGTTCGGCCAGTTTCTCGGCGGACAGTTTGCGGTCGTCCAAATGGGCTTCTACCGTTTGCAAAATTTTTTTCAAAAATGCTTCGTCTTGGGGGTTGATCCGGTTAGCACTCGAAGCATTAACAGGACTTTTACCGCTGCCGAGAAATTCGCCAGAAGTATAGTAATGGCGCAGTTTTTCCCTGTTCTCCAATAAGTTCTTCAATGTTGCTTTAAGCTCTCTTTCGTAAAACGGCTTAGGCAGGTAGGCATCGGCGCCTTGTTCCAGCCCTTTTATTTTCGATTCCGCATCGGCTCGTGCCGTGAGAAGGACGATAGGAATATGACTGGTGGAGGCATCATTTTTTAACCATCGGCATACTTCAAAGCCGTCCATTTCTGGCATCATCACATCGGAGATAATTAGATCGGGCATTTCCTGTTTCGCTTTTTCTACCCCTGCCTTCCCATTTGGGGCTATGGCTAATTGATAGCTGTTTTGTAAAACCTGAGAGACATACCGAACCACATCTGCATTGTCCTCAATAATAAGAAGCGAGGGGCTGGCAGTAGGTTTTGATAGATGGGGGTTGACCATTTCAGGGTCAGCGGCGAGCATTGATGGTGCCGGGACAGATGCTACTATCCTAACGCCTGCTTGTGGCTTTTCATGCTTGGCCACTGGAAGGGTCACGGTGAATTTAGTGCCACGACCCATTTCGCTTTCTACATTGATTTCCCCTCCCAGCAGTTTTATCAATTCCTTCGTCAGGGTCAAGCCAATGCCAGTACCTTCTGCCTGACGGGTGGCCGAATCGTCAGCTTGGTAAAAGCGGTCGAAAATGTGTGGAAGCTTTTCAGGTGGGATGCCTTTACCTGTGTCGGTCACGGCCAAATTTAGATGTGACAAATTTTCAAAATCTGTCACATCTACCGTTAAGCTCACTTCCCCTCCGGAAGGTGTGAATTTCAGCGCATTCGACAATAGGTTTGAAACGATCTGCCGAAGTCGTTCAGGATCATAGTCCATGGTAAATGAATCGGTTGGGGAAGCAAAACGCAGCGAAATGTCTTTGCTGTCAGCCATCGAATGGAAGCTTTCGAGCAGGTATTTCAAAAAAAGAATCACATCGCTTTGCACCATGTTGGGCCTGAGGGCCCCACTTTCCAATTTGGCCAGATCAAGCATCTGGTTGACAAGGTCAAGGAGTTGGCGGCCATTTCGGCCTACCATTTTGAGGCTTTCCCGTGCGGCATAGCCTACCTGCCCATACAGTCTATCCACCACCCCAAGGATGATGGTAAGAGGGGTACGGAACTCGTGGGTGATATTTGTATAAAGTCGGTTTTTAACTTGATCAAGTTCTCGGAGGCGACGTGCCTCAGCACCTGCGAGTTTTTGCCGCAGGCGAAAACGATAGGTGAAATATATAATGCCTAAAATCAAAAAGATATAAAACAAGATTGCCCACCATGACCCCCACCAAGGTGGACGTACAACAATACGGAGTGCCTTGTCTGGTGAATGCCAAACCTTTCCATCGGCGCTTGCCTGAACGTACAAATGGTGTTCACCTGGCAGTAAATTAGAGAGGGTTATCAATCGGTTGTTATTGAGGCTGATCCACGCTGTGTTCCCGCCAAAACTTTCAAGTCGATAGCGGTATTGCTGCCTACGGGGTCGGGCATAGTCGAGGGCAGCAATTTTAAAAGAGAAAACCCTCTGTGAAAACTTTAGCGTGATGTCGGGCATCAAGTAAATAGCCTTTTTCAGCAAACTGTCCTTCCCATCTGGTGGAACGTATTTGTTGAAAATTTGAAAATCAGTAAAATAAACTGGTGGCAGCGGGCCTTCTTTGGTTGTTAAGTCTGTTGTTTGAAAAGCATTCACACCCTCCGTATTGCAAAAGACCAAAGTGCCGTCCTGCATATTAAAAGAAGCTTTTTTGGTGAAATGGTTGGAGTGCAACCCATCTTCAGCGGTGAAACGCATGAAATTTTTACCATCGTACTTAGCGATCCCGTTGTTGGCCGTACAGGTCCAAAGGTTATTATGACTATCTTCAATGAGGTCTGTGATCTTGTTGCCGGGCAGGCCGTTTTCTTTAAAAAAACGGTCCCACCTATTAGTCTGGGGATCAAAGCGGTTTAGCCCGGTTTCCGTTCCCGCCCAGATATAACCATCTGCATCTTCGAGTAGGCAAAATACGAGGTCACTGCTGAGTGAACTTTCTTCGTTTAGGTCGTACCTATAGTGGTCGAACAGCAACTCATCACCAAATGGTTTTGCAAGTTGTGCAGTATCAAGCCTATTTAATCCAGCATCTGTAGCCACCCAAAGTTGACCGATCATGTCTAAGTGCAAGTCATTGATAGATGAATTAGTGAGGCTCTTAGGCTTGTCTTTGTGACTATAAAACCGTTGGAATAGTTTTGTTTCAGGATCAAAACGGGTAAGAACACTTTTTGTGGCCATCCATACAAAGCCCTTGTTGTCCTCTACAAATGTTTCGATACGGGAGCCTTGAAATTCAAATGCCGTGGGCTCAGGTTTACGAACTCTCTCATGACGTTCTATTATTTGCCCAGATTTAGGGTCAAGGATATAAAAAGCAATTGACGATTCAACTGTCCCTGCATAGACTCTTCCATTTTTACCGCTATAAAGGGCAGTGACCTTATCTTTTAAAATTTGTCTTGGCTGTTTATTCAGTTCATAGATAAAAATTCCTTTATCGTTGCAGAACCATAAGTTGTTGTTTACTTCAATTGCTGCCCTGAAGCTTTCACCATCGCCAATTGACGGGAAAGCCCCTTGTAGGTGCGAGAACCGCTGATCCATAAAGTGAACGGCCGTTTTGTTTAAAATGCTCACGCCATCCTCTGTCCCAAACATAAGATTGCCCAAACGATCCTCCAAAATTCCATGAATTGAACCCTTGCTAATGGATTTTGGGTCGGCAGGGTTGTGCAGAACAGGTGTAAATTGAACTTCATTGCCCGTTACTTCCCAGTGGAGCAGCCCTGCTATTGTGCCTGCCCACAAATTACCTTCACTATCTTCAAATAGGTTGGTGATGTAATTATAATTGTCATTGCGATAGGGAAGATTTTCATTTGGATAAAAGCGTTTGAAGTTGCCATTGTCCCAAAGGTTCAACCCATCCATGCAGGCCACCCAGACCCTGCCCATGCTGTCTTCGAGTATGCTGGTGACAAATTCGCCCGATAGGCTGTTAGGATCACTGGCATCTGGGTAATAACGTTCAAAATGTTCTTTGCCTGGATCGAAACAGGAAAGGCCGTTGCCTGTGCCAATCCAGAGCAGACCATTCTTGTCCAGAAGCAAGGTAACAAGGGTTCCTTCGCCCACTAACGTGTCGGGATTGTCTTTTTCTGACCAATACCATTTGAACTTACCTGATTTAGGATCAAAATGATTTAGCCCTCTGCCGTTGGTGGCAACCCACAATCCTCCACGCCTATCACCTGTGATGGCATTGATTGCATTTGAAGACAAAGAGTTATAATCGTAATCCCCGGCCAAGTAACGGGTGAATTTTTCCTTTTTTCTGTCGAAGTAATTCAAACCTCCGTTAAACGTGGCGATGAAGAGGTTGTGGTTTTCGTCTTCATGAAAGGCCATTTGGTAAGAAATATGGTTTGCGCTGATGCTTGAAGTATCACCGGGTATGGTCGTCCAATCGGTGCATTCGTAACCATTGAAGCGGTAGAGTCCATACTCTGTACCGATCCAGATAAAACCGTAGCTATCTTGGTATAGGTCAGTTACCTTAGGGTTTGCCAGTCCTTGCGACGGACCAATGTGGGTAAATTTTAGGTTGCCCACAGAAAGGCTGTTTTGGGCAAAAACCATTTGAGCAAAAAGGAAGAAGAAAGAAGTGAGGAGTATGTAAGCCCACAGGTGGCCTGACAGGATAGGTTCATTATCACTTTTTTGGTTTTTAGGATACATAATGTTCGCTTTGTGAGTATGGTTCGTCATCTCATAAGATTCAATGGACTACAAACCATTGTTTTGTTCAACTTCTAATTCCAATTACGTTTCGCCGGTGCTGGCCGAGCAATGAACTTTGTCTTTCAGAATTTGCTTTTTCATTGATCGGCGGTTTCGCGAAAGTTACGAATCATTCTTTGGTTATTATGTATTGATCAAATTAAAGACAATTTTTGTGAACAAAAGGTGCCATTGAATAGAGGAAAACTAAAGGATATGCCATCTCGTGTTTTTTCCATTTTAAATTTTGGATTTTTCATTTAACATTGCCCGCTAAAAAGATACTTATGTCTATATCCAATCATTTTCCAACTCCCAAAAAACGCATCGCCCTAGATATGGACGAAGTCATCGCCGACGTCACCCCAAAATTTTTAAATCATTTCGAAAATGATACGGGCAGAAAATTGACCAAAGAAGAATTTTGGGGAAAGAAAGTTTACCAAATGGTCGGCGGCGAACACATTCGCAATTATTTGCACGACCCAGGTTTTTTTGCTGACTTACCAGTAATGGAAAATAGCCAAGAAGTGGTAAAATGGTTACACGAACATTATGAAATATTTGTCGTCAGTGCTGCTATGGAATTCCGCAATTCACTGGCCGATAAATACGATTGGATGCAAAAACATTTTCCATTTATCCACTGGAAAAACATTGTTTTTTGTGGTGACAAGAGCATCATCCAAGCAGATTATATGATTGATGACCATGTGAAAAATTTGGTGACTTTTAATGGAAAAGGTATATTATATACTTCCACTCATAATATTTCGGAAAACCGATTTACCCGTGTCAATAATTGGTTGGAAGTAAAGGCGTTTTTTGAAAAAGAATTAAATGGTTAAATGGCTTCATTGTTTCATTGCTATGTTGTTTTATTTTATTTTTTTCATTTTGGATTTACAATTGCATTGATGCTTTTCAGCAAAACAATATAGCAATGAAACAATGAAGCCATAAAGCAATGAAACAATTAAAAAAAACTATTTATTTTAAAGGCGAAATATGCCACCGCTTCGGCGACAGCAACGGCCGTTGATTATTTTCTATATTTTATTTTATTGCAATTCGGGTTGCCAAAAATAACAGCAAATTTTATTTCCTATCCAGTCGGTGTAGTATTTAATTTTATGCTCCAAAAAAAATATATTTTTTCCATGAAAAGAGGATTGCGGAAAACTTTCATATTAGCAATGTTAGTTTCCGCAGGAGGGTGGGTCATGAACGCTACTTTGTTTGCATTTTTTATGAAAATTCCTTTTTTAAATACCTACCATTGGTTTGCAAAAATATTGGTGAACGGAATTATTTTCTTTTATAATTTTTATGGGAAACGGTACGTGTTTGAAAAGCGGTTCATAGAGGTTGATTGATTATTTTAAATTTTAATTCTCTACCGTACACTTTTTATTTCAAACATGTTTTCAGGCCAAAAGAGAAGAACCCTAAAGAGAGATGTGTGTAATAAGATTGTTTTTTTCAAATATACTTGAATGGGGAAAAGTTCGAGAAAAAAACAAAAGCCAACCTACTACAAGCCAGCTTTTGTTCTTCAATTTCCTTTTCGTTCTTTACGGCTTCACCTTGTCCTCTTTTCCATTCCTGTTCCTCACATATTTCTCCAACCAAGTATCCATCTCCCACGCCTGGTGCATTACCGACTCACGAGCCCGGTAGCCGTGGCTCTCCGATGGCAGCATTACCAATCGCACCGTAGCGCCATGACCTTTCAAAGCAGCATACATCCGCTCGCTCTGCATGGGGTAAGTGCCAGAATTGTTGTCTGCTTCGCCGTGGATGAGCAGGATCGGCTCTTTTATTTTATCGGCAAAATTGAACGGTGACATGCTGTAATAGACCTCTGGTGCTTCCCAATAAGTGCGTTCTTCCGATTGAAAGCCAAAAGGCGTCAGCGTTCTATTATAAGCTCCACTGCGGGCAATGCCAGCAGCAAATAAATCCGTGTGCGCCAATAAGTTAGCCGTCATAAAAGCACCATAAGAGTGGCCACCGATGCCTATTTTATTTTTGTCGGCCACGCCCAGTTCCACTGCTTTGTTGCATGCGGCCTCGGCGTTCATGCGCAGTTGTTCCACAAACGTTTCATTCGGTTCTTCCTCACCTTCCCCGATCACGGGCATGGATACATTGCTGAAAACGGCATATCCATTTGCTACCCACAAAGTGGGCGATGCCCAACTGGTGCGGATGAAAGCATGCGGAGAAGATGTGACCTGGGAAGCTGCCTTGGCACTTTTATATTCCCTTGGATAAGCCCACATCAGCATGGGCAATGGGCCATCTTTTTCCTTGTTGTAGCCAGCAGGCAGGTAAAGGGTGCCGGTCATGTCAACGCCGTCTTTTCGCTTGAATTTGATGAGTTCTTTGGAAACTCCTTTGAGCGATTCATAGGGGTTGGGGAAATGGGTGACCTGCGTGAGTTGCCCGGTTTTCAAGTTTCTCTTGTAATAATTCGGCTGCTCGTAATTGGATTCCCGGCGGGTCATAACGATCCCTTTTTCGGCGTCCATGATGAACAATGGGTATTCATAGTATGGTGCTTCCGACCGCCAGAGCCGCTCTGTTTCTTTGCTGTTTAAATTAAATTTATCCACAAAAGGGCGGTTACCTTCTTCCGATGCACCGGTACCAGTTAGGTAAAGGGATTGGCCGTTGTCAGCGGTCAACAGCACATAATATCCATATTGATTAGGTTTTAATTCAAAATTTCCGGGATCACCGTAGCGGTCTTCATAGGAGCGGTCGAACAACACTTCCGGCTGTATGAACGGATTGTCCGGCTGCCAGCGACGGGTTACTTCCCTGCGGTCGGCCCTCCACCACTCGGAAGCGATGGCGAGGTTGCCGTTTCCCCAAGTGACACCGCCATAGCGCAAGTTGAACGAGAGGGCCTCTTTAGGTTCGGCCTTAAAAGGGGCATCGAGGAAAAACATTTTGTCCCTGATCTCCGCTTCTTTTTTGGGATCGCCGCCGTCCTGTGCTTCTACCCAATATATGGATGCAGGTTTATCTGCCCGCCAAGTGAACCTTCTGGGGCCAGTCGCCACAGCATTGAAACCTTTAGGAATGTTTTCGCCTGGCGGCAAATCAGCCATTTGGCGGGCAAGGTTACCATTGAGGTCATAAATGTTAGTTTCGGAAGCAAAACGATAATAGGGGACGATATAGGAAAATGGCCGCTTGATTTTTGACAACATGACATATTTCCCATCAGGGGAAGGGCTGACACCGCGGTAAATGCCTTTTTCACAAAATGGTTGGCTGACCCCTGTGGCCAAGTTGAGCATCATCAATTGGCTGGTGGTAAAATACCCAAAAAGCTTTTCATCAAAAGGATTGCGGAGCATGTCCTGATAAGTCCTGACCGGAGCAGAACTCCCGTCATTCGATTGCACCACTGGCCCCGTTGGCACGGAAGGTTCTTTTGGTTTGCTGCCTCTCCGAGGATTGATTTGCCGATAAATCAAATGCTGCCCGCCAGACAGCCAACTATAGGCCCTGCCGGACATGGCATCGTTGATGATGGCCTCGGTCATGCGTTTAGCTGTGGCAGAAGCAACATCTACTACCCACAGCTCGATGCCATTGCCGACAGTGTTTAGAAAAGCAATTTGCTTACTGTCAGGTGACCAGCCAACCGATCCGATCCGGGCATTCGATGGCAGTCCCGCAATGTCTTTTTCTTGCTGCGTATCCAGCGATTTCATCTTTATATTGGTATAATAAGACCCTCGGCTTGGCCCATTGGTAGCAGGGTTGATCCTGAGGCCGGCGATCCGCAATTCTTCCCCACTTACTTCTTCGATCGAAGGTAGACTTGGACGTTCCATAAGCAATAACCACTCATCATCCGGACTGATGGACAGTCCTGGTGTGGGAGCTGCGTCTATAAGATCGGCAATGGGCTTAGGAGGTGTTTGGTAGCCGATGTTTTCCTGGGCAACGGCCATCGTAGAAAGGAGCATTGTCATGATCGTGATGGTAAATATTCGCATGGTGTTATATGGTAAATAGGTGAATAGGACTGCTGTTTCAAATAGATTTTGGAAACAAGCAGCTGTAAAAGTAATAGGAGAAATAGAGATTATCGTAAGAATAAAAAAAGTTTGTGCAATTCAGGGAGGGCTTGGCCTATATTAAAATAGACTTCATTACCGTACACTTTTTGGAAACGACTGATTTTCATGCCTGAAGGAAGGAAAATTTTGGGAAGGAGGTGTGTTTTCAAAGATATTGATACTGCTATAAATTTTTAAAATGTCTTCTGAAATTTCATTAGGCCAAAATCGCTTCCCCAAAACTACAACTGTCCATTTAAATCTTCTTCTCAATCACATACCGGTTACGGGTACTCGAATTCCGCACCAGCAACTCCGCCAAAAAACCCGTCACAAACAACTGCGTCCCAATGATGAGCATCAAAATGCCAAAGAAAAACAGGGGTCGGGTCGTAATGCCATATTCCAAATTCACCAATTTTTCATAACTCAAATAAGCGAGCATCAAAAAGCCGGCAATAAAAAACAAGGTGCCCAAGGTGCCGAGCAGGTGCATGGGCTTTTTGCCAAATTTCCCAACAAAAGTAACAGAGAGTAGATCGAGGAAACCCGTCAGCAGTCGGCTCATGCCGAATTTGGAATAACCATATTTACGGGCACGGTGTTCCACCACTTTTTCACCAATATTGCGGAAGCCCGACCATTTGGCGAGTAGGGGAGTGTAGCGGTGCATGTCGCCGAATACTTCAATGCTTTTTACCACCGGCAGACGGTAAGCTTTCAAGCCACAGTTGAAATCGTTCAGTTGAATACCACTGATTTTGCGGGTGACGGCGTTGTAGAGTTTGGAAGGGATGCGCTTGGAGAGGGGATCGTGGCGTTTCTTTTTCCAACCGGACACAAGGTCGTAACCGTCCTCTTTTATCATGCGGTAGAGTTCGGGGATTTCGTCGGGGCTGTCCTGAAGGTCGGCATCCATGGTGATAACGACGTCGCCCTGGGCTGTTTCAAAACCGATGAACATAGCGCCGGACTTGCCATAGTTGCGCTGGAATTTGACGCCTTTTACGTTTGGGTTCGTTTTGGCCAAGCTTTCTACGATTTCCCATGAGCGGTCTGTGCTGCCATCGTCCACTAAGATGATCTCATAGGTGAAATTGTTTTCGTCCATCACACGGCGAATCCATGCCTCCAACTCTGGGAGGCTTTCTTCTTCGTTGAATAGGGGTATGACTACGCTTAGGTCCATTCTTTGGATTTCACACGACTGAAGCCGTGGGCTTTATTTACTTCTTAGAAATGAGGCGACAGCATACGATAGCAGGAAGCCGGGTAACAACATGACAGCCCAGCGAAAAAACACACTACCGAAAGTCATTTTCATATCCTCTCGATTTACTGTTTCCCCTGTGGCGGCTTCGAATTGCTCTTTTTGCAAATCAATCAAGCCGTTGTCGATAAAATTGAACAGTACAAAAATGAAGGCCATTAAAATGGCCATTGCTATCAACCATGTTAAAAAAGAAGTTCTGATAGCTTCTTTTTTATCAATTTTATCACCTTGCGCTTCCTTAACTTTCCTGGTCGCTATCACCATGCCAACCATAGGAAACAGGAGCGCACTCCAAAAAACCAAAGGGTTGAGCACTTGGGCTTTGTCCATGCTGTAAAACAACAACAGGTACAGCACCATTGCTGCACCTGTTGTAATACCGTATTTGATTGGTGTTTGTTGCAAGTTCATCCTAAACTACGGGCTTATTTTTTTTCATTATGGCCGCAATAATAAGACTAAGAACAGCACCGAACAAACTGCCCACCAAAACTCCAATGGTAAGTTGGTAGGAAGGTGAAAATTGTTTTTTCATTTGTTCTATTTGGGCATCCGCTAATTCCCCTTCAACACCCATGTTAGACATCATTTCTTCCATGCCTTCCACGGCTGTATCAACAAAACCAGGGTCGATCACAGAGTAGTATATTGCATTGAAGAGCGCCCCTATAATACCAGCTACGACCATGGCAATTAGCGAGACGATGAAAGCCCTGCCGAACGAAATGTACCCACCCAATTCTTCGTCTCTGTGTTTTTTGACCGAAAACACGCCAATGCCCACGTAGATTATTATCCCTATAAGGCCAAGTATCAAAGAATTCATGATAGATGTTGGGACAGTAAGGCCTGTAATGTTAGAGATCAGCCCAAAAATGACCACAGCCAGTCCTCCATAAAGGCCGATCCGCAAAGCAGAAGGAAAGAAAGGTACGGTTGATTCGTCAATGGTTGGATTGTTGTCTAAAGTCGTCATAATGTTTAGTTTAAAAAGTGAGGAATTAAATGGCTACGTGATTGTGAGAAGATAGCCATTGAAATTAATGGTCAGCAAGTTGAATAAATTCAAATTCACTTTTCCGAAATTTTCGATCAACATTTTGATTATTCCACCAAATGGATATTCACGTTTAGAATAGTTTTTTCAATATCACCATGTTGTCCTTGGGTATGGTTCAGGCCAGATGAACTGGAAAAAACTAAATTGGATTGAACTGGGAATCTCTGTAGTGCGGGCTATTCTTGGAAAGGTAAATATGGAAATAAATATCCGAACGGGAAAATCTGCTAAGTTTTGTTTTGAAACATGGTTTTACCAGAGATGGTAGCCAATGCTTGGCCTGTCATCTTTTTTCCAATAAAAGGGGAATTTTTTGATTTAGAAAAAATATCAGTTTGTTCCATTGTCCATTCCTTATTTAGATTGAACAAAGTGAGGTTGGCTTTTTCATTTATGCTTATGGAGGGTATTTTCTGACCTAAGATGCGTCGTGGGCCGAGGGCCATTTTTTCTAAAATAAATAAAGGCGAGGCGTCATTGCCTAATGCTTGGACGACCAATGAAAATGCCGTTTGCAGGCCGATGGCGCCAAATTTTGCATAAAAGAATTCAAGGTTTTTCTCTTCCACGTCCAGTGGTGTATGGTTGGAAGTGATGCAGTCAATTGTCCCATCTTTCAGGCCTGCAATAAGGGCCTTTCTGTCCTTGTCGCTTCGCAAAGGGGGCAGTACTTTGAAATTGCTGTCGAAATCGGCCAAGACTGTATCGGTATAAGCGAGGTTCACGGCAGCTACGGAGGCAGTCACTTTCACCCCTTTCTTTTTGGCCAGCCGCACCAGCCGCACCGACTCAGCAGTAGAGATATTAAGCAAATGCAGGTTTGACCCCGTATATTCTGACAGGTAAATATCCCGTTGAACAATCAATTCTTCTGCCATGCCCGGTATGCCACGCAGTCCAATTGAGGTGCTGACCAAACCTTCATGTAATTGACCACCTTGTGCCACATTTTTGTCGAGTGGTTGATTGACGATGACCCCATTGAATGGTTGCACATACTGCAATGCCCGCATCATCAGGCCGCTGTCCTGCACGGGGTTTTTGCCGTCGGAAAAGGCTACGGCTCCAGCTGCCCTCATATCGTACATTTCTGTAATGTCCCTGCCGCCGCAGTTCTCCGACACTGCTCCTATGGGCAAAAATTCCACAGCGCTGTCTTCCGAACTGTTTTTTACATACAGCACTTCTGATTTGGAATGAATGGCAGGCGAGGTGTTGGGCAGGCATGCAATGGCCGTGTAGCCGCCAGCGAGAGCAGCTTTTTCTACGGATTTGAAATCTTCCCGGTGTTCGAAGCCAGGGTCGCCAACACTCGCTCCAATGTCCAGCCAACCTATAGAGATATAGGCACCTTTGGCATCCAACACCTTGGCCTCGTCGGCGGAGAGCCGTTTACCGATCTTTTCAATAAGGCCTTTTTTAATGAGAAGGTTAATTTTTTCGCCGTTTAGCTTCGAGGCGGGATCAACGAGGATGGCATTCTTGATTAACAGCTGCATTCAAAAGATTTGGCCGCAAAAGTAGAGGTGGGGAAGTAAAAAAGAAAAAGTAAGAAGAAAAAAGTGAGGCCGGTCGCTATATTTTACTTTTTTCCTTTTACGCAAAAAAAAGGGGCGCCTCGAAAAAGGCACCCTATCAAAATTGAATTAGTATGAAAAAACTTTTTGTAATGCGTTGTGGGGCAATGAGTTGTTTTTTAAAAGCTCGTTGACGAATGCTTTAGTTAACCCTTTCTGCACGGCCAAGCCATTTCAATTTTTTGCAAGTCCATTAAAAAAAAACTATGCCATCCAATTTGGTCATTACCTGACTCCATAATTCCTAGTTCTGAAAATCATGTTTTCCGCATTTTCCTTCGTATCCAAAAGGTCGAAAAAACCCTTGACATACAACTCCAACTCAAACCGCTCTCTTTTGCTCAAATGGCTGAAGTTGTGGATGATGTCAAACAACGCATCTTTTTTGGTTTTGAAATAGGATATTGTACCATGCAATTTGTCAGCTTCTTGTGTATGGCCCAAGTAAATTCGCTCCATGGCATTAGATTGTTCAACGTCAGGGTTTGGGCGCAGATAAGGTGCACTGACAAATACAGAGTAGTCAAAATCATAGGGTACAGGGATATGAGAGCCATCATTCATTTTGATCAATTTTACATTTCGGTGCATGCTCAAATCCCAGTCCACATTGCCGATCATGTATTGAAACAAGGCAACAATCTTTTCTTGAGAGGTTATGATCTGATTTTCCTTCAAACCAAGACAATTGTCACATTCAAGGCCACCCATCCGCTCAGCCAGTTCGTCCACATCTTCGATCAGAAAACCATATTGGGTCACTTTGTTACGCTTGTTGTGCTTGTCTTGATAGGTAATCCTGACCAATTGTGTCCGTAAGCTATTGGGTGATAACTCATTGAAAAGCTTATAGGCTAAATACTCGCGTAGGATCAGGGATTCATTGTACTCGGCATCGTCCATACAATGGGAGACGAGCTTTAGGTCATTGTGCTTGGAGAGGCCAGCGGCTTCCAACTCGTCTTTTGAAAACTTGATTTTTAGTGGAGGAAAATCACAGACCCTTCTCCTGAATTTACCGCGGGGCTTTACCTTAATCCGATAGGAATGTGCCATACCCAGTTCATCTATGTATGATAAATCTGCATGGCTGTAATCACGGGTTTTGCGGACGTTGACGAGAGAGTCAATCTCCCCTGTCAAGGTCATTTCCACTACTTCCTGTTGATTGATGAGGTCGAAAATGCTCTGACCGGAATGGGGTTCGTAACCGCCCCAGCCCTGCCATGCCAAAGGCGAGCAGAATGCCGGAGCAAAGGCCGTTACCATGAATATGGCAACAATGGTGTTTTTTAAATGTCGGATGATCATGTCAATTATTTGGTTAAAGGTTTTTAAAGTCGGGTAGCTTATTTTTTGCAAAGGTTAATACTGAGCGATAGATGGGCTATCTTTTTGGATTTTAGGCCGAAAAAGATCGTCCAACAGCCAACTCTATAGGTTAAATTTTCAACGTAACACAAAACAACATTTTGTATTTTAGTTAGATTTTGCACCTAAACAAAATTTTATATTGCAAAGTTCTGCCAATTTTAATCCAAAAACAATATTTGTTGCATGTTTAATAATGATGCCGGGCATGGTCGTGTTCGGCCACGTTCCATTTGGTTTGGATAAAAGATTCCCGTAAAAAATTTAAAGTAGCCCGCGTAAAAAAGGGAGGACGATTGTTCGCAATTTGGTTCTATTTCAAAAGAAAATTTTTTTTAAAATAATTCGGTCAAAAAAGCTCTCTTTTTAAAAATAATATCCTCAATGACCACTTAAAAGACGGGGGGTTGCCGCGGCAGGTTACAAGAAAAGTTAAGAAGCTGTTAAGGATCGACAAAAGGCTATCAATTTCTGATAAACGGCATTTTCCTCCAGTATTTTTTTATTTCCGACTACCACTACATGCTCCCTTGCCCGGGTCAGTGCTACATTCAATTTTCTATCTACCCCTTCGTCGGAAAGGGAAACGAGCGAGTCCATTTGGGAGGCTGTGTTGGTGCACAGGGAAATAAAGATAATGTCCCTTGCACCGCCTTGATAGCGCTCCACTGTGTCGATGGTGATGTTTTCACAATCCACGCTTTCGTTTTTCAGTACTTCTTGTATTTGTGCGATCTGTGCCCGGTAGGGGGTGATGATGCCGATGGAACGGACGGTAACAGATGTTCGGGTATTATGGTATTGGGGTATTGGGACGTTGTTGAAGAACTTGACCAACTCAGCAATCTTTAGAGCTTCGTGACGGTTGGTCTTTCGGGAAGGCGTTTCCCAATCCACTGGAGTGGAGAGGAAAGAGATGCGGTTTTGGGAAACGGTTTTTTGCCAATTGGACTGATCGTCAATGGGGTTCAAAAGAAGCGGCTCGACCTGATTTTTTGAATAAGGGATTTCTTTAGGTAAAATTTTCAGTTTGCCCTCATAAAAATGCTCACCAGGGAAGTGCATGATGTCTTCGTGCATGCGCCCTTGTTGGCTCAGGTGGTCGAAGGCCCAATGCCAATCTTTTTCACAGCACCTTTTGTAAAGCCGTTCAAAAAGCGAATTGCGTAGATTGTTTAGTCCTATTTCCTTTAATTTTTTATCTGCTACGGAAGAAGTTTTGGTGTCTTGAACCACCACGGCAGGCAATTGCTTGTGGTCGCCGATCAGTACAAACTGCTCAAAGTGAGGGAGAAGGCCGACAAGCATCGGCTCCAATATTTGTGAAGCCTCATCAATCACGACCCGCCGGAATTTTTTGAGTTGTAACAATTGCAGGTTGTTGGAAAGGGAAGCCAATGTGCTGACGAATATACGGTGCTTACTCAGTACTTCCCTTAACTCGTCCCGTCGTGTCACCTTTGCCATTTTTTTACTAAGCAATTGATTTTCAAAACGTTCTGCTGTGGAATATTGCGACCCGATCCGCAAGTATGTTGCTTTCACTTCACCGCCCAAGTTTTCCAAAGCACCACAGATTTCATCCACTGCCCGGTTGGTGTAGGCCAAAATGAGGAGGTTTTCATCTGTGTTTTTAAAAATCGAGCCTGCAAAGTTCTTGAGCATTTGGCTCGTCTTGCCGGTGCCCGGTGGCCCCCATAGGAGGAAGTAGTCTTGGGCGTTGAGCATTTTATCCAATATGATTTGCTGCTCGGCGGTGAGCAAGGCGAGACTACCGTTTTTTGTTTTTAGCTCTGGCTCTCTCCCCCCTCCAAGGGGGGAGAACCCACCCACGCTGCCACCCTCTGTCGGCGCTCTCGTTGTCAGCAACAATTCCCGTTTTTTTCTATTACTTTGGGCAAAACGGAATAGCCCTTGGTACATGGCGTTGAAGCTCATGTCCATTTGGTCAGGCTCTAAGTTCCATATGTCAAATTCTTCAAAAATGGCTTGGTTGAACTGTTTATACCGCAGCCTTACAGTCACCGTTTCCGGCGTGATTTCTAAGATGGTCACTTTAAAAATCTGCGTCGAAATTGGCGATCGATGCAACCCACCCGCCTTTTGTCGGCCACCGCCCACTGGGTACAAAACCGCAATATCCCCGGTTCGGAAATTGGCCAGGGGATTGGTGGTTTCCGTTTTATCAAAAACGATCAGGGCCTCATCGCTACTGGCGTGGTTCTCTTTGATTTTCAGGGATTTGATGATTTGATAATTGAGCTCTTTTTCATCAAAAGTATCGAGCCAGAGTGCGGCGAGGCCATTTGCCTGGTCAACACCTTGGATGCCCGTTTTGGCCAATTGGTGTTCACGTGCGATAAGACCGGAGAAGGCATTGAAATAGCGGCGTTCCAGATCGTTCAGCGAGGTGTACGTCTTCTCAAAAAGTTCAATGTTTTTTGTCAAATACCCTTTTATATGTGAAAAACGGGAAGTTGTAACGCGTTGGAAAAGAGGGATGTGCGATACCTCTTCACCTATGTTTGCCAAAAGGCGGTCAATGGCCACCAATTGGTTGCGCACCTGCATGGCCTCATTCTGTTCCGACTTTACTGGCGGTGCATATCGGAGTTGGTTGGCATCGAGGTCGGAATAGAGGATATAGCTGGTCGGTTCGATCTTTCCATGAAATACCGAGCGAACCATCAGGTCGTACAAGAGGGTCTGGATGTAATGGCTGGCGCCGATGCCGTATTTATTGGGCATAAAAGGCTTGCCGCTCTTCAACTCGACGATCGCACTGTTTTCTTCATTTTTATAAAACACGTCGAGACGGCCTTGGAGGCCGTGTTTTTCATCATAAAAAGAAGGTTCGAGGTAACATTCCTTTGGTTCAATGCCTGATTTTTTCAAACCCGACGTAACCATCATTTGCAAATTGATCCAGTGCTTTTGTGACTTTTGGTAAATTTCCCTGATGGCAGCATCGGGCAACAGAGCAAACGTTAATGGGTTGATTTTGAAGACTTTGGGAAAGGTTTCTTTAAAAACGGCCTTTGGGTTGTTCATTAGTTCGTCCAGAAAGAAGTTCGCTATATTTCCCAAAATCAGCGGGATGCTCTGGTCGTAAGGCAGGTATTTATTGAGTAGATATGCGACAGGCTCTGCACCGTTTCCTTGAAAGCAATTGGCCACAGCCGACACATCCATTAAGTAATCGGGTTCGACCACAATGGCCCGCGGCCGATAGGCTCCATTTTCATCCACTTCTACGTCGAGGAGGCTCAAATTGACCGGGAAGCCAAAAGTACTCCTGATCTGTCGGATGGTCGGGTTGAAAGGGGCATTGCGTTCGGCGATATTGTAGCGCACGAGAACGGGCTGTGAAGGGTTTTTCTCATCCCTTGCCAAGAAGCAGTCGTTTTCGGGGTCGTCCTCCAAAGCAACCACCTTGGCACTTTTTCGGAACTCCTTGATTTTCAACTCGGTGTATTGGTAAGGGATGTCGGCGGGGATGGCGTTCAACACCTCATCGGGGATGGCTTCGTAAAAAAGTCCTGCCAGGCATTGGGCGAGGGTTTTGAGGCTGAGGTGGTAAAAATCAAGCCGCTCGTTGTCCGGCACGAATGACCGTTGTTTTTTTCGGAAAAAATGTATCCAATACTGCGTCCGCTTATTAATGTGGAATTTGTGGCAGGCAAAAGCAATTCGAGCGAATAAGGTCGTGAACTGGATGTTTTCCTCTTTGGTCACTTCAATAAACAACAACTCCATCAAACGTGCCAATGCATCGGTTTTTTGGGTAGCCGTCCAGGCCGTATTGGCCTGTATTTTCATCATTTCGATGTAGTATAGGCGGGAAAGTTCGGTGGATTTATGGTCGTTTTTTTTTTTCATTTTAATGTGCGGCAAATGTATTGAAAAGTTGGTGGGATGGGTTATTGGCCTTCGGCCATTAGCGGTGGGCATCGAGAAAATATTGGTAATTGCCAGTTTTATTTACCTTCATGCCGAAAAACCACCCTACTATGAAAAAACGAGACCTCATCTGGAAAGGAGCCATCCGGGAATTTTTTCCTTATTTCATTCAATTTTTCTTCCCTAATTGGAAACAGGAAGTTGACCTCTTGAAAGGCTACGAGTTTTTGGACAAAGAACTGGAGCAGATACTGCCAGAAGCTAAGGCCAAAGGGCGTCGAGCTGATATTTTAGCGAAAGTTTTTTCTCCGCAGAGCGAAGAATTTTGGTTTTTGATCCATGTAGAAGTGCAGGGTTATACCGATGATGAATTTGCTGAAAGGATGTATGCTGTACAATATCGACTGTTCGATCGTTTTAGAAAAAAGGTTGCGGCCTTGGCAATTTTGACTGACGACGACCCAAGCTTTCATCCTAATTCATTCTTTTTCAATTGTTTATCTACAGAATTGAAATATGACTTCCCAACGTTCAAGGTTTTGGAAAACCCTCCTGGAAATTTTACTCATCTAAAACCAAACCCATTCGCCCTGATCATGGAAGCGGCATGGTACGGCCTGAATTTCCGTAAAAAGAAGGATGATCAAAAATTGAAAGAAAAAACGGGCCTTGCGTGGAAATTAGTCAGGGAGGGCTATCCAAAAGAAACCATACGGGAGCTTTTGGGTTTTATTAAATACTATACTCCGTTTGATGATCACGGATATTATCTTAAATTTGACGAAAATTTTCAACCAATGAAAGATATACCAAATACAATTTATGAAGCAATCCTCATGGGTGCCAAAGAAGAAGGCTGGGAAGAAGGCATGGAAAAGGGCATGGAAAAGGGCATGGAAAAGGGCATGGAAAAGGGAGAAGCTATTGGCAAAACAGAAGGCATTGAACTGACCCTTGCTATCATCAAAGCCCTAAAAAAGGGCACTCTTCCTAAAGAAATTGCTAAGAAGTTAAACGTGAAAACCGCTTTGGTGAACAAAATAAAGAAACAGATAGAAGAAATTAATTGACTAGGTATGAGAACCAATCAAAAAGGAGTGCCCAGAATGGGCGCTCCTTTTTTTTGACCGAATGTCCGCAATCAATCCTCACATTCGCCTTTCAATAAAACAAAATCAATTTGTCATGAAAAAATTCTCACTCTTCCTCTTCTTATTTTTTTCCATCACTATCCTCATTGCTCAAGGCAAGATCACCGATCCCCGCCTCCAAGGCATTGACGCCGAACTGATAAAGGTGCTGGACACTTGGAGTGCCCCCGGTTTTGCAGTAGCAGTGGTAGAGAAAGACAAAGTCGTTTATGCCCAAGGATTTGGCTACAAAGACTATGAAAATAAAACTGCTGCAACTGCCAATACGCTCTATGCCATTGGTTCATGTAGCAAAGCATTTACGTCTGCCGTTCTCGGTGTTTTGCGGGGAGAGGGCAAATTGGAATTTGATGATAGCCCACGAAAATACGTCCCAGAACTTTCATTTTACAATGATGAAATGAACAATCAGATTACCATCAAGGACCTCATGTGCCACCGCACTGGGCTGCCCCGCCACGACTTTTCATGGTATTTGTTCCCAACCCAATCAAGGGATGAATTGATAAAGAGGATTGCCCATCAAGAGCCTTTCGCCGGAGTGCGGGAAACTTGGTACTACAACAATTTTATGTTCCTCGCCCAAGGCGTAATAGGAGAGCGGATCACGGGCAAGAGTTGGGAGGACAATGTACAGAACATGCTCTTTAAGCCCATTGGTATGAAGACCGCCAACCTGACCATTGATGCCATGAAGAAAAGCAAGGAAGCCGCTTTGGGCTACCAGACAGACGACGAGGGCAATATCAAAAAAATGGAGTATTACGACATAGCCGCCATGTCGCCAGCGGGCAGCATCAATGCCAGTGTGAACGAAATGGCCGAGTGGCTGAAAGTTTGGATACATGGCGGGAAATATGGTGAGGAGGAGGTCATTCCCGCACCTTATGTGTCGGAAGCAATATCCCCTCAGATGGTAATGGGCGGCGGCACACCCGGCAAAGAAAACCCCGATCTGCATTTTTCAACTTATGGCTATGGCTGGATGGCTTCTTCTTATAAAGGCCATTACCGGGTGCAGCACGGTGGCAATATTGATGGCTTTTCGGCCAACACCTGTTTTTTCCCCAGCGATAGTATTGGGATTGTTGTCCTGACCAATCAAAATGGATCAACCATTCCTGCCGTAGTGAGGAACATGATGGCCGACCGAATGCTCGGTGTGCCTATAACTGATTGGAACACAGACCTTCATGAAAGGCGGATGAAAAATAAAAAAGAGCAAAAAGAGGAAAAGGCAAGTACGGAGACCAATAAAAAATCAAATACCAAGCCTTCCCATATTTTGGCAGAATACACGGGGAAATACTTAAACCCGGGTTATGGCGAGTTTGAAATAGTGTTGGAGCGGGATTCTTTGTTTGCGGTTTTTTCTTTGAGAAAATACTGGTTGAGGCATTACCATTACGATGTTTTCGAACCTTATGAAGTGGAAGAGGGCGGCATTGACACATCAGAACCTGCCGAGCTTCGGCTCAATTTTTCAACCAACAACATCGGCGATATTTCAAGTGTGAGCATGAAGATCGAACCCGCACTCGACCACCCCATCGAATTTAAACGGACGCCTAAATCGATTGAATTGGAAAAAGGGGCGTTGGATCAATATGTGGGTGAATATGAATTGGCAGGTATGGTAGCCAAGGTTTATACGAAAGGCGAGGTTTTGCATTTATTTGTTCCTGGCCAACCAGAATATGAACTGCTCGCTACAGGTAAGCATAAATTTTCCATTAAAATATTGGAAGGGTATAAATTGGAATTCCATGAGGGAGATGGAGCTGCCATTTCGAGTGTCTCATTTATCCAGCCGAATGGGACGTTTAAAGCGGAAAAAAAATGAAATAATTAAAGTGTAGCCTCTTTTGCTCTAATTCCGTATTTTTGGAAATAAAAATTCAGTCATGTTGAGAAGTGAAAATGTACTTGAGCCTCTTTTGGAAGACAGCCGCTTGCCGGAACTGATAGAGGAACTCAATGTTCGATGGAAGAACGAACAAAAGTTGAGGGAGGAATTTTATGAAAAAATACAGCCGGGCGACAAATGGGAATTTATCAATGGGAAAATTATTATGCACTCACCAGCAAAAGAAAAACACACACAAGCTCGGAAAAAATTGAGCTTATTGCTACAAATTTATGTTTCAGCTCATGGTAATGGCGATGTTTACGATGAAACAACTTTGGTTGCCCTTACCCGCAATGACTATTTACCTGACATCCTATATTATTCAAAAGAGAAATTGGATAAAATACTTCCAAATACTTGGAAATACCCGATTCCAGACTTTATAGTTGAAATACTAAGCAAGGGAACAAAAAAAACTGACAGGGGCATTAAAAAAGAAGACTATGCCTTTCATGGCGCCAAAGAATACTGGATTGTTGACCCAGATAAAAAAATGGTAGAACAATTTATTTTGGATGAGACTAAAAAAGAATTTGTGCCATTTTCTAAAAAAAAGTTAGAAGACCATATCACATGCCAAGTCATTTCAGGATGTTCGTTTCCTGTTGCTGCTATTTTTGATGAAGATATAAAAATGCAAGTTGTTAGGGCTTGGCTTAATTCAAAAGTAAAATAAATTAACCTCCGTCGGATTTATTCCTTAATTCAATTAGCGTAGCTTGCGAAGCGGCACAAAGTTTTTCTGCTCCATTATTTACAGAAAAAACCTCAGTTCTGCAAATCGTTAATGTCCTTCCTTTTTTTAAAACATTAGCTCGACCAATCAATAAATCTCCATTGCCGGGCGAAATTAAATTCAATTTAAATTCAACTGTTAATACAGACGAATTTCCATCCATTAAAGAAAAACTTGCGTAGCCTGCTGCATTGTCCGCTAATGTGCTGATAATCCCTGCATGAAAAAAACCATGTTGCTGGGTGAGATTTGGATGGTAGGGTATATGGATTTCACAATACCCCGGCTGTACTTCCACTAACTTGGCATTGATATAATTCATGAATTTTTGGCGGTTGAAACTTTCCTCTACTTTCTTTTTATAATCTGGGAAACTTGCTTTAAAATCCATGTTTGATTTTTATTTAAAAAAATAGCATAATTGCCTTAATACAAGCTTTGTTTAAAATAGGCTGCGCCAAATAATTTTATTTCAATTTATTTAAGGGAACAGTGAAAAATAACTTACTGATTTCAAAAAAAGATTTACTAAATTTTTAAAATTTAGCAAATCGGTTAGCCTACCCGTTTTGCTATCCCGATGATTCTATCGGGATAGTAAAGCTCGTTTATTACAATAAAGCTAAACAAATCGGAAAGTTATTTTTCACCGTCCCCTAATTCTATTCTTTCCCCAAGCAGTAACCTGTACTCCTGGCGAATAATTTATTTTATCCGGTTTGTTATTGATCATATTTTTAAACCTTGGATAATTCACGGTTAATTTTTCAATTTCGATTTCTTGTAGCGGCCATTCTATGTGGTGTATTTCAAACTCATTAAGTGCATTTTTTTCATCTTGCAACAAGGCATATCTTTCGGTCAGCCATATATCGAGGGTTGATTTATTTTTGTTTTTTAATTCATTTCCCAATCTAAATTGAATATTAAATTGATCGCCATGTTCCCTGTTTTTTGAAATAAAGGAATTAGGCGTTCTTTTCATTTTTGAAAAACGATAGGGTAGTCCCGAAAATAATTTGGCAGCTTTACAAGCCATTTTTTTTTCACCTTCTATACTCAAAAAATAAACCCCGGTTTTATGCCCCGATTTAATGTAGGTTCTGATATTTATTTCAGCAAAATTGGAAATTGGATTAAAAGGGGGCAAATATCTGGGCCTTATTTTTTCCATGGAAAAAGCAACCAAGGAAATCCAAGGTTTTCCTTCGAACAGGTCAATTTCAATTTCCTCTGGCACCCATTTTTTCAACTCATTTATATCAACTTGATAATGCAGGAATATGGCTTTATTCCATTCTTGGTAATATCGCCAGCTTTCAGAGGGTAGGGGCCAAGGGCGGTGGACGGTAGCATTTATGATTTCCTTGATGGACATTTTTTTTAATTCCCTTGCCTTTTAAATTCCGCTCCTTTTTTCCATTTTGGAAAAGAAGTTTCATTGGCCAGGCGAAGACCGATATTAAAATACAATTGTGCATCCTGCACTGTGCCATCCATTCGCCATTGTTCCGAATTATATTCATCCGATTGGCTGTGGTAATGGTTATAAGTGTATTCATCTTTTTTGGACTGCGCATATTCTTTCCCTTTTGTCCAATGATCGTAACCGCCTTCTCCATATAAAGGGGGCACTCCAGCTTTGGCAAAATTGAATTGGTCGGAACGAAAAATAAATCCCTTTTCCGGTTCTTGTTCGGGTAAGATATAGCGACCCTGTTTGGTCGCTTCTGCACGGGCATAATCGTCCATTTCGGAAAGGCCATATCCGGTAATGGTAAAGTCTTTCATCATACCGACTCCATTCATACCATCAATATTCAGGTTGGCCACGGTTGTATTGATAGGGAATATGGGGTTTTCGACATAATACTTTGAACCGAGCAGTCCCATCTCTTCAGCTGTGACCAGAAGAAAAACAATGGAACGTTCTGGCGCCTCCGGCAGCTTTTTGAACGCTTTTGCAATAGACATAACCCCTGCTACGCCACTGGCATTGTCCAGTGCCCCGTTGAAGATAGAGTCACCTTGAGAAGTAGCCCGTCCGACGCCCAGATGATCCCAATGAGCGGTGTAAATAATGGTTTCTTCTGGCCGCTTGCTACCGGGGATGTAGCCAATCACGTTTTTTGAATTGTTTTCCCGAAAGCTGTTGGTCAGACTGCAAGAAATTTTCAGACCCAGCGGAATTGGTTTGAAGCCTCGACGCCCTGCACTTTCAAAAAGCGTATCGCCTTTGACTCCGGCAGCTTTGAACAACTTCGAAGTAGCTTCCAAAGAAAACCATCCCTGCATCCCAACATAGGAGCTTTTACCGTCCTCCGAATTCAGATTGAGCCTCGGCCTCGTATTTGAACCTTGTGGAACATTATACCCATAGCCAGCAGCAGCCGTTTGATGGATGATCATAATGGCATCTGCGCCTTGTCTGGCTGCTTCCTCGAATTTGTAGGACCAGCGGCCATAATAGGTCATTGTTTTTCCTTTAAAAAAGGTGCTGTCACCGCTTTCAAAACCGGGATCGTTGATCAACACAAGAGCGGTTTTCCCTTTCATGTCAATTCCTTCGTAATCGTTCCAGCCGTATTCATCGGCCTTTACGCCAAAGCCGCAAAAAACGAGTTCCGATTCTTTCAGTTTAATATGTTCCTCTTGACGTTGGCTGAAATAAACAAATTCATCAAAGTGTTTTAATTCAAAACTTTCTTTTCCATTGGTAACGGTCATGGTGGGAGAAGATTTGCCAGTAATTTCTACAAGCGGAACATCCTGAAAATAACTATTGCTATTTCCAGGTTGCAGTCCCATTTTTTCGAATTCCTCTTTTAAAAATGCCAGAGTCTTTGTTTCTCCCTCTGTGAATGGTTTGCGGCCGAGAAATTCATCACCTGAAAGTGTTGATAAATAGTGATGAATATCCATACTATCCACAGGTATAGATTCATTTTGAGAAGTTGAAGCGGATTTGCAGTTCCAGTTTAATAAATATAAAACCAGCCCCAAGGGCAACAAGAAAACCAGTGTATTTTTCATATTAGTATTTGCATTATTATTTTTTATTTCATCCAAAGGATGGAACAGCTTCCTCACCTTATCAAGGTCACTTCCCCTTCGTAAATAGACACTTGACCATCCAAAAATTCCACCTCTGCAAACCACACATACACACCGGGCAACATTTTCTCCCCTTTGTGTTTGCCGTTCCAGCCGATGGAAAGATTGTTTGGTTCGAACAAGTACTGTTCGAACACCATTTCTCCCCAGCGGTCGAAGATCAGTAGGCTGTTGATTTTGGTCACTTGGCTACCGGAGAACAGGGTAAACTCGTCGTTCATGCCATCGTTGTTTGGGCTAAAAGCGTTCGGTGCAAAAATGTTGCGGGTTCTTTGCACAAAAACATTTATTTCATCCGTGAAGGGGCAACCGTTTTCATCCGTCACGGTGAGAAAATAGGTGATGTCCCCAGAAGGGGTGACGATGGGCATCTCACAATCGGTGCAGGTGAGAAAGGAGTCCGGCTCCCAGAGATAAGAGGCTGGTGTGAAATCGGTCGTTACCGAGAGGGCAATGCTTTCTCCCAATTCAATAAAAATATCATCTCCCAGATCAAAAATGGGAGGCGATGGGAAGGGCAAAAATATTTCTTCAGAATAGATCAGCCCGTTGGCATCCACGACAGTGAGCGAGTAAAAGCCATTTTCCAAATCCTCAAAAATGTATGGGAAAACAGCAACCGTTGCAGAGTTGCCCCCATTGATGGCAATGGTGTAGGGTGGTTCACCACCAGTGATGGATTCAATAGTGATAGAGCCATCGTTGCCGAATTCACAGGTCGTTGGCTGGAATGTATGATTCACTATAATGTCTCCAATAAATAGGAGATTGACGAGAATGGTCGAGTCGCAGCCATTTGTGCTACCGCCGATGATGACCTCCGTGCCGACGGGATTGGATTGGTTATAGAGAGTCCCATTTACAACGATGCTACCGCCCGTTTGCAAGGTTTCTTCCACTTGTCCAATGGCTTCTGGAAAGAAACTAAGCGCTACCTCAATAGTTGAGTCGCAGCCAAAGACACTGCCACCGATGAGGGTCTCTGTTCCAGTTGGGTTTGCCTCATCATATACGACGCCGTTGACGGTGATGCTACCGCCGGGGCAGAGGTTTTCCGTTATTTCATTTAGAATATTATCGGTAAAAGAAAGTGATATGAAAACGGTTGAATCACAGCCATTTACACTGGCATTTTGAAAAATTTCCGTACCGTTAGGATTGTTCTCATCGTATAATGTTCCATTTATGGTAATGCTTCCACCAGTGCAGAATTGTTGGTTAAAATCATTTTCAGCTGGCGGGTAAAAACCAAGAGCAACAACGACGGTCGAATCACATCCGTTCGCACTTGCATTTTGCAAAATCTCCATGCCGGACGGATTGCTTTCATCATAAATTGTCCCGTTGATCATCATGCTTTCTCCAGCACAAAGTTGGTCATCGAAGTTGGCCAGAGCAGGTGGATGGAAACTAAGTGCAATAGCCACGGTGGAATCGCACCCATTCACACTGGCATTTGGAAAAACCTCGGTGCCGTTGGGATTCATTTCATTGTAAACAGTGCTGTTCACAATAATGCTTTCTCCTGCGCAGAGTGTTTCTCCTAAATCAAAATTAACGTCATCATAAAAACCAAGGTCAATAATTACCGTCGAGTCGCAGCCAAAGATGCTGCCTCCGGGAAAGGTCTCCGTCCCAGCAGGCATATTTTCATCATAAACTACACCATTGATAGTAACGGATTCGCCTGAGCAAAGAGTAGGGTCAACTGTTTCAAATACCTCACTACTGAAAGATAAATCCACAACAATGGTTGAATCGCAGCCATTTGCGCTGCCATTGGCGATGACTTCCGTACCGCTTGGGTTTGTTTCATCATAAACCGTCCCATTCACTGTGATGTTGCTGCCAGTACACAATTGGTCGGTGATTTCATTGATGGCTTCGTCGTGAAAAAACAGGTTGACATTGACCAAAGAATCACAACCCAAATAGCTGCCATTTGGTATCAACACGGAGCCGGATGGGTTATTGAAATCAAACGTCACATTGTTAATGACCACCGATTCGGATGGACATATAACGTCCACCAAATTGCCAGTGACCGTATTGATAAAACTCACATTGATATTGATAATGGAGTCACACCCATTCATGCTGCTATTGGGGATGACTTGCTGACCAGAAGGAATTGTTTCATCAAAAATTTCCCCATTGATTTCGATGCTCGCACCTGTGCAAATTTGTGGTGCAAGATTGGCAGAGGCAGGCGGATAAAATGACAAGTTGACGATGACAGTGGAATCGCACCCAAGTACCGACCCATTGGGAAAGGTCTGCGAACCAGAGGGGTTGGAGGCGTCGTAAACCTCCCCGTTTACAGTGACAGAACTACCGGGACAAAGGGTCGGTTCGAGGTTTTCAAACACTTGATCGTTAAAAGTGAGGTTGACCGAAATGGTTGAATCACAGCCGTTTGCACTTCCATTGGCTATAACCTCTATGCCATTGAGGTTGCTCTCATTATATGTTGTGCCATTAATATTGATATTCCCACCAGTACAGAGGGTTTCTTCAATAAAATTAGTATCCGTTGGGAAATACGAGAGGGAAATATCAACAATGGAATCACAGCCATTGACACTGCCGCCGATGAAGACCTCAGTTCCAGTCAAGTTGGCTTCGTCGTAAGAAGTGCCATTTACGACAATAGATTCATTGGGGCAGAGGGTTGGGGTCAGATTGGCTTGGCTCGTTCCATTGACATAGGTAAAGGTTGACCAAACGTTGTTAGGAACACAACCATTGGCATCCGATAAAATGGCAATATCAAAAAATACGAACCCTTGCGACACATTCCAATTAGGTTGGCAGAAATTGATGGCTAAGTTATTACCTACACCGTATAGTGTGTCTTCGAGAAAATTTGTACCGCTATTAACCACGTACACAATATCAAATGGTGCAGACCCTGAAATGGTACCAGTAAAATCGAAACAATCATTGGCACACATAGTATCTATTTGATCCAACACAATTTCTGGCAAATAAAACGACACAGCTACCCCTTGTGACACTGACAAACAAATATCCGTCAAATCCACGCCACCGCTCCCATCATTATTTCCTGCCACAGCCGATACATAATAAGTTTCGCCTAAATTCAACCCACCCGGATTGGGGATAGTCGCCGTCGTACTGGATGCCAGTACTGTTCCTAAGGTAGTTCCCGCATTTGTGTGCAACACATAGATCAAATTATCATTAGCGTCTAAAAATTCATTCCCTTCGTGTTCAACATCAATATCGCTACCACCGCATAGTACGATAGGTGAATTAGCAAAATCCATGTTCCCAGCGTCGGTTGCACAATTACAATTGGCCGAACCGGAGATGGTCACTGGCCCACAACCAAGGCTATCATTTAATTCAAAAGAAAAAGGTCCGCTGGGAAGCGGTGAAGAGGTGAACGTGCTATCCATTAGTTGATTTCCATCTACCGTGTAGGGCGGTGGATTCCCCCCGGTTACAGTAAAACTGACTGTAAACAATTGCGTGGCAGGATCGCACGAGGAGTCAAGGTTTGAAAACGAAGGAAGAGAATACACCAAAACACTGGTCGTATCTGGTAATGTACAATTGTTGGGTGCAGTGAAAACAATCTGCACAGCACCTGTTTGGTTCATTGGATCGAAAAGGGTATCGGTGACGCCAGGGCCGCTCCATGTGCCCGTTGGATACAAAGTGTCAACGATGGTATTTAAGTTGAATACTCCATTGTTTTGGCAAATAGAGTCTGTCTCTACATTTGGCTGGATAGGTGTGCTGACTGCAATGAACGTATTAGCTGGAAGCGCACAATTTGCCGAAGGCGTAAATACTAAAGGCACATTGCCACTCAGACTGTCGGGATCGAAGTTGTTTCCCGTCACCCCATCACCGCTCCATGTTCCAGCGGGAAAGTTTGGATCTGCTAAATTGTTGAGGTTAAAAAGGCCAGCAGTTTCACACAGGGCGGCGGTATCCAGGTTGGGAGTGGCGGAAATATTGACCTCAATAAAAGTAACACCCGATGCAACACAAACACCAACGGGGCTAAAGGTCACAGGGATATTTCCAGAAAGCCCCATTGGGTCGAATTCAGTGCCCGATACCCCATTCCCGCTCCAAGTCCCGGTAGGGAAATTGGGATCTTGAATAGTAGTCAGATCAAACAATCCACTGTTTTGGCAAATGGAGGCCGTTCCTAAACTTGGTGTTCCTGCCACCTCCACCGTGATCAAAGTAGTGGCCGGAAAAGAACAGGGTGTGGTTGGTGTATAAACCAGACTGATAGGTCCACTCAACCCTGTTGGGTCGAATGTAAATCCAACCACATTGGGCCCTGACCATACCCCATCTGGAAAGGTTAAATCCATAATGGTGGTCAGGTCAAATAAACCTGATGATTCGCAGATATTGGCCTCTCCTAAATTGGGCGTGCCCGGTGATTCTACAGTTACGGTTGTCGTATTTACAAGGACACAATTTACAGCAGGTGTATAGGTTAAATTGATTGGCCCATTCAATCCAGTAGGGTCAAACATATTGCCGCCCGTAACGCCGGGGCCCAACCACGAGCCACCGGGGTATGATGGATCTTGCAAAGGAATTAGGTCGAGCGGAGGGTCAGTTTCGCAAACGGTAGTTGTTCCAAGAGTTGGCAAGACGGGTGTATCCACCAAAATGGAAGTGGTGGCAGGGGCCACACAAGGTTCGGTTGATGTAAAAGTCAGGACATTATTGCCTGGCAATCCATTGGGGTTGAAAAAATTCCCCGTGACACCGGGACCGCTCCATGTGCCATTTGGGTAGGCTGGGTCTTGAAGGGTTTCGAGGTCTAAAGGATCATCCGTCTCGCAAAGGGTAGTTGACATCAGATTGGGTGTAGCAGACATGGTCACCGTAACATCGGTAGTGGCCGTATTGGTACAGGGGATATTGGAGTTGTAGGTTAGGGTGATAGGGCCAAGCAACCCTGTGGGATCGAACATATTTCCACTTACGCCTTGTCCGCTCCAAGTCCCTCCGGTATGGGGTGGGGTTTCGAGTTGGGTCAGGTCATAAGACGGGTCGTTGTCGCAGAGAGATTCAGTGCCCAAAACAGGATCGGCAGGAGTAGTAACCATAACTACCAAGCCGACATCATTCGCACATTGGCCAGGGTCGGGCATGAAAAAAATAGAGGAATTGCCCCCACCTGCCGCCATAGGGTCGAACTGATTGTTGGAAACGCCATTGCCCGACCAGTTGCCCGTAATGCCGTTGATATTGGTTTCCAACGCAAAGGGTGGGTCTGTTTCACAAAATGGGCCGACGGGTGCGGGAGAAGGTGTTGTGAGGCTGTTCACCGTAATGTCCATAGTACCATCAATAGCACAAAAGGTCGGATCGGGTGTGAATGTGATTGTGGTGGTAGTTCCGCCCAGCCCGTTCGGGTCGAAGGTTGGACCAACATCCCAAGTTCCAGTAATGTTTTCCAAAGAGGTCGTTGGGAGGTTGACAGGCGGGTCGGTCTCGCACAGAGGGCCGATGGGGTTGAAGGTAGGAGTGCCCCCCGTAGAACCATCCACCACTATATTGTCGATGGTATAGGTTTCTGCATTGTTCTTGCAGGCAGCATAAAACCTAAGCTGTAAGGTCGTACCATTCAATCCGGTGACCGATTGGGGTCCAAATCCACTGGCGCCGCAAACATACCCGAACTGCGTATAAGGCCCTGAGTCGAGGCTGTATTCCACGACTACCTGATCGTGGCTGTTGTCTGGCGGCGTATTGCCTTGGCATCCAAAAATAGGGGAGCCTGCACCGTTGCATTCAAAATTTCCCACCCCAAAGACATCTAGCGAAATGCTGACGTCGCAATACCCAGTTAAGTCAATGATTTCAGATTCCCAAGAATTGTCATTTCCCCCTCCATCCCCAAAGCCGCCACAGCACGGAAGCCCCTCTATATCGTTTACGGTAAATTCGCCATTATACACGCCCCACATACTCTCCCCCGGTTCGTTGATGCTTGGGTCGTCGCAATCGGTAGCAATGGTCGTCCATTTTGGGGGAGCGTTGAAAGTGCCATCAGCGTAACTGTCAAAATCTTCTGTCCAGATCTGGGAATGGGAATGGAAAGCCAACAGGCAAAATGCAAACAGCAGATAGGGAGGAATAGCGGAAAATGGTTTCATAATCTTTGTTTCAACTAGAGGTTTAGAAAAAGAAATATTTTACCTGACAAGCTTTTTTTAGACAGAAAGTAGCGGTCAAATCATGATATATTTTTCGATTTGCAAATGTACAACAGCGGCTTGGTAATTAAAGAGCATGAAATAGATAAGATCGTATGAAGCCATGCATTGGAGGAATTTAATAATAAGAAGGAAGGCATTTGGCCTATAAAAATTTTAATACATATACCTTAGCGTATCCACCTGCCAACATTATTCAGCATCCTGACTTTTGGAAAATGTTTGTTTTGTCGTATTTGTCTTTTGTCACATATTTGCCACCCGCACAAACAGATTATATTTAAATTGCGACTTTTCCAGAATAAACCACCTTTTCCCTGATTCCATAATCAGGCAGGCACTCCGAAAATTAGAAACGCACTTTTTCCGAATGCTTAGCCCAAAACCATTACTTATGTTCTCTTTCACTTATCCCACAAGGCGCACACGCCATTCATTCATTCATTCATTCATTCATTCATTCGGTACTGATTTTTTACTTGGCTTTTTCCTCCGTACAACTGACTGCTCAAGGAGTAGTCCATGATTTGGAAGGCCCTTATAATACTTACGAAGGTCCTTATCACATAAGAGTTGCATTGGTATTTCAATATGATGAAGCAGATGACTGGACTACATCTTATAATTTACAGGATGAAGCAGTATTAGCTTTTGAAAACCTGAACAATGCATTCAATAAGCACAATATCTTTTTTCATCGGTCTGATTTCGGCGATTGTTCGAAATGGTATCTGAAACATCCTTACAGTAAGCCAGAAGAAGATATAAGAAATGAGAATGCGGATGCTCTGGTCATTTTTGTCTTTTCGGATGATGGCGTAGCGCAAGGCGACAACCAAACTCTTCCAATAAACTTTACAACACTACAAGGAAAGGATGGTAGCAATCTGGTTACCTCCACTACTGTTTTGCCACATGAGATTGGCCATTGCTTAGGACTTTTCCATTTGGATGGCCACCCTTTGGCATGTAATGAAAACCTTAATCCATACTGTGATTATAGCGCTGGCCCAGCATGCAATTGTTGCGGCGATTCAGTTTGCGACACCCCACCATTAAGTTCCAATGTCATTGAAGCATCCGGATGCACAACCTCAACAGACCCAACTGGTCTGAGTGAAGATATTATAAGAAATTATATGGCTTACACTAATCCCAGATCGTGTAGGGATAGGTTCTCTGAAGAGCAAGTCAAGAGAATGTGGGCGATGCTTTTTGAAGCATCGGGGCTACAGGATATGCAGGCACAATTGCAGGAAACACCTTATTCGGGTAATCTACCAGCAGGCACTTATGGAAATATTGTTGTTGAAAGCGGCACTGATCTCACAATCACCACCCAGATAGAAATGGAGCCAGCCTCTTTCATCAAAGTGGAGAGGAATGCCACACTTACGATCAATTCTACCATCACGGCTGCTTGTGATGAAATGTGGCAAGGGGTCATATTGAAAGGGGCTTCCGGCTTGCCGCAGACCCCTGCCAATCAGGGGAAAGTAGTGGTTAACAGCAATGGCAAAATCGAACACGCAAAAGTAGGGATCAGTGCAGGTGAACCTGGTGTGGAGCCAGGTGGCGGCATTATTGAAATAAAATGGGGCACTATCGAAAACTGTGAAATAGGTGTGCGTATGGGAGATTATGGATTCCAAAAAAACAAAGCCAAATTTTGGCATCCTGATTTTTATATTACCGATGATTACAGGGGAGGGAATTCAGCGCCCATAATGATTCAGACAGTAGGCATAAGGAGGTTGACCATGGTGGGAGGCAAATTCGAGGACTCCCGCACCTCATGTACTGTACCCGCTGAACAGGCAATAGGCGTGCAACTGATAGGTTCAAGTTGCGGTTTTGGTACTGGAACTGTTTTCGAAAACCTTTTTGTTGGAATCTGGGCCGATGAAGCGATTGGTTTAAAGGGTTCTTTCTCAGTCTTTAACAATACTTTCACGAACTGCCTGACAGGGATACGCACTGATGGCACGAGCAGTTTTAAAATTACCGACAGTGAGTTCACTGTTGGTAAACCTGCCAACTGCCCGTCGTCAAGTCTGGAAGTAACAGGCATCCAGATGAACGGTTTGACTACGGATTTCATCCTAGAAAACAACGGTTTTACAGGCAATCCCAGCGCACAGCTGACCGAGCGGCTCATTGGCATCGCTACTTTTGACACCGAAGAGGGGATGGACAAGACCATCAAAGAGAACAGTTTTGCCACGCTCTTTGAGGGTGCTCTTGCTGTAGGGAAAAACGGCAGTGATATGGGTGGCCTGCTTTATCTGTGCAATACTTTTTCCAATGCCGCCCCAACTATCAACTTATTCGACCCGTACAGCATCCATGTGGTCAGTGGGTCGGTGAGGACAGATCAAGGGGAATTAGATCCGGATAACGACGTATTTCTTCCTGCAGGGAATATCTTTTCTACATTGGCTTTCACCTTTTTCAATGAGCTTTCAAATCCAACGGTCAACTATTATTATAACCAAAATGTACTTGAAGAGAGCCCTGATTTTACTGAACCCAGTTTTGGTGCTGAAAATCTACTAGGTTTCCCCCTTAACGCTACGGGTTGTGTTGATGACACTGAACCTTGCCCAAACCCTCCCTGCTACGAGTCAATACCAATAAACCAATGGAAATCCGACTTTTTCCTAAAGCGCAATGATTGGCAGGGAAGGGTGAACAACCTGCCCTATATCACGGACTCCCTTCAATCGGCAGCTGAACTGGACACTATCCGGTTCCTAAGATTGGAAATGAACGACCTTTCCAGCAAATTGGTGCAGCAGTACAGCTTGGACACCAATGGTGTGGAAGTGGATTCAATAGTGGCCTGGTTGGAACTGGCGGAAACCTACTCGACCGACATGCGGTTGGCCCGCCACTATTTCTTTACCACGGATTTCACCAGCTTCGATGCGCTTTGGGCGCAGATACCCATCGATTATACCCTTTCCGATGACCGTCTAAACGATTATGGTGAACTGGACTCGATCTACAGCTTGGTACGGCCCCACTTGGATTCGGGAGGGTCAGTCTTTAAAATGGCACAGGCCGACCTGGACTCGCTGTCCTTCTGGTCTGAATGGTGTTCGCAGCCTGGATACTTAGCCCGCAGTATCTTGCGCTATAACGGTACATTGGTGGAAGTGGATTGTTTGAACGGGGGAGTCACAAACAGGTCTGCACCTTATGGGGATATTGTTGTGACAAATCAATTGCCCCCGTTGGAAATTTACCCAAACCCTGCCGACGAGACAATAACGGTTTCCCTTAAAATGGAATCGAAATCTTCTGGAACTGTTGAATTCTACAACTTGGGAGGCCGTTTGGTTTTAAGTAAGGGTTATGCCAAGGGGGCAAAGGAAATTTCCATAGAATCCTATGGTATCCCGGCAGGTTTTTATTTTGTAAAAATCGTTTCTTCCGGTATGGTTCTTCAGACAGGGAAAGTAATCATACATCATTAACCAATTCAATATTAGCCATTGCCATGCTACTGTTTCCATAGCACGGCAATGGCCTTATTTTATTATGGCATATATTGAGCATGTTCTAACAATGACCTTCCTGCTTCTCAACTGTGCGTTAATAGGTCAATCTGGGTTCAATAAAATATTGGATGGGGGCTACGATAAAAACCATTTTAGGGACGTGATCGTGGTCAATGACACATTGATAGGCTACGGGGTTGGTTTTGATGCCCCCCTGTACGGCAAGCAAGGGGTGATCCTGGTAAAGCTGGATTCTTTGGGGAATGTGTTGAACTCCACCATTATACTTGATTCCTTGGGGGATCGGTTGGCAGTGGATAAAACCTGGGGCAAGATCATCCCCACCTCGGACGGCGGCTTTGCAATGACGGCGGCCACCGTGTTCAGGAGGAGTGCCTTTTTGATCAAGACCGATTCGGATTTTAATATCGAATTTATCAAGGAATATCCAGATACGGTGAACCTGAGCAATTTTCATTATAAATTATTTGAAATCCCGGACGGTTTTATGTTGTATGGCAGAATCCAAAGACCAAATTTTCTTTCCAGGCCATTTGTGAGGAAGGTTGATAAACAAGGCAATACAGTATGGTTTAAATTTTATGGCAGTGACGACATTACTGATACATTTGTAAGTGGTGATGTGTTCAGGGACAGCATGTTCATATTTGGGGGCGTAAAGGGAGGAGCTACTGTTGACCTGAGTTCAGCTCAAATATATATATTGAATAGTTCAGGTATAGTAGTAGAGGAATGGAACTCTGGGCCTCATCCTGAAATGGGATGGTTGAGGTTGTTCAGTGTGTTGGATAGCGATAAAATTTTAATTTTTGGCCAATATTTAATTGAAGTGCAGAATTTAATAGTCCAACCTACCCTTTCATTGCTGGACATGGACACGGGTGATTTTGATTGGATTGAACATTTTGGAACAGTTGATAGGGCTGAGCGGCGAATCCAGTTCTGGGACATGGAACCCCTATCGGGAAGCGGGTTCATCGGTGCTGGCCAAAGCCGGATAGAAGTGAACGGCCAGAGCGAGCAGTCCGGCTGGCTGATGAAGTTCAACACCGAGGGCGACAGCATCTGGTCGAGGTACGACTTCCCCGATTTCCCCGTGGACAGCCTCGGCGATACTTTTTTCGGCGGGGTGGGGGTGCTGTCGAGCGGCAGCATCGTGGCGGGGGGCACGGCCACCCTGTGGAATGAGCAGGCCATCTGGCTGGTGAAGGTCACGCCAGACGGGTGCCTGGAGGTGATCGACTGCGGGCCGGTGCCGACCACGGTCAGGCCAGCGGAGGAAAAGGGTTTGGACATTTATCCCAACCCTGCTGATGGCACTTTAACAGTCTCCTTACAAGAAGCGGCTAAATCTTCTGGGAGCATTGAATTCTACAGCCTGGGCGGCCACTTGGTTTCGAGCAAGGGTTTTGCATTTGGGGCGAAAGAAGTTTCCATAGTGGTTGCTGATATTCCTGACGGGTTTTACTTTGTAAAGGCAATTTCTAGGGGCCGGACGCTTCAGGTCGGAAAGGTAATTATCAACCATTAAGTATTCATTAAAAGAAAGCCAGTGCTGGCATTGCCCAGCACTGGCTTATATACCGCCATGAATAATATGAATAAAAACATAATCTATTCCTTCTTTCTGTTCCCTTTTGCCCTGATCGGGCAGCCGGGGTTCAACAAACTGATTGATGCAGGATACTCAAGAAACGATATATGGGACATGGTCGTCGTAAGGGATACTGTCATAGGTTTTGGTTTTGGTTTTGACGACACAGCCTATAACCATCAGGTGCTGATCCTCACAAAGTTTGATTCCAATGGCGTATTGCTTAAATCAGCTACAATAGCGGATTCATTGGGCGATGCTTTTGCCATCCAAAAGACCTGGGGCAAGATCATCCCCACCTCCGATGGCGGTTTTGCGATGACTGCGGCCACCGTTTACAGGGAAAGTGCCTTTTTGATCAAAACGGATTCAGATTTCAACGTGGAGTTTGTTAAGGAATACCCAGATACTGTGAATTTGAGCAATTTTTATTATAAATTATTCGAAACCCCTGATGGTTATATTTTATACGGGTACATTCAGTTGCCCAATTACCTTTTCCGTCCCTTTGTAAGAAGGGTTGACAAACAGGGCAATACTATATGGTTTAAGTTATATGGTAGCGTCAATGTCTCCAACACGTTTGTTAGGGGCAGTCAATTTCAGGACAGTCTGTTTATTTTTGGTGGAGTAAAAAAAGGAGCGACTTTAGTGTTGGGTTCTTCCCAAATATTCGTTATTGATGGTAGCGGTGCTGTTGTGGATACATGGAATTCGGGGTCTCACCCTGAGATGGGGTGGTTAAGGTTTTTGAAGGTAATGGAAAACGGGAAAATTTTAATGTTAGGCCATTATTTAGTAGGTGAACAGAATGGAGCTGCAATCGTCCAGCCCACGCTTTCTTTACTGGACATGGATACTGGTGACTTTGAATGGGTCAATCATTTTGGCAGGATTGACAAAGGTGAGCGGCAGATCCAGTTCTGGGACATGGAATCCCTATCGGGAAACGAGTTCATTGGTGCAGGCCAAAGCCGCATAGAAGTAGATGGCGTGCCGGAGCAGTCCGGCTGGCTGATGAAGTTCAACACCGAGGGCGACAGCATCTGGTCGAGGTACGATTTCCCCGATTTCCCGGTGGACAGCCTCGGCGATACCTTTTTCGGTGGGGTGGGGGTACTGTCGAGCGGCAGCATCGTGGCGGGGGGCACGGCCACCCTGTGGAATGAGCAGGCCATCTGGCTGGTGAAGGTCACACCGGACGGGTGCCTGGAGGTGATCGACTGCGGGCCGGTGCCGACCACGGCCAGGCCAGTGGTGGATGAGGGATTGGACATTTATCCCAACCCGGCAGATGGCAGCTTAACTGTATCCTTGAAGATGGAGCCAAAGTCTTCTGGTGCCATTGAGCTGTATAACCTGAACGGGCAATTGGTCGCAAGTAAAAAATTTGCAAAAGGGGAAAAGGTTCTTTCTCTTGATACTTACAACATTCCAGAAGGCTTCTACTTGGTAAGGGCGGTTGTTATTGGCAAAACAATCCAGGCCGGCAAGGTGATCTTAAATCATTGACCCAATAAATATATGCCTATGCCGGGTTGTTGCAGTTCGACAGCCCGGTATAGGCTTCATTTTGTTATGGCATACTTAAAACAAATTATGACTCTGACCTTTCTGCTCTTCAGCTTCATGATTTTAGGGCAATCAGGCTTCAATCAGTTAATTGACGCTGGTTATGACGATAACGATTTTAGGGACATGATCGTGGTCAATGACACATTGATAGGCTACGGGATCGGTTTTGATGCCCCTCTGTATGGCAAGCAAGGGGTGATTTTGGTAAAGTTGGATTCTTTCGGCAATGTGTTGAACTCCACCATTGTACTTGATTCCTTGGGAGATCGGTTGGCAGTGGATAAAACCTGGGGCAAGGTCATCCCCACCTCTGATGGCGGTTTTGCGATGACTGCGGCCACCGTTTACAGGGAAAGTGCCTTTTTGATCAAGACCGATTCGGATTTCAATGTGGAGTTTATCAAGGAATACCCAGATACGGTGAACCTGAGCAATTTTCGGTATAGCATCAGGGAAACGGAAGATGGTTATTTGTTGTATGGTTCAATTCAGCAACCAGATTTTATTTTGAGGCCATTTGTTCATAAAGTTGACAAAGTTGGAAACTCAATTTGGAAAAGGTTTTATGGCAGTGTTTCACGAGACGGGATCATAACTGATGTAAAACTGATTGATACAAATACATTGGTAGCCTCAAGCCTTGAGGACGTGACTACAGCCCAATATGCACCCATAAAGTCAGTGATCAGAAAAATACGCCTAAGTGATGGTGATGTTTTACTTGAGCAGGGATCATTTCCAGACGATCCAGAGGTAGGGCAAATAATTGAGATAGAACCATTAGAAGATGGAGGCTTTATGACCATTGGGGCAGTTATCGTTAGTCAGGTCGGCAACACTAGATACGTTAAAAGCATAATTTCGAGGTTTGATGAAAGCTTTGAAAGGTTGTGGTCAAAAAAGTATGGCAGGGTCGGTACGCTTATCGCCCAAC
>CBDCVJ010000002.1:0-27771 GCA_965222975.1 Saprospiraceae bacterium | reverse complement strand
GAAAGCTCCACCCAATGGATAATTCATTACAGTAGATTTAAAAAAGTCTCCGTTGTAATCAAATTTACGAGACGGCTGAACAACCAATACCGTAGATTGAGCTGCATAGGGCTTATCAATTAAATAAACCGTAGTCTTATTTGCTGTCTTGGGTTGAGGGGATGCAGGTAACTTTACATTTTTATTAGACCATTTGTTAAACCTCTCCAATTTAGGAAGAATATCATTTTTCGAAATATTTCCTGACACAATTAAACGGCTTACGTTTGGCGAGTAATAATTCTCATAGAAAGAAACAACATCTTTAAGTGTTATTTTACTCAACGATTTGTAGTCTCCGGTATAATAGTTTTCGAATACCGTCCCATCATAGAGCAATTTGCCCACAGCTTTTCTGGCCATTATTTGCGAATTGGATTTCTGATTTTTAAGTCCTTCTAATGCCTGCTTTTTGAGTCTGCTGAAATCTTTTGAATCAAAGCGGGGGTTCAAAAGGTTGTCTTCAAGCAAATCCAATGTTTTGTCCAGATTAGACACCAATGATCTTACAAAAACCGTGCTGCTGGTATTTCCCGAACTAAAAGATATTGAACTCCCTATTTTATCCAATTCTCTGCTTAACTGCTCAGTGGTAAGTGATTTAGTGCCTTCTTCCATCATACCAGCCGTTAAGTATGCAGTCCCCGTATTTATCTTTTTATTGGCCTCCAGAAGGTGCCCTCCGTCTATAGTTAAGTAGAGATAGACCATAGGTGATTCATCCGATTCAGAACCCATTATTTTTAGGCCATTGCTCAAAGTAGAAGAATAAAACTCCGGAATGGTTATCGGTTTGGCCTTTGATGGAACAGGCCTTACGCTTCGGTCAAAATCATCTGCCGGAGCCTGATACTCCAATCCTTTGTACTGAGCCTCGGTAACTTTTGTTTCTCCGGCATGCGGATTTACACTTTTGGGCGTATCATCGTCTTTGTCTCTTTTGGCTTCTCTATCTACTCTCAAAATAACAGCATACTTACCTTTAATGTAGCGGTTATATACCCGCATTACATCTTCTTTGGTAACCTTGGAATAACGGTCTATTTCATTTTGAAGATTGTAGCCATTGGGTTTCATCATTCCGTAATGGCTCAACGCACCGGCCTTAGCAGAAATACTGTTTAAACGACTATAGGCATAATTCAATACCTGATTTTTAACAACCAGGAGATCCTCATCTGTTACACCCCTTGTTTCAAACTCTTTTAGCGAAGCCCTTATTTTGTCCTCAACTTCTCTCAAGCCAAGCCCTTGCTGCATCATAGGTCTCGTCACTACGGTTAATTGCATAAAACCCGAAAGTTCCAAAGCAGAATGCCCTGCACTTGCCTGAACAGCATCTTCTGTTTTAACAAAATTTTTGTAAAGAATGGAGTTGTTTCCACCACCTATGATTTCGGCCAAAATGTCCAAAGCCGCTTCGTCCTTGTGAAATTCCGGTACAGTTGGAAAGGCAAATGATGTAAGCGGTAACCAGATATTATCGGTAGATTGGATGTAATAATCCATAGTCAACATTGGTCTTTTTTTAGGAAGGTTTCGTACTTCCGGACATTTCTTAATGGTAGAAAAATATTTTGCCACCCAGGTTTTAACTTCTTCGGGGTTAACATCTCCTGCCACAACTAGCGTAGCATTATTGGGGCCGTACCAACGCAAAAAGAAATTCCTTAGGTCATCATAAGTGGCTATATCCAGATCATCTACAAATCCAATGGGCGTCCACTCATAAGCATGATTGGCATAGAGAGTTTTAAACAACAATTCGCTTACCATTCCATAGGGCCGGTTGTCGTACCGTTGTCGTTTTTCGTTTTTTACGGCATCGCGTTGATTTTCAAATTTTTTCTGAGTAAAACCCTCCAAATGAGTTCCCATTCTATCGGCCTCTAACCAAAGCATGGTTTCCGTTAGATTGCTGGGAGCACTTTGATGATATACGGTTTTATCAAAACTTGTATATGCATTATTCGTTCCGCCCGCCTCACTTATTATTTCAAAATGTTCTTCATCTGCTACATTTTTTGACCCCTGAAACATCATATGTTCAAAGAAGTGTGCAAATCCGCTGTTCCTCACACTTTCTCTGGCACTCCCCACGTGATAGCCTACTTCCACATGCACAATTGGGTCTGAGTGGTCTTCATGAATAATAAGTGTTAAATCATTACCGGTAAGTTTGTACTTTTCGTAAGGGATAATCACTTCTCCTTCTTTCGGCTCTACTTTTTCAATCAGCTCAAACTGGGCGATTGCCGCGGTAGAAATAAATAAAGAGATGAGGTAAAGAATGCTTTTTTTCATATATCTTCTAAATTTTGAGGTGCGAATATCCTAATTAAAATAAAAGATATTTTTTGTGTTCGATAAAAGTGCATTTTTATTATTTAAATATTTTGCCGGACAGCCAATACAGTTGTTGCAAACTTTCAAATCTCTTCGATGCGGAAAAGGTCATAGGCAATAAGTATTGGCACCAAAGGTGTACACATGAAAGCCACCTACCCTCCACATCATGATTGACTTCTAATCCTTTTTGTGATTAGCTTTCAAACCTGCCCACCGAAGAACAGGACAATTGATTTGGCAGGCGGGTTGTATTTTAGCGGGACATGACAACACCGGATACTACTTTGCCAACGGTTGTGATTAGCTTTCAAACCTGCCCGCCATAGCACAGGCAATAACTTCGGCAGGCGGGTTGTATTTTAGCGGGACCTTCGCTTACCTCAAACTCTGCCATTTCCTGTTGTGATTAGCTTTCAAATTGTATTTTAGCGGGACTATTGGTACCCCGCTGTTTTCTCTCATCCGTTGTGATTAGCTTTCAAATTGTATTTTAGCGGGACGGGGTATATGATGAGGAGACGGCCAAAAGGTTGTGATTAGCTTTCAAATTGTATTTTAGCGGGACCATAATGCTGAAATTCAGGAAGAAATTGTCGTTGTGATTAGCTTTCAAATTGTATTTTAGCGGGACAAGAATTGGCAGGTTGAGGCCACCCCGAAAGTTGTGATTAGCTTTCAAATTGTATTTTAGCGGGACTCGTCTCCTGTAATAACACCTCTCTCAATAGTTGTGATTAGCTTTCAAATTGTATTTTAGCGGGACAACAGATGGCACGTTGTATATGCTGTGAATGTTGTGATTAGCTTTCAAATTGTATTTTAGCGGGACCTCCCAAATCCATTGTCCACAAGGTCAATAGTTGTGATTAGCTTTCAAATTGTATTTTAGCGGGACTGAGTGCTGTCTCATCATCATAGATCGACAGTTGTGATTAGCTTTCAAATTGTATTTTAGCGGGACCGGAGGGTTGGTTTTCAATGAGGTGCAAAGTTGTGATTAGCTTTCAAATTGTATTTTAGCGGGACCCGAAGGTTTGTTGGTTATAACAATAGCCTGTTGTGATTAGCTTTCAAATTGTATTTTAGCGGGACCTACCTAAAGATGCTGCCAGCAGAGTTGAGTTGTGATTAGCTTTCAAATTGTATTTTAGCGGGACAAGGATCAGAACACACTTCCCCGTTGCCAAGTTGTGATTAGCTTTCAAATTGTATTTTAGCGGGACTGCCACGTTGCACGTGTTATGCCTTTGAAGGTTGTGATTAGCTTTCAAATTGTATTTTAGCGGGACTGTCATCAATTATGTTGATAACATCAAATGGTTGTGATTAGCTTTCAAATTGTATTTTAGCGGGACTTGGCGTGTCTTTTTGTGTTTGTCCTCTATGTTGTGATTAGCTTTCAAATTGTATTTTAGCGGGACTTTTAAATTTACCATAGTTTAACGTCTTCTGTTGTGATTAGCTTTCAAATTGTATTTTAGCGGGACAACAGCAGCAACGACTATTTGTACTACTAAGTTGTGATTAGCTTTCAAATTGTATTTTAGCGGGACTATCTGTTTTCTTGCCATATTGAATTAGTTGTTGTGATTAGCTTTCAAATTGTATTTTAGCGGGACGTTCATAACTGCTTTTACAGCATCGCCCATGTTGTGATTAGCTTTCAAATTGTATTTTAGCGGGACTCTTATAACTGAGAGACTTATTTTATGTAGTTGTGATTAGCTTTCAAATTGTATTTTAGCGGGACGTACTGTTTAACAGTCAAGCCGGAGATATTGTTGTGATTAGCTTTCAAATTGTATTTTAGCGGGACCAGTTACCTATGACCCAAACGCAACACCAGTTGTGATTAGCTTTCAAATTGTATTTTAGCGGGACAATTGTAGAAACCTACATTTCCCATATTGCGTTGTGATTAGCTTTCAAATTGTATTTTAGCGGGACTTTTAAATTTACCATAGTTTAACGTCTTCTGTTGTGATTAGCTTTCAAATTGTATTTTAGCGGGACCTTGAACTAACTGTTTAAACGCCTGTGGACGTTGTGATTAGCTTTCAAATTGTATTTTAGCGGGACAATCTTTCTCTTATGAATAGCAAGGTTTAGGTTGTGATTAGCTTTCAAATTGTATTTTAGCGGGACAGTTCAATATTCGGACAAGAGCAGCTTAAGGTTGTGATTAGCTTTCAAATTGTATTTTAGCGGGACTGTAAGTATTTCATCAAGCTCATCAGTTTCGTTGTGATTAGCTTTCAAATTGTATTTTAGCGGGACAACTTCCAGTACATCTCTCGCATTAAGCAAGTTGTGATTAGCTTTCAAATTGTATTTTAGCGGGACACTTCACGCATTTGAGGCATGTGTCTCATTGTTGTGATTAGCTTTCAAATTGTATTTTAGCGGGACCCGCCGACGAGGACCCCCACTTCCTCGACGGTTGTGATTAGCTTTCAAATTGTATTTTAGCGGGACAAAACACATGCAGGATGTACAGAGCAATTGTTGTGATTAGCTTTCAAATTGTATTTTAGCGGGACACCACTCTCTTTGGCCACCTTAATCATTAAGTTGTGATTAGCTTTCAAATTGTATTTTAGCGGGACGTAGTAACGGTAGTAGTATCAGTCGCCGCAGTTGTGATTAGCTTTCAAATTGTATTTTAGCGGGACAAACTTGCTTCTTCCAAAATAAGTACCCCTGTTGTGATTAGCTTTCAAATTGTATTTTAGCGGGACTCCTGCCATTGATTTGAAACTTAGCTACAGGTTGTGATTAGCTTTCAAATTGTATTTTAGCGGGACTGAATTAATCAAACCAATTATTGAACGATGGTTGTGATTAGCTTTCAAATTGTATTTTAGCGGGACTCTTTGAATGAAATTGAATTGATTTCACTGGTTGTGATTAGCTTTCAAATTGTATTTTAGCGGGACATACCCCCTCATAAGGGGTTGTGTCTCACTAATTTACCCACAACATTCCCACGTTAAAAAAGTTCCAATTGCTGGCTCGGAGGCGGTAAATCTGTTTTTTTCTGTGAAAAATAGATCTCCATGGCACCAAATTGTTTGTCGGTAACCCGCAATATTCCCACATGCCCTTTAGGCGGTAAATTCTGCTTTACCCGGGTAATGTGTACCTGTGCATTTTCCATACTTGGACAATGCCTCAAAAAAATGCTCCATTGAAAACGGCTAAAGCCATCTGCTTCCAAATGCTTTACAAACCGCCGGTAATTTTTGGTATCCCGTTTGGTTTCTGTAGGAAGATCGAAAAAAATAAATACCCACATAATCCGGTATTGGCTAAAACGCGTGGCTAACATGGTTTTTCATTATTGCAGTTCCGGCAGTTTTAATTTTTTCTCGTTCCCCCCGCTGTAGCAGGCAAACAGACTGGAAGTAGTTTGTTGCACAGCATTCATTAAAGGGCTTTTTCTCTTATTTACCCAAACATCTAAAACAGGTATCTCCAACAAGCGTGATTTTACCTGCGTGGTTAATCCGTCTTTTGCAAAACCATGTTTTACTAACTCATAAACCAACATATCCACAAAAGGCCTGTAAGGCTCCATTACATCATCTGCCAAACAATAGGCGTTATAGCTGTTGTGATGATGCATGCCAAAGGTGGGTAACAACCCACTGGCCACCAGGCCCCGGGCCACCGTAGCTCTAAGTATGGCATATCCGTAATTGAGCAGATTATTGGGCTCTTCACCATATCGCTCCCGCTTAAAAATTATATTTTCCTCAGCAAACAACTTCTTCCAATAATATGCCGCAGCTCTGGCTTCATAGTTATCCGGGTCGCCATTTTTTTACAGAATGGGCCCAGTAGTCCATGTTATCAGTTTCATGTTCGCTACTTTTCAGTAGTGCAGCCTGATTTTTAATTTTTTGCACTATTAATTGTTTCCAAAGCCTTCCTTTCAGAGCTTCGCTTACGCTTACCTGTATCTGCCAGTGTTCCTGTTGTTTATGATGCCCCTCCAGATTGAGCCATAGACCTTTGGGCATATGCCTACTGTCACAGGTCATTACAACGGTATTATTCTCCAATAATGCATTGAGGAGTGGTTGCGTAATGGTCAACTGAGCGTGATCCAATATCACCAGACCAACATCTTCAACAGGTACCCGTTTGCGGGCCTTAAAGTCGTCAGGATAGTTTACAAACAGATTATTATTGTCTAATTGCAGGTAAGCCGGATTGCCAAAATACAAGGTACGCTTTATCATAAATAAGGCGAATAAGTTAATACAAAAACCCGAAAACCCAAAGCGGTAAACCGTTTACAGGAAATGAGATATCGTCTTTTACTACAAAGGCATCGTTCAGATTTTTGATTTGTTTATCGGTTTTATTGCGTCCGCCAATTTCCACTGTCCACTTATTATCAATTAAAAAATCACCTGCTTTGGGTATATGCAGCTCATGATTTACGGCAAGCTGGTTGGCAAAGAAGGTTTCACGAATGTTGCCGGTGTTTGCTTTTTCCTGGCTTAAGGCATACACATAATTTGTATTCTGTAAATAAATCTTTTCCGGTTTTTGAAGCGTTGTAAAACCCTTGCCGGCCTGATGGATTTGCGAAATAATTCTTGCTTTTTCAAGATTGTCTAAGTAGGTATATAGAGAATGTCTTTCAATTCGTAGTTTTTGACTTAGTTTCGATATATTAGGTTTGAAAGGAACATTGATAGAAATCAGGCCCAACAACTTGACGATGTTCCTGGTCTTTTTTATATCAATATTACCCAACTCGGCTATTTCATAGTCTGCAATAAATTGTATTATTTCTCTTATCTTACTGCTGTATTCGTCCTCATCTTCTGAATGAATGGGGAAGTAACCTCTTTCCATATATTCTCTGAAATAATAAATGGGATTGAAATCATTGGGAAAAAGTTCTTGCAACCGAATTCCGGGGTCTAAAACCTCATTGAGTTTAATTACCGGAAACGAATTGTTTTTCCGGAGATTTAAAAATTCGCGATAAGACAGACCAAGGAGTTCATACATTACAGCCCTTCGGCTCAGATCAATCCGACCCTTGTAAATATTTATCATAGAAGAACCGCTGAAAACTACTTTCAGATCGGGATAGGAGTCATACATATTTTTTAAATGCCTGCTCCACTGTTCTAATTTGTGAATTTCATCCAGAAAAAGTACACGTCCGCCATTTTCATAGAATTGAAAAACGAGTTCGTGAAAATCTTTTGTAGAGAAATAAAAATCGTCCAAAGACCAATAGGACACTTTTTTTTCCGGTTCATTCAACTCTTTGGCCTTTTGCAATAGCAATGTGGTTTTTCCGGTTCCCCGGCTTCCTTTAATTCCTATAAGCCGACTGTTCCAGTTAATTTTTTTGTATAAATACCTTTGAAAATGGTCGGGTACCCGGCTAATGAGTTGGTTAGAATGTTGATACAAGTATTCCATATTTTGTGTAATAAATTACACAAATATATAATAAAAATGTGTAATTACATACACAATTATAAAATAATATTGCTATTTTAGAATGCAAAAGCTCCACCGTTCTGCACATTTGAGAGTGCAATTTGCTTCCTATTTTGCACTTTGTAATGTGCAAAAACTGGAGTTTTGAGGCAGAATTTTATCTTCAATCCAGTATCAGTCCTCCTTAAATACTAATTCTCCGACTATCGAAACATCGAAATCGTGGTTTTCATAGAGGAAATTCCAACCCTTTTGTGTCAACTTAAGAAAGGGTACAATTTTGTCAATATAGATTTGGGAATCTTCAGCCTTGTATTTTTTTATTTCGCTTTTCCATAATCTCATATTTTCTTCATCCGATTTTTCTTGAATGGTTTTCAATCTTCCTTCGAAATCGTACAAACGTTTTTCAAAGTCTTTTTTTCTGTCAGCACCATTTTCAATCGTCAAATTTTCAGTCATCTTCTTGATTTCCAACCTATCTTCTTCCTTTTCTAAAATTGCACTCTTAATTCTTTTTACCTCCGCCCCATAATCAGTTATGCTCTGTGCAATCAAATGATACTGTAGAAGTATTCTCGTAGGTTCAAACTTTGTAACCTTGTACAACCTGTTCTTCTGAAACTCCATATCGTTACGTTTTTCAAACTCTTCTTCATTTTTAAGGACAAGTACTTTCTGTCCTACTTTCAGAAGTTTCTTATTCGGATACTCTGACATCAACTCTTCATGAAACATTGAGAGAAATAGGTCAACATTGAACTTATTGTATTCTTTATATACCTCGGCTATTTGAAAGGAAGGAATCGGAATCAATCCTCTTTCCGGTTTTTCATCGACAATTTTTTCCAACATTATTGCATAAGGGATTGACCCTGAAGCTGCATAATAATGGTTTTTGTGATCGTGTTTAGACTGATAATTCAATCGCTCCTTAACCCTCCTGCCCTTTTTTGTATAAACTCTAACGTGCCTGATTTTTTTGCCTTGAGGATCGGTGGCATTTTTTCCCTGCTCTTTTACAATTCTACGAATTTCCGGATCGACAATATCCTCAGTTTTAGCAACGTCTATACCTTTTCTAGTGACCCACTTATACTCATTTTCACCGGTTTCATATTGCCAATTTCCCTTTTCATCTCTAAGTGGCTTACCATCCTTTCTTTTTATATTTTTTATTTTGCCAATAAATGTGTCTGCAAACAAATCGGACCGCACACTGTCACCCTTCATCCACAGTTCTATCTTATTACCATTATCATCCAACACAAATTGACCATCTTTTTTTAGATATTGCTTACGACCTCGTTTTCTAACTCTCTTGAAAGTCTGTTGTAGAATTTTATCTTTCCAGTAGTTAACAACCAAAGTATTCTCTTCAATGGTTTTAATCAATTCTTGGGAATTAAACTCAGGAAAACCTATTGGATTAGTGGTAAATTGTCCTCTACCTGCTTCGGCCCATTCATCTTTTGTCCTGATTAATCTATCTCTATAACTAGCATTGGTCGGAATCAATGTTAAAACCGCAGCATCAATAGCGTGGTGAGTATGTTTTTTTCTGCTTTTAATTTCATCGTCGTCCTGAAATTTATAGATTTTACGAAAATCAGCCGTAACACTTCCTTTTTGTACAATTACCTTTTTGAACTTCGTTTTCAAGAACTCACGAGCATATTTACTGACCATTTGCGTATCTACCAATTGCTTTCTTGCCCAGCCATCATTTACTTCCTCAGCAGCAAATCGATCCAACTTATCCTTCCAGTAGTCATAGTGCATTTTAAAGTAGTGTTTGGCTTGTATTCGCTTGCTCTTACTTGTTTCATCTTCATTGCCTTTAGGCTTTTTGTTTGCCTCGTACTTTTCCTGATAGTAATCACGCTTGTCTTTCCATTTGTCCAATCTTGGCAATATGGCAGTACCTTCAGGAGTGTCACTTTCATAATTTGGGCAGGCCATTGGAAGTTTTTTCTTTTTTACATCGGTGTTATACGATTTGAAACAAATGGTTTGGTTCGTTAATGTATTGTCTGGCAATATGCTCCTGGGTATAGTATGTTCAAAATCCGTTTCTCGCGAAAAAAGTTGAGATATTGAAATCATCTTGCCAGTGTACATACACTGACCTTTCTGTTCAACCCATAGTTCATATCGATCAACAGCATCCTTCACACCCAAAATAGCTAAGCCATTGTCCTTTTTCTCATCAATTCCTTTGTTGTGTTCATCAAAGATCTGCTCGTTCCAAAGGGTAAACAGTTCAATGTCAGAGTTTTTAGGATTTTCTACATTTTGATATTGTTGTAAAAACTGGCGATACTTTTCCCGATTACTTTCGCGTTCCCTTTGGTATTTTTCTATTGCAACTCTTTTATTGTTATCGTTTAATTCTCTGGCTACCTCCACTATCACCTCCGTATCTTCATCTATATAATCCTCTGTTATTAAATGATTGGTTAATCTTCTCAACACACTCATTGCCTTGTTGAACATAGGATTCTTTATACTATCCGTTAATGGAAGAGGTAATAACTCGTGAAGGACTCCATCTTCATCAACTTTTTCAACGGTTGTACCATACCTGTTTTCTTTGTCCGAGTGGTGATATAGTTCTCCTTCAAATTCTATCCCATTAGACCGTAATAGGTTCTTAAAAACATCAGTCAATAAAGGTATTTTTCTGAATTGCCGGGTTTCATCTTGAAAGAAAACCTGGATACCTCTGACGATGCCACAGATTTCGACAACGACATGACACCCGACAATGAAACGGGTGGTGGCAATGACCCAACCATTTTGCCGATACCTGAATTGGCGGTGACCAAGGCATTGACCAGTTCGACCCCATTGCTGAATGGCATTTTTGAATTGACCTTCCGCTTCAATGTCGAGAATACGGGCAACACTCGCATGTCGAATTTGACCCTGTCTGATCCATTGCCATTTGCACCAGCAGTAATAGGTATGCCAACGGTCACTGTGACCAATATTGATGCGACTATTCCTCCCAATGCGAATTTCACTTATGATGGAAATGGCAACGATGACCTCTTGGCTGGAAATCCAGTTGACCGCCTTGAAGCAGGGCAGTCTTTTAGGGTGGACATGACGGTAGAAGTTGATCCGTCGGCTTTTGGCGCCTTGGTGCAACCTGTTGAAAACCAATCGACTGCGACAGGTATTCCAGTTGACGATTCCAATAATCCATTGAGCAATCCGACTACTGGTATTCCATATATCAAGTTCGATATTTCTGACACCTCTGATGATGGAACCGGCTTGCCCGATGGCGGCGACCCAAGTTCTGACAACCCCGGAGCAGCAAACGATAGTGGCGTAGGAAGCGAAGATGATCCAACGGTCATTTCATTACCTGCTGTACCACAAATGGAGAAAGCTATGGCAGCTTTGCCTGCTGCATTACCGAATGGCAATTATAGCGTGACTTACCTATTTACCATTGATAACGTGGGCGGTAGTGAGCTTTGCCAATTAGGCTTGGAAGAAGATTTTGCTTCGCAATTTGGGTGTGCTTTCGTGGGAGTGTTGAATACCACGGCACCTGCGTTTTCCATCAATTTGGGTGGAAGTATTTTACCGACTGCGAATTCATTATATAATGGAAATACCCAGACAAACCTGTTGAACAATGACGGTTGCCTCTATCCCGGCGATCAAATAACTGCCTCGGTAACCGTCGAAATCAATCCTGCATGTGCAGGCATCAGCGAACCTTTGGCAAACACAGCAACGCTGTCCGGCGAGGACACCAATAGCAACCCATTAACGGATGATTCCGATGATGCCACTGACCTCGACGGCACTCCTGGGGCTGATAATGAAACAGGTAACTTGGACGATCCAACACTGCTCGACATCCCTCGTGTAGGCGTGGCCAAACAACAGACTGGTTCGACCTTATTGCCCAACGGCAATTTTGTCGTAACTTATTCTTTGGTCTTGCAAAACACGGGGAATGTCACTCTGAACAATGTGGCTTTGGAAGATGATCTGGCCACGGAATTTAACCCAGCATTTGTCAGTGCTACAACTGTTTCTATCAGCGGCACCGCAAATAATCTGGGTGCTTTGAACGGCACTTTCACGGGAACCAGTACAACGGGTTCGGCTACTGTCGATGGCGATGACCTGCTCGACCGAACAGGCATCATGAAACCGGGCGAAACGATTGTGGTGGAAATTTCTGTAGAAATCAATCCGACACTCGTACCACCTATTGGCCTGACCAATCAAGCGACTGGAACTGCCTCTACTCCTGATGGCGATAATGTTACGGACACTTCTGACAGTGGTAGCGATCCAATAGGTACGAATGGCAACGGTGGCCCAGACGACCCAACGCCACTTGACCTTGGCCCAGTGCCTGCAATCACCAAGGCAGTCAATGGTGTTCCTACCCTTTTGCCTAATGGCAACTACCTCGTGCGCTATGATTTTGCAATCACTAATAATGGTGCAGGTGAGATGTGCAACATGGACGTTTTTGAGAACCTCGCTTCTCAACTCGGCTGTGCTTTCATCAGCACGACTACTCCTCAAATAATAAATTGGGACAATACATCTACAAACAGCACACAACCTGGCTTTAACACGGCCTTTAATGGAAATACCAATGACAACCTGCTCATTGGCGATGGATGCATATTCCCCGGCGACGCCATCAGCTTCTACATAGAAGTAGAATTGGATGTAGCTTGCAGTTCTGCTCCCGCTCCATTGGCCAATACGGCAACCGTTTCTGTAGAAGACACTAACGGCAATGTATTCACCGACGACTCCGATGACTCAACTGATCTCAACAACGATATGACACCTGATAACGACTCAGGTGGGGAAGGTGACCCGACCATTGTGCATGTACCTGAACTGGCAATGACAAAAGCAGTTATTGGTTCTGCTGCATTGGCGAATGGCAATTTGCAAATGGACTTTCCAGTTTAATGTGCAAAACACAGGCAATACCAGTTTGAGTAACCTTAGTGTGACAGATGCACTTGATTTTGCTGCGGCTATTGTTGGTTCGCCAACTGTTACTGTTACCAACGTGGATGCCATTGTTGCACCTGCAGCAAATGGCGCTTATGATGGCAACAGCAACGACGATCTTTTGAGTGGAGCAGCGACTGACTTGCTCAATCCGGGTCAGTCATTTATCATAAATCTTTCTGTGGAAATTGACCCAGCAGCGTTTGGTCTTTTGCCACAACCGATTGAAAACCAAGCAGCTGGCACTGCCGATCCAGTTTATGCCAACGGCAATCCAATACCTGGTTACCCCCCTGCTACTGATGACTCTGACGACGGTACTGGCCTTGCTGATGGGGGTGACCCAACTACTGGCAACCCCGGTGCAGTGAACGACAATGGCGCTGGTGGGCCTAACGATCCGACTATTGTGATCGTACCTGCGACGCCTTATATATTGAAGGCCATCGCTGGTGCGCTGACTCAATTGCCAAATGGCAATTACTCCGTGACATACAATTTTGAAATAGGAAATATGGGAGGTAGCGAGTTTTGCCAATTGAGCCTTGAAGAAGATTTCGCATCTCAAATGGGATGTGCCTTTGCAGGCGTGCTAAGCACAACTGCGCCTGTATTGACCAACACCTCTGGCAATAGCAATGCCCCAACGATGAGTGCCGTTTACAATGGCAGTTCCAATACTAATGTATTTAACAATGATGGTTGCCTCCATGCTGGCGACGTGCTAACCCTTTCGGTCACTGTCGAAATTGACATGAGCTGTTCTACCCGTCCTGACCCATTGGCCAACACGGCAACCATTTCAGGAGTGGACACCAATGGCAATCCTGTCACTGATGACTCCGACGACAGCACCGATCTTGATAACGATATGAACCCCGACAATGAAACGGGTGATCCTGACGATCCGACCATTTTGCAAGTACCAGAGGTGTCCATCACCAAGGCTGTGAAAGATGTGGTGTTGTTGCCGAATGGCAATTATCAGATCGAATTTCAAATGAATGTGGAGAACACGGGCAATACTAATTTATCAAACTTGCAAGTGGATGATCCATTGCCGTTCAATACGGCCATCGTAGGCACGCCTTCTGTCTCTGTGACCAATGTGGATGCCACTTCTGCGCCTGCGGCAAATGGCACTTACGATGGTGTAGGAACAACTGATCTTTTGGCTGGCGCTGCGACAGATGACCTTGCTCCAGGCGAGAGTTTTATCATAAACATGAGTGTGGAAGTTGATCCAGTGACGTATGCTGGTTTCCCACAACCCGTTGAGATACAGGCAACTGTGATTGCCAATCCAGTGGATGAAACAGGCGCTGACCTTGCTGGCCTTGCCAATGTGACCGATATGTCAGATGATGGCACTGGTCTGCCCAACTACGGTGACCCGACTACCGACAATGCTGGGGCAACCAATGATAATGGCGCAGGTGGAACGGATGACCCGACACGCATCAACTTGCCTGCTGTACCTGCTATTTCAAAAGCAATCACTGCGAATGCAATTGAATTGCCCAATGGTAATTACAGCGTAACGTATGAATTTTTAATAGAAAACAATGGCGGAAGTGAGTTTTGCCAAATAAGCCTTATCGAAGATTTGGCAGCTCAGTATGGCTGCTCATTTGTTTCCATACTCAATACGGCTGCGCCATCTCTGACCAATACTTCAGGTTTCAGTGCAGCGCCCTCTTTGAATTCTGTTTACAACGGTAATACCAATACCAACTTGTTCAACAATAACGGTTGCCTCTATCCCGGCGACCAATTGACTGCATCTATTACGGTAGAGGTGGATATGGGTTGCGCTACCCGTCCCGACCCAATGGCCAATGTGGCCACTGTCGCAGGAATAGACAATACGGGCAACCCCGTTTCCGATGATTCAGATGATGCAACCGACCTTGATAGCGATATGACGCCCGACAATGAAACGGGCAATCCGAATGACCCGACCATTTTATTGATACCTGAAATTGCTGTTACAAAGGCCTTGACTTCAAGCACGGCTTTGCCAAACGGTAACTTTGAACTGACCTTCCGCTTCAACGTGGAAAATACGGGCAACGTCAACCTGTCCAATCTCAGCTTGGACGATCCACTCCCATTTGGTACAGCCATCGTTGGTACGCCAACAGTGACGGTCGTCAATGTGGATGCGACGTCAGCCCCTGTTCCCAATCTGACCTATAATGGAAATGGTGTAAATGACCTGCTTGCTGGGTCAGCATCAGACCTTCTCGAGCCTGCACAGGCCTATTATGTAGCCCTGACAGCAGAGGTTTCGCCGACGTCCTTTGGGACATTGGTTCTCCCTGTCATTAACCAGGCAACTGGTAATGGAGATCCGGTGGATGGTGCCGGGTCTCCTCTTTCAGGGTTGCCAACTGCTACCGATGATTCTGATGACGGCACTGGCCTACCCAATGGCGGTGACCCAGCAACCGACAATCCCGACGCTGCCAATGACAATGGCACGGACGAAGATGGAACATTGGTGACCATGCCACCTATTCCGCAGATTACCAAGGCTTTAAGTGCTGCGCCTGTACAATTGGCCAATGGCAATTATGCGGCTACTTATGATTTTGTGATTGAAAACGTGGGCGGTAGCCAGTTTTGTCAAATACAATTGGAAGAGGATTTTGCCTCGCAATATGGATGTGCTTTTGTGGCGGTAACAAACGTCTCTGCTCCTGTGGCAAGTGGTAGTTCTACTGCACCTACTTTGAACTCCATTTTCAATGGAAATTCTGATGTGAATGTGTTCAATGCCGATGGTTGCCTCCAATCGGGCGACAACATCACCTTATCTATTACGGTAGAAATTGATGTGACTTGTCAGCCTATTGATGCGCCTTTAGCCAACAGTGCTACGGTGACTGGACAAGATGACAACGGTGTGACTGTTTCCGACGATTCCGACGATGCTACCGACCTTGATGGCACTCTCGGCCCTGATAATGAAAGTGGCGACGACGGCGATCCTTCGCTACTCTACATCCCTAATATTGCAGCTACTAAAGCAGTGGTGAATATCACACAAGTAGGCAGTTATTTCAAATTTGATTTTGAGTTTATTATTAAAAATACTGGTAACAGTGCTTTGGAAAACATTTCGCTTTTGGATGATTTGAACGCACAGTGGGGGGCTGCCCTTGTGGCCACTCCCGCCCCGACTGTGGCTGTTCAAAACATTGACGCTTCTGTTCTGCCAATGGCCAACGCTACTTATGATGGCAATGCCAATAGCGAACTTCTTGGTGGCAGTGGCCTGCTTCAACCCGGCCAATCATTTAAGATATTGATGACAGCCTACCTTGACCCAGCAGGTCTGCCAATGGGTAGTGTCGAAAACTCCGCCACCGCATCTGGCTTGCCAACAGATGGAACGAGTACACCTCTGGTTGACCCAGCTACTGGCTTGCCTTACAACCCCGGTGATATAAATGATACAACTGATGACGCTACTGGCTTGCCAACTGACGGCGATCCATTGACAGATAATCCGGGTGCTACTGGCGACACAGGCGGAAGCGATGATCCAACGCCTATTGAGGTCCCAGCGATTGCCCAATTGAGCAAAGCCATCACTAGCCTTCCTGTTGAACTACCAAATGGCAACTTCTCAGTGACTTATGATTTTGTTATTGAAAACATAGGTGGTAGCGAATTCTGCCAGATTAATTTATTGGAAAACTTCGTCGCACAACATGGCTGCACTTTTGTGCAGGTGATGAATGTGAGTACGCCTATAGCAAGTGGCACTTCTACTGCACCGACCCTGAATGCCGTTTACAATGGCGGCACACAAGACAATGTATTAAATGGCGACGGCTGCCTGCAAGCAGGCGACAACATAACTTTATCAATAACTATTGAGACAGACATTAGCTGTGCTGGACGTCCTGATCCATTAGCCAGCTCAGCAACTGTCACTGGAATTGATGTCAATGGTATCCCAGTTTCAGCCACTTCCGACGATGCCACTGACATTGATGGCAACCCCGGCGTGGACAACGAAACGGGCGGGTCGGAAGACCCAACCCTGCTGCTGATCCCTGACATCGCAGCGACCAAAGCTTTGACCAATACGACTGCGCTGCCAAATGGCAACCAGCAATTGGATTTCCGTTTCAACGTAGAAAATACAGGTAGTGCTAATCTCTCCAACCTTTCATTGGTGGATGCCCTTGACTTTGCTCCTGCTGTGGTAGGGACACCTGTCGTGACCATTGTAAATGGCACAGCGACGCAAGCCCCTGCCGCCAATGGCGGCTATGATGGAAATGGCACTGATGATCTGCTTTCAGGTACAGCGACTGATGTCCTCGAACCCGGACAATCATTTACGGTGTTGCTATCCGTAGAAGTCGACCCTGCGCTGTTTGGCAACTTGCCACAACCCGTTGAAAACCAAGCTTCTGCTTCTGGTGATCCAACTGACAACGCTGGCAACCCGCTGCCGGGCTATACCCCACCAACAGATAATACGGACGATGGAACAGGCATCCCCGGTGGTGGCGATCCAACCTCTGACAACCCCGCTGCAGTCAATGACGACGGTGTGGGCGGAATGGATGACCAGACCATGATTTCATTGCCACCAGAGCCGACGATCAGCAAAGCCGTCAGTGCTACACCGATCCTGATGCCAAATGGCAATTACGAGGTGACCTATGACTTTGTAGTTGGAAACGTGGGCGGCTCGCAGCTTTGCCAAATTGATTTAGTAGAAGATTTTGCTTCGCAATATGGATGTGCCTTTGTGCAGGTGCTGAACGTATCGGCGGTCAATTTGACCAATACCTCCGGCAGTAGTGTTGCACCTACATTGAACCCGATCTATGACGGCTCTATAACAACAAATGCATTGAACAATGATGGATGTCTTCATCCAAATGACGAGATCACTTTTTCAATCACAATTGAGATAGATGCTGCCTGCCAAGGTATCAACCAGCCGTTGGCCAATACGGCCACGGTGGCTGGCCTTGATCCAAACACAGGTGATTCATTTGCAGATGATTCTGACGATGCTACAGACCTTGATAATGACATGACACCTGACAACGAATCAGGCGGTGATGATGATCCTACCTTATTGGAATTGGCGGAAATTGCTGCGGCCAAAGCTCAGTTGGGTAGTACCCTTTTGCCAAATGGCAATTTTGAAGTGACCTATCAAATGGTCATTGAAAATACGGGTAATGCCACTCTTGACAATGTGGCATTGGAAGATAACCTTGCTGCTGAATTTGCTCCGGCATTCGTTTCTGCAAATGTGGCGTCACTCAGCGGTTCGGCCAATACTTTGGGTGGCCTGAACGCAGGTTTCACGGGCAGCGGAAGTTCACCTGCACTTGATGGCGACGACCTGCTTGACCGCAATGCTATCATGCTACCGGGTGAAAACCTCATCGTCACCTTAACAGTAGAGGTTGACCCAACGCTTGTGCCGGGCACTGGTCTGACTAACCAAGCGACCGCTACTGGTACGACTCCAAGTGGCAGCACGGTGACTGACCTCTCCGATGCAGGCAGCAACCCAGACGGCAACAACGGCAGTGGCGGGCCAAATGACCCAACGCCTCTTGACCTCGGCCCTGTGCCCGCTATCGTGAAAGCTGTAAATGCTGCACCTATTGCATTGCCAAACGGCAATTACAGTGTGCGCTATGATTTTACCATCAGGAACAATGGCGCAAGTGAAATGTGCAATATTGACGTGATCGAAAACCTTGCAGCTGAGTTGGGATGTGCTTTTGTAAATACTTCGACTGCTACCTTGATTGCTTTTGATAATACATCAGGTAACAGTACCCAACCCGGTTTCAGCACAGCATATAATGGAAATACGAATGACAATATCTTTATCGGAAATGGCTGTATCTATCCGGGCGATGAGTTGAGCTTCTACATTGAAGTGGAAATTGCCAATTGCCCAACAGCTGTACTGCCATTGACCAATTCAGCAACGATCAATGCAGAGGACAACAACGGTAGCTCTGTTTCCGATGTCTCCGATGACTCAACAGATTTGGATGCCAATACAATTGCTGATAATGACTCTGGTGGAATGGATGATCCGACGATTGTTTATTTACCAGAAATAGCGGTGACGCAAGCAATTGTTGGTTCAACAGCATTGCCAAATGGCAATGTGGTTTTAGAAATCCAATTCAACGTTCAGAACACTGGCAACACGACGCTGAATAATTTAAGTCTAAATGACCCTCTACCATTTGCGCCAGCAGTCGTTGGTACACCAACCGTTTCGGTAACGAACGAAGATGCCACTTCAGCGCCTTCACCAAATGGCACTTATGACGGCATAGGCAACGATGATCTCTTGGCTGGTTCACCGACCAACGAACTCGAACCCGGTCAGTCTTACATCGTGACGATGTTGGTAGAAGTTGATCCATTGACCTTGGGTACGTTGCCGCAACCCATTGAAAATACGGGCACGGCCTCCGGCGATCCAGTGGATGACATGAGCAACCCACTGCCCGGCTACCCAACGGTATCGGATGATTCTGACGATGGCACTGGCTTGCCTGATGGCGGCGATCCAACGACTGACAACTCCGGTGCAGCAAATGACAATGGCGCTGGTGGTACGGATGACCCTACCATCATCACGTTGCCTTCTACTCCTGTGTTGACAAAGGCTGTTACTTCGACACCTGTTGAATTGGCGAATGGCAACTATGAAGTGACTTATGATTTCACCATAGAAAATGTGGGAGGTAGTGAGTTTTGCGATATTGATTTGACGGAAGATTTTGCAACTCAATTTGGATGTTCTTTTGTGGAACTGAATAGTGTAGGTGCTATCAATTTGACCAACACCTCTGGCCTCAGTACAACGCCTACCCTGAACAGCGTCTATAACGGAGGTGCTTATAGCAACTTGTTCAATGGCGATGGCTGCCTCTATCCGGGCGATGTGATTACCGTTTCACTGACAGTGGAAATTGATATTTCTTGTGACACCCGTCCTGACCCATTGGCGAACAGTGCGTCGGTGACAGGTACGGATAGCTCAGGCATCCCAGTCGAGGACACTTCTGATGATGGGACTGATCTTGATAGCGATACGAACCCTGACAATGACTCAGGTGACCCAGATGATCCTTCGATTTTATTGATTCCAAATATTTCGATCACGCAGGCGGTCACGTCTGTTGATCCACTGCCGAACGGCAACTTTGAAATTGATTTTGAATTTGAAATAGAAAACACAGGCAACGTCAATTTGTCGAGCTTGAGTGTGGACGATCCGCTGCCTTTTGCATCTGCTGTGGTAGGTACACCTGTCGTCAATGTGGTCAATGTGGACGGCACGGTGTCGCCACTACCAGCTGCCTTGTACGATGGTGCTGGCAACAACGACTTCCTTGCTGGCCTGACAACTGATATGCTCGAACCGGATCAGACCTTCCGCATTACCATGAGTACGGAAGTTGATCCCGTGACCTTTGGAATGTTGCCTGTTCCTGTCCTCAATGTAGCTACCGCTACTGGAATTCCAGTGGATGAAACGGGTACGCCAATCGCTGGAATCGGCATACCAGTTGATGATTCCGACGATGCTACTGGCCTCCCAGATGTGGGTGATCCAACGACTGACAACCCCGGTGCAACGAATGACAATGGCGTAGGTGGAACAGATGACCCAACCTTTGTGACGTTGCCACCGATCCCAGCCATTTCAAAGGCCCTGACAGCGCAGCCAAGTGTTTTGCCAAATGGCCATTACAGCGCTACTTATGAATTTATCATAGAAAACAATGGTGGTAGTGAAATGTGTCAAATGAGTATCACAGAAGATTTCGCTTCGCAAATGGGATGCGGCTTTGTTGGTGTGTTAAATGTTTCAACACCAGTTGCCATCATATCTGCTGGCGGCAGCACCTTGCCGACGTTAAACTCTGTTTACAATGGCTCAACCAATACCAATGTATTGAACAACGACGGCTGCCTCTTCCCTGGCGATAGCTATAGCTTAACCATAACAGTGGAGGTGGATGTCGCTTGTGATATCCTGCCAGACCCATTGGCTAATACCGCCACTGTCTCAGGTGTTGATCCAAATGGCAACCCAGTAGACGACGACTCCGACGACGCCACTGACCTCGATAGCGATACCAACCCTGACAATGAAACAGGCGGCGATAATGACCCGACCATTCTTCACCTACCAGAAGTGGCTATCACCAAGGCTTTGGTAGAAGCGATTCCATTACCGAATGGCAATTATCAGTTGGTGTTCCAAATGAACGTGGAGAACACGGGCAATACCAATTTGACAAACCTACGGGTGGAAGACCCACTTCCATTTGCCTCTGCCGTTGCTGGCCCAACGACTGTTTCCGTAACAAATGTTGATGCCACTTCTGCGCCTGCGGCAAATGGCACTTATGATGGATCGGCCACGACTGATCTCTTGTCAGGCAGTGCGACGGATAACCTCGCACCGGGTGAAAGTTTCATCATTGAAATGGTGACGGAAGTTGACCCTGTGGCCTTTGGGTTGTTGCCACAACCTGTTTTGGCTCAAGCCACAGTCACTGCATCACCGATTGACGAGACGGGTACACCACTCACTGGTCTTACTGATGTGACAGATGACTCTGACGACGGTACTGGCCTTCCCGGCTTTGGTGACCCAACAACGGACAATGCAGGTTCGGTAAATGACAATAGTGCTGGCGGCATGGATGATCCGACTCTGGTAACAATTCCAGCCATTCCTCAATTGTCAAAGGCCGTTGCCTCTGCCCCTGTTGAATTGGCAAATGGAAATTTTGAAGTGACCTATAATTTCACCATAGAAAATATGGGTGGTAGTGAGTTCTGTGACATCAGCTTGACAGAGGATTTTGCTTCGCAATATGGTTGTTCGTTTGTGGGCTTGAGCAGTGTGAGTACGGTTAATTTGACCAATACTTCTGGTAACTCTGTTGCGCCAACTTTGAGCAGTGTCTTTAATGGAAGCACGAATATTAATTTATTGAATGATGATGGCTGCCTCTATCCGGGCGATGAAATAACCATCTCGACAACTGTCGAAATTGATATCTCCTGTGACGCACGTCCTGATCCACTGGCAAATACAGCGACAGTAGTAGGCACGGATAAATCAGGCATTCCGGTAGATGATAGTTCTGATGATGATACTGACCTTGACGGCGACACCAATCCAGATAATGAGTCAGGTGACCCAGATGACCCAACCCTGCTGTTGATCCCTGACATTGCGATCACACAGGCTATTACTGGTAAGGACTTGTTGCCAAACGGCAATTATGAAATAGATTTTGAATTTGAAATAGAAAATACGGGCAACGTCAACCTTTCAAGCCTCAGCGTGACCGATCCACTTCCTTATGCTTCAGCAGTGGTGGGTACACCTATCATCAATGTAGTGAATGTGGACGGCACTGTCGTACCTGTGGCAGCAAGTACATTCGACGGCAATGGGAATATTGACCTCCTCGCTGGCCTGCCTGCCGACTTGCTCGAACCGGGACAGACCTTCCGCATCACCATGACAACTGAGGTTGACCCAGTGGCCTTTGGTTCATTACCGCAGCCTGTGCTCAATGTTGCGACCGCTACGGGTACGCCTGTTGACGAAACGGGTACACCTCTGACAGGACTGACAACACCAGTTGATGATTCTGATGACGCTACTGGCTTGCCAGATGTGGGTGATCCAACAACGGATAATGCAGGTGCTGCCAACGACAATGGCGTGGGAGGTACAAACGATCCAACGCTCGTGACCCTTCCGCCAGTGCCAGCACTGACCAAGGCCGTTGCTGGTCAACCAGTGCTGATGCCAAATGGCAATTACGAAGTAACTTTTGCATTTGAAATAAATAATGATGGTGGAGGTGATTATTGTGAAATAGGTCTCACGGAAAACTTTGTCTCACAATATGGATGTGCTTTTGTGCAGGTGTTGAATGTTTCCTCGGTTGCACTGAACAATGCCTCTGGTAACAGCACCTCGCCGACCCTCGATCCATTGTTTGATGGTGGTGCGAACAACAATCTTTTCAATACTGATGGCTGCCTCGCATCTGGCGACGGCCTGGCCGTAACGGTTACTGTTGAATTGAATGTTGCTTGCGCTGGCATTGAAGAACCACTGTCCAATTTAGCGACTGTCACTGGTATTGATCCCATGACAGATACGCCTTACTCAGATGATTCAGATGATGATTCTGATCTGGATGGCAACAACACGCCAGACAATGATTCTGGAAATGACGAAGACCCAACGCTGTTGAGCATTCCTGAAATTGCCATTGCAAAAGCACAACTTGGTTCGACCTTGTTGCCAAATGGCAACTTTGAGGTGACCTATCAATTGACTGCTCAGAATACAGGTAATGTAACCTTGAACGGCGTGGCCATGCAGGACGATCTCGCTGCCCAATTCGGTGCAGCCTTCATCAGTGCTTCGACTGTTTCCCTCAGTGGCAGCGCAAACACTTTGGGTGGTTTTCACGCAGGATTCACAGGAGCTGGCGGCAGTGCTGGCCTTGATGGTGATGACATCATAGACCGTACCGCCATCCTGCAACCGGGCGAGACTATTACCGCAATCATTATCGTTGAAATTGATCCAACACTGATACCACTTACAGGTGTTTCCAACCAAGTAACTGCTTCTGGTACGACACCAACGGGCGACACGGTGACCGACCTTTCCGATGATGGCCTGACGCCTGATGGAAACAATGGTGATGGCGGTGTGGATGATCCAACACCTCTTGAACTTGGCCCTGTTCCAGCCATTTACAAATCAGTAACTGCTTTGCCAACGCTTATGCCTAATGGCAACTACAGTGTGCGTTACACCTTTACTATCAACAATAATGGAGCAAGTGAAATGTGCAACATCAATGTGAGTGAAGACCTCGCATCACAACTTGGATGTGCCTTCGTAAATACGGCCTCTGCGACCTTATCTGCTTTTGATAATGTATCAGGATTGAGCACGCAACCTACATTTAGCACAGTGTTCAATGGCGATGGCAATGTCAATATTTTTACAGGAAACGATGGCTGTATCTATCCGGGCGATGCCCTCGAATTTTACATTGAGGTAGAAGTTGATGTCAACTGCACGGACTATCCTACTCCATTGAGCAATACAGCAACCTTGCAAGCAGAAGACAATAGCGGTAACCCCGTTGATGATAACTCCGATGATAGTACTGACCTTAATGGTGATACCGCATTGGATAATGATTCAGGGGCTGACGATGACCCGACGATACTCTATATTCCAGAGGTGGCCATGACGAAAGCACTGACCAATTCAGTGCAATTGCCGAACGGTAATTTCCAATTGGATTTCCGCTTCAATGTAGAAAATACGGGTAATGCCTACCTCTCGAATGTGACTGTCGAGGATGCCCTCTCATTTGGCGCAGCCGTAATCGGTTCGCCTTTAGTGACAGTGATTAACACCAGTGCCGACAATGCACCAGTTGCGAATGGAAGTTACAATGGGGTAGGGTCTATCAATTTGACCATTGGATCGGCAAGTGATTTGGTTGCTCCGGGACAAGTGTTTTCAGTTTATATGTCAGTGGAAGTTGATCCTGCTATTTTGAGTACGCTACCACAGCCGACGACCAACCAAGCGACCGTCAGTGGTACGCCTGTTGATGAAACGGGTAGCAACTTGCCAGGTTATGTGCCGGTTTCAGACGATTCGGATGATGGTACAAATGTGCCAAGTGGTGGTGATCCAACCACAGATAACCCAACTGCTTCCAATGACAATGGTGCAGGTGGTGAGGATGACGTGACCATCATTACGCTTTCGCAAATAAAACTGGCGAAACGAGTGGTGGAAGTTTCACCTGCTGCGACGTCTGGCAATTTCTATGTGACCTTTGAATTGATAGCGAAAAATACGGGCAATGTGCCATTGACCAATCTGCAAATTGAAGATGACCTTGTTTCAGAATTGGGTGCGGCCTTTGTGGGCGTCACCGCTGGGCCGATCATCACCACAGGTGCTGGTAGTCCGACTTTGCCGCTGGCAGGTGCTTTCCCAAGTATGGTATTCGATGGCGCAAGTGGCCAACTGAATCCAAGTGATGAGATCAATGTGCTGTTTACCATAGAAATAGACCCAGACGCAGGTGGCTCGGTCAATGCCTTGACCAATCAGGCAACTGCAATGGGTACTGATCCGAATGGCATTGAAGTGGCCGACCTTTCTGATAGTGGTGCTGATCCAGATGGCGACAATGGCGATGGCGATGTGAATACGCCTACACCCATTCCGTTGCCTCAGATCAATGCAGCGATGGACATTACCGATATTTCGCCTGCGGCAAATGGTGCAGTCAATCAGTTTGACGTGACCTATCAGATAGTGGTGAAAAATACAGGTAATGAGCCATTGAGCAACCTGTCCCTCTTGGATGATGTGGCTGGTGAAATGGGAACTGCCTTTGTGGAAGTGGTAGGTGTTCCAACAATCTATTTACCACAGACTGATGCGACCAGTGCGCCAAACATCAACCCAGCCTTTAATGGTACAAGTCCAGCGTTGGACATTTTTGCTGGCTCTGCGTCCGACCAGTTATTGCCGGGCGAACAGGTGACAGTAGAAATAGTAGTACGCACCAACCCAACTGACCCAAGTGCGCCAAGTCCAATCCTCAATCAAGCGACTGCTCAGGGTATTTCACCTGCCAGCATTGTCGTGATCGACTTAACGGACGATGGCTTTGACCCAACCACGGACAATGGCGAAGGTGGCTTCAACGATCCCACTCCATTCGAGTGCCTCCCTGCCAACCTTGAATTGATAGCTTCGCAAAATACCATTTGTGAAGGTGAGGATGTGGCAATCACATTAACCAGCGATGTAGTAGGGGCGGATTATGAATGGGTGACATTGGCCAACCCAACAACGATTGTTTCTACTTCGCAAAATCCTCTTTTTGAAGAGCTACAAGCGACAACGACTTATCGGGTACATATTTTCCCACAAGATGGGTGCTACTTAGATTTGGAAGAAACGATAACGGTTGAGGTGACGCCTAAACCTACTGTTTCCCCAACCAATAATGGAACGGAATGTACTGACCCAATGACTGACCTTGAGCTTTTCTCAAATCCACAGGGCGGTACTCCTCCTTATACTTTTGAATGGACTGGCCCGAACGGTTTCTATGTTATTGAGCAAAATCCGATTTTGCCAAATGCAACCAATTCCTATTCGGGAACTTATGTTGTGACCATTACCGATGCCAACGGTTGTTCGGCGGAAGGGGAAACGGTGGTAGATGTGACTTTATCACCTGATGAGCCATTTATCACGGCCAATGGCCCACTCTGTGAAGGCGAGCAGCTGGTGTTGGAAGCTCCTGAATATGATGGCTTGGATGTTTATTATGAATGGACTGGCCCGCTCGGCTCGACTACCAGTGGCGCTTACCCAGATGCACCGCAGATCATAACTAATTTGGTAACGGCTGCGGCTGCGGGTGACTATACCGTTCAGGTGACAGTGGATGGATGTACTTCGATTGTTTCTGAAACATTGACGGTCATCATCAATGAATCACCGGAACTCGCACCTACTTTTGGCTATACCTTAAACCCTGATTGCTCACCGAATGACTTGCAGTTGTTTGCAAATGTTTCTGCTGGTACGGGTAATACAATTTCCTATCTATGGACAGGGCCAGAGGGTTTTGTTTCAACGGAAGAAAATCCAGTAATCTATGATGTGCAAGAATCGGCCAATGGCTCTTACTTATTGACGGTGACAGATGAAAACGGCTGCTCTTCTACTGCCAGCTTAGAGGTAAATGGTATAGCAAATATTTTAACCATACCGATCATTACTGGCAGCGAACAGCAATGCGAAGGAGGAGCAATTACCCTAACCATTCCTGCCTACTCAGGTGTGGATGTGCAGTATCTCTGGAGTATCCCGGGTTCGACGGCTAATATCACTGGTTTCAATAGTCCGCAACTGATTATCAGCCCTGCAACCTCTGACCACAACGGCATTTATCGAGTAACCGTAATAGTGGATGATTGCACGATCTTGAGCAACCCTTACGAAGTAATAGTTTATGACATGCCAAATGTAACGGCTGACAACGATGGAACAGAATGCGTTGACCCAATGACTGACTTGAACCTCTCTGCCACACCGAGTGGCGGAAGCGGAATTTATACTTATCAATGGACTGGCCCGAACGGTTTCAGTTCAACGGAAAAAGATCCGGTTGTGCCAAATGTGAGTTCGGCTGCGTCAGGTTCTTATACGGTAATTATGACGGACTTCAATGGCTGTTCGGCTGCTGCTACAACTATTGTAGACGTGACGACCCGTCCAGATGATCCGGTCATTTTTGCCGATGGATCTATTTGTGAAGACGAGGACATTGTTCTCGAAACACAAGTGTACGATGGTGTAAATGTCAGTTATGTTTGGACGGGGCCGAACGGCACAACTATTTCTTCCGTCTTGCAAGATGCGCCATTTATCTCTATTGAAAATGCTGACCTCTCACAAGCTGGTTCTTACACAGTAGAAGTAATAGTAGATGGTTGTACATCTGAGGTTTCTGCACCTTATGATTTGGTTATCAATGAGTTGCCGAGCGTTTCACCAGTAGCCTCTTACTCCTTGGCGGCGGATTGTTCACCAGAAGATTTAAGTCTCTTCCCGAATTTTGCATCGGGGAGCGGTCAGAATATTGCCTATCAATGGACAGGGCCTAATGGCTTTACTTCTGCCTTGCCAAGTCCTACCTTATCTGATGTGACATCTGCCAGCAATGGTACTTACACTTTAGTAGTTAGTGATGAAAATGGATGCTCGGCACTAGGCAG
>CBDCVJ010000001.1:0-8709 GCA_965222975.1 Saprospiraceae bacterium | reverse complement strand
AAAACAGACAATTTTATAGTATATTTGTCTTACAAAACAGACAATTCAATGAATAAGAAAAACGTATTTCGCCAAATCATCGCTGAATCCATTGCAATGCCGCTCCAAAATGCTTTACCAAGAAGTGTTGAAATACCTGTAGATGTACCAAAAATAATATCCCTTTTAGGCCCTCGAAGAGCAGGCAAAACCTATTGGCTTTACCATACAATGCAGCTATTGCATAAAACCATTGAACGCAATAGGTTGATATACATCAACTTTGAAGATGATCGCCTTTTTCCATTGCAGTTGGGGGATATGGACAGTTTGCTACAAGCCTATTTTGAAATGTACCCAACCAATAAGGATAAAAAAGTTTGGTTCTTTTTCGACGAAGTGCAGGAAGTCCAACATTGGGAAAAATTCATCCGCAGGGTGTGGGATACTGAAAATTGCCGAATTTACCTTACCGGTTCTTCGTCCAAATTATTAAGCAGGGAACTTTCGACAACGCTACGAGGGCGGACATTGCCTTATGAGGTTTTCCCCCTCAATTTCAACGAGTTCTTAGCATTCAACAAAGTTGAAAGCAACATGGAAACTTCCAAAGGGAAGGCAACCATTTTGCATTGGTTCGACCGTTGGCTTCGGCAAGGAGGCTTTCCAGAATTGGTGTTTTTACCAGAAAACCTGCACCGACGCACCATTGACGAATATCTTGACCTGATGCTTTACAAAGATTTTACAGAAAGGTTCAACATAAAAAACCCTTCGCTGCTCAAGTATTTATTAAAATATATGGTCAGCAATTTGGCCAATCCGCTGAGTATCAATAAGGTTTTTAATGACATTAAATCGAAAGGTTTCAAGATAGGCAGATCTACAGTTTATGATTATCTTTCTCACCTTGAAGAAGCATTTTTAATTTTCAAAGTTGATGCTTGGCACCGTTCGGTAAGGTCGCAAGCGCAGCTGCCAAGCAAATCCTATCTGATTGACCCAGCCTTTAAATTTTCCATGACCATCGGAGAAGATACGGGCAGGATATTGGAAAATGCTATCTTCCTTCATCTAAGGCAAAAAGGGTTGACGCCCCACTATGTCTTGAAAAAACAAGAAGTTGATTTCTATTGGGAAAACGGGACACCCATAAATGTTTGCCTTGACTTCTTTACCGAAAACACCAAAGAAAGAGAGATCAAAGGCATGTTGGAAGCCTTAAATTTTCTGGATGAAAAAGAAGGGTTGATCCTGACCCGTGACAAAACCGAAGATCTTCAAATAAGCGGTAAAATCATTTTAATCCGACCTGCATGGGAGTTTCTTTTAGAAAAAGGTGGTTTGAACTGACCTTCTTCAACATAAAAATACATGTTCCCGCCCCATTTTGTCAGTAGCCTGTTTACTGACATTTTCATTTCCGTTCCGATTTTTCCCTACCTGCATTTTTATTCCTTCCATCATTGCGTCCAACTCACCATTTACCATTAACAATTCACCATTAATCAAATGGAATATCTACTAAAAACCATCAACGGATTTCTCGAATACATCCTCATCTGTTGGCTTGTTGGGCACAGGCCTGTGGCTCACCTTCCGAGTTATTGCACAAACCGGGTAGTAAATACGCCTATTCGAGTTATGGCTGGAATTTAATCAGTGCAGCCATTGAGGGAGCAAGCGGGGAAGATTTTTTGTCCTATATGCAAAAAACCGTTTTTGAGCCATTGGATATGGAAAATACAACAGCAGAATACGCCAATATGGAAATTTCGCACGTCACCAAATATTATCAAAAAAACAACGGCAAAGTAGAAATAGCTCCTAATGTCAATAATAGTTACAAATGGGCAGGCGGTGGCTTCCTTTCCACAACGAGCGATATGTTAAAATTTGGCAATGCCCATTTAAAAAATGATTTTCTGAAAAAAGAAACCAAAGAAGTATTTTTAAAAAACCAAAAAACAAACAATGGCAAATTGGTCAATTATGGCATCGGCTGGCGTATCGGCGAGGATAAAAAAGGCAGGCATTGGTATGGGCACAGCGGCGGCTCAGTTGGCGGCACAACTTATTTAATTATTTATCCAAAAGAAAAATTGGTAGTGGCCGTGACGTCAAATATGTCGAGGGTGAATTTTGACAATTTGTCTTTTAAGGTGGCGAACCAGTTTTTGAGTAAATTGGAATAAATCAAAATCAAAATTTGTAATAATTTTATTTTCCTCCCCCCCAACCCCCTCCAAAGGGGGAGACAGAGCCGTTCCCTTAGCTAATACTGTGCTTTGGTTTTATCTTTTAGCACTAATATTAAATTAAAGAACGGCTTTATCTCCCCCTTTGGAGGTTGGGGGGAGGAAAAGCATTAGGATTCCCAATTTATTAACAGCTCTATTTATTCAATTTTTCAAACATCCTTTCATAAACAGGCACTTTCACATTCAACCTCCTCGCTTCTCCCACCACATACCCTGTCAATGCCATCAATTCCGTTTTCTCTTTTTTATTTTTAAAATCACTGTGCATGGAAGATGTCACTTCAAAAGGTAAGGATTGAAAACGGGCCAATGCGTTTTCTTTTACTGTTGGGTCAACAACAATGTTCTTCGCAGCGGCAAGGGATTTAACTTCCTCAATCAAATTATCCAACAATTTTTCCTTTTTTTCATCGGCCATTATTTCACCGATGGTATTGTCCAAATAAGAAGTCAATGTAGCGATGGAAGAAATAAAAATATATTTCTCCCAAATTATTTTAGACATATTCCCAGAAAGCGTTGCCTCAATGCCTGCTGCTTTTAATATCTTTTCAAAATGTCGCATTTTATTATTTGAAACACCGTCCGTACCAAAAAACAATTTTTGGATATTGCCCATATTCTCCGCCTCCCCGGGCTTTGTCAACCTGGCTATGATGTAAACGAGGCCGTCCCAAACTGTTGCGTTTGGTACAATTGCCTTTATCCTATCCCTACTGTCAATGCCATTTAATAAAGGCAGTAAAACAGTCTTCTCTCCGATACATGGCTTTATTTGCAAAACACTTTCTTCAAGGTCAAATGTCTTTACGGAAAAAACAATAATATCCATTGTACCAATCGCAGCAGGTTGGTCGGTGGCCAATGTGGGACGGCCGATCCATTGCTTTTTTCCTTGAATAATTCTCAGGCCTTCTTTTTGTATTTCCTTTAAATGCTTGCCACGTGCGATAAAATAAATATCAACATCATTATCGTGTTGGTAATGGACAGCCAATCTTCCGCCGAAATAGCCGCCTACGCCGCCAATTCCTATAATTGCGATTTTCATTTTTTGCTTATTTTAAAATAAATCATTTTGCAATCTCTATGCTATAGATGTTACCTAATTAATAATTAAGTGCTTATAGGAATTTTAGTTCCTTTCTTCTTGTTTTTATTACACTCCGCAAAATAAGATTTTGAATAAGGGAAAAGGAAAAAAATAATCCCCAAAATAAAAAAAATCAAAGGAGGCATTTTACCTCCCTTGATTTTATTCATTGGGTCAAAATTGTTTTTGCTCCTTAATTGCCAAATTCTTTTTTAAATGCCTTGACACAGTGCCCGAAATTTTTGAAGCCAAATTCTTTTACTCCAGCTCCATCATCAATTATGTTACAAATGCAAACAGCATTAACCCCCTTGCCTTTGCCTGGGTTGGTGCATGTAGCACAAGTGCTCATGCAGTCTCCATGACTTAGTCCAAAATTTTCAAAATAGCTACAGATTTCTTTGCATTCTGTGTTTGGCGGTGGATCCATTTTGATCATAGAAGTTAATCCAATGATGAATAGCATGCACATGGCAGACAGTAAGATTGATTTTTTCATAATAAATGAGATTTAATTTGTTTAAAAATTTGACAAGGCTTATTGATCTAAGTGTTGTCAAATAATTTAAAATAAAAAAGATATAACAAATTGCGACCAGTTTTATATTCCAATAAAGGGTCTTTCTACTGAATAGATTTATGCAGATATATATTTCAAATATACGCAAGTGAGGTTGTTAACCATTAAATGGTTTGACTATAAAACCATTCATTGACTGTTTATCAAGTAGGCAGGGGAGGTTATCAGTCCTTTAAAAAATGAATTTTTCTAAGAAAAGGGTAGAAAACAATTGGAATATGAGCGGCAAGTTAGCAATTTTTTAATTTCCAAAAAACAATTTTATTGTTATATCAGGATTCTCTTATAAAATTCTTCCTTCAAATATGAGGCAATCCAATGTGCTTTTTTGGCCAAACCCCGTTGAAGCGCATCAATAAATCAGTGTTTTAGAGGAAAGAAAAATAGTTTTTTTATATAGGCTTGGTTATGTGGGGGCTCCTTTGTTTTTTTGAAGGAATAAATGCTAAAACATATGGAACGTGTAAACAAAAACCAAGAACTCATTCTCAAATACTGGAAATCCTGGCAAAAACCTGATTGGGAAGAAATGCGTGCTTGTCTGGCCGATGAAATAAATTTTGGCGGTCACCCTTTAAATGCTGATCAATTTGTAGTAATGTGCCAAAACGGAAATCCGTGGAAAGATGTCGTTTTATTGGCCTCTCATTTTACGGAAGCAGGTGGAGCCATCCTTTATGAAGGGACTGATACGGTGACGGAGAAGGTAATAAGGGTCGGAGAATTTATTACTATTGAAAATGATAGGATCGTAGCTTCGGTTGCTTCATTTGGAAGTGGGACTCCGCCTCAGTGAAAAATCTATTGAAACCCAGTAGCCAACATTTTTAAAGTGAAATTATTTTGATAAATGGTTTAGTTCCTGATGAAGCAGAAAGGCAAGGGAAGCTTCATTAAAATTTTTGACTTGGCGCCCGTTTAAAAAAACCGTGGGCGTGGCATGGATTCCTATTTTATTGCCAAATTCAATATCCTCTGACAACTGCTCCATTGCTTCTTCGGAATGCCTGTCCGTTTCCCATTTTTCAATATTTAATCCAATATTATTGGCAATAGACAAAAGTGTATTTTCGTCAGCCTGCATGTTTGATTGGAAAAGCAGGTCATGATATTCCCAAAACCGATTTTGGTTGTTAGCAGCAATTGCAGCTAGGGCAGCATTGCATGAACGGGGCTGCATATCCACGTTCAGTGCAGGGTTACAGCTTGAGCTAAGTGGATAATTCTTAAATTCAATGCTTAGGTTTTCATTAAATATTTCGCTGAGTTTATGTAACGTTTGGCTGAATTGTTCACAGCCTGGACATTGGAAACTGCTGAATACCACAAGTTGAAGAGGGGCATCAATCGAAACGGCCAGTGGGGTTATATCATTTTTTGGGATTTTTTGAGCTGCACCTTTTTGGAAATCTTCATATGACTGAGAGAGGCTGGCCTCGGTCCTATTCCCAATTGAATTTACCATGATGTAAATATCCGTTGCGCCACCAGCAATAATTACCAACACTACAAGAATACCCCATGAGATGGAATGTTTTAAGAAAAGGCCACCTTGTTGTTCCCCATTTTTTATGTAAGGTCTGACTGCCAGAACAATCGAAACCAAAGTCAGCAAATTAATAATATGTACGGCCAAACACAATACGCAAGAAATCTCCATACTGATAGACATGTGGCTTAATACAATGCTAACTCCAGTGCCAAATGCTGCCAGGATAATAGCTGCACGGTCAACAGCTGGTTTATTAGTGGCAAGCAACAGCCCCAACAAACCAAAATAAACCAAACCCCAACCAGTTAAAGGAAATCCTAATTGCCAAGATGCCGAGTGAGACAGGGCTTCGTCACAACTAGCGCCAAAAATTGTTTTACAAAGATCAAACGAAGGAGATGGGTCACCGCTTATCTGAGAAGTTCTATATGCCAAATAACCACATAAAATCCAACCGATTACGATTGTTCCTAATGCAATAACCCTCCGTGTGCTCGCCTTAATATTAATGCTCATTATTTTTTTAAATACTTCAAACGAATAAAAAGCAAGGGGAACCGATCTCCCCCTTGCTCTTAATGAACAGCGTATGGTTATTGATATTTAATTGCCATTACCGTTGCCGTTGCCGTTCTGACCGTGACTGTTAAAGTAGCTGACACATTGACCAAAGTTCAATTCAGCCTCCTCTAAAATGCCAATTGCATCGAGAAAATTACAGAAACAAACAGCATCATTACCATTGCCTGGGTTTAAACAGGTATTACAGGTACTCATACATTCTCCATGACTCAAACCAAAACCTTCAAAATAATCACAGATTTCGTTACAATTGGTATTTGGTGGTGGATCCATGTTAACCATAGAAGTTAATCCAACGATGAAGAGCACGCTCATAGCGGCCAATAAGATTGTCTTTTTCATAAGAAATGAATTTAGTTTAATGGAAAAACTTTACGGGACTATTGACATAGCCCAGCGGAGAATTTCCGAGGTTATAGAAAAAACTTAAGCAATATTTAGATTTAGGGAATGGTGTGATACAGAAAAGCATGGGGGTTTATTTTTCATTTGGAACCATTTTACGTAAAAATAATAGTGAAGTGTTAAACTATTATTTCAACAGAATTAAATTTATTGGCACGGATGCCAACGTTTACATTAGAGTGTATTTATAATAATTCGGAATTTGGAACCCGCTGTTCAACCACTGGCCAGTAAATAATTTTTTATTTTTATTGAATAATTTTTTTATCGCAGGTTGAACGATGAAAACATTAAGTAAAACTGCTCGGATTTCAATATTATGTGAGATGAAATGAATTTGTTCACAGGACAGTCAACAGAGCCTAATTTTGGATGAGGGTGCTAATTTATAAATCAATTTATCATATCATAATTTTCAATAAAAAATTCAAATCTCTTCTGCGGCCTCCACTGGCATCCATCCCGTATTTCCATCTCCGATCCTGATCCGCACCCAGTCCCGAAAGCGCTCTACAATCCGCACCTTCGTCCCTTCATGCAATACGAATAATTCTTCACCAGCATTATCCGGCGTACTGGTCACAGTAATAGATGGTTGGAAAATAATGGCCTCCTTGCGGCTGTTCAACCAATTGGACTGCTGCCAACCGAAGAAGAAAAAAACAATGGCCAACAACGCCAATAATACGCCCGAACCCAATGCCAATTGTTTCATCCACCGCTGGGTCAAATACAAAAATGCCGCAATCGCCCCCAACATTAATACAAAAGCAATAATGCTCCATGTACCCCAACGGTCAGCAGGCAAGGCATTTACAAATGATTTATAACCAGTGACAAATTCCGGAACGGCCAATATGTCAATTTTATCCACGGTGCGGGATTTGGCCATGGCGAGGTTGTGCTGAAGGTCGGCGTCGGCGGGATCGAGAAGAGCAGCTCTCTCGTAGTTCAGAATGGCCGGAGCGATCTGATTATTTTTGAAATATGCGTTACCAAGGTTATAATAGACTTCGAAAGCGTGCTGTCCTTTGGCGAGGACTTGTTCATATTGGGTGATGGCCGCTTTGTAATCGCCGTTGGAATAAGCATCGGCAGCTTGCTGGAGGAGGGCATTGGCGTCCTGAGCAGACGCAGCTTTTAGAAAAAATAAAAAGAAGAAGATATATGCTCCGATAGAAAATTTTTTCATTCTATAAATATGTTTTTGAAGTCCATGAAGCGACATCATTTAAACCGCCGCTTCCATTTTCCCAATCAAATCAGCCGCCTTGTCGTACACGCCGGACAATTCACCCTCGCCACCACTCGGCGCAAACTGGGCAAACTCGCAACGGTTCATCAACTCCAGATATTGATTGACAAGGTTTTCCTCAATACCTTTTTCAACGAGTGATTGGCGAACATTTTCCTTATTTAATTTTCCCTGAGAAATATTCAACTTATCAGAAATATACCCCCATTGGGCATCGAGGACGGCTTTGTAAAAACCATTGCGATCACCCTGACCAAGGAATGTTTTGGCCTGCTTCAATCGCGATTGCGCCATTCGTCCTGCCTTTTTGTTTTTCATAAAAACCACGTCCTCGCTGCGCTGCCGTTGTCGGCGCATCAGCACCAGGCCCAAAGCAAATAATCCGAGTGAGGCCGCATAGGATAAATGAAACGTAGACGAGCCAAAAAATGGACGGTCTTTCTGGCGCAATGAAATATCACTGGTTTTGATATAACGGATGTCCGAACCAAGTACCTGTACATCTTCCTTGTAAAGGCCTGGGTCAATGGCCGTAATTTCACCGCCCTCACCTTTTTCCACATGGACAGGGAAGGGGCCAGCGGACAAGGTTTTGTATTTCCCCGATTCCAGATCGAACACGGAGAAGTTGATGGCAGGTATTTCAAAATCCCCTTCGTGGCGGGGGATGAGCAAGTATTCATAAGTTTTTCTACCTGAAAAGCCACTCGCCCCGGCACTGTAATTATTACTCACCTTGGGGTCATACACTTCAAAATCTGTAGGGAATTTGATGTTTGGGTCGGGGATGAGTTTCAGGTTGCCCGTGCCGGAATAGGTAATCTTCAAGGAAACAGGCTCATTGGTTTTGGTTTCGGGCGGGTCGAGGGTGGCGTTGAGTTTGATATTGCCGACGGCACCATTGTAGCCTGCCGGGGCACCCGGTGGCAGGTCGTTCACAGCAATTTTGATGGTCGAAGAGGTTAGTACTTTTTGCACATTCTGATAACTGCCGAACATTTGGTCGAATAAGCTCCTTGAGCGTCGTCGCTGCACGGCAATCTGAGCTACGGCAGTCAGTTC